>DKFM01000006.1 GCA_002452815.1 Rhodobacteraceae bacterium UBA6796
CCCGAACCCCCGCCGCAAACGCCTTACCGTCGATCCGTGTGGCTGTCATTGCGTGCCCTCCTGCAAATGTTGCGCCGCGCGCTCCACCGCGTGCCAAAGCGACCCGGCGAGCGAGCGCATCCCGATCAGCGCCAACCGGTCTTCGGCGCGGCGGATCACGAACACGGTCATATGTTCCAGCCCGGTGCGTGTGGCAGACCCGGGGCCAAACCCGGCGGCATCCAGATTGACAAGCTTTTCCAGCAGCGCCCGGATCGGCGCGCCGCTCGCGCCCGAGGTGATTTCAATGGCAGCGAAGCCGTCGGTCTGATCGGTCACGCTGCAATCGGGGGCGGCCTGTTTCAGCGCCTGTTCGATCCCTGTCTCGGCGCGGCCCGGCGCTTCGATCATCCATTGCCCGGGGCCGGTCCAGAAGGCGGACAGTCCCTGCCCGGCGGTCCAGCCACCGGGGCCGGGCAGCGGCAGGCCCATCGGCACCGGCTGCACCGCACCCCGGCGCAGCGACAGCGAGGCCAGCGCCAGATCGGGGGTTTCACTCAGGCTCAGCGTGCCAAGGGTCTGCACGCGTGCGCTCTGGCCACCAAGGGCCGTCATCGGGGTCAGGTCAGTCACGGAGCCGTCCTCCTTCAGGATCGACAAAATGCGGGGATACGACACGCAGCGCGGTGCTTTGGCCTTCCAGCGGGTTGGCGCCGGTGATCACCTCGCCGATCCGCGCCGCGCCATCGGCCAGGAACCCGAGCCCGATCATCGAACCGACATGCGGCGAATAGCAGGCCGAGGTGATCCAGCCCTGATCGCTCTGGGTGTTTTGCGCAGCACCCTGGGCGAAAAGATGCATCCCGGCGGCCACCCGCGCGCCGGGATCGACCGGCTGCAGGCCCACCAGAACGCGGGTCTCGGCGGTCAGCCCCTCGCGGCGGCTCATCACCGCGCCGATGCTGTCCTTCTTGGTGCTGACCATCCGGCCCATGCCCAGCATCTGCGCCGTGGTCTGGCCGTTCAGCTCGTTACCCGCGGCATGGCCTTTTTCGATGCGCAGGACGCCCAGGGCCTCGGTCCCGTAGGGGGTGGCGCCCAGATCGGCGCCCAGCTCGATCATCCGGGCCATCAGCGCATTGCCATAGCGTGCAGGCACCGCGATTTCATAGGCCAGTTCCCCCGAGAAAGAGATGCGGAACAGCCGCGCGCGCAGGCCCTTGCAGACCGTCAGTTCCGAGCAGGCCATGAAGGGGAAGGCCGCGTTCGACAGATCGAACCCGTCGACCACACGTTCCAGCAGCTTGCGCGCATTCGGCCCCGCGACCGAGATCTGCGCCCAGGCGTCGGTGGTCGAGATCAGCTGCACGTCCAGATCGGGCCACAGGCACTGGCGCGCGAATTCCATATGGCGATAGACCGGCCCGGCCTGCGCCGTGGTGGTGGTGACGACGTAGTGATCTTCGGCCAGACGCGCGCAGGTGCCGTCGTCATAGGCGTGCCCGTCTTCGCGCAGCATCAGCCCGTAGCGGACCATGCCGACCTTCAGGCTGCCCATGGCGTTGGCATAGATCCGGTTCAGGAATTCGCCCGCGTCGGCGCCCTGCACATCGACCTTGCCCAGCGTGGTGACATCGCACAGCCCCACACCGGCACGGGTCGCCAGAACCTCGCGGTCGACGGTTTCGCGCCAATGGGTTTCGCCCTTGCGTGGGAAATATTGCGCACGCATCCATTGCCCGACTTCGACGAAGACGGCGCCCTGCGAGGCCGCCCATTCATGCGTGGGCGTCAGGCGGCGCGGACGGAAATTCGGCCCGGTATCGCCGCCGCCCAGCACCGACAGCGACACGCCGGTATAGGGCGGACGAAAGATCGTGGTGCCGGTAGCCGGAATCGACTGACCCGACAGCTCGGCCATCACGGCAAGGGCGGTGACATTGGCGGTCTTGCCCTGATCGGTCGCCATGCCCAGCGTCGTCCAGCGTTTCAGATGCTCGACCGGGCGCATGTTTTCCTGATGCGCAAGCTTGATGTCCTTGACCGTTACGTCATTCTGGAAATCGACCCAGGCACGGCCCTTGCCCGGCACATGCCAGAACGCGGCCTGCGTGACGGGCGCATCTTCGGCCCGCGGCAGATCGGGTGCGGGTGCGGTGATCCCAAGCTCTGCCAAGGCGGCCAGCGCGGTCTGCGCCCCCGAGTGCAGCGCGCCGTGGGTCGAGCCCTGCCCGTTGGCGGCCCCCGCCACGACCATCCCCGGCACCGCGCCCGGTTCGGGCAGGAAGGCCAGCAGATCGTCGTTCCAGACCGGGCGGCCGCGGTGATGGCTGGCCAGATGCACATTCGGGTTCCAGCCCCCCGCAACACCAAGCGCGCCCGCCTCGATCCACTGCGTCTGGCCTTCGCGCGTCACCGCGATGCGCTTGAGCCCCAGACGGCCCTTGGTATCGCTGACCACGGCGCCCGCAAACAGCGGATAATCGCCCTGCGCGCGGGCATCCGCGCGGGTGTCGATCACGCCTGCGATGCTCACGCCCTTGGCCGCCAGATCCAGCGCCGTGCGGTGGCCATCGTCGCCATTGGTAAAGATCGCCACCGTCTGCGCCGGGCTCACCGCCCAGCGGTTGGCATAGGCGCGCATCGCGCCGGCCAGCATCACGCCCGGACGGTCGTTATTGGCGAAGGGGATGTGCCGCTCGGTCGCGCCGGCGGCCAGAACCGTGCGCTTGGCAGTGATCCGCCACAGCGTCTGGCGCACGCCCTTGCCCGGCGTTACCAGATGGTCGCCCACCCGTTCAACCGCGCCGTAAATCCCGTGGTCGAAGGCGCCGAAAACGGTCGTGCGGCGCATCACCCGCAGGTTCGGCAGGCTGGCGAATTCGGCCTCGGCCTGCGCGATCCAATCGGTCGCGGGCGCATCGTCCAGCGTGTGGGATTCGGCCAGCAGCCGCCCGCCCAGACGGAAATCCTCGTCCGCCAGAATGACCCGGGCGCCTGCGCGCGCCGCGGTCAGCGCCGCTGCCAGACCGGCCGCGCCGCCGCCGATCACCAGCAAATCGCAATGCAGGAAGCCTTTGTCATAGCTGTCCGGGTCGGGCAGCATCGACAGGCTGCCCAAGCCCGCCGCGCGGCGGATCATCGGCTCGTACAGCTTTTCCCAAAAGGCGCGCGGCCACATGAAGGTCTTGTAATAGAAGCCCGCCGCGAAGAAGGGCGACATCAGGTCGTTGACCGCCAGCAAATCGAAGCCGAGCGATCCCATCCGGTTCTGGCTGTCGGCGGACAGACCGTCGAAAAGCTCGGCCATCGTGGCGCGGGTGTTGGGTTCGCGCCGCGCGCCGCTGCGCAGTTCAACCATCCCGTTGGGTTCTTCCGAACCCGCCGCGACCAGACCGCGCGGGCGGTGATACTTGAACGAACGCCCGATCAGCCGCACGTCATTGGCCAAAAGCGCCGAAGCGAGCGTATCGCCGGGATGGCCGGTCATCGCGCGGCCGTCGAAGGTGAAGTTCAGCGTGGTGCCACGGTCGATCAGACCGCCGGAAAGCCGGGTCATTGCGCACCCCCAATGGCGGCCAGCGCCACATCGCGCGCCAGTTCGGCGCCAAGGATTTCATGCGTCACCGTGTTGCGGGTGACGATCAGCCAGCTGCGGTCGCCCTGTTCGTGAAACCACAATTCGCGATGCACGCCGGCCGGGTTGTCGCGCAGATAGACATACTCGGCGAAGGCCTCGGGCGCGGTGTCGGCCATGCCATCGGGGCGGTCGAGCAGGCTCGCGTCGCCCAGATAGGTGAACTCCTGCGCGTCGCGGGGGCCAAGGAGGGGATGAGGGATCAGCATGATCGTGCCTTGAATGATGCGAGGAAAATCAGTGCAGGTTGGGCTGGGCGCCCATGCCTTTTTCGTCGATGACATAGCCGCGGGCGAACCGGTCCAGCCGGTAGGCAGTGGCGGTTTCATGCGGGCGGTCGGTGGCCAGCAGATGTGCGAAGGCGTAACCGCTGGCCGGCGTCGCCTTGAACCCGCCGTAACACCAGCCCGCGTTGAGATAGAGCCCGTCAACCGGCGTGCGGTCGATGATCGGGCTGCCGTCCATCGACATGTCCATGATCCCGCCCCAGGCCCGCAACAGCCGCGCGCGCCCGATCGCGGGCATCAGCGCCATGCCGCCCTCGGCCACGTCCTCGATCACCGGAAGATTGCCGCGCTGCGCGTAGGAGTTGTAGCCGTCGATATCGCCGCCAAAGACCAGCCCGCCCTTGTCGGACTGGCTGACATAGAAATGCCCGGCGCCGAAGGTGATGACGCCATCCACGACGGGCTTGAGCCCTTCGGACACGAAGGCCTGCAGGACGTGGCTTTCGATCGGCAGGCGCATGCCCGCCATCGCCATGACCCGGCCCGACGACCCCGCCACCGCGACACCAACCTTTTTGGCGCCGATATAGCCGCGCGAGGTCTCGACGCCGATAACACGATTGTTTTCAATGCGAAAGCCGGTGACTTCGCAGTTCTGGATGATGTCGACGCCCAGCAGATCGGCGCCCCGGGCATAGCCCCAGGCCACGCCGTCATGGCGCGCCGTGCCTGCCCGGCGCTGCAACAGCCCGCCCTTGATCGGGAAGCGGGCATTGTCGAAATTCAGCCAGGGATACATCGCCCGCACGCCGTCGCGGTCCAGCAGCTCGGCATCCGCGCCGGCCAGCAGCATCGCATTGCCGCGGCGGCGATAGGCGTCGCGCTGCGCGTCGGTGTGGATCAGGTTCACGATCCCGCGCTGGCTGACCATCGCGTTGAAGTTGAACTCCTGCTCCATGGTCTCCCACAGCTTCATCGAGAACTCGTAGAAGGGTTCGTTGCCCGGCAGCAGATAGTTCGAGCGGATGATCGTCGTGTTGCGCCCGATATTGCCAGACCCGAGCCAGCCCTTTTCCAGCACCGCGATGCGCGTGCCCTTGAAGACCTTGGCCAGGTGATAGGCGGTCGCCAGACCGTGCCCGCCGCCGCCCACGATGACATAATCGTAGGCCGGCTGCGGCGCGGGGTTGCGCCACAGGGGTTTCCACCCGTGGTGGCCGGTCAGGGCCTCTTTGACGACGCGAAAGCCGGAAAAGCGCATGATGTCAGATCATCCAGAAAGGGAAGGAAGGACCGGCCCGGACGGCCGGTCCGGTCAGGATCAGATGTCGAGGGTGTTTTCACGTTCCCAACGCGAGAAATGGTTCACGAAGCTGTTCCATTCCTGCATCTTCAGTTTCAGATACCCGGTCGAGAAATCCTCGCCCATGATCGCCTTCAATTCGCTGTCGGCGTCATAATAGCGGATCGCGTCCAGCAGGTTCAGCGGCAGCTTCGGCGCGCCCTCGATCTTGTGGCCCTCGGCATACATGTCGATGTCGTAGCGCGGCCCCGGATCGGCCTTCGAACGCAGACCCGACAGCCCGGCACCGATGATGACGGCCTGCAGCAGGTAGGGGTTCACCGCCCCGTCGGGCAGGCGCAGCTCGAACCGGCCCGGGCCGGGGACGCGCACCATATGGGTGCGGTTGTTGCCGGTCCAGGTCACGGTGTTGGGCGCCCAGGTCGCGCCCGACATCGTGCGCGGCGCGTTGATGCGTTTGTAGCTGTTCACGGTCGGGTTGGTGATCACCGCCAAGGCCGAGGCGTGTTTCATGATCCCGCCCAGGAAATGCCGCCCGCTGTCGGACAGGCCCAGTTCCTTGCTGTCATCGGCGAAGGCGTTGCGGCCGGTCTTGCGGTCCCAGACCGAGATATGCGCGTGGCAGCCGTTGCCGGTCAGGCCCATGATCGGTTTGGGCATGAAGGTGGCGCGCAGACCGTGCTTTTCGGCCACCGATTTGACCATGAACTTGAAGAAGCTGTGCTTGTCGGCGGTGGCCATTGCGCCATCGTATTTCCAGTTCATCTCGAACTGGCCATTCGCGTCTTCGTGGTCGTTTTGATAGGCTTCCCAGCCCAGTTCCAGCATGTAATCGCAGATTTCCGCGATCACGTCATAGCGGCGCATCACCGCCTGCTGGTCGTAGCAGGGCTTGACCGCATTGTCGGCGGGGTCGGAAATCGCGGTGCCTTCGGGGGTCAGCAGGAAAAACTCGGGCTCGACCCCGGTTTTGACTTCCAGCCCCATTTCGGCGGCCTCGGCGATCAGTTTCGCCAGCACGTTGCGCGGCGCCTGATCCAGGGGCGCGCCATTCATCACGCAGTTCGACGCAACCCAGGCCACGTCTTTCTTCCATGGCAGCTGGATCACCGAGGGCGCAT
Source organism: Rhodobacteraceae bacterium UBA6796 (assembly GCA_002452815.1). GTDB lineage: Bacteria > Pseudomonadota > Alphaproteobacteria > Rhodobacterales > Rhodobacteraceae > Rhodobacter. The sequence continues at coordinate 6,268 of DKFM01000006.1, forward strand.
CGGGCACCGCCAGCATGTCGGGATGTGCGGGCGTCAGGTCCAGCCAGGTGGCAAAGCCCGCAAAGCCCGCGCCATCGGTCTGCATATCGGCAATCGCCTGCGCCGGCACCAGTTTGGCACGCTGCGCGCCGAACATGTCGGTGTAGGAGATCATGAAATATTTCACGCCCTTTTCGCGGGCGAAGGCGGCAAGATCGGTCATTGCATCATTCCCTGTTGTTGGATGCGGGCGAGGTCCCTGCCCCGCCCGTCAATGGTCAGCCCGCAGGCGCTCAGAACGTGCCTTGCCCCGGGATCCAGCTGGTGCCCGCCAGCGGAACCCCCGCCATCGCCGCCGCCTCGATGGTCAGCGCGCACAGATCCTCGGGTTCGAGGTTGTGAACGTGGCTTTTGCCGCAGGCCCGCGCGATGGTCTGGCATTCCAGCGTCAGCACCGCGAGGTAGTTGCGCAGCTTGCGCGCCGCCTCGACCGGATCGAGCCGCTTCATCAGCTCGGGGTCCTGGGTGGTGATGCCGGCCGGGTCGCGGCCCTCGTGCCAGTCGTCATAGGCGTCGGCCGTGGTGCCGAGCTTGGTGTATTCGGCGGCCCATTTCGGGTCATTCTCGCCCAGAGCCACCAGCGCCGCGGTGCCGATCGCCACCGCATCGGCGCCAAGTGCCAGCGCCTTGGCCACATCCGCGCCGGTACGGATGCCGCCCGAGACCACCAGCTGCACCTTGCGATGCATGCCCAGATCCTGCAGAGCCTTCACCGCGGGGCGAATGCACGCCAGCGTCGGCTGGCCAACATGTTCGATGAACACATCCTGCGTGGCCGCGGTGCCGCCCTGCATCCCGTCCAGAACCACCACATCGGCCCCGGCCTTCACCGCCAGCGCGGTGTCGTAATAGGGGCGCGCGCCACCGACCTTGATGTAGATCGGCTTTTCCCAATTGGTGATTTCGCGGATCTCCAGGATCTTGATTTCCAGATCGTCCGGCCCGGTCCAGTCCGGGTGACGGCAGGCCGAGCGCTGGTCGATGCCCACCGGCAGGTTGCGCATGCCCGCGACCCGTTCGGTGATCTTCTGACCCAGCAGCATGCCGCCACCGCCCGGTTTCGCGCCCTGGCCCACCACGATTTCAATCGCATCGGCACGACGCAGATCGTCGGGGTTCATCCCGTAACGGCTGGGAAGGTATTGATAAACCAGCTTTTCCGAATGGCCGCGTTCTTCGTTGGTCATGCCGCCGTCGCCCGTGGTGGTCGAGGTGCCCGCCATCGTGGCGCCACGGCCCAAGGCCTCTTTCGCCGGGCCCGAGAGCGCGCCAAACGACATGCCCGCGATCGTCACCGGGATTTTCAGCTCGATCGGTTTCTTGGCAAAGCGCGTGCCCAGCGTGACCGAGGTGTCGCATTTCTCGCGATAGCCTTCGAGCGGGTATCGCGACATCGAGGCGCCTAGGAACAGCAGGTCGTCGAAATGCGGCACCCGCCGTTTCGCCCCGCCGCCGCGGATGTCATAGATGCCGGTTTCGGCGGCACGGCGGATCTCGGCGTTGATCTCGGGGCTGAAGGTCCAGCTGTCGCGCGGCTTGGTGTGCGGAGTATTTTCCATCTCTCAGATCCTCAATAAGCGCCGGCGTGATCGACGTGGAAGTTGTAGAGCGTGCGGGCCGAGCCGTAGCGTTTGAACTCTTCGGGTTTCGCATCGGCGCCTGCGCGTTCGAGCAGATCCTTCAGGATCTCGATATGCTCGGGGCGCATTTCCTTTTCGATGCAGTCCGAGCCCAGCGACTTGACCGATCCGCGCACGAACAGACGTGCCTCATACAGACTGTCGCCCAGGGCATCGCCCGCATCGCCCAGCACCACTAGGTTGCCCGATTGCGCCATGAAGGCCGACATGTGGCCGATATTGCCATGCACCACGATGTCGATGCCCTTCATCGAGATGCCGCAACGCGAGGACGCATTGCCCTTGATCACCAGCAGCCCGCCGTGGCCAGTGGCGCCGGCGTATTGGCTGGCATCGCCGTCGATGATGACGGTGCCCGACATCATGTTCTCGGCCACGCCCGGGCCTGCCGATCCGGTGACATGCACGGTGGCCTGCTTGTTCATGCCCGCGCAGTAATAACCGGTCGATCCCTTCACGGTGACCTCGATCGGCGCATCCAGACCGACGGCGATCGCATGCGCGCCGCGCGGGTTTTCGATGACCCATTGCGTCTGGTTGGTCTGTGCGGCCTGCGCCTGCAGCGCCACATTGACCTCGCGCAAGGGCGTCGTGCTCATATCAATCGTCTGCATGCTCAGCGCTCCCAGAAATAGACGGTGGCGGGTTCGGGTTCCCAGACACGGGCGGTGTCGATGCCCGGCAGGTTGGCAAAGGCGCGGTATTCGCTGCCGAAGGCGACGTAATCGTCGGTTTCGGCCATCACCGCGGGTTTGCAGGCAATCGGGTCGCGTACGACGCCAAAGCCGTTCTTGGTGCCCACGACGAAGGTGAAGAAGCCGTCCAGATCCTGCAGGGTGCCTTCCAGCGCCTCACCCAGATTGGCGCCTTCGGCCAGCCGGGACGAGATGTAGCAGGCGGCGACCTCGGTATCGTTCTGGGTCAGCGGCGCGAAGCCCTTCTCGGTCAGCACGCGGCGCATCTGGTTGTGATTGGACAGCGAGCCGTTGTGCACAAGGCACTGGTCGTCGCCGGTCGAGAACGGGTGCGCCCCCAGCGTGGTGACCGCCGATTCCGTGGCCATCCGGGTGTGCCCGATGCCGTGGCTGCCGCCCATCGCGCGGATGCCAAAGCGCGCCGCCACATCCTTGGGCAGGCCGGTTTCCTTGAAAATCTCCATCGCGGCGCCAGCGCCCATCACGCGCAGCCCCTTTTCGGCCAGGAAGGCGCGGGCCGCGGCCTCGGTGCCTTCGGGCAGGGTCAGCACCGCGTGGGTGTCGATCACCTTCATCGCGATCTTCTGCCCCAGTGCCGCTTCCAGCGCGGTGTCGAGTCCGGCAAAGGCGGTCTCGGGGGTGTCCGACTGGACGGTCATTTTCAGCCCGCCTGCCTCGTCACCATAGATCGCGATGCCCGCGCTATCGGGGCCGCGATCGGTCATGGTGATCAGCATATCGGTCAGCATTTCGCCCAGTCGCGGGCGCAGATCTTCTTTCTTCAGAAAGAGGCCAACGATGCCACACATAGTCTTCTCCGTTCAGCTTCGGCTGGTGCCGTCACGGATTGACTAGCAGGAAATTAATTTTCCCCTCAAGCTATTTTGCTTCTGCAGAAGAAAATTTTCCCATTGTGTATATTCTGCTGAAATTCCGGGCAGTTTTGACGGGTTTCGCCGGCCTTGCGCTGCCAAAGCAGGCAGATCCCGCCTATTTCGACTGCGGATAGGTGATGATCGACAGGTAATGCGCGGGCAGCTCGACAAGTTCTTCGGGACCATGCGGCGCATCCGAGTCGAACAGCAGGCTGTCGCCCGGCTCCAGCCGATAGATCTGATCGCCATGCCGGTAATCGACCACGCCTTTCAGCATATAAAGCATCTCGATCCCCTCGTGCTGGAACGTCGGGAAACGGTCGCTCTGGGTGCTCAGCACGATCAGGTAAGGCTCCACCACGACGCCGGAATTGTTCGACCCGATATGGCCCAGCAGGTGATACTGATGCCCGGCCCGGGTGCCCGCCCGCTCGATCTCGACCCCCTCACCCGCCTTGACATGCATCGCGCCGCGCACCTCGTCAAAGCCGGAAAACAGCTGCACCAGCGGCACGCGCAGCGCATGGGCCAGCGTCTGCAGCGTCGCCAGCGAGGGCGAGATCACCCCGTTCTCGATCTTGGACAGCATCCCCACCGAGACCCCCGCCGCCGCCGCCAGATCGGACCCGGTCATGCGCTGGCGCTTGCGCAGCTCGCGCACCTGACGCCCGATCGCCACCTCGAGGTTCTTCTCGCGGGTCTCGCGCAGGGCATGGGGGTTTTGCGTCAGGCGCTGCTCGGGGCCGGTCGTCTCGGTCATCGGTTCAATTTTCTCCTGCACTCTGCCCTGGGATCGGCGCGGTTTCATCAGCCGGAAGGCCGTGCCGCGCGCTTGCGCCCAATCTGCGGCTTTCGCGCGGCGCTGTCCACTGTCCGCCCGCGCCCAGCATGCGCGCGCCCCTCTGCGGGGCACAAAATCCGCAGGCATTTCTTCTTGGCAAAAATACTCGGCCCCGCGCGCGGAAATCCGCCCGATCCGGGCGCGCAGGGCCCACCCGATCAACAGGAAGTGACAAAGCCGATTTCGTCACCTATAGTTTGTGGCAATCTGGCCAGAATAAGGCCGAACCTACCTGAGCGGAGCAGCAGATGACGCAAATTTCACGACGCACTCTTCTGGCCATGGGCGGCGCGGGGCTTGGCCTTGCGGCCTGCGGCAATGGTATTGGAAGTCAGGGCGCAGCCAAGATCGACGCGCGCGTCGATGCCACACGCAGCTATCTGCTCGGCAAATACCCCGGCACGCAGGATCTGATGAACAAGGCGGTGGGTGTGCTTTACATGCCGCTGGTGACCGAGGCGGGCTTTGGCTTCGGCGGCTCGTTCGGGCGGGGCGCGTTGCGGATCAACAATGTGACGGTCGATTACTATTCGGCGGCTACGGCCTCCTTCGGGTTCCAGATCGGCGCGCAACAATATGCCCACGCGCTGTTCTTCATGACCGAGGCTGCGCTGGCCGGGTTCCGCCGTGCCGATGGCTGGGAACTGGGCGCCGATGCACGCTATGCCCTGCCCGACCGTGGCGGCGCGATCGGGGCCGACACCACCACCTCGACCGCGCCGGTGATCGCGCTGGTCTTCGGCCAGGCGGGCCTGATCGCCGGCGCCTCGCTGGCCGGCACGAAATACACCCGGATCATTCCGTAAAACATGAAAAATGGCGCGCAAACCCTGCGCGCCACCTGAATCCTTGCCCCGCAATCCTTTGGATTCGCGGGGTTTCAGCTGCCGTAAATCACACGGACGTAATTCTTGGTTTCCTGATAGGGCGGCACGCCACCGTGCTTGGCCACCGCCTCGGGGCCCGCGTTATAGGCCGCCAGCGCCAGGCGCCAGTTGCCGAACCGGTCATACATCATCCGCAGATAACGCGCGCCGCCTTCCAGGTTCTGATGCGGGTCGCGCGGGTTGACACCCAGTTTCGCGGCAGTGCCCGGCATCAGTTGTGCCAGGCCCGTCGCCCCGGCATGCGAAACCGCGTTCGGGTTCCAGCCGCTTTCCTGCTGCACCAGCCGCAGGAACAGATCCTCGGGCACCCCGTGCTTGGCCGCCATCGCGCGCGCCACCGGCAGGTATTCCCCCTTGTAGCGCCCGACATAGCGCGGCAGCGCACCGCTGACCTCGTTCAGCCTGTCGGTTTTCGGCTTCAGGCGGGTCGAGTTTTCATATTGGGTCGCGGCCCGGGTATCGAGAATGCGGGTCTGGTTGCGAAACAGGACCGCCCGCGACTTCGAGGAATTCCCCGCCAGCGACAAGCCCTCGGCCATCGCCCCCGCCCCGAAAACCGGTGCCAGCGCAAACGCCAGCCCCAAGGTCACCGCCCCGGCAACTTTCCGCATGGACCCTCACCACAACCGCTTCGTCGGGCGCGTTTATAGCCTTTTATCCGTGCAAGTTAAAGCATTCTGATCCAGCGCCCCGAAACCGATACGCAGGGTTCCGCTCAGACTGCTGCGATGACAGCCAGGCAACGCGCCCCGGTGACGCCCGAAAGCACGGCCAAAGCGAGCCTGCGCCCCCTTGCCCCTTCTGATCGCGCGCGGGTTGTTCTATACCCTCTGGAACCAATTCAGAATCGCCGCCCCCGGGGTGGCACACCCCAAAGGCGGAGGATTTCATGGCAGGGTCTGTCAACAAGGTCATTCTGGTCGGCAATCTGGGCCGCGACCCGGAAGTGCGCAGCTTTGCCAATGGCGGCAAGGTGTGCAACCTGCGCATCGCCACCAGCGAGACCTGGCGCGACAAGGCGACGGGCGAGCGCAAGGAACGCACCGAATGGCATTCGGTCGCGATTTTCTCGGAGCCGTTGGCAAAGATCGCCGAGCAATATCTGCGCAAGGGATCGAAGGTTTATATCGAAGGCCAGCTGGAAACCCGCAAATGGCAGGACCAGTCGGGTCAGGACCGCTATTCGACCGAGGTCGTCCTGCGTCCCTTCACCGGCAACCTGACCCTGCTGGACAGCCGTGATGGCGGCGGCTCGGGCGGCGGCGGCTCTTATGGTGGCGGCGCGCAGGGCGGTGGCTATCAAGGCGGCGGCTACGACGACGGCCCGTCCTATGGTGGCGGGTCGAGCGCACCGGCGGGCGGCGGGCGCGGCAATTTCGACGACGAAATCCCGTTCTGATCCCACGCGAATCGAAAAAGGAGCCCGGCGGGCTCCTTTTTCATATCTACCGTCCGTGGACAGGCCCGTCGGCACAACAAAATCAGCGCGCAAGCCATGGGAAACATATGACTTTCTGATATTTCAGAAAATCATAACAGTGAGGGAAAGCCCCTCACACCCCGCTGTCATAGGGCTCGAAGCGATCGGGCCGGGCCCGCAGCCAGCGCTTGAGATAGCCGAAGCGTTCATCATCCTCGCGCAGCAGGAAGCCCTCGGGCATATAGGGATAGACCTCGTCGCCGACGACCATGTCGCGGTCTTTCTCGCGCATCAGAAAATGGTGCGGCAGGAACCCGCCGGGATGCTCCAACCCGGCAGCACCCGTCATTTCCCCCAAGGCTTTCAGGGTGTTACGGTGGAAATTGGCGACCCGTGCCGCCTTGTCCGGCACCACCAGCGCCCGGGCGCGCGACTTGTCCTGCGTCGCCACGCCAACCGGGCAGCGGTTGGTATGGCAGGACTGCGCCTGAATGCAGCCGATGGCAAACATGAAGCCGCGCGCCGAATTGGCCCAGTCCGCCCCAAGCGCCAGCACCTTGGCAATATCGAAGGCCGTCACCAGCTTGCCCGAAGCGCCGATCTTGATCCGGTCGCGCAAGCCCGCACCGCGCAGCGTGTTATGTGCGAAGGTCAGCCCCTCGACCAGCGGCATGCCCATGTGATTGGCGAATTCCAGAGGCGCAGCACCCGTGCCGCCCTCTTTCCCGTCGATCACGATGAAATCCGGGGTTACCCCAGTTTCCAGCATCGCCTTGACGATACACATGAATTCGCGCCGATGCCCGATGCACAGCTTGAAACCCACCGGCTTGCCGCCCGATAGTTCCCGCAATTGCCGGATGAAGCCCATCATTTCGAGCGGGGTGGAAAACGCCGAATGCGAGGCGGGGGAAATGCAATCCACGCCCATCGGCACGTCGCGCGCCTCGGCGATTTCGGGGCTGATCTTTGCCGCCGGCAGCATCCCGCCATGGCCGGGCTTGGCGCCCTGACTCAGCTTGATTTCGATCATCTTCACCTGCGGATCGGCGGCAACCACGGCAAATTTCTCGGGGTTGAAACTGCCGTCATGGTTGCGGCAGCCGAAATAGCCCGAGCCGACCTCGTAGATCAGATCGCCCCCGCCCGCGCGGTGATAGCGCGAAATCCCGCCTTCGCCCGTGTCATGGGCAAAGCCACCCGCCGCCGCGCCCCGGTTCAGCGCCTCGATCGCATTGGCCGACAACGCGCCGAAGGACATCGCCGAAATGTTGTAGATCGAGGCGGAATAGGGTTGCGTGCAGTCGGGCCCGCCGATCTGCACCCGGAAATTCGTGTCGGCAATATGTTTGGGGCGGATCGAATGGGTCAGCCACTGATAGCCGGAATCGTAAACCCGCATCCGCGTGCCGAAGGGGCGCGCATCTTCCACGTTCTTCGCGCGCTGATAGACGATGGAACGTTCGTCGCGCGAAAACGGTTCTTCATCCTGATCGCTTTCGATCAGATATTGCCGGATCTCGGGGCGGATACCTTCGAACAGAAAGCGCATATGCCCCAGCACCGGATAGTTGCGCAGCACCGAATGCCGGGGCTGCACCAGATCGTAGATGCCCAAGCCGAACAGATACCCGAACAGCGCCGCAAGCAGCCAGAACAGCGGCGAAACCGGCACCGCCGCAACCGAAACCAGAGCAAACACCCCGCACAGCGCCAGTGGCAGATAACGGCTGTAGATCATCGTCATTCCTTCCGGCACTTCCGCCGCCCGTCGCCGCCAGTTCAGCAGCAATCCGTTCAAGTTTCGTGAAGACTAGCAGCCAGATCGGCGGAGTCGATCCGCTTTCCCGGTCAAACGCCCCTCAAAACCCGTTCAAAGTGGTCAGCGGCTGAAAGATCGGGCCCTCCGGCCCGGTGCTGACATGGGCGCGGATGTGGAAGGTTCCGGCCAGAAGATCGGGGGTCAGCACGTCCAGGGGCGCGCCATCAGCCACCAGGCGGCCCCGGTCGAGCACCAGCACGCGGCTGCAATGGCGTGCGGCCAGCCCCAGATCGTGCAGCGACGCCACCACCGCGCCGCCCGCCCGGGCATGGCGGGCGAAAACCTGCATCGTGGCGATCTGTGCCGCCGGGTCGAGCCCCGCAATCGGCTCGTCCGCCAGAATGAGCGGCGCGGACTGCGCCAGCGCCCGAGCAATCAGCACCCGCGCCTGCTCGCCCCCCGACACCTGCGTGGCGATGCGAGTGCGGTAGTTTTCAAGCCCCATCTCGGCCAGCGCGGCGGCAATGGCGGCGGGTCCGGCGGCATCGGGGCGCGGATGCGGCAATCGGCCCAGCCCGACCACATCGGCAACCGACAGGCCCCAGGCAATCTCGCGCGCCTGGGGTAGCCAGGCGGCGGCCCGCGCGCGCGCGCCAGGCGTCAGCCCCGCCAGGCTGGAGTGGCCGCGCGCCTCGATCAACCCGAGGGCCGCGCGCATCAGGGTTGTCTTGCCCGCCCCGTTCGGCCCCAGAAGGCCAATGAATTCCCCGGGTTGCACCGCAAAGCTCACATCATCGACAACCGGACAGCTGCCGCGCAGAACGGTGATGCCGGCAAGGCTCAGCAGGCTCATTCTTCCCTCCCCAGACGGCGGATCATCTGCAGGAAGAAGGGGGCGCCGACCAGCGCGGTCAGCACCCCGAGCTTCAGATCACGCTCCGGCGCGATCAGCCGGGTCGCGATGTCGGCGCACAGCAGCATCGCCGCCCCGCCAAGCGCCGACGCCCCCAGCAGCGCCGAGGGCCGCGCCCCCACCCGCGCACGCAGCAGATGCGGCACGACCAGCCCCACGAAGCCCACGGCGCCCGCCACCGCCGTGGCCGCGCCGACCAGCAGCGCCGAGCCGAAGATCACCCGCAGCCGCAACGCCCGCAGCGACACCCCAAGCGAGGCCGCGGCATCCTCGCCCAGGCTCAGCGCATCCAGCCCGCGGCCGGTCGACAGCAGCACCGCCCCGCCGATCAGCAGGAAGGGCGCGGCCAGCCAGACATGGCTCATCGCGCGATCGGCCAGCGATCCCATCATCCAGAACACGATTTCCGCGGCGGCATAGGGGCTGGGCGCCAGGTTCAGCACCAGTGCGGTCAATGCGCCCGCCAGTGCGGACACCGCAATCCCCGCAAGGATCAGCGTCAGCGCCCGCCCCGACCGGCCCGCCAGCAGCAGGATCAGCCCGACCGCCGCCCCTGCCCCCGCAAGCGCCGCGAAGGGCAGCGCCAGCGCAAAGGCGGCATAGGCCCCGGTCTGGATCGAGATCACCGCGCCAAGCGCCGCGCCCGACGAGGTGCCAATCAGCCCCGGCTCGGCCAGCGGATTGCGCAGGAAGCCCTGCATCGCCGCCCCGGCAAGGCCAAGGGCCGCCCCCACGCCCACCCCCAGAATGGCCCGCGGCAACCGCAATTCGCGCATCACCAGCCCCGCAGCGCCCTCGCCCGAAACCAGCGCGCGCAGCCCCTCGGCCCAGCCGATACCCGCAGGTCCGATCAGCAGGGACAGCAGAAACAGCCCCGTGACCAGCGTCGAAAGCAGCATCAACAACGTGCGATACCTCATTGCGATGCCTTCTCTTTTTCAAGTTCGCGCCCGATGGCGGCCAGATCGGCCACCGCCCCCAGCATCGCCGGCTGTCCGCAATTCCAGCGGGCGTCGCGCAGGTTGCGGGCGCGCGGCAAGGCGGCCAGCGCGGGATGACGCAGCATCTCGCCCGCGCGGCTGGGGCCGTGGCCATAGCTGTCGCCGCCCGACACAACCAGATCCGGCGCCGCCATCACCAGCCGCTCCAGCGGCAGCGGCCCGCCCCAGTCCTGCCCGGGCCCGCCCACCACATTCTCGAACCCCGCCAGCGCAAGGATCTGCCCTTCCAGCGTGTTGGGCCCGTAACCGTAACCGCCGATCCCGTAGACCGCGCCGCGCAGCCCCGGCGCGGGACGCATGATCGCGGCCAGATCGGCATCGAACCGCGCCAGCATCGCCTCTGCGCGCGCCTCTTGGCCCAGCAGCGCGCCCATCGCCGTGATCCGGGCGCGGATTTCGGGTAGCGAGGTGCCCGGCGGCAATTGCTCGACCCGGATGCCAAGGCGGCGCAACATCGAGATGGTGCCCGGCGCGGACCAGATGTCGGCCAGCACCAGATCGGGCCGCAGAACGGCAATTTCCTCGGCCCGGCCATGGTTGGCGGGATAGGCCGCGGCCTGCGCCGCCAGCACCGACATCTGCGGGTCAGAGGCAAAATGGCTGAGCGAGACGATCTGCCCCGGATCGGCCAGCAACAGCGCCAGCTGATCGGTGCACAGGTTCATCGACACCACCCGGGCGGGCGGCGGCTCGGCCCGTGCGAAAGAGGCCGCGAAAGCGGCCAGAACCAGCAGGGCGCCGCGCAGCGCCCTGCCCCTGCGCTCAGAACGTGCCACGCAACCCGACATAGGCGGTGCGGCCCGCAGTGGCATAGCCCCAGACCTCGGAATACTCGGAGTCGGTCAGGTTCTCGATCCGGCCCACCAGATCGACCTTCGGCGTCAGCGCATATTTGCCCGACAGGTTCACGACCGTGTAATCCTCAAGCTTTTCGGTGGCGTAGCTGCCCCAATACTGGGTGTCCCAGGTATCGGCCACATGCCGCATCCCCAGCGTGACCGAGCCCTGCCCCTGCGCGAAGGCCCAGGTCGCATCCAGCCCCAACTGATGGCGCGGGCGGCGCACTTCGGGCGCGCCATCGGCATCGCTCGACTTGGTGTAGGTGTAGCTGAAGCCAAATCCCAGCCGGTCAGTCGCCTGCCAGTTGCCCGACACTTCGACGCCCCGGCGCTGCGACAGGCCGTCGCTGTTCAGCGCGGTGGTATAGCTCGGGCTGTAGACGATTTCGTTTTCCAGATTTTCGGCAAACAGCGTCATATCGACCGTGCCACGCCCCCCCGCGAAGGGCAGCTCGACGCCGATGTCGAAGCCCAGCGATTCCTCGGGTTTCAGATCGGGGTTGCCGGTGTAAAAGCCGGGGGTATAGCCGAATTGCTCATACATCGTCGGGTTGACCACAGCCTTGCCGAGCGAGCCATGCAGCCGCGCGGCGCCGAGCGGATAGGACGCCGCCAGGTTCCAGGTCGTCGCGTTCTGGAACTGAGCGTTGAAATCCTGCCGCACGCCGGCCTGCACATCCAGCCCGTTGTCGTAGCTGCCCTGATATTCCAGCGCCAGCCCATTGGCGTTGCGGGCATAGCGCGTGCCGCCGGTTTCGCGGCGGAAGACCTCGCTGTCATGCTCGGCCAGCAGGGTCACGCGTTGGCGCGACTGATCGACCGCCGCCCCGTCCAGCGCATAGGCCAGCCGGTAGGCCACCGTTTCGCGCTGCGACAACGCCATCGAGGTCAGGCTGCCGGTCGCGTCATAGCGTTTGGTGTCGAAGTCATTGCCGCTCAGCGTTAGGCGCTGCTGCAACTGCCCGCCCAGCGTATCGGCCTGCAGCCAGACCGAGGCCAGCGTCTCGCGCCGCTTGCCGTAATCGCCGCTGTCCACGATATAGCTGTCGGCATCGGTCGCCGCCCAGTTGTCGGCGTCGAAATCGAAATCCTGATCGGAATGGCGCAGCGTGAACCCGGTCGAGAAGGTATCGCTCAGCTGCCAGCGGCCGGTCAGATTGGCCGTGGTGCGGCGCGATCCGTCGCGATCCCCGCCATCGCCCGACTGGTCGAACCCGGCCTCATCGCGGTGCTGCAGCGAAAAGGCCAACTCGCCCTTTTCGCCGCGCGTGCGCACCGCGAAATCGCCCGCATAGCTGCCCGCCGTGCCATATTCGACCCCGGTCTGATAGCTGGTGCCGGCAGTCTGCGCGCGTTTGGTGTAGATCGCGATCACCCCGGTCGCCGCGTTCGAGCCATAGATCACCGATTGCGGGCCACGCAGCACCTCGATGCGCTCGACATCGGCCAGCTCCAGCCCCGAGAAATAGTATTCGCCATTCTCGCCCATCGTCGCCTCGACCCCGTCGATCAGGACCAGAACATGATTGCCCTCGCCGCCACGGATGCGCACCTGGGTGTTGTAGGGGTCGGACCCCTCGACCGCGACGCCCGGCAGGGCACGGATCGCCTGCTGCACGGTGGTCAGGCCGCGCGTGGCGATCTGCTCGGCGGTCAGGATCGAATAGGCGCGGCCATAGGCCGACTGCGAAACCGGCAAGAGCCCGCCCGAAACCACGATCTCGTCCAGTGCGAGAACGTCCTGGGCCAGGACCGGGGCGGCCAGCGCGGTGCTGGAAAGAAGCGAAAGCAAAAGCATGCGAGAGCGGATCATCTGTCTTGTATCCTGCGGCGGACCGATACGGCCCCGATGTCGATCTGCCTTTGGAAAGATGCCTTTCCGCCGACGGTGGCTGTCACCTTTCAGCGGGAAGAACCGCCTCCCCACACCCCCCGTGTGGTGGAAATCAGTGATCGCCTCGGCAGGTCTCCTGGCTCGCGGGTCGTGGCAGCGGGCCGCCTTCCCGGGGTATCCCCAGTGGCCGTGGCCCATGCTCACCGCTTACAGTTGCGGGGGCAGCACCGGCATTGGGCCGAGGCCCGCACCGATTTCCCTTTTCATCCGGCTTTTGGGGCCGGAACCGAAGTGCGGCCCTCTTGGCGCCGCACGGCATATATGTCAAGAATTATTGGGCGTTTCGGGCAGATCCGTGGCCTTGGGCGCAGAATGCGCACAGGCCCGGTTGAACCGCACCGAGGACAGCAGCGCCAACCCGATGAAGCCTGCCCCCAGAAGGCCGGTAATGACCTCGGGAATATGCATCAGGGTCTGCGCGAACATGATGCCGCTCAGGATCAGGATCGACCAGAACGCACCATGTTCCAGATAGCGCAGCTCGGCCAGGGTGTTGCGTTCGACCAGCATGATCGTCATCGACCGCACATACATCGCCCCGATGCCCAGACCGATCGCGATCAGGAACAGGTTCTGGGTCAGCGCGAAGGCGCCGATGACCCCGTCGAAGCTGAACGATGCGTCCAGCACTTCAAGGTAAAGAAACGCGCCCAAGCCCCCCTTGGCGGCCTCGGTCGTCATCGAGGCGCGGTCGAGCACCTGGCCCAGCACCTCGACCGCCAGAAAGGTCAAGAGCCCCGCGACGGCAGCAAACAGGAAGCTGCCCTCGGTGCCCGGCGGCAGAACCCAGGTGAACAGCATCACCACCGCCAGCACGAAACCGATCTCCAGCCCGCGGATCGAGGCGCAGGCGCGCAGGCGGCGTTCGAGGGCGGCGATCCAGTCGACTTCCTTGCCCTCGTCGATGAAATAGGTCAGCGCCACCATCATCAGGAAGGCGCCGCCGAAAGCCGCGATCGAGACATGGGCCGAACCGATGATGCGCGCATATTCGGCCGGTTTCGTTGCGGCCAGAACCAGCGCCTCGATCGGGCCGATGCCCGCGGCGATCACCACGATCAGCAGCGGAAACAGGATGCGCATGCCGAAGACCGCAATCACGATGCCCCAGGTCAGGAAGCGATGCTGCCACTCGGGCGTCATGTCCTTGAGCTTGTTGGCATTCACGATGGCATTGTCGAAGGACAGGCTGATTTCCAGCACCGCCAGAACGCCCGCGATCAGAAAGAACGACAGCGCGCCTGTGAAGTTGCCCGAATAGCCCCAGCCCAGCCAGAAGGCCAGGACCAGCCCCACTGCGGTAAAACCGAAAGCCCAACGGAAATAGTGAATGGCCGTGCGCATGATCGCTCCTGTGGGGATATGTCGCACAGATAGGAAGCCGCCCAAGCCCCCGCAAGGCGGCCCCTGTCAGATCCTGCGCAAGTGGTTTGCGCGCAACACCGGCCCCGCCCGTCCGCCGTTCAAAGCCCCGCGCGGCCCAGCCAGCCCAGAATCCGGTCGCGGTTCACCCCCAGATCGGACCGGCCAAAGACCAGATGACCGCGGATGTGGACCCGGTCGCCCTCGATCCACAGGTTGGTGATGTCGGGAAAGCCCCAGACGGCCGAACGGGTGACAAAGGTCATCAGCCCCTCTTCGACGCTGCCCTCCAGCAAGACCGTGCGCGGGCTGGCCGCGACGATCCGGCCCAGTTCCGCCAGACGCGCCTGCGGATCGGGGATCTGGCGCACCGCCTCGAAGCCGCCGGTGGCGGGCCAGTCGCCCTCGGTCTTGGTGGCGGCCATCTTGTGCCAGCGGTCGGCGGGCAGCGGCGCCAGCCGGACCCAGGCCGCCAGGCCTGCCACCAGCAGAACCAGGGCGATCAGGCCGATGCGGATCATGCCGGGGCCCCGCGGCGCCGGGTCCAGCCGTAAAGTGCGATCAGTTCCATCGCGACATGGGCACCCGCAATCGCGGTGGCACCGGTGGTGTCATAGGGGGGCGAGACCTCGACCACATCGCCGCCCAGCAGGGTAATCCCTGCCAGCCCGCGCAGGATCGCCGCCGCCTGCCAGCTGGCCAGACCGCCCCAGACCGGCGTGCCGGTGCCCGGCGCGAAGGCCGGATCGAGGCAGTCGATATCGAAAGTGATATAGCAGGGCCGATCCCCCACCACCTGCCGGATCCGCGCGATTGTGGCCTCCACCCCCTGCTGATGCACGAAGGGCGCGTCGACGATACCGACCCCCAGCGTGTCGGGGTTGTCGGTGCGGATACCGACCGAAACCGTCGCCGCCGGATCGACGACGCCGGTCTTGATCGCCTTGTACAGGAAGGTGCCGTGGTCGATCCGGTCCATGTCGTCATCGGCCCAGGTATCGGAATGCGCATCGAACTGGATCAGCGCGACGGGACCGAATTTTTCCGCATAGGCGCGCAGGATCGGCAGCGTGATGAAATGATCGCCGCCCAGCGTGATGCTGCCCGCACCCGCCGCCAGAATTCCCGCGATATGGGCCTGCACCTTGCCCGGGAAGCTGGGCGTATGGGCATAGTCGAAGGCCAGATCGCCATAATCGACCACGGTCATTTCGCTCAGCGGATCGTAGCCCCAGCCATAGGGCGCATCGAAGGCCTGCAGCGCCGAGGCCTCGCGGATCGCGCGCGGCCCGAAGCGCGCGCCCGGACGATGCGTAACCGCCTGATCGAAGGGCACGCCAGTCACCGCCAGATCGACACCCGTCAGATCCTTGGTATAGCGGCGGCGCAGGAAACTGGTGGCCCCGCCAAACGCATTTTCAAAGGCCAGCCCCCGCGGATCTTCGCGCGTGAAGGCCATGTCGATCTGATGTTTCGCGTCTTCGAGTGCCATTTGCCCCCCTTTTTGCCCTTGCTGAACCCTCGGCCAGCAAAGGTCAAGCACCGGCCGGTCCCGACCAGACGGGACGCGGGGTGGGACCGCATGTCGCAGTTCGAATTAGAATTATTCTTGATCCAGATCAAATGGATCACGGACCCGTGAGTTTAGAAAGATTCCAGCTTTCGGAGCTACGGAGGAATCTAGCCATGAAACGTAATCTCGCTTTCGCGCTTGCCGCCACGACGGTGCTGGCCGCACCGGCGGTCGCGGACGATGCCGCGCTGCGCGAAGAGGCCAAGGGCCTGTTCGAAGTCATTCCGATGCAGGCACCGCAGCTTGCCAGCGGCAACAGCATCACCCGCGAAAAGGTCGATCTGGGCACCATGCTGTTCTTCGATCCGCGGATGTCGAAATCGGGCCTGTTCTCGTGCCAGTCGTGCCACAACGTCGGTCTGGGCGGTGTTGACGGGCTGGAAACCTCGGTCGGCCACGGCTGGCAGAAAGGGCCGCGCAACGCCCCCACGATGCTGAACGCCGTGTTCAACATCGCCCAGTTCTGGGATGGCCGTGCGCCCGACCTTGCGGCGCAGGCGAAAGGCCCGGTTCAGGCCGGCGTCGAAATGAACAACACCCCCGATCAGGTGGTGGCGACGCTGAATTCGATGCCCGGCTATGTCGATGCGTTCAAGGCCTCTTTCCCGGGCGAAGCCGACCCCGTCACCTTCGACAATTTCGCGCTGGCGATCGAGGCGTTCGAGGCGACGCTGGTCACGCCGAACTCGAAATTCGACCAGTTCCTGATGGGGCAGGACGGCGCCATGAACGAGCAGGAAAAACGCGGTCTGGTCGCCTTTATGGATAAGGGCTGCTCCTCGTGCCACAATGGCATCAACTTCGGCGGGAACGGCTATTATCCCTTCGGCCTGATCGAAAAGCCCGGCGCCGACATTCTGCCCGAAGGCGACCGCGGGCGCTTTGCCGTGACCGAAACCGCAGATGATGAATATGTCTTCCGCGCGGCGCCCCTGCGCAACATCGCCGTCACTGCGCCCTATTTCCACTCGGGCAAGGTTTGGGATCTGAAGGTTGCGGTGGACATCATGGCGGAATCGCAACTGGGCGAACAGCTGGACGAGGCCACGATCGACGACATCGTCGCCTTCCTTGGCACGCTGACGGGCGAGCAGCCGCGGGTCGTGCACCCGACCTTCCCGGTCAGCACTGCGACGACGCCGAAACCGGCGCCGATGTAAGACGAACCGAAGCTCGCTTCGATCAGGGCGCGGGGGAAGACCCCGCGCCCTTTTTCATTGGCGGGGAAAGCCGGGGCGCGCGCCGTGCGTCTGCCCCGGACAGCAGAAAGCCCCGGACATGCCGGGGCTTTCATCGTGTTACGGCGCAGCCCTTATTCGGGCACGCAGATCTCGTGGCGCAGGATGCCCAGGATCGTGCGCCCGATCAGCCCCGCGATCAGCACGCTCAGCGTCACCAGCAAGGCGGTGGCAAAGCGCAGATGGAAGGCCGAATGCGCCAGTTCCGAATACAGGAAGGTGGCAATGGTCAGCGCGGCCAGCGGGAAGCTGAGGGCCCAGAACGACATCGCGAAGGGCAGCCGCAGGATGCGCGGGATCTGCACCGCCACCAGCGCACCGAACACATAGGCCAGCGACAGCAGGATATGGCCGAACGGATCGACCGTGGCACCTTCGGTCATCGTCAGGCGCACCCAGGCGATGAAGGCCACTGCGGGCGGCGCCACCATGATCACCAGCGTCGGCTGCAACCGCCCGGGCAGCGGATCGTGGAACACCAGCCGGTTGAAGACCAGCGTCAGCAGCACCATCCAGAAGATCATCCCCGCCGAGAAGAACAGCCAGGACAGCTCGACAAATCCCAGCTGTGCGCCCGCCACCGGCACGATCACATTGCCCACCGCCGGAATGAACCAGGCCGGGTTCAGATGGCCGTGCTGAAAGCTGCGGGTGCCGATCCAGCTGGTGATGACCGAGATCGTCATCACGGCCTGCAGCGCGGTGCCCGTGCCCCACAGCGCCAGCGCCAGCGGTTTCGACACGCTCATCGCGATGATCGCCAGCAGCAAGAGCGAGATCGCCACCGTCGGGAAGAAGGCAAGCCGGATCGGGTGATGCCATTCCGCCGAGACCGCGCGCCAATGCTGCGTGGCCTTGAGCGCATAGACCCCCAGCAGCAGCACGAAGACCGCCGCCGTCACCACAAAGGCGACCTGATAGGGCAAGGGCCCGATCTCCAGCGGACCGGCCGCCGCGCGCAACGCCAGCGTGAAGCCGCCCAGCCCCATCGTGGTGGCAAAGAAGGTGATCGGGAAATGTTCAAGCCGGCTATGCGGCGCATCGGGTGCGGCGGCGGCAGGGGAAGGCGCGCTCATCGAGGTCTCCTTGGCTGACGGGTCGGGGGGTGAGGCCGGCCATGATATTCAACATTACGCATGTATCTATAACCGATCGGCCTGCGCGATGCGCGGCTTAATTGATGCATTTTGCATATCTGATCTGGGTCAAATCGTCCCAAGGCGAAATCCCCTATGCAGGGCCAACCAAAGGAACCGCCATGAGATTGACCACCCGCACCAACCTTGCCATGCGCGCGCTGATGTTCTGCGCAGTCAACCCCGAACGGATCGTGCGCAAGCACGAGATCGCCGAGGCCTGCAACGCTTCGGAAAACCATCTGGCACAGGTCGTCAACACCTTGGCACAGCGCGGTTTCATCGAAACGCAGCGCGGCCGGTCCGGCGGATTGCGGCTTGCGCGTCCGATGGACCAGATCGGCGTGGGCGAGGTGCTGCGCGCCTTCGAGGCGACCCTGCCCTTTGCGGAATGTTTCGACCTCGATTCGAACACCTGCCCGCTCTACGAGGCCTGCCTGTTCCGCGAAGCCCTGCTGGAGGCGCTGGAGGCCTTCTATGCCTCGATGGATCGGCGGACTTTGGCCGATATGGTCGCGGATAACGCCGCGCTGGAACACCTGCTGCGACTGCCCGGAACACCTGCGATTTCGGTCTGCGGCGGGCCCCGTCCCGCAGCCAAGGACGAGACCGAACCGCGCGCGGCCCTGTAACATCCGCGCGAGGCCGCGCGCCCGGCTTCATCTTCGCTTGACCGGTTAACAAACAAGGCGTAGCTCCGCCGCGATTTCGCCATTTTCAGGGTGCCTCATAAAGGGGCAAGGCGAAAATCATTGAGGCAAACCATGCAGACCACGCAACAACAGGGCACGCCCTCCGCTCCGGCCAAACCGCAGCAACAGGGACAAACCGCCCCCGCACCGCAACAGACCGGGTTCACCGACTGGGCGTCGATCTGAGCCCGGACCCGTGGCGCGGGCTGTGTGAAACGGCCCCGCCCTCCGCCCCGGCCGTCTTGGCCGCCGGACCTTAGCCCTGCATCGCGCCCGGGCTTGCATGGGCCTGCATTGCGCGGGACACTGGCGCATTGCCAGAGCGATCCGCAGATGACCCAGACCGACCCGCTTCCGATCACCACCATTTCCGGCATCGGCCCGGCCACGGCCGAAGGCTTTGCCCGCGC
Source organism: Rhodobacteraceae bacterium UBA6796 (assembly GCA_002452815.1). Taxonomy (GTDB): domain Bacteria; phylum Pseudomonadota; class Alphaproteobacteria; order Rhodobacterales; family Rhodobacteraceae; genus Rhodobacter. The sequence goes on from DKFM01000006.1 coordinate 25,485, forward strand.
GGGCATCGTCGATGCCCAGACCCTGCGCGCGATGGGGGCGGATGCCGCCTATGCGGCCTGGATCGCCGCCGGGAACCCGCCGCATTTCATCGGATATTACGCGCTGGTGATGACCCTGCAAGGCCGCCCCTGGAACGACTGCCGCGGGGCCGAGAAAGCCGCGCTGCGGGTCAAGTTCGACGCGATGAAGGCGCGTGTTGCGGCACAACCAGATACCGGGGCGCGCGCCAGCATCAGCAATGACAAGGGCCGCCTCCGGCTGGAAGCGGCCCTTGATGAGATCGGTCTGGGGCTGCGCCGGACGCCGCCCCCTGCCCGGCCTTAGCCGACCAGTTCAAGACCCGAGAAGAAGAAGGCGATTTCCTGCGCGGCGGTTTCCGGCGCGTCCGAGCCGTGGACCGAGTTTTCGCCGACCGACAGCGCGAATTCCTTGCGGATGGTGCCGTCCGCGGCCTGCGCCGGGTTGGTTGCGCCCATCACTTCACGGTTCTTCGCAATGGCGCCTTCGCCTTCCAGAACCTGCACGACGACCGGTTCGGACGCCATGAATTCGCACAGCTCGCCATAGAAGGGGCGTTCTTTGTGGACTTCATAGAATTTGCCGGCCTGTTCCATGGACAGCTTGATGCGCTTTTGCGCGACGATGCGCAGGCCGGCTTCCTCGAATTTGGCATTGATCTTGCCGGTGAGGTTGCGGCGGGTGGCATCGGGTTTGATGATCGAGAGCGTGCGTTCGATGGCCATGAGGGAAGCCCTTCCTATAGTTGTCCGGGGTTTGTCCACCCGGTCCGAAATTGCGTCTGGGGCCTGCTAGCACGGGGTTTTGCGCTTGAAAAGCCCTCCTTATGGGCAAGGGTTACCCCGGTATGATGACTTTTGCGCGAAACTCTGGTGCAAAGCGGCAGGTCGGGCCATTGTGTGCCCGACGCTTCCCGATTATCTGCTGCGGGACACCAGCCCCGAAGGAGCCCCCGATGCGCCCGCTGATCCGCCTGCTGCTGCCGCTTTGCCTTGCCGCCACGCCGCTGGCCGCACAAGACGGACCCGCCGGGGACGCGCCGGCCGCCCTGCCCTTCACCTATCTGATGTTCGAAGCCGCCGTGCCGCATGTCGACATGCCGGTGTGCCCCGTCGATCTGGCCGCCGAGGGGCGGTTCTGCCGGATGGCGCTGCTGAACGACGAAATCCACGTCTTCGTGTTTTCCGAAGAGGGCGATCAGCCGCTGGTCGATTTCCGGTCCTGGCCGGTCGATCTGATGGCGGGCCTGCTGGACTAGCGCCCCGCCCCTGCGCGCTTGGCCGTTGACGCGGGCAGGCAGGCAGGGCAGGACAGCGCCATGCTCAAGATTTCCGACATCTCCTATTCCGTCGAGGGCCGCCCGCTGTTTGAGGGCGCCTCTGCCACCATTCCCACCGGCCACAAGGTCGGGATCGTCGGCGCCAATGGCGCGGGCAAGACCACGCTGTTCAAGCTGATCCGGGGCGAGCTGGTTCTGGAAGGTGGCGAAATCACCCTGCCCAACCGCGCCCGTATCGGTGGCGTGGCGCAAGAGGTGCCATCGTCGGCCACCAGCCTGCTCGATACCGTGCTGGCCGCCGACATTGAACGCGCCGCCCTGATGGCCGAAGCCGAGACCGCCACCGACCCGCATCGCATCGCCGAGGTGCATGCGCGCCTGGCCGATATCGACGCCTGGTCCGCCGAGGGCCGGGCCAGCGCGATCCTGAAAGGGCTGGGCTTCGACGCCGAGGCGCAGCTGCGTCCCTGTTCGGATTTCTCGGGCGGCTGGCGGATGCGCGTGGCGCTGGCGGGCGTTCTGTTTGCCCAGCCCGATTACCTGTTGCTGGACGAACCGACCAACTATCTGGATCTGGAAGGCGCGCTCTGGCTGGAACAGTATCTGGCGAAATATCCCCATACCGTGCTGATCATCAGCCACGACCGCGATCTGCTGAACCGCGCCGTGGGCTCGATCCTGCATCTGGAAAACCGCAAGCTGACGCTGTGGAACGGGCCTTATGACCAGTTCGCCCGCCAGCGCGCCGCCGCCCGCGCGGGCCAGGCCGCCGAGGCCAAGAAGCAAGAGGCCCGCCGCGCCCATCTGCAAAGCTTCGTCGACCGGTTCAAGGCCAAGGCCAGCAAGGCGGTGCAGGCGCAGGCCCGCGTCAAGATGCTTGAAAAGATGGAGCCGATCACCGCGCCCGAGGAAGCGGCGAAACAGGTCTTCACCTTCCCCGCGCCCGAACAGCTCAGCCCGCCGATCATCACCATGGAAGGCGCGGCCGTGGGCTATGGCGGCCCGCCCGTGCTGCGCCGCCTCAGCCTGCGGATCGACCAGGACGACCGGATCGCCCTACTGGGCCGAAATGGCGAAGGAAAATCCACGCTTTCCAAACTGCTGGCGGGCAAACTTCAAGTTTCCGAAGGGACCATCACGCGCAGCTCGAAACTGCGGATCGGCTATTTCGCGCAACATCAGGTCGACGAGCTGGACCTTGGCGAAACACCGCTGGCGCATATCCAGCGGCTGCGCCCGGACGAAGGCCAACCCCGGCTGCGGGCGCGTCTGGCGGGCTTCGGGCTTGGCGCCGATCAGGCCGAAACCAAGGTCGGCAAGCTGTCGGGCGGGCAGAAGGCGCGGCTTTCGCTGCTCTTGGCCACGCTCGACGCGCCGCATCTGCTGATCCTCGACGAACCGACCAACCACCTGGACATCGAATCCCGCGAGGCGCTGGTCGAGGCGCTGACCGCCTATTCCGGCGCGGTGATTCTGGTCAGCCACGACATGCACCTGCTGGGGCTGGTCGCAGACCGGCTGTGGCTGGTCAAGGGCGGCGCGGTGGCGCCCTATAGCGGCGATCTTGAACAATATCGCGGCGAATTGCTGGCAGGCGATAGCGCCGCCAAATCCGCCCCGGCCAAGGCGAAGGAAAAACCCGCCCGTGCTTCGCGCGACGAGTTGCAACAATTGCGCAGTGAGGTGCGCAAATGCGAAGACCGCGTGAACAAGCTGACGGAAATGCTTGAAAAGCTTGACGCAATCATGGCGGACCCGGCGCTTTACGAACCCGCCCGCGCGGGAGATGCGGAAAAATGGGCGAAAAAACACGCCGAGGCGCGTGAGGCCATGGCCCGCGCCGAAGAGCTGTGGATGGCCGCGCTTGAGGCGCTGGAAACCGCGCAGGGCTGAGCACGGACTGCCCCGCCCGCGCGGGCGCCACGATCACAAAGCCGACAGAGTATCCGAGTTATCCACTCGGGTATTGACCTGTGCACAGGCATCCGCTTTAACCGGGCCAAATTCCGACTAAAGGAGTCACCCATGACCGCTCGCATCCTGCTGGCCCTGACGACCGCGCTGATCGCCGCCCCCGCCCTGGCCGAAGAGGTGAACGTCTATTCGCACCGCCAACCCGAGCTGGTGCAACCGCTGTTCGACGCCTTCACCAAGGAAACCGGCATCGACGTGAACGTGGCCTTCGTCGACAAGGGCATGGTGGAACGCCTGCAGGCGGAAGGCCGGCGCAGCCCTGCCGATCTGGTGATGACGGTCGACATCGCCCGGCTGATGCAGGTGGTGGACGCGGGCGTGACCCAGGCCGTGGACGACCCGACGCTGGAAGCCGCGATCCCCGAAAGCTTCCGCGACCCGAACAAACAGTGGTTCGGCCTGACCTCGCGCGCGCGCATCGTCTATGCCAGCAAGGACCGCGTGGCCCCGGGCGAGGTGACGACCTACGAAGACCTGGCCGATCCGAAATGGAAAGGCCGGATCTGCACCCGTCCCTTCACCAGCGATTACAACGTCGCGCTGACCGCCGCCTATATGGCCCATCACGGCCCCGAGGCCACGAAAACCTGGCTCGAAGGGGTGAAGGCGAACCTTGCCAAGAAACCCGAGGGCAATGACCGCAGCCAGGTGAAATCCATCTGGGCGGGCGAATGCGACATCAGCCTGGGCAACACCTATTACATGGGTCAGATGGTCAACGATGCGGTCGAGAAAGACTATGCCGCGGCGGTGAACATCGTCTTCCCGGTCTTCGAAGGCGGCGGCACCCATATGAACATTTCGGGCGCTGCGATGACCGCCGCCGCGCCGAACCACGAAAACGCGCTGAAGCTGATGGAATTCCTGGCCTCGGACGAGGCGCAGAAAATCTATGCCGAGACCAACCACGAATTCCCGGTCAAGCCCGGCGTGCCGTCCTCGGCGCTGGTCACAAGCTGGGGCCCGTTCACGCCCGACACGCTGAGCCTGACCGAAGTGGCCGCGCTGCGCCCGGCTGCGCTCAAGCTGATCGAGGAAGTGAACTTCGACGGCTAATTGCCTGACAAAAAATACAAAAGCCCCAAGGTCACCTTGGGGCTTTTGTCATTCTGCGGCAATCGCCAGCGGCGCCATCGCCCCGATGCGCACCCCCGGCGTGGCGGCGATCCGGTCCAGATCCTGCTCATAACGGCGGCGCAGGCGCGCGGCTTCCAGAACGCCGAAGCCGGCCAGCGGCGCGGGCTGCGGCTGTTCGGCATGAAAGGCCATCAGCCGCTGGGCCTGCCGCGGGGCAATGCTGACGCCCGCGCGCAGCAGTCGCTGCAGCATGGCAAGGCCGGTGTCGGGCAGTTGCACCGTATCGAGCGGCGCCACCGGCAACGCCACCCCGGGTGCCAGCGCCGCCAGCACCTCGGCGGGGGTGACCGGCGCAGGCAGAACGACCAGATCGCGCGGGTTCAGTTCCCGCAGCACCTCGGCCACCAGATCGGCCCAACCGCGCTGATCGCGCACCAGGGCGGGGGCGATATCCCCGAAATCCGGCATCGCGCGGCGTTGCGCCTGATGCCGCCAGATCTGCGGAAAATAGGTGTCATAGCTCTGCGTCAGCAGCACGACGCGCCCGACCGGCCCCTGAATTTTCGTGGCAAACCGGCGCATTCGCTGCGGCGCCATCGGAAAGAACCCCGACAGGCCCGCGCCAGCGCGCCCCATCAGGGTTTCGTCGACATGGATTTTGTCCGCCGCGGTCAGTGCCGCGCGTCCCTGTGCAAGGCCGCGCGCCACGCTGGCGCCAAGCGGCCCGAATCCGGGGGCCGCCAAAAAGATGTGGTGGTGCGTCCTGCTCATCTCACGCCTCGTCTCGCGGTGGTATCGGTTGGCCCGTTTCCACTCGTCTTATCAGACCAAGCTATTGATCAATTGTGGCGAAGTTTTGACCGGGGCTGCGGATCTGGACTCTGCCGCCGGGCCGCGACACTCTGCCCAGAAACCGGAGCCCGCACATGACCCGCAAGATCATCATCGACACCGACCCCGGCCAAGACGACGCTGTGGCGATCCTGCTGGCGCTGGCCAGCCCCGAACTGGAGGTGCTGGGCCTGACCTGCGTCGCGGGCAATGTGCCGCTGGCGCGCACGGCGCATAATGCGCGGGTGATCTGCGAACTGGCCGGACGCCCCGAAACCCGGGTGTTCGCCGGCTGCGACCGACCGCTGGAGCGGGCGCTGGTGACGGCGGAATATGTGCATGGCAAGACCGGTCTTGACGGGATCGCCCTGCCCGCCCCCGAAATGGCGCTGCAGGACCAGCACGCGGTCGATTTTCTGATCGAGACGCTACGCACCGAACCCGCAGGGACGGTGACGCTGTGTCCGCTAGGACCACTGACCAATATCGCCACCGCCCTGCAACGCGCCCCCGACATCGCCCCGAAGATCGCCGAAATCGTACTGATGGGCGGCGCCTATTTCGAAGTGGGCAACGTCACCCCAACCGCGGAATTCAACATTTACGTCGACCCGCAAGCCGCGGAAATCGTGTTCAAATCCGGCGTTCCAATCGTGGTGATGCCGCTGGATGTGACCCACAAGGTGCTGACCACCCGCGCCCGGATCGAGGCGTTCCGCGCGCTTGGCACCCCCGTCGGCCATGCGGTCGCCAGCTGGACCGATTTCTTCGAGCGCTTCGACATGGCGAAATACGGCAGCCAGGGCGCGCCCCTGCACGACCCCTGCGTGATCGCCTACCTGATCCGCCCCGATCTGTTCACCGGCCGCCATATCAATGTGGAAATCGAAACCCGGTCAGAGCTGACGCTGGGCATGACGGTGGCCGACTGGTGGCGGGTGACCGACCGCCCGGCGAATGCGATGTTCATGGGCGGTGTCGATGCCGAGGGCTTCTATGCCCTGCTAACCGAACGCCTGAGCCGGTTGTGAGCGCCGCCGCCTCCGGCGGGAGTATTTGGGCCAAGAAGAAATTATCCGCTTCTTCTTGGCAAAAATACTCAAACGACCTTGATCCCCTCCGTGCAAGGCCCAGATCAGAGCGATGACCCAGCCCCCCGTTTTCGACACAAGCTATGCCCGCCTGCCCGACCGCTTTTTTGCCCGGCAAGACCCGGTGCCGGTGCGCGCGCCGGCGCTGATTGCCCTGAATCGGGATCTGGCCGTGCGGCTCGGGCTCGACCCCGACTGGCTGGCGGGCCCCGACGGGGTGGCGATGCTGGCGGGCAATGCCATGCCGGCCAGCGCAACACCGCTGGCGATGGCCTATGCGGGGCATCAGTTCGGCGGCTGGTCGCATAGCCTTGGCGATGGCCGTGCGATCCTGCTGGGCGAGGTCGTGGCACCGGATGGTGCGCGCTTCGATCTGCAACTCAAGGGCGCGGGCCAGACGCCGTTTTCGCGGCGGGGTGACGGGCGGGCCTGGCTTGGTCCGGTGTTGCGCGAATATCTGGTGAGCGAGGCCTTCGCCGCGCTGGACATTCCGACCACCCGCGCCCTGGCCGCGGTCAGCACCGGAGAGGTCGTGGTGCGCGAGGCATCGGGCCGCCCCGGCGCGATCCTGACCCGCGTCGCATCAAGCCATATCCGCGTCGGCACCTTCCAGTATTTCGCCGCACGCGATGACGTGCCCGCATTGGAAACGCTGTGCAAGCATCTGATTGACCGACATTATCCCCAGTCGGAAACACCGCTTGATCTGCTGCGCGCGGTGGTGGCGCGGCAGGCGGATCTGATCGCGCAATGGATGGCCGTCGGCTTCATCCATGGAGTCATGAACACCGACAACATGGCGCTGTCGGGGGAAACCATCGACTTCGGCCCCTGTGCCTTCATGGATGTCTACCATCCCAACACGGTGTTTTCCTCGATCGACCAGTACGGCCGTTATGCCTATGCCAACCAACCGCAGATCGCCGCCTGGAACCTGGCGCAATTCGCCAGTTGCCTGTTGCCGCTGATGGGCCCCGAAGGCCCGGCGATCGAGGCCGCGACCGAGGCGGTGCACGGTTTCGCGCCGCAGTTCCAGGCGGCATGGCTACACCGGTTCGGGGCGAAGATCGGACTGGCCCGGGCCGGCGAGGACGATCGCACGCTGATCGAGGATCTGCTTTCGCGCATGGCGACCGAGCGCGCCGATTTCACCCGAACCTTCCGCGGGTTGGTAACGGGCCGCGCGCGCGATGAATTCATCGACCCCGCCGCGTTTGATGGCTGGGAGGCGCGCTGGCAGGCGCGGCTGGCGGCCGAAGCCGCCCCGCAGGCGGTGATGGCCCGCGCCAATCCGGTGCGTATTCCGCGCAACCATCGGATCGAGGCGGTGATCGTGGCGGCGGTGGAGGACGATTTCGCGCCGTTCCACCGGCTGGGGGCGGCACTGGCCAGGCCCTTCGACCCGGCCCCGGAATTTTCGGATCTGGAGGCCGCGCCCCGCCCCGAGGAACGCGTCGAACGCACCTTTTGCGGAACTTGAGCTTTGCTGCGCAATGCCCTGCAATCTAAAGGCTTTCCATGACAGTGCGTATCGCATCCTATAATCTGCACAAATGCGTGGGATCGGATGGCAGCCGTGATCCGGCACGCAGTCTTGCGGTGATAAACGCCCTGGGGGCCGATGTCGTCGCCCTGCAGGAAACCGACCTGCGCATGGGCGCGCGCCCTGCCGCGCTGACCACCCGGATGATCGAGGAAGACAGCGATTTCCAGCGCCCCGAGCCGCTGCCGCGCACCGGGCCCGACAGCCTGGGATGGCACGGCCAGACGGTGCTGCTGCGGCGCGGGTTCCGGCTTTTGCACTCCGAGGCGCTGACCCTGCCCGGGCTGGAGCCGCGCGGCGCGCTGGCGCTGCGCATCGCGGCGCCGGGGGCCGCGCCCTTCACGCTGATCGCCGGGCATCTGGGGCTGCGGCGGATGGACCGACGCGCACAATGGACGCGGATTGCGCAGGTACTGGGGGATGCCGCGCCCGACCCGGCGATGGCCATCGGCGATTTCAACGAATGGCGCGCCAAACACGGGTTCGAGGCACTGACCGGCTTTGACATCCACGCCCCCGGCCCCAGCTTTCCGGCGCGCGCGCCACTCGGGCGGCTCGACCGGCTGGTGACCTGCGCCCGGGTGCGGGTGGTGCGAATGGGCGTCTTCGACAGCGCGCTGGCCCGGCGCGCCTCGGATCACCTGCCGATCTGGGCGGATGTGACCGGCCTCTTGCGCTGATTGTGCGCGACACAATCGCGTGCTGGACGACGCGCGGGCTTTGCGGCAAAGCCAGATCACGGTTTGACCACCCGGTCAGCGCCACTCCGAGGGGCCTCATGGAAAATCTGCGCGGAAGCATTCTGATGGTCGTCGCCATGGCGGGCTTCGCGCTGGAGGACATGTTCGTCAAGTCGCTGTCGACCCGGCTGGCGGTGGGCGAGGTTCTGGCCCTGCTGGGGGCGGGCGGCACGGTGATCTTTGCCGCCCTCGCGCTCTGGCGCCGCGACCGGCTGTTTTCCGGCGATCTGTTTTCGCGCCCGGTGATCGTGCGCAATCTGGGCGAGCTGGTCGGAACCCTGGCCTTCGTCTCGGCCATCGCCTTCACGCCGCTGGCGCAGGCCTCGGCGATCTTGCAGGCCACACCGCTGGCAGTGACGCTGGGGGCCGCGCTGTTTCTGGGCGAAAAGGTCGGGTCGCGGCGCTGGTCGGCCATCGTGATCGGCTTCATCGGCGTGATGATCGTGATCCGGCCGGGGACCGAGGGCTTTTCGGTGCTGTCGCTGCTGGCCGTGGTCGCGGTGATCGGGCTGGCGGTGCGCGATGTGGCCACCCGCCGGGTGCCGAAAACCATCGCCTCGATGCAGCTGGCGACCTATGGATTTGCCACGATCATCCCCGCCGGGCTGCTGATGACCGCGCTTGACCCGGCAGGGTTTGTTCCGCCGTCCCCGCTGGATCTGGCGCAGATCGCGGGTGCGCTCTTGTTCGGCACGGGCGGCTATTACGCGCTGATCGCGGCGATGCGGCTGGGCGAGGTTTCGGTCATCACGCCGTTCCGTTACACCCGGCTGATCTTTGCCCTGATCATCGGCTGGGCAGTGTTTTCCGAATCCGTCGACCGCTACACCCTGATCGGGGGGGCGGTGATTGTGGGCTCGGGGCTCTATACATTGTGGCGGCAGGCCCGGCTGCGGGGGCAGCTTCGTCGCTAACATACCGGGATGCGGCGTTTTTGCCGCGATGCGCCCTTTTCGCGCGACGGCCCTGGGGGTATAGAGAGCGCGACTTCTTCAGCCACCCAATGAGGGGACCGACATGAGCACGATCATCGACATCCACGCGCGCGAAATCCTCGACAGCCGCGGCAACCCGACCGTTGAGGTCGACGTGATCCTCGAAGACGGCACGATGGGCCGTGCGGCGGTGCCTTCGGGCGCCTCGACCGGCGCGCATGAGGCGATGGAACGCCGCGATGGCGACAAGGCGCGCTACATGGGCAAGGGCGTGCTGGAAGCCGTGATGGCGGTGAATGGCGAGCTGGCCGAAAACCTGGTGGGCGAAGACGCCACCGAACAGGTCGAGATCGACCGGATGATGTGCGAGTTGGACGGCACGCCGAACAAGTCGCGCCTGGGCGCCAACGCCATTCTGGGCGTGTCGCTGGCGGTGGCCAAAGCCGCGGCCGATTTCTGCACCCAGCCGCTCTATCGCTATGTCGGCGGCACCTCGGCGCGGGTTCTGCCGGTGCCGATGATGAACATCATCAACGGCGGCGAACATGCCGACAACCCGATCGACATTCAGGAATTCATGATCATGCCGGTCGCCGCGGGCAATATCCGCGACGCGGTGCGCATGGGGTCGGAAGTCTTCCACACCCTGAAAAAAGAGCTGTCGGCGCAGGGCCTGTCCACGGGCCTGGGCGATGAAGGCGGCTTTGCCCCGAACATCGCCTCGACCACCGCGGCGCTGGATCTGATCCTCGCCTCGATCGAAAAGGCGGGCTACAAACCGGGCGAAGACATCTATCTCGCGCTCGACTGCGCCTCGACCGAGTATTTCAAGAACGGCAAATACGAGATGAAGGGCGAAGGCCTGAGCCTGACCTCGGAAGAGAACGCCGAATATCTGGCAAAACTCTGCGCCGCCTACCCGATCATCTCGATCGAAGACGGCATGTCCGAGGATGATTGGGACGGCTGGAAGATCCTGACCGAGAAACTGGGCGACAAGGTTCAGCTGGTGGGCGACGATCTGTTCGTCACCAACCCGCGCCGTCTGGCCGATGGCATCAAGGCGGGCGTCGCCAACTCGATGCTGGTCAAGGTCAACCAGATCGGCACCCTGACCGAGACCCTGCAGGCCGTCGAAATGGCCCATCGCGCGCGCTACACCAACGTGATGTCGCACCGCTCGGGCGAGACCGAAGACGCGACCATCGCCGATCTGGCGGTCGCCACCAACTGCGGCCAGATCAAGACCGGCTCGCTGGCGCGCTCGGACCGGCTGGCGAAATACAACCAGCTGATCCGTATCGAGGAAATGCTGGGCGAAACCGCCGAATACGCGGGCCGCTCGATCCTGAAGTAAGCGCCGCTTCTTCTTGGCAAAAATACTCAAAAAACCCCGTCGCAGCCTGCGCTGCGGCGGGGTTTTCTTGCCTCCGGCGGGAGTATTTGGACCAAGAAGAAACGGCCGGAACCTCAGGGCTCTGAGCAGACCGGAGGGCACAGCCGCACTCGGCGTCAAGCACCGTTTTGAGGGCGGTGCATCAGCAGGAAGGCAAGCCTGAAGGCCAGCGGCCCGACACCGAGCGAGAACACGAAGGCGACCGGCCAGGCGGTCAGCCAATGGCGCATCCAGCTGGCAAACCAGCCCGGGCCAAAGCCGAAGGGCAGGATCGAAAAGATCAGCGTCATCAAAAACGCCATCATGCAGGAAATGAAGATTTGGGCGACGATGATCGTCAGCTTTTCCCGTTTGGGATCAGGGTGTTGCATTGGTTACGGTCTCATAATTGGCGCCAGTGCGCGGGGGATCAGAGGCCGTGGGTTCGAGGATCGACTAACTCCTGCGGCACGCGCAGGGACCGGGGTAACCAACCGGTCTTCCGTTTCTCGGCTCGGGCGACTTAGCGCGGCGCCACGCGCCGGTCAAGCGGCCACAGGCAGGGGTCACCCCGGCCGGCTGACCTTGCCGCCGCCAACCAGCGCCGCAACGCCGGTGGTGCTGGGCCCCGTGGTGGGCAGTCCGCGCGCAACCCGCACCGCCAGATAGGCAAAGGCCTGCGCTTCCAGCATGTCGCCATTCAGCCCGATATCCTCGACCGGGGCCACCGGGCAGCCCATGCGGCGCGACAGTTCCGCCATCAACGCGGCATTCAATCGCCCGCCGCCACTGACATAAACCGCCGCAGGCGGGGTCGGAAAATGTTCGGCCCCGCGCGCGACGGCGGCCGCGGCACAGGCGGTCAGGGTGGCGGCGGCATCGGCGTCGGACAGGTCATCTACAAATTTCAGAACTTCACGAAAATCATTGCGGTCCAGAGATTTGGGTGGAATTTTCAGGAAATACGGATGGGCCAGGAACCGCGCGACCAGCGCTTCCTCGACCTGCCCGCTCAGCGCCAGTTCGCCGCCCTCGTCGCAGGCCTGCCCGCGCCGCGCCGCCAGCAGATCGTTGATCGGTGCATTGGCGGGGCCGGTGTCGAAGGCCAGAACCGCGCCCGGCGCCTCGGGGCCCGGGGCGCGCGGATCGACCCAGGTCACATTTCCGACGCCGCCGAGGTTCACAAACGCCACCGGCGCGTCCAGCCCCGCCCAGATCGCGCAGGCGAAGTGGAAGAAGGGCACCAGCGGCGCACCTTGCCCGCCCAGATCCACATCCATCGTGCGGAAATCCCAGACCACGGGCCGTTCCAGCACCTCGGCCAGCACCGCGCCATTGCCGGCCTGATGGGTGCGCCGCGGCCCTTGCAGGCCCTGCGGATCATGCGCCAGCGTCTGGCCGTGAAAGCCCACCAGTTCGGCCTCGGGGAAGTCGCTCAGCACTTCGGCATGGGCGGTTTCGACCAGCTCGGCCGCGGCCTCGACCCCCGGCGCCCCGGGCCAACACCCCAGAACGGCACGCAAGGTCGCCCGCTCCGCCTCCGAATAGGGGCGATAGCCATGGCGGCCAAAGTCGAAGATCCGCACGCCATCGGTCAGCACCAGCGCGGCATCCACGCCATCAAGCGAAGTGCCCGACATCGCCCCCAACGCCCGGACCGGACCCGTCTTCAACATGGCTTCCCCTTTGGCTGCTTGGCCGATATACGCATGGGGCGTAGAAAGGGACAAGCACGATGACCTACCACCCCAAATCAGACTTCATGCGTGTGATGATGGAGCGCGGCTATCTGGCCGATTGCACCGATTATCAGGCGTTGGACGAGGCTTTGGTCAAAGGCATCGTTCCGACCTATATCGGCTATGACGCGACGGCCAAGTCGCTGCATGTCGGGCATCTGCTGAACATCATGATGCTGCGCTGGCTGCAAAAGACCGGGCACAAGCCGATCACCCTGATGGGCGGCGGCACCACCAAGGTGGGTGACCCCTCGTTCCGCTCGGACGAGCGCCCGCTGCTCTCGCCCGCGCAGATCGACGAGAATATCGCCGGCATGAAGCAGGTCTTCGCGAAATACCTTGATTACGGCGACGGGCCGACCGGCGCGCTGATGCTGAACAATGCCGAATGGCTGGACGGGCTCAATTACCTCGATTTCCTGCGCGACATCGGGCGGCATTTCTCGGTCAACCGGATGCTGAGCTTTGAATCGGTGAAGTCGCGGCTGGATCGCGAGCAATCGCTGAGCTTCCTCGAATTCAACTACATGATCCTGCAGGCCTATGATTTCCTTGAACTGAATCGCCGCTACGGCTGCCTGCTGCAGATGGGCGGCTCGGACCAGTGGGGCAATATCGTCAACGGGATCGACCTGACGCGGCGTGTGCTGGATCACGAGATCTACGGCCTGACCTCGCCCCTGCTGACCACTTCGGACGGCAAGAAGATGGGCAAGTCGCAGGGCGGCGCGATCTGGCTGAACGCCGAGATGCTGAGCCCCTACGAGTTCTGGCAGTTCTGGCGCAACACGACCGACGCCGATGTCGGCCGGTTCCTGAAGCTCTATACCGAGCTGCCGGTCGAGGAATGCGACCGTCTGGGCGCGCTGGCAGGGTCGGAAATCAACGCGGCCAAGGTCATTCTGGCCAATGAGGTCACCGCGCTGTGCCATGGCCGCGCCGCGGCCGAGGCGGCCGAGGCCACCGCGCGCGAAGTGTTCGAAAAGGGCGGCGTAGGCGATGACCTGCCCACCCTGCATCTGGACCCCGCCGATCTGACCGAGGGCATCAGCCTGGCGCAGCTGGTTGTGCGTTCGGGCCTGGCCAAGACCGGCAAGGACGGCAAGCGGCTGATCGCCGAAGGCGGGCTGCGGGTGAACGACGATCTGTGCGCCGATGCGGGCCGGATGTTCCATGCGGGCGACTTCGCAGAGCCGGTGAAGCTCTCGGCGGGCAAGAAGCGGCACGCGCTGGTCAGCCTGGGCTGAGGCCCGCACCACCGGACAAAAGAAACGGGCGCCGGATCTCTCCGGCGCCCGTTCCTGTTTGGTATGACCTGCGGGTCAGTCCTTGATCAACTGCCCGGTGGACTCGAAATAGGCCTCGGCCTCGGGGGTCAGATCGACCTTTTCATAGCCGGTGATCATCGGGCGCACATGCTGACGGAAGCCATGGCCGATGGTCAGCAGATAGACATGCACCACCACGAAGGACGCAATGGCGAAGGCGGCCAGCACATGCAGGTTGGCGACCAGCCCGAGCAGCACCGCCTGCCCGTCGTTCCCACCCCAGAGGTTATAGCTGAGATACAGCAGCCCCGAGATCCAGATTGCCGGGAACAGCGCCATTTTCAGCGCGAAATAGGCCAGCGCCTGCAACGGGTTATGCCGACGGTCATAGCGTTTCACATAGGGGTGCTCTTCGCCCTTGAAAACGCCGTAGGCATAGAAGCGGGCAACCTGCGCCAGCCCCGTCAGCCGCGGAATAAACTGGCGCCAGCCGCCGGTGGTGAACAGCCAGAAGGTGGCAAAGATCCACAGCAGCAGCAGTGCCAGCGCCACGATGGTATGCACTGTCACCGCCAGACCGAACGGCCCGATCTGGTGCAGGCCCAGCAGCCGCGCGCCGGTGAAGAACAGCACCATGATCGAGGCAACCTGCGACCAGTGCCAGATCCGGTTGAACCGGGTGTAAACCTTGACGCAACGTTCAACCATGGTGATCCCCTTTCTTGCCAAACAGGCGCAGAACGCCGTGCCCGACCACGCCCAGAAGCGCCATCAGGAACACCACCAGCCCCAGTTTGCCGCCGATACCGATGCCGCTGCCCGGCACATAGATGCCCGCAATATTGGCCATCCGGCCGCCTTCGCTGTGGCAGCTTTCGCATTTCAGCGCGTCTTCCTTCGGCGCGACCATATGGGTGATCGGCCAGTACATGTGGGTTTCGACGAAATCGAACTTGCCGGAGTACTCCAGACCGACATAGTCCATCCCCGCCTTCAGCGATTTTTCCCAATCGAAATAGGACCACAACGCCGTGCCATCGCCCGGACCGTAAACGTGGTTATACAGCAGCACGTTACGCTCGGTGTCGTAGGCCTGTTTGCCTTCCATCCGCTTGAACGGGAAGATCCGCGCATCCTTGGCCCCGGCTTCGCCGCCGATCGAATTGATCTCGACCACCTGGGTCGGGTCGATCGTGGTTTCGGGTAGGGTGTAGGTCATCACGCCATTCGACCAGGCGTAATAGGGCACGACATTCTCGCCCCATTTGAAATCGCCCTTGGTCGACAGATAGGTGTGCAGATGCTTGCCGTCGGACTGCACGAACTCTTCCTCGGAATAGCCCTTGCCGTCTTTCAGCTTGCCCGCCGTGGACCAGTCCCACCAGGTCTTGGTCGCCACGCCGCCCCGCGCGAATTCCGGGATGTGGCAGGTCTGGCAGGCCACCTTGTCGGTGTGATCGTTCAGCTTCATGCCGATCACCGGGTTCGGCCCCTTGTGCGGCTGATCGGTGTGGCACGAGGTGCAGGCCGCCACGTCGCGCGCAGCACCCGGCTTGTGCATCGCATCATCGGGCAGCGCCACGTCGGTGTTGTAGCGCGAACCGGCCAGAACGTGCTTGTCCGAGACGTGACAGGCCTCGCAGGTGAAATTGGCACCGTCCTTCGACATGTGCACATCCACCGCGCGGCTGGGATCGAACAGCGCCGAGCTGAGATCGCCGTGCTTCACGTTATCGCCGCCGCCGCCGTAGAAATGGCAGTTGCCGCAGTTCTGCCGCGTGGGCTCGCCCACCGACAGCGCCGCCTTCACCAGATCGACGGGCGTTGCCGCAGCCCCGGTGATGGTCTTGGCCTTCGGGTCCACCGGGTCCAGCGGCGGGTTGCCTGCGGTGTTGTCTTGCTTGGCATATTGCCCCGAGGTGTCATGGCACACGAGGCAGTCGACCTTGGTCGGATCGTCGGGCATCGGCTGGCGCACATCGACCCAGTCATAGCCGGTGTGGCACGAGGTGCAGCGCACTTCGTTCGACGCGACGTTGCCGCAAAATGCGTTCAGAACCTTGGACTTGCCCAGGGTCTGTCCGGTGGCCGGATTGTCATATTCCCATTTCCAGTGCACCGAATGCATCACCTGATTGCTGGCCTCGGTGTGGCAGCTCAGACAGGCGGCGGTGACTTCGGGGCCCGAGGCAAAGGGGCCCTTGAGGATCTCGAATTTCGCGTGATCGGCGGTCAATTCCTTGACCGGATCGCTCATATGGGCGGCCAGCGCACCCGGAGCGGGCATCGACTGGGCGCCGGTGGGCGTCTGCTCTGCGGGGGCCGCGGTGTCTTGCGCGACAGCGCCTCCCCCTCCCAGGACGACTGCCCAGACGATGGCAGTGATCCGTAACGCTGTCTGTCTCATCAAGTCTCCGAAATCTGGCGTAGGGCTGGATATGGGTCTCCCAAGTATTCAGTTACGAGAATGTGAACGGTATGACTATGCGACAAACCCGTTACCCCCTGAGACACGCCGTCGCAGCATAACGCTGCGTCAGACATGACAGAAGCGATTGACACAAACCCGCAGTCCGCCCGGGACCGCCCACACGAGGCGTCCCCAACAGGCGAAAGACTAGCACAGACAGCGTCGCGGGTCACCCCGACGCACCGTCGCAGGATCAGCGTTTGCGCATCGCGTCCAGCAGCGCCGCGCCGAATGCGCCGGTGCCGGCCGCCGCCCCGCCCTGCCCCTTGGGGCCCGCCTGCATCGGCCCGCGCGGTGGCCTGGCACCTTTCGGGCCGCCCGGTCCGACACTGCGCGCGGCTCGGTCTTCGCGCGCGCTGGCGCCACCGTCCTTGCGCATCGACAGGCCGATCCGTTTGCGCGGCACGTCGACCTCGGTCACCGTGACCTTGACCACATCGCCCGCCTTCACCACCTCGTGCGGGTCCTTGATGAAGCGATCCGCCAGCTGGCTGACATGGACCAGCCCGTCCTGATGCACGCCGATGTCGACAAAGGCGCCGAAGGCCGCGACGTTGGTCACCGTGCCTTCCAGCACCATCCCGGGGCGCAGATCCTTGATGTCCTCGATCCCGTCGGCGAAGCTTGCCGTCTTGAAATCGGGGCGCGGGTCGCGACCGGGTTTTTCCAGTTCGGACAGGATGTCGCGCACCGTGGGCAGGCCGAATTTGTCGTCCACGAAGTCCTCGGCGCGCAGCCGTTGCAGGGCCGCGCTGTCGCCCATCAGAGCCCGCAGATCGCGCCCGCAGGCCTTCACGATCCGTCGCGCGACGGCATAGGCTTCGGGGTGGACGGCCGAGGCATCGAGCGGTTCTTCGCCGTCGCGGATGCGCAGGAAGCCCGCGCATTGCTCGAACGCGCGCGGCCCAAGACGCGCGACCTTCAGCAGATCGCGGCGGGTGGCAAAGGCGCCATTGGCATCGCGATGCGCGACGATCGCCTCGGCCAGCCCCGGCCCCAGCCCGGACACATGCGCCAGCAGCGGCGCCGAGGCCATGTTCAGATCGACGCCCACCGCGTTCACCGCATCCTCGACCACCGCTTCCAGCGACCGGCCCAGACGGTGCTGGTCCACGTCATGCTGATACTGGCCCACGCCGATGGATTTCGGCTCGATCTTGACCAGTTCGGCCAGCGGGTCCTGCAACCGGCGCGCAATCGACACAGCGCCGCGCAGGCTGACATCAAGGTCAGGGAATTCCCGCGCCGCCAGTTCTGACGCCGAATAGACCGAGGCGCCCGCCTCGGACACGACAACCTTGGTCGGCGCCTTGACCGAGGCAGGCAGCATCTTCAGCGTTTCGGCCACCAGTTTCTCGGTCTCGCGCGAGGCGGTGCCGTTGCCGATCGCGATCAGTTCGACCCCATGGCGCGCGATCAGCGCCAGAATGGCCGCCTGCGCGCCGCGCAGGTCGTTCTTGGGTTGGAACGGATACAGGGTATCGGTCCCCACCAGCTTGCCGGTCGCATCCACCACCGCGGCCTTCACCCCGGTGCGAATGCCCGGATCAAGCCCCAGCGTGGGCCGCGCGCCCGCCGGCGCCGCCAGCAGCAAATCCTTGAGGTTACGGGCAAAAACACCGATCGCCTCGTCCTGCGCACGGGTCCGCATCTCGCCCAGCAGATCCAGCATCATCGACAGCGACAGCTTGACCCGCCAGGTCCAGCCCGCGACACCGCGCAGCCAGACATCGCCCTTGCCCGCGCCCCGCGCCTCCAGCGCGGAGGCCACCATCGCCTCGGCCTGCGCCACGCCCGCCTCGTCGGGCGCGATGTCGAGCGTCACCACACCTTCGTTGCTGGCCCGCAGCATCGCCAGCGCGCGGTGCCCCGCGACGGTCGCCCATTTCTCGCGATGGTCGAAGTAATCCGAGAACTTCGCGCCTTTCTCTTCCTGCCCGGCGACCACTTTCGACACGATCTGCGCCTCGCGCTGCAAAAACGCCCGCAGATCGCCCAGCAGGGCGGCGTTCTCGCACAGGCCCTCGGCCAGAATGTCGCGCGCGCCGGTCAGCGCATCCTTCACGCTCGGCACCGCCTCGGTCACGAAGCCCGCGGCCAGCGCCTCGGGGTCGGCCATGCGGTCGGCCAGGATCGCCTCGGCCAGCGCGCCCAGCCCGTTTTCGCGCGCGATCATCGCCTTGGTGCGGCGCTTGGGCTTGTAGGGCAGATAGATGTCTTCCAGCTCGGCCTTGGTCACCGCGCGGTGGATCGACAGCGCCAGATCGTCGGTCAGCTTGTCTTGCGCGCGGATCGATTCGACGATGGCGGCGCGGCGCTGCTCCAGTTCGCGCAGATAGGTCAGCCGGTCATTCAGCGTGCGCAGTTGCGTGTCGTCCAGACCGCCCGTCACCTCTTTGCGATAGCGTGCAACGAAGGGCACGGTGGCGCCTTCGTCCAACAATTGCACCGCGGCGCGCACCTGTTCTGGGCGGGCAGAGATTTCCTGCGCGATGGTCTGGGCGATACGCTGGTTGGTGTCCACGGGGGCCTCCTCGGTCTGTGCGGAGGCCCTTTCTAGCGACCCCCACCCGCAAGGGGAAGGGGCCGGGGACAGGCGCCTTACGCCTGGCCGAGTTTCGCCAGACGCGCCGCGCGCAGCCGCGCGAAATCGTCGCCCGCATGATAGGAGGACCGCGTCAGCGGCGTGGCCGAAACCATCAGGAAGCCCTTGCCATAAGCCGCTTTTTCGTAATCCTTGAATTCCTCGGGCGTCACAAAACGGTCGACCTTGTGGTGTTTCGGCGTGGGCTGCAGATACTGGCCGATGGTCAGGAAATCGACATCGGCCGCGCGCATGTCATCCATCACCTGCCGCACGCCCTGCCCGTCCTCGCCCAGACCCACCATGATGCCCGATTTGGTGAAGATCGTCGGGTCCAGTTCCTTGACGCGCTGCAACAGCCGCAGGCTGTGGAAATAGCGCGCGCCCGGGCGCACCGTAGGGTAAAGCCCGGGCACCGTTTCCAGATTGTGGTTGAACACGTCGGGCTTGGCCGCAACCACGGTTTCCAGTGCCGAAGGGGCGCATTTCAGGAAATCCGGTGTCAGAATTTCAATGGTCGTGCCCGGCGCCCGGTGGCGCACCGCGCGGATCGTCTGGGCGAAATGCTCGGCCCCGCCATCCTCCAGATCGTCGCGATCGACCGAGGTGATGACCACATGTTTCAGCCCCAGCGTCGCCACCGCATGCGCGACCCGCCCCGGCTCGAACGCATCCAGCGTGTCGGGACGGCCGGTGGCGATGTTGCAAAACGAACAGCCCCGGGTGCAGATCTCGCCCATGATCATCATCGTGGCATGGCCCTGCGACCAGCATTCGCCCACATTGGGGCAGCCCGCCTCTTCGCAGACGGTGACCAGCTTGTTCGTTTTCAGGATCTCGCGCGTGTCCTTGTAGCCCTGCGAGGTCGGCGCCTTGACCCGGATCCAGCCAGGCTTCTTCGGCTGCGCCTGATCGGGTTTATGCGCCTTTTCCGGGTGACGCTGGCCGGGAATCTTGAGATCGCGCACGGATTTTCCCCCTGAAAAGCGGTCTGTCCCCTCAGATACGCCCTTTCGGGCGCCGAAGCAACGTTGCCCGCCCCCTGCGTCAAGGCGCAGGCGGCACGCCCGGCGACCGCTTGCCTGTGCATGACACCCGCCCAAAGCGGCAAAGCCCCATCCCTGCGCCGCTTTTCTTTGCAATGCAGAAAATTCCCCAGATTTTTTGCCGCAATTGCAAAGTCAGCTCTTGTGACCTTATCGCGCAGCTTTTAGAACGATTCCAAAGATACCCATTCCCCCCAACCTCAGCAGGAGCCCCCGATGCAAACCGGCGCCAAACTGCCCGAAGTCACCTTCCACACCCGTGTGCGCGACGAATCTATCGGCGGGTCGAACCCGTTCCGCTGGGAAGACAAGACCACCGCGGATTATTTCGCGGGCAAGCGCGTGGTGCTGTTCGCCCTGCCCGGCGCCTTCACCCCCACCTGCTCGACCTACCAGCTGCCGGGCTTCGAAAAGGGGTTTGCTGATTTCGTGGCGCAAGGCATCGACGCGATCTATTGCATGTCGGTCAACGACGCTTTCGTGATGAACCAATGGGCCAAGGCGCAGGGGCTGGAAAACGTGCAGGTCATCCCTGACGGCTCGGGCGAATTCACCCGCCGCGTCGGCATGCTGGTGCGCAAGGACAACCTCGGCTTCGGGCTGCGCAGCTGGCGCTATGCCGCCGTCGTCAATGATGGCGTGGTCGAAGCCTGGTTCGAAGAGCCGGGGCTGGCCGATAACCACGGCGAAGACCCCTACGGCGTGTCCTCGCCCGAAACCGTCCTGAACTGGCTGATCGAGGCCAACAAGGAACAGGCGGCCTGATCGCCGCATCGCTTTCGCGCCTCCAGGAAAGGCGCGAACGGGGCTGGGGGGACACGTCCCCCCGGCCTTTTTCTTTGCCCCGACGGCACAAAGCTGGCCGGGCGCGCGCCCCCTGCCCCGTCATCTTGCCGAAAATACCTCGGGGGGGGAGGCCGCACCACTGCCTCAGGGAAATTCCTTGCGCACCTCGGCCAGAAGGTCCGCACAAACGGCGCGCAGGGTCTGGGCCAGCGGCTCGAACCAGAGCGCGGCATCGGGGCTGTCCTTGCGCCCGACCAGACGCAGGGTGCGGGCGGGCTCTTGCGCGAATCGCATCAGCGCAAGACCCGGGGCCGCCCGCGACTCGACGGAGGCTGCGATTTCCGGCACCAGGGTCAGCCCCATCCCCTGCCCCACCAGCCCGCATAGCGTGCTGAGCGACGAGGCCCCCAGATCGACCGATTGCGCCGCCCGCGTCAGCCCGCACAGCGCCAGCGCCTGATCGGCCAGACAGTGCCCTTCATCCAGCAGCAACAGCGCGCCGGGATCGAGCGCATCGGGTGCAAGCCCGCGGTTCTGCGCCAGCAATGCGGGCGTTCCGGCCAGCAGGAAGCGGTCCTCGCCCAACGGCACCTCGTGGCATTCGGGCGCGGGCGTGGCGATGATTGCCGCATCAATCCGACCGGCGTTCAGATCGGCCAGCAGGGCCTCGGTGCGTGCCTCGCGCAGGCGCAGCGCGGCACTCGCGCGCAATGCGGGCAATGCGCGCGGCAAAAGGTAGGGCGCGATTGTCGGGATCACCCCCAGATTGAGACTGCCCTGCCCGCGCCGGGCTTCGGCCTGCAGCGCGCGCAGTTCCGCCTCGATCGCCTCGGCCCGCGCCAGCACCATCCGGCCCGCCCGGGTCAGGCGGATGTCGCGCGGGCGGCGTTCGATCAGGGACAGGCCCAATTCGGTCTCCAGCTCGCGGATCTGCATGGACAGCGCAGGCTGGGTGACATGCACCGCCTCGGCTGCGCGCGAAAAGCTGCGGTGCCGTTCCAGCGCGATCAGGTAGCTGAGTTGGCGCAAGGTTATTCTCATGAGGAACGCTTAGCACGAAACTGCGAAACCACAATTCCGAAGTCTTCGCAGGCCCGGGCATCGCAGCCACGCGGGCCTCAGGCCCAAAAGAAAAGGCGCGCAGGAAACCCGCGCGCCCTGTGGGCAAGCCCCCGGATCAGCGCGCGGCCAGCGCGTCCACCAGAACCGATTTCAGCACATCGCGCGGCACGTCCGAGGTGACGAAAGCCTGCCCGATCCCGCGCGCCAGAATGAAGCGCATCTTGCCGTCCAGCACCTTTTTATCCTGCGCCATCAGCGCGATCAGCGTCTCGGCATCGGGCAGATCGCCGGGGATATCGGCTAGATCGGTCTTCATCCCCATCGTTTTCAGATGCGCACGCACGCGGCTCGGGGCCTCTTGCGCGCACAGGCCCAGACGCTGGCTCAGCTCAAACGCCAGCGCGCAGCCGATCGCCACGCCTTCGCCATGCAGCAGCCGGTCGGAATAGCCGGTGGCCGATTCCAGCGCGTGACAGAAGGTATGGCCCAGGTTCAGCAGCGCGCGATCGCCTTCCTCGGTTTCGTCACGCGCCACGATATCGGCCTTCATCTGGACCGAGCGGGTAACGGCATGAAGCCGCGCGGCCTTGTCGCCCGCTGCCATCGCGGGCGCGTTCGCCTCCAGCCAGTCGAAGAAATTCGCGTCGCCCAGCAGCCCGTATTTCACCACCTCGCCATAGCCCGCCAGAAAATCGCGCGCAGGCAGCGTATCAAGCAGGTCGATATCGGCCAGAACGAGGCTGGGCTGATGGAAGGCGCCGATCAGGTTCTTGCCCTGCGGCGCGTTGATCCCGGTCTTGCCCCCGACCGAGCTGTCGACCTGCGCCAGCAGCGTCGTCGGGATCTGCACAAACCGCACACCCCGGCGCAGCACGGCGGCCGCAAAGCCCACCAGATCGCCGATCACGCCGCCACCGAAGGCCACGACGATATCCTTGCGCTCGACCTTCTGTTCCAGCAGCCATTCGACCGCGCGGGTGAACTGCGGCCAGCTTTTGGTGGCCTCGCCCGCAGGCAGCGCAAGGCTGACCATCTCGATATCGCCCAGACCCGCGCGCAGCGCCGCCAGATGCAGCGGCCCCACGGTTTCATCGGTAATCACCGCGACCCGGGGACGGCGCAGCAAGGGCGCAATCTCGGCGCCCGCATTGGCCACCAGCCCGGTGCCGATCCGCACCTCATAGGCGCGCGCGCCCAGTTCTACCCGCACGGTTTCGCGCATCTCATGCCTCCTCGAACAAACCCGGCCGGGCGCGCAACGCACCCACCACCTTTTGCGCCATCGCCTCGATCGACAGGCCCGGTTCGGCCGGAACCGCAATCTGCGCCAGCGCATAGACCGGCGCGCGTTGGGCAAGCAAGTCGGTCAGCGTGCGTTTGGGATCGGCGGTGCGCAAAAGCGGGCGGGTATTCTTGTGCCGCACCCGGTTCCACAGCAGTTCCAGATCCGCCTGCAACCAGACCGAGACCCCGAGCCGCGCGATCATCTCGCGGTTCTGCGCGCTCATGAAGGCCCCGCCGCCGGTCGAGACCACCGCAGGCGGCCCCGAGAGCAGCCGCTCCAGCACCTCGGTCTCGCGGGCGCGGAAGAAGGGCTCTCCGTCGCGGGCGAAGATCTCGGCCACCGACATCTGGGCCGCGCGCACGATTTCCTCGTCGCTGTCCAGAAACGGCACCCCCAGCATCCGGGCCAGCGCGGTGCCGACCGCCGTCTTGCCGGACCCCATCATCCCCACCAATACCACCGTCTTGCGCAACCGGGGCGGTCGCGAACTTGTCTGGGTCACGTCTGTTCCTTCCAACCGCCCGCCAGGGCGGCCCCTGCGCGCAATCCCGCCGGTCGGCGGGCGGTTGCGCATTCGTGATCTTTCCGCTCTTGAATGGCGTGAACTTCCGCGAAATGCCAGTTATAATCGCGCCGCTCCCCGAAGTGCGACGACCGGAGCAGGGTCGTTTCGGGGGCGCGACCGCGCAAAGCGCCAAGCGCTGAACGAAATTCCCGGACCTCCGGGGCAAAGAAGAAACGAAAGGCCGACCTATGGGGCGCATCTTGCAGATACTCGTGATTCTGGCTCTGCTGGCAGGGCTGGCGGTGGTGGGCTATGCCTATTTCGGCGACATGGCCCCTGACAGCACCGAGCAGCGGCTGGATGTGACGCTGCCGGAGGGACCGAGTGGGAACTGACCACATCTTTTTGCCGCGGATGACACCGCGCCGGGCGCGCAAGCGCGCAGGCGCGGTCTTGCTATGCGCTGCGGGTCTGGGGCTGGCATTGCCTGCGCAGGCCGAAACCCAGCCGATGTCGGCCATCGACTGGCTGTCGCGTTCGGTCGTGACGCCGGTCGGCATGGCACCGAATGGCAGCCGGGCAGTTACGGGCGCCCATCCGGGCGAACCCCCGGTCAGTTCCGGCGCACCCGTCGCCGATGTGACGGTGATGTCACTGGACCGGCCGTCTTCCAACGGGCTGGGCCTGCTGCCCGCGGACCGCACCGGCCTGCCGCGCGATCTGTGGGGCGCCACGCCCGAGGCGAGCCTTGCCGTCACACTGCGCAAGGAGCGACTGGACACCCTGCCCAGCGTGCAGGGCTTCCTGCTGGAACTGTTGCTGGCCGAACTCGACCCGCCCCTGAATACCGCGACGACCGGCCGCAACGTGCTGTTTCTGGCCCGAATAGACCGGCTGCTGGATCTAGGCGCCCTGGAACCGGCGCTGGCACTGCTGGAACAGGCCGACCCCGCAGACCCCGAGATTTTCCGCCGTCATTTCGACGTGGCGCTGTTGCTGGGACAGGAAGATGCCGCCTGCGCGATGATGGAACGCGCGCCCAGCATCGCGCCCTCGTTCCCGGCCCGGATCTTCTGTCTGGCCCGGCGCGGCGACTGGCAGACCGCGGCGCTGAGTTTCGGCACCGGGCGGGCGCTCGGGCAGATCGACGATGACATCGCCCCCCTGCTGGAGCGGTTCCTGGAGCCGGAACTGGCCGATGGGGCCGAGGATCTGGTGCCGCCGGCCCGTCCCTCGCCGCTGGTCTTCCGCATGATGGAGGCAATCGGCCAGCCAATGCCCACCGGCAATCTGCCGCTGGCCTTTGCCCAGGCCGACCTGCGCGCCAATACCGGCTGGAAGGCACAGCTTGAAGCCGCCGAGCGGCTGGCCCGCGTGGGCGTGCTGGACCCCAACCAGTTGCTGGGTCTTTACACCGATCAAAGCGCCGCTGCTTCGGGCGGCGTCTGGGACCGGGTCAATGCAGTTGCCAAGCTCGACACGGCGATTGCCGCCGGCAAGGCCAGCCGCGTGGCGCAGCTGCTGCCCTCCGCCTATGACGTGATGCAGGGGCAGGAGCTGGAACCCGTGCTGGCCGCCTTCTATGCGCCGCAACTGGCGACGATGGATTTGCCCGGCGATTCGGGCGCGCTGGCCTTCCGGCTGGGGCTGCTGACGCCCGATTACGAAACCGTGGCCCGCGCCCGCACGCCGCGCGATCTGGACGAGCGGTTGCTGGTCGGGATCGCGCAGGGCACGACCGCCGGCATCCCCGCGCAGGATCAGCTGGGGCTGGCGCTCAAACAGGTCTTCGATGCGCCCCCCGCGGCAGCCCCCGCCCCCTATGCCGCGCTGCTGCCCGGTCGTTTGGGCGAGGCGCTGCTGGCCGCGATCGACGATGTGACCGAAGGCGCCAAGGGCGATTACCGCCGGGTCGTTGCCGGGCTGTCGCTGCTGCGGATGGCGGGGCTGGAAAGCGTGGCGCGGCGCACCGCGCTGGAACTGGTGATCCTGGAGCGGCGCGGATGAGCGCGCCGCCCGACGCGGCAGGCTGGATTGCGACATTTCTGGACGCCCAGGCCGCCGAGGCCGGATCGGCGCGCAACACCCTGCTGAGCTATGGCCGCGACCTGAACGATTTTGCAGGCTTTGTCGCGGCGAAGTCGCTGACGCTCGACACGCTGACGCGCGCGGACATCGAAACCTATCTGATCCGCTGCGAGGCCGAGGGGCTGGCCAAGTCGACCCGCGCGCGCAGGCTCTCGTCGATCCGGCAGCTTTATCGCTTCGCCTACGAGGAAGGCTGGCGCGCCGACAATCCGGCAATCCGCATCGCGGGGCCGGGCAAACCGCAGCGCCTGCCCAAGACGCTCGGCCTTGACGAGGTCGAGGCGCTGCTTGACGCCGCGCGCGATCAGGGCCGCAGCCTGCCCGAGCAGATCCGCAACCGCTGCCTGATGGAACTGCTTTACGCCACCGGCATGCGGGTCAGCGAACTGGTCGGCCTGCCGGTCGCGGCCGCCCGCGGCAATCCGGCGATGCTGCTGATCCGCGGCAAGGGCGACAAGGAACGCATGGTCCCGCTCAGCCCCCCCGCGCAAGAGGCGCTGGCCGCGTGGCTGGCCTGCCGCGACGCTGCCGAGGAAGAGGCCCGCGTGCAGCGCCGCGTGCCGCCCTCGCGGTTCCTGTTCCCCTCGGGGGCGAAGGAAGGCCACCTGACCCGGCAAGGGTTCCACGGCCTGCTGAAGGATATCGCGGTGGCCGCCGGGATCAGCCCCGCGCGCGTCACGCCCCACGTCCTGCGCCATGCCTTCGCCACGCATCTGCTGCAGGGCGGCGCCGATCTGCGCGTGATCCAGACCCTGCTGGGCCATGCCGATCTGTCCACCACCGAGATTTACACCCATGTGCTGGACGAACGCCTGAAAGACCTGGTGCTGGGGCATCACCCGCTGGCGCGCCCTGCCCCCGACACCCACCGCGACTAACCCCTTGAATGCCGCCGCCTCTCACCCCTAAATGAGTGCCATGGACCCGCAATTTTCCCTTCTCGACACGACCTTCTGGCTGACCGCCGGGTCGATCATCGCCCTTTTGCTGATGTCGGCCTTCTTTTCCGGCTCGGAAACCGCGCTGACCGCCGCCAGCCGCGCCAAGCTGCGTAGCCGCGCCGACAAGGGCGATGTCGGCGCCG
The DNA here is from genome assembly GCA_002452815.1 of Rhodobacteraceae bacterium UBA6796. Classification (GTDB taxonomy): domain Bacteria; phylum Pseudomonadota; class Alphaproteobacteria; order Rhodobacterales; family Rhodobacteraceae; genus Rhodobacter. Next base: position 52,266 of record DKFM01000006.1, read on the forward strand.
AGGCCGCGCTGGAGGTCACCGAAGACAGCGAACGACTGATCGGCGCGATCCTGCTGGGCAATAACGTCGTCAACATCCTGTCGGCCTCGCTGGCCACAGCGCTGCTGACGCGGCTTTTCGGCGACAGCGGTGTGGCGCTGGCAACGCTTGGCATGACGCTGCTGGTGCTGATCTTTTCCGAAGTCCTGCCCAAGACGTATGCGATCACCCTGCCCGAAACGGTGGCCTCGCGCGTGGCCCGCCCGATCCGCATCCTGACCAGGGTTCTGGCCCCCATGGTCAGCGTGGTGCGCGCCATCGTGCGCGGCATCCTGTGGGCGTTCGGGTTCCGCACCGATGCCAATCAGGCGATGTTCTCGATCCATGATGAAATCGCGGGCGCGCTGGCCATCGGCACCTCGGAGGGCACGGTCGACAAGGAAGACCGCGACCGCCTGCTGGGCGCGCTCGATCTGGGCAAGCGCACGGTCGACGAAATCATGCGCCACCGCAGCCAGATCGAGATGATCGACGCCGAGGACGACCCCAACGCGATCTTCACTGCGGTTCTGGCCTCGCCGCACACCCGCCTGCCGCTCTACAAGGGCGAGCGCGAGAATGTGGTGGGGGTGATCCACGCCAAGGACCTGCTGCGCGCGGTCGAAAAGCTGCTGCGCGAAGGCGACGGCACGCTGGCCAGCCTTGCCGAGATGGATGTGATGAAAGTGGCGATGAAGCCCTATTTCATCCCCGAAACAACGCCGCTTGACGAACAGATGCGCGAATTCCTGAAGCGACGCACCCATTTCGCCATGGTGGTGGATGAATACGGCGATCTGAAGGGGCTGCTGACGCTTGAAGACATCCTCGAGGAAATCGTGGGCGAGATTTCCGACGAATTCGACCCCAAGGCCGAACGTCAGCTCAAACCCACCGAGACCGGCGATTACCTTGTCGATGGCGCAATGACGATCCGTGACCTGAACCGCGAAACCGACTGGACGCTGCCCGATGACGAGGCAAACACCATCGCTGGCCTGGTGATCCACGAGGCGCAGACGATCCCGACCGAAGGTCAGGTCTTTTCCTTCCACGGCTTCCGCTTCGAGGTCGTCGGTCGCAAGGATAACCGGATCACCAAGCTCAAGATCCGGCCGCTTCTGCCCAAGATCGACTAGGGACGGCCCGGGTGCAGGGGGCGCCGCCCCCTCTGGCCTTCGGCCATTCACCCCCGGGATATTTCATCCAGAAAGAAATCCATCCTTCTTTCTGGCCCAAATATCCCGGGGGGAGTCCGAAGGACGGGGGGCAGAGCCCCCCTTTTCTCACATGAAGGCGTCAGGCTCGGCCGCTTTCTTTTTGGCCACATACTCTGCCAGCGCCTCGCCTACCGCGGGGTCGAGCGCGGGCGGTTGATAGTCGCCCAGCATCTTTTCGACGCGGCGGGCAGCCAGCGCCACAGTGTCGCGCGCGCCCTCTTCTTCCCAGGTTTCGAAGGGTTTGTAATCCAGCAGGTCGGTCTTCCAGAAGGCGGTCTTGAAATTGGCCTGGGTATGGGCGCAGCCGAGGTAATGCCCGCCGGGGCCGACCTCGCGGATCGCATCCATCCCCTGGCCGTTCTCGCTCATGTCGATACCGGCGGCCAAACGGTGCAGAATGCCCAGCTGGTCGGCGTCCATCACATATTTCTCATACGAACTGACCAGCCCGCCTTCGAGCCAGCCGCAGGCGTGCAGCATGAAATTGACCCCCGACAGCAGCCCGATATTCAGGCTGTTGGCGGTTTCATAGGCGGCCTGCGCATCGGGCAGTTTCGATCCGCAGAAGGCCCCGGCCGAGCGGTAGGGCAGCCCCAGGCGCCGCGCCAGCTGGCCCGCCCCAAGGGTGATCTGCGCGGCCTCGGGGGTGCCGAAAGTCGGCGCGCCCGAGTTCATGTCAATCGAGGTCACGAAGGCGCCGAAGATCACCGGCGCGCCGGGGCGGATCATCTGGCTGTAGGCCACGCCCGCCAGCACCTCTGCCAGCACCTGCGTCAGCGTGCCCGCGACGCTAACCGGCGCCATCGCACCACCCACAATGAAGGGCGAGATGATGCAGGCCTGGTTCGCCGCGGCATAGACCTCGAGCGCGTCCATCATGATCGGATCGAAGGTCAGCGGCGAGTTGATGTTGACGAGCGAGGTCATCACCGTGTTCTGATCGACGAAGTCCGCGCCGAACAGGATCTTCGACATCTCGACCGAATCCACACAGCGCGAGCGTTCGGTGACCGATCCCATATAGGGTTTGTCGCTCAGCGTCATATGGGCGTGCAGCATGTCCAGATGGCGCTTGTTCACCGCCACATCGGTGGGTTCGCAGACGGTGCCGCCGGAATGGTGAACCCATTTCGACATCTGCCCCAGTTTCACGAAGTTGCGGAAATCCGCGATCGTGGCATAGCGCCGCCCGCCCGAGGCGGTGCGCACGAAGGGCGGGCCATAGACCGGCGCCAGAACCAGATTCTTGCCGCCGATCTCGACGTTGCGCTCGGGGTTGCGGGCGTGCTGGGTGAACTGTGCCGGCGCGGTCGCGCACAGCTTGCGCGCCAGACCGCGGGGAATGCGCACCCGTTCGCCTTGCACATCGGCGCCGACATCGCGCCAGCGCTGCAGGGCCGCCGGGTTCTCCACGAAATTCACGCCGATCTCTTCAAGCACCGTTTCGGCGTTATGCTCGATGATCTGCAGCGCCTCTTCGGTCAGCACGTCGAAATTGGGGATGTTGCGGGTGATGAAACGCGTGAATTCCTGTTTCACCGCTGTGCGTTCAGCCCGTCGCGCGGCGCCACCGCCACCCCGTGCCCGCCGTCCGCCCGACTGCCCCTCGACAACCTCTTCCATTCACGCCTCCCAGAGTGCTTTGAGTCCGTTGTAGCGTGCCCGGGGCTGCCCCCATGCGCACAAAGCGACATCAGCGGTAAAGAAGCGACCGCCCGGCGTGGAACAGATGCACCTTTGCGGGGTCGGCGCCCAGGGTCACCTGCCGGTGGCGCAGATCGGCATGGGTGCCGGGCAGCTTGGCGATCATCGCCGGGGCGCCCTTTTCAGGGGTGAAGTACAGCAGGCTCACTTCGCCCAGAGCCTCGACGATCGCGACGGTTCCGCTGAAGATGCCCGCGCCGTCGGTCGGATGGAAATCCTCGGGGCGTACACCGATATTGACCGCGAGCCCCAGATCGGCGGGCCGCGTCGGCACATGGCTGCGCGCGATCCCCCCGCCCGCCAGTTCGACCGTGGTCTGCGCGCCGGTCTTGACGACCGTTCCGGGCAGAAGGTTCATCGCGGGGCTGCCGATGAACTGCGCGACGAATTCGGTTTCGGGGCGGTCATAAAGGTCCAGCGGCGTGCCGACCTGCGCGATCCCGCCGCCCGCCAGCACCACGATGCGGCTTGCCAGCGTCATCGCCTCGACCTGATCGTGGGTGACATAGATCATCGTGCGGTCGGGCATCGCCTCTTTCAGCTGTGCGATCTCGATCCGGGTGGCGACGCGCAGCGCGGCATCAAGGTTCGAAAGCGGTTCGTCGAACAGAAACACCTTGGGGTCGCGCACGATCGCCCGCCCGATCGCCACACGCTGCCGCTGCCCGCCTGACAGCGCCTTGGGCAGCCGGTCCAGATAGGGCGTCAGTTGCAAAATGCGTGCGGCGTTTTCTACCGCCTTTTCAATATTCTGCGGGGACTTCTTCGCAATTTTCAGGGCGAAGGCCATGTTGTCGCGCACGGTCATGTGCGGATAAAGGGCGTAGGACTGAAACACCATCGCGATGCCGCGCAGCGCGGGCGGCACATCGTTCATCCGCTGCCCGTCAATCGTCAGATCGCCGCCCGAAATCCGTTCCAGCCCGGCGATCATCCGCAGCAGCGTGGACTTGCCGCAACCAGAAGGCCCAACGAAAACAATAAGTTCTCCGGACTTTATCTCAAGATTGATCCCCGACAGGATCTTGACCTCGCCATAGGCCTTGGCCACATCTTTCAGCGACAGATCGGCCATGTCCTACCCCTTGTTCAACAGCAGGATGCTGGGCTGCCAGGGGCCCAGATGCAGCGTGTGGTCGGGCGACGGGCGGATCGAGCCCAGCTCGCCCGCAATCGTCACCCAGTCGCCTGCGGGAACGGTCGCATTGACCGGCTGATCCGACAGGTTGAAAAAGCACAGAATTTCTTCGTTCTGATTGATCCGCCGGAAGCTCAGAAGCGATCCCTCAGCCATCACTTCCGTCATAACTCCGTCGCGCAAGGCATTGTGATTGCGACGAAATGCAATAGCGCGGCGATAGTGGTGCAACAGCGCCGTCGGGTCGTGCTCGGCCACGTCCACCGCCAGATTGAGCTGCGCCGACGACACCGGCAACCACGGCTTCGCGCTGGAAAACCCGCCATAGACCGCGTCTTTTTCCCAGACCATCGGCGTGCGGCAGCCGTCGCGGCCCTTGAACTCGGGCCAGAATTCGCGGCCATAAGGGTCTTGCAGGTCTTCGAAAGTGATATCGGCCTCTGGCAGGCCCAGTTCTTCGCCCTGATACAGGCAGACCGACCCCCGCAGGCACATCATCAACGTCGCGTAAAGCCTTGCAGATGCAGCAGAAAGATCCCAGCGCGAGATGTGGCGCACAACGTCATGGTTGGAATAGGCCCAGCACGCCCAGCCATCGGCGGCAACGGCGGAAACCTTGTCGAACACCTCTTTGAAATAGCGGGCGGACAGGGGTTCGTGGCCGGACAGAAATTCGAACGCATAGGACATCTGCATCTTGTCTGCCCCCGAGGTATATTCGCCCAGGATTTCCAGCCCCCGCTGGCTATCGCCGACCTCGCCCACCGCGGCGGCGTTGTAGCCGTTCATTAGCGTGCGCAATTTCCGCAGAAATTCAACGTTTTGCGGGTGGTTCTTGTCGTAGATGTGGCGCTGGTGGTTATAGGGGTTCACCTTGGGCGCGGTCTGGTCGTTGCGCTCTGCCGCGGGCAGTGCAGGATTGTCGCGCAACTCCTTGTCGTGCATGTAGAAATTGATGGTATCCAGGCGGAAACCATCGACCCCGCGCTCCAGCCAGAACTTGGCCACGCCCAACAGTTCCTGCTGCACGGCCGGGCTGTGGAAATTCAGGTCAGGCTGGCTGACCAGAAAATTGTGCAGGTAATACTGTTCGCGCCGCGCGTCCCATTGCCAGGCCGGCCCGCCAAAGATCGACAGCCAGTTGTTGGGCGGGGTGCCATCGGGTTTCGGATCGGACCAGACATACCAGTCGGCCTTGTCATTGTCGCGACTGGCCCGGCTTTCCTTGAACCAGGGGTGCTGATCCGAGGTATGGCTCAGCACCAGGTCGATCATCACCTTCATGCCCAGCAGATGCGCCGTGGCAATCACCTGATCGAAATCGGCGAGCGATCCGAACAGCGGGTCGACATCGCAGTAATCGGCCACGTCATAGCCGAAATCCTTCATCGGAGAGGTGAAGAACGGCGAAATCCAGATCGCATCGGCGCCGAGGCTGGCGACATGCGGCAGCCGCCGCACGATGCCCAGCAGATCGCCCACCCCGTCGCCGTTGCTGTCCTGATAACTGCGCGGATAGATCTGATAGATCACCGCACCGCGCCACCAATCGGGGTCTTTTTTCAATCCGTTCATTCATCCACCTTTGACAGACCCGGCGAGCAACCCGCGCACCAGATATTTTTGCATTGCGAAGAACACCAGCAACGGCACCGCGATCGACACGAAAGCCGAGGCCGCCAGAATTTCCCAATCGCCCCCGCGCGAACCCAGAAGTTCGCGCAGCACGCCGGTCATCACCAGCTGGGCCTGCGAATTGCCCAGAAACACCGTCGCCACCAGAAGGTCATTCCAGACCCAGAGGAACTGAAAGATCGCGAAACTCGCCAGCGCCGGAAACGACAGTGGCAGGATGATGCGGCGGAAGATCTGGAATTCGGTGGCGCCATCGACCCGCGCGCTTTCGATGATCTCGCGCGGCAGGCCGACCATGTAGTTGCGCAGCAGATAGATCGCGAGCGGCAGGCCGAAGCCGGTATGCGCCAGCCAGATCCCCATATAGCCCTTGCCCAGCCCGATATCGTTATGCAGCTTCAGCAGCGGGATCAGCGCCAGTTGCAGCGGCACGACCAGCAGGCCCACCACGGCGGCAATCAGCAGTGCGCGGCCGGGAAATTGCATCCAGGCCAGTGCATAGGCCGCGAAGGCCGCGATCAGGATCGGAATGACCGTGGCCGGGATCGTCACGGTGAAAGTGTTCAGGAACGCGCGGCCCAACCCCTCGGCCCCGATCACGCGTGCGTAGTTGTCGGTGGTCAGGCGCGGCGGCGTGGTGGTGGTCAGAAAGATCCGCATGCCGCGGGTTTCGGTGAAGGCCTGCGGCGCGGTCAGGCGATAGTGGCCATCGGCCGCGACGCTCAGCGCCTGCCCGTCCTTCAGCGCGACGGTTTCCCCCGGCGCAAAGGCGCCCGGTGCGCGCGCACTGGTGCCCCAGGCCAGCAGGGTTTGTCCCGGGGCCAGCACCATGCCCGAAATCACGAAAAGATCGCCCTCTGGCTGCTGATCGGCGGCGGTGCCCGCGCGCACAAAGCCCGTGGACTCGGCGGTGAAGGGCGTGCGCCACCAGCCCGAGGCGGCGATCTGGTCACGGTCGCGGAACGAGGACACCAGCAGGCCGAAGGTCGGGATCGTCCACAGCACCACCAGCATCAGCGCGGCCAGATTGACCGCCCAGACCAGCCGCGCCTTCGTGCCCGCGATCCCGCCCATCAGCGCATCTCCTTGCGGGCGTTGCGGATGTTCCAGACCATGATCGGCGTCACCAGCGCCATGATGACAAGCGCGATGGCAGAGCCACGGCCATAATCGGGCGCACCACGAAACATCCAGTCATACATCAGATTGGCCAGAACCTGCGTGCCCCATTGCCCGTTGGTCATCACGAAGACGATGTCGAAGACCTTGAGCACGACGATGGTGATCGTCGTCCACACGACCGCGATCGTGCCCCAGATCTGCGGCACCTTGATGCGGAAGAACACCTGCCAGGGGTTGGCACCGTCCAGAATGGCCGCCTCGATCGTCTCCTCGGGAATGCCACGCAGGGCGGCGGACAGGATGACCATGGCAAAGCCGGTCTGAATCCAGATCAGCACCGCCATCAGGAAGAAGTTGTTCCAGAACGGCAGCGTCAGCCAGGTTTCGGGCGCCTGGCCCAGACCGGTCCAGATCGCGTTCAGCAGGCCGATCTGCGCCTGCCCCTCGGGGCGGTAGTCGTAGATGAATTTCCAGATCACCCCGGCGCCCACGAAGGAAATCGCCATCGGCATGAAGATGAAGCTTTTCGCGACATTGCCCCACCGGATGCGGTCGGTGATCTGCGCCGCCAGCAGGCCAAACAGCGTGGCCAGCGCAGGCACCACGGCGAGCCACAGCATGTTGTTCCAGATCGCCTCGCGGAATTTCGCGTCCCGCACGAGCCAGGCGTAGTTTTCCAGCCCGACCCAGTCGTGCCCCGCCGCGTCATGCAGGCTGCGCCAGACCGAGTTGAGCACCGGATAAACCAGATAGACGGCCAGAAACCCCACCGCCGGGCCGATGAACAGCCAGGGCCGGATCATGTTGGCACGCAGGATATTGGCGCCCGCCTGCGGCCCCCGCGCCGGAAACACCGCGTCCAGCAGCCAGTTGGAGCCCCAGAACCACGCCACACAGGCAAAGACGCCCGCGACGATGGTGCCCGTGGCAAAGGCCAGTTGCTCCAAGGCGCGCCCTCCGAAATCAGTCCGCCCGCAAGCCTAACCTGCGGACGGAAAATGTAAAACCTTACTTCAGCGTATCCCAGGTGGCCTGAATCGCCTGCGCAACGGCGGCGGCATCCTTGCCGCCCGCGTAATCGACCATGCCGGTCCAGAACGCGCCCGCCCCGATCGCGCCGGGCATCAGGTCGGACCCGTCGAAGCGGAAGGTCGTGGCGTTCAGCAGGATATCGCCCATCTTTTTCAGCGTCGCATCGCCGTAAATATCGGGGTTCACCGCCTTGTAGGGGGTGACGAAGCCCGTCTGGGCCATCCAGACCTCATGCGCGATGGGCGATTGCAGGAAGGTGATGAAGGCGTCGGCGGCCGGGTTGTCGGTCAGCTTGGCAAACATCGTGCCCGCGCCCAGCACCGGCTGGCCCAGATCGCGGTCGGCATAGGCGGGGAAATAGAAGAAATCGGCATCCTGCCCGATCACCGTGCCTTCGGGGAAGAAGCTGGGGATGAAACTGGCCTGACGGTGCAGGTAGCACTGCGGCGGGCTGGTAAACAGGCCTTTCGGGCTGTCGCGGAAATCGGTCGATGCCACCGCCCCCGCGCCGCCCGAAACGAAGGCGTCATTGCGCGCAAACCAGCCGAAATCCTCGATCGCGGCAATCACCTTCGGGTCGTCGAATTTCAGATCGTTTTGCACCCAGGCGTCGTAATCGGCGGGCGTGTTGAGGCGCAGCATCATGTCCTCGACCCAATCCGTCGCAGGCCAGCCCGTCGCGCCCCCCGACCCCAGCCCGATGCACCACGGCGTGCCGCCATCGGCCACGATCTGTTCGGTCAGGGTCTTCAGATCCTCCATCGTCTGCGGCACCTCATAGCCCGCATCCTCGAAATTTTCCGGCACATACCAGACCAGCGACTTCACATCGGCCTTGTAGGGGAAGGCATATTGATGCGCCTGCCCATCCGGCCCGGTGTAATTGCCATAAGCCGCCCAGCTGTCCCCGGCCGCGTAATTTGCCTTGATCCAGCCTTCGACCCCCTCGGCCAGTGGCTTCAGATGACCCTTTTTCGCAAGATCGGCGGCCAGACCGGGCTGCGGAAACACGGCCACATCGGGCGGGCTGCCGGCTTCGGCGTCGATCACGATCTGCTGCTCGAAACTGTCGGAACCGGAATAGCGCACATCGACCCCGGTCGCGACCTCGAAATAGGCCAGCACGCTTTCGACCAGATCCTTGTCGGCCGACAGCCAGGGCCCAAGGACGGTCAGCTTCTGCCCCTTCAGATCCATGGATTTCAGCGCCTCATACGACGCCCAGTCGAACCGCGCATCCGCGCCCGGGGAGAATTTCAGATCCTGCGCCCCGGCCGACCCGGCGATCAGGGCCAGCGTCGCGACAGAAAGAAAAAGGGTTTTGGTCATGCAATCCTCCCAAGACCGGGGGCGAGCCCCATGGATCAGATCCGGCGCCATGCGGGCCCGATGCCCGACACAAGATCAAAGCGCTTTGAGTATCTGAAGGCTCCCGCATCGCCCGCCAAAAGTCAACCGGAGCGATTGCCGCATTTGCACAGTATTTCCATGGCTTAATTCGCACTTGCAGCATCAGATGTTGACCTCTGGACGCAATTGACGCCTGCCACTGGCAGGGCTAATCTCAAAGTCATTCAAAGCGCTTTGAATTGTATTTTCGGAGGCTGCGTCATGACTCTCAAGGATCTTGCCACGCTTCTGGGCCTGTCACCCACCACGGTCAGCCGGGCGCTGAACGGCTATCCAGAGGTGAACGAGGCGACCCGCAAACGCGTGGCCGAGGCCGCACAGCGGTATAATTACCGGCCCAACACACAGGCCAAGCGCCTGGCGACCGGGCGGGCAATGGCGATCGGCCATGTGATCCCGATCTCGACCCAGCATGAGATCGTGAACCCGGTGTTTGCCGATTTCCTGGCCGGGGCGGGCGAAGTCTATGCCCGGGCGGGCTATGACATGGTGCTGACCATCGTGCCCGACGATGACGAGGAACGCGCCTATCGCGAAATCCGCTCGAAGCGCAATGTCGATGGCATCCTCGTGCATGCGCCCAAGGCCCATGATCCGCGCATCGCATTGCTGAACGATCTGGGGCTGCCCTTCGTGGTACATGGCCGCGCGTCGGGGGTGCGGGCGCCCTATTCCTGGGTCGATGTCAACAATACCCGCGCCTTCGAGCGCGCGACCGAGTTCCTGCTCGATCTGGGGCACCGGCGGATCGCACTGGTCAACGGCATCGACGGGATGGATTTTGCGCTGCGCCGACGGCGCGGGTTCGAACGGGCACTGGCGGGGCGCGGGCTGGCGGCAGACCCGGCGCTGATCGTCGCAGGCGAGATGACCGAGGCGCAGGGCCATGCCGCGGCGCGTGCGATGCAGGCGCTGGCCGATCCGCCCACCGCCTATCTGACCGCATCGCTGCTGTCCGCGATGGGGGTGCGGCGCGGGCTGGAGGAAGCCGGGCTGAAACTCGGGCGCGATGTCTCGGTGCTGACCCATGACGACGAGCTGGGCTATCTGAAAAACGGAGAGCAAGAGCCGATCTTCACCGCGACGCGGTCCTCGGTGCGCGAGGCCGGGCGGCGCTGCGCGGCGATGCTGCTGCGCAAGGTGGCCTCGGGTGACCCCACGCCGCAAACCGAATTGCTGGAGGCGGTTCTGGTTGTCGGCCAGTCCACCGGCCCGTGTCGCGCGCTGCACAGACAGAATGAACATGCTGCCGAAACGCTCTGATTTCCCGGACGATTTCGTGTTTGGCGCCGCGACCTCGGCCTATCAGATCGAGGGCCATCGCGCGGGCGGCGCCGGGCCGACCCATTGGGATAGCTTCGCCGCCACCCCCGGCAATGTGGCCCATGCCGAAGATGGCGCGCGCGCCTGCGATCACTACCACCGCTGGCCGCAGGATCTGGACCTGCTGGCGGGCGCGGGGTTCGATGTCTATCGTTTCTCGACCTCTTGGGCGCGGGTGATGCCCGAGGGGCGCGGCGCGGTGAATGCCGAGGGGCTGGATTTCTACGACCGGCTGGTCGACGGGATGCTGGAGCGCGGGCTGAAACCGGCGCTGACGCTCTATCACTGGGAATTGCCCGCGGCGCTGGCCGATCTGGGCGGCTGGCGCAACCGCGACAGTGCCGAGTGGTTTGCCGATTACACGCAGGTCGTGGCAGCCCGGCTGGGCGACAGGATCTGGTCGGCCGCACCGATCAACGAGCCGTGGTGTGTCGGCTGGATGGGGCATTTTCTGGGGCTGCATGCGCCCGGCCTGCGCGACATCCGCGCCACCGCCCGGGCGATGCACCACGTCCTGCTGGCGCATGGCCGCGCAATTCAGGCGATGCGGGCTGCCGGGATGGGCAATCTGGGGGCGGTGTGCAATTTCGAATATGCCCTGCCCGCCGATGACAGCCCCGGCGCGGCCCGCGCCGCCGCCCGCCATGACGCATATTACAACAGGTTCTTCATCTCGGCGCTGTTCCGGGGGGAGTATCCGGCCGAAGCCCTGGAAGGGCTTGCACGACACTTGCCGCAGGGCTGGCAGGACGATTTCACGACGATTCAGGCCCCGCTCGACTGGCTGGGGGTGAACTACTACACCTGCAAGCGGATCGCCCCCGCCCCCGGCCCCTGGCCTGCGCTGACGGAGCGCCCCGGCCCCTTGCCCAAAACCGCAACCGGATGGGAAATCTGTCCCGAGGGGCTGCACCATTTCCTGACCCGGATCGCGCGCGACTACACCGGCGCGCTGCCGCTCTATATCACCGAAAACGGGATGGCGGCCCCCGATGTGCTGCATGCGGGCACGGTGACGGATACGGACCGCATCGCCTATTTCCGCGCCCATCTGGCCCAATCTTTGCGCGCCATCGCCGAGGGGGTGCCCCTGCGCGGCTATATGGCATGGTCTTTGCTGGACAATTACGAATGGGCGCTCGGCTATGAAAAGCGCTTCGGTCTGGTGCATGTGGATTTTGAAACCTTGCAGCGCACCCCGAAGGCGTCCTATCACGCTTGGGCGCAGGCATTGAAAGGCTGACATGATCGACCCGACCCCCGACCGCTATATGCTGCTGGCCGATATCGGCGGCACCAATACGCGCGTGGCGCTGGCCGAGGGGGGGCGACTGCTGCCCGAAACGATCCGCAGATATGCCAATGCCGGACGGCCCGCGCTCTATCCGATCCTGGCCGAATATATGCGGACCGAGGGCATCACCGATCTGGCGGGGGCCTGTGTGGCCGCGGCCGGGCCGGTGCGCGACGGGGTCGCAACGATGACCAACCTGTCCTGGGTGATCGAGGATCATGCCGTGGCCCAGGTGACCGGCGCCGGGACCGTGGCCGTGCTGAACGACCTGCAGGCGCAGGGCCATGCGCTAGGATATCTTGCGCCCCAGATGGTACGCCAGATCCTGCCGGGCACGGCCACCCCGGCAGCGGGGGCCAGCCGTCTGGTGGTGGGGGTTGGCACCGGCTTCAACGCGGCCCCGGTGCATGAGGCCCCCGGCGGGCGCGTCGTGCCGCCCTCGGAAAGCGGTCACGTCACCCTGCCCTGCATCACCGAAAGCGATTTCGCCCTGAAACGCTATCTGGAGGCCAAGCACGTCTTCGCCTCGGTCGAACATGTCGTTTCGGGGCGCGGGATCGAGCGGGTCTATGCCTATCTGGCGGGGCACGAGGATGCGATCACCCCGGGCTCGCAGATCATCGCGGCACTGGAAGCGGGCGATCGGGTCGCGCGGCAGGCCGGGCAGCTGTTCGTCACGATGCTGGGCCGCGCGATGGGCGATCTGGCGCTGACCCACCTGCCCTTCGGCGGGATCTATCTGATCGGCGGCGCGGCGCGTGGCTTCGTGCCGTGGTTCGACGAATTCGGCTTTGCCGACGCCTTTCGCGCCAAGGGGCGATTCTCGGATCTGATGGCGGAATTTTCGGTGTCGGTGGTCGAGGACGACTATGCCGCGCTGACCGGCTGCGCCGCCTATCTGCAAAATCTGCGCAAGCCGCGATAAAAGTTTTCGCGTCAAGCCAATCTTAACGGCTGGCGGGTAAGCCTCTTTCATCCAGGAATGAAAGGGGAACAAGGTGCGCCTTTCTCACATGACGTTTTTCGGGGGTGGCGCATGACCACGCTCGCCCTCGCGCCGCGGCTCGATCTGTCGCATGCCTCCGAACTGGCCGGTGCGCTGCGCGGGCACAAGGGGGCCGACCTTGTGCTGGACGCCAGCGCGGTGACGCATCTGGGCGGGCTTGGCCTGCAGCTTCTGGCTGCAGCGGCCAAGACCTGGCGCGCCCAGGGCCATTCACTGTCCATTCAACCACGCTCCGCCGCCTTCGACGAGGCGCTTGGCACCTTCGGGGTCAATCTGGCGGATCTGCAATCCGAGGAGGCCGCATGAGCCTGACAGTCCTTGCGGTGGATGACAGCCGCACGATCCGCGACATGCTCAAGCTGGCCCTGACAGAGGCCGGGATCACCCTGCACCTGGCCGAAGACGGCGTGCATGGGCTCGAAGTGCTCTCAGGTATCCAACCCGACGCGATCATCTCCGACATCAACATGCCGCGGCTTGACGGCTTTGGCTTCATCGAGGCGGTGCGGGGACAGGACAAGCACCGCGCCACGCCGATTCTGGTGCTGACCACCGAATCCGCCCCCGAACTGAAAGCGCGCGCCCGCGCGGCGGGGGCGACCGGCTGGATCGTGAAGCCCTTCGATCCGCCGAAACTGGTCAAGGCATTGCAGATGGTTGCGGGCTGAGGGAGGGCGCGATGGCAACGGATCCGATGGCAGAAATCCGGGCCAGTTTCTTCGTCGAATGCGAAGAACTGCTCGAAAGCCTGCAAGACGCGCTTGGCGAGATGGACGAAGGCCAGCACGACAACGAGACGATCAACGTCGTCTTCCGGGCCGTCCATTCCATCAAGGGCGGCGCCGGGGCCTTCGGCCTCGACGCGCTTGTGAGCTTTGCCCATCGCTACGAAACCGTTCTGGATGAATTGCGTTCGGGCCGACTGGCAATCACCCCCGACGCGATGAAGCTGTTCTTCCACGCGGCCGACCTGCTGCACGACCATGTGCGCGCCGCGCGCGATGCAGGCCCCGTGCCCGATGGCGCCGAGGAATGCCTGCACGATCTGGAGGCGCTGATCGGCGACCGGGCCGGACCCGCCCCCGAAGAAGAAATCACGGATTTTCAGCCGATGGGTCTGAGCTTCGATTTCGGGGATATGGACGACGGCATGTCAGCGTCGGAACCGCCGGCCTGGCAGATCCGCTTCACCCCCACCGCCGCCCTCTACGCCTCGGGCAACGAACCACTGCACCTGTTGCGCGCGCTGCAGGCCCTTGGCACCGCACAGGTGACCTGCGACCTAGACGGCCTGCCTGATCTCGACGCCCTCCGCCCGGAAGATGCGGCGCTCGGCTGGACGATCCTGCTGACGGGCGATCTGACCGAGGCAGAAATTCGGGAAGTGTTCGATTTTGTCGAAGACGTCAGCCGCCTCGACATCAACCAGACGGCGGCTGACACCCCGGCCAAGGATTTCAGCATGAACTTTGATCAGGGGTTGAAAAACCCGTTACCGCCCTTCGAAGCGCCCCTCGCCATAGCGGCCGATCCCGCCGAGGTCTCCGGCCCCGAGGCTGCTGCGACAACGCCCACCACCGCCCCATCGCCCGCAGTCCCGCAAGCCGCGATCCCGCCCAGCGCCCCGAAGGAGCCCGCCACCCCAACCGAGGCCTCGGCCACCGTGCGCGTCGATCTGGACCGGATCGACAGGCTGGTCAATCTGGTGGGCGAGTTGGTGATCAACCAGGCGATGTTGGCACAATCCGTGGCCGAGGCCGGCCTGCCGCCGAATTCCGCTGTGATGACCGGGCTCGAAGCCTTCATGATGCTGACCCGCGACATCCAGGACAGCGTCATGATGATCCGCGCGCAGCCGGTCAAGCCGCTGTTCCAGCGAATGGCCCGCATCGTGCGGGAGGCATCGGGCGCCGTCGGCAAGGAAGTACGCCTGCGCACCGAAGGTGATGCGACCGAAGTCGACAAGACCGTCATCGAACGGCTGGCGGACCCGCTGACACACATGATCCGCAACGCCGTCGATCACGGCCTGGAAACCCCGGACAAACGGCGGGACGCGGGCAAAAGCCCCGAAGGGGTCATCACCCTGTCGGCGCAGCACCGTTCTGGCCGCGTGGTCATCGAGGTCAGCGATGACGGCGCGGGGATCAACCGCCCGAAAGTGCGCGAAATCGCCATCACAAAGGGGCTGATCGCCGCCGATGCCGTTCTGAGCGACAGCGACATCGACAATCTGCTGTTCCTTCCCGGCTTCTCCACCGCAAACCAGGTCTCGGCGTTGTCGGGGCGCGGCGTCGGCATGGATGTGGTGCGGTCGGCCATCCAATCGCTGGGCGGGCGTATCACGATCCACTCCGAACCCGGTAAAGGCACCCGGTTCTCGATTTCGTTGCCGCTAACTCTCGCGGTTCTCGACGGGATGGTCGTCAATGTTGCCGGCGAGACCTTGGTTGTGCCGCTATCTTCGATCCTCGAAACGGCAACCCTCTCCGAGGGGGATATTCGCGCCCTGGGCCCGGAAACCAATGTCATCCATGTACGCGGCGCCTTTGTCCCGCTCTATGATCTTGGGGCCGAACTGGGTTATCGACGCCCGAAATCCTCTTATGACGGCGGGATCGTCCTGCTGACGGCACTGGAAAACGGCGCCCGCAGCGCGTTGGTCGTCGATGCGATCATGGAACAGCGCCAGGTCGTCATCAAAGGGCTGCAGCGGAGCTACGGCCATATTCCCGGTGTCGCTGCCGCGACGATTCTGGGCGACGGGCAGATCGCCCTGATCCTCGACCCCGCCGACCTCGTTCAAAATGCTTCCGGCCGCACGCGCGCCGCCGATCTCGCCCTTGCAGGATGAAAGCCATGACCGCAGATCAAACCTCCCAAAGCACCTCCGAAGTCGAGCTTCTCTCGTTCCGCCTGGCCGAAGAAGAATACAGCGTCGACATCATGTCGGTTCGCGAAATCCGCGGCTGGACCCGGGCCACGCCCCTGCCACACGCCCCGGCCCATGTTCGCGGTGTGATCAACCTGCGCGGCACGGTCCTGCCTGTGGTCGATCTGTCAGTGCGCCTGGGCATGCCCCCGGTCGAGGGTGATGTGCGCAATGTCATCATCGTCGTTCAGGTGGGCACCCAGACTGCGGGTCTGCTGGTCGATGCCGTGTCCGACATCCTGGCGCTGCCGCGCAGCGAATTGCAGACCCCGCCCGAGCTTGCCGCCGATACGGCACATAGTTTCATCGAAGCCCTGACGATCGTGGAGGGCCGCATGATCCGCGTGCTCGATCTCACCGCGGTTCTGCCTGACGATACCGCCGAGGCCGCATGACCCACGCATTCACTCCTCCATCCGGCCAGCCCACACTTGGTGACGCCGATCTGCGGGCCATCGCGGCAATCCTGCACGAACATGCCGGGATCGTCATAGCCCCCGGAAAGGGCTCGATGGTCCAGTCACGGCTGGCCAAACGACTGCGCGCCCTCGGCCTGAACGATTACGGAAGCTATATCAGCCTGCTGACATCGGACGCGGGGCAAGCCGAACGGAAGGAAATGATCTCGGCGCTGACCACCAATGTCACGCATTTCTTCCGGGAAAACCATCATTTCGAGACGCTACGCAACTCGGCCCTGCCGCCGCTGCTGGCGCGCGCACGGGCGGGCGGGCGGGTGCGCATCTGGTCCGCTGGGTCGTCGAATGGCCAGGAGGCCTATTCGATCGCCATGGTCCTCGCAGAGATGGCAAGTGATTTCGCGCGGCTCGATATTCGTATTCTGGCAACTGATATAGACCCGGTCATGATCGCATGCGGCCGCGCCGGCACCTATGAGAGCGCAACTGTAGAGGCCGTGCCCGAGGCCCTGCGTCGCAAATATTTCGAGCCAACCTCTGATGGTCAGCGCGTCATTCAGCCTGTGCGCGACTGCGTCAGCTTTCGGGAATTGAACCTGCACGATCCCTGGCCGATGAAGGGCCGTTTCGACATCATATTCTGCCGCAATGTCGTGATCTATTTCGATCCTGAGGCGCAGCAGCGTCTCTGGCACCGTCTTGAAGCCACGCTGAACCCCGGCGGCTGGCTGTTCGTCGGTCATTCCGAACGTGTGGCGCTGGACGGTGCAAGCGCCTTCAAGACCGCCGGGATCACCACATATCGACTGCCCGATGCGGGCCAGACAGATGGAGGCACGCAATGGCATTGAGAGATCAACTCAGAATCATGGTGGTGGACGACATGTCCACCAGCCGTGGCCTGATTACCCAAGCGCTCGACGCCATGGGAATACGACAGATCGGCTACGCCACCGACGGGCCCGGCGCCCTGCAAATTCTGGAAAAAACGCCGGTCCACCTGGTTATTTCCGACTATAACATGCCGGGAATGGATGGCCTGCAACTGCTGCATGCCTTGCGCAGCGCCCCCAAGACCAAAGGGCTTGGGTTCATTCTGATCACCGGGCGGGCCGACAAGGAAATCATCGACACCGGGCGTCGGCTCGGCATGAACAACTTCCTGAAGAAACCCTTCACACCGCAAGAACTGAGGGCCTGCATCGAAGCCGTCGTGGGGCGGCTATGATGATCGCCTCCAGTCAGGAAACCGTTCCGCCGCCCCGGCGCGATCTGCCGTTGGATGCGCTTGCGGCGCGGATCGGAGACGAGCTGGATACGCTCGCGCGCTTGTCTTCGGACGTGCAGCGCGCCCTGTCGATGTGCCATTTCGCCGAACATACCGATCCACAAGCCATTCGCGGTCTGCAGGGCATCGACCGGATCACTCAGGCGCTCGAAGATCTCGGGCGCCTGATGGCTGCGGTTTCAGGTGAAATGCCCAAGGACGTGAAGCTGCACGCAGTGCCGATCCTGTCACGTCTGCGGCTGCATGAACTGATTACGAACCTGGACCCCGCACAGGAAAAGACCGTTCAAGAGCATGAATCGGAGGGAGATATCCAGTGGCTCTGAAACGTCATCCGCCCTGACAACGGCGCATTGCGCATGGCACGGACATAGAACAGGCGGCCGACCCCGAGGGAGGGATAACCCGCAAAGCATGCGCCAGATCTGATGCTATCTTGAAATGGTCAGCCCGGTGAGATTCGAACTCACGGCCTTTGGTACCCAAAACCAACGCGCTACCAGACTGCGCTACGGGCTGACTCGGGGCCTTGTATCGTCGAAACCACGCGATGCAAACCACCTGCATACGGGAAACGACATTTCAACACCCTGCGACCGCGACAGATATTCTGACCATTCCACCGTGCTTAGGGCACCGGCATGATCGGGCTGTTGCAAGCCGATGCCTCTTCCTAACCGGGCCTTTTGCCAAGGGAAAGCCCTTAGTCGCAGGGCAGCAGGGCGCGCGCGGGGTCTATCGCCGGATGGGCCAGATGCGCGCCCGGCACCAGCCCGATCCGACGTGCCAGCCCCCCGCGGATTTCCAGAACCATCTGCACCGGCACCCCCGAGGGAATCGGCGTCTCGTCCAGCGGCACGGCATTCTCGTGCACCGCGACAACCTCTCCGGAAGAGTCGATGAAGATCATGTCCAGCGGAATCAGGGTATTCTTCATCCAGAACGCGACTTCGCGCTCGGTCTCATAGATGAACAGCATTCCTGTGCTGGCGGGCAATGATGTGCGCGCCATCAGCCCCTGCGCCCGTTCGGCAGGCGTATCGGCCAACTCGATGCTGAACCGTGCCTCGCCTCCCCGTGGCAGGGAAAACAACGCAAGATCGGCGCGACAGGCCGCCGCCTGCGCCATCTGCAGACCGAAGCCTGCCCAGAACAGCGCGCTCAGCGCACCTCGCGCAAGGCCGTTTCCCATGACACCACCTGCGCCGCCATCCGGCCGCGTTTGCCTTCGATAACCCGTAGGCACACGGCTTCGCCCGGGCCCAGATCCGCAAACCCCGAGCGCCGCAGCACTTCGATGTGAATGAACACATCTTCGGGCCGGCCAAACACATTCGCGAACCCAAAGCCTTTGACCTTGTCGAACCACTTCACCCGCGCCGGCTCCAGCGGCAGCGCCGCAATCTCGGCCGGGTCGCTGTCTCCCAGATCCTCGATCGGCGCGGGGCGCATCGCCTCGCCTTCCGGGGGCGCGATGGCCAGAACCTCGACCGCCTGCGTGCCGCGGGGCGTGACCTGCACCGTCACGGTAATTCCGGCGTTATCCGCGACCGAACCCTGGCCGAAATTCCGCAGGACATTCGCATGCAGCAGGATATCGGGGCCACCCTCTGTATCGAGAATGAAGCCAAACCCCTTGCCCGGATCGAACCACTTCACCCGGCCCGTCACCTGTCGCAAATCTATTTGTGCGTCTTCCATCTCATTCTTCCGTTACTGGCATCGCTGGCTGTCGTCTTGCCGCGAGACAAGCGAGGTGCTGACCAAGTCTCACACGAAGAGGGCGGGATTCAAGTGCAAAAAGTAGGGTATTCCATACCTGCTCAATTCACGAAGCGTGAAATTCAGGGGTTGAGGCGGTCGATTCTCCATGTTTCGAACGGTTCTGGGCGGCTCCACCGGAAGCGATCATGCAGCCGGAAGGCGCCATCCGCCCAGAATTCGATCTCCAGCGGCGTGATCCGAACCCCACCCCAGAACGGCGGGCGCTTCGGGTTCGGGCCATGGGCGGCGGTGACCCGGGCAACCTCGGCCATCAGGGACGTGCGCGAGGCAAGTGGCTGGCTCTGATGCGACGCCCAGGCGCCCAGGCGCGACTTGAGCGAGCGCGAGGCATAATAGGCATCCGCCTGCGGCCCCTCTTCACGGGTGCACAGCCCCCGCACCCGGATCTGGCGGCGCAGCGACTTCCAGTGCAGCACAAAGGCCGCCTTGCCCGCCGCTTCGATTTCGCGCCCCTTGGCCGAGGTATAATTGGTATAGAAGACGAAGGCCCCACCCGAAGGCGCGCCCTGCCCTTCGATTTCCTTCAGCAGGACCATCCGCACGTTCGGCAGCCCGTCGGCATCCACCGTGGCCAGCGCAATCGCATTGGGATCATTGATCTCGCTGGCTTCGGCCTCGGCAAGCCACTTCTGCGCAATGGCAAACGGATCATCGCCTGCGAAAATCCCGCTTCTGTCACTCATGTTGCCTCCTGACGTGCAGACGTTGCTCCCCCGGCCTGCCCTGTTTTCGATAACACAGAAGCGGCTTGGCGGCCTTGATGCCAATCAAGCTTTCGCCTAATGCTTTCGCACTTACCAGAGGGAAGCGAGGGAAACCCGAGATGTCAAATAACCTGATGGCGGGCAAACGCGGTCTGATCATGGGCCTGGCGAATGACAAATCCATCGCCTGGGGCATTGCCAAGGCCTGCGCCGATGCCGGGGCGGAACTCGCCTTTTCGTATCAGGGCGAAGCGCTGAAGAAACGGGTGGAGCCTTTGGCCGCCAGTCTTGGCACGCCCTTGCTGTTCGAATGCGACGTGACCGACGAAGCCAGCATGGACGCGCTGTTCGCCGGGCTGAAGGACGCCTGGGGCACGATCGACTTCGTGGTGCATGCGATCGGCTTCTCGGACAAGAACGAGCTGCGCGGCCGCTATGTCGACACCTCGCGCAACAACTTCACGATGACGATGGACATCTCGGTCTATTCCTTCACCGCGATCTGTGCCCGCGCGGCGGATCTGATGCCCAATGGCGGCAGCCTGCTGACGCTGACCTATTACGGCGCCGAACAGGTGATGCCGCATTATAACGTGATGGGCGTTGCCAAGGCCGCGCTGGAGGCTTCGGTGAAATATATCGCCGAGGATCTGGGCAAGGTCGGCATCCGCTGCAACGCGATCTCGGCCGGCCCGATCAAGACGCTGGCCGCCAGTGGCATCGGCGATTTCCGCTACATCATGAAGTGGAACGAACTGAACTCGCCCCTGCGCCGCAACGTGACGCAGGAAGAGGTCGGCAAGGCCGCGCTTTACCTGCTGTCCGATCTGGGCTCGGGCACCACGGGCGAAAACCTGCATGTCGATGCGGGCTATCACGTCGTCGGCATGAAAGCAGTCGACGCCCCCGACATCGCCACGGTCACCGCGCCGCCCTCGGCCGCGAAGAGCTGATCCATGACGCTCGCCGCCTTTGCCGCGATCTATCTTGTGCATCTGGCGGCGGCAATCTCGCCCGGGCCCGCGGTTTTGCTCGCGGCCCGCACCGGGCTGCGCGAGGGTTTCCTGCGCGGCACCTGGCTGGCCGTCGGCCTGGGCCTGGGCGCCTGCATCTGGGCCCTGGCCGCCCTATTCGGTCTGGCGGTGCTGTTTCGCGTGGCCCCCGCCCTGCTCAGCGTGCTGAAATATGCAGGCGCGGCCTATCTTCTGTATCTGGCCTGGAAGATGTGGCGCCATGCGCCCGAGCCGCTGGACACCCGCATCAGCGAGGAACAGTCGGCACGCGGCACGCTGGGGCTGATATGGCAAGGCATCGCCACACAATTGGCCAATCCCAAACCCGCGGTGTTCTTCGGCACGATCTTCCTGACCTTCGTGCCGCCCGAAGCACCCGCCTGGGCCTATGGCGTGATCCTGGCGATCATCTTCGTCAATGATGCGGGCTGGAATGCGCTGGTGGTGCGGATCTTTTCGCTGCCACGCACCCGCAGCTTCTATCTCAACCTGAAAACCGCGATCGAACGGACCTTTGGCGCGCTGCTGGCGCTGCTGGGGGCCAAACTCGCCCTGTCCTGAGGAGCAACCTCCATGACCGAACGTCTGCCGCATGAAAAAGGCTTCCACGTCAGCTGGGATCAACTGCACCGCGATGCGCGCGCGCTGGCCTGGCGGCTGGACGGCAAGGGCCCGGACAACGGCGCCTGGAAGGCCGTGGTCGGCATCACCCGTGGCGGGCTGGTGCCCGCGATGGTGATCGCGCGCGAACTCGATATCCGGGTGGTCGACACGATCTCGGTCAAATCCTACAGCCATCAGGACCAGCGCGAGCCGGTGGTGACGAAATCGCCGCAGATGGATCTGATGGGCGATGGCGAGGGCATCCTGATCGTCGACGATCTGGTCGACACCGGCAAGACGCTGGAATTGGTGCGCAAGCTGTTCCCCAAGGCGCAATTCGCCACCGTCTACGCCAAGCCCAAGGGCAAGCCGCTGGTTGACACCTATGTCACCGAGGTCAGCCAGGACACCTGGATCTTCTTCCCCTGGGACATGGCGCTGCAATACGTCCAGCCGTTCCGCGGCACCGACGCCTGAGCGCCTCTGCCCGGCCCTCCGCCTGGGCCGGCGTCGCAGCCTCCGGCGGGAGTATTTCCGCCAGGAGAAATCCTTCGCGCTTCGGCCCTTCGGCAACAGCGTCATTCGATTGCGGTTTCTTCTTGGCCCAAATACTCCCCCGCCGGAGGCGTCCGCCCTTGCCAAGGCTGCAGCGGGGTGGTGATCTGGCGCCAACAGCCCGAGGATGCCATGACACTTACCCCCCTGAACCCCGCTTTGGCCGCAACCTTCGCCCCCCCGGTGATGGAGGCGCGCCGCTGGCTCGAGGGTGTCAGCTTCCCGCCCGAACGCCCGCTGATCAACGTCAGCCAGGCCGCGCCGGTCGACCCGCCGCCCGAAGCGCTGCGCCGCGCGATTGCCGAGGCCGCGCTCAACGATCCGGCCGCCCATCTTTACGGGCCCGTGCTTGGCAATCCCGAATTGCGCGCCGAACTGGCCACACAATGGTCGGCGGCCTATGGCGGGGTGATCGCGCCCGCTCAGGTGGCCATCACCCAGGGCTGCAATCAGGCCTTCTGCGCGGTGATGGCGACGCTGGCGGGTGCGGGCGACGAGGTGATTCTGCCGACGCCGTGGTATTTCAACCACAAGATGTGGCTGGACATGCAGGGCGTGCGCACGGTGCCGCTGGCGACCGGCGCGGGGCTTCTGCCCGACCCCGAGGCCGCCGCCGCGCTGATCACGCCCGCCACCCGCGCCATCGTTCTGGTCAGCCCGAACAACCCGGGCGGCGCGGAATACCCCGCCGAACTGCTGCGCGCCTTCCACGATCTGGCGCAGGCCCGCGGGCTGGCGCTGATTGTCGATGAAACCTATCGCGATTTCGATGCCCGCACAGGCGCGCCGCATGATCTGTTCACCGATCCCGGCTGGGACGCGAATTTCATTCATCTTTACAGCTTTTCGAAGGCCTATCGTCTGACGGGGCATCGCGTCGGCGCGATTGTCGCCAGCCCCGCGCGGCTGGCCGAGGTCGAGAAATTCCTTGATACCGTGGCGATCTGCCCCAATCAGCTGGGCCAGATCGCGGCGCTTTGGGGGATGCGGAACCTGTCGCAATGGGTGGCGGGCGAACGCGCCGAAATCCTGGCGCGGCGCGCGGCGATGGCCAAGGGTCTGGCGGACTTGCCCGGCTGGCAGACGCTCGGCTGTGGCGCCTATTTCGCCTATGTCACCCACCCCGACCCGCGCCCCTCGCCGGAATTCGCCCGCGCGCTGGTGCGCGAGGCGGGCGTGCTGCTGCTGCCCGGCACGATGTTCATGCCCGCCAGCGACCCGGCAGGCCAGCGCCAGCTGCGCATCGCCTTCGCCAATGTCGACGTGGCGGGCATCGCGGAATTGATGCGCCGGCTGGCCGCTTTGGCGCCCTGAGCCTTGCGGCCCCACCTTCAAAGCCCTAAACACCCCAAAACAGCCTAGTCCCGGGAGGATCGAGCATGTCGAACAAGCTGCGTAGCCATGGCAAGAACATGGTGGTCTGGGTGCTTCTGGCGATGCTCGTGCTGGGGCTCGGCGGCTTCGGGATGGCGAATTTCTCGGGCCGGATCAGCACCATCGGATCGGTCGGCGAAACCGATGTTTCGGTGAATGACTACGCCCGCGCGCTGCGGCAGGAAATGAACGCCGCCGCCGCCCAGATCGGGCGTCCGCTGACGCTGGCCGAAGCGCAGTCGCTGGGTCTTGATCGTCAGGTGCAGGGCCAGATGTTCGGTCAGGCCGCGGTGACCGAGGCCGCGCGGGTGATCGGCCTGTCGGCGGGCGATGCCGAGTTGCACCGCCAGATCACCGCCGCCCGCGCCTTTCAGGGGCTGGATGGCAAGTTCGACCGCGAGACCTATCGTCTGACCCTGCGTCAGGAAGGCTTCACCGAGGCCGAGTTCGAATCCAAGCTGCGTGCCGACATCGCGCGCTCGATCCTGCAAGGCGCCGTGGCCGGTGGGCTGCGCGCGCCCGAGGCCACGACCAATGCCTATGCCGCCTATATCACCGAGACCCGCGACATCGCCTATGCCGAACTGGCCGAGGCCGATCTGACCACAGCCGTGGCCGAACCGGGCGAGGACCAGCTGCGCGCCTTCCACAGCGAACACGCCGATCAGTTCACCCGGCCCGAAACGCGCGAGATCAGCTATGTCTGGCTGACGCCCGACATGCTGATGGACAAGGTGCAACTGGACGAGGACGCGCTGCGCACCGCCTACGACAGCCGCCGCGACGACTTTGTGCAGCCGGAAAAGCGGCTGGTCGAGAAACTGGTCTATCCGACGCTGGAAGAAGCGCAGGCCGCCAAGGCGCGCTATGACGCAGGTCAGGCGAGCTTTGCCGATCTGGCGGCCGAGCGCGGCCTGACGCTGGAAGACATCGACCTGGGCGAGCCGTCGAAGGACGAGCTGGGCGAAGCGGGCGATGCCGTCTTCGCGCTGACCGAACCCGGTGTCGCAGGCCCGATCGAGACCGATCTGGGCCCCGCGCTTTATGCGATGAACGCGATCATCCCGGCACAGGAAACCAGTTTCGAGGATGCCCGGGCCGAGCTGTCCTCCGAAGCAGCTGCCGATCGCGCGCGCCGGATGATCGGCGACATGACCACCGATCTGGAGGATCGTCTGGCAGGCGGCGCGACGCTTGAACAGATGGCCGAAGAAACCGACATGCAGCTGGGCCATATTTCGATGGCGCCCGATACCGATGCCGACATCGCGGGCTATGAAGCCTTCCGCGAGGCCGCGCAGAAGGTTACGGCCGAAGATTTCCCGGAACTGGGCAATCTGGACGATGGCGGCGTCTTTGCGCTGCGTCTGGACGGGGTGACCCCGGCCGCGCTGATCCCGTTCGAAGAGGTCCGCGATCAGGTTGCCACCGCCTGGCGTGCCGCCGAACTGACCCGGCTGAAGACCGAACGCGCCGCCGAGATTGCCGCCGCCGTGGAGTCGGGTGCATCGCTGGGTGCGCAGGGTGTGCTGCTGACCTCGGTCGCGAAACTGCCGCGCGGCGGCTATCTGGAAGGCCAGCCGCGCGCACTGATCGACACCGCCTTCACCACCGAACCGGGCAAGGTGGGCGTGGTGACCGAGGGCGAGCGGGTTCTTGTGGTGACGGTCGAGGCGGTACATGCCGCCGACCCCGCCTCGGACGATGTGGCGCAGGTGCGCGAAATGGCGCAGACCCAGATTTCTCAATCCATCGCCAACGATCTGTTGGATTTCTACGCCCGGGCCACCGAGGCCGAGGCGGGCATGACTATCGACCCCACCGCGATCAACGCGGTGCAGGCGCAGATGCAGTAAGGAGACCGGACGTGGTTGCACTCTCTCCCAGCTTCGAGGTGTTCGAAGCGGCCTGGGCCGAAGGCAAGAACCAGCTCGTCTATGCGCGTCTGGCCGCCGATCTGGACACGCCGGTCTCGCTGATGCTGAAACTGGCCGATGCGGCGCCCAATTCCTTCATGCTGGAATCGGTGACCGGCGGCGAAGTGCGCGGGCGCTATTCGATGGTCGGCATGAAGCCCGACGTGATCTGGGAATGCCGCGGCACGCAGGCGCGCATCAACCGTGCCGCCCGGTTCGAAGACAAGTTCGAGCCCCTGCCCGGCCATCCGTTCGAGAGCCTGCGCGCACTGATCGCCGAAAGCCGCATCGAGATGCCCGACGATCTGCCCGCTGCGGCGGCCGGTCTGTTCGGCTATCTCGGCTATGACATGATCCGGCTGGTCGAGCATCTGCCCAACGTCAACCCCGATCCGCTGGGCGTCCCCGATGCGGTGCTGATGCGGCCTTCGGTCGTGGCGGTGCTGGACGGGGTCAAGGGCGATGTCACGCTCTGCGCCCCCGCGTTTCAGGGCGCCGGTCTGTCGGCGCGCGCCGCCTATGCGCAGGCGGCCGAGCGGGTGATGGACGCGCTGCGCGATCTGGACCGCGCTCCCGCGCAAAACCGTTCGCTGGGCGAGGCCGCGCAGGTCGGCCCGCTGCGGTCGAACTTCACCCCCGAGGGCTACAAGGCCGCGGTCGAGAAGGCCAAGGACTATATCCGCGCGGGCGACATCTTTCAGGTGGTCCCGGCGCAGCGCTGGTCGGCGGATTTCCCGCTGCCGCCCTTCGCGCTTTATCGCAGCCTGCGGCGCACCAACCCCTCGCCCTTCATGTTCTTCCTGAACTTCGGCGGGTTCCAGATCGTCGGCGCCAGCCCGGAAATCCTGGTGCGGCTGCGTGAAAACGAAGTGACGATCCGCCCGATTGCGGGCACCCGCCCGCGCGGCGCCACCCCCGAGGAGGACCGCGCGCTGGAGGCCGATCTGCTGGCCGACAAGAAGGAACTGGCCGAGCATCTGATGCTGCTGGATCTGGGCCGCAACGATGTGGGCCGGGTGGCCAAGATCGGCACGGTGAAACCGACCGAAAAGTTCATCATCGAGCGGTACAGCCACGTCATGCATATCGTGTCGAACGTGGTGGGCGAGCTGGCCGAGGGCGAGGATGCGCTATCGGCCCTGCTGGCCGGGCTGCCCGCAGGCACCGTCTCGGGCGCGCCCAAGGTCCGCGCGATGGAGATCATCGACGAGCTGGAGCCCGAAAAGCGCGGCATCTATGGCGGCGGCGTGGGCTATTTCGCGGCCAATGGCGAAATGGACATGTGCATCGCGCTGCGCACGGCTGTTATCAAGGATCAGACGCTCTATATCCAGGCCGGGGGCGGTGTGGTCTTCGACAGCGACCCGGAGGCGGAATTCCAGGAAACCGTCAACAAATCCAAGGCCCTGCGCAAGGCGGCCGAGGATGCGGGCCTGTTCGTCAGCCACGGCAACGGCTGAGCCTGACGGTTCGGAATCCCTTTAGCAAGGCGGGCACCCGGGCCCGCCTTTTTCAGTTCACGGATTGCAGCGCCAGGGCCGACACCGGCGCCAGGGCCACGCTGCCGGTCGCGCCCTGCGCCCAGTTCATCAGCCCGGCGACCGATTCCGGCCAGGCCGTCAGCATCACCGCGACATGGCCGTCGCGCTGCGCCTCGAACACCGCGCGCGACAGCGTCCGTTCGATCGCGGCGGCGCGGTCGCGGTTGGCATCGAGTACACGCCACAGCACCGCCTGCGGCAGTCCCTCGCTCGTGGCCAGCTGGGCGGCGGCGTTCAACCCCTGATCCTGCGTCACCAGCCCCAGCCCGTCCTGCGCCAGAATCCGGGTCATCTGCTGCGCCAGCAGGCGGTTGTTTTGCAGCACCGGGCGCGCCGGTTCGACCAGCGCCACCGCCTCGGGCACCGCCGCTCGCCAGCTTTCCAGCGCCACTTCCAGATCGGCGGCCGTTGCGCCCTGCGGCAAGGGGGCGGCCAGAATGGCCACCTCGAACCCCGCCGCGCGATAATCCCGCGCCGCCTCGGCCGCACCCGCGCGCATCGGGTCAAGCGCAATGGTCACCGGAAAGCCGATGGTTTTCAGGGTGTTCCGGTCCAGCCCGCCGGCTTCGACCCCCGGATCGACCAGTACCACGGAATAGAGCGGGCGGGCGTCATCATGGCTGAATGGCGCGGCATAGTCGCTCAACGCGCCCGCACACTGCACACCCGGATCATCCTGCACCGCAGGCGCATCCCCGATCCGCGGCAGCCGGTTGGTCAGCACGCCCGGCGCTTCGGTGAAGCCCGGCGACGGCGTATCAAGGGTGAAGACCTGCGGCCTGTCCGTGGCCTCGGCAGGCATCGTGGGAGTTTCCGGCGCGGGTTCGGCTGGCGCGGGCACCAGATCGGGGCGCGCCGGGGTGCCATCGGGCAAAAGCACGATCTCGGCGGGCGGCACAGGCGCCAGAACCGGGGCGGGCGTCGGCGCGGGTTCGATCTGCGGCGGGGCCGCGGGCGTGACCGGGCGGGTCGCCTCGGCCTCGGCTTGCGGCAGTTGCGGGGTTTCCACCTCGCCCGGCGGCGGCACCGGCACCGGCGCCTCGGGCACCGGCAAGGCATCAAGCGCGGCCATCGGCGTTTCCGGGGCGGCTTGCGGGGCGGGCGCGGGCATGCCCGCCTCGGGGCGCGCGCCCGGGTCGACCACGGCCAGCTTCGGATCGGGTGTGGCAACGGGCGCCGCCACCTGCGGCGCGGCGGCACCGACCGGCGTCGACTGCGGCGTGGGCAATTGCGGCACGCGGTCGGTGCCGCTGCGCGCGAATTCCGAGCCCTGCGGCACGGTGACAATCGTCGGATCGCCCGCCGCATCCCCCGCGCTTCCGACATCCGGGACTGGCAGGGCCAGAACGCGGGGCGCCTGCGGCACCGGCGCCATCAGCGATGCCGCCCCCAGCCCGACAACCGTCATCAGGCTGCCCACGCCCAAGCCCGCGATTACTCCGCGCCCCATGCCTCACCCCTCGAATCCAGCTCGTGCAACCGCCTCAGGGCCCGAAACACAGGTCAAAACCGACCCACGGCCCTTGACCCCGGCGCATCGCTCTGAACATCTATAGCGCGACGAAATTCCCGGTTCACCCCCTGAATCCGGGCGGCACACGGGAAAAGCGACGCCATGCTTCTGCTCATCGACAATTACGACAGCTTTACCTACAACCTCGTGCATTATTTCGGGGAATTGGGCGCCGATGTGAAGGTCGTGCGCAATGACGCGCTGGATGTGCAGCAGGCGATGGGCATGGGCGCCGAGGCGATCGTGCTGTCCCCCGGGCCCTGCGACCCCTCGGCCGCCGGGATCTGCCTGCCACTGACCCTGGCCGCGGCCGAGGCAAACGTGCCGCTTCTGGGCGTGTGTCTGGGCCATCAGACCATCGGCGAGGCCTTTGGCGGCCATGTCGTGCGCGCGGGCGAAATCGTGCATGGCAAGATGGGCACCATCCATCACGCCGGAAAAGGCGTGTTCCGCGGCCTGCCCAGCCCGTTCCAGGCGACCCGCTATCACAGCCTGATCGTCGATCGCGCCACCCTGCCCGACTGTCTGGAGGTCACCGCCTGGCTGGAAGACGGCATGATCATGGGCCTGCGGCACCGCGAAAAACCGATCGAGGGGGTGCAGTTCCACCCCGAATCCATTGCCTCGGAACACGGTCACCAGATGATCCGCAATTTCCTCGAGGACGCGAAAGTGAAGGTGAGCGCATGAGCGACGCGATGAAACCGCTGATCTATGCGGCCTCGGAAGGGCCGCTGTCGCGCGCCCAGGCCGAGACCGCGTTCGAGATCCTGTTCAACGGCGAGGCGACGCCCGCCCAGATCGGCGGCTTTCTGATGGCGCTGCGTGCGCGGGGGGAATCGGTGGCCGAATATGCCGCCGCCGCCGCCGCCATGCGCGCCAAATGCGTGCCGGTCGTGGCCCCTGACGGCGCGATGGACATCGTCGGCACCGGCGGCGACGGGATGCACACGCTCAATATCTCGACCGCGACGGCCTTCGTGGTGGCGGGCGCGGGTGTGCCGGTGGCCAAGCACGGCAACCGCGCGGCCAGTTCGAAATCCGGCACGGCGGATGTGCAATCCGAACTGGGGATCAACGTGATGGCCGGCCCCGTGGCGACCGAACGCGGACTGGCCGAAGCGGGCATCGGCTTCATGATGGCGCAGATCCACCACCCGGCGATGCGCCATGTCGGGCCGGTGCGCGCGGAACTGGGCTGCAAGACGATCTTCAACATCCTTGGGCCGCTGACCAACCCGGCCGGCGTCAAGCGCCAGCTGACCGGCGCCTTCGCCCCCGACCTGATCTTTCCGATGGCCGAAACCCTGCAGATGCTGGGCACTGAAAAGGCCTGGCTCGTGCATGGGTCGGACGGCACCGACGAGATCACAATCACCGGCACGACCGAGGTCGCGGTGCTGGATGGTGGCAAGATCACCGGCCGCACGATCCACCCCGAAGACGCGGGCCTGCCGGTGCATCCGTTCAAGGACATCGTCGGCGGCACGCCTGCGGAAAACGCCGCCGCGATCCGGGCACTGTTTGCGGGCGAAAAATCCGCCTACCGCGACGCAGTGCTGTTGAATGCCGCCGCCGCACTGGTCGTGGCCGACAAGGTGGCCGACCTGAAAGCGGGCGCCGAGATGGCCGCACACAGCATCGACAGCGGCGCGGCAAACCGCGCGCTCGAAACCCTTGCCCGGATCACGCAAGAGGTCGGCAAATGAAACCTGGCAGTATAAGATGCAATTGCCCGCTTTGCGGAGTTTCTTTTGCATTCGGGCCGCATCTCTATAAGGGGCATTGGCTCCCCAAATATGGAATGACGATCTGCTCCTCGTGCTACAAATACAATTGGGACGGCTTCGCACCTCAATACGACACGACGTTACTAAAGTCGCTTAATGCCAATGGCTTACCTATCCCACAACGCAACGCAAATGGGCTTTTGCCGAGGGACTAATATGAACATTCTCGACAAGATCAAGGCCTACAAGCTGGAGGAAGTGGCCGCCGCCAAGGCCGCCCGCCCCCTGGGTGAGGTCGAGGCCGAGGCCCGCGCCGCCGATCCGACCCGCGGCTTTGCCCGGGCGCTGGCCGACAAGGCCGCCACCGGCTATGGCCTGATCGCCGAAATCAAGAAGGCCAGCCCCTCCAAAGGGTTGATCCGCCCCGATTTCGACCCGCCCGCATTGGCGCAGGCCTATCAGACGGGCGGCGCGGCTTGCCTATCGGTGCTGACCGATGGCCCGAGCTTTCAGGGCGCGCCGGAATTCCTGCGCGCCGCGCGCGCGGCCTGCGCCCTGCCCGCGCTGCGCAAGGATTTCCTCTATGACACCTATCAGGTTGCCGAAGCGCGCGCCTGGGGCGCCGATTGCATCCTGATTATCATGGCTTCGGTCGAGGATGCGCTGGCGGTCGAGCTGGAAGACGCGGCCTTCGGCTGGGGGATGGATGTGCTGATCGAGGTGCATGACGCCCCCGAGCTGGAGCGCGCCTTGAAACACCTGAAATCGCCGCTTCTGGGGGTGAACAACCGCAACCTCAAGACGTTTGAGGTGACGCTGGATGTGACCCGGCAGCTTGCGCCCGCGATCCTGGCCGAGGGCCGCGATCTGGTCTGCGAAAGCGGCATCTTCACCCGCGACGACATGGCCGCGATGGCCGCAGTGGGCGCGCGCCGCTTCCTGATCGGCGAAAGCCTGATGCGGCAGGCCGATGTCGCCGCCGCCACCCGTGCCCTGCTGGAGGCCGCATGAGCCTGAGCCATTTCGATGCCGCCGGTCAGGCCCATATGGTCGATGTCTCGGACAAGGAGGTGACCGCGCGCGTGGCCGTGGCCGAGGGCTGCGTGGTGATGACGCCCGAAACCCTGGCCTATGTGCTGGACGGCACGGCGAAGAAGGGCGACGTGCTGGGCATCGCGCGGGTCGCGGGGATCATGGCGACCAAGAAGACCGCCGATCTGATCCCGCTGTGCCACCCGCTGCCGATCACCAAGGTCGCGCTGGATCTGACGCCGGACCCCGCCCTGCCCGGCGTGCGGATCTCCGCGACCGTCAAGACCACCGGCCAGACCGGCGTCGAGATGGAGGCGCTGACGGCAGTCTCGGTCGCGGCGCTGACGGTCTATGACATGCTGAAGGCCGTGGAAAAGTCGATGCGGATCGAGGGCATTCAGGTCACCCTGAAAGACGGCGGCAAATCCGGCCGGTACGAGGCAGAACGATGATTTCAGTCGAAGAGGCGCTGGCCCGCGTTCTGGCGCTTGTCGCCCCCCTGCCCACCGAAACCGTGGCCCTGCGCCGCGCGGCGGGCCGGGTTCTGGCCACGCCCGCCACGGCGGCGCTGACCCAGCCGCCGTTTTCCGCTTCGGCGATGGATGGTTACTGGATCGACGCCGCCGATCACCGGCCCGGCGCCACGCTGCGGGTCGAGGGCCAGTCGGCCGCCGGGCGGGGCTGGTCTGCGCCGGTTGCCCCCGGCCAGGCGCTGCGCATCTTCACCGGCGCGCCGGTGCCGCGCGACGGCGGCGTGGTCGTGCTGCAGGAACATGTAACCCGCGACGGCGACACGATCACCTTGTCGCAAGACCTTGAAACCCAAGACAATATCCGCCCCCGCGGGCAGGATTTCACACAGGGCGACCAACTTTCTGCGCCGCGCCGAGTTGACGCCCGGGCCCTGGGGCTGCTGGCGGCGATGAACGTGCCCGAAGTAACGGTCTATCGCCGCCCCGTCGTGGCAATCATCGCGACGGGGGATGAGTTGGTGATGCCGGGCGAGACCCCCGGCCCCGACCAGATCCTGTGCTCGAACAATTTCGTGCTGGCCGCACTGGCCGAAGCCGCAGGCGCCGAGGTGCGGATGCTGCCCATCGCGCGCGATACCGAGGCCAGCCTGCGCACGGTCTTCGGCCTTGCCGAAGGCGCCGATCTGATCGTGACCTCGGGCGGCGCCTCGGTGGGCGAACATGATCTGGTCGGCAAGGTCGCCACCGATCTGGGGCTGGAGCGCGCCTTTTGGAAGATCGCGATGCGCCCGGGCAAACCACTGATGGCGGGGCGGATGGGCCGTGCGGCGATGCTGGGCCTGCCCGGCAATCCGGTTTCGGCCACGGTCTGCGCA
Organism: Rhodobacteraceae bacterium UBA6796; assembly: GCA_002452815.1. Taxonomy (GTDB): domain Bacteria; phylum Pseudomonadota; class Alphaproteobacteria; order Rhodobacterales; family Rhodobacteraceae; genus Rhodobacter. Next base: position 84,921 of record DKFM01000006.1, read on the forward strand.
CATCTGTTCCTGCTGCCGATGCTGGCCGCGATGCAGGGGCTGCCCGGGGTTCACCGCACCGCGCGCGCGGTGCTGGGCGCCGATACCGGCCCCACCGGACCGCGCACGCATTACATGCGCGCCCGGCTCGGCCCGACCGATGGCCTGCCGGTCATCACCCCGTTCGACAGCCAGGACAGCGCGCGTCTGGGCATCCTGGCCGAAGCCGACGCGCTGCTGATCCGCCCGCTGGGGGACGGCCCGCGCCGCGCGGGCGAGGTTGTCGACTATCTGCCGATCTGAGCGCCCCCTTGCCACAAGGGCAAGGGCCGCGCCGCGTGGACAGCGCAAATTATTGACACGAACCGGGAACAGCGCTAGAACCTTAAGGGAACGCCGGGTGGGCGATTGACCGGAGGGACCGCAATGCTGACGCGCAAGCAACTGGAACTGCTGGATTTTATTCAAAAACGCATGGCGCGTGACGGTGTTCCGCCTTCGTTCGATGAAATGAAGGATGCGCTGGATCTGCGGTCGAAATCCGGGATTCACCGGCTTATCACTGCGCTGGAAGAACGCGGCTTCATCCGCCGTCTGGCGCACCGGGCCCGCGCGATCGAGATCGTGAAACTGCCCGAAGCGCTGGAAAAAGCCGATAGCGCCCAGCCGAAGCCGGGCTTTACCCCCCGCGTGATCGAAGGCGATCGCACCGATCCGCCGCGCGGCGCGATGGCGGTGGAATCCGCAGGCGCGATCGAACTGCCGGTAATGGGGCGGATCGCCGCCGGTGTGCCGATCGAGGCAATCTCCGAAGTCTCGCATCATGTCGCGGTGCCCGGCACGATGCTGTCGGGACGCGGCGAGCATTACGCGCTCGAAGTCAAGGGCGACAGTATGATCGAGGCCGGGATCAACGATGGCGACATCGTGGTGATCCGCGAACAGACCACCGCCGACAATGGCGACATCGTCGTGGCGCTGGTCGAGGGGCACGAGGCCACGCTGAAACGCTTCTACCGGCGCAACGGGATGATCGCGCTTGAAGCCGCCAACCCCGCCTATGAAACCCGGATGTTGCGCGACGATCAGGTCAAGGTGCAGGGCCGCTTGGTCGGGTTGATCCGCAGCTACTGACGCCGCCCTTTCACCTTGGCGCAAATACTCCCGCCGGAGGCGCCGCCCCGCGGCTCCGGCCCCGCAGGCGGGGTCTAGCGTTCGGTCCAAAGTCGCGCGCCAGTCACCCCGGCACTGGTGTGCATCTGGCCATCCGCCGCGATTGCCACGGCCCCGCTTGTGGCCAGACGGGTCTCGTCCCACAGATCACACCCCGGATGATCGCCGGGCGGCGCCTTCGCCGTCAGAACCACCAGCGCGCCGCCCTGGCAGTGCTCTGCCAGACGCCCGGCCGCGCCCTTGCCGCTCAGATGCACCAGCGCGCGACCATCGGGCAGGCGCGCCACGCGGGCGTTCCTTGGCCCCTCAAAACCCGGGCGCAGGGCGGCCTCGTCGCGGGTTGCCCCGTCACCATCCGCCTCGAGCCAGCTTTCGGCGATGAAACCGGCGGCGGGTTTGGACAGCGCACGCCCGGCCGGCGTCATCACCCCCACCAGCGTGGCCTCGGGCGCGATCAGCAGAACGGGCCGCACCGCCACCGCCCAGCCCCCCAGCGCCAGAACCATCGCAAGCCCGCCAAGACTGCGCCCCGCGCCGCGCGCCAGCACCGCAACCACCGCGCCCAGCGCCAGCCCGGGCAACACGAAGGCGGGCGGTTGCGGCACGGCGATCACCGCCCCTTCCAGCCCGGCGACCCATTCGGCCACAAAGATCATCCAGCGTGTGCCCTGCTCCATCACCCACAGCGCGGGCGCGGCCAACCCCAGCGGCGCCAGCAGCGCCGCGATCACGCCGGCAGGCATCACCAGCGTGCCCATCACCGGCACCGCCAGCAGGTTCGCCAGCAGCCCGTATTCCGGCATCCGGTGAAAATGCGCGGCCGCGATCGGCCCGGTCGCCATGCCCCCGACCAGCGAGGTCAGCACCAGCATCACCACCGGGCGCGCCAGCATCGGAATGCGCGGCGCGACCCGGCCCCATCCGCCATAGGTCACAATCAGGGCAACCGTTGCGGCAAAGGACATCTGAAACCCCGGCGACAGCAGGCTTTCGGGGCGCCACAGCAGCAATATCAGCGCCGCAAGCGCCACGGTGCGCAGCGAAATCGCGCGCCGGTCGAACAGCACCGCCAGCAGCATGACACCCGTCATCAGATAGGCGCGCTGCGTCGCGACCTGCGGCCCGGCCACCCACAGATAGGCAGTGGCGGCCAGCAGCGCGACGACCGCGGCGATCTTCTTGAGCGGCCAGATCAGCGCGGGCCGCCCCAGGGCCGCCAGACCGTAGCGCACGGCGGCAAAGACGAACCCGGCCAGCAATCCCATGTGCAGACCCGAGATCGCGATGATATGCGCCAGGTTGGCCGCGCGCATCGCCTCGTTCGTGGCCTCGGTGACGCCCGCGCGGTCGCCCGTCATCAATGCCGCCGCCACCGCGCCCGCCTGACCGGGAATGCGGGCCTGGATCGCCTGCGACAGCCGCATCCGCAGCCGGTGCCCTGCCAGCGCCCATTGCCCCGGTGCGGGCGGTTCCAGCACCATCACCGGCGCGCGGGTATAGCCCACGGCGCCCAGCTGTTCGAACCAGAAATGGCGGCGAAAATCATACGAGCCGGGCTCTGTCGGCGGGGGCGGCGGGCCCAGATTTGCGGTCAGCATCACCCGCAGCCCCGGCATCGGGTCCATATGCGTCTGGTCGCCATGCAACGAAACCCGCAGCCGCGCCGGCGTGCGCGCAGGATCGACGCCGCTGAGCACCGGCTGATCGAGCGTCAGCCGCAGCCGGTCGCTGGCCGAGCGGTCGATCTTGACCACCCGCCCCTCGACCGGGCCGTAATATCGAAAGCCAAGGACCGGCGCGGCGACCGAATGCGCCCGCACACTTGCCAGCAGCGCCCCGCACAGCGCCAGCATCAGCAGGGCTGCGGGAAAGCGCGCGGGGTCCAGCCCCCATGCCGCGCCGCGCAACCACAGCCCCGCGCCCAGAACGGCCCCCGCCGCCACAAGCGCAAGGCCGGGCAGGCCGGGTTCCCCGGGCCACAGGAAATAGCCGCCGATACCGAGCGACAGCGCGACCGGCGCCCAGAGGATCAGATCAAGCTGCGCGCGCACCAGCGCCGCTGCCGGGTCGCCCAGCCCGGCGACCGCGCCCCGGAGCGCACGCCCACCCGCCCCGGCAAGCCGGGCCCGCAGCGCGGCCTTCGGCCCCGCCGGCCCGCGCATATCCCCGATCCCGCCGCTTTCGGCCTGTGCCTGCACCTTGTTTCTCCGGCCCGCGCCACTTATGCATTCAGCCAAGCAAGCCTACGGGCTTCATGGTTTCCAAAAGGTTAACGCCGCCCCCCAAGCGGCGCAGAAAGGCCCCCGATGTCGGACAAGATCGTCACCCGTTTCGCCCCCTCGCCCACCGGCTATCTGCATATCGGCGGCGCGCGCACCGCGCTGTTCAACTGGCTGTTCGCCCGCGGCCATGGCGGCACCTTCCTGCTGCGGATCGAGGACACCGACCGCGAACGCTCCACCCCCGCGGCGACGGCGGCGATCCTGAAAGGGCTCGACTGGCTCGGGCTCGATTACGACGGCGAGGTGGTCAGCCAGTTCGAAGGCCGCGCGCGTCATGCCGAGGTCGCGCGCGAGATGCTGGCGCGCGGCGCGGCCTATAAATGCTTCTCGACGCAAGAGGAAATCGAGGCCTTCCGCGAGGCCGCCCGGGCCGAGGGCCGCTCGACCCTGTTCCAGTCGCCCTGGCGCGATGCTGACCCGGCCAGCCACCCCGACGCGCCCTATGTGATCCGCCTGAAAGCCCCGCGCGAGGGCGCCACGGTGATCGAGGACAAGGTGCAGGGCACGGTGACATTCAAGAACGATCAGCTGGACGACATGGTCTGCCTGCGTTCGGATGGCACGCCCACCTATATGCTGGCGGTGGTGGTCGACGATCACGACATGGGCGTGACCCATGTGATCCGCGGCGACGATCACCTGACCAATGCCGCGCGGCAGGTGCAGGTCTATAACGCGATGGGTTGGGACGTGCCTGTCTTTGCGCATATCCCGCTGATTCACGGGCCCGACGGCAAGAAATTGTCCAAACGCCACGGCGCCGTGGGGCTCGAGGAATATCAGGCGATGGGCTACCCGGCGGCGGGGATGCGCAACTACCTGACGCGGCTTGGCTGGAGCCATGGCGACGACGAATTCTTCACCGATGCGCAGGCCCGCGACTGGTTCAATCTGGAAGGAATCGGCCGTGCGCCGGCGCGGCTCGATTTCAAAAAGCTCGAAAACCTGTGTGGCCAGCATATCGCCGTGGCCGAAGATGCTGCACTTGTGCGTGAAATCGAGGGCTATCTGGCCGCCGCAGACAAACCCGCGCTGACCACGGCACAGCGCGACGGGCTGGAACGGGCGATGTATTGCCTGAAAGAACGCGCGAAAACCTTCCCCGAACTTCTTGAAAAGGCGGAATTTGTTCTGGCTTCGCGCCCCATCGCCCCGGATGAGAAGGCGCAGAAAACGCTTGATCCGGTATCCCGTGGTATACTGAAAGAATTGACGCCGCAGTTGCAAAATGCTAGCTGGACGCGGGATGAATTGGAGGCCACTCTGAATGCGGTGGCGCAGGCACACGGGCTGGGCTTCGGGAAGCTCGCCGGACCTCTGCGCGCCGCTCTGGCAGGGCGGTCCGTGACGCCCAGCGTATTCGATATGATGCTTGTTCTTGGCCGCGATGAAACTCTGGCCAGGTTGGACGATCAGGCGGCCTGAGGGCGGGCCGCCTTTCCGGAACCTCCGGAAGATATATGCCGGCAAGCCCAGCCGGACGACAGGAAAGGGACCCACATGGCCGATACAAAAAGAACCGCCACGCTGACGCTTGACGGCAAGACCTACGACCTCCCGGTGCTTTCGCCCAGCGTCGGGCCCGATGTGCTCGACATCCGCAAGCTCTACGGTCAGGCCGATGTGTTCACCTTCGACCCGGGCTTCACCTCGACCGCCGCCTGTGAATCGGCCATCACCTATATCGACGGCGACAAGGGCGAACTGCTGTATCGCGGCTACCCGATCGAACAGCTGGCCGAAAAATCGCATTATCTGGAAGTCTGCTATCTGCTGCTGAACGGCGAACTGCCGAACCGCCAGCAGATGGAAGATTTCGAATACCGGATCACCCGTCACACCATGCTGCACGAGCAGATCCAGTATTTCTTCCGCGGCTTCCGTCGTGACGCGCACCCGATGGCCACCATGGTGGGCGTGGTCGGCGCGCTGTCGTCCTTCTACCACGACAGCCTCGACATCAACGATCCCTGGCAGCGCGAGGTCGCCTCGATGCGCCTGATCGCGAAACTGCCGACGATCGCCGCCTGGGCCTATAAATATTCGATCGGCCAGCCCTTCGTCTATCCGCGCAACGACCTCGACTATGCGTCGAACTTCCTGCACATGTGCTTCTCGGTCCCGGCCGAGCCCTACACCGTGCAGCCCGCGCTGGCCAAGGCGATGGACCGGATCTTCACGCTGCATGCCGATCACGAACAGAACGCCTCGACCTCGACCGTGCGTCTGGCGGGCTCGTCGGGGGCCAACCCCTTCGCCTGTATCGCGGCCGGCATCGCCTGCCTCTGGGGCCCGGCCCACGGCGGCGCCAACCAGGCCTGCCTGGAAATGCTGCGCGAAATCGGCTCGGTCGACCGGATCCCCGAATTCGTCGCCCGCGCGAAAGACAAGAACGACCCGTTCCGCCTGATGGGCTTCGGCCACCGCGTCTACAAGAACTTCGACCCGCGCGCGAAGGTCATGAAGGAATCGGCCGACGAGGTTCTGGATCTGCTGGGCGTGCACAACAACCCGCTGCTGCAGGTCGCCAAGGAACTGGAAAAGATCGCGCTCGAAGATCCCTATTTCGTCGAGAAGAAACTCTACCCGAACGTCGACTTCTACTCGGGCATCATCCTCGAGGCGATGGGCTTCCCGACTTCGATGTTCACGCCGATCTTCGCGCTGTCGCGCACCGTCGGCTGGATCTCGCAGTGGAAAGAGATGATCGGCGATCCGGCTGGCAAGATCGGCCGTCCGCGTCAGCTCTACACCGGCTCGGTCGCGCGCGATTACGTCAATGTCGACGCGCGCTGATCTGCGCTGAAAAACCCGGGGCCGGAGGGAAACCTCCGGCCCCTTTTCTTTGCCTCCGGCAGGAGTATTTATGCCAAGAAGAAAGACCCTCGCTTCTTCTTGGCACAAATACTCACCCTGCCCTGCCCACCGGGACCGCCGCGCCGATGTCACAGCCCCCGCTCCGCTTTCGTCCGCATCATTTCCTGTGTGCCCTGGGCTTCGAGGGCAAAGGCTATTCGCCGGAGTTCACCGCGAATATGGCAATGATCGTGATGGACCGGCTGCGCGCCCCGGGCGGCGAGGCGGTCGAGATCATGGTGCAGGATAGCGCCGACGACATCTGCGCCCCCTGTCCTTCGCGGCGTGGAGAGGGGTGTGAAAGCGCGCAGCGGATCGCACAGCTTGACGCGGCGCACAGTCGGGCCATGGGGATTGCGCCGGGCGACCGGCTCAACTGGGGCGCGGCACTGGATCGGATGCGCGCCCTGCCCGATGACGCGCTGGAACGGATCTGCGCGCCCTGCCAGTGGCTGCAATACGGGATGTGCGCGGCGGCGCTGAAACGCCTGAAGAACGGCGCGTAAAATATTGTTACAAAACGAAAACGCCGCCCGAATGGGGCGGCGTCTCGCTGTATCCCACAGGGCTCAGCGCCGGGCCAGCCAGCTCCAGCCGCCCGAAACGATCAGCGCGGCCAGCACCGCCTTCACGATATCGCCCAGCACGAAGGGCATCATCCAGCCCGCCAGCAGATCGGGCATCGCCTTGCCCATCACCAGCGCGGGCCAGGCCAGCCCCGGCACATACAGCACCACACCCGCGATCAGCCCGGCGACGGCCAGCCCCAAGAAGGATTTCACGCCACGATCCGCCGCGATCCCAGCCACCGCCACCATCGCCACGAAGCCCAGCAGGAAGCCCGCCGTGGGGCCGAAGAAGGCCGCGGTCGAGCCGCCATTGGCCAGCACCGGCAGGCCCATGAAGCCCTCGGCCAGCCAGGCGGCCACGGTCAGCACGCCCATCCGCGTGCCCATCGCCAGACCGATGCTCAGCACCGCCAGCGTCTGCAGAGTCATCGGCACCGGAAACATCGGCACCGAAATCTGCGATGCCGCAGCCAGCAGCGCGGTGCCTGCCAGAACCTGTGCGGCGCGCGCGCCCCGCGATGCGCCCGGCGCAAAAGCTTTCGAAAGCGTCATAGGAACCTCCCTGTTCATCCAATTCGCGCCGGAACCCTTGGCCGCGCCCGCTGCAAAGTCAACGCGCCTGCGCAGACAATCCAGCGACGTTGCAAACTGCCGCGGTGCCGCGCCGCGCTAATTTGCAAACAGGCGCTGCGCCGCCGCGCCGCAGCCCGGGACGCGCGCAGCCTCTTGCACGGGCCTGCGCGCTCTGCCAAAGAACCGCCATGAGCACCGCAGATCACACCCCGTCCGAACCCAAGAAACTGGCTCTTGTCACCGGCGCCTCGCGCGGGCTGGGCAGCGCCCTGGCCGAGGCGCTTGCCGCCGCAGGCTGGCATGTGATGGCGGTGGCGCGCACCGTTGGCGCGCTGGAGGAACTCGACGACCGGATTCAGGCCGCAGGCGGTAGTGCGACGCTCGCGCCGCTGGACGTGACCGATGCCGATCAGATGAAACATCTGGCCAGTTCGATTGCGGCCCGCTGGGGCGGGGTCCAGCTTTGGGCACATTGCGCGGTGCATGCCGCGCCGCTGACCCCGGCTGCGCATATCGATCCCAAGGACATGACGAAATCCATCGCCACCAATCTTGCGGCGACGGCCACGCTCCTGCCGCTGATCGAACCGCTGCTGCGCGCGGGCGATGGCACGGCGCTGTTCTTCGACGATCCGCGTGGCGGCGAGAAATTCTTCGGCGCTTACGGGGCGACCAAGGCCGCGCAGATGGCCCTGGTGCGCAGCTGGCAGGCCGAGAATGCCAAGATCGGCCCCCGCGTCCTGATCGACACGCCGGCGCCGATGCCCACCGCCACCCGTGCGCGGTTTTTCCCCGGCGAAGACCGTGCCGCGCTGACCGATTGCCGGATCGAAGCCGCGCGGATCGTGGCCGGGCTTTGACCGCGGCATTCATCTTGCCCTAAATACCTCTGCCGAAGGCATTTGCGTGTGCCTGAAAACACCGCCTGCCGGATAATCCGCAGCGACGCGGCCAAGCGCTTTACGCCCCGCCGCCCCCGCGCTAAGCAGGGGCAAAGGCAATCAAGGGGGCGGCATGCGCATTCTCATCACCAACGACGATGGTATCAACGCGCCGGGCCTTGAGGTATTGCACCATATCGCCACCGAACTGGCCGGACCGGACGGCGAGGTCTGGACCGTGGCGCCCGCGTTCGAGCAATCGGGCGTGGCGCATTGCATCAGCTATACCCATCCGATGATGATCGCCAAGCTCGCGCCCCGCCGCTATGCGGCCGAGGGCAGCCCCGCCGATTGCGTGCTGGCGGGTCTTTACGATGTGCTGAAGGACGGGCGCCCCGACCTGATCTTGTCAGGGGTGAACCGGGGCAACAATTCGGCCGAGAACGCGCTTTATTCCGGCACGCTCGGCGGCGCGATGGAGGGGGCGCTGCAGGGCATCCCGGCAATCGCGCTGAGCCAGTTCCTCGGGCCCGACGTATTCACGCTCGACGATCCGTTCGAGGCCGCGCGGGTGCATGGCCCCGCGCTGGTGCGCAAGCTGTGGGAAAACGGCGTCTGGGACGATGGCCCCTACCGGGTGTTTTATAACGTCAACTTCCCGCCGGTTCCGGCGGCGAAGGTCAAGGGCCACAAGGTCGCGGCGCAGGGCTATCGCACCGACAGCTTCTTCGGGGTCGAACCGCACCATTCGCCCACGGGGCGGCGCTTCTTGTGGATCAAGGGCGGCCCGCAGCACACCGCGACCGCGCCGGGCACCGATGCGGCGGTCAATCTGGACGGTTACATCTCGATCACGCCGATGCGCGCCGATCTGACCGCGCATGAGGTTCTGACCGATCTGGAGGCGCGCCTGGGATGAACGATCTGCCCGAAGAGGAGGATCTGGCCGAGCGCAAGATGCGCTTCCTCTTCGCGCTGCGCTCCAAGGGCGTGACCGATGCGCGCGTTCTGGGCGCGATGGAACGCGTCGACCGCGGGCTTTTCGTCAAGGGGCTGTTTGCCGACCGCGCCTATGAAGACATGCCGCTGCCGATTGCCTGCGGCCAGACGATCTCGCAGCCGTCGGTGGTGGGGCTGATGACCCAGGCGCTGCGGCCCGGGCCACGCGATACCGTGCTCGAGGTCGGCACCGGCTCGGGCTATCAGGCGGCCGTGCTGGCCGGTCTGGTGCGCCGGGTCTATACCGTGGACCGCCACCGCCGTCTGGCGCGCGAGGCCGAAGATCTGTTCCGCACCCTTCACATCCCCAATATCGTGACAATCGCCGGCGACGGGTCGCGCGGATTGCCCGATCAGGCGCCGTTTGATCGTATTCTTGTGACTGCCGCCGCCGAAGACCCGCCGGGCCCCCTGTTGTCGCAGCTCAAGATCGGCGGTATCATGGTTTTGCCTGTGGGCCAGTCGGACACGGTGCAAAGCCTGATCCGGGTGCGCCGTCTGGATACGGGTTTCGATTACGAGGAACTGCGCCCCGTGCGCTTCGTGCCGCTTGTCGAGGGCATGGCAAGCGACTGATGATACCGCCAAGGCCCCGGCAACAGGGGCCACGACCAAGAATGAGGACTGAGCCGATGACAAAGCACCCCTCCGCCCTGCCCTGCCTTTTGCCGCGCGCACGCCGCCTGATGCTTGCTGGCTGTGCCCTGGGCGCGCTGGCCGCCTGTGACCCGAACGGGCAGTTCGACGCGGATCTGCGCAACTTCGGCCAGATCGGACTGGACACCACCGAGGCCGCGCGTCAGGCGACCGCCGACCGGCCCAAACCCGACGCGCGCGGGATCATCTCTTACCCCAATTATCAGGTCGCCGTGGCCAATCGCGGCGATACCGTGACCAGCGTCGCCAACCGCATCGGCGTCGATCCGGTGGAACTGGCGCGCTATAATGCCGTGCAACCGAATGCGACCCTGAACAAGGGCGAGTTGCTGGCGCTTCCGCGCCGCGTTGCGGAGCCTGCGGCCAGCACGCCCACCGCGCTCGGGAGCGAGAAGATCGACATCACCTCGCTGGCCTCAAGCGCCATCGACCGCGCCGAGGCGGGCACGCCCAAGGCCACAACCACCGCCCCGGCCACGCCCGCCCCCGCCGTCAAGGCCACCCCGGGCACGGAACCGACCAAGCACAAGGTCGCCCGCGGCGAGACCGCCTATTCGATCGCGCGCTATTACAACGTGCCGGTGAAATCGCTGGCCGAATGGAACGGTCTTTCGGCCGATCTGAGCGTGCGCGAGGGGCAGTATCTGCTGATCCCGACCGCGGCAGGCAAGCCCCCGAAACCCGTCGAAACGCAGCCCGGTCAGGGCAGCCCGACGCCGACGCCGCCCTCGGCCGCCAAGCCGCTGCCTGCCGAAAACCCGGTGAAGGCCTCGACCCCGGTCGACAAATCGGCCGCCCCCGATCTGGGCGCCTCGCGCACCGCCGCCTCGGGCAAGTCCAGGCTGCAGATGCCGGTCTCGGGCGCGATCATCCGGCCCTATGTGAAGGGCAAGAACGACGGTGTGGATATTGCCGCCGCCCCCGGCACCACGGTCGCCGCCGCCGAGGCCGGAACCGTCGCCGCAATCACCAAGAACACCGATCAGGTGCCGATCCTGGTGCTGCGCCATGCCAACGGCCTGCTGACGGTCTATGCCAATATCGACGCGCTGAGCGTGGCCAAGGGCGACAGCGTGAAACGCGGCCAAAGCATCGCGAAGGTCCGCGCAAGCGAGCCGGGCTTCGTGCATTTCGAGGTGCGCCAGGGCTATGACAGCGTCGATCCGATGCCCTATCTGGAATAATCCGGTTGCGGGCGCGCGCAGGCGCGCCCGGCCCTGCGCCACTCCCGGCCCTGCTGAATTTCTGCGCAGCCGACGCCCGGCGCGCCCCGGGCACCCGGGTTTCCTGCCGCAGCGCAGCGAAATTTGCGCCCGCCCGTTGACCCGCCCCCGCCATGGGTGCAGGCTTCCCCCACGCCCGCATTTTCAATTGTTTAACGCCTCTGGGAAAGACTAGCGCCATGGAGCCGATTCTCGCCTTTCTGCATGGGCTGCCCGATGTGGCGCTTGCAACCGCAGCACTGTCATTGGCGGGGTCGCTGGGGCTGTGGCTGGGCGGGCTTCAGGTGCGGGGCGTCGGCCTGGGCATCGGTGGCGTGCTGTTTGCGGGCATCTTCGTGGGTCATCTGGCGGGAATGGCCGGAATCGGGTTTGACCACGCCACGATCGAATTCGTCCGGGAATTCGGGCTGATCATCTTTGTCTTCACCATCGGCATTCAGGTCGGCCCCGGTTTCTTTGCGACATTGCAGAAATCCGGGCTGCAACTGAACCTGATCGCGGCCGCCATCGTCACGCTGGGCGTTCTGATCACCGTGGCGCTGCATTTCGCCACCGACATTCCGTTGCCCGCGCTGGTCGGGCTGATGTCGGGCGCAGTGACCAATACACCGGGCCTTGGCGCGGCGACACAGGTGCTCAAGGACATCGGCGCCGACGGGGCGTCGATGGCCCTGCCCAGTCTGGGCTATGCCGTCGCCTACCCCTTCGGCATTGTCGGCATTCTGATTTCGATGCTGCTGATCCGCGCGGTTCTGCGGGTCAACATCGCCGAGGAAGAGACCGCCTTCGAACACAGCCGCAAACAGGGCGACGCCGAGCTGCCGGTGATGAACGTGCGGGTGAAGAACCCCAATCTGGCGGGGCTGACCCTGGGCGAGGTGCCCGACCTGTTCGACAAGGGCGTGGTGGTGTCGCGGATGCGCAAGGGCGACGATCTGATCCACCCCGTCCGCGAAACGCCGATCGCGATTGGCGATGTTGTGCATCTGGTCGGCCCCGCACCGCTTCTCCACAACATGATGCTGATCCTGGGAGAGCAGGTCGATGTCGCGCTGACCACGACCAAGGGCACCAATCTGGTCTGGGAACGGATCGCCGTGACCGAGAAACGCGCGCTCGGCCACCGGATTCGCGACTTCGGGCTGGAATCGCGCGGCGTCACCATCTCGCGCGTGTCGCGGGCGGGCACGCAGCTGCCTGCGCAGGGCGGCCTGGCGCTGCAATTCGGCGACATCCTGACCGTGGTCGGCACCGCCAGCGATGTGGCCGCCGCGCGCAGCCTGTTTGGCGATCAGCGCCGCCATCTGGACGAGGTGCAGTTCTCCGCCGTCTTCATCGGCATCGTGCTGGGCATCCTGCTCGGCTCGATCCCGATCCTGATCCCCGGCCTGCCCGCGCCACTGAAACTGGGGCTCGCCGGCGGCCCGCTGGTGGTGGCGATCCTGCTGGCGCGGCTGGGCGATTTCGGCCCCTTCGTGTGGTTCATGCCGCCGGTCGCGAACCATGCGCTGCGCGAGTTGGGCATCGTGCTGTTCCTGGCCGCCGTCGGCCTCAAGGCCGGCGATCAGTTCGTCGATACGCTGATCCATGGCGACGGCTTCATGTGGATGGGCTATGCGGTGCTGATCACCCTGCTGCCGCTGCTGATCGTGGGCTTCGTCGCGCGCATGGTGTTCAAGGTGAACTACCTGAGCCTGAGCGGCGTGCTTGCGGGGTCGATGACCGATCCGCCGGCGCTGGCCTTCGCCAATGCGATGTCACCCTCGGCCGCGCAAAGCATCGGCTATGCCTCGGTCTATCCGCTGGTGATGTGCATGCGGATTCTGGCGCCGCAGATCCTGGTTTTGCTGCTGATGTAGGGGGCGCTGCCCCCGGCGCGCAGGCGCGCCTCCCCCGGAGTATTTGGGCCAAGAAGAAGCCCAAGATCGCACAGGCTTCTTCACGGGCTTCTTCTTGGCAAAAATACTCGGATTCAGCCCCGCAAACAGCGCCGCATCGGTTACAGCGCGATGCCGCGCCGCCCCGCCAGATCGGTGAAATACTGCCAGGCCACCCGGCCCGAACGCGCCCCGCGCGTGGCCTGCCATTCGATCGCCTCGGCGCGCAGGGTTTCGGGCGCGATCTCGATGCCATAGGCCGCGCAATAGCCCGCGATCATCGCCAGGAACTGGTCCTGATCGCAGGGATGGAAGCCCAGCCACAGCCCGAAGCGATCCGAGAGCGAGACCTTCTCCTCGACCGCCTCGGAGGGGTTGATCGCGGTCGAACGTTCGTTTTCGATCATGTCGCGCGGCATCAGGTGGCGCCGGTTCGAGGTGGCGTAGAAGATCACGTTCTCGGGCCGCCCCTCGATCCCGCCATCCAGCACCGCCTTGAGCGATTTGTAATGCTGGTCGTCATGGCTGAAGCTGAGGTCGTCGCAATACAGCACGAAGCGCTGATCCGAGGCGCGCAGATGCGCCAGCAACCGCCCGACCGTGGGCAGATCCTCGCGCGCGAGTTCCACCAGTTTCAGCGCCAGCCCCTGTTCGATGACCGCCGCATGCACAGCCTTGACCAGCGAGGATTTCCCCATGCCGCGCGCGCCCCACAGCAGCGCATTGTTCGCCGCTGCCCCACGCGCGAATTGCAGCGTATTGGCCAAGAGCGTGTCGCGCGCCCGGTCGATCCCCACCAATTGCGCCAGATCGACCCGGTTCACCCGCGACACCGGCTCCAGCCGGTCGGGGGCGGTGTGCCACAGGAAGGCATCGGCGGCGGTGAAATCCGGGGCCGGTGCCGGCGCGGGTGCCAGCCGCTCCAGCGCGGCGGCAATGCGGATCAGCGGATCACTCATGCCTTGCCTTCGCCCTCGTCATCTTCGAAATCCTCGTCGTCGATCCAGGTGCCCTCGGCACGCATCCGGGCTTCGCGGGTCTTTTCGATGCGTTTCACCAGCTGGATCGACACTTCATAAAGCCCGTAAACCACCGTGAACAGGATCACCTGGCTGACCACATCGGGGGGGGTGGCGACGGCGGCGACGATCAGGATCACCACAACCGCATATTTGCGCACGCTGCTCAGCCCGCGGGACGACACCAGCCCCGCCTTGCCCATCAGCGACAGCAGAACCGGCAGCTGGAAGCAGATGCCGAAGGCCATCACGAATTTGATCGTCAGCGACAGGTATTCCTGAACCGAGCCCTGGAACCCGATCGCGGCCATCTCGTTGGCGCCATTGGCCGCATCCAGCCCGCCTTGCTGGAACCCCAGAAAGAAGGCGAAGGCCAGCGGCAGGATGACGTAATAGGCAAAGGCCGCGCCCAGAAAGAACATCACCGGCGAGGCAACGAGGAACGGCAGGAACGCGTTCTTTTCGGATTTATACAGCCCCGGCGCCACAAACCGCCACAGCTGATAGCCGATCACCGGGAAGGACAGCGCGAAGCCACCCAGAAACGAGATGCTGATCGCAACGAAGAAACCTTCTTGCAGCTTGATCAGATACAGCCCGCATTGCTGGCCCCTCTCGGCCAGTGCATGACAGATCGGCTGCGTCAGAAAGTTGAACACCGGCTGCCAGAGCGCATAGCAGATCACCATCGCCACGACAAAGGCCGCCAGCGCGTAAAGAATCCGGGTGCGCAGTTCGGCCAGATGCTCGATCAGGGGCGCGGCGGTGTCGTGGATCTCGTCGGTGCTCATGCGTCACCCTTCTTGGCAGCGGTTTTGCGGCTCGTCTTGGGTTTTGCCGGATCGGCGGCCTTGGCCGCCTTCGGCTTGGCCGCGGCCTTGGGTTTCGCCGCCGGTTTGTCGGCCGTGGCCTTGGCGGGCGCCTTGGGCTTGGCCGTCTTGGCCGCAGCCTTGGGCGCCGCGGGTTCGGGGGCCAGCTCGTCCTCGGTTGCCACCGCCGGGTCGGGGGGCGTGAACGGCTCGGGCATCTTCATCGTGCCGGGCAGCTTCGGCTCCCATTTCTCGAATTTCTCGGTGGCTTTTTCCAGCGCATCGAGGCCAAGCGATTTCTTCGAGGTCAGGTTCTTGAGATCCTGGGCCGTCGCATCCAGCCCGGTGTCCTTGGCGGCATCCTCCATCGCACGCGAAAACTCGCGTGCCATGGATTTCGCACGCGCCGTCAGCCGCCCCAACGTGTGGAACATGCCGGGCAAATCCTTGGGCCCCACGACGATCAGCGCCACGACGCCGATCAGCAGAAGCTCGCTCCAACCGATATCGAACATGGGATGTAAGGCCTCCTGCGCCTGTCACGCCCGGGGGCGAAAGGCTCAGACCTTGTCTTTGTCTTTGGCCGGATCGTTGGCGGGCGTCACGTCGGTGACGGTGGCATCCTCGATCTCCTGGGTGCCGTCCTTCACGCCTTTCTTGAAGGCGGTGATGCCCTTGCCGACCTCGCCCATCAGCGAGGAAATCTTGCCGCGGCCGAACAGCACCAGAACCACCACCGCAATCAGAAGAAGGCCGGGAAGGCCGATATTGTTGAGCATAGTCTTCTCCTCATGGGGCGGCCCGTGCCGCGCCCGTTGTCTGGCCTTCGGTTTTAGGGGCAGCGAGACGGCAATCAAAGCCCGAATCCGGCGCGCAGGCGGGCCGGAGCGCAGATTACTGACAGTTATTTGTCAGTTGCGCCGTGCCATGCTAGACCCGGGCCATGACCCGCACCGAACGCCTGCAGAAACTGATCGAGATGATGCGCGGCGGCGCCATGCTGCGCGCGGCCGATCTGGCCGCCGAACTGGGCGTGTCCGAGCGCACGATCTGGCGCGACATGTCGGTGCTGTCGGAATTCGGCGTGCCGGTCGTGGGCCAGCGCGGCGTGGGCTACATGCTGCGCCGGGCGGTGGCGCTGCCGCCCCTGGTGCTGAACCCCGAAGAGATCGCGGCTCTCGAACATCTGTTGCGGCTGGCGCAGGCCCATGCCGACACCCGGATCGCGGCCGGCGCCCAGAGCCTGGCCGCCAAGATCCGCGCCGCCCTGCCCGAGCCCGCGCCGCCCGACCCCATGCCCGCTGCCCCTGCGGCACGCGACGGCTGACACATGCCCCCTCTGGCCCCGGCGCGCGACCCGCGCTAGGGTCGAATGAAAGGAGCCCGGATGCCGACCGCCGAATATATCACTGCCTTTGTCACGCTTTTCGTGGTCGTCGACCCGATCGGGCTGGCGCCGCTGTTCATTGCCCTCACCCAGGGAATGAGCGCGCGGGCCCGGCTGATGGTTGGGGTGCGTGCGGTGGCGATCGGCGCGGGGTTGCTGACGCTGTTCGGCCTGTTCGGCGACAAGATCCTGCTGGGCATCGGCATCTCGATGCCCGCTTTCCGCATCGCGGGCGGCGTGCTGCTGTTCCTGACCGCGCTGGACATGCTGTTCGAACGCCGCACCGAACGGCGCGAGGGCCAGCATGCCGAACCCGAACATGACCCGTCTGTGTTTCCGCTGGCCACGCCCCTGATCGCGGGCCCGGGTGCGATGGCCACGATGATCCTGCTGGCGGGCGCGCCGGGGGCGGATGCAACCCATATCGCGCTGATCCATCTGGTGATGCTGGCGGTTCTGGGCTGCGTCTTCGCGCTGTTCCTGCTGGCCACGCCGCTGGAACGTGCCTTGGGGCGGACCGGAACGATGGTGGTCACACGCCTTCTGGGCATGCTGCTGGCCGCACTGGCGATCCAGTTCATTCTGGACGGGCTGCGTGGCGCGGGAATTTTTGCGACACTTTCCGCCGCCTGAGACATTCCGCCCCTTCGCTTTTGTTCCCCCGCCCCCTACATCAGGCCCATGCTTGCCGAAAACGCCGCACGTCTGATCTATCTTGCCCTGCTGCTGGTGGCTGTGGGGGGGTATTTCGTGATCGAATTCCGCCGCCGCCCCGGGCGCACGCTGCAACAGGCGATGCTCTGGGGGTTGATCTTTCTGGGCACGCTGGCGGCGGTCGGGCTGTGGTCCGACATCCGCCGTGAAGTCGCCCCGACGCAAGCCGTACTCAGCGCAGGCCGGATCGAGGCACCGCTGGCCCCGGACGGGCATTACTACCTGAAAGCCGAGGTGAACGGTGTGCCGGTGCGCTTCGTCGTCGACACCGGCGCGACCGACATCGTGCTGACGCAACGCGATGCGACGCGCGCGGGCATCGACACCGCCGGGCTGGCCTATCTGGGCGAGGCGCGCACCGCCAACGGGATCGTGCGCATCGCCCCGGTGCGGATCGACAGTTTCGCGCTCGGCCCGATTCAGGATGAAAACCTGCGCGCCGTGGTCAACGGCAGCGACATGGATACCTCGCTGATGGGGATGACCTATCTGACCCGCTTCGCCCGGGTCGAGTTCAGCCGTGACCGGATGGTTCTGGAACGCTGAGCGCGGGCCCCGTTTCAACCGGGAAATGAGTATTTGTGCCAAGAAGAAGCCCGAAGCCCTTTCTTCTTGGCACAAATACTCCCGCCGGAGGCACCCAGCCTTACAACCAGTCCTTCCATCGGAAAAACGCCCAGGTTCCCACCGCCGACCCCGCCATCAGCCCAAGCGCCAGCGGATAGCCCCAGGGCCAGTCGAGTTCGGGCATGAAATGGAAGTTCATCCCGTAGACCGAGGCGATCATCGTCGGCGGCATGAACAGCGCCGCCACCACCGACACGATCCGCACGGTGGTGTTCTGCGCCAGGTTGATCATCCCCAGTGTCGCGTCGACCGAGAGCGACACGCGCGAGGACAGGAAATCGCCATGCACCGAAAGCGAGCCGATGTCGCGCATCTGGCTTTTCACGATCATCCGCAGCTCTTTCGCCTGCGGGTGGCCGGTGATGGTCTGGTCGTAAAACGACAGCGCCCGTTCAAGCGTCAGCAGTGCCAGCCGCACCCGGCCCAGCAATTCACCCTGCCGCCCGACATCTTCGAGCGCCAGCTGCAATTCCGGCGCCCCCAGCCCCTGCCCCGACAGAACCTGCGCCGAAACCCGGTCGAGCGCGCGGCCCACACCTTCCAGAAGGTCGGCCTGACGGGCGATGATTTCCTCGATCAGCCCCAGAAACACCCGTTCGGCACTGCCGCAGCCCGCAGCCGAGCGATCCGCGCGTTCGGGGAATGTCTCGAAGCTGCGCGGCGCGTGGTGGCGCACGGTGACCAGACGCCGCGCCGTCAGGATGAAGCTGACCGGCCCTGCGACATGGGCCCCGTCCGGCGTCAGCCCGGGCAGCACCACGGTCATCACATCCGCGCCCTCTTCGCGATACAGCCGGTTCGAGATTTCGATCTCTTCCATGTCGGCCAGCGTCGGCACCTCGATCCCCAGCCGCGACACGGCCTCGGCCTGGCTGTCGAGCGGACGATAGAGGTCGATCCAGAGCGCATGCTCCAGATCGCTGCCCGGCGTCATCGGCGTGTCCTGCCCCAGCCGTTTCAGGCCCCGGGCCCCGGAAGTGAAAGCGAAAAGCATGTGACGGACCCTCAAGGCGTTTTGCCCATCGGTAGCGGGCGCGCGCCGCTGGTCAAGCCCCCCGTTGCACGCCATGCCCGGAGGCGCGCCGAAATTGCCTTGGGCGCGCCTTTTTTATGCCGCATTTGCCGCCACACTCTGGTGTCAGCGGCGACGGAGAGGGTAAATGGATCTTCTGGAGATTTTCAGTTTCGACACGATCGCGCTGGTAGTGATCGGAATTGCCATTTCGCGCGAAATCCACGGCCGTCTGATCGCACGTAAACACGCCCGCGCCTGACACCCGCCCGCCGACACATTCCTTGCGCACCATGCAACGCCCCGCCCCACGGTCCGAGGCGTTTTGTCATATCTGAAGGCGTCCCCTTAATGAAAAACGCGCCCGCCGAAGCGGACGCGTGGGGAGGCAGAACGGCAATCCCTGACGGGATCAGTCGTCCTGATTATCGGGCGTCACGTCCAGAACGGTGGCGTGCGCGGTGATCTCGACCGACTCCTTGCAGTTTTCCATGCAAGCCGGCTTCGAGAACTCGGGATATTCCGTCTCGGCGCGGTCATCGACGATGAAGCCGTCCTTGTTGGGCATCTCGACGTCCAGGAAGTTCTCTTTCGTCAGGACGAAATCGTCATCCACCAGATCGTTGGAATAGAGGATATAGGCCACGATCGCATAGGTATCGTCGGCCGAGAGCGTCTGCGCGTTGCCGAAGGGCATCGAGCGGTGCGCATAATCCCACACGGTCGAAAGATAGGGCCAGTAGCTGCCCACGGTCTTCAGCGGGTCCTTGCGGTCGAGCGTGTCCATACCCCCGGCCAGTTTCGGCCAGTTGTCCACACCTTCGGCGAATTCACCGTGGCAGACCGCGCAGTTTTCCGAAAACAGCGTCTCGCCATCGGCGACCGAGCCCGAGCCTTCGGGCAGGCCGGTGCCATCGGGGCTGACATCCAGGTTCCAGGCGTCGATTTCCTCGGGCAGCGCCGGGCGCCCGAGACCGAGTTTCTCGGCATGGGCGGGTGCGGCCAGGGGCGCGGCCAGCGCCGCCGCGATCACCAGATTACGAAACTTCGACATTCTCGGCCTCCCCATTCGCCTTGACCCACCAGGTCTGGATACCGTTGTTGTGATAGACCGAGTTCTCGCCGCGCACCGCGCGCAGCTGGTTCTTGGTCGGCTGGACATAGCCCGTGTCATCGGTGGCACGCGACTGCAGCAGCATCTCTTCGCCCTGCCAGTCGATATCCAGGTAGAAGCGCGTCAGCGCCATCGCCTGCCCCGGCTGCGCCAGACGCGCCGGCTGCCAGGTCTTGCCGCCATCGAGCGAGACATCGACGCCGGTGACAGCGCCACGGCCCGACCAAGCAAGCCCGGTGATGACCAGCGGGCCCTTGCCGTGCTTGATCGGCATTTGCGGGCTGGGCGAGGTGATGACCGACTTGCAGTCCATCACCCAGGTCCATTTCCGCGAGATGCCGTTTTCCAGCGTGTCGGTGTATTTCGAGGTTTCCTCGCGGCTTTCGACCGGGCCTTCCGTGACTTCGACGCGGCGCAGCCACTTGATCCACATGTTGCCTTCCCAGCCGGGAACGCACAGACGGACCGGATAGCCGTGCTCCTTGCGCAGCGCCTCGCCATTGGCCTTGAACGCGACCAGCACGTCATCGAGCGCTTTCTCGATCGGCATCGAGCGACCGTTCGAGCTGGCATCCGCGCCCTCGACATAGACCCATTTGCCTTCGGGTTTGACACCGGCCTCTTCCAGCAGGGTGCGCAGGGTCACGCCGGTATATTCCATGTTGTGGATCATACCCTGGGTGAACTGCACGCCGTTCAGCTGCGCGCCCGCCCATTCCATGCCCGAGTTCGCGGCGCATTCCAGGAAATAGGTGCGGTTGACGCGCGGGAAGCGTTCCAGATCCTCGTAGGTGAAGACCAGCGGCTGATCGACCAGACCGTGAATCATCAGCCGGTAGTCTTCCTTGCGCAGCTCGATCGCGCCCGAGTGGTGGCGCTCGAACGCGCAACCCTGCGGGGTGATCGTGCCGTCGAGCGCATGGATCGGCGTGAAGTTGATCGAGGAAATCACATCCGCGGTCAGCCAGCCGACATTGCGGCGCACCACGTCGGATTCAAATTCGATCGGCATGCCATAGGGGTTGGCGTCCACGCCATCGCCCCAGCCCTGCGCCCAGGGTTGCACTTCGGTGATCAGCGGATCGGCCTCTTGCGCCCGCGCGGCCCCTGCACCCGCAGCCAGCGCACCGGCGGCCGCGCCTGCGCGCAGGAAGTTGCGGCGATTGAGCGAAACCGCGCTGTCGCGTTCCTTCTCGTCCATCGTCTTCTCCTTTTAACTCAAACCCTTGCGGGATGTTCCTCAGGCGCCGGTCACGACCACCGACTCGTTCGGGGTCAGTTTCACGGTGCCGGTTTTCTTCAGGTGGCTTTCGATCACGTCCCAGATCTGCGGCCCTTCGGTGCCCTCGTTGACCGAGGCCCAGCCGGCCACGACGTACGACCGGGCCGGGTCGATTTCAGAGCCGTCTTTCAGCAGCGTGATGTTGGAAATCCGCTCGCCGATCGGTTTCGAAACGTCGATGTGATAGCCAAGGCCGCCCACGCGCACCATGTCCCCGCCCTGCTGATAGTAGGGGTCGGTGTTGAAGATGTTGTCGGCGACATCTTCCAGGATCATGTTGATCGTCTCGCCGGTCATCTCGGTGCGGTAGCACTGGCCATAGGTCATCGAGGTGGCGTTGTGGATGTCTTCGCGGGTGATGTTGTCACCCGGCAGCAGCGTGGTGCCCCAACGCACGCCCGGGCTCATCGCGATTTCCGCGTCGCGTTCGGACAGGATCGCTTCGCAGATCAGGTCATCCCAGGTGCCGTTGAAGTTGCCGCGACGGTAAAGCAGGCTTTCGGTCTGGCCCACGACCTCTTCCAGCTCGGCCTTGAAGGGCGCGCGCTCGTTGTCGATCAGCGCGGCCATGTCGGCGTCGGGGGTGATGACATCCGAGAAGATCGGGATCAGCTTGTGACGGAAGCCCATCATCCGGCCGTCGCGCACGTCCAGATCGACGCGGCTGACGAATTTGCCGTTCGAGCCCGAGGCGATCAGGATCGTGTCACCCACCACGACCGGCTCGGGCACCGCATCATGGGTGTGGCCGGTCAGGATCACGTCGATGCCCTTCACGCGCGAAATCATCTTGCGGTCCACGTCGAAGCCGTTGTGCGACAGGCACACGACCAGATCGACGCCCTCGGCGCGAACTTCGTCGACCACGGCCTGCATGCGTTCTTCGCGGATGCCGAAGCTGAAATCAGGGAACATCCATTTCGGGTTGGCGATCGGCATGTAGGGGAAGGCCTGACCGATCACCGCCACGCGCACGCCGCCGGTTTCAAAGATCTTGTAGGGCTCGAACGCGGGTTCGTCCCATTCCACGTCGAAGATGTTCGCGCCCAGGAAGGGGAAGGGGAGCGTGTCGACGATTTCCTTCACCCGGTCCTGACCGAAGGTCCATTCCCAGTGCGAGGTCATCGCATCGGTGCCAAGCGCGTTCATGATGTTGACCATGTCCTGACCCTTGGTCTTGAACGAGGTCATCGAGCCGTGCCAGGTGTCGCCGCCATCCAGCAGCAGGGCCTCGGGGCGCTCGGCGCGGATCGACTTGACCACCGTCGCAACCCGGTCAAGCCCGCCCATCTTGCCATAGGATTTGGCCAGATCGGTGAAGTTCTCATAGGTCAGCGCATAGGCCTCGGGGCTGTCCGGCGTGATCTTGAACATGTCGAGGAATTCTTTGCCCACGACATGCGGCGGACGGCCCTTGGCCTCGCCCACGCCGAGGTTGATCTCGGGCTCGCGGAAATAGATCGGCTTGGCCTGCGCGTGAATGTCGGTGATGTGGATCAGCGTGACATTGCCGAAGGCGTCGAATTGCAGCAGCTGGTCCTGCGTCAGCGATTGCTGCGCCATGGCCCGCGACCAGCGCGACAGGCCCGAAGTGCCAAGGATGGTCGAGGCCGCAAGGCTCGCCTGAATGAACTCCCGCCGGGAAATCATATGGTTTTCTCCTCTTTGCCCGGCCTGCCCGGGGTGGTTTGCATTCGTAAATTGACTAACGAATTCAAACAGATAGTGAATATTGAATATGTTCAGATAGAAAAACGCGGGACAAGGCACAGCCCTGCCCCGCGTCTAGTGTCAGGGGCGAACGCCAGCGCCTTCGATGTCCAGGCCCAGGCCGCGCGAGGCGACATACAGCTCCAGCTCGCGGAACTCCTGGCTACCGGCGGCGAAGGTTTCGGCGCGGGTATCACGGATACAACCGACGAAGCGCTGGTGGATCGACACGGCGGCCGCATCCTTCAGACGATAGAGCGGGAAGCCGTTGATCTGGCCCTGGCTCAGGTGGTCGGCGCGGATGAAGTTGCCGTAGTTCTGCTCGTGGCAGCTGGCGCAGCTGAGTTCCAGCTGGCCGTAACGGGTGTAGTACATTTCCTTGCCGCGTTCCCAGAACTCGGCGGCCGGCCCGTCGATGGCCACGGCAACCGGCATCCCGCGCGATTGCAGCGACACGGCGGTGGTCATGGATTTCATGTCGTCCGAGTTCCATTTCCAGGCCTCGGCGCCCATCCGGTTGGTGCGGCAGTCGTTGATGTAATCTTCCATCGACCACAGAGCGCCCGCGGCATTGATCTTGGGCATCACGGCGCGCACACCCTTCATGCCTTCGGCCAGATCGCCGTGGCAGTTGGCGCAGGACTTGCCTTCGGTGCCTTCGACCGTATCCCAGGCTTCCTGGCCACGTTCGGCATAGACGAACATCGGGTTGTCGAAGTCGTCCATCTGCATCTTGCGGGTTTCATCCTCGCGGAACAGCCAGCCCGAATAGACGGTGTCCAGATGACCTTCCAGATGCGGCGCGGCGGGGGCCGTGGTGGTGATGGTCAGCTCTTCGTTCACGACCAGCTCGGCCTCGGCCGGGTCGGCCATGGCGGGGCCAAAACCGCTGGCCAGAGCGGCGGCAGCGGCGGCGGCAAACATGGTGGCGCGGGTGCGCAGCGTCATTCCTTGATCCTCCCTGGGTGTCGCCCGCGCCCGATCTCCGGGCGCGTGGCTTTCCTTGGTCCGGCGCGCTCCCTCACGCGCCCGCAGTCCGGGCCAGAGGCCTCAGGCCACTTCGATCGACTTTTTGTCCTCGTAGACCGAGCCGTCGTCGTCGTACCAGGTGAACTTGAAATCACCCGAGGCGTCGACCTTGGCGTCGAACTCGATATAGGGGTTGGTCGAGATCGCCGGCTCCAGCGTGACGTCGATCACGAGGGCGCCGTTGAATTCGCAGGTGAAGCGATTGATGATCGAGCGCGGGATCAGGTTGCCGTCCTTGTCCTTGCGCTGCCCCGATTCCATCGGGTGCGAGATCAGCGTCTTGATCGCCACCACTTCGCCGGCTTTCGCCTTCGAGGGCACCTTGACGCGCGGTTTGACGTTATCTGCCATGTGTTTTCTCCACGAATTCCGAAATCAGCCGCCGCAGCCGCCGATGGTGACCTTCACGGTCGAGCTGGCCTGCACGAAGCTGCCGTCGGCCATTTTCGCGATGGCGACAACGTCCTGCGTTTTCGACAGACGGATGCGGGTCGAGGCCATCTGCGAACCGGCCGCCGGGCCGAAGTTGAAGGTCGCGACCTGCGGCGTCGGGTTGCCCGAGGCCAGCAGCATGATCGACACCGCGCCGGGCGCGTCGACGGACACCGGAACGGTGTTGCCGTTTTCGGCGATCTCGGGGGCGGTCAGGGTCAGCCCACCCTCGCCGGGGGCGGCGCCGCCGGTGAAGGCAGCAATCGCGTCGGCGGCGGCATCGGCCATCGCACGGGCCGGCAGCAGCGAAGCGGCAACGCCGCCCAAGGCCAGACCCAGCGCATCACGTCTGGAAAGTTTCATCAGTTTCTCCTCTTGAGTTCTCGCGCCGATCACTCTTTGAGCGTCAGCAGGAAGGCGACCACATCCTCGACCTGCGCCGCCGTCAGGATCGGCGGCAGATCGGCCGGAGCGGCCTTGCCCGTGTAGGCGTCACCCGGGCGGATGAACGGCCCGGTTTTATACATCCCCGGCATCACCGACTCCGGGAAGGTGTGTTTGGCGTCGATCACGATCCCGCGCAGCTGCGCTTCCGACCAGCGGTCGGCGGCACCGTTCAGCTCGGGGCCGATATTGCCCTGGAAATCCGCGCTGAGGGCCGACACAACGTGGCACGCCACGCAATTGCCCAAAGCCCGGGTCGATGCGACCTCGGCACCCGCTTCGGGGTTGCCCGGGGCCCCGGTCAGCGATTGCGCCACCGCGCCCTCTTCGAACATGACATCCGTGGGTGCGGTTTCAGCGATTGCAGAACCGGCTGCGAGTGTGGCGGCGAGTGCTGCCAGCACGACGTGGCGTTTCATCGAAGACCTCCCATTTCTTCTCCCGATTCCTGTTTAGACGACTGCGACACTGTGGCGCAACAGTAAAATTCACACATCTGCATATGTGTGCTGCAGTGCAGCACGCGCAGTTTCATTGCGTAGCCATCTGGCTCGCAAGAAATTTCTGGAAATTCTCGCCAGAGTTGTAGCCATGATCTTTCACCCAGGTCAGAAGCGCCTTGGTGGTGCCCTTGCCGAAAGCCCCCGGCATTTGTGCGACAGCCGCCTTCGGGGCCGTCATGTCCGCGCCCACCTCCTCGGGGAAGAACATCATTGTCGGCGTGAACATCACGCCCCATTTCATCGCCATGTCCTTCTCGGGGCGCTGGTCGCCGTCGAAGTCGGTGACCTCGACATCGCCGAACAGGTTCATCTGCACCACGAAGTAGTTATCGGTAATCAGCTGGCTGATTTCGGGGTCCGGGAAAACCTCTTCATGCATCTTCTTGCAATAGATGCAGCCGCGCTGTTCCCAGATCACCAGCAGGCGCTTGCCCTCGGCGTTGGCCTCGGCCAGATCCTCGCGCATGTCGCGGAAGGTGTCGCGCATCCAGGGTTCCTTGTGCAGCCCGTCGTCGCCCAATTCGGCGGCAGCCGCCGGCAGGGCCAGGGCAAGAAGGGTGAAGGCGGTCGTCAGAAAATGGCGCATGGTATCCTCCTTTGTCAGCCCAGGCTGGTGATCGAGGGCATGGTTTTGATCAGGAAATCCGCGATATAGCTGAGCGTGTTGGTGGCGATCAGGATGGCAAAGACGATCAGCATCACCCCCATCGCCTTTTCGACATAGGCAAGCTTGGCCCGGTGGCGCGCCATCAGCGCCAGGAACGGCCGCGCGAAGAAGGCCGCCAGAATGAAGGGCGCGGTCATGCCGATACCGTAGAAGAACAACAGCATCGTGCCGCGCGTCAGATCCCCCATCCCCGAGGCCACCATCAGGATCGCCGCCAGCGCGGGGCCCACGCAGGGCGTCCAGCCGAAACCGAAGGCAAGCCCGGTGACATAGGCGCCGAAAATCGTCGACGGGTCGGCCTTGGCTTCGATTCGCGCCTCGCGATACAGGAACGGAATGCGGATCACGCCCAGGAAATGCAGCCCGAACAGGAACAGGATCGCGGCAGCGACATAGCTCAGCGGCCCCATCCAGGCCCGGAACGCCTGCCCCAGTGCGGTGGCGCCCATCCCCATCAGCATGAAGATCGTGGTCACGCCAAGCGCAAAGGCCACGGCCGAAACCACCAAACGACGCTGGGCACCGGGCGCGATCTGCGCCGCCCCCTGCCCCGTGCCGCGCAGCTCCGCCATCGAGATGCCGGCCATGTAGCTCAGGTAAAACGGCACCATCGGCAAGATGCAAGGTGTCAGGAATGACAGAAGGCCCGCCAGCAGCGCGCCCCCGAAGGTCGGGTCCATGATCATGTGTCCTCCCCGCGGGCTCCCTGGATCGTTCCTCGGGATCGATTCCTTGATCCCCTCCCGCAAACACATTACGATATTCATATGTAACAGGGAGGTGCGTCAATCATGCGCAGTGCATTTGCGGCGGTTTTTGTTCTTGCGCTGATTCTCGGGCCGGGAACGCCCCTTGTCGCGCAGGCCCAGACCGCTGCTGCCGCAGCGCATAGCGCCACCCTCACCCCCGCTGAGCCGCAAACCGCAGCGCCGTTCCGCCTGGTCATGGTCGAACAGCCCGGCTGTGCCTATTGCGCGCGTTGGGATGCGGAACTGGCCGAAATCTACCCGAAAACCCCCGAAGGTCAGCTCGCACCGCTGGAACGGGTGCAATTGCGCGCGCCCCTGCCCGAAGGGCTGAGCTTTCGCAGCGCGCCGGTCTTCACACCGACCTTCATTCTGATTCAGGATGGCGCCGAGGTCGACCGGATCGAAGGCTATCCGGGGCAGGATTTCTTCTGGGGCCTGCTGGGCATGGCCCTGCGCGAGGCGGGTGCAGACCTGCCTGCCCCGCAATAACACGATCTGACGCCGCGCAAGACCTGCGCATTTGGCCTCTTGCCACTCGATTCTGGGTAACGAGCGTGCTATGCGCGGGGATCAATCGGATCTGCCCGGGGCACACTGTCGCGGGCCGTTCAGGCGAAGCAAGGGGGATCGGTGCGATCCATGGCACCCGACGGGCGTGATCAGTATCAGGGAACCGCAGAGGCGGATGCCACCGCGGACCGCAGCGAACGCTGCGCACGTCTGGATGCCGAAGAGCTGATGGGGCGCGCACAGGATGCGGCCAATCTGCTCAAGGCACTGGCCCATGAAGGCCGCCTGATGATCATGTGCCATCTGACCTCGGGCGAGAAATCGGTGACCGAGCTGGAAAACCTGCTGGAATCGCGGCAGGCCGCCGTCAGCCAGCAACTGGCACGGCTGCGTCTGGAAGGGCTGGTCAGCTATCGGCGCGACGGCAAGGCCATCTATTATTCGCTCAGCGACCCGCGCGCAGCCCGGGTGGTAGAGCTGGTTTACGACATGTTCTGCAGCGGCGCCTGACGACCGGCCAAGGGGGAATTCATGGACACTCTGCCGATGGGGGCAATCGCCGCGCTGGTCGGGTTGATCGGGGGCGCCGTGCTGGGGCTGGCCGCCCGGCTGGGCGATTTCTGCACGCTGGGCGCGCTGGAATCGGCGGCCTATGGCGAAGATCAGCGCCGCCTGCGCCTGTGGGGTGTGGTGCTGGCCGTGGCGATCACCGGCGCCTTCGGGCCCGAGGCCCTGGGCTATGCCGATCTGACCGCCAGCTTCTATCAGTCGATCCAGTGGAACCCGCTGGCCTCGATCTTCGGCGGGCTGATGTTCGGCTATGGCATGGCGATGGCGGGCAATTGCGGCTTTGGCGCGCTGGCACGGTTCGGCGGGGGTGATCTGCGCTCGCTCGTGGTGGTGGTGGTGATGGGGATCTTCGCCTTCGTCACCCTGTCCGGGCCGCTGGCGCCGCTGCGCATCGCGCTGTTCCCGCAGGTGGATGCCAGCGCACCCCAGGGCATCGCGCATTGGCTGGGCGCGCGCACCGGGCTGGCGCCGCTGGTCTTCGCGCTGCCGGTGGCGACAGCCCTGCTGATCTGGGCGCTGGCCTATGCGCCGCTGCGCGCCGACCGCCGCAAGATCTTCTGGGGCGTGGCGGCGGGCGCAGCCGTGGTCTGGTGCCTGATCGGCACCACGCTGGTGGCCCGCGAAAGCTTTGGCGAGATCGGCGTCGAGGCGCCCTCGTTCACCGCGCCGCTGGGCCGCACGATCCTGTATTTCATGACCTCGACCGCAGGCGGCATCACCTTTTCGGTGGGTCTGGTCGCCGGTGTTCTGGGGGGCGCCTTCCTGGGGTCCATGATCCGCGGGCTGTTCCGCTGGGAGGCCTGCGAGGACCCGCGCGAACTGGGCCGGCAGATCAGCGGCGCCGCCCTGATGGGGATCGGCGGCACGATCGCCCTGGGTTGTTCGGTCGGTCAGGGCGTCAGCGCGATGTCGGTGCTGGCCTTCTCGGCCCCGGTCACGCTGGCGGCGATCGCCGCGGGCGGGTTGCTGGGCCTGCGCCAACTGATCCGCGGCTTCCAACCGGATTGAGCCGCCCCTGCCGTGCCCCTGTCCGGCACGCCGCGCGGGGCCGCAGCGGTGATTTGAGTATTTAGACCAAGAAGAAGACCATGCGCCCCGCCCCGTCAGGGTCTGGACCTATGCGCTTCTCCTGGCCCAAATACTCCCTGCGGAGCGGCCTGCCCGGGCCATGTTCAGATCAGGCAGGCAAAAGCAAAGGGGGCGCCAGGCGCCCCCCTTTTCGTTTCGTTTTTCTGTCCGGCTCAGGTCTTGAAGATCCGGTAGATCGCGGGGATCACCAGCACCGTCAGCAGGGTCGAGCTGAGCAGCCCGAACAAGAGCGAGATCGCCAGCCCCTGGAAGATCGGGTCCGCCAGGATCACCACCGCGCCGATCATCGCCGCGACCGCCGTCAGCAGGATCGGCTTGAAGCGGATTGCGCCTGCCTCGATCAGGATGTCGATATCCGATTTGCCGGTGCGGTCGGCATGACGGATGAAATCGACCAGCAAGATCGAGTTGCGCACGATGATCCCCGCCAGCGCGATGAAACCGATCATCGAGGTGGCCGAGAACGGCGCGTGGAAGATCAGGTGCCCCAGCATGATGCCCAGGAAGGTCAGCGGGATCGGCGTCAGGATCACCAGCGGCAGACGGAACGATCCGAACTGCGCCACCACCAGAATATAGATCCCCAGCAGCGCCACACCGAAGGCCGCGCCCATGTCACGGAAGGTGACCCAGGTCACTTCCCATTCGCCATCCCACAGCAGGGTGACCTGCTGTTCATCCTCGGGCTGGCCATGCAGGCTGACCTCGGGTTTCTCGCCCGGGGCCCAGTCGATCGACTCCAGCGCATCGGACACCGCGATCATGCCGTAAAGCGGCGCCTCGAACTGCCCCGCCAGTTCGGCGGTGACCATCTCGGCCTCGCGCCCGTTGTGACGGAAGATCGGGAAGCTGGCCTTTTCCTCGGCGATCGAGACCACATCGCCCAGTTCCACCACGCCGCGCGCGCCCGGCAGCAGGTTGGCCGGGATCGGGGTCGAGAGCGTCGCCTCGTCCATCACCCGCGCGGATTTGGACCGTTCCATCACGATCGGCAGCGGCGCGCGTTCATTGCCGCGGTGGCTGTAGCCCACCGTGGTGGAGCCGTTGAGCAGCGCCAGCGTGTCGAAGACATCGCCTTCCGAGACCTCGAAGAATTCCAGATCGTCGGAATTCACCGTGGCCCGCAGCCGCCGCGCCTGCACGCCGAAGCTGTCGTCGACATCGACAATATAGGGCACCGATTCAAACGCCTGCCGGATCTTGGCAGCCGCCGCACGCCGGGTGTCGGCATCGGGGCCGTAGACCTCGGCCAAGAGCGTCGCGATCACCGGGGGGCCGGGCGGCGGTTCGACCGTCTTCACGCTGGTGCCCGCGGGCAGATCCAGCGCGCCGACCATCTCGCGGATCACCAGCGCCAGATCGTGGCTGGTGCGGTCGCGCTCGGTCTTGTTGGTCAGGTTGATCTGCACGTCGCCCTGCCAAGGGTATTGCCGCAGGTAATAGTGCCGCACCAGACCGTTGAAGTTGAACGGTGCCGCAGCCCCCGCATGGGTCTGCACCGAAATCACCTCGGGCAGTTTGGTGACCTCGGCGGCGATCTGCTGCGCCACGGCGTCGGTCGCCTCGACCGAGGCGCCTTCGGGCAGGTCGATCACCACACTCAGTTCCGACTTGTTGTCGAAGGGCAGCAGCTTGACCGTCACGTCCTTGGTGTACAGCAGCCCGAGCGAGCCGAAGCTGAGCACGATGGTCGCACCCAAGAACATCCAGGCCGTGCCCTTGGTTTTCAGCACCGGGCGCGCGACCTTTTCATAAAGCGCGCCAAGCTTGCCGCCATGGTGGCCGTCGTCGTGATGCAGCGGCGCGTTGCCCGCGATCTTGACCATTAGCCAGGGCGTGATGATGACCGCCACGAAGAACGAAAAGATCATCGCGGCACTGGCGTTCGACGGGATCGGCGACATGTAGGGACCCATCAGCCCCGACACGAACAGCATCGGCAACAGCGCGGCAACCACCGTAAGCGTGGCGACGATGGTCGGGTTGCCGACCTCAGCCACGGCGGCAATCGCCTTGTGAACGCGGTCGCCCGGCCCCTTCATGCCCCAGTGTCGCGCGATGTTTTCAATCACCACGATCGCGTCATCGACCAGAATCCCGATCGAGAAGATCAGCGCGAACAGCGACACCCGGTTGAGCGTGTAGCCCATGATATTGGCCGCAAACAGCGTCAGCAGGATGGTAACCGGAATCACGATCGCCACCACGATGCTTTCGCGCCAGCCGATCGCGAACAGCACCAGCGCGATGATCGAGATCGTCGCCAGCCCCAGGTGGAACAGCAGCTCGTTGGCCTTTTCGTTCGCCGTCTCGCCATAGTCGCGGGTGATCTGCACCTCGACGCCCGCCGGGATCAACTCGCCCTTCAGCTCCTCGACCCGGTGCAGGATCTGCTCGGCCACGACCACCGCATTGGCGCCCGCGCGTTTCGCAATCGCCAGCGTGACCGCCGGGGTGCGCTGCAGCGTATCGCCGTCGCGGGTGACATTGGACACGATCTGATCCGAGGTGTCGCCGACATAGGACACCTTCGCCACATCGGCCACATAGACCGGGCGACCATCGCGCGCGGTCAGCAGCAGACCGGCGATTTCGGCGGGGGCAACCAGCGTCTGCCCGGCCACCAGGTCGATCTGCTCGCCCTTGTCGCGCAGCTTGCCGGTGCTGAACGACCGGTTCGCCTGCTGCACCTTGTAGCTCAGCGATTGCAGCGTGATGCCGTAAAGCGCCAGCTTTTCGGGGTCGGGCTCGATGCGGATCGCCTCGGTCGCCTCGCCGATGATGTAGGTCAGGCCGACATTCTCGATCTTGGTGACCTCGGTCTGCAATTCGCGGGTGATCCGGGTCAGGTCATTGGCGCCCAGCCCGCTGTCCGGCGCAGCCGACAGCGTGAGCGAGACGATCGCCACATCGTCGATGCCGCGCGCCACGATCATCGGCTCGTCGATCCCCACCGGGATGCGATCCATGTTCGCCTTGACCTTTTCATGCACGCGCAGGATCGCCGCATCCGACGAGGTGCCGACGACGAAGCGCGCCATCACCAGCGCATAATCGTCCGAGGTCTGGCTGTAGACATGTTCGACCTCGTTGATGCCCTTGACGATGGTCTCCATCGGCTCGGTCACCAGTTTCATCGCGTCTTCGGCCTTCAGACCGGGGGCCTGGATGTGGATGTCCACCATCGGCACCGAGATCTGCGGCTCTTCCTCGCGCGGCAGCGACACCAGCGCCACCAGACCCACGGCAATCGCCGCAAGGATCATCAGCGGCGTCAAGGCCGAGCGGATGAAGGCCCGCGTGAGCTTGCCGGCGATGCCCAGTTTTTCTTCTGCAATTTCCAGGGCTTCCGGCCCGGCGTTCAGATCACTGCTCATCGCGCACCACCGTCTCGCCGCCGCTCAGACCGGTCACGATCTCGACCATCTCGACACCGTCCACCTGCGTGCGCGTGCCCGGCACGATCACGCGTTCCAGCATGGCGCCGTCTTGCTCGACCATGACGAAATCCAGCCCGGAATGGGTCTTGATCAGATCGGCGGGCAGCAGGATCGCCTCGCGCTTGCCCATCGGCAGACGCACCAGCACCCGCGCATCGACATAGCTCGCGTCCAGATCGGCGACCTCGACATCGGCGATCACGCGGCCATTCTGGATCTGCGGATAGATCTTGGCCAGATGCCCTTCGGCAGTGCCGGTCGCGGTTTCAATGGTGATCGCATCGCCTTCGGCCATCGTGTGGGCGTGACGCTCCGGCACGGAAACGCGCAGGAAGAACCCGCCACCACCGATCGTGGCCACGGTCTCGCCCGCCATCACCACCGCGCCCTTGGCCACCGGCACGCTCAGCACCCGGCCACTGATCGGCGCCAGAACCGCACCTTCGGTCGCCTGCTGCTCGATCACCTTGCGTTGCGCCTGCTGTGCGGCGATCTGGCCCTCGATCACGTTGACCGCGGTGCGCAGGCTGTCGAGTTGCTGTGCGGTGCTGACACCGCGGCTCAGCAAGGTCTCGCCCCGGGCCAGTTCGGCCTGGGCATTGCTCAACTGCGCGCCCAGCGATTCCAGCTGCGCATCGACAGCGCCCAGCTGGAACGCGATCTTCTCGTCGACGATGGTGCCAAGGGGGGTGCCCGCCTGCACCAGATCGCCCTCGGTTGCGCTCAGCTCGACCAGCGTGCCCCCCAGACGCGCGCGGGCCGGGATCGAATCCTTGGCCTCGACACGGCCGTAGACCGCCTTCCAATCCGTCACCTCGGTCGGTGTGGCAACAAAACCGCCTTCGGCCTTGGCGCCCTGCGGCAGAACCAGCGCCAGCAGCGCCAGCGGCAAGATGATGGATTTCATATCGCGTTCCCTTCCCTTTCGGGTGCAAATCCCCTGACGGGCCACTCCGACCGGAGTATGCATTCCGGTTTTTGAATGTGTGCCCTTTACACCAATATACAACTGCCCCGCAAGCATCCGCGCCTTGACCTGAATCAGCCGCGCGCCCGCCGGGGCTTTCATGCCGCACATTTCCGCGTTAAAGGCGTAAGCGCAACTCAAAGAGGTGAGCCCATGCACGATATCCGCGCCATTCGCGAGACCCCCGCCCAATTCGATGCCGCCCTGGCCCGCCGGGGCGCCGCGCCGATGTCGGAGGCGATCTTGTCGCTGGACGAGGCGCGCCGGGCCGCCATTCTGGCCGCTGAAACCGCGCAGGCCGCCCAGAATGCCGCGTCCAAACAGGTGGGCGCCGCCAAGGCCGCAGGCGATGAGGCCGAATTCGAACGGCTGCGCGCGCTGGTCGCCGAGAAGAAGGCCGAAGTGGCCGCGATGCAGGCCGAGGCAGGCCGGCTGGACACCGAGCTGCGCGACATGCTGATGCTGATCCCGAACGCGCTGCTCGACGAGGTGCCCGATGGCGTGGACGAGACCCAGAACGTCGAGATCCACAAATGGGGCACGCCGCGCGCCTATGACTTCAAGCCGCTCGAACATTACCAGCTGCCCGCCGTGGGCGCCGGTATGGATTTCGAAACCGCCGCCAAGCTTTCGGGCGCGCGCTTCGTGGTGCTCAAGGGCGGCGTTGCGCGCGTGCATCGCGCCCTGGCGCAGTTCATGCTCGATCTGCACGGCGAGGAACACGGGCTGACCGAAAACCTGACCCCGGTGCTGGTCCGCCCCGAGGCGATGCTGGGCACCGGCCAGTTGCCGAAATTCGCTGAGGACAGCTATGAAACCACCAATGGCTGGTGGCTGATCCCCACCGCCGAGGTGACGCTGACCAATTTCGTCGCGGGCGCCGTGCTGGAGGAAAGCGCCCTGCCGATCCGCATGTGCGCGCATACCAACTGCTTCCGCTCCGAAGCCGGGTCGGCGGGCAAGGATACGGCCGGCATGCTGCGCCAACACCAGTTCGAGAAGGTCGAGATGGTGACGATCTGCCATCCCGCCGAGGCGATCGCCGAACACGAACGCATGGTGAAATGCGCCGAAGCGGTGCTGGAGCGGCTGAACCTGCCCTATCGCCGGATCGTGCTGTGCGCGGGCGACATGGGCTTCGGCAGCCAGAAGACCTATGACCTCGAAGTCTGGCTGCCCGGCCAGAACACCTACCGCGAGATCAGCTCGGTCTCGACCTGCGGCCCGTTCCAGGCGCGCCGGATGAACGCCCGGTTCAAGCCGCGCGACGGCGGCAAACCGGAATTCGTGGCCACGCTGAACGGCTCTGGCCTGGCCGTCGGGCGCTGCCTGATCGCGGTGCTGGAAAACGGGCAAGAGGCCGACGGCTCGGTCACCCTGCCCGCCGCCTTGCATCCCTATCTGGGCGGCAAGACCCGTCTGGTGGACGGCAAGCTCGTCTGAACCTGCTGAACCTGCACAGAAATTCCCTCCGGGTGCGTAATCTTTACGCACCCGGAGGAAACCGCCGTGACAGAATCGTCATATCGCATTAACACTTCCTTCCGGGGGGACGATCAGACTCATACTGGGGGCTGCCATGGACCAGAACCACCGTGACCTTGATCTTCAGGCTCGCAAGATCCTTGATCTTGGCGCCGACGAAATCCCGAACTTCATCGAAGGACTGCGCGCCCGGAAGGCACTGTCGAAGCTGGTTGGCCAGATCAATTCCGCCAGCCTGAGCAGCGATCCGCAGGATCGGCAAGTCGCGCAGAAGATGCTCGATCATCTGGGCTTCATCTGAAACCTTGCGCCAGAGGCGGCCATGCCTCCGGCGGGAGTATTTCAGCCAAGAAGAAACCCGCAGCGCGCCAGCCCTGCGGGTTTTGTGATTTCTTCTTGGCACAAATACTCAAAGACCGCGCGCCAAAGGCTCAGTCCTTGGGTTTGCTTGCCAGCCCGCGCGATTTGCGATCTTCGTGCTTCTTCGCATCGACGTGTTTTTTCAGCCGCGAGGGGATCGACTTCTTGCGGTCCTTGTAGGGGTTCTTCGCGCCCTGATCGCGGAAGGTCAGCCGGATCGGCGTGCCGGGCATGTCGAAAGCCTCGCGCAACCCGTTGACCAGATAGCGCGAATAGCTTTCGGGCAGCTTGTCGACATGGGTCGCCATCACCACAAATCCCGGCGGCCGGGTCTTGACCTGCGTCATGTAGCGCAACTTGATGCGGCGTCCGCCGGGCGCGGGCGGCGGGTGCGCCTCGGTCATCGCGCCAAGCCAGGTGTTCAGCTTGGCGGTCGAGATCCGGCGGTTCCAGACCTGATGTGCCTTCAGGATCGCATTATGCAGCCGGTCAAGCCCCTTGCCGGTCTTGGCAGAGACGGTGACCATCGGCGCCCCGCGCAGCTGCGGCAGCAGCCGTTCGAACGCCTCGCGCAGTTCCTTCAGCTTCTCGGGTTTGTCTTCTTCCAGATCCCATTTGTTCGCCGCCACGACGACCGCCCGGCCCTCGGTTTCGGCGAAATCGGCGATCCGCAGATCCTGCTGTTCGAAGGGGATCGCCACATCCAGCAGCACCACGACCACCTCGGCAAAGCGCACCGCGCGCAGACCATCGGCCACCGACAGCTTTTCCAGCTTGTCGTTGACCTTGGCGCGCTTGCGCATGCCCGCCGTGTCCCAGATCCGCATCGGCGTGCCCATGAAATCGGTCTGCACCGAGATCGCATCGCGGGTGATCCCCGCCTCGGGGCCGGTCAGCAGCCGATCCTCGCCCAGGATCTTGTTGATCAGCGTCGATTTTCCCGCGTTCGGGCGCCCGATCACCGCCAGTTGCAGCGGCTTGGCCTTGCTGGGCGCGTGATAGGTGTCTTCGTCTTCCGACCCTTCCTCGATGTCGACATCGGTTTCGGGCATGTTGGCGGCGTGCTTGGCCGCGAATTCATCGGCCAGCGGCAGCAGCGCGGCGTAAAGGTCGTCAAACCCCTCGCCATGTTCGGCCGAGAGTTTCAGCGGCTCGCCCAGACCCAGGCTCCAGCCCTCGGTTGCGCCAGCGTCGCCCGCGTGGCCCTCGGCCTTGTTCGCGGCCAGGATCACATGGGCGTTCTTGCGACGCAGGATGTCGGCGAAAATCTCGTCGGCCGGGGTCACGCCCACGCGCGCGTCGATCACGAACAGGCAGATGTCGGCCTCTTCCACCGCGCGTTCGGTCAGGCGGCGCATCCGGCCCTGCAGGCTGTCGTCCTCGGCCAGTTCCAGCCCCGCCGAATCGATCACGATGAAGCGCAGATCCCCCAGCCGGGCATCGCCTTCGCGCAGGTCGCGGGTCACGCCCGGGGTATCGTCAACCAGCGCCAGACGCTTGCCGACGAGCCGGTTGAACAGGGTGGATTTGCCCACGTTGGGGCGGCCGACAATGGCCAGAGTGAAGCTCATGATGCCCTCCTTGGGCAGATCGAAGCGCCCCCCTTACACTGCTTTTCGATCAACGGAAAGCGTGAAGCTGCCCGTTCATGCCCACGACATAGAGCACCCGCCCCGCCACGACCGGGTTGGTGGCCGCACCGCCGGGGATTTCGGCCTGCCCGATCAGATCGCCCGAGACCGGGTCGAACACCCGCAGCAGACCGTCGGTCGATGCGAGGTAAAGCTTGCCGCCCGCCAGAACCGGCCCGTAATGCGCAAACACCTTGGCCTGTTTCTTGACCTTGTCCTTGACGAAATAGGGCAGATCGCGCGCCCAGACGGTTTCGCCGGTGGCCGCATCCAGCCGCACCAGACGCGCCTCGTCCGACACCAGGAAGACCGCACCGCCCGCCACCTGCACCGGCGACACCGCGCCTTCGGTCGCGGTCCAGATCCGTTCGCCCGTGTTCACGTCGAAGGCGCCGGTCTTGCCCGAGGACGAGCCCGCATAGACCACATCGCCCAGGATCACCGGATCGCCGGTCAGGTCGGTCACCGTTGCAAAGGCCCGGCCCAGACGGGCACCGGCGACCTTGCCTTGCCACAGGTTCATGCCGCCTTTTTTCAGCGCCGCGACCATCTCGCCCGAGGGGAAGGGGAACACCACCAGACGGCTGTTCACCGCGGGCGCGGAAACCCCCGTCATCCCCGAGACCGAGGGCGTGCCGGGCAATTGCCACTGCACCTTGCCGTCGCTGCTGCGGACCGCCCAGGCCGAGGAATCGCGGGCGACGACATAGACCAGACCATCGGCCACCGTGGGCGCGCCCCCGATCGCCGCATCGAATTCCTGCCGCCAGACCACCTTGCCGGTGGCGGCATCCAGCGCGACCAGCTCGCCAAAGCCGGTGGTCACGAACACCCGGCCTTCGGCAAAGGCGATGCCCCCACCCGAGGCGTCATCGGCATTGTCGCTGGCGGGCGTCAGATCGGCCTGCCACAGCGTCGCGCCGTTCAGCCCGGTCGCGGTGACCAGGGCGCGGCTGTCCATCGTGTAGATGCGTCCGGCCGCGACGATCGGGTCGGCGGTGATGCGGTGCTTGCGCCCGGCGCTGGCGCCGATATTGGCAGACCAGATCCGCTCGGTGCCCGCGCCCAGTGCGGGGTTGACCAGCGCATGGCTGGCGCTGCCCGCGCGGTGGGTCCACTCGGCATTGGCCTGCGCGGCCGGCAGGCTCAGCGCAGTGGACAAGGCCGTTTCGGGGGCCGTCTCGCCCGCCAGAACCGCGCGCGGATCAATCCGCTCGCCCTGCAAGATCACTTCCTTCTCGCAGGCCGTCAGTGCCACCGCCATGCCCAGCACGGCAATTCCCCGGATCAGCTTCACCGCTTCTTCCCCCTGCATTCGTCCTGACAGCCGCAGATGCGGCGCCCCCGGCGCGGTCCGCGCCGTTTAACTGGCGGCCGGATCGCCCCCGAGCGCCACAATCAACTCTGTTGCGCGCTGTTGCAAGCCCGCCGTCGCCTCTGCATCGCTCAGGATCTGCCGGGCCAGTGCAATCGCCCGGTCGGGATCGCCCGCGGCCAGCGCCGCGTCGGCCTGCGCCTCGATGGCGAGCAGACGATAAGGCGAACCCGGCTGCGCCAGCGCGGCCAGTTCGGCCTCGCGCTCGGCCGGTTCCATTGCGGCGCCGGTCACGATCACCGCCTTCAGCCGCGCCAGATCGCGCAGGCTGGCAGGCGTCGCCGGGTCGGCCGCGATCTGACGATAAGACGCCAAAGCCGCCTCCATATCGTCATCGGCGGTGGCCTCGGCCGCAGCCATCAGCGCAACCACGCTGGCGCGCGCGCCTTCGGCGGAAATCGCCTCGAAAGCCGTGCGCGGGGTATCGGCCTGCACCGCCGCCAGAATCGCATCGCCGAAGGCCTCGGATTCGGCCTGCGCCTTGGCCTTGGTCCATTCGTTGAACCCCGCGCCGCCGACAATCGCCAGCGCCGCGACAACCCCGATCCAGCCGTATTTGCGCAGACCCGCGAAGATCTTGTCGCGCCGGACCTCTTCGGTCACCTCGTCAATAAAGCTGTCGGTCTCGTCCACGGGCGGTTCTCCTTCGCTCTGGAGCCTTCTTATACGCATTGCCAAGCCCTTGCCAAGGGCACGCCCGGCCTGCGGCAGAGGGACGCGAAACGCAAGGCCGATTTGCCTTGAGCGCAAAGTGACCCCAACGTAAGGTGAACCGGGTCGTTCATTGTGGCCCCGTAAAACACCCGTTTCTGTATTGTAAATCCGGAGCCTTCCGATGAAATTCGTTCCCCTCGTCAACGCGGTTCTGGTCAGTGCAACGCTCTACGCACTGGTCTTCGAACGCGACCGGCTGATGGGATTTGTCGGCAGCCCCCCGGCCCCCGAAACCGCCGCCCCCGCAGAGGCGCCGCCGCAACAGGCAGTGGCGGTGCAGGCGGTGCAGTCAGTCGCGCGCCCGGTCGATCAGGCGGTGCTGACCCGCGGCCAGACCGAAGCCGCGCGCCGGGTCGAGGTGCGTTCGGAAACCAGCGCGCGGGTGATCTCGGACCCGTTGCGGCGCGGCGCCGAGGTGCGGGCCGGCGATGTGCTGTGCCAGCTTGATCCCGGCACCCGGCTGGCGGCCCTGGCCGAGGCGCGCGCAAAACTGACAGAGGCGCAGCTGAACGCCACCGCCGCCGAAAAGCTGCAGGCAGGCGGCTATCGCTCGGAGACCGCGGCGGCGGCGGCCACGGCCAGCCTGCAAGAGGCACAGGCCGGGCTGGAGGCCGCCACGCGCGAAATCGGGCGGCTGACCATCACCGCGCCCTTCGACGGGATTCTGGAAGACGACAGCGCCGAACTGGGCAGCCTGCTGGGCGCGGGCAGCCTGTGCGCCACGGTCATCGCGCTGGACCCGATCCGGCTGGTGGGCTTCGTGGCGGAAACCGAAATCGACCGCATCGCGCCGGGGGCAACGGTCGCGGCACGGCTGGCGACGGGGCGCGAGGTGACCGGGCAGGTCACCTATCTGTCGCGGTCCGCCGATGCCACCACCCGCACCTTCCGCATCGAAGCCGCGGTCGACAACCCCGACCGCACGATCCGCGAGGGTCAGACCGTCGAGATGCGGATCATGGCCGAGGGGACGCAGGCACATTTCCTGCCGGCTTCGGCGCTGACGCTGAACGATGCGGGCGATCTGGGGCTGCGGGTCGCGCAGGAGGGCGTGGCGCGCTTCCTGCCCGCCACCTTCCTGCGCGACACCCCCGAGGGCGTCTGGCTGACCGGCCTGCCCGCGGCGATCGACGTGATCGTGGTCGGGCAGGATTATGTGACCGACGGCACCGCGCTGGCCGTCACCCTGCGCGACACGCCCCCCGAAGCAACGGCGCCGGAGCCGCAACAATGAGCGGGCTGATCGACTGGGCCGCCGCCCGGGCGCGCATGGTCCTGGCCTTCGTCGCGATGACGGTGATCGCGGGGCTGTTTGCCTATACCGGCCTGCCCAAGGAAGGCGAGCCGGATATCGAGATCCCGACGCTGTTCATCTCGGTCCCCTTCCCCGGCATCTCCGCCGCCGACAGCGAGAAATTGCTGATCAAGACGATGGAAACCGAACTGGCCGATCTGGACGGGCTGAAAACCATGTCCGGCACCGCGCTGGAAAACTATGCCGGGCTGATGCTGGAATTCGATTTCGGCTGGGACAAGACCAAGATCATCGCCGATGTGCGCGATGCGATGAACACCGCCGAGGGCAAATTCCCGGACGGGGCCGAGAAATACACGATCAACGAGATCAACTTCTCGGAATTTCCGGTGGTCGTCGTCACCCTGTCGGGGCGCGCGCCCGAACGCACCCTGCTGCGGCTGGCCAAGGAGTTGCAGGACCGGCTTGAAGGGCTCGAACCCGTGCTGGAGGCCACGCTGGCAGGCCACCGCGACGAAATGGTCGAGGTGCTGATCGACCCGCTGCGGCTGGAGGCCTATAACGTCACCGCGCCCGAACTGATTGCGGTGGTGCAGCAAAACAACCAGCTGATCGCGGCGGGCGAGATCGAAACCCCGGGCGGCGCGTTCTCGGTCAAGATCCCGTCCAGTTTCGACACGGCCGCCGACATCTATGCCCTGCCGGTGAAAACCAATGGCGAACGGGTGGTAACACTGGGCGATCTGGCCGAAATCCGGCTGACCTTCGAGGACCGCACCGGCACCGCGCGCTTCAACGGCAAGTCGACCGTCGCGCTGCAGATCGTCAAGCGCAAGGGCTACAACATCATCGACACGGTGGCGCTGGTGCGCGACACGGTGGCGGCAGAACAGGCGCGCTGGCCCGCCGCCCTGCAAGAGGCGGTGGATGTCGGTGTCTCGCTCGATCAATCCAAGACCGTGGGCGCGATGGTCAGCCAGCTGGAAGGCTCTGTGCTGACCGCGATTGCGCTGGTGATGATCGTGGTGCTGGCGACGCTGGGCACCCGCTCGGCGCTGCTGGTCGGCTTCTCGATCCCGACCTCGTTCCTGCTGACCTTCCTTCTGCTGGGCGCGATGGGGGTGGCGATTTCCAACATCGTGATGTTCGGACTGATCCTGGCGGTGGGGATGCTGGTCGATGGCGCGATTGTCATCGTCGAATATGCCGACATGCGGATTGCCCAAGGCGCGGGCCCGATGCGCGCCTATACCGAGGCTGCGCGGCGGATGTTCTGGCCGGTGGTCAGTTCGACCGCCACCACGCTGTGTGCCTTTCTGCCGATGCTGTTCTGGCCGGGCGTGCCGGGCGAGTTCATGGGGATGCTGCCCGTAACCATCATCTTCGTGCTGTCGGCCAGTCTGGTCGTTGCGCTGATCTATGTGCCGGTTGTGGGCGGCGTCGCCGGGCGGATTTCGCGCCGCCTGCACATGATCGCGCAGGTCTTTGCGGGCTGGCCGCTGGCCGCGCGGCTGGCGCTGGCGGCGCTGGCGCTGGTGGCGGTGTTTACGGGGGGCATGGCGCTGCTCAACCCCGGGCTGCTGGGCGTTCAGGGCAGCGGCTGGCGCGCCGCGATCCCGGGGGCGATCCTGTTCACGCTGGCCACGATGGCGGCCTCGGTCGCCTTTACCGCACTCCGGCCCGCGCGCGGGCCGCAGCCGGTCGAACCGGCCTATCAGCGCCGCCTGTTTGGCCATTTCACCGCCGCCATCGCGGGCAACCCGGTGATGCCGCTGGTGGTTCTGGCCGCGGTGGTGGGCGCGGTCGTCTTCATCTTCGGCTATTACGGCCAGCACAACAACGGCACCCAGTTCTTCACCGACAGCGAGGTCGAACAGGGCATCATCTATGTCCGCGCCCGCGGCAACCTGAGCCTGGACGAAAAAGACACGCTGCTGCGCGCGGCAGAGGCGCAGGTTCTGGGCACGCCGGGCGTGGCGGCGGTGTTTTCCTTCGCGGGCGAAGGCGGGCTCAATCAGAACACCGGCGGCGCCGTCGCCCCGCGTGACACCATCGGCCAGATCCAGGTCGAGATGACCCGCTGGGAAGACCGGCGCGACGATCCGGGCTTTCAGACCGGCCAGCAGATCATGGACGGCATCATGGCCCGGATCGGCACGATCCCCGGGATCAAGGCCGAGTTTCTGGCGCAAGATCGCGGCCCGGCCTCGGGCAAGCCGATCCAGCTGCGCCTGAAGGGCGACGATTTCACCGCGCTCGGACAGGCGGTCGACTATGTCGAGGCCCATCTGGCCGGCATGCGCGGCATCACCGCGATTGAAGACACCCGCCCTCTGCCCGGCATCGACTGGGAAATCGACGTGGACGTGACCCGCGCAGGCCGCTTCGGCGCGGATGTCGCCACCGTGGGCGGGATGGTGCAACTGGTCACCCGCGGCATCTTGCTCGATACGATGCGGGTCGACAGCTCGGACGAGGAAATCGACATCCGCGTGCGCCTTCCCGAAGGGGACCGGGTTCTCAGCACGCTCGATACCCTGAAACTGCGCACCGCGCAGGGTCTGGTTCCGCTGGCCAATTTCATCACCCGCACCCCGGTGCCGAAACTCGGGCGCATCGACCGGGTCGATCAGACCCGCTATTTCGACGTGAAGGCCGATGTGCAGGACGGGTTGGTGAATGACGCAGGCGCCCCGATCAACGGCAACGAGCGGATCGCGGCCCTGGGCATCTGGCTGGAAACAGAGGCGCAATTGCCCGCCGGGGTCGCTTGGGAATGGGCGGGCGACATGGTCGACCAGTCCGAAAGCCAAGCCTTCCTGACCACCGCCTTTGCCGGTGCGCTGGCGCTGATGTTCGTGATCCTGCTGGCGCAGTTCAACAGTTTTTACAACGCGGTGCTGGTCTTGCTGGCCGTGATCCTGTCCACCGCGGGGGTGCTGGTCGGCATGCTGGTGATGGGCCAGCAGTTTTCGATCATCATGACCGGGGTCGGCATCGTCGCGCTGGCCGGGATCGTGGTGAACAACAACATCATCCTGATCGACACGTTTCAGGAATTTTCCCGCTACATGCCGCCGATCGAGGCGGTGATCCGCACTGCGGAACAACGCCTGCGGCCCGTCGCGCTGACCACGATCACCACGATGGCGGGGCTGGCGCCGATGATGTTCGGGCTGAGCCTCGATTTCTTTAACGGCGGCTATTCGGTCGACAGCCCGACCGCGCTGTGGTGGAAACAACTGGCCACGGCGGTGGTCTTCGGGCTGGGCATCGCCACGGTGCTGACGCTGATCCTGACGCCCGCGCTGCTGGCGATCCGCATCTGGTTCGGGCGCGGCGCCTATCGCAGCCTGCACGCGCTGTCGGCCTTCCTGCAGGGCCATGACAGCCGCGCCGCCCGCGATCTGGCGCTGGAACGCGCGACCCGAAAGCTGGGCGGGGCGCAGATCCTGTGGGAAGACCAGCCGCAGATCAGCCAGGACAAAACGCCGCCCGCCCTGCCGCACGGCCCCGCCTGAGCGCAAATCGCGCCTGGCGCGGGCCTCAGCGCAGGCGGCGGGTGATCCGGGCAGCTTGGCGCGCGCGTTTCACCGCCGCGCGGGCGTTTTGCGCCTGCTTGCGTTCCTCGGGCGTCATCTGGGCCTGCGATTTGCCCTTGCCCGCCGCCATGTCGATGCCCTTGGTGATGCCGAGGTTCAGCAGGCGGCGCATGATCGTGTTGATCGCCGTGGTAATCAGCCGGTCCAAAGTCATTGCGTCCTCCTCATTCCTCGAAAAGTTCCGACTGGCCGCTGAGGCTGGCGTCGGCGTCGTCCTCGTCCCGGTCCGTGCCCGGCATCGGGCGGCTGTCGAGCAACCCGGCCGCGCGCAATTCCTTCAGCCCCGGCAGGTCGCGCGCGGATTCCAGACCGAACTGGTCCAGAAACTCGGGCGTCACGACAAAGGTCACCGGACGGCCCGGCGTCA
Source organism: Rhodobacteraceae bacterium UBA6796 (assembly GCA_002452815.1). Classification (GTDB taxonomy): domain Bacteria; phylum Pseudomonadota; class Alphaproteobacteria; order Rhodobacterales; family Rhodobacteraceae; genus Rhodobacter. Next base: position 128,853 of record DKFM01000006.1, read on the forward strand.
TCCGGCGGCGGCCAAAGCGAATCCAGTCCATTTCCAGCAACTGGTCGATGGTGCCCCGGCTGACCGCCACACCGCGAATTTCCTCGATCTCGGCGCGGGTCACAGGCTGATGATAGGCGATGATCGCCAGCGTCTCGATCGCCGCACGGCTCAGCTTGCGATGCTCGACCGTTTCCTTTTGCATCAGGAAGGCCAGATCGGGCGCGGTGCGCAGCGCCCAGGCCTCGCCGACCTTGACCACCCGCACACCGCGCCCTTCATAGCGGCGGCGCAGATGGGCCAGCGCCTCGGCCGGATCGCAGCCATGGGGCATCCGTTCTTCCATCTCGCGCAGGCTCACGGGCTCGGGCGAGGCGAACAGGATCGCCTCGACCATGCGCTCCTGCTCGGCGATCGGCGGGGCGTCAAACAGCGAGGGGGCGGTTTTGTCGGTCATGTGCTGCGCGGTGTGGTGCGGGCGCGGATCGAGATCGGCGCGAAGGTTTCGGATTGGCGGATCTCGATATGGCCCTGCTTGGCCAGTTCAAGAGAGGCCGCGAAAGTGGCCGCGGTGGCCGAGCGGCGGCGTTTGGGATCACCGCCCCAGCCTTCGGGCAGATAGCTGACCAGATCGGTCCAGCTGCCGGCAAACCCGATCAGCCCGCGCATCCGGTCCAGCGCCTGTTCCATCGTGAAAACATCCTTGCGATCAAACGCATAGGGGCGGAATTCGTCGCGCGTCCGGATCCGGGCATAGGCCTGCATCAGGTCCAGAAGGCTGGCCGAATAGCGAACCTGACGCACCAGCGCCACCTCTTCGCTGCGCCCCCGGGCAAAGAAATCGCGGCCCAGACGATCGCGCGCCATCAGCTGCGCCGCCGCCTCGCGCATCGCCGCCAGCCGCTCCAGCTGGAAGGCCAGATGCGCGGCCATGTCTTCGGCACTGGGGCCCTCGGCACCCGGTTCAGGCGGCAGCAGCAGGCGCGATTTCAAAAACGCCAGCCAGGCCGCCATCACCAGATAATCGGCCGCCAGTTCGATACGCAGCGCCCGCGCCTTGTCGACGAAACGCAGATATTGCTCGGCCAGTTGCAACACCGAAATCCGCCGCAGGTCCACCTTCTGCGTGCGCGACAGCGTCAGCAGAAGGTCGAGCGGCCCCTCGAACCCCTCGACATCGACAATCAGCGCCTCGGCCTGCAGCCGGTCGCTGATGCTTTGTGCCTCGAACAGATGGGTTTCGGGTTCAGCCATGCTCCGCGCCATTCAGAAGGCTTTCAAGTTCAGCCTCCAGCGCGCACATGTCAACCACCTCGGGCGCCACGCGTTGCACCAGTGCCGCTTCGGCCCGGGTGGCGGTGGCGGGCGTCATCGTTCCGGCGGCCCCGGCCACGGCAACCATGGCGGGCAGATCGCCCTTGCAATGCAGCACCACATCGCACCCCGCCGCGATCGAGGCGCGCGCGCGTTCGGCCATGCTGCCCGCCAGCGCCTCCATCCCGATGTCATCGGTCATCAGCAGGCCCTGAAACCCGATCTGCTCGCGGATCAACCCGATCATCCGGGGCGATTGCGTGGCGGGGGCCTCGTCGAAGGCGGTGTAGCGGATATGCGCCGTCATCCCCATCGGCATGTCGGCCAGCGCGGCGAAGGGCGCGAAATCGCTGGCCGCCAATTCCTCGGCGGGCGCATCCACCACGGGCAGGTGCAGATGGCTGTCAGCCTCGGCCCGGCCATGACCGGGGATATGCTTGACCACCGGCAGAACGCCCCCCGCCAGCAGGCCTTCGGCCGTGGCGCGGGCATTGCGGGTGACGGTGGCGGCATCGGTGCCGAAACAGCGATTGCGCAGGAACGGATGGGTGCGCGGCCCGGCAATGTCGCAGGTGGGCGCGCAATTGGCGTCGATCCCCACCGAGCGCAATTCCGCGGCCTGCAACCGAGCCCGCAGCCACAGATGGCGCTCGGCGCCGGGCAAAGCGGCCTGATCCAGCGGCGCCATCCATTCGCGCCAGTGCGGGGCGCGCAGTCGCTGCACCCGACCGCCTTCCTGATCAATCAGGATCGGCGCGTCGCGCCCCACCGCCGCGCGCAGATCGGCACAAAGCGCACGCAACTGATCGGGGGTGTCGACATTGCGGGCAAACAGGATGAAGCCCCAAGGGTCGGCCTCGCGGAAAAACGCGGCCTCGTCGGCGCCCAGGCGCAGCCCGGCACAGCCGAAAATCGTGGCGCCAGCGGTCATCAGCGCACCAGCGCGGGGATGCAATTGGTCTGTTCGGCGACAAGCGCCGCGCAGAACCGGCGCGCCTCGTCGACATTGTCGAAGCCCTGCACGCGCAGCCGGTAGAAGGTGCGCCCGCCCGAAGATGCCTGCTGCACCACGCGTTTCTTGCCGGCCATCAGCGCCTCGAACCGGGTTGCGACCCGGTCCCATTCCTTGCGCGCGATCTCGGGGCTGTCGAAGGCGCCCAGTTGCACCAGCCGGGTGCCTTCGGGCAGGCTGGCGGGGTCGAGATCGACCACCTCGGGCGCCGCCCCGCCCAGGGCCGCGGCGACCTCGGCGGCGGCACTTTCGGCCACCAGATCCAGCGCCGGACGCGGCAGCGGGCGCGGCGATGCGGTGACGCCCGGCACCGTGACCGGGATCGCATCGGCGGTTTGCGGCATGGCAGCGGTTTCCACCGTGGCCTCGGCGGCGGGATCGGGCGCTGTTGTCTCATTGGGCAGAACGGCCGCCCCTTCGACCTCGGCCTGCGCGGCCTCGGTGTCGGGCAGCGCCTCGGGCTGCAGGGCCAAGGCCGTCGCACCCGCCGGCAGATCGGCCACCGGCAGCGCGGGCGCCGCGGCGGGCATCGGGACAGCCTCGGGCGCGGGACGGCGCGGATTGGGCAGCGGCGCCAGTTTCGTCATCGGCTGGTCGGCGTCTGTCAGATCGGCGGGCTCGGGCGCGAGCATGACCTGATCGGGGGCCGGTGCGGCCACGCCGGTGCCCGCCACCGCATTCACCGAAAGCCCGACATGACGCGCCAGATCGCCGCCCGGATCTTCGGGCGCGATACGGGCGGGTCCTTCCAGCGCGCGGATCACCGGAACCCCGGTCACATCGCGCACCGCCAGCTTGTAGCCCCAGACCACCACGCCAAGGATCAACGCAATCGAGGTCGCCGCCCCGGCATATTGCACCAGACGCGATGCGGGGGCCACGACGGGCTGCGGCGCGGAAGGCTCCGCGCCGTCATAGCCGTAAGCGCCGCTGTTGCGGTACTGCATGCTCGCCATCTCTGCCTCGCCGCCGGCTTGCCCGGCCTTACTGCCAATCACCCGGCGGCGGCGCGCTTCAGCGCATCTCTTCGGCCGGGGTCACGCCCAGAATAGCAAGGCCTGCGGAAATAACAACGGCACAGGCCCGGGCCTGGGCGATTTTCGCCGAGGTCGCGGCCGCGTCGCCGTCCTGTACGAAACGCAGGCCAGGTTCGTCATTGCCGCGATGCCACAGCGCGTGCAGGTCCGACGCGATGTCATACAGGAAGAACGCGATCCGGTGCGGTTCGTTCGCGCGCGCGGCGATTTCCACCTGACGCGGCCATTCGGCGATCTTCTTGGCCAGCGCCAGTTCGGCCTCGTGGGTGTTGCGCGACAGATCGGCGCCGATCAGCGCGGCGTCGGACACGTCGATGCCCAGCTCCGCAGCCTTGCGCAGCACCGAGGCCACGCGGGCATGCGCATATTGCACATAGAAGACCGGGTTGTCCTTGGACTGTTCCAGCACCTTGTCGAAGTCGAAATCCAGCGGCGCGTCGTTCTTGCGGGTCAGCATGTGGAACCGGGTGACCCCTGCCCCCGCCTGCTCGACCACATCGCGGAGCGTCACGAAGGTGCCCGCGCGCTTGCTCATCTTGAAGGGTTCGCCATTCTTGAACAGCTTGACCAGCTGGATCAGCTTGATGTCGAGCGAGACCTTGTTCTCGCTCAGCGCCGCGACGGCGGCCTTCATCCGCTTGACATAGCCGCCATGGTCCGCGCCGAACACGTCGATCAGCTGATCGAAGCCGCGCGCAATCTTGGTCCAGTGATAGGCGATGTCGGGGGCGAAATAGGTCCAGCTGCCATCCGATTTCTTGACCGGGCGATCCACGTCATCGCCGAACGCGGTCGAGCGGAACAGCACCTGTTCGCGTTCTTCCCAGTCTTCGAGCAGCTTGCCTTTCGGCGGCTCCAGCGTGCCGGTGTAGATCAGGCCCAGATCTTCCAGACGCTGCAGCGCCGCCTCGATCTGGCCGGTGCCGTAAAGCGCCTTTTCGGACGAGAAGACATTCATCTTCACCCCCAGAAGCGCCAGGTCGGCCCGGATCATATCCATCATCGCGTCGGTCGCGAAGGTGCGGATGTCGGCCAGCCAGTCCTCTTCGGGCTTGTCCAGCAGGCTGGTGCCGTATTTTTCCTTCAGCGCCTCGCCCACGGGGATCAGGTAATCGCCGGGATACAGCCCCTCGCGGATCTCGGGCTCCAGCCCGCAGGCCTCGCGATAGCGCTCATAGGCCGAGCGCGCCAGCACATCGACCTGCGCGCCGCCGTCGTTGATGTAATATTCCCGCGTGACATCGTAGCCCGCGAAATCCAGCAGGGCCGCCAGCGCATCGCCAAAGACCGCGCCCCGGGTATGGCCCACATGCATCGGGCCGGTGGGGTTGGCCGAGACATATTCGACATTCACCCGAATGCCCCGCCCCAGCGTCGAACGGCCGAAGGCCGGCCCCGCCGTCAGGGCGGCGCGCAGCACCTCGGCCCAGACGCCCGGCTCCAGCCGCAGGTTCAGGAAGCCCGGGCCCGCCACCTCGGCCGCGGCGATGCGCGGATCGGCGGCCAGTTTCGCGGCCAGCGCCTCGGCGATGTCGCGCGGCTTCAGACCGGCGGGCTTGGCCAGCACCATCGCGGCATTGGTGGCCATATCGCCATGCAGCGCATCGCGCGGCGGTTCCACCGCCACATTGGCGAAATCAAGGCCTGCGGGCAGCTGCCCTTCGGCAATCAGGGTGTCCAGCGCGGCGATCACGGCACCGCGGATATCGGCAAAGAGGTTCATTTCAGGCATCCTTCGTTGCCCTTCCCCTGCCAGAGCCAGCGTCCCGCGTCAATGGTCAGCCCGGGACACGGGCCGCCCGCACCGCAGGGACGCCCGCAACCGCCGCGCGATTTGCTCTGTCCGCCCCCCCCCTTCAAGGCAGCGGTGCGGCCGGGGCCGGGGCGGGCGTATCAGAGGCCGCGGGTTGCGGAACGACGGGCGCATCCTGCGCCTCGGGCGGCAGCAACGCCAGAATGCGCTGGCCCGGCTCGGCTTTCATCGTGTCGGTGTCGCTGACGAAGCGCAGCGCGCCCTTGGCGTCGATGCGCAGGATCGCCAGCGCCCCGGGGCGTTTGGCCCGCCAGTCGTCAAGCCGGTATTCCTCGGTCAGGCGGGTCAGGCGGAAGCGCCAGCCCTGATCGAGCAGATCCTCGAACGCCGCCAGCGTGCGCCCGCCGCCGAAGGGCCGCCCGCCCAGTTGCTTGGGCAGCGTATGGCGGGGGCGGTCTTCCTTCTGGCGGGCGATCTGCCAGACCGCCTCGCGGCCCAGTTCCGGCGCCAGATCGGTGGCCACAAGCGTGTTGTAGGCGTCATTGTCGGTCGCCGCCAGCACCGTGCCGAAACTGAGCAATTCGATGCTGTCCTCGGCCGCCTCGCCCAGCACGTCGCCATAGAAGGTGCGCAGACCGGCGGCGCGCGGGCGGATCAGATGGGCGTGGTTCGGATCGGTGATCAGCACCGGCAGATCGGCCTTGGCCAGGGTCTGCGCCAGATCGGTGGTGAAGCGCGAACCGCCCACGATCAGCAGCCCCGGCGCATCCGTCCCGGCCAACCCGAAGCGCCGCGCCATCGGCCCCAGCGTGAAGCCGTGCAGCACAACCGTGGACAGCACCAGGATGAAGGCCAGCGGCCCGATGCGCGCGCCATCCGCCACGCCCGCCTCGGCCAGCCGCTGCCCGAACAGCCCCGCCACCGCCACCAGCACGACCCCGCGCGGGCCGGTCAGCGCGATGAAGGCCCGCTCGCGCCAGGGCAACGCCGTGCCGAGCAACGCCAGCAGCACCGTTGCGGGTCGCGCCAGCAGGATCACCGCCCCCACGAAAGCCGCCGCGCGCCAGTCCAGCTGCGCGACCTGCGCCAGATCGAGCCCGGCCGCCAGCAGGATGAACACCCCCGAGACCAGCAGAACGGTCGCATGTTCCTTGAACCTGCGCAGTTCCGTCATCGAGGGCAGATCGGCATTGGCGATCACCAGCCCCATCACCGTCACCGCCAGCAGCCCGCTTTCATGCAGCACCGCATCCGAGACCGCGAAAACGGCAAGCAGCGTGACGAACAGCACCGGCACCTTCATGTATTCCGGCACCAACCCGCGCCGGAACGCCCGGGCGATGCCGAAATAGCCCGCAGCGGCCCCCAGAGCGGCCGCAAAACCGATGCCGATGGCCAGATCCAGCACCGCCTCGGTCACACCAAGCCCCGAATGCAGCACCAGCACCACCTCGAAGGCCAGCACCGCGGCCAGCGCGCCGATCGGATCGTTGACGATCGCTTCCCATTGCAGCAGTTGCGCCGGGCGACGCGCCAGCCGCGCCTGCCGCAGCAGGGGCGCGATCACGGTCGGCCCGGTGACGATCATGATGCCGCCAAAGACGGTGGCGGCCTCCCAGCTCAGCCCCGCGGCATAGACCAGCGCCAGCGTCGACATCAGCCACCCCAGCGGCGCGCCGATCAGCACCAGCCGTCTGACCCCCGCGCGGGCATCGCCCAGCCGGTGCAGATCAAGGCTCAGCCCGCCCTCGAACAGGATCACCGCCACGGCCAGCGAAATCAACGGCCCGGTCAGCGCGCCGAAATCCCGCGCCGGGATCAGCAGCCCCAGCCCCGGCCCGACCAGCAGACCAACCGCCAGCATCAGCACGATCGCCGGAAGCCGCAGCCGCCAGGCCAGCCATTGCGCCCCGACCCCGCAGACCCCCACCAGCGCGAAAGCCATCACCGGGCCAAGCCCTGCCGCCACCTCTGTCGCCATCGTCTGCCGTCCTCCAGTTCGCCCAAACAAGGCAGGTTCGCGGGCCCGATGCAAGCACCCGTGCCCGCGGTTGCGCCTTGATTGACCTTTTTGCACAGATCGGCTAGCACATGCCCACCCGCATCCGGCGGGACAAGACCGGGGCGCCCGAACATTGCGTCCCTTCACCCTGCGGTCCGATACCGCACATAGGACGCGAATGACCAAATTTTCTGATCTGAAACTGGACCCCAAGGTCCTGACCGCCATTTCCGAAGCGGGTTACGAAACCCCCACGCCGATCCAGGCCGGGGCAATCCCGCATGCGCTGGAAGGCAAGGACGTGCTGGGCATCGCGCAGACGGGCACCGGCAAGACGGCAAGCTTCACGCTGCCGATGATCACGCTGCTGGCCAAGGGCCGGGCGCGGGCGCGGATGCCGCGCAGCCTGGTGCTGTGCCCGACGCGCGAACTCGCCGCCCAGGTGGCCGAAAACTTCGACATCTATGCCAAGCATACGAAACTGACCAAGGCGCTGCTGATCGGTGGCGTTTCCTTTGGCGAGCAAGACAAGCTGATCGACCGTGGCGTCGATGTGCTGATCGCGACGCCCGGCCGCCTGCTGGACCATTTCGAACGCGGCAAGCTGCTGCTGACGGGCGTGCAGATCATGGTGGTGGACGAAGCCGACCGGATGCTCGACATGGGCTTCATCCCCGATATCGAGCGGATCTTCCAGCTGACGCCCTTCACCCGCCAGACGCTGTTCTTCAGCGCCACGATGGCGCCGGAAATCGAGCGGATCACCAACACCTTCCTGCACGCGCCCGCGCGTATCGAAGTGGCCCGTCAGGCCACCACCAGCGAGACGATCACCCAGAAGCTGGTGCAGATCACGCCCGCACGCCGCGACCAGACCGCCAAGGCAAAACGCGAATTGCTGCGCGCGCTGATCCAGGCCGAGGGCGAGGCCTGCACCAACGCCATCATCTTCTGCAACCGCAAGTCGGATGTGGACATCGTTGCCAAATCGCTGAAAACGCACGGGTTCAACGCCGCCCCGATCCATGGCGACCTGGAGCAAAGCCAGCGGATGAAAACACTCGACAGCTTCCGCGACGGCTCGTTGCAACTGCTGATCGCCTCGGACGTGGCCGCACGCGGGCTTGATATTCCGGCCGTGAGCCATGTGTTCAACTACGACCTGCCCAGCCATGCCGAAGATTACGTCCACCGCATCGGCCGCACCGGGCGCGCCGGGCGCAAGGGCACCGCGATCTCGCTGGCGAGCCCTGCCGACGAGAAATACCTGAGCCAGATCGAGGCGCTGGTGAAAATGGAAATCCCGCGCGCGGAACTGCCCGAGGGCTTCTCGCTGAGCGAGGCCGCGACGCGTGCGCCGCGCCCGCGGGACGAAAACGAACCCCGCGGCGGGCGCTCGTCGCGTTCGCGGTCGTCGCGTGGCCGGGATCGCACGCCCAAGGAAAGCAGCGCGCCGCCCGCGCCGATGGTGCCTTTCGAACCCGTCGTCGCCGAAGCCCCGGCCGCCGCCGCCCCCGTCCGCGAAGACCGCGCGGAACGTCGCGAGGATCGCCGGGAAGACCGCCGCGAGCGTGGCGGGCGCAACCGTGACAACGGCCCCGCCGTGGTCGGCATGGGCGATCACGTCCCCGATTTCATCCTGCGCAGCTTCCGCACGACGAAACCGGCTGAACCCACCGCCGACGAGGTCGAAGAGACCAGCGAGAGCTGATCGCACCCCGACTGAAACAAAAGCCCCGGCGCGGTGACGCGGCCGGGGCTTTTTCATGCGCTTCCCATTTACGCAAAGCGCCTTTGGCGCGGGTGGACGCTCCGCGGGGGATATTTGGGCCAGAAAGAATACACGATTTCTCTGGTCCAAATATCCCCGCCGGAGGCGTTATTCCGCCAGAAGGCGCGAGACGACGACGGTCACCTCGGGCTTCTTGCCGATCTCTTCCATCGAGACCTGGCGGGCGATGCGCCGGATCGCCTCGTCCATCTTGCTGTCATTGGCCAGCACCTTGTCGGGCGCGCGTTCCAGGAATTCGGCCAGTTCGTCCTCGATCTGATCGGCCAGCGGCACGCCGCGTTTGCCGGTCTCGGGCAGGCCCATCAGCTCGACCCAGGCATCGCCCAGCGGCACGTCGTCCTCGTCGATGATGACGGTGATCAGCACATGACCGTTCAGCGCCATCCGAATCCGGTCGCGCACCACGCCGTCCAGCGCCCCGATCAGCACCGAGCCATCCAGATAGGTGCGGCCCGCCTCGATGTACTCGACCACTTTTGGTGCATCGCCGGTCAGGTCCAGCATCGTGCCATTGGTGGCCACTTCCGAGGCGATCCCTTTCGACATCGCGATCTTGGCATGTTCGCGCAGGTGGCGGTGTTCGCCATGCATCGGCACCAGCATCTTCGGGCGCAGCAGGTCGTGCACGGCCTCCAGGTCCGGGCGGTTGGCATGGCCCGAGGTATGGTATTTGCCGCCGTGGTCGTCGACCACATCGACCCCCATTTCCGAAAACGCGTTCATGATGCGGATCACGCCGCGTTCATTGCCCGGAATGGTTTTCGACGAAAACAGGAAGGTGTCGCCTTCCTTCATCTCCAGCCCCAGATATTTGCCGCGGCTCAGCTGGGCCGAGGCCGCGCGGCGTTCGCCCTGGCTGCCGGTGACGATCAGCATCAGGTTGTTGCGCGGGATTTCCACCGCCTGTTCGGCGGGAATGGTGCCCGGAAAGCCCTTGAGCACGCCGGTTTCCTCGGCCGCCGAGACCATGCGCTTCATCGCGCGGCCCAGCAGACAGATCGAACGGCCCGCGGCGCGCCCGGCCTCGGCCAGGGTTTTCAGCCGCGCCACGTTCGAGGCGAAGGTGGTGGCGACGATCATGCCCTCTTGCGCGGCGATCAGTTCGGTCAGCGGCGCGGCGAGCGTGGCCTCCGACCGGCCCGGCTGATGCGAGAAGACGTTGGTCGAGTCGCAGACCAGAACCTTGACGCCCTCGCCTTCCTTGGCGATCTGATGCCACAGCATCGGGTCGAAGGCCTCGCCCACGATCGGGTTGCCATCCAGCTTGAAATCGCCGGTATGCACGACGCGGCCTGCGGGCGTGTCGATCACCAGCGCCGAGCTTTCGGGGATGGAATGCGACACCGGAACGAATTGCACCTTGAAGGGGCCCGCCTCGATCACCTGCGGGCGCGGTTCGACCACATGGATCTGATCCGAGGCGATGCCCGCCTCTTCCAGTTTCAGCGCCCCGATCTTGGCGGTGAAGCGGCGCGCATAGATCGGTTTCTTCAGACGCGGCCACAGATGCGGCAGCGCGCCGATGTGGTCTTCGTGGGCATGGGTGATGAACACCGCCTCGATCCGGTCGACGTTCTCTTCCAGCCAGCCGGCATCGGCCATAATCAGATCGACCCCGGGCGAGCCGTCCATATCCGGGAAGGTCACGCCCAGATCGACGACAATCAGCCGTTCCTTCCCTTCGGCGCCATAGCCATAGACATAGGCGTTCATGCCGATTTCACCGGCCCCGCCCAAAGGAAGATAGATCAGCCGTTCTTTCACGCGCTCAGCCCCTTGTTGTAATCACTGATGAGCCGCAGCCCATGGATGGTCAGGTCGTCCTCGACCGCGTCGAACAGATCAAACCCCTGATCGAACAACGCCGCCAACCCGCCCGTCGCGATGACCTTCATCGGGCGGTCGCGTTCGGCGCGGATCTGGCGGACGATACCTTCGACCAGACCGATATACCCCCAATAGACGCCCGATTGAATACAGGCCACCGTATTCGTGCCGATCACCTGCCCCGGATGCGTCACATCGACATGAGGCAGCGCCGCGGCCGCCATGTGCAGCGCCTCGAGCGACAGGTTCACACCGGGTGCGATCACGCCGCCGATATAGGCGCCATCGCGGGCCACCACGTCAAAGGTGGTCGCCGTGCCGAAGTCGACCACGATGATATCGCCGCCGTGCCGGTCGAACCCCGCAACGGTGTTCACCAGACGGTCAGGCCCGACCGTAGTGCCCAGATCGACCCGCGGCGCCACCGGCAGCGCGCATTCGGGTTTGCCCACCACCAGCGGGCGGCAGTCGTAATAGCGGTTGCACAGCACGCGCAGATTGAACACCACCCGCGGCGCGGTCGAGGAAATGATCGCCTCGGAGATATGCGGCTTGATGCCTTTCAGGGTCATCAGGGTCGAGAGCCACACATAATATTCATCCGCAGTGCGGCGGTGGTCGGTGGCGATCCGCCAGGTCGAGATGAAATCCTCGCCATTCCAGATCGAAAATACCGTGTTGGTATTCCCGCAGTCGATGCACAACAGCATGAGCCGTCTCCTCAGAAAAACACATCCGCTGCGGGGATGGCGCGCAGGCCATCAGATGTGCGTAGAACCATCGCGCCGGTCTCGTCGATCGTGTCGAAGATCCCTTCGTGGGTTTCGGTGCCGGTGCGCGCAGTCACCCGTTCCCCCAACCGGGCCGCCCGCGAAAGCCAGGCGCTGCGGATCGGGGCAAAGCCGAAATGCTCGTAAAGCGCCTGCAACCCGGCAAAGGCGCTGGCCAGCGGGGGCAGAAACTCTTCGGGTGTGATGCGCACGCCGGTTTCGCCCAGCAGGCTGACCGGGTGAACCGCGCCGGGTTCGACCGTATCGGCGGGCGGGGCCTCGGTCAGGTTGACGCCGATCCCGATTGCAAGGCTGGACACCCCTGCCCCGGCGCTGATGCTTTCCAGCAGGATACCCGCAACCTTGCCACCATTGAGCAGCACGTCATTGGGCCATTTGATCGCCAGCCGCGCATGCGGGCCGGACAGCCGCGCAAGCGTCTGGTTCAGCGCCAGCGCCGCGACGAAGGAAAAGCGCGCGACCTCGGCCGGGCCGCCCTGCGGACGGAACACCAGGGTCGCTGCAAAATTGCCCGGCGGCATCCGCCATTCGCGGCCACGCCGGCCACGGGCCTCGGTCTGCTCGCGCGCCTGAATCCATGCAGGCCCCGCAAGATGCGGGGCCAGACGGGATGCTTCGGACATGGTGCTGTCGACCCGGCCCAAGGCATGACGGGCCACACCCTCGGGCCAGGCTGTCAGGTCAGCGCACAAGCGCCGCTGCCGCTGCCTGTGCGGCCCCCTCGATTCCGAACAGGTTGAATGCGCCGGCGACCATAACGAAAGCCGACAGCATCAGCAGCACCCATTGCACCGCGGGCATCCGGGTGTCGAGCGCCTCGGTCTCGGTGCCGAAATACATGTAGTAGACGATGCGCAGGTAGTAGAAGGCCCCGATCACGGAAGCCACCACACCAAGCGCCGCCAGCCAGATGAACCCCGCCCCGAGCGCGGCTTTCAGCACCGCGAACTTGGCGAAGAATCCCAGCATCGGCGGCACACCCGCAAGGCTGAAGAACAGCACCAGCAGCGCCAGCGCCTTCACCGGCTCGTTCTTGGCATACATGTTCAGCGCCGAAATATCGGTCACCGGTTGGCCATCGCGTTCCATCGACAGGATGAAGGCGAAGGTGCCGACGTTCATCGCCACATAGATGGTCATGTACAGCAGCATCGCCTGCACGCCCTCGGCGGTGCCCGCGGTCAGGCCAAGCAGCGCAAAGCCCATATGCGCGATCGACGAATAGGCCATCAGGCGCTTGATGTTCTTTTGCCCGATACCCGCGATCGAGCCAAGGAACATCGAGGCCACCGCGATCAGCCCGATCACCTGCCCCCATTCGGCGGTGACATGGCCGAACGCGTCATGCACCAGCCGCGCGATCAGCGCCATCGCCGCCATTTTCGGCGCGGTGGCGAAGAAGGCGGTGACCGGGGTCGGCGAGCCTTCGTAAACGTCGGGCGTCCACATGTGGAACGGCACGGCCGAAACCTTGAACGCAAGACCGGTGATCATGAACACCAGACCGAACAGAACGCCAAGCGGCAGGTGACCTTCCTGAACCACGGTGATGATGCCCGCAAACGAGGTGGTGCCCGCGAAGCCATAGGTCAGCGACGCGCCATAGAGCAGCAGCCCCGAGCTGAGCGAGCCCAGCACGAAATATTTCAGACCGGCTTCGGACGACTTGGTGCTGTCGCGGCGCAGGGCGGCCACGACGTAAAGCGCCAGCGACTGCAGCTCCAGCCCCATGTAAAGCGACATCAGATCGCCCGCCGAGACCATCATCATCATCCCGATCACCGCCAGAACAACGAGGATCGGATATTCGAAGCGCAGCAGGTCGCGGCGCGCCATGTAATCGGCGCTCATCGCCAGAACGGCCGCCGCCGACAGCAGGATCGCCACCTTGGCGAACCGGGCGAAGGCGTCGTCGATGAACATGCCGTTGAAGGCGCTGGCCGCTTCGCCGCCGCGCAGCCCGGTCCAGACGCCGACCAGCACCAGCACCGCGACCGTGGCCCAAAGCACAGCGCCCGCGATCTTGTCCTTACCGCCCCAGACGCCGCCCAGAAGCGCGACCATCGCAAAGACGGCCAGCAGGAATTCCGGCAGGATCGTGGAGAAATCCGCAGAAGTCATTGTCGTTTCTCCCTCAATGCCCGGCCACTGCCGTCAGTTCGGCAGGCAGGCTGGCGTGGTAGTCAGTCACAATCTGGGCCACCGAAGGCCCGATGATATCGGTCACGAGGCTGGGATAGACACCCAGCAGCAGGGTCATCACCACCAGCGGCGCAAAGATCGCCTTTTCGCGGGCGGTCATGTCGCTGATCGTCTTCAGGCTTTCCTTGATCAGGTCGCCAAAGACGACGCGGCGATACAGCCACAGCGCATAGGCGGCCGACAGGATCACGCCGGTCGCGGCCACTGCGGCCACCCAGGTGTTGGTCTGGAATATCCCCATCAGCGTCAGGAATTCGCCGATGAAGCCCGAGGTGCCCGGCAGGCCCACGTTGGCCATGGTGAAGAACATGAACAGCAGCGCATAGGCCGGCATCCGGTTCACGAGGCCGCCGTAGGCGTCGATCTCGCGGGTGTGCATCCGGTCATAGATCACGCCCACCGCAAGGAACAGCGCGCCCGAGATGAAGCCGTGCGACAGCATCTGGAAGATCGCGCCGTCGATGCCCTGCTGGTTCACCGCGAAGATCCCCATCGTCACATAGCCCATGTGGGCGACCGACGAATAGGCGATCAGCTTCTTCATGTCCGACTGCGCCAGCGCCACGAGCGAGGTGTAGACGATCGCGATCGCCGACATCCACAGCACCAGCGGCCCCATCACATCCGAGCCCACCGGGAACATCGGCAGCGAGAAGCGCAGGAAGCCGTAGCCGCCCATTTTCAGCAGCACTGCGGCCAGCACGACCGAGCCAGCGGTCGGCGCCTGAACGTGCGCGTCGGGCAGCCAGGTGTGGACCGGCCACATCGGCATCTTCACCGCGAAGCTGGCAAAGAACGCCAGGAACAGCAGGGTCTGCATGCCGCCCACAATCGAGAAGCCCAGAACCTGGATCGTGTTCGACGCGAAGTCATGGTTCATCAGCGCGACGATATCGGTCGTGCCCGCGTCCAGATACATCGCGATCATCGCCACCAGCATCAGCACCGAGCCGAGGAAGGTATAGAGGAAGAACTTGAACGCCGCGTAGATCCGTTCCTTGCCGCCCCAGATACCGATGATCAGGAACATCGGGATCAGACCGGCTTCGAAGAACAGGTAGAACAGCACCAGATCCAGCGCGACGAAGACGCCGATCATCAGCCCTTCCAGAACCAGGAAGGCGATCATGTATTCCTTGACGCGCTTTTCCACACCCCAGCACGAGGCGATGGTCAGCGGCATCAGGAACGTGGTCAGCATCACGAACAGAACCGAGATCCCGTCGACGCCCAGCTTGTAGTGCAGGCCCATGATCCAGGCGCGCTCTTCCACGAATTGCATGCCCGTGTTTTGCGGATCGAACCCGGCCAGCACGAACAGCGAGACCAGGAAGGTCACGGTGGTCGCCGTCAGCGCGAACCACTTCGCGTTGCGGTCCGCCGCCTCGCCGCCGCCGCGTTGCACCAGCGCCAGAATGGCCGCTGCCACCAGGGGAATGAAAGTGATGATGGAAAGCAGGTTTTCCATTAGTGCGACCCCCCGGTCAGGACGACCCAGAACATGAGCACCACGATGCCGATGACCATGGCGAAAGCGTAGTGGAACAGATAGCCGGACTGCACCCGACCCGCGAGACGGGTCAGCCACGGCACGACGCCAAGGGCAACCCCGTTGATCAGCCCGTCGATGACGCGACCATCGCCTTTCTTCCACAGGAAGTTGCCAAGCCACTTGGCCGGGCGGATGAAGATGGCGTCATACAGCTCGTCGAAATACCATTTGTTCAGCAGGAACTGGTAAAGCGCAGGCTGGGCCTCGGCCAGTTTGACCGGCAGCTTCGGGTTGACGATGTAGAACAGGTAGGACAGCGCCAGACCGATCAGCATCGCGATGAAGGGCGAAACCTTGACCCAGGCGGGCGCGTGGTGCGCGTCGTTCATCACGGTGTTGGTTTCGGCCATGAAGATCGCGCCTTGCGGGGCGACACCGGCAACCGGGCCGTGGCCCTCGGTGGCGGGCGCCTCTGCGGCATGCGTCTCGGTGGCGGCGACATGCTCGACCGGGGCCGTGCCATGCTCGGCCGGGGCCGCCGCATGTTCGCCTTCCGCCATCGCCGTTTCGTGGTGCGGCATGCCGAAGAAGCTCAGCACCTTGGCGTGATCGCCGAAGAAGCTGTTATACCACACCATGCCGCCGAACGCCGCGCCAAGCGCCAGAACGCCAAGCGGCACCAGCATCACCATCGGGCTTTCGTGGGCATGCTCATGCGCATGATGATCGCCACGTTCCTTGCCCCAGAAGGTCATAAACATCAGGCGCCACGAGTAGAACGAGGTCATCCCCGC
The DNA here is from genome assembly GCA_002452815.1 of Rhodobacteraceae bacterium UBA6796. GTDB lineage: Bacteria > Pseudomonadota > Alphaproteobacteria > Rhodobacterales > Rhodobacteraceae > Rhodobacter. The sequence goes on from DKFM01000006.1 coordinate 144,848, forward strand.
CGCGATCACCAGCAGCCAGAAGGCATAGCCGTTGCCACTGGCAAAGGCGCTCTCGATGATCGCGTCCTTCGACAGGAAGCCCGCGAAACCGATCGTGGTCAGCGGAATGCCGACGCCGGTGATGGCCAGCGTGCCGATCAGCATCGCATAGAAGGTCAGAGGGATCTTCTTGCGCAGGTTGCCGTAGTTCCGCAGATCCTGTTCATGGTGCATCGCATGGATGACCGAACCGGCGCCGAGGAACAGCATCGCCTTGAAGAAGGCATGCGTCAGCAGGTGGAACATCGCGACCGAATAGACGCCGACACCCGCCGCCACGAACATATAGCCCAGCTGCGAACAGGTCGAATAGGCGATCACGCGCTTGATGTCGTTCTGCACCAGACCCACGGTCGCCGCGAAGAACGCGGTGGTGGCGCCCAGATAGACGATCAGCATCTTCGCCTCGGGGGCGTATTCATAAAGCGGCGACATCCGGCAGACCAGGAACACACCCGCGGTCACCATGGTTGCCGCGTGGATCAGGGCCGACACCGGGGTCGGGCCTTCCATCGCGTCCGGCAGCCAGGTGTGCAGGAACAACTGCGCCGATTTGCCCATCGCACCGATGAACAGCAGCACCGCCAGCAGGTTGGCCGCGTTCCAGTCACGCCACAGGAAGTGCAGCGAGGTCTCGGCCAGTTGCGGGGCGGCGGCGAACACGTCGTCCATCTTGATCGAGCCGGTCATGTAGAACAGACCGATGATCCCCAGCATGAAGCCGAAGTCGCCCACGCGGTTGACCACGAAAGCCTTGATCGCGGCGGCATTGGCCGAGGGCTTCTTGTAGTAGAAGCCGATCAGCAGATAGGAGGCCACGCCCACGCCTTCCCAGCCGAAGAACATCTGCACCAGGTTGTCGGCAGTGACCAGCGACAGCATGGTGAAGGTGAAGAACGACAGATAGGCGAAGAAGCGCGCCTTGTAATGCTCGTGATGGCCCCAGTTGTCGTCATGGGCCATGTAGCCCCACGAATACAGGTGAACCAGCGCGGAAACCGTGGTCACCACGATCAGCATGATCGCGGTCAGACGGTCGACCCGAATCCCCCAGGAGGTATCGAGCACGCCCGACTGGATCCATTTCAGGATTTCGATGTGATGGGTCTGGCCGTCATGGCCCAGAAACACGACCCAGCTGAGCGCACAGGCCAGGAACAACAGGCCCGTGGTCAGCGCCATCGCGCCCTTCTCGCCGATCACGCGCCAGCCGAAGCCGCCAATGATCGCCCCCAGAAGCGGGGCAAAGAGGATGATCGTTTCCATAAGCCCTTACCCCTTCATCACGTTGACGTCTTCGACGTCGATAGAGCCGCGGTTGCGGAAGAAGACCACGAGGATCGCAAGCCCGATGGCGGCCTCTGCCGCGGCCACGGTCAGCACGAACATCGTGAACACCTGTCCCGCCAGATCGCCCAGATGCGCCGAGAAGGCCACCATGTTGATGTTGACGGCCAGCAGCATCAGCTCGATCGACATCAGGATGACGATGACGTTCTTGCGGTTCACGAAGATGCCGAAGATGCCCGTGACGAACAAAGCCGCCGCCACACCAAGGTAATGTTCAAGTCCGATCATCGCTGTCCCTCCGGGTTCGTGCCCGATTTCTTCATGCGTGCAGGTGTCATCACAGCCCCTGCCCCGGTTTCACATCGACCAGTTCCAGCGCCTTGGCCGGGTCGCGGTGCATCTGTGCAATCACGTTCTGGCGTTTGACATCCTTGCGGTGGCGCAGCGTCAGCAGGATCGCCCCGATCATCGCAACCAGCAGGATCAGACCCGCCGCCTGGAACAGGAAGAGATATTGGTCATAAAGCACGAGGCCGAGCGCGGTGGTGTTGTCCACCCCCTCTACCATCGGTGCGACATGCAGATTGTCGGCGCCCTCGGCGGTTTGCCAGGCCCCGAAAGCCGCGCCCAGTTGCAGCAGCATCACGACGCCGACCAGCAGCCCGAGCGGCATGAACCGCGCCAGTTCGCCCTTCAGCTCGGCGAAGTCGATGTCGAGCATCATCACCACGAACAGGAACAGCACCGCGACCGCGCCGACATAGACGATGATCAAAAGCATCGCGACGAATTCCGCGCCCTGCAGCACGAAAAGCCCCGAGGCCGACAGGAAGGTCAGGATCAGCCACAGAACCGAGTGGACCGGGTTCTTCGACACGACCACCATGAAGCCCGACACCACCGCCAGAACGGCGAACAGGTAAAAGGCGAATGCAAACACCGTCATGTGTTTTCCCCCGAATTTTCGTCAAAGACCGAGCGGGCAATATCCAGCGCCTTGGTCATGGCGGGCACCCCGCCGAACATGCTCATCTGAAAGATCACCTCTGCGATCTCGCGTTGCGTTGCCCCGGCGGCGATCGCGTGGCGGATGGTCAGCCGCAGCTGCGCCTCTGCCTGCGCGCCCAGCACCGTCAGCGCCGCGATGGTGACCAGAAGGCGCGTGCGCGCGTCCAGCCCCTCGCGGTTGAAGGTCTTGCCGAACCACATCTCCATCATGTCCTTCGACATGGTGGGGAAGAGTTTCTCGAATGCGCTGGGGTTGAAACTTTCCAGCCCAGGGTTGAACATCCGGGCCATTTCCTGGCCCTGCTCCATCATCGTGGCGAAAAGTTTCTGGAATTCTTCGGTCATCTGTAGGGCGCATCCATTTCAAGGTTGCGGGCGATTTCGGCCTCCCAGCGGGCACCGTTGTCCAGCAGCTTGGCCTTGTCGTAGAACAGCTCTTCGCGGGTTTCGGTCGCGAATTCGAAATTCGGTCCCTCGACGATGGCATCCACCGGGCAGGCCTCCTGGCAGAAGCCGCAGTAGATGCATTTCGTCATGTCGATATCGTAGCGCGTGGTGCGGCGGCTGCCGTCCTCGCGGGGTTCCGCGTCGATGGTGATCGCCTGCGCCGGGCAGATCGCCTCGCACAGCTTGCAGGCGATGCAGCGCTCTTCGCCATTGGGATAGCGGCGCAGCGCGTGTTCGCCGCGGAAGCGGGGCGACAGCGGCCCCTTTTCATGCGGGTAGTTCAGCGTGGGCTTGGGCGCGAAGAAGTATTTCATGCCCAGGCCGAAACCCTTGATGAAATCGACCAGCAGGAAATATTTCGCAGCGCGTGCGTAATCGAAAGCCATGGATCAGCCCCCCATCGTCCAGCGGGCCCAGAAGCCGCCGAACACTTCGAATTTTGCCAGGAACGCCACCAGAACCACCCAGACGAGCGACAGCGGCAGGAACACCTTCCAGCCAATGCGCATCAGCTGGTCGTAGCGGTAGCGCGGCACGATCGCCTTCACCATGGCGAACATGAAGAACATCACCCACATCTTGGCGACCATCCACAGCACGCCATCGGCGATACCCGGGATCGGGCTGAGCCAGCCACCGAAGAACAGAATCGAGATCAGCGCGCACATCAGGAAGATCGCGATGTATTCGCCGGCCATGAACAGCAGGTACGGCGTCGAGGAATATTCCACCATGAAGCCCGCAACCAGTTCCGATTCAGCCTCGGGCAGGTCGAAGGGCGGGCGGTTGGTTTCGGCCAGCGCCGAGATGAAGAACAGCGCCACCATCGGCAGGTGCGGCAGCCAGTACCAGTTGAACAGGCCCATATTGCCGCGCTGCGCCTCGACGATGGCCGACAGGTTCATCGAACCGGTCGAGATGATCACACCGACGATGATCAGGCCCAGGCTGACCTCGTACGAAATCATCTGTGCGGCCGAGCGCAGCGAGCCAAGGAACGGGTATTTCGAGTTCGACGCCCAGCCACCCATGATTACGCCGTAAACTTCCAGCGACGACACGGCAAAGACGAACAGGATCGCGACGTTGATGTCGGCCAGCACCCAGCCTTCGTTGAACGGGATCACCGCCCAGGCCAGGATGGCAAGCACGAGGCTCAGCATCGGGGCCAGGAAGAAGACGAACTTGTCGGCGCCCGCAGGCACGACGATTTCCTTGACCACATATTTCAGCGCGTCGGCCACCGATTGCAGCAGGCCGAAGGCGCCCACCACGTTCGGACCGCGGCGCATCTGGACCGCGGCCCAGATCTTGCGGTCGCCATAGACCAGGAACAGCAGGGACAGCATCACGAACGCGATGATCCCCAGACCTTGCACCGCGATCAGAAGCGCCGTGCCCAGTGGTGTTGCCAGAAACTCAGCCATGTTGTCCCTCAGACCGCCTTATTCTCAAACCGTCGGTATTCCCTGATCCGCGCAATCGGCGACCGTCACTTCCGCGTCGATCGTCCGCAAGCCGCGGGGCAGCGCGGGCGAAATGGTGTAAACCGCATCTGCCCGCCAGATGCCACCGTGTTCAGAGACCTTCGTGCGGACGTGCCGCGCGAAGCCATATCCGCGGATCAGCGCATATTGCGCCGCCGCACAGGTGGCATAGGCCACCACCGTTTCTTCGCCGGCCCCGCCCGAGGCCGTGACGTGGAAATTGACCAGATCGCCTTCCAGCAGTCGCGTCTCGACCCCGCGATAGACGGGTTTTGCGACAGCCGTACCTGCCCCTTCGGCCGGCGCACAGGCCGCCAGCCCGGCCAGAAGGCCGGGGGCAAGCTTGAACGCGCGGGGCAGGGTCTGGTGCATCCGTTTACTCCGCCGCCATCGCCTGGGCCGCACGCGCCTTGGCATTGGCCGAAAGTTCAGCCATCAGCACCGAGGCCCGGGCAATCGGGTTGGTCAGATAGAAATCGCGGATCGCGTGACGGAAGCTGGCCTTGCCCGGCGCGCGCAGCTCCAGCGCGGTCCAGCCGTTGTCCACGACCTTGTCGACCTGTGCCAGATGCGGCACCGCCGCGACCATGGCCTTGCGCAGACCGGCCAGGCTGTCCCAGGGCAGCGTCGCGCCCAGTTCGGCCGAAAGCGCGCGCAGAACCGCCCAGTTTTCCTTGGCCGCGCCCGGCGCGAATGCCGCACGGAACGCCAGCTGCGGGCGGCCTTCGGTGTTCACGAACAGGCCGTTTTCCTCGGTATAGGCGGCGGCGGGCAGGATCACATCGGCGCGCGAGGCACCGCGGTCACCATGGCTGCCCTGATAGATCACGAACGGACCCGGCGCGATCTCGACCTCGTCGGCGCCCATGTTGAACACGGTCTGCACGCCTTCGACGGCGGCCAGCAGCCCGCCTTCGGTCACCGCGCCCACATCCATCGCGCCGACACGACCCGCAGCGGTATGCAGCACCAGCATCTTGCCGCCCAGCTTCTCGGCCAGCGCCATCGCCTGCGCCAGAACCGCCTCGCCATCGGCTTCGTTCAGGGCGCCCTGCCCCACGATCACCAGCGAGCCTTCGACCGGCTGCGCCCCGGCCACCGCACGCAGCAGCGCATCGCGGTCTTCGCCCAGCTTGGTGTAGTCATAGGTCAGGTCCGCATCCGGCCCGATCACCGACACCTGCGCCCCGGCAACCCAGACCTTGCGGATGCGCGCGTTCAGCACCGGCGCTTCGGTGCGCGGGTTGGTGCCGATCAGCACGATGTTGCGGGCGCTGTCGATATCGGCAATCGCCGCATTGCCGACATAGGCAGAGCGGTTGCCCACCGGCAGACGCGCGCCATCGGTGCGGCATTCGACGCGACCGCCCAGCCCCTCGATCAGCGTTTTCAGGCTGAAGGCCGCTTCGGTCGAGGCGAGATCGCCGACCAGACCCAGAACCGTCTTGCCCTTCATCGCATAGGCCGCGGCGGACAGGGCCTCGGCCCAGGTCGCTTTGCGCAGCTTGCCGTTTTCCCGGATATAGGGCGTGTCCAGACGCTGACGGCGCAGACCGTCCCAGACGAAACGGGTCTTGTCGGAAATCCATTCCTCGTTCACGCCGTCATGGTTGCGCGGCACGATGCGCTTGACTTCGCGGCCCTTGGTATCAACCCGGACGTTGGAGCCGAGCGCGTCCATCACGTCGATGGTCTCGGTCTTGGTCAGCTCCCACGGACGGGCGGTGAAGGCATAGGGTTTCGAGGTCAGCGCGCCGACCGGGCACAGGTCGATGATGTTGCCCTGAAGATTGCTGTCCAGCGTCATGTTCAGATAGCTGGTGATCTCGCTATCCTCGCCGCGGCCGGTCTGGCCCATCTGGGTGATGCCGGCGACTTCGCTGGTGAAGCGCACGCAGCGAGTGCAGCTGATGCAACGGGTCATGCAGGTCGACACCAGCGGCCCGAGGTTCAGATCCTCGCTGGCGCGCTTGGGTTCGCGATAGCGCGAGAAATCGACGCCGTAAGCCATCGCCTGATCCTGCAGGTCGCATTCGCCGCCCTGATCGCAGATCGGGCAATCCAGCGGGTGGTTGATGAGCAGGAACTCCATCACCCCTTCGCGGGCCTTTTTCACCATCGGCGAATTGGTCTTGATGACCGAAGGTTCGCCATTCGGGCCGGGGCGCAAGTCCTTGACCTGCATCGCGCAGCTGGCGGCGGGTTTCGGCGGGCCGCCGACGACCTCGACCAGACACATCCGGCAGTTGCCAGCGATCGAGAGGCGCTCGTGATAGCAGAAGCGCGGCACTTCGATGCCCGCCTGCTCGCAGGCCTGGATGAGGGTCAGGTTCGGATCAACCTCGACCTCATGGCCGTCGATGATGATTTTGCGCGTGTTCGACATGCTCTGATCCGTCAGTTGCCAAAGGCGCGGTGACCCGCGCGGAATTTCGTTACAAGTGCCGCGGTGCCGCTCATGCGCAGCCCCCCGGGTAGACCCAGGCACCCGCCTGGAAATTGTCTTCGGGCGAGGACTTCACCTTGCCCCGGCAGAACGCATCGGCCCCGCGGCGCGCTTCGGCCCCATCGGCATAACCGAAGGCCTGCGCCGTGCGGGTCACCCGCAGCGCGCCCCCCTCGGCCGTCACCGCATAACCCTCGGGCGCGGTGTAGACCGTGTTGCCCGGTGCCATGGCGACACAGCCCGACAGGGCCAGCGTCACGACACCAAGGGGAAGCGCTGCGTTCACCTGCTTCACTCCGCCGCCATCGCACCCATGCGGCCCGTTTTGCGCGCCTTGATGCGGTCTTCGATTTCCTCGCGGTAATGCCGGATCAGGCCCTGGATCGGCCAGGCGGCCGCATCGCCAAGCGCACAGATCGTGTGGCCCTCGACCTGCTTGGTCACCTCGAACAGCATGTCGATTTCCTCGATCTCGGCCTCGCCGCGGACCAGACGGTCCATCACGCGCATCATCCAGCCGGTGCCTTCGCGGCAGGGCGTGCACTGGCCGCAGGACTCGTGCTTGAAGAATTTCGACAGCCGCCAGATCGCCTTGATGATGTCGGTCTGCTGATCCATCACGATCATGCAGGCGGTGCCGAAGCTCGACTTCAGCTCGCGCATGCCGTCGTAATCCATGATCGCGTCTTCGCACAGATGCGCGGGCAGCACCGGGCAGCTGGCGCCGCCGGGGATCACGGCCTTCAGGTTCTTCCAGCCGCCGCGCACGCCGCCGCCGTGTTTTTCGATCAGTTCTTTCATGCTGATCGACATCGATTCCTCGATGACGCAGGGGGTGTTGATGTGGCCCGACATCGCGAAGAGCTTGACGCCGGTGTTGTTCGGGCGCCCGAAGGACGCATACCACGCAGCACCGCGCCGCAGGATCGTCGGCACAACGGCGATGGATTCCACGTTGTTCACCGTGGTCGGGCAGCCATACAGCCCCGAGCCCGCCGGGAACGGCGGTTTCATCCGCGGCATGCCCTTCTTGCCTTCCAGGCTTTCGATCAGCGCGGTTTCCTCGCCACAGATATAGGCGCCCGCGCCGTGGCTCAGGTAAACGTCGAAATCATAGCCCGACTTGCTGGCGTTCAGCCCGATCAGACCCGCGTCATAGCATTCGTCGATCGCGGCCTGCAGCGCCTCTTTCTCGCGCACATATTCGCCGCGGATGTAGATATAGGCCGCGCGCGCGCCCATCGCGAAACCGGCGATCAGGCAGCCTTCGATCAGCGTATGCGGATCGTGGCGCATGATCTCGCGGTCCTTGCAGGTGCCCGGCTCGGATTCGTCGGCGTTCACCACCAGATAGGCGGGGCGGCCATCGGATTGCTTGGGCATGAACGACCATTTCAGACCGGTCGGGAAGCCCGCGCCACCGCGCCCGCGCAGCCCCGAAGCCTTGACCTGCTCGATGATCCAATCCCGGCCATTGGCCAGAATTTCACCCGTGCCATCCCAGTGGCCGCGCATCATCGCCCCTTTGAGGGAGCGGTCGTGCATCCCGTAGAGGTTGGTAAAGATCCGGTCCTGATCTTTCAGCATGTCGTTTCCCTCAGTTGCCCGGGCCACCGGAGCCCGGCGCCTGTTGCCCCGGTTGCCCGGCGCGAAATCTGTCGTTCAGAGCCCCCGTTGCGGGGTCTCAGTAGTCATTCGTCTTGGCGCGTTCGAGAAAGGCCTCAAGCCCCTCGTCCACGATGATCTTCGCCTGCGCGACCCATTTGTCGCGCGTGCAGCGGCCCTTGAAACGCGGCATCGCCGCATCGGCAAAGGCAATCTCTTCCGGGCCCCAACCCGCGATCTGGTCGAAATGGAACACACCCCAGCGATGCAGGCGCTCTTCCAGTTTCGGGCCGATGCCTTCGATCTTCTTCAGATCGTCGGCCTGGCCATTGCGCGGCCCCGGCAGACCGGCGGGCTTGCGCCCCTCGCCCGTGACATCAGATGCCTCCACCGGCGCGGCCATCGGGGCCGGAGCTTCGGGGGTCACTGCCGTCGGCGCCGCGGCCTTGGGGGCCTCAACTTTCGGGGCCTCTGCCTTGGGCAGCTCGGCCTCGACCGGCGCGGGTGTCGGCAGATCGGCAGCCGGAATGACAGGCGCCGGGGCGGCAACCGGCGTGGACAGCGCGCGCGGCAGGCCCAGCCCCGGATCGCGGCCATCGCAGAACAGCCAGACCAGAAGTGCGCCGAACAGCAGGAACACCACCAGCCCCAGGAACAGCGCGGCGGCGAAGGATTGATGACCGATGGTCAGCAGCAACAGCATGACCAGAAGGCCCGTTACCGCGCCCCCGATCCAAGCCTTGCCCCGGCATCCATCGTCATACATCGCCATCGTGCCCCTTCGTCCCGATCCTGCGCGTTACGCCTCGTAAATCCCGTCCTTCTTGGCGCGGGCCGAGAATTCCGTCTCGGCGCCACCGGCCAGAAGTTTCGCCTGCGCGACCCATTCATCACGCGACGCCCGGCCCTTGAACCCTTCGAGGTTCTCGTCGACCCAGGCCAGTTCCGCCTCGGTCCAGGCCGCGATCTGGTCGAAGTGGAAGAAGCCCATGCTGTTGAGCAGCGCTTCAAGCTTCGGACCGACGCCCTTGATCATCTTCAGATCATCGGCCTTGCCCTCGCGCGCAGCCGCCAGCGTTGCGGGCTTGGCGCCGCTGACGGGGGCCGCCGCCGCAGGCGTGGCAGCCGGAGCGGGTGCCGCAGCTTTCGCCGCTGCCGCCTGCTGCACGGCCGATTTCGGGCGGTTCGCGCCCATGATGCCAATCGCCGGGAACTGGCCCGAGGACTGCCACGGCGCCGAGAACGGCACTTCGGTGCCGTCGATGCGCTTGATCGAGTCGCCGATCGTCACGGCCCGCGCGACCGAACCGTTGTTGGCCTCTTTGTCGCCCTTGGTCTCGGTGCAGGAGGTCAGGCCCGACGCCGGTTCCGAGCTGAACCGCCCGACTTGCGAGCCGGCTTTCGGATTGCCGCCCGCCGCCATGTCGTCGATCAGCTTGGCCAGGCTTTCTTCGGTCAGGTCTTCGTAATAGTCCTTGCCGATCTGGGCCATCGGCGCGTTGGCGCAGGCGCCCAGGCACTCGACCTCTTCCCAGGAAAACTTGCCATCGGCCGAAATCTCGAACGGATGCGCGGCGATCTTTTCCTTGCAGACCTTCATCAGGTCTTCGGCGCCACAGATCATGCAGCTGGTGGTGCCGCAGATCTGGATATGCGCCACCGAGCCGACCGGGGCCAGCTGGAACATGAAGTAGAAGGTCGCGACTTCAAGCGCGCGGATATAGGGCATGTCCAGCATGTCCGCGACATATTCGATCGCCGGGCGGCTGAGCCAGCCTTCCTGCTCTTGCGCGCGGAACAGCAGCGGAATGATCGCCGAGGCCTGACGGCCGACCGGGAACTTGCTGATCTGCCCCTGCGCCCATTCCAGGTTGGCGGGGGTGAAAGCGAAAGAGCTGGGTTGCTCGTGATGAAGACGACGGAGCATTAGCGGTCAACCTCCCCGAACACGATGTCCATCGTGCCGATGATAGCCGACACGTCGGCCAGTTGGTGGCCCTTGGCCACATGGTCCATGGATTGCAGGTGCGGATAGCCCGGAGCCCGGATCTTGGCGCGATAGGGTTTGTTGGTGCCGTCCGACACCAGATAGACGCCGAATTCGCCCTTGGGCGCCTCGACCGCGGCGTAAACCTCGCCTGCGGGAACATGGAAGCCTTCGGTGTAAAGCTTGAAGTGGTGGATCAGGCTTTCCATCGAGGTTTTCATGTCGCCCCGCTTGGGCGGGGTCATCTTGCCGCGCGCCAGTACGTCGCCCTTGCCTTCGGGCGCGCGCAGTTTCGCGATCGCCTGATGGATGATCTTGGTCGATTCCCGCATCTCGGCCATACGCACGAGATAACGGTCGTAGCAGTCGCCGTTCTTGCCGATCGCCACCTTGAAATCGAATTCGTCATAGCATTCGTAGGGCTGGCTGCGGCGCAGGTCCCAGGCAAAGCCCGAACCGCGCACCATCACGCCCGAATAGCCCCAGTCGAGGATCTCTTTCTCGGTGATGATGCAGATGTCGGCGTTGCGCTGCTTGAAGATCCGGTTCTCGGTCAGCAGGCCCTCGATGTCGTCGAGCACCTGCGGGAAGGCGTTGGCCCATTCCTCGATGTCGTCGATCAGCGCCTCGGGCAGATCCTGATGGACGCCGCCGGGGCGGAAATAGTTGGCGTGCAGACGGGCACCGCAGGCGCGTTCGTAGAAGATCATGATCTTCTCGCGCTCTTCAAAGCCCCACAGCGGCGGGGTCAGCGCGCCCACGTCCATCGCCTGCGTGGTGACGTTCAGCAGGTGGTTGGTGATGCGCCCCAGTTCCGAATAAAGCACCCGGATCAGCGAGGCGCGGCGCGGCACCACGGTGCCGGTCAGCCGCTCGATCGCCATGCACCAGGCGTGTTCCTGGTTCATCGGCGCCACATAGTCGAGGCGGTCGAAATACGGCAGGTTCTGCAGATAGGTGCGGCTTTCCATCAGCTTCTCGGTGCCGCGATGCAGCAGGCCGATATGCGGGTCCGCGCGTTCCACGATCTCGCCGTCGAGTTCCAGAACCATCCGCAGCACGCCGTGCGCGGCCGGGTGCTGAGGCCCGAAGTTGATGTTGAAGTTACGAATCCGCTGCTCGCCGGTCAGGAAGTCCTTCGAGCCGTCATCGTAGGTATTTTGCCGGATGTCGCCGTCCATGATCTTTACCTTTGTCTTGCCGATGGCCGGGGCCCGGGGGCCCCTGGCTGGCTCAGCCCTGCTTCTCGTCGCCGGGCAGAATGTAATGGGCACCTTCCCACGGGCTCAGGAAGTCGAACTGACGGTATTCCTGCGTCAGGTTGACCGGCTCGTAGACGACGCGTTTCTGCGCCTCGTCATAGCGCAGCTCGACATAGCCCGTGGTGGGGAAATCCTTGCGCAGCGGATGGCCGCGGAAGCCGTAATCGGTCAGCAGACGGCGCAGGTCCGGGTGACCCGAGAACAGGATGCCGAACATGTCGAAGACTTCGCGCTCGAACCAGTTGGCCGAGGGGTGCACATCGGTGATCGAGGGGCACATCTCGTCCTCGCGCACGGCCGCCTTCACGCGGATGCGCTGGTTGCGATACATCGACAGGAAATGCCAGACCACGTCGAACCGCGCCGGGCGGGACGGATAGTCGACCGCGGTGATGTCAACCAGCGTCGAGAATTTGCAGTTCGGGTCCTCGCGCAGGAATTCCACGAAATCGACAATCGAACCGGGAGTAACGGTGACGTTCAGCTCGCCATAGGCCACTTCGGTCGAGAGCACATCGGCGCCCCGCTTCAGTTCGATATGGGCGGCGAGTTCTTGCAGCTGTTCGGTCATTGCTCGTCCCTCCTCAGCGCACCAGCGTGCCGGTGCGGCGGATCTTCCGCTGCAACTGCAGGATGCCATACATCAGCGCCTCGGCACTGGGCGGGCAGCCGGGCACATAGATGTCGACCGGCACGATCCGGTCACAGCCACGCACCACCGAATAGCTGTAGTGATAATAGCCGCCGCCGTTGGCGCAGCTGCCCATCGAGATGACATAGCGCGGCTCGGGCATCTGGTCGTAGACCTTGCGCAGCGCCGGGGCCATCTTGTTGGTCAGCGTGCCCGCGACGATCATCACGTCGGACTGGCGCGGGCTGGCGCGCGGGGCGAAGCCGTAGCGTTCCACATCGTAGCGCGGCATCGCGGTGTGCATCATTTCCACCGCGCAGCAGGCCAGACCGAAGGTCATCCAGTGCAGCGAGCCGTTGCGCGCCCAGTTGATGATGTCTTCGGCCGAGGTCAGGATGAAGCCCTTGTCCTGCAGGTCGCGGTTGAGCGCGGCAGTCGCCACATCCATATCCGCGGCCGCGGTGTTGGCTCCGGTCATCACGCCCATTCCAGCGCCCCTTTCTTCCATTCATAGGCAAAGCCCACGGTCAGCACGCCCAGGAACACCATCATCGACCAGAACGCGACCATGCTGAGCCCGCCGAAGGCCACCGCCCAGGGGAACAGGAAGGCGACTTCCAGATCGAAGATGATGAACAGGATCGAGACGAGGTAGAAGCGCACATCGAACTTCATCCGCGCGTCGTCGAAAGCGTTGAAACCGCACTCATACGCCGACAGCTTTTCAGGGTCGGGATTGCGCACGGCAAGCACCACAGCGGCAAGGATCAGGACAAGCCCCAGACCAATAGCCATGGCAAGAAAGATGAGAATGGGAAGATATTCACGCAGCATGTCGTGCACTGGTTGGCTCCCTCGTGACGCGACCAGTTGTCGCGCAGGTTCCGGCTGTGCCGACCAATAGCCCCGCCACTGCCCCGGGTCAACCGAGAGCCGCCGGATTTGGGCGCGAAAAGTGCAAATTGTATACCGCTGCACACCGGATCAGGCATCACAGCCTGCGCTGCCATGGCTGGGGTGCAGGAAAGAAACGGGCGGGAAGGGCCACTGCCTCTCCCGCCCATGATCAAAGTCAAGCCGGCACAATTTTTTCCGCCACCGGGCGGCGCATCAGCCGATCCAGGCGGGCGCGCGCTTGTCAAAGAAGGCGGTGATTCCCTCGATCGCCTCGGGGCTTTCCCAGCGGGCGACAAGGGCCCGAATTGTCGCATCCACGATGTCACTTTCGATCCGCGGCCCCAGGCTGCGCACCAGTGCCTTGGCATCGGCCACCGCGCCGGGGGCACAGGACAGATAGGGCACCACCTCGGCCTCGATCGCCGCATCCAGGTCGTCGGGCGCCACCACCCGCGCCAGCAGGTTCAGGTCGCGCGCCTCTGCCGCATCGAACAGCCGCGACGACATGAAGACACGCCGTGCCTTGGCCGCCCCCATCCGCGCCACCACATAGGGCGAGATCGTCGCGGGCGTCAGCCCGAGCTTCGTCTCGGTCAGGCCGAAGCGCGCGCCCTCGACCCCCACCGCCACATCGCAGACCGACATCATGCCGATGCCACCGCCGAAGGCATTGCCATGGACCCGGCCGATCACCGGCTTGGGGCAACTGTCGAGCGCATTGAGCATCCCCGCCAGTTTCCGTGCCCCGGCCGCCCGCGTCTCGGCATCGGCGTTGATCTGCGCCTGCATCCATTTCAAATCGCCCCCCGCGCAGAAACTGCCGCCCTCGGCGGCCAGCACGACGACCCGCACCGCCGGATCGGCGCCAAGCGCGGTGATCGCCGCGGTGATCTCGTCCATCATCTGCGCGCTCAGCGCGTTGTGCTTTTCCGCGCGTGCCAGCACCAGCCGCGCCACGCCGCGCGTATCGATCTCGACCCTGATCGTCTCAGTCATGTCTGCTCCATTTCATGCCCCGCGCCAAAGCCGCGGCCTCGTTCAGAACCGCCGGATCAAGCCCGGTATCAAATCCGCGGGCTGCCAGATGCGCAGCCAGCTTTTCCGTCGCCACATTGCCCGCGGCGCCCGGCGCATAGGGGCAGCCGCCCAGCCCCCCCACCGCCGCGTCGAACACCCGCAGCCCCAGCGCGAGGCTGGCATCGACATTGTCGAGCGCGCGCCCAGCCGTATCGTGGTAATGCCCGGCCAGACGGTCGGCAGGCAGTTCGTTCAGCACCGCGCGCAGCATGGCGTCTATGGTCTCGGGGCGGCCCTGACCGATGGTGTCACCCAGACTGACCTCGTAGCAGCACATGTCCCGCAGCGCCGCCACCACCCGCGCCACGCTTTCGGGCGCGGTCGGCCCATCATAGGGGCAATCGGTAACGACCGAGACATAGCCGCGCACCGGCATGCCATCCGCCTGCGCCGCCTCGATGATCGGGGCGAACCGTTCCAGACTTTCGGCAATCGTGCAGTTCAGATTGGCCTTCGAAAACCCTTCCGAGGCCGAGGCGAAAATCGCCACCTCGTCGGCCCGCGCCGCACGTGCACCTTCATAGCCGCGCAGGTTCGGCGTCAGCGCGGCATAGCGCACGCCCGGCGCCCGGGTGATCCCCGCCAGAACCTCGGCACTGTCGGCCATCTGCGGCACCCATTTGGGCGACACGAAAGAGGCCACCTCGATCCGGCGGAACCCCGCGCGGCTGAGGCAATCGACCAGCGCGATCTTCTCGGCGGTCGGGATCAGCCGCTTTTCGTTCTGCAACCCGTCGCGGGGCGCCATTTCAAAGATTTCAACGCTTTCAGCCATCGGTCAGCTCGTAAAATTCCTGGGTATAGATCGTGTCGCCGCCCGCACGCTCCAGCGCGCGCTGATAGGCCGGGCGGGCCTGCACCCGCGCGCGATAGGCCGCGATCGCCGGAAATCCCTCGGCCCGGACGAAGCGGAACATCGCGTCGATGTTGAAGGCCAGCATGCAATCGGCGGCCGAGAAATCGCGCAAGATCCAGTTGCGCCCGGTCAGATGCGCCTCCAGCGCCTGCATCGTCACCGCCAGCCGCTTGGTATCCAGCCGCATCAGCGGCACCGAGCGCGCGCTTTCGGGACGCAGGAAGATGTGGTGGATGTTCAGACTTTGCAGGATATTTGCCTGGGTTTCGGCAAAATGCAGCCATTCCAGAAAATCGGCCCGCTCGGCGCTGCCCGGTGCGGGCGCCAGCCGCCCGCGCGTTTCGGTCAGATATTCGACGATGGCCCCGGATTCGAAAATCACGCGCCCGTCGATTTCCAGCGCCGGTATCCGCCCGGCCGGGGACAGTGCGCGAAACTCGGGGCTGCGCAGGCTGCCATCGGTCAGCGACCAGATCCGCAGATCGACCGGCTCGCCCAGTTCCTCCAGCAGCCACAGCACCCGCAGGCTGCGCGAGCCGGGGACGTGGTGCAGCACGCTCATGCCGCGGCCTCGTCTGCGGCCTCTTCCGCCAGCCGGATCAGTGCCGCGCCCGCCTCGACCTGCACCCCCGGGGCCACCAGAACCTCGGCCACCACGCCGGCACGCGCGGCCAGCATCGTGTGCTCCATCTTCATCGCCTCCAGAATGGCCAGCCGGTCGCCCGCCGCGACCTCCTGCCCGGGCGCCACGAAGACCGCCTTCACCAGACCGGGCATCGGCGCCAGCGTCAGATCCGAGGCCGCGCCTTCGGCCACCCGCGCCAGCGGGTCGACCCGGGCGAAACGATGCGCGCCGCGCATGAAGACGGTGATCTCGTCGGTGTCGACATGCAGCCGCGCACCGGTCTTGACCCCGTCGACCCACCAGCCATCCGATTGGAGCACGCAGTCATGCACCGCGCCCTCGACCTCGACCGTGACCTGCCCCGGACCATGCACCCGCACCGCCGCTTCGGACGCGAAGGGCACCATCCGGCGCAGCGCGCCCCACAGCGCAAAGCCGCTGCCCGCGCCCTCGTGCAACCCGGCCGCCGCCAGCACCGCCAGCGCCTGCGCCGCCGGCGGCTGCGCGCCCTGGGCCACCAGCGCATCCAGATCGCGCGCGATCAGCCCGGTATCGACATCGCCCACCGCAAACCCCGGATGCCGCGCCAGCGCGCCCAGAAAGCCCAGGTTCGTCACCGTGCCCGCAACCTCGGTCTGATCGAGCGCCTGCGCCAGCTGCGCCAGCGCCACCGCGCGGGTCGGCCCATGGGTGATCAGCTTGGCGATCATCGGATCATACCACGGGCTGATCGTGTCCCCCGGGCGCACGCCGGTGTCGGCGCGGCAGTGATCGGCAAACCGCAGATGCGCCAGCGTGCCGGTGGCGGGCAGGAAGCCCGCGGGCACGTCCTCGGCATAAAGCCGGGCCTCGAAGGCGTGGCCGGTGATTTTCAGATCTTCCTGCCGCGCGGGCAAGGGCTCGCCCGAGGCCACACGCAGCTGCCATTCGACCAGATCGACGCCGGTGATCGCCTCGGTCACCGGGTGTTCGACCTGCAGACGGGTGTTCATTTCCATGAACCAGAACCGATCCGCGCGCAGCCCGTCGCTGGCATCGACGATGAATTCCACCGTGCCCGCGCCCGAATAGCCGATCGCCTCGGCGGCACGCACCGCCGCCTGCCCCATCGCGGCGCGCATCTCGGGCGTCATGCCGGGCGCCGGGGCCTCTTCGATCACCTTCTGGTGGCGGCGCTGCAACGAGCAATCCCGCTCGAACAGATGCACGGCGCGGGTGCCGTCGCCAAAGACCTGCACCTCGATATGGCGCGGCTTCTCGACATATTTCTCGATCAGCACATCGGGATTGCCGAAGGCGGTCTGCGCCTCTCCCTGGGCGCTGGCCAGCGCGGCGGCGAAATCGCGCGGGTGATCGACCCGGCGCATGCCCTTGCCGCCGCCACCCGCCACCGCCTTGATCAGCACCGGATAGCCCACCGTATCGGCCGCGCCCGCCAGATGCTCGGGGTCCTGATTGGTGCCGTGATAGCCGGGCACCACGGGCACGCCCGCCTCGACCATCAGCGCCTTGGCCGCATCCTTCAGCCCCATCGCCCGGATCGCATCGCCCGAGGGACCGATGAACACCAGCCCCGCCGCCTGCACCGCATCGACGAAACCGGGGTTTTCGGACAGAAACCCGTAGCCCGGATGGATCGCCTGCGCGCCGGTGTCGAGCGCCGCGCGAATGATCGCATCGCCGCGCAGATAGCTGTCGGCCGGACGCGGCCCGCCGATATGCACCGCCTCATCGGCCAGCGCGACATGGCGCGCGCCCGCATCGGCATCGGAATAGACCGCGACGGTCGCCACGCCCATGCGGCGCGCGGTGTCGATCACGCGGCAGGCGATCTCGCCCCGGTTGGCAATCAGGATCTTGTGAAACATCGGTTTCCTCCCCTTGGAACCGCGAGGGGGCGCTGCCCCCGCTCCTGCGGAGCCCCCCGGGATATTTTCACCAAGATGAACCGCATCGGTTTTCAGCTTGGCTCAAATATCCCCGCCGGAGGCATCATTGTTACATGCGGAACACGCCAAAGCGCGTGGGTTCGATCGGCGCGCACAGGCTGGCCGAGAGCGACAGCGCCAGCACCTCGCGGGTGCGGCGCGGGTCGATGATGCCATCGTCCCAAAGCCGCGCCGAGGCATAGAGCGGGTGGCTCTGCCGTTCGAACATCTCGATCGTGGGGCGCTTGAACTCGGCTTCCTCTTCCGCCGACCAGCTGCCGCCCTTGCGCTCGATCCCGTCGCGCCGGACGGTGGCCAGAACGCCCGCGGCCTGCTCGCCACCCATCACCGAGATGCGCGAGTTGGGCCAGGTCCACAGGAAGCGCGGCTGATAGGCGCGCCCGGACATGCCGTAATTGCCCGCCCCGAAGGACCCGCCCACCAGCATGGTGATCTTCGGCACATTGGTGGTGGCAACCGCGGTCACCATCTTGGCGCCGTGCCGCGCGATGCCCTCGTTTTCATATTTGCGCCCGACCATGAAGCCGGTGATGTTTTGCAAGAACACCAGCGGAATCCCGCGCTGGCTGCACAGTTCGATGAAATGCGCGGCCTTCTGCGCGGCTTCGGAAAAGAGCACGCCGTTGTTGGCCACGATCCCCACCGGGCAACCCTGCACATGGGCAAAGCCGGTGACGATGGTTTCCCCGAAGCGCGGCTTGAATTCATCGAAGCGCGAGCCATCGACGACGCGGGCGATCACCTCGCGAATGTCGTAAGGGGTGCGCAGATCGGCAGGCACGACGCCGAACAGCTCGTCAGGGTCATAGGCGGGGTCTTCGCTGGCCTGCCATTGCACCGTGGCGGGCTTGGCACGGTTCAGGTGGCTGACCGCGCGGCGGGCAAGGGCCAGCGCGTGGGCGTCATCCTCGGCCAGGTAATCGGCCACGCCCGACAGCCGCGTGTGGACATCGCCGCCGCCAAGATCTTCGGCGGTGACGACCTCGCCGGTTGCGGCACGCACCAAGGGCGGGCCAGCCAGGAAGATCGTCCCCTGTTCCTTGACGATGATCGTCACATCCGACATCGCGGGGACATAGGCGCCACCCGCGGTGCACGACCCCATCACCACTGCGATCTGCGGGATGCCCTTGGCCGACATCCGCGCCTGATTGTAGAAGATGCGCCCGAAATGGTCGCGGTCGGGGAAGACCTCGTCCTGATTGGGCAGGTTGGCGCCGCCAGAATCGACCAGATAGACGCAGGGCAGCGCGCATTCCTCGGCGATTTCCTGCGCGCGCAGGTGTTTCTTGACCGTCATCGGGTAATAGGTGCCGCCCTTGACGGTGGCGTCATTGGCGACGACCATCACCTCTTGCCCCATCACGCGGCCGATGCCGGCGATCACGCCCGCACCCGGCGCCGCCCCGTCATACAGACCATGCGCCGCCGTTGCGCCGATTTCCAGAAACGGCGAGCCCGGGTCCAGAAGCCCCGCGACCCGTTCGCGCGGGGCCATCTTGCCGCGCGCGATATGGCGGGCGGTGGCCTCGGCCCCGCCACCGGCCGCAGCCAGAGCCGCAGCCTCGCGCACGGTGTCGAGCATCGCCAGATGCGCCGCGCGATTGGCCTGCGCCTGTTCGGACCCTGCCAGGAAGGAAGAGCTGAGTTTCATTGTCGCCCCCTGCCCCTCAGGCCTTGTCCATGATTTCGCGGCCGATCAGCATGCGGCGGATTTCGCTGGTGCCCGCGCCGATCTCCATCAGCTTGGCGTCGCGGAACAGCCGGCTGACGGTCGAGTCGTTCAGGAAGCCTGCGCCACCCAGGGCCTGCACCGCCTGATGCGCCTGCACCATCGCCTGTTCGGAAGCATAAAGCACCGTGGCCGCCGCATCCTGACGCGTCACCTGCCCCTTGTCGCAGGCTTTCGCCACCTCGTAGGTATAGGCGCGCGCGGTGTTCATCGCGACATACATGTCGGCGATCTTGGCCTGCATCAGCTGGAAATTCCCGATCGGCTGGCCGAACTGGTGACGCTCCTTGGCATAGGGCACCACCTCGTCCAGACAGGCAGCCATGATGCCGGTACCGATGCCCGACAGCACGACGCGCTCGTAATCGAGCCCCGACATCAGGACGCGCACGCCCTTCCCTTCGGTGCCCAGCACGTTTTCGAACGGCACTTCGCAATTGTCGAAGAACAGCTGCGCCGTGTTCGAACCACGCATGCCAATCTTGTCGAAATGCTGGCTGGTCGAGAACCCCTTGAAGGATTTCTCGACGATGAAGGCGGTGATGCCTTTCGATCCCGCCTCGGGGTCGGTCTTGGCATAGACCACCAGCGTATCGGCATCGGGGCCGTTGGTGATCCAGTATTTATGGCCGTTCAGGACATAATAGCCGTTGCGCTTCTCGGCGCGCAGCTTCATGCCGACCACATCCGAGCCCGCGCCGCTTTCGCTCATCGCCAGCGCGCCGACCTTGGCGCCCGAAACCAGATCGGGCAGGTATTTCGCCTTCTGCGCATCGCTGCCGTTCAGCTTCAGCTGGTTCACGCACAGGTTCGAATGCGCCCCGTAGCTGAGCGAGATCGAGGCCGAGACGCGGGCGATTTCCTCGGTCGCGATGACATGCGCCAGATAGCCCATGCCCGCCCCGCCATATTCCTCGGATACGGTGATGCCCAGCAGGCCCAGCTCGCCCATCTCGGCCCACAATTCATGCGGGAAGACATTGTCACGGTCGACCTGCGCGGCAATCGGCACAAGCCGGTCCTGTGCCCAGGAATGCACCATGTCGCGCAGTGCGTTGACGTCTTCCCCCAGATCGAAACTCATCGAAGCGGCAAACATGCGGTCTCCTCCCCGTTTATTGAACGCTTGTTCATTTAATGCCCGTCGATTCGAGTCGCGTCAAGCCTTGTGCGCGGCGCGCCCGGCCCCATCTGAAAGAAAACCCGTTCAGGAGACTGCCATGATCCGTCCGCTTGCCGCCGCCGCACTCTTCGCGCTCGCCCCTCTCGCCACCCCCCTCCATGCCGAAACGGTGGGCAAGGTCGGTGTCGACTGGATCGGCAACGATATCATCATCGAGGCGATCGAAGACCCGAAGGTGCAGGGCGTGACCTGCCACATCGCCTATTTCGACCGCTCGCTTCTGGACCGGCTGTCGCAGGGCAACTGGTTCGAAGACCCGTCGAATTCCTCGATCGCCTGCCGCCAGACCGGCCCGATCAAGATCGGCGACATCGCGCGCGGCCCGAAGGGCGAGAAGGTGTTTTCCGAAAGCCGCTCGCTGATCTTCAAATCGCTGCGGATGACCCGGATCTTCGACGAGGATCATCAGACGCTGATCTATCTGACCCACGCGAACGAACTGACCGAGGGTTCGGCGAAGATGTCGATCTCGACCGTGCCGCTGTTCGGCTCCGAATAAAGGGGGCGCTGCCCCCTCGGACCTGCGGTCCTTCACCCCCGGGATATTTTCACCAGAAAGAAAGGCAAAAGCCGCGCACCTTCTTTCTGGCTGAAATATCCCGGGGGGAGCGCAGCGGGGGGCAGCGCCCCCCTGCCCGGTTTCAACCCCGTGCTTCGGCGTCGATGATCCGCGCGATCTGTGCCGCGTCGGCCTCGGTGAAGGTCAGCGGCAGGCGCAGATCCAGCAGGCCGGCAAGCACCCGGTCCGTCACCGGCAGCGATTGCGGCGCGGCATAGCGCCAGCTGTCGTAGCGCGAGGTGAACCCCGCGGGCTCCGCGGCGCCGAACCATTTCAGCTCGACCCCGCGGGCGGCGGCGCGGGCGACGAAAGCGGTAATCCGCTCGGGCGTCCATCCCGGCAGCAGGAACTGGAAGGACGAGGCGACGTAGGATTCGGCCTGCCGGCGCGGGATCAGCCGCAGCCCCGGGGTGGCGGCGAGCCCCGCCTCGAGCCTGCGATAAAGCGCGTTCCAGCGTGCGATGCGCCCCGCCAGCGTCGGGATCTGCGGGCGCAGGATCGCGGCGCGCAGATTGTCCATCCGCCCCGAGATATTGGGTGTGTCGTATTTCAGTGCCTCGAACGCTTCGGGGCCCGGCGCGGCGCGGTGGCGCGGATACATCATGTAGCTGCCCGACAGCAGGATCATTTTCGCCATCAGCGCGGCGTCGTCCGAAACGATCAGCCCGCCCTCGCCGGAATTCATGTGCTTGTAGGTCTGCGTCGAATAGCAGCCGATCACGCCGTGGCGGCCGGACGGCACGCCCGCCCAGGCCGCGCCCATGGTATGCGCGCAATCCTCGATCACCTGCAGATCGTGTGCCTGCGCGACCTGCATCAGCGCGTCCATGTCGCAGATATGGCCGCGCATGTGGCTGAGCATCAGCACGCGTGCGCCGCTGGCGCGCGCCTTGGCGGCCAGATCGTCCATGTCGATCACCAGATCCCCGGTGATCTCCACGAAGACCGGCTGCGCGCCCAGTGCCGCGATCGCGCCGGGCACAGGCGCCAGCGTGAAGCCGTTGGTCAGCACCGCATCGCCCGGTGCCACCCCCAAGGCGCGCAACGCGCAGCCCAGGGCATAACCGCCCGAGGCCACGGCGAGGCAATAGCGCGCGCCGGTCAGGGCGGCGAATTCCTCTTCCAGCAAGGCGACCTCGCCCGCCTCGCCGGGCACGGTATTGTAGCGATGCAGCCGCCCCGAGCGCAGCACCGCAACGGCGGCGGCGATGGCGTCTTCGGCGATCGGCTCCTGCTGGGTGAAGTTGCCGGTGAAAACCTCGGGGGTATCAGTCATCGCCCAGCCCTTTGTGACGTTGCATCAACACGACATAGATCGCCAGCGCCCCGGCCAGAACCACCGCCGCGGTCAGGAAGGCGGCATTCGGCGTGCGGACGGGGGCCGCGTCGCTCAGGAAATAGCCGAAGATCTGGGTGAAGAACAACGTCCCCGCCAGCATCGCCAGATTCATCGCCGCAGAAATACCGCCCTGCAGCGCGCCCTGCGCATCCTCGGGGACGGCGCGCGACATCAGCGCCGCCAGCATCGGATGCACGAACCCCTCGGGCGCGTGCAGCACCAGCAGCACCAGCACCATGACGATTCCGGTGGCAAAGCCATAGCCCACGCAGGCCAGCGCCGCCACGATCAGCCCGACCAGCAGCACGCGCCGCTCACCCCAGCGGGCCACCGCCGGGCCGGTCAACGTGCCCTGCGCCACCGCCATCACGATGCCGAACCCCGCCAGCGACAAGCCGACCGTCGCCTCGGACCAGCCGAATTTTGCCATGCCCCAGAAGGCCCAGATCGCCGGATAGACGGCCGAGCCGAAGAAATAGACCGCCAGCACCGCCCCCAGAGGCAAGACCCCGGGATAGCGGCGAAAGACCGCCAGCACCCCCAGCGGGTTCGCCTCGCGCCAGCGGAAGGCGCGGCGGTTCTGCGGCGCAAGTGTCTCGGGCAGCACGAAATAGCCCCACAGAAGGTTGGCGCCCGAAATCGCCGCCGCCACCCAGAACGGCACCCGCGGGCCGAAACTGCCCAGAAGCCCGCCAAGCGCCGGCCCCAGCACGAAGCCCAGCCCAAAGGCCGCGCCCATCAGGCCAAAGGCCCGCGCGCGGCCCTCGGGCGGGGTCACATCGGCCAGATAGGCGTTGGCGATCACATAGCTCGACCCGCAGATCCCGGCGATCACCCTTCCTGCGAACAGCCAGCCGACCGAAGGGGCGAGCGCATGAAACAGGTAATCCACCCCAAGCCCGCCAATCGCCAGCAACAACAGCGGCCGCCGCCCGAACCGATCCGACAGCGCCCCCATCAGCGGCGCGAAGGCGAATTGCGCCAGGCTGAAGGCGGCAAACATCCAGCCGCCGATGAAGGCCGCCTCGGCCAGCGTCATATGCCCCACGCTTTCGATCAGCGTGGGCAGCACCGGGATGATAAGCCCGAATCCGACCATGTCCAGAAACACGGCCATCAGGACGAATCCGGTGGCAGAGCGGCTGGCGGGGTGGGTCATCGGATCTTTCCTTCTGCGCGGACGGGGGGACCGTGCAACGCTCTGGTAACGGCGCCACGACACCCCGCTAAAACCGACGGGCTTCTTCTTGGGTCAAATACTCACGCTGCGGCCCGGACAGGCGGCTCAGCCGGGCAGCAGAGCGGCGGCCAGACCGGGCAGGTCATCGTAATGATCCAACAGCGCCTCGGGGGCAAGCCGGGCGATGCCGCGCCCTTCCGGCCCGAAGGTGACCAGAACGCTGGCCACGCCCGCCGCGCGCGCGGTTTCGCGGTCGGTCCCCGTGTCGCCAATGAGGATCGAGCGCGCGACACTGCCACCCACGCCCGCCACCGCGGCGGCATAGGGCGCGGGGTCGGGCTTGCGGGTGGGCAGCGTATCGGCCCCGATCAGCGCGCCGAACAGCGGCGCGATCCCCAGCCGCGCCACCAGTTCGCGCGCCAGCCCCTCGGGCTTGTTGGTGCAGATCGCGGTGGCAAAACCCTGCGCGCGCAAGGCCTCGACCGCCGCCACCGCGCCGGGATAAAGCCGCGTATGGGTGTCGATATTCTCGCCGTAATAACGCAGCAGCACCGCGTAATCGGCTTCGGTCAGCGTCTCGGCCTGCGGATGACCGAGCCGGGTATAGCCCGCCCGCAGCATCGCCCGCCCGCCATGAAAGGCGATCAGCGCATCATCGACCGGGTCCAGCACCGCGCCCAGACCGCGCGCCACGAAACAGGCGTTCGCCGCCGCGATCAGATCGCCCGAGGTATCGGCCAGCGTGCCGTCCAGATCGAAAACCACCGTGCGCATCGCGTCCCTGCCTTCCCGTCGCCTGTTACGACCCCGAAAGATAGCGTGAACGCGCTCCCCTTGCGGCCAGATATGGTATGGGTAAAACGAAGGCGCGCAGAAGAAAAGGCACCCTGATGGCGATCGCACTCCTCGTTCTGGCCGCTGGCCAAGGCACCCGCATGAATTCCGACCTGCCCAAGGTGCTGCACCGGCTGGGGGCGGCGCCGCTGGTGGCGCATGCGCTGGCCGCCGGGCGCGCGCTCGACCCCGAGCGGGTCGTCGTCGTCGCGGGCCACGGCGCCGAGGCGGTCAGCAAGGCGGTCGCCAAACTCGACCCCGACGCGCAGATCGCGCTGCAAGGCGAACAACTGGGCACCGGGCATGCGGTGGCGCAGGCCCTGCCGCTGCTGGCGGGGTTCGAGGGCCGGGTGATCGTGCTGTACGGCGACACGCCCTTCATCCGCCCCGAGACGCTGGAAGCGCTGTCTCAAAGCCCCGCCGATGTCACCGTTCTGGGGTTCGAGGCCGCCGATCCGGGCCGCTATGGCCGCCTGATCGCGCGCGGGCGCGATCTGGACCGGATCGTCGAATTCAAGGACGCAAAGGATGAAGAACGCACCATAACCCTTTGCAATTCCGGCGTGATCGCCTGCGACGCGGCACTGCTGGCCGACCTGGTGGGGGGCCTGAGCAATGACAATGCGGCGGGCGAATACTACCTGACCGACATCGTGGCCGCCGCCCGCGCGCGGGGCCTGTCGGCCGAGGTCGTCACCTGCCCCGAGGCGGAAACGCTGGGCATCAACACCCGCGCCGAACTGGCCCGCGCCGAGGCGCTGTTCCAGACCCGCGCGCGCACCGAAGCGCTGGAAAACGGGGTGACCATGGTCGATCCGGCCACCGTCTATTTCGCGCTCGACACCTATCTGGGCCGCGATGTGGTGATCGGCCCGCATGTCGTCTTCGGCCCCGATGTGACCATTGAATCGGGGGCCGAGATCGCCGCCTTCTGCCATCTGGAAGGCTGCCACATCTCGCGCGGGGCCACCGTCGGCCCCTTCGCCCGGCTGCGGCCCGGCGCCGAGCTGGCCGAGGATGTGCATATCGGCAATTTCGTCGAGGTGAAGAACTCGATCCTGGGCGAAGGCGTCAAGGTCGGGCACCTGACCTATCTGGGCGACGCCGATGTGGGCGAGGGCACGAATATCGGCGCGGGCACGGTGACCTGCAATTACGACGGCGTGTTCAAGCACCGCACCACGATTGGCGCCAATGCCTTCATCGGTTCGGATACGATGCTGGTGGCGCCGGTCACGGTGGGCGACGGGGCGCTGACCGCCTCGGGCTCGACCATCACCGAGGATGTGCCTGCGGGCGCCGTGGCCTTGGGCCGCGCCAAGCAGGTGACCAAGCCGGGCCTTGCGGTGAAACTGTTCGAGATGCTCCGGGCCAAGAAGGCCGCTATCAAGAAGGGCGCGTAAATGTGTGGAATTATTGGTGTTCTGGGAACGCACGAAGTCGCGCCCCTGCTGGTCGAAAGCCTGAAGCGGCTGGAATATCGCGGCTATGACAGTGCGGGCATTGCCACCGTCAACGCCGGTCGGCTGGACCGTCGGCGCGCGGTGGGCAAGCTGGTGAACCTGTCCGACCTGCTGGTGCATGACCCTCTGGCGGGCAAGGCGGGGATTGGCCACACCCGCTGGGCGACGCATGGCGCGGCGACCACGGGCAATGCGCATCCGCACCGCTCGGGGCCGGTGGCCGTGGTGCATAACGGCATCATCGAGAATTTCCGCGAGCTGCGCGCCGAACTGTCGCAAGCCGGGCTGATGCCCGAGACCGAAACCGACACCGAAACCGTCGTCCTGCTGACCCGGATGTTCATGGATCAGGGCCTGCCCCCGCGCGAGGCTGCCGTCGCCACGCTGGCCAAGCTGGAGGGCGCCTTCGCGCTGCTGTGGCTGTTCGAGGGCGAAGACGATCTGCTGATCGCCGCGCGCAAGGGCAGCCCGCTGGCCATCGGCCACGGCACGGGCGAGATGTTCGTGGGCTCGGACGCGATCGCGCTGGCGCCGCTGACCGACCGCATCACCTATCTGGCCGAGGGCGATCATGCCTTCGTCACCCGTGCGGGCGCCGAGATCTTCGACGCCGAGGGCCGCCGCGCCAACCGCGAAGAGGTCAAGATCGACCTTGGCCAGACCCGGGTCGAAAAGGCCGGCTACAAGCATTTCATGGCCAAGGAAATCGCCGAACAGCCGGTGGTTCTGGGCGATGCGCTGCGCCATTACCTGCAGGGCGACGGGTTGAACCTGCCGGCCGAGCTGGATTTCACCAATCTCGACCGGCTGACGCTGGTCGCCTGCGGCACGGCGTTCTATGCCTGTTCGGTGGCGAAATACTGGTTCGAGGCGCTGGCGGGCCTGCCCTGCGAAATCGACGTGGCCTCGGAATTCCGCTACCGCGAGCCGCCGCTGCCGCGCCAAAGCTTCGCGATCTTCGTCAGCCAGTCGGGCGAAACCGCCGACACCCTGGCCGCGCTGCGCTATTGCCATGAAAAGGTTTCGAAAACCGTGGCCGTGGTGAATGTGCCGACCTCGTCCATCGCGCGCGAATGCGACGTGGCGCTGCCGATCCTTGCGGGGATCGAGGTGGGCGTGGCCTCGACCAAGGCCTTCACCTGCCAGCTGCTGGTGCTGGCGGCGATGGCGCTGAAGGCGGGCGTCGACCGTGGCCATATCGCGCCGGCCGCCCTGGCCGGGCATCTGGCCACGCTGCGCGCGCTGCCCGGGCTGATGAATGCAGCGCTTGGCACTTCGGATCAGATCGAAAAGCTGGCCGAGCGGCTGGCCGAGGCGCAGGACATTCTGTTCCTGGGCCGGGGTGCGATGTTCCCGCTGGCGCTGGAAGGCGCGCTGAAACTCAAGGAAATCAGCTATATCCACGCCGAAGGCTATGCCTCGGGCGAGCTGAAACACGGGCCGATTGCGCTGATCGACCGGCAGGTGCCGGTGATCGTTCTGGCGCCGCACGACCGGCTGTTCGACAAGACCGTGTCCAACATGCAAGAGGTGATGGCGCGCCACGGTCAGGTTCTGCTGATTTCGGACGGCAAGGGGCTGACCACGGCGTCCGAGGGCACCTGGGCCACGCTGAAAATGCCCGAGGTGGTCGAGCCCTTCGCGCCGATCCTTTACGCGCTGCCCGCGCAATTGCTGGCCTATCACACCGCCGTCGCCAAGGGCACCGATGTGGACCAGCCGCGCAATCTGGCAAAATCCGTGACGGTGGAGTGATGGGGCGCACCCGCAAATCCCGGATCATCACCGCCGAGGACCGCCCCCTGACCGAGGCCGAGGCCGAACTGGCCGCCGAAGCCCGTGCCTATGCCGAAAGCGACGCGGAATACGAGCAATACCACGAGCCCGAGGCCGAAGAGGACCTTGGCCCCCCGCCCTCGGTCGCCGATGCGATTGCCGCGCTTGAATGCTGCGGCGATGCGGACAAGGCCGCCGGGGCCGCGGCCTATCACAAGCTGCCGCGCCGGTATCTGGGCGTGCCGGTGCCGCTGATCGAGGACATGGCGCGGCTGTGGCGCGCGCAATCCACGCTGGACGAACGGCTGGCACTGGCCGCGGGCCTTTGGGACAGCGACATCCATGAAGCACGGGTGGCCGCCACGAAACTGCTGGCGCAGGCGCGTATCCGCCCCGATCAGGCGGTCTGGGATCTGATCTGCACCTGGGTGCCCGATTTCGACGGCTGGGCGCTGGCCGATCACGCGTGCAAGGCGGGCGAAAAGCGGCTGCAGGCCGATCCCGCGCGGATCGAGACAGTGGCGGGCTGGGTGCAGTCCGATCACCTCTGGACGCGGCGCGCGGCGCTGGTCATCACCCTGCCCTGGACCAAGCAAAACCACCCGTCAGAGGCCGACCGCGCGATCCGCGCCCGGGTTCTGGGCTGGTGCGCGGAGCTGGCACAAAGCCCCGAGTGGTTCTTGCAAAAGGCGGTGGCCTGGTGGCTGCGCGATCTGTCCAAACACGACCCGCAGGCGGTGCGCGACTGGCTGGCCGCGCATGGCGACAGCCTCAAGCCCTTTGCCCGCAAGGAAGCGTCCAGATACCTGTGAGGGATCAGAAAATCCCGTTGGCCTTCTGGACTTCGCGAATATAGATCGTGATCAGGCGCGCGTCTTCCTCGGTGAAGCCCGCAACCGGCGGCATATCCCCGAAGCGCCAATGATGGGCCTGGGCGCCGCGCAACGGCGCGAAATAGAACGCCGCATCGCCATGATGGCCGGGTTCATAGATCTTGTGAATCAGTGGCGGGCCCGCCATGTCGTTGCCCGCCCCCGCGGTGCCATGGCAGGACGCGCATTTCGCATCGAAGCGCGCCGCCCCGCGGATCGCCTCGGGCGACAGATCGGGAACCACCACAGGGACCATCTTGCCCCCGGGATGGGTGGCCCCGGCAGCACCTGCGATCAGCGTCACAGCCAGCGTCAGCCCGGTCAGGGTCAGGCCAGTCAGTGTTTTCATAATCCCTCCTCAGGCGACCTTGACGCCGCCACGCTTTTTCAAGGCCCAGTCGCGCACCGCCTGCCCGAAGGCCTGAAACAGCGGGCGCGAGACCGGGTCGGCCTCGGCGTTCCATTCCGGGTGCCATTGCACCGACAGGGTGAAGCCCGGCGCATCGCGCACATAAATCGCCTCGGGCGTGCCATCCTCGGCCCGGCCCTCGATCACGATGCGCGGCCCGGGCTGGCAAATCCCCTGCCCGTGCAGCGTGTTGGTCATCACCTCGGTTGCGCCGAACAGCTGGGCGAACCGTCCGCCCGGCTCCAGCAGCACCTTGTGCCGCAGGGCGAAGGCTTCTTCCAGCGTGCCCTCGGGCGGCATCCGGTGGTTCATCCGGCCCGGCAATTCACGGATCTCGGGATAGAGCGAGCCGCCCATCGCCACGTTCACCTCTTGAAAACCGCGGCAGATGCCAAAGAACGGCTGGCCGCTTTCGACACAGGCGCGCACCAGCGGCAGGGTGATCGCATCGCGGGCGCGGTCGAAGGTGCCGTGCTTGTCGGTCTCGACCTCGCCATATTCCTCGGGGTGGACATTGGGCCGCCCGCCGGTCAGCAGAAAGCCGTCGCACACCTCCATCAATTCCTGAACCGAGACATAGCTCGGATCGGCCGGGATCAGCAGCGGGATGCAATCGGCCACATGGCTGACCGCCTCGGAATTGATCTGACCGCCCTCATGCACCGGGTAGCGATCGTTCACGAGGCCGCGGTTGCCGATAATGCCAACGACTGGTCTGGTCATGCAGATCTCCTTTGCCAATCAAGCTAGGACAGTCTGCGCACGGACGAAAGCCCCCCGGATGCGCAGGCGCTGTGCATGAGCGCGCGCAGGGGGGACACAGCCCCCTGCCCGGCGACCAGAGCGGACTCAGGCCTCGCCGATCAGCCCCACGGCGGCAATCCCCGCAAGCGCCGCCTCGGCGTCGTTGTCCGACGTGTCGCCGGTCACACCGACCGCGCCGATCATCCGGCCCGCCGCATCGCGCACCAGCACGCCGCCCGGCACCGGCAGAACCTGCCCGCCAAAGGCACCGTTGAGCGCCGCCATGAAATAGGGCTGCGCCTCGGCCCGCGCCATCTGCGCCCGACCGCCCATGCCCAGCATCACCGCACCATAGGCCTTGGCGCGGGCAATCTCGAACCGGCCCGCGCTGGCACCGTCGGCCCGCGAAAAGGCGATCGGGTGCCCCCCCGCATCCAGCACGACGGTCGACAGCGGTTTCCAGCCGCGCTCGGTGCCATGGTGGCGCACGGCGGCCATGATCATGTTGGCAGCTTCCAGTGTGATCGTCATCAGTTTGCTCCTTTCACCTGCAGGCGGCGTTGATGCAGCACCGGCTCGGTATAGCCCGAGGGCTGCACGCGGCCCAGAAACACCAGATCGCAGGCCGCCTGGAAGGCCAGCCCGTCATAGCCGGGCGCCATCGGCCGATAGGCGGGATCGCCCGCGTTCTGACGGTCCACCACCGCGGCCATCTTGCGCAGAGCCTCCATCACGCGGCCTTCGCTGACCACGCCGTGATGCAGCCAGTTCGCCAGCGCCTGGCTGGAAATCCGGCAGGTCGCGCGGTCTTCCATCAGCGCGATGTCGTGGATATCGGGCACCTTGGAGCAGCCGACCCCCTGATCGACCCAACGCACCACATAGCCCAGAATGCCCTGCGCGTTGTTCTCGATCTCGGCGGTGATCTCGGCCTCGGAATAGTTGCGCCCGGTGGCCAGCGGGATCGTAAGCAGATCGTCCAGACGCGCCGGGCGGTTCATCGCCGCGATCTCCTTTTGCCGCTGCAACACATTGACCTTGTGGTAATGCGTGGCGTGCAGCGTGGCGGCCGTGGGGCTGGGCACCCAGGCGCAGTTCGCCCCCGCCATCGGATGGCCAAGCTTGGCCTCCAGCATCTCGGCCATGCGGTCGGGCGCGGCCCACATCCCCTTGCCGATCTGTGCCTTGCCCGCCAACCCGCAGCGCAGCCCGATATCGACGTTGCGATCCTCATAGGCCGAAATCCAGGGCTGCGATTTCATCTCGGCCTTGGCGACCATCGGCCCGGCCTCCATCGAGGTGTGGATCTCGTCGCCGGTGCGGTCAAGGAAGCCAGTGTTGATGAAGGCCACGCGGTGACGCGCGGCGCGGATGCATTCCTTCAGGTTCGCGCTGGTGCGGCGTTCCTCGTCCATGATGCCCAGCTTGACGGTGTGGCGCGGCAGGCCGAGGCAGTCTTCGACCCGGTCGAAGATCTCGCAGGCGAAGGCGACCTCTTCGGGGCCGTGCATCTTGGGTTTCACCACATAGACCGAGCCGGTGACCGAATTGCGCGCGCCGCCGTCCTTGGCCAGATCGTGCATCGCGCACAGGGTGGTGACCATCGCATCCATCAGCCCTTCGGGCACCTCGCGACCCTCGCGATCCAGCACCGCAGGGTTGGTCATCAGATGGCCCACGTTGCGCACCAGCATCAGCGCGCGGCCTTTCAGGGTGATCGTATCCCCCTCGGGCGCGGTGAACTGCAAGTCGGGGTTCAGTGCCCGGGTAAAGACCTTGCCGCCCTTTTCAACCTGCTCGGCCAGCGTGCCCTGCATCAGCCCCAGCCAGTTGCCATAGGCCAGCACCTTGTCTTCGGCATCGACCGCCGCCACCGAATCCTCGCAATCCATGATCGAGGAAATCGCGGATTCAAGGCGCAGATCGCAGATCCCGGCAGGGTCGGTCGCACCGATCGGGTGACCGGGGTTCACATCAACAATCGCGTGCAAACCGTTGTTTTTCAAAACAACCGCCGAGGGCGCCATGGCATCGCCCGCAAAGCCCGCGAATTGCGCGGGGTCGGCCAGCCCGGTTTCCTCGTCGGTCTGCACGAACAGCCCGCCATCCTGCACCCAGATCCGGCTGACATCGGCCCAGGACCCGGCAACCAGCGGGAAGGTTTCATCCAGAAACGCCTTGGCGCGCGCGATCACCCGCGCGCCGCGCGCCGCGTCGAACCCGCTGCCCGTCGGCAGATCGCCCAAGGCATCGGTGCCATAAAGCGCATCATACAGACTGCCCCAGCGCGCATTGGCGGCGTTCAGCGCATAGCGCGCGTTCATGATCGGCACCACCAGCTGCGGGCCGCAGACAGAGGCGAATTCCGGGTCGGTTTCGGGCGTCTCGATACTGAAATCCGGGCCTTCGGGCAGCAGATAGCCGATCTCGGTCAAAAACGCCTTGTACGCCGCCGCATCATGGCCCTGGCCGCGATGATGCAGATGCCAGTCGTCGATCTGTGCCTGCAGCGCCTCGCGTTTTTCCAGCAGCGCACGGTTTTTCGGGGCCAGGTCGTGAACCAGCGCCGAAAATCCAGCCCAGAACGTCTCTGCCGTGACACCGCTGCCCGGCAGCGCCCGTGTCTCGATGAAATCGGCCAGCGAGGCGGCCACTTGCAGCCCCGCGCGATCAACCCGTGTCGTCATCTCATTCTCCCTTGGTTGCGGGCACTTTTGCCAAGCACCGCCGGGCTGTCCAGCGAAAACTGCGTCGGAATGGCATTTTTGGTGATATTATTTTACCAATTCATGCGGTCGCGGCGATTTTCCGCCTGTGCTTTCCGCAGAGCCCCGCCTTGCAGCCCCGCCCCCCGAGGCCTAGCTTGACCGAAAACAGCCACAGGCAGGACTCCATGGACGGCACCACGCTTCTTTCCGATTACGCCCCCTATCCCTTCACGCTGGACGCGGTCGCGCTGACCTTCCGGCTGTCGCCGCGGGCCACGCGGGTTCAGGCACGGCTGTCGCTGACACCGCAGGCCCCCGGCACGGCGCTGCATCTGGATGGCGAGGATCTGCGGCTGATCGGGGCGGCAATTGACGGCACACCGCTGACACCCGCCGATTACCTGCTGACCGAAACCGGGCTGACGATCCACCCCGCCGCGCTGCCCGAAGGCCCGTTCACGCTGGAAACCGAGGTCGAGATCGCGCCCGAAGGCAACACCGCGCTGGAAGGCTTGTATATGTCAAACGGCATGTATTGCACGCAATGCGAGGCGGAAGGGTTTCGCAAGATCACCTTCTATCCCGACCGCCCCGATGTGATGGCGCCGTTCCATGTGCGCATCGAAGGCGATTTCCCGGTGCTGCTGTCGAACGGCAACCCGGTGGCGCAGGGCCCCGGCTGGGCCGAATGGGACGACCCCTGGCCCAAGCCCGCCTATCTGTTCGCGCTGGTCGCGGGCGATCTGGTGGCAACCTCGGGCAGCTTCACCACCGCCTCGGGGCGCGAGGTCGCGCTCAACATCTGGGTGCGACCGGGCGATCAGGACCGCTGCAATTTCGCCTTGGGGGCGCTGCAACGCTCGATGGCCTGGGATGAACGCGCCTATGGCCGCGAATACGATCTGGACATCTTCAACATCGTCGCGGTGGACGATTTCAACATGGGCGCGATGGAGAACAAGGGGCTGAACATCTTCAACTCCAAACTCGTTTTGGCCAGCCCCGAAACCGCGACCGATACCGATTACGAACGCATCGAAGCGGTCATCGCGCATGAATATTTCCACAACTGGACCGGCAACCGCATCACCTGCCGCGACTGGTTCCAGCTGTGCCTGAAAGAGGGGCTGACGGTGTTCCGCGACCAATCCTTCACCGCCGACATGCGCGCAGGCGCGGTCAAGCGGATCGAGGATGTGGCCGCCCTGCGCGCGCGCCAGTTCCGCGAGGATCAGGGCCCGCTGGCCCATCCCCCGCGCCCCGATCATTACCGCGAGATCAACAACTTCTACACCCCCACCGTCTATGAAAAAGGCGCCGAGGTGGTGGGCATGCTGAAAACGCTGGTGGGCGACGCAGGCTATCGCGCCGCGCTCGATCTGTATTTCGACCGCCACGACGGGCAGGCCTGCACGATCGAGGACTGGATCAAGGTGTTCGAGGACAGCTCGGGCCGCGATCTGGGCCAGTTCAAGCGCTGGTATACCGATGCGGGCACGCCGCGGCTGAGTGTGACCGAAGATTTCCGCGACGGCACCTATACGCTGGAATTCACGCAGGAAACCAAACCCACGCCGAGCCAGCCCGAAAAACCCGCACGCCATATTCCGATTGCGGTGGGCCTGTTGTCGCCCAACGGCGACGAGGTGCTGCCGACCACCGTGCTGGAAATGACCGAAGGCACGCAGCGCTTCACCTTCCCCGGACTGGCCAGCCGCCCGGTCCCCTCGATCCTGCGCGGCTTCTCGGCGCCCGTGGTTCTGGACCGCGCCACCACCCCCGCCGAACAGGCGTTTTTGCTGGCGCATGACACCGACCCGTTCAACCGCTGGGAAGCGGGGCGCACCCTGGCGCGGCAAACCCTGATGGCGATGACGCAGGGCGCCGCGCCGCAGGCCGAATACCTGGACGCGGTCGGTCGCCTGATCGCCGACGAAAGCGCCGAACCCGCCTTCCGCGCGCTGTGCCTGCGCCTGCCCGGCGAAGATGAAATCGCCCAGGCGCTGCACGAAGCGGGCCAGATCCCCGATCCGCAGGCGATCCATGCCGCCCGCGGGCGGCTGATGGATGCGCTGGCCACCCGCCACGGCGCGGCGCTGGCGGCGATCTATGAGGCGATGGCGGTGCCCGGCCCCTATGCCCCCGACGCAGCGCCTGCAGGCCAACGTGCGCTGCGGTTGGCGGCGTTGCACCTGCTGGGCCGGACCGATGGCGGCGAACGGGCGCAGGCGCTGTTTGCGCGGGCCGACAACATGACCGAAACCATGGGCGCGCTGGCGGTGCTGGTCGCCGCCGGGCAGGCGACCGAGGCACTGGCACAGTTCCGCACACGTTGGGCCGACAACCGGCTGGTGATGGACAAGTGGTTCATGACGCAGGCCGCGCTCTGCCCGCCCGAGGAAGCGGCGGAGCTGGCGCAGCGCCTTGCCGCCGATCCGTTGTTCGACTGGAAGAACCCCAACCGTTTCCGCGCGCTTCTTGGCGGGTTTGCGGCCAATCACGCGGGCTTTCATCGGGCCGACGGCGCGGGCTATCGCTTCTTTGCCGACTGGCTGATCCGGCTTGACCCACTGAACCCGCAGACCGCGGCACGGATGTCCACCGCCTTTGAAACCTGGACGCGCTACGATGCCGGGCGGCAGGCGCTGATCCGCGCCGAACTGGCACGGATCGCCGCGCAACCGGGGCTGAGCCGCGATCTGTCCGAGATGACTGCACGGCTTCTGGGCTAAGGCGGCGCCCGGGGCGCGCGCCGGGGCTCTGCCCCGGACCCCGGGATATTTATGCCAAGATGAAGGGGCTTCTTCTTGGCATAAATACTCAAATCCCGCCCGCCCCTGCAGACGCGCAGCCCCCGGCAGATGCGCCCAAGGCTTGCCCCGCGCGCGGCCCTGTCCTAGAAGGCGGATAGCCACCGGAAACAGGACTGCATCATGCTTGACCATCTCGCCTTCGAAGCCCCCAAACCCAAAGTGATCGCCGGCGCGAAATCCGACTGGGAGCTGGTGATCGGGCTGGAGGTGCATGCGCAGGTGGCCTCGAACGCCAAGCTGTTTTCCGGCGCCTCGACGCAGTTCGGGGCGGAGCCCAATTCCAACGTCGCCTTCGTGGACGCGGCGATGCCCGGCATGCTGCCGGTGATCAACGAGTTCTGCGTGGCGCAGGCGGTGCGCACCGGGCTGGGGCTGAAGGCGCAGATCAACCTGTTCTCGGCCTTCGACCGCAAGAACTATTTCTACCCTGACCTGCCGCAGGGCTATCAGATCAGCCAGCTGTACCACCCGATCGTGGGCGAGGGCGAGATCATCGTCGACATGGGCCCGGGCGTTGCGCGCCGCGTGCGCATCGAACGCATCCACCTGGAGCAGGACGCGGGCAAGTCGATTCATGACATGGACCCGAACATGTCCTTCGTCGACCTCAACCGCACCGGCGTGGCACTGATGGAGATCGTCAGCCGCCCCGACATCCGCGGCCCCGAGGAAGCGGCGGCCTATGTGGGCAAGCTGCGCCAGATCCTGCGCTATCTGGGCACCTGCGACGGCAACATGCAAAACGGCAACCTGCGCTGCGACGTGAACGTGTCGGTCTGCCCGCCCGGCGCCTATGAGCGCTATCAGGAAACCCAGGATTTCAGCCATCTGGGCACGCGCTGCGAAATCAAGAACATGAACTCGATGCGCTTCATCCAGGCGGCCATCGAATACGAGGCACGCCGCCAGATCGCCATCGTCGAAGACGGCGGCAGCGTGGTGCAGGAAACCCGTCTTTACGACCCCGACAAGGGCGAGACCCGCTCGATGCGCTCGAAAGAAGAGGCGCATGATTATCGCTACTTCCCCTGCCCCGACCTGCTGCCGCTGGAAATCGAGCAGGGCTGGGTCGACGATATCGCCGCCTCGATGCCCGAACTGCCGGATGAAAAGAAGGCGCGTTTCGTCAAGGATTTCGGGCTGAGCGAATATGATGCCAGCGTGCTGACCGCCGAGGCCGAGAACGCCGCCTATTTCGAGAAGGTGGCTGAGGGCACCGATGGCAAGCTGGCCGCGAACTGGGTCATCAACGAGCTGTTCGGCCGGTTGAAGAAAGAAGGCCACGAGATCGGCCAAAGCCCGGTGTCGCCCGAACAGCTGGGCGCGATCGTCAAGCTGATCAAGGCGGGCGACATCTCGGGCAAGATCGCCAAGGATCTGTTCGAGATCGTCTATACCGAGGGCGGCGATCCGGCGGCCATCGTCGAGGCGCGCGGCATGAAACAGGTCACCGATCTGGGCGCCATCGAGAAGGCGGTGGATGACATCATCGCCGCCAACCCCGCGCAGGTGGAAAAGGCCAAGCAGAACCCGAAACTGGCGGGCTGGTTCACCGGGCAGGTCATCAAGGCCTCGGGCGGCAAGGCCAACCCGGCCGCGGTGAACGAGATCGTGGCGCGCAAGCTGGGCCTCTGAGCCCCTGCCGGAATCTGAGCCCCTGCCCGAAATCGAAAGGCGCCCCGCGGGGCGCCTTTTTCATGGGGCGTTCAGTGCCCGCCCATCCCCTTCTTGATCCGGCGCACCATCAGCCAGACGCCCAGGATCACCAGCGGTGTCAGCCCGGCCACCGCCATTTCCTTGGAGATGCCCATCTGCTTGGCCAGCGGATAGGTCAGATAGCCCGCCAGACTGACCGCGTAATAGCTGATCGCCACCACCGACAGCCCCTCGACCGTATGTTGCAGGCGCAGTTGCAGGTCGGCCCGCCGGTCCATCGAGGCCAGCAACTCCTGGTTCTGGGCCGAGCGTTCGACATCGACCCGGGTGCGCAGCAATTCGCCCGCCCGCGCCGCGCGTTCCAGCATCGTGCGCAACCGCGCTTCGGCCGATTTCACCGTGCGCATCGCCGGATCATAGCGGCGCAGCATGAATTCGGAAAACTTCTGCCGCCCCTCGAACCGGCTTTCGCGCAGCACCTCGACCCGCTGCGTCACGATCGCCTCATAGGCGCCGGTGGCCCCGAAGCGGAACGAGTTCTGCACCGCCAGGCTTTCCAGATCCGCCGAGATCGCCAGCAGACGATCAAGCGTTTCTTCCGCCGGGTGGGTGTCGTCGCTCATCCCCGCGACCAGCGCCGAGAGTTCGGGGTCAAGCGCATTGAGCCGCGCGGTCAGCGCCCGCGCGCGCCCCAGCCCCAGCATCGACATCGCGCGATAGGTCTCCAGCTCGCAGATCCGTTGCACGATGCGGCCCACCCGGCCGGGGCCGGTGCCCGGGCGCACGAAGGCCGCAAACCGCATTTGCCCGGCCGGATCAATGCGAAAATCGGTGGCGATCACCGCCGCCCCGTCCAGCACCCAGGCACAGACCAGGCTTTCGGGCACGAACCAGTCTTCCAGCTGCGGGGCGATGGCCAGCGGATCGTCGGGCAGCGGCTCGATGCGGATGGCCACGGCGGCGATGCGCTTGCCGGGGGCCGCGGCGATCCAGTCGGCCGGGAACAGCTCGGCCTCGGCCGGATCGAACGGCCGTGCCGAAACCCCCGGCGCATGTGCCAGATAGGTGGTGAATTCGGTGTGGCTTTCCCATTTCAGCGTGTGACGCCCGATCTGCCCGGCGTAATGGGTGATGCCGGGCAACGGGTGCGGCGCCCCGTGCCGTGCCAGCAGATCGACCAGATGCGCGTGATCCAGCGCCCGGTCGCGGTTGGCGGCGTCATGCGGTTCCTTGATCGCCAGATAGATCACATGGCTCGGCACGCCCAGCTGCGGAAAGGGGCGCGCGTGCAATTCATTGACCAGCGCATAGCGCAGCGGGTGATCGTCAGTCGGGGCGGTCATCGGAACTCTCCTGCCGGGAAATTTCTGCTTAGCGCGAAATGCCCGCGTGTAAACAAAAATATTCAGCAATAACAAATCTTTATCAGCATACCACGGTGCACAATCGCGCGCATCCCCCCGACACGGCGACAAAAACGCGCGGCCAGCGCGTAGGGCTGCGCGCCTGTGGCCGTATTCCCTTGCATCCCGCAGCCAACCGGAAGGCCCGGTGCAACCGCCCCTTCCCCCCGCACTGGCGATGGTGCTGAGCCCGGGGCCTGCCCCTCTGCCCGCCAGACAAACAAAAGCCCCGCCAGACTGGCGGGGCTTCGGTCTTCCGGAGGTCTGCTTACATCCGGACCAGATGCAGCAGCTCTTCCAGCGATTTCTTCGCGTCGCCGTAGAACATGCGCGTGTTCTCTTTGTAGAACAGCGGGTTTTCGATGCCGGAATAGCCGGTGCCCTGACCGCGTTTCGACACGAAGACCTGCTTGGCTTTCCAGACTTCCAGCACCGGCATGCCGGCGATGGGCGAGTTCGGATCGTCCTGCGCGGCCGGGTTCACGATGTCGTTCGAACCGATCACGATGACCACATCCGTTTCCGGGAAGTCGTCATTGATCTCGTCCATCTCCATCACGATGTCATAGGGCACACGCGCCTCGGCCAGCAGCACGTTCATGTGCCCCGGCAGACGGCCCGCGACCGGGTGGATCGCGAAGCGCACGGTCTTGCCGCGCCCGCGCAGCATCGAGGTCAGCTCGCTGACCGCGTTCTGCGCCTGCGCAACGGCCATACCGTAGCCCGGGACGATGATGATGCTGTCGGCATCGTTCAGCGCGTCGGCCACGCCAGCGGCGTCGATCGCCACCTGCTCGCCCTCGACTTCCATCGCCGGGCCCGTGGTACCGCCGAAGCCGCCCAGGATCACCGAGATGAAGCTGCGGTTCATCGCCTTGCACATGATGTAGGACAGGATCGCCCCCGAAGAGCCGACCAGCGCGCCGGTCACGATCAGCAAATCATTGCCGAGCGAGAAACCGATCGCCGCCGCGGCCCAGCCCGAATAGCTGTTCAGCATCGACACCACGACCGGCATGTCGGCGCCGCCGATGCCCATGATCAGGTGATAGCCGATGAAGAAGGCCAGCAGCGTCATCACGATCAGCGTCCAGATGCCGGCGCCTTGCATGAACATCACCAGCAACACCAGCGAGGCCAACGCCGCAGCGGCGTTCAGCAGATGCCCGCCGGGCAGCTTTTTCGCCTTGCCGTCGACCTTGCCCGCCAGTTTGCCGAAGGCCACGACCGAGCCGGTGAAGGTGACCGCACCGATGAACACGCCCAAGAACACCTCGACCTTCAGGATCGCCACCTCGACCGGGGTCTTGTGCGCCAGGATCGCGGCGAAGCCTTGCAGCGCCTGGCGTGCGGCCTCGTCCATGCCCTGAACGCGGGTCAGTTCGATCTGCGCGTTATAGCCGATGAACACGGCGGCCAGACCGACGAAACTGTGCAGCGCCGCAACCAGCTGCGGCATTTCGGTCATCTCGACCGTTTTTGCCACATACCAGCCCATGGCAGAGCCACCGATCAGCATCAGCGCGATGATGAACCAGTGCCCCACGCCCGGCCCGAAGATGGTGGCGATGACCGCCATCCCCATGCCCACGATGCCATACCACACGGCGCGCTTGGCGCTTTCCTGCCCGGACAGACCGCCGAGCGAGAGGATGAACAGAACAGCAGCCGCGATATAGGCTGCGGAAACGATACCGATCGTCATGTCAGCACCCTCCCCTTACGATTTCTGGAACATGGCGAGCATGCGCCGGGTAACAAGGAAGCCGCCGACGATGTTGATCGAAGCGATCAGCACCGACAGCGCCGCGAGGATCACCACCAGCCAGTTGCCGGAGCCGATCTGCAACAGCGCGCCCAGGATTACGATCCCCGACACGGCGTTGGTGACCGCCATCAGCGGCGTGTGCAGCGAATGGCTGACGTTCCAGATCACCTGGAAGCCGACGAAGCAGGCCAGCACGAAGACCACGAAATGCGCCATGAAGCTGGCAGGTGCGAAGGCCCCCACCGTCAGCAGCAGCGCCGTGCCCACCGCCAGAAGCGTGATCTGGTTGCGGGTGGCCTTCTTGAAGGCGGCCTTCTCGGCGGCCCTGATCTCTTCGGGGGTCAGCTCCTTGGGCTTTTCCTTCGGCTTGGCGGCGGCGATCGCGGCCACTTTCGGCGGCGGCGGCGGGAAGGTGATCGCGCCCTGATGGGTCACGGTCGCGCCGCGGATCACGTCGTCTTCCATGTTGTGATTGACCACGCCGTCCTTGCCGGGCGTCAGGTCGGTCATCATGTGACGGATGTTCGTTGCGTAAAGCTGCGAGCTTTGCGCGGCCATCTTCGACGGGAAATCGGTGTAGCCGATCACCGTCACGCCGTTTTCGGTGACGATCTTCTCGTCCTTCACGGTCAGGTCGCAGTTGCCGCCACGCTCGGCCGCAAGGTCGACCACGACCGAGCCACGCTTCATCGCGGCGACCATGTCGGCCAGCCACAGCTTCGGCGCATCGCGCCCCGGGATCAGCGCCGTGGTGATGACGATATCCATGTCGGGGGCGAGTTCACGGAACTTTTTCAGCTGCGCTTCGCGGAATTCCGGGGAGGAAGGCGCGGCATAACCGCCGGTGGCGGCGCCGTCCTGCTGCTGCTCTTCGAAATCGAGATAGACGAACTCGGCGCCCATCGATTCGATCTGCTCGGCCACTTCGGGGCGCACATCGAACGCGTAGGTGATCGCGCCAAGCGCCGTCGAGGCGCCGATCGCGGCCAGACCGGCCACGCCCGCACCCACCACCAGAACCTTGGCCGGGGGCACCTTGCCCGCCGCGGTCACCTGGCCGGTGAAGAAGCGGCCGAAGTTGTTCCCCGCCTCGATCACCGCCCGGTAGCCCGAGATGTTGGCCATCGAGGACAGCGCGTCCATCTTCTGCGCGCGCGAGATCCGCGGCACCATATCCATCGCGATGACAGAGGCGCCGGTTTTCTGGGCGGCTTCCAAAAGCTCTTTGTTCTGAGCGGGATAGAAGAAGGAGATCAGGGTCTGGTCGCTGCGCAGCTGCCCCACCTCCTCTTCGGTCGGCGGCCGCACCTTGACCACGAAATCGACCGCGCCGAACAGTTCGGCGGCCGACCCGACCACGGTGACACCGGCCTTGGTATAGGCCGTGTCCTCGAACCCCGCGCTATGGCCTGCGCCGGCCTCGATGAAACACTCGTGCCCCAGCTTTTGCAGCTGCAGCGCGGACTCGGGCGTCATCGCGACCCGCGATTCACCCTCGAAAATCTCCTTCGGAGCGCCGATCTTCACTCTCATCTCCCCCTTCTCACACCGTTCGGGCCGGGAAAGCCCGACGGATTCAAATGTGGCGAAGGCCTCCATAGCACCGCGCAATAAAGTTTCACAAGCGCCGAGGTCTCTGAAATCCTTGGAAAAGTGCTGCATTTGCGACACAGGTTGATTGTATACCTTTGCGTGCCGTGGTATACCTACACTTCTCCTTTTCTTATCAGTATCTTAACACAATATACCCAAGGGACGAAAGCCCTCCGGGCTGCGCTATTTTTTCGCAGGCGCAGAATCTGCCGTTGCGTCGCCCCCTTGGGGCCCGCGTCACCGGCGCCAGGGCGGCGGCGCGGCTCAGATCCAGCGGCGGGTGCGCAGGCAATAGGCGTGAAACGTATCCCCGAACCGGGCCGCGATCCGCGCCTCCTCGCCCTGAATGAAGCGCCGGGTAATGAAGGCCATGAACAGCGGAACCAAGGGCAGCGCCAGCACACCCTGCCAGTAGATCAGCAGACCTGCCAGGATCAGCGCGTCGGCAAGATAGATCGGATTGCGCGACAGCGCGAACAGGCCGCTGGTGACCAGGGCCTGCGGATCGCGGCGCGGAATGAAAGTCGTGTGATGCAGCACCATCTGCCCCGCCGCCGCCGCCATCAGCCCCACGCCAAAGACGACCAGTGCGGCGCCGATCGGTCCCCCATAGGGCAGGCCTACCGGCACCGCCTGCGCGATCGACCAGCCAAGCGCCGCAAACAGCGCCATCCACAGCGGCGGCAGATCCAGCGCGCGCGGCATCATTGCCGATACACCGTCAGTTCGGGCAGATCGGTCAGCGCCACCCCCAGCAGGCGCAGCGCGGGCAGGCTGATCTGGCTGCCCGAACCCGGCGCCCCGCCCGACGGCAGCAAGTCGACCTGCGCCGAAGCCCCGCCCCCCACCGCGACCCGCCCCTTGGCCGGCGCGCTGACCAGCGGCGTCTTGAGCCAAAAGCCCGGATCGGTCGGATCGCCCAGACTGGCAATGGTGGTGCCCAGCCGGGTTTCGGCGGCAACCGGCGCGGCCGCAGCAGCAGCGCGCTGCGCAGGCGTTGTGGTGTCATACTCTTCGGGCGCCCGCGCGGTGGGCTTGGGCAGCGGCGCCACCGTGACCGCCTCGGGCGCGGCCAGAACCGGCGCGGGGGCCGCCGCAGGCCTGCCGCCGATCCCCAACGGGCCACACCCTGCCAGCGCGAGCCCCGCGATCACCATACCCGCCGTCGCCATTCCCGGCCTGAACATGTGCAATGCCATGCCACCCTCCCGTTTGCCTGCTTGCGCAAGCCTAAGCATCTGCACCCCACCGCCACAAGCCCCGTCAGCCGCCACCACGCCCCCTTGCCGCGGCGCCGCCCGCAGCCTAGGTTTGCCGCCATGGATC
The DNA here is from genome assembly GCA_002452815.1 of Rhodobacteraceae bacterium UBA6796. GTDB lineage: Bacteria > Pseudomonadota > Alphaproteobacteria > Rhodobacterales > Rhodobacteraceae > Rhodobacter. The sequence continues at coordinate 187,812 of DKFM01000006.1, forward strand.
ACGCGCCCCTCATCGACCCTTTCGCCCGCCGCGTCAGCTATCTGCGCGTCTCGGTCACCGACCGCTGCGATTTTCGCTGCACCTATTGCATGGCCGAACATATGCAGTTCCTGCCGAAGAAAGACCTGCTCAGCCTCGAGGAACTCGACCGGCTGTGCTCGGCCTTCATCGGGCTCGGGGTCGAGAAACTGCGGATCACCGGCGGCGAACCGCTGGTGCGGCGCGACATCCTGACCTTCTTTCGCCGCATCTCCCGACATCTGGAAACCGGCGCGCTGAAGGAACTGACGCTGACCACCAACGGCAGCCAGCTGGCCCGCTTCGCCCCCGATCTGGCGGCGCTTGGGATGCGGCGGATCAATGTCTCGCTCGATACGCTCGATGCAGACAAATTCGCGGCGATCACCCGCTGGGGGCGGCTCGATCAGGTTCTCGAAGGGATCGCGGCGGCCAAGGCAGCGGGGCTGCGGGTCAAGATCAACACGGTGGCGCTGAAGGGTTTCAACGAAGACGAGCTGTTCGATCTGGTCGCCTGGTGCGGTGCCGAAGGGCATGATCTGACCTTCATCGAAGTGATGCCGATGGGCGACATGGGCGAAGAGACGCGGCTGGATCAATACTGGCCGCTGTCGCAGGTGCGTGCGCGGCTTGCCGAACGCTTCACCCTCGACGAGACCGCCGAATCCACCGGCGGCCCGGCGCGCTATGTCCGGCTGCGCGAAACCGGGCAGCGGATCGGTTTCATCACGCCGCTCACGCATAACTTCTGCGAAAGCTGCAATCGCGTGCGGGTGACCTGCACCGGCGAATTGTTCATGTGCCTGGGGCAGGAGGACGTGGCCGATCTGCGCGCGCCCCTGCGCGCCAGCCCCGACGACGCCCAGCTGATCGCCGCAATCCGCGCGGCGATCGCGCGCAAGCCCAAGGGCCATGATTTCGACTATTCGCGCCAGCAAGTGGCCGGCCAGATGCGCCGCCACATGAGCCACACGGGCGGGTGATGGCAGTGGCGCCAGGCAACATCGGGCCGGCTGGCCGGGCCTTGCGGGGCCTGGGCGCCGGGGTGCTGGCCGCGCTGGCCGTTGCGGTCACGATCTGGCTTGATCTGATTTGGGGCGCGGGCCAGTCCCTGACCGGGCAGCCCTATGTCCTGGCACCGGCGCAGACCATCACCCGGGCCACGCTGGCCCGCGATGCGCTGATGGCAAGCGCGCCGCTGGTGCCGCCGCTGGCGCTGCTGGCGGCATTGGCCGGGCCCTGGCCGATGCGCGCGCTGGCCGTCGCGCTGGTGCTGGGCGGCTGGTATTGGGCGGGCGATCGGATCGGCGCGCGATTTGCCGCCGATCAGGGCGCGGCCTGGCTGCCGGGCGAAGCCTTCGGCGCGCTGATCTGGCAGCCCGTGCTGACACCTGCCTTGATGGCACTGACCGCGCTGGCCTATCTTTGGCTGATCGCAGTGCTGAACCGCCCGCAAACAGGACCCCGCGGCGCCTGACCTGCATCAAGGCAACCGCCCCCGATTTAGGCCACTGTGACACAACCGACAAAGGAGCCCCTCGATGTATTCCAATATCGTCATCCCCCTCGCCTTCGACGAGGACCACAACCCCGATGCCGCGCTCAACATCGCCCGTGCGCTGGCCGCGCCGGGGGCGCGCGTGACCTTGCTGCATGTCATGGCCGATGTGCCGGGATTCGCGATTTCCTACATGCCCGAAGGCTATGCCAGCGATCTGAAACGCACCCTGCAGGGCGAGTTGGACAAGCTGGCCGCCGATTTCGAGAACGGTGCCGGCGTGATCCGTCAGGGCCATGCGGCCAATGAAATCCTGGACATGGCCGCCGAGATCGGCGCCGATTGCATCGTCATCGCCTCGCATCGCCCGGGCTATGGCGATTACCTGATCGGCTCGACCGCGGCGCGCGTTGTGCGCCATGCGCCCTGCTCTGTCATGGTGATGCGGTAAGGACGGGATCGGGGGGCGCCGCCCCCCGCTTCGCTCCCCCCGGGATATTTGGACCAAGGTGAACGCAGACCGGGTTCATCTTGGTCCAAATATCCCGGGGTGAATTTTGCCGCAGGCAAAAGAGGGGCAGCGCCCCTCTCTGCCCGCCCACTCAGGCCGCCGGCATCCGTTCTTCGACCATTCCGGCATACCAGCTCGCGCCGAAGGGGATCGCGTTGTCGTCGAAATTATAGGCCGGGTGGTGCACCATTGCGCTGTCGCCATTGCCCAGGAAGATATAGGCGCCGGGGCGGGCGTTGAGCATGTAGCTGAAATCCTCGGCGCCCATCTGCGGCGCGACATCCGGGTTCACCTGGCCCGAGACCTTCTGCGCCACATCAATTGCATACTGGGTATTGTCGGCCGCGTTTACAGTGACCGGATAGCCGCGCATGTATTTTACCGCCGCGGTGGCACCGAAGGCTGCGGCGGTGTTTTCGGCCACCTGGCTCAGCCGTGCCTGCACGAAATCCTGCACGGCCGGGTCCATCGTGCGCACCGTGCCTTTCAGCAGCACGGTCTGCGGGATCACATTATGCGCCTCGGATTCGGTGCGGAAGGTGCAGGTCGAGACCACGACCTGTTTCAGCGGATCGACGTTGCGGCTGGCAATCGACTGCAGTGCCACGACGATGTGGCTGGCGACCAGAGTGGTGTCGATGGTTTCATGCGGCTTCGCGGCATGGCCGCCCTTGCCGGTGACGATGATCTCGAACTGATCGGCGGCGGCCATGATCGCGCCTTCGCGAATCGCGAAGCTGCCGACCGGCACGCCCGGCCAGTTGTGCATGCCATAGACTTCCTGCACGCCGAAACGATCCATCATGCCGTCCTCGACCATCTCGCGACCGCCGCCGCCGCCTTCTTCGGCGGGCTGGAAGATCACCACCGCGGTGCCGTCGAAATTGCGCGTCTCGGCCAGGTATTTGGCAGCGCCCAGCAGCATCGCGGTATGGCCGTCATGGCCGCAGGCATGCATCTTGCCCGGCGTTTTCGAGGCATAGGGCAGACCCGTCGCTTCAAGGATCGGCAGCGCGTCCATATCGGCGCGCAGGCCGACCACACGGCCCGCCGTGTCGGTCTTGCCGCGGATCACGCCGACAACGCCGGTGCGCCCGATGCCTTCGACCACCTCATCGACGCCGAAGCTGCGCAGCAGTTCGGCCACCTTGCCCGCGGTGCGATGCACTTCGAACAGGAGTTCCGGGTTTTCGTGGAAATCGCGGCGCCAGGCGGTGATTTCGGGCAAAAGTTCGGCAAAGCGGTTCTTGACGGGCATGAGGGGCTCCAGATCTGTTGGAAATTGCTGGCGCCTTGGCGCGCCTTGAGTGCAACCTGTTACAAAGCCCGCGCCCCCGCAACCCTCAGAACGTCGGTCCGAGGTCGATTTTTGATCCGTCGGTAAAACGGCCGAAGCGAAAGCGTGTCATGTCGTGGCCCGCAGGCCGCCCGCACATCAGATCCGCCATCACCCGGCCCACGCCCGGCCCGATGCCGAAGCCGTGGCCGGACAGGCCGGTGGCGATCCAGAAGCCGGGCAGCGGGCTTTGATCGAGCACCGGCACCGTATCGGGCATCACGTCGATCATCCCCGCCCAGGCACGCAGCAGGCGCGGACGGCCCAGCGAGGGGAAGGCGCGGGCAAAGGCCTCCTGCACCTCGCGCAGACGTTTGAGGTTGGGCGCGGGGTCCAGAACGCGCAGCGCCTCGAACGGGGTTTGGCGCGCCTGCGACCAGTTGCGATGCGTGCTCCAGCCATCGGGCCAGCCGCGCGCGGGCGACCAAGGGCGCATCGCGGTTTTTGAAATGTCGCGGCGGATCTGCGGCAGATAGGCGCCCAGATGCCGGAACGCGTCGGGGCCGATGAAGAAATCGTGCCAGGTGCCGGGCGCCAGCGTATAGCCGCCATCCAGACGCCGGCGCCAGGCGAACACGTTGTCGGCGTTCGACACCTGGGTGATTTCGGGCATCGGGGCGGTCTGCGCCACGGTCGAGCGCACCATCAGCTGCGGCAGTTCGACCCCTTCGCGCCGCGCGAAGATCGACGACCACGCGCCCCCCGCCAGCAGCACCTGCGGCGCGGCGATCCGGCCCCGTTCAGTGACCACGCCCGCAACCTGCCCCGCCACGCGGTCCAGCCCGCGCACCGCGCAGTTTTCAAGGATCGTGACACCCGCGGCCTGCGCCAGTTCGGCCAGCATCGGCACCGCGACGAAGGGTTCGGCGCGCGCGTCCGAGGGCGTGATCAGCCCGCCGACCCATCCTGCGCTGTTGGGCACCAGAGCCTGCAGGTCCGCGCGGCTGAGCAACCGGCTTTCGACGCCATGTTCGGCGGCCAGCGCGACCCAGCGGGCGTAGCCCTCCATCTGCGCGGGATCGTGGGTGGTATAGGCCACGCCGCATTGGCGAAAGCCCAGGTCGGGCGGCAGCTGCGCCGCCAACCCATGCCACAACCGCAGCGATTCGATCATAATCGGCAGCTCGGCCGGGTCGCGTTTCTGCTGCCGGATCCAGCCCCAGTTTCGGCTGGATTGCTCGGCCGCGATCCGGCCCTTTTCGCACAGCACCACGCGCTTACCCGCCTGCGCCAGATAATAGGCGCTCATCACCCCGGCGATGCCACCGCCGATCACCACCACATCGGCGGCTTCGGGCTGCGGGGCGTCAAAACGGACCGGGCTGTCGGCCGAGATTACGAAGCTCATACCTCAAGCCTTTCGAGCAAGTTTTCCATGAAGGCCCAGCCCGCGCGGAACTGCGCCACCTCCAGATATTCGTCGGGCTTGTGCGCCTGTTCGATGTCGCCCGGCCCGCAGACCACCGCCGACCAGCCGCGCACCTGAAACTGCCCGGCTTCGGTGCCATAGCTGACGACCTGGCTGCCATTGTCGCCGGTGATCGCGCGCACCAGCGCCTCGGCGGCGCCGTCGGTTTCGGGGGCAAGCCCCGGCAGCGCGAATTTCTCGGTCACCTCGATGCCCGCATCGGGGTGGATCGCCTTCATGCCCGCCTCGACCTCGGCCACCTTGGCCAGGAACTTGCGCCGCCACTCCTGCGGGTCTTCGCCGGGCAGGACGCGGAAATCGACCCCGAATTCGCAATTGCCCGCGGTGATGTTATGCGCGGTGCCGCCGTGGATCTCGCCGGTATGCACCGTGGTCCAGGGCGGCACGAAGGGGCTGTCCTTGGCGGCCGCCTGCCCCGCCGCGTTCATTTCATTGACCCACATCAACAGCTTGGCGCCCTCCAGAATCGCGCTGACCCCGGTGTGCATCAACGAGCTGTGGACCTCGTGGCCGCGCATCCTGACCCAGAAGGCCACGCCGCCCTTGTGGCCGGTGACCGCCTTCATCATCGTCGGCTCGCCCACCACCACGGCACTGGCGCGCGGCAGATCGGCCATCGCCTCGATCATCGGGATGCAGCCGATGCAGCCCAGTTCCTCGTCATGGCTGAGCGCCAGTTGCAGCGGGCGCTTCAGGGGCCGCCGTGCCGCCGCAGCCAGCGCCGCAAGCGCCAGCGCATCGAAGCCCTTCATGTCGCAGGTGCCGCGCCCGTAAAGCCGCCCGTCGCGTTCGGTGACGGTCCAGGGATCGCTGGACCAGTCCTGCCCCTCGACCGGCACCACATCGCTGTGGCCCGACAGCACCACGCCACCCGGCACCGCGGGCCCCACCTGAGCAAACAGGCTCGCCTTGCGCGGGTCCGCCGGGTCGGGCACCACAACCGCCTCGATTCCCTGCCCGGAAAGCCACCCTGCCACCCAGTCGATCAGATCGCGGTTGCCGCCCCGGCTGACGGTGGGAAACGCCACCAGACGGTCAAGCAGCATGCGGGCAGTGGCGTAATCGGTCATCGGACTCTCCATGTTTGCGCAAAAGCTGCGCCGCGGCATCGCCCGCCGTCAAGCCCCGCCCTGCGGGAACCAGCCTTGCGCCGCCCCGCCGCGCGGGCCGCCCGGATGACGCCACTTCCCGCAGCGAAAATCGCGCTTGCACGCTGCGGCAAAATCCCTAACACTTGGTCAAATATGCGCGACCGGGAACCCGGCGCGAACAGAATACGACAGTAAAAATACTGCGAAAACAACCGACTGGGGGTTACCATATGCCCGATGGGGCGCTGCCTGTTCTCGAGGTCGAGGGCCTGAAAACTGTATTCAGGACCCGCGGCGGTGAGGTCCATGCCGTCAATTCCGTTTCGTTCAACCTGCGCCCCGGCGAATTGCTGGGCGTGGTTGGGGAATCAGGCTCTGGCAAATCGGTGACGATGATGTCGCTGATCGGCCTGCTGCCAAGCCCGCCCGCCGATGTGCGCGGCGGCCGCGTCGCTTTTGACGGGCTGGACCTGTTGCATTGCACACCCGATCAGCTGCGCGCGGTGCGCGGCCCGGGGATCGGCTTCATCTTTCAGGACCCGATGACCTCGCTCAACCCGGTGTTCACCGTGGGCTACCAGCTGCGCGAGCCGCTGATAAAGCACATGGGCATGACCAAGGCGCAGGCCCAGAAACGCGCGCAGGAATTGCTGGAACTGGTCGGCATTCCCGATGCGGCGCGGCGCCTGCGCGATTATCCGCACCAGTTTTCGGGCGGCATGCGGCAGCGGGTGATGATCGCGATCGCGCTGGCCTGTGACCCGAAGGTGCTGATTGCCGACGAACCCACGACCGCGCTGGACGTGACGATTCAGGCGCAGATCCTGGAACTGGTGAAAGAACTGCGCGAGAAACTCGGCATGGCGATCATCTGGATCACCCATGATCTGGGCGTGATCGCGGGCATCGCCGACCGGATCATGGTGATGTATGGCGGCCAGATCGTCGAACAGGGCCCGGTGTCCGAGGTGTTCCACCGCCCGCGTCACCCCTATACCCGCGCGCTGCTCAAGACCGTGCCTTCGGTGCGCGGCGTGCGCGAGGCAAAGCTGAACGTGATCGAGGGCCAACCGCCGATCCTGCGCGCCGAACCTGCCGCCTGCCCGTTCCGCGACCGCTGCGCGCAGGCCTTCGCGCTGTGCGCCACCGCCAACCCCCGGCGCTACCCCGTCGGGCCCGGCCATGATGCCGCCTGTTTTTGGGATTTCGACACCGGCGCCCCGCGCCCGATCGACGCGATTGCAGGAGCCGCCCATGTTTGACGCCGTGCAAAAACCGCTGGTCGAAGTCGCCGGGCTGAAGATGTATTTCCCGATCACCGCCGGGGTGTTCCGCCGTCAGGTGGGCAATGTGAAGGCGGTCGACAACGTCAGTTTCACCATTTTCGAAGGCGAGACGCTGGGCCTTGTGGGCGAATCCGGCTGCGGCAAGTCCACCTGCGGGCGGGCGATCCTGCGGCTTTACGAACCGACCGCGGGCGCAGTGCGGATCGACGGCACCGATGTGATTGCTGCCAGTTCCGACACGTTGCGCCAGATGCGTCCCAAGATGCAGATGGTGTTTCAGGACCCGCAGGCCAGCCTGAACCCGCGCATGACCGTGGCCGCGATCATCGGCGAGCCGCTGGACGAACACACCAAGCTGTCCAAGGCCGAGAAACTGGCCAAGATCTATGCGCTGATGGATCAGGTCGGACTGAACCGCGATTTCGCCAACCGCTATCCGCACGAATTTTCCGGCGGACAGCGGCAGCGGATCGGGATTGCCCGCGCCCTGGCGCTGAACCCCAAGTTCATCGTCTGCGACGAACCGATCGCGGCGCTGGACGTGTCGATCCAGGCGCAGGTGGTCAACCTGCTGGAAGAGCTGCAGGACAGCCTTGGCCTGACCTATCTGTTCATCAGCCACGATCTGTCGATGGTGCGCCATATCGCCGACCGCGTGGCGGTGATGTATCTGGGCCAGATCGTCGAGCTGGCGCCGCGCGACGCGATCTATGCCGAGCCGCTGCACCCCTATACCCAGGCGCTGCTGTCGGCGGTGCCCGAACCCGACCCAGAGGCCGAAAAGAGCCGCCGCCGGATCGTGCTGACCGGCGACGTGCCCTCGCCCGCCAATCCGCCCAAGGGCTGCAATTTCTGCACACGTTGCCCCAAGGCAATGGCGATCTGCCACGAGACCGAACCGCAGTTCCGGGAAATCCTGCCCGGGCGCTTCGTCTCGTGCCATCTTTACGAACAGACCGCCGGTGAAGCGGCGGCACCCGGGGCACGCTCCGAGCACACAGAAAAAACGATCCAACAAGGAGAGTAAGATGAAACTCAGAACCGCCCTTCTGGGCGCTGCCGCCACGCTGGCCTTCGCGCCCGCCGCTTTCGCGGAACGTGGCACCGATGGCGACGTGAAGATCCTGTATTCGCAGGCCGTGTCGACCATGAACGCCTATCTGTCCTCGGGGACGAAAGACGTCGAAGTCGGCAGCCTCGTGCTGGAGCCGCTGGCCGGCTTCAACGAAAAAGGCGAGGTGATCCCGCGCCTCGTGACCGAAATCCCGAGCCTGGAAAACGGCGGGATTGCCGAAGACCTGAAATCCATCACCTGGAAACTGACGCCCGGGCTGAAATGGTCCGACGGCACCCCGGTGACCGCGCATGATGCCGTGTTCACTGCGCAATATTGCATGGACCCTGCCGGTGGCTGCGCGCAGCTCGCGCGTTACGAAGGCATCGAGAAGGTCGAGGCGCTGGACGATCTGACCGTCAAGATCAGCTACACCGAGCCCAAGCCGAACCCCTTCACCGCCTTCGTCGGCGCGACCTCGCCGATCCTGCAAAAGGCGCAGTTCGAGAAATGCCTGGGCGCCGCCGCCTCGACCTGCACCGACGCCAACTTCAAGCCGATCGGCACCGGCCCGTTCCGCGTGGTCGAGTTCCGCACCAACGACACCGTGCAGCTGGAAGCGAACCCGGAATACCGCGACCCGGCCAAGCCCGCCTTCGCGACCGCACTGGTCAAGGGCGGCGGCGATGCCACCTCGGCCGCGCGCGCGGTGATGGAGACCGGCGAATTCGATTACGCCTGGAACACCCAGATCTCGCCCGAAGTGCAGGAACAGATGCTGGCCGGCGGCAAGGGGCAGTTCGTCTCGGGCTTCGGCACGCTGGTCGAACGGATCGAGATGAACATGACCGACCCGTCCCCGGATCTGCCCGAGGGCGAGCGCGCCACCGCCAAGCACCCGCACCCGATCCTGTCGGACATCCGCGTGCGCACCGCCCTGTCGAAGGCGATCGACCGTGAAATCCTGGTCGAAATCGGCTATGGCGCCGCGGGTCGTGCGACCTGTAACCTGGTGCCCGCGCCGGAAATCTTTGCCTCGGACAACACCGGCTGTCTGACCCAGGACGTCGAGGGCGCCAAGGCGCTGCTGGAGGAAGCGGGCTGGACCGACAGCGACGGCGACGGCATCCGCGACAAGGACGGCAAGAAGCTGAGCCTGCTCTACCAGACCTCGGTCAACGCGATCCGTCAGGACTTCCAGGCGATCATCAAGCAGTGGTGGAACGACATCGGCGTCGAGGTCGAGCTGAAATCGGTTGACGGCAGCGTGTTCTTCGGCGGCGATGCGGGCTCGCCCGATACCTTCCAGAAGTTCTATGCCGACGTTGAAATGTATGCCAACAACTTCGACGGCACCGACCCCGAGCCCTATCTGGCGCAATACACCTGCGACAAGGCCCCGACCCCGGAAAGCCAGTGGCAGGGTGAAAACGTCAACCGCTTCTGCGACCCGGAATATGACAAGCTGCTGGCCGAACTGGTCCGCACCCGCGGGATCGAGGAACGTGCGGTCATCGCCAAGAAGCTCAACGACATGCTGACCAAGGACAGCATGGTGGTGGTGCCGCTGGTCGACCGTGGCCGTCTGTCGGCGCATTCCAACACCCTGGGCGGCGTCGTGCTGAACACCTGGGATTCCGAGCTGTGGAACGCCTCGGACTGGTATCGCATCAAGTGACCCAAGCCACGCCCCCACGGGGGCGTGCGTCCTTCCGGGCGGGGGGCCATCGGTGCCCCGCCCCTTTTGCCCCTGACGATCTCGCGGCCCTCCCCGGCCCGCGCCAAGCCCCCCGAGGCCGCCCATGTTAACCCTGACGCTGCGCCGGTTGCTGATTGCGATCCCGACGCTCATCATCATCTCGCTGGTGATTTTCCTGCTGCTCGAGGCCGCCCCCGGCGACCCGCTGGGCGATGTGCCGCTGACCGTGCCCCCCGAGGTGAAGGAAAAGATGCGCCTCGCACTGGGGCTCGACAGCCCGTGGTACGTTCGTTACGGCCTTTGGATGAAACAGTTTTTCTGGGTCGAGCCGGTGCACCTGTGGGATGCGCTGTTTGGCACGCATTTCGGGGACGGAATGCAGCGCGTGATCTCGTTCCAGTCGCGCCAGCCGGTGATGCAGATCATCGCCGAGCGCCTGCCCCAGACCCTGACCGTGGTCGGGCTGGCCTATCTGGTGGGGGTGCTAATCGCGCTGCCGATCGGCATCATCTCGGCCTATCGGCAATATTCCTGGTTCGACAACCTCGGCACCTTCATCTCGATGATCGGGTTTTCGGTGCCGACCTTCTTCACCGGCGTCGTGCTGATCATCGTCTTCGCGGTCAAGCTGCAATGGTTCCCCTCGGTCTACGACACCACCTTGCAGGTCACCGACTGGGCCAGTTTCAAGCAGCAGATGCGCCAGATGGTGATGCCGGTCACGGTGCTGGCGCTGTATAACGCGGCGCAGATCTCGCGCTTCATGCGTGCCTCGATGCTCGACAATCTGGGGCAGGATTATGTGCGCACCGCACGCGCCAAGGGCCTGACCGAAAAGGTCGTGGTGCTGATCCATGTGCTGCGCAACTCGCTGATCCCGGTGGTGACCGTGATCGCGCTTGGCGTGCCCACGATCTTCGGCGGCGCGATCATCACCGAACAGGTGTTCAAGGTGAATGGCCTGGGCCAGCAGCTGATCTTGTCGATCCACGCCAACGACATGCCGATGGTGATGACGCTGACCTTCATCTTCGCGATCCTGATCGTTCTCTTCAACCTCGTTGCCGATCTGCTCTACGGCATTCTCGACCCGAGGATTCGCTATGACTGACACCACCCCCGCAACCGCGAAAATCCGCCCGCCGCGCAGCCAGTGGTGGGATGTCTGGGATCAGTTCAAGACCCACAAGGGCGCGCTGGTCGGGCTCAGCATCTTCGTGCTGATCCTGCTGGCCATCACCATCGGCCCGTTCCTGTGGGACATGGCGCCGACCTATGTCGACCTGCGCGCCCGCAACAAGGGCTTCTCGGCGGCGCATCCGCTGGGCACCGATCAGCTGGGCCGCGATGTGCTTGCGCGGATGATGGCGGGGGGCAAGGTCTCGATCTCGGTCGGCCTGACGGCGATGATGCTGTCGATCATGCTGGGCACCACGATCGGGGTTCTGGCGGGCTATTTCCGCCGCCTCGAAGGCCCGCTGATGCGGCTGACCGACCTGTTCCTGGCGCTGCCGCTGCTGCCGCTCTTGCTGCTGATGGTCACCCTGTTCCGCGAACCGCTGTCGAAAAGCTTCGGCCCCGAGCGCGGGATCTTCCTGCTGATCGTCTTTGCCATCGGCGCGACCAGCTGGATGCAGACCGCCCGCATCGTGCGCGGCGAGGTGCTGGGCCTGAAGGAACGCGAATTCGTGCTGGCCGCGCGGTCCATCGGCACGCCTGCGCGGCGGATGATCCTGCGCCATGTGCTGCCCAATGTGCTCAGCCCGATCATGGTCTCGGCAACCCTGGGCATCGCAAGCGCGATCATCACCGAATCCGCGCTCAGCTTCCTGGGCCTCGGCTTCCCGCCCGATTTCCCGACCTGGGGGCGGCTGCTTTATGATGCCGTCGACCAGATGCAGCTCTACCCGTGGCGGGTGATCTTGCCCGGCGTCGCGATCTCGCTCACCGTGCTGAGCGTGAACTACATCGGCGACGGGCTGCGCGACGCGCTCGATCCGCGGATCCGCGGGCGCTGATCCCACGCGCCGGGGGCCCTGCCCCCGGACCCCCGGGATATTTGAACCAAGGTGAAAGGCCTGCGTTTTCATCTTGGCTGAAATATCCCGGGGGTGAATGGCCGCAGGCCAGAGGGGGCGGCGCCCCCTGCCCCGCCCGCCACTTGCGGCAAATCATGGAAATCACTCCGCAACCGCGCTAGCGTGGCACCATGTCTGACCCGGTCCTTCGCTGTGAAAACATCACCCGCATCTACCGCACCGGCGCGGTCGAGGTGCAGGCCTTGCGTGGTGTCACGATGCGGCTTGATGCGGGCGAGATGGTGGTGCTGCTGGGCGCCTCGGGCTCGGGCAAGTCGACATTGCTGAACATTCTGGGGGCGCTCGACACGCCTACGTCGGGGCGGGTGTTCTTTGGCGACACCGAACTGACCCGCGCGCCCGACCGTGAGCTGACCCGGTTCCGGCGCGAGCATGTGGGCTTCGTGTTCCAGTTCTACAACCTGATGCCCGCGCTGACCGCGCGCGAGAATGTGGCACTGGTGACCGAAATCGCCGCCGATCCGATGCGCCCCGAAGAGGCGCTGGAGCGGGTCGGGCTGGGCCATCGGCTGCATCACTTCCCGGCCGAGCTGTCGGGGGGCGAGCAGCAGCGCGTGGCCATCGCCCGCGCCATCGCGAAGCGCCCCGAACTGCTGTTGTGCGACGAGCCGACCGGCGCGCTTGACAGTGCGACCGGCGTCACCGTGCTGGAGGCCCTGACCCAGGTGAACAGCGATCTGGGCACGGCCACCGCGATCATCACCCATAACGTCGGGATTCAGGCGATCGCGCACCGGGTGATCCATATCGCCGATGGCCGGATCGCACGCGAGACGATCAACGAGGTCCGCATCCCGCCCTCGGAGGTGACATGGTAAGCGCGCTGGATCGCAAGCTCTTGCGCGACCTGTTGCGGCTTTGGGCGCAGGTGCTGGCGATTGCGGCGGTGCTGGCCTGCGGGGTGATGGTTCTGGTGCTGGGCACCGGCACGCGCGCCTCGCTGGAAGCTTCGCGCGCGCAGTATTACGACCGCCAGCGGTTCGGCGATGTGTTTGTCACCGCGACCCGCGCGCCCGAGACCCTGCTGCCCGAGATTGCCGCCATCGAAGGCGTGGCCCGGATCAGCCCGCGGATCGTGACGCAGGCCCTGCTCGATCTGCCCGGCGTGACAGAGCCGGTCTCGGCCAGCGTGCTGTCGCTGCCTGCATCGGGGGCCGCGCCGGTGCTGAACGCGCCGCTGCTGCGCGCCGGCCGCCTGCCCGACCCGAGCCACCCCGAGGAGGTCGCGCTTTACGCCCCCTTCGCCGAGGCGCGCGGACTGGCCCCCGGCGCGCGGTTCTTCGCGGTGATCGAAGGGCAGCGGCGCGAACTGGTGGTGACCGGCCATGTGCTCTCGCCCGAATATATCTACACCATCGGACCCGGGGCGATGATGCCGGACGACGCGTTGTTCGGCGTGCTGTGGCTTGGCCACACTGCAGCGGCAGCGGCCACCGATATGGACGGCGCCTTCAACAGTCTGAGCGTCAGCCTGTCGCGGGGTGCATCGGAACCTGGCGTCATTGCCGCACTCGACCATCTGCTTGCGCCCTATGGCGGCACCGGGGCGCATGGCCGCGCCGATCAGGTCAGCCATGCCTTCCTGCAATCGGAACTGGAACAGCTGGGCGCGATGGCACTGATCCTGCCGCCGATTTTCCTGACCGTCTCGGCCTTTCTGGTGAACATGGTGCTGGGGCGGCTGATCGCGCTGGAGCGGCCGCAGATCGGGTTGTTGAAGGCGGTGGGCTACACCACCCGGGCGATTGCGGCGCATTACCTGAAGCTCGCGCTCGGGATCGGGCTGGTCGGCATCGTGATCGGCTGGGTCGCGGGCTGGTATCTGGGAGCGGCGATGACGCGGATGTATACGCAGTTCTTCCGCCTGCCCTGGCTGATCTATGCGCCCTCAAGCTGGCCCTTTGCGGTGTCGGCGGTGCTGGCGCTGGTGACGGTGGCGACGGGTGCGGGGCGCGCCGTGGCGGGGTCTGTCCGGCTGCCGCCCGCGGTCGCGATGCAACCGCCTGCGCCGCCGCTGTTCCGGCGCGGCTGGGCCGATGCGATCGGCGCGGGGCTGGGGCTGCGGCAGACGACGATGATGATCTTGCGCTCGATCACGCGCTGGCCGGGGCGGGCGGCGGTGACGCTGTTCGGGGTGGCGGCCTCGGTCGCGGTGCTGATCGCGTCCTTCTTCACCTATGACGCGATGGAACTGATGGTGGACGAGATCTTCACCAAGGCGAACCGCCAGAACGTCACGCTGATGCTGGCGCAGCCCGAAAACGACCGCGCCGTTGCCGATGCCCGCGCGCTGCCCGGGGTGATCGTGGCCGAAGGCGCGCTGAGCCTGCCGGTGCGGCTGCACAACGGGCCGCGGGCCGAGTTGACGACGCTGACCGCCCATCCCGCGCAGGTCACCCTGTCGCGGCTGATCGACGATCAGGGCCGCGCTGTCAGCCTGCCCGATCACGGGCTGGTCCTGCCCGAAGGCTTGGCGCGCAAGCTGGCGCTGGCCCCCGGCGACAGGGTGCGGGTCGAGGGGCTGAGCCCGCCGCGCGAGACCTGGGAGATTCCGCTGGCCGCCACGATCCGCCAGACGCTGGGCCAAGAGGCGCATATCGCCGCCCCCGCACTGGCCGCGCTGATGCGTCAGGCGCCGCAGGTCAACCGCATCAACCTGCGGGTCGATCCCGCGCAGATGCCCGCGCTGCAAGCTGCGGTCAAGGCCACCCCCGCGATTGCCGGGCTGGCCGATCTGGCGCGCACGCAGGAACAGTTCACCGCCACGATCAATGAAAACCTGGCGATCTCGACCGTGATCTACAGTGCCCTGGGCATGCTGATCACGATGGGCGTGGTCTATAACGCGGCGCGCATCCAGCTGTCCGAACGCAGTCATGAACTGGCCTCGCTGCGGGTGCTGGGGTTCCGGCGCGCCGAGGTCGGCTATGTTCTGGTGGGCGAGTTGATGGTGCTGACGCTGGCCGCGCTGCCGCTGGGCTGGGCGGCGGGCTATGGCTTTGCGGCGCTGGTGGTGCAGGGGTTTTCGACCGATGTTGTGGCCCTGCCGCTGGTGGTGCAGCGCCGCACCTTCGGCTGGGCCAGCCTGATCGTGGCCGCCACCGCGCTTGGCGCCGCGCTGCTGGTGCGGCGCAGATTGGACCGGATCGACATTGTTCAGGCGCTCAAGGCGCGCGATTAGGAAAGGATCACCCCGATGAAAAGATGGCTTTTCCCCGCCCTGTCGGTGATCGCGTTGCTGGCCCTTGGCGGCTGGGCGCTGTGGCCGCGCGCCGAACTGGTCGATCTGGTCACCATCGCACGCGGCCCGATGGAAACCACGGTCGAGGCCGAGGGCATGACCCGGGTGCGCGCGCCCTATCTGGTCACGGCCCCGATCACCGGCACCACGGTGCGCAGCCCGGTGGAAGTGGGCGATGCGGTCGTGCGCGGGCAAACCGTGGTGGCCGAAATCCACCCGGCCGAGCCCGCCTTTCTGGATGCCCGCGCCCGCGCACAGGCCGAAGCCACCGTGACAGAAACCCAGGCCGCGGTGCGCCTGGCCGAGGCCAATATCACGCGCGCCGAGGCCGATCTGGCCTATGCGCGCGGCGAATATCAACGCAACAGCGAACTGGCCGCACGCGGCATCGTGCCCTCGCGCACGCTCGAGGCCGCGCTGCAGGCCCGCCAGAGCGCCGAGGCCGCGCTGATCGCCGCGCGCTCGGAACTCGACCTGAACCGCGCCACGCTGGCCAAGGCGCAGGCGCAACTGGTGATCCCGACCGACCCCGGCGCCGATCAGCACGGCGCCAGCTGCTGCGTGGCGATCACCGCGCCCGCCAGCGGCACCATCCTGACGATCGAGGACCGCTCGGCCCGGCTGGTGCAGGCGGGGGCGCCGCTGCTGACCATCGGCGATGTGCAGGATCTGGAAATCGAGGTCGATCTACTGTCCTCGGATGCGGTCAAGGTGGCGCTTGGCGCGTCGGCCCATATCGAACGCTGGGGCGGCGCGGGCGTTCTGGAGGCGCGCGTGAGCCGGATCGAGCCCGCCGCGGTGACCAAGGTCTCGGCCCTGGGGATCGAGGAACAGCGGGTCAAGCTGCGGCTCGATATCCTGACCCCGGCCGAGGCGCGCGCGGGTCTGGGCGACCGCTTCCGCACCTATGTCCGCATCGTCACCTGGGGCGCAGACGCGGTGCTGCTGGTGCCACAATCGGCGCTGTTCCGGCAGGGGACGGGCTGGGCCGTCTTTGCCGAACGCGCGGGCCGCGCGGTGCTGGTGCCGGTCGAGATCGGGCATAGCAATGCGCAGGTGGCCGAGGTGGTGTCCGGTCTGGCCGAGGGCGAGCGGGTCGTGGCCTACCCGGGCAGCCTGATCGCCGATGGCAGCCGCATCGCCGCGCGCCCCTGACAGGCTCAGCGCGCGAAGCTCATCGGCAGGGTGAATGTGTAGTTACGCGCCGTCAGTTCCTTGGGCGCCACCGGAAACCGCCCCGCCGCCCGCACCGCCTGCACTGCCGCCGCGTCGAAGGCCGCCACGCCCGAGCTTTTCACCACCGACACGCCGCGCAGCGCGCCCGCCGATGTCACGGTCAGCTGCACCACGACCCGTCCGCGCGCAGATCCTGCGGCGGGCGGATAGGCCTTGCGCCGCTCGATCCGCGCCCGGATCACCGCGCCCCATTCCGCGCGCAGATCGCGCTCGCGCCCGGGGCTGAGCGTCGCCGCCTCGGCGCGCCCGTTGCGCCCCGCCGCAGCCCCCCCCGCCCCCGCGGCCTGTTGCGCAGCCTGCGCCCGCGCCTGCGGCGCCGCGGGTTTCTTGGCCGCTTTCGGCTTTTTCGGCGCGGGCGGGGCTTCGGGTTTCGGCGGTTCGGGCTGTTTCGGCGGCTCGGGCGCGGCCTGCGGCATCATCGGGGCATCCCGCAAGGTCGGGGCCTGCGGCAGGCTCAGCGCCGCAGTTGGCGGCGGTGTGTCGGGGGTGATCTCGGTGCTGATCTCGGGCGGCAGATCGGCGATCGGCTCAGGCACCGGATCGGCCGGGGTGTCCGGCGCCTCGGACGTCAGTTCGGGCGGGCGCTCCCAGTCCGCGATCAGCGCCTCCAGCGCACCGTCGGCCCCCGCCAGCGTAATCAGTTCGCTGCCGCCCGCCCCGGCCGCCTCGACCGATCCGGGTTTGTCGCCCCACAGGGCAAAGACGCCAAGATGCAGCGCCGCTGCCAGCACCACGAACCCACCGAAGGACAGCCCCCGCCGCATCAGTTCAGCTCCGCGACAAGGGCGACGCGGGCAAAGCCCTGCTCGGCCAGCTGCGCCATCAGCGCCGCAAGATCGGCCGCCTTCGCCCCGGCGTCCGCGCGCAGGCGCAAGGTCGGGCAATCGGCGCCGCATCCCCCGCGCCACGCGCTCAGCGCGGGCCAGACCGCCGCATCGCGCGCGCCCTCGAACCCGAGCGCCCCGTCGGGACCGAGGTAAAGCACCCCGCCCTCGCCCGGCTCGCCCCCGCTGGCGGCCGTGGGCGGGGTCACGGCAAAGGGTTCGGGCGGTGCCAGCGTGGCGGCAATCAGAAAGAAGATCAGCAGCAGAAACACCACGTTGATCATCGGCAACAGGTTTTCAGAGGGCGTCTTGCGGGGCGGTTCGGAAAACTGCATCAGGGCACCACCACCAGCTGCGTGATCCCCGCCTCCCGCAGGGTCTGGGTCAGGCCGACCAGATCCTGCACCGTGCCGCCCCGCGCACGCAGGATCACCGGATCGCCCGGATCGGCCATCAGCGGGGTCAGATCCGCCACCAGATCGGCCTGCGCCACCGCCACCCCGTTCAGCCGCAACCCGCCATCTTCCAGATCAATCAGGCGCGGCGGACCCTGCCACTGCCCGCCCGGTGACCCGGCCAGGGCCAGATCCTGATCGGCATCATGGCCAAAGCGCGAGGCGAGCATGAAGAACACCAGCAGCAGGAACACCACGTCGATCATCGGCGTGAGCGAGGGGCGCCGGCGCGGCCGCGCCTCGCCGAAGGAAAACATTATTCCGCCGCCGCGCGGGCGGGCGCGGCCTCTGCCGGGGCCCGCTGCGGTGCACGGGCAAAGATCAGCGTGGCCGCGTCTTCCATGTCGTGCCGCAGCCGGTCGACGACAGATTCAAACCAGGTCAGCGCGACCTGCGCGGGGATCGCCACCGCCATGCCCGCGGCCGTGGTCAGCAGCGCCTCCCAGATACCGCCGGCAAGGGTGGCGGGATCGGCGCGCGCGCCTGCCTCTTGCAGCGCCTGAAACGCCGCGATCATGCCGGTCACCGTGCCCAAAAGGCCCAGCAGCGGCCCGATCGCCACCGCCAGTTCCAGCCCGCGCAACCCGGCCCGCGCCCGCGCCAGAAGCCCGCGCGCGACACGGGCGGTTTCGGCCTCGGCGCCGGCGCGGTCCAGCGTGCTGTCCCCAAGCGCCACGATCGCCGCCCGCGCCAGCCGCGCGCGCAGCGAATGGCGCCCGTCCAGTTCCGTCAGCGCCGCGGCGGGATCGCCCGCCTGCCAGGCGGTAATCGCGGCCGAGGAATGCGCGCCGCCCGACCAGGCGCCCGCGCGCAACAGATCCCACAATTTCCACAAGATCAGCGCCAGCGTCAGCACCGACAGCACGCCGATGGCCCACATCGCCGGACCGCCCAGATCAAGGATGCCGCCCAGGCGACCTGCCAGATCCGTTGCCGCGCCTGTCATGACCATCCCCCCGCGTGACGCCCCGAGGGGCTGGTGCCGGTGGAGGGACTCGAACCCCCGACCCTCGACTTACAAAATCGCAGCTCTACCAACTGAGCTACACCGGCCTATGGGCTGCAATACAGTCCCGCGCGCGCGGGCGCAAGATTGCCGTTCAGCGCCGCTTTTCCAGATTGGCGCGCGCCAGAACCAGGGTCGCCAGCAGGCCCACCGCCATCACCAGCAACGCCGCAGGCGCCGCATCACCCAGGTTTTCAAGGCTTGCCTTTTCATGCACCCGCGTTGCCAGCGTGTCATAGTTGAAAGGCCGCAACAGCATCGTGGTGGGCAGCTCTTTCACGCATTCGACAAAGACCAGCAGCAGCGCCGAGCCGACCGACCCGCGCATCAGCGGCAGATAGACTTCGCGCAGCGCGCCCCCCGCCGTCCGCCCGAGCGAGCGCGCCGCCATCGGCAGGCTGGGCGACACACGGCCAAAGGCGCTGTCGGCGGCGCCCTGCGCCAGCGCGAAGAACCGCACCACATAGGCCAGAACGATGGCCGTGGCGGTCCCGGTCAGCATCAGCCCGGGGTCATAGCCCGTCAGCGCCCAGATCGCGTCGGCCAGCCGGTGATCCAGCGCGGCCAGCGGAATCAGGATACCCACCGCCAGCACCGCGCCCGGCGCCGCATAGCCCAGCGTGGTGAAGGGCAGCACGACGCGCGGCAGCCGCCGCCCCGTCATCCGCACGCCATAGACCATGAACAGCGCCGCCGCGACCGTCACAACCGCCGCGATGCCACCCACGCTGAGCGTATGGAACAGCGCGCGCGCCAGACCCGGGCCGAACCAGGCCTCGGGGTTGGCCAGCGCATAGGTGCAGATCACCGCCACCGGCAGCACGAACCCCATCAGAAACGGGATGGCGCACAGGGTGGTGGCGAACCAGCCCGCCGCGCCGGTCAACTGCGTGCGCAGGATCGGGCGTGGCTGGCGCGCGGATTGGTAATAGCGCGAATTGCTCCGGCTGGTCTTTTCCAGCGCGAACAGCACGAAGATCACCCCCAGGATCACCACCGCGATCTGCGCCGCCCCGCCCGCGTTGCCGGCCTCCAGCCAGGTGGTGAAGATCCCGGTGGTCAGGGTCTGCACGCCGAAATAATCGACCACGCCGAAATCGGCCACCGTCTCCATCATCGCGATTGCGGCGCCTGCCACGATCGCCGGGCGTGCCAGCGGCAGGCCGACCCGCCAGAACAGCCCCACCGGCCCCGCCCCAAGGGCGCGGGCGACCTCGTAACTGCCGCCCGACTGTTCGCGAAAGGCCGAGCGTGTCAGCAGATAGACATAGGGATAGAAGGCCGAGGCCAGCACGACGACGGCGGCCGTGCGCGAGCGCACCTGCGGGAACCAGTAGTCGCGCGCCGACGCCCAGCCGAAGGCCTCGCGCAGGGCGGTCTGCACCGGGCCGCTGTAATCCAGGAAATCGACCAGCGCATAGGCGCCCACATAGGCCGGAATCGCCATCGGCAGCAACAACAGCCATTCCAGCCAGCCAGACCCCGGGAACCGATACATCGAGATCAGCCAGGCCGCCCCCGCGCCCACCGCCGCCGCCAGCACACCCACACCCCCCGCCAGAACCGCGGTATTGGTCATGTAGCGCGGCAGTGTCGTGGCCATCAGATGCGGCCAGATATTCTCGGTCGGGTTCAGCGCGACCCAGATCACCGCGATGATCGGCGCGACGATCAGCAGCGCAATCACTACCGCCCCCGCCGACCACAGCCCCGAACCGGCATGGCGCAAGCCGATGCCCCCTGCCCCCGCCGAACGCCTGCGGGCAGTGCCTATCGGGGCCGGGGTCATTACCTGAGTCTTCTGATCGGTTACCATGCGGTCGGACTTACACCGAAACAGGTTTGCCTGTCCAGAAAAGCCCCTGTAATCTGCCGGGCGCAAAGCAGGACACAAAAAGATGCAGGTTGTATATCACCTTGGCGCCCATTCGACCGATGAGGAGCGGCTGATCCGCACCCTGGCCGAAAACCGTGCGCAGCTGGCACAGGCGGGGGTCGTGGTGCCCGCCGCCAATCGCTATCGCCCGGTCCTGCGCGAAACGCTGATGGCGCTGAAGGGGGGGCCGGCCGATGCCGATACCCAGGCGCGCATTCTGCAGGCCTGCGACGCCGACGAGACGCTGCGGCGGCTGGTGTTCAGCCATGAATTCTTTCTGTGCATCCCGGGCCGCGTGGTGACGGAGGCAGGGTTCTACGCCATGGTGCCCGCCAAGCTCGGGCCGCTGGCGAACCTGTTCCCCGAGGCACGCACCGAATTTCACATGGCGCTGATCAATCCCGCCACGCTGTTGCCGGCCCTCAAGGCGCGGCTGCCGAAGATGAGATATGATGAGATGATGGCAGGCCGCGACCCGCGCGAGTTGCGGTGGGCACCAGTGGTGCGCGCGATGGTCGAGGCCGCGGGCGGCAACCGGCTGGTGCTGTGGTGCAACGAGGATCTGCCGATGCTCTGGCCCGAGGTGCTGCGCAATCTGGCGGGGCTGCCCGCCTCGACGCTGCTGCAGGGCGACGATGCGCTTTTGGCCACGATCATGAGCGAGGAAGGCCTGGCACGGTTGCGCAGCTACCTGCGCAGCCATCCGCCGCAAACCGTGCTGCAACGGCGCAAGATCGTCAGCGCCTTTCTGGACAAGTTCGTCCTGCCCGAGGCCGTCGAGGTCGAGATCCCCCTGCCCGGCTGGACCGACGATCTGGTCGCCGAAATCACCGCCGCCTATGATGCCGACGTGGCCGAGATCGCCGCGATGGACGGGGTCGAGTTTCTGCTGCCCTGACGCCTGCGCACGCCACAGGCCCCATGCAAAAAACGGGCCCCATGCAAAAAGGCCCCCGCGGGGGCCTTTGGTGCCTTGGGTCAGGGCCCGGATCAGATCATCCCGAGCGCGGCTTTGTAGATGTCGAGGATGGCTTCTTCCTCGGCCAGATCGTTCTTGTCGCGCTTGCGCATCGCGACGATCTTTTTCAGAACCTTGGTGTCATAGCCGCGCGCCTTGGCTTCGGACATGATGTCTTTCTGCTGCTCGGCGATGTCTTTCTTCTCGGCTTCCAGATGTTCGAACTGCTCGATGAACTGGCGCAGTTCGTCGGCGGCAACATTATAGGCGGCATCACTGGGCATCGAAAAACTCCTGTCTGAAGGCCTGCGCTTCGGGTTGGCCCTGACTAGCCCGCCCGCGCCCCCGCTTCAAGAGACTTGGGCGCTGCCCCCGGGATTGCCCGCCGAGGGGGCGCTGCCCCCGGCTGCGTGCCGCAGCCTCGCCCAAGGTATTTCGGGCAAGATGAAAACCACCACCGGCCCTTCCCCCTTGCCAGCCCGCGCCGCGCAGGCTAGGCCCGGGGCGCGACAAACGGAGGGGCGCATGGACTATCTGATCTGGGCCGGGGCCGCGGTTTCGATGGCCGGACTTGCCGGTATCATCTGGTGCATTCTGGCGATCGCCAAGGCCAAACGCGCCGGGCTGGACGACGCCGCACTGCGCGCGCGGCTGCAGCGTGTGGTCACGATCAATCTGGGCGCGCTGTTCACCTCGGTCATCGGGCTGATGATGGTGGTGGCGGGGGTGATGCTGGGCTGAGGCCCGCCACCGGGCATCGCGCCTAGCTGTCCAGATCGCCGAATTTCCGCCCGTTGCGGATCAGCACATCCCAAAGCGTGACGGGCGCAGGCGCG
The DNA here is from genome assembly GCA_002452815.1 of Rhodobacteraceae bacterium UBA6796. GTDB lineage: Bacteria > Pseudomonadota > Alphaproteobacteria > Rhodobacterales > Rhodobacteraceae > Rhodobacter. Next base: position 210,265 of record DKFM01000006.1, read on the forward strand.
CCCTCGGCCGCCAGCGCGCGCAGCCGCGTGCGCGTCGCCAGCAACCCGGCGCGATCGGCCTGAAACAGCGGGCCGCCATGGGCGCGCGGAAAGCCCAGGACCCGCAACGCCAGCAGATCCAGATCGCCCGCACGATGCGCCTGCCCACGCTGCAGCGCCTGCGCCCCCTCGCCCGCAAGCTCGGCCAGCACCCGCGCCACGATTTCGCGCGCGCCCAGTCGCTGCGGCGCAATTCCCGCCTCGTCCCGCAGCGCGGCCAGAATTTCGGGCAGGCCCGGCGCCGATTGCGGCATGGCCCCCGCATAAAGATAAACACCCCGCCCGGCGGCACGCCCGGTCTGCCCCTCGAGCTGCAGGAAGGTGAAAAACGCCCCCGGCGCGCGGCCCGCCGCTGCGATCTGCGCCAGCACCGTGTCGATCCCCAGTCGGTCGACCTGCACGAAGGGCGGCTCGGCGACCCCATACTCCCGCAGCGCGGCATCGACCGCTTCGGGCGTGGCCCCGGCCAGAACCGCGCGTTCGGCCGCAGCCCAGAACGCCGCCCGCAACCGCGCGCCCAGACCCGGCGCGGCCTGGATCACCAGATCGCCGGTGGCGCGCAACAGATCCGCGACCGGGGCCAGAAGCGGCTCGGCCTCGGCGCCACCCGCGCTCAGGGCGACCAGCCCCGGCAGCGTGTCGACCCGCAGATCCTGCGCCCGCGCCGCAGCAAACCCTGCAAGCGCCAGGGGCAGACCCAACGCCTGAAGCAGGGGCACTTCCTCGGCCCCCGGGGCCGCCAGCACCAGATCGGCCCCGCTCAGCCCCGCCGGATCAAGGGCCGCGCCCAGCCGGGCCCAATCGGCCTCGCGCTGATCGGGGTCGAGCGTTCCGGCCTGCACCGCCGCCTCTTGCGCATGGGCGATGCGCGAAAATGCAGGCTCCAGCGCCCCGGGATCAGTGGCCCCCATGATGACCTCCCGCCCCTGTTGCAGCAGCGCCAGCGCCAGACGATCGGGTTGATTCCACAGCGCAATCCTGTGCAGATCCGCGCCCTCTGCGGGCGCAAACCCGCCCCGCGCCGCCGACCGCTCGGCCTGTGCGACGTGATGGAGCGCCTGCGCCAGTTCAGCCGCGCGCAGATCATCGAGCGCCACCGCCTCGAAATCGAGCGCCTCTGACAGCGGCAATAAAAGCGCGGCTTCGACCACTTCGGCCGCGCGCTGCGCGACGGGGGCCATCACGCCGCCCGCAAGCCCCGCGCGCGCCGCTGCCAGATCGTCCAGCGCGCGCTGCGGCGCAGCAACAGCGCCGTCGCGCGGGGCAAAGGGCATCTCGCCGCCGCCCTCGGCCACCTGCAGCGCGGCCGACACCGCCGCCGATTCAATCGCCCCTTCGGAGGCCACCGCATCACACAGCCCCAGCCCCATCGCGGCCTGCGCGTCCCAGTCGTGCCCCGAGGTGACATAGCTCAGCGCTTGCGCCGCGCCCGCACGCCGCGCCAGCCGCACCAGACCGCCCCCCGCAGGGATCAGCCCCAGTGCATATTCCGGCGCGGCAAAGACCGTATCGGCCAAGGCCATGCGCAGATCCACGGCCTGCGTCAGCGCCAGCGCCCCGCCCGAAATCCGCCCGGACAGCACCGCCACCACCGGCACCGGCGCACCCGCCAGCCGCCCGGTCAGGGACGCCAGCCGCGCAGCCCCCGGCCCGTCGTAATCGCGGGCCGGATCGGCGGCCACCGGCCATCCCCCGGGGCCCGCGCGCAGCACCATCGCGCGCAATCCTTCGTCTTTCAGGCACAGATCCAGCGCCCCGTTCAGGCTGGCACAGAGATCGGCGTCAAACCCCGGGTCCTGCGCACCACCGGCCCCGGGCAGCGTGACCAGGGCCACGCCTTCGCGCCGTTGCAGCTTCACCCGTCGTGCCATTGCCTGCCCTGCTTTCCACCCTCCGGGCCATCATGCCCGCGTCTGGCCGAGTTTACGGCGAAAGCGGGCCGAGGCAACGCTGATTTCACATCATTCCAGAGACTTGCCCGCCGATGCGGGTTCAGTGCCCGGCGGCGTGGTCACGGCAGAACGGTGTCGCGGGGATCAGATCGAGCCGCTCTTCCGAGATCTGCGCCCCGCAGGTGACGCAATATCCATACTCGCCTTCGTCGATCCGTGCGAGCGCCGCCTCGATCATGCGCAACTCCTGACGGGCGGACAGACGCAGATCGTCCAGCACCTCGTCGCCCTCGCGCTCGGTCGCCATCTCTTCCCAATCCTTGGAGTCATGCCCCTCGAATTCGGTCTCGATCTGATCAAGCCGCGCACTCAGCTGGGCCTGGCGGGCCTCCAGTTCGGCTTTGCGGGTGTCGAGCGTTTTCATGGCGTCCTCCTCCTGTTCGGCCCATCTAAGACCGCGCAGCCGGGCCGGGCCTTGACGCAGGTCAAACGGCTTGCGTGCCGTGTCGAGCGATCCTAGCATAGGTGCAGGGAGAATAAGGAATTTATCATGCATCAAGACTGGATCTGGGGCCTCGTCGGGGGCCTGATGATCGGCGCGGGTGCGGCAGTCTATCTGCTGCTGAACGGCCGGATCATGGGTGCCAGCGGCATTCTGGGCGGGCTGATCGACGGCAGCGGGCGCGACACCACGCCCGAGCGGTTCGCCTTTCTGGCCGGGCTGATCGTGGTGCCGCCGTTGCTGGTGCCGCTTTACAAGGTGGTCGACACCCATGTCAGCAGCAATATCGGCGTGCTGATCCTGGCCGGGCTGCTGGTGGGCATCGGCACGCGGCTGGCCAATGGCTGCACCTCGGGGCACGGGGTGTGCGGCATCTCGCGGCTGTCGCTGCGCGGGATCGTGGCGACGGTGTTCTACCTGCTGGGCGGGGGGCTGGCGCTGGTGATCGCGCGGCATGGGCTGGGGCTGATCTGATGCGCAATTTCACCGCATTTCTGGCCGGCGGGCTGTTCGGCGCGGGGCTTCTGGTGGCGGGCATGGTCGACACCGCCAAGGTGCAGGGCTGGCTTGACGTGTTCGGCGACTGGGACCCGACACTGGCCTTCGTGATGGGTGGCGCGGTGCTGCCGATGATGGGGGTCTGGCGGATCGCGGCGCGGCGCAAGACCAGCTATCTGGGCCTGCCGATGCCGGGCGATTTTCCGCAACTGGTCGACCGCAATCTGGTGCTGGGATCGCTACTGTTCGGGGCGGGCTGGGGGCTGGCCGGGCTGTGCCCGGGTCCGGCGCTTGGCGCGCTGGCCTTCGGCGGCTGGCAATTCGCGCTGTTCGTGCTGGCGATGGGCGCGGGAATGGCACTGACGCCCGCCTTGCGGGGCCTGTTGCAACGCCTCGATCCGCCGCCCACCGGGCAGGACGACGCCTGAGCCGGAACCGCAAGGCCTATAGTCCGCTGCCGATCTTGAGCGGTGGCAGATCGCCCGTGTCCTCGGTGGCGCCGAACCCGTCAAGCGCCATTCCAAGGGGCGGAAAATCCGCATCCTCGCCCGCCTCTCCGGCAGGGGGGTCATAAAGGGACGAGCCCGGGTCACCCAGGGCCGACAGGGCCAGCGTGTCCTGCGGTTTGCCCGCAAAGGGACTGGCGCCAGCCTCGAAGGCGGGCGCGGGGTCTGTTTTCGCGGGCTTCGCCTTGGCGGTGCTGACATCGGCCATCGTGCCCTGCGCCAGATCCTCTTCGGCGATGACCCGCACGGCACGCATCCCGCGGCTTTGGCCCAGCCGCCCAAGCGACAGCCGCCGCCGCCCTGCACCTTCCAGCCGCAGATGTTCCAGCGCGTCGGATGGCAGCGGAATATCCAGGCCGGGCCGCAGCGCCATCACCGCCGACAGCGGCAGCGAGACGCGGTGCAAGACCGCCTCGATCACCGCCCGCGTGCCCATCACTGTGCCCTGCATCTGCTTGCCCCAGGCGGCCTCTTGCGCCGCGCGTTCAGCCGCCGCCGAGGCGATCCCTTCAGCCGTTGCGGCAAGCGCGGTCTGGCCGGGGTTGCGGCGCAAATGCGCGCCGCGCCCGTTGGCGGGCACAACCCACAGCAACCCGCCCTGCCGCATGCCGCCCGCCCCCAGTTCCAGCTGCAGCGACCAGACCCGATAGCCGATGTCTTCAAGCAACAGGCCCAGCGGCCGCGGATCATCCAGATAAGAGGCATAGCGAAAGCCGCCCGCCCAGATCACCGCCTCGGTCTCGGCCAGAAAATCGCCGATCTGAACCAGCACCGCGTCGATGAAATCCGCCGCCATCGAGGCGTCGATCCGCGTTGCGCGGCGCGGCGCGGGGGCGGATTTCGCGAGTTGCCCCATGGTCTGCATCTCGATCAGCGCCGACAGCGTGGCGGGCGGCAGCACCATCAGCCCCAGGGCCTCGCCCGGGCCTTCGATCATCGCCAACAGCGACAGATCCTCCAACGCCTCGGGCAGGTCGGCCAGCGACATCCGGCTTTCGCGCGCCGCAGTGACCTGCAGCGGCAGCCCGAAACTGTCCTGCGCGACCTTGGCCAGCGCCTGGGTGATCGCGCGATCGGGCGTCATGGGGGCGCTGTCCGCGACGGGTTTGCCCGCCTCGGCCTTTCTGCGCAACACCGATTGAATCCGTTCGTCTGCCATCCCGTCCATTCCGGCCCCATTGGGGGACCGATGGGAACAGGCATCGCAGATCAAGGTTTACAAATCGTTGAACACAGCCGGAAATTCCTCAGGCCGCCTCTTTTCGGCGCAACGGCAGGCTGACCCGGAACCCCGCGCCGCCCTGGCCGGGCAGATAGTCGATCGAACCGCCCAGATTGGTCATGATCTCGCGGCAGATCGCCAGCCCCAGACCGGCGCCGCCGGCGCGGCTGGTATCGGTCAAACGGGCGAATTTTTCAAAGATAAGCGATTGGGATTTCTTGGGAATCCCCGATCCGTTGTCGATGAAGTCGATCTGCACCCGCCCGGCACGCTTTTTCACCTCGATCCGCAGCACACCGCGTTCGGCATCGCAATATTTGCGCGCGTTCGACACCAGATTGATGAACACCTGCACCAGACGGTCGGTGTCGGTAAAGACCGGCATATGCTCGGTCGGGAAGTCGCGCTCGACGCGGAACACCCGCTCGGGCCGGGTCGAGGAGGCCGCCTGCACCGCGCGCGAAATCAGATCGTGCAGGTTGGCCACGCCCACGTTCAGCTGCACCTTGCGGTTTTCCAGCACCGCCAGATCCAGCAGATCGTCCAGCAGCCGGGTCAGGCGGCGGGCCTCTTCATGGATGATCTCGGCATATTGGGCGCGCGCGGCCTCGGGCAGGTCCGGCTCCATCAGGATTTCGGAAAACGCCCGGATCGAGGTCATCGGCGTGCGCAATTCATGGCTGATCTGGCCCAGAAACGCGTCTTTCTGCACCGACAGTTCGGTCAGCTTGTCATTGGCCTCGCGCAGGGCGCGGGCGGTGCGGGCGAGTTCTTCGGATTTCGCCTCAAGCTGCGCGGAATATTCCTTGATTTCGGCCGCCTCGCCCGCCACCGCGATCAGATCCTGCACCGAGACCGAACTGCCGCCGGTCAGCTGCGCAATCATCGCGTGGGCCGTGGCCGCGCCCACCGACCCGGCCAGCTGACGTTCCAGCCGGGCAATGAAATCGGGGGTGGTGTCGGGCAGGAAGCCCAGCTTGCCCTGCCCCGCCGCCTGCGCCTGAAAGAAACGCTGCGCCTCTTCGGCGCCCAGAATGCGCTGCGACATCGACAGCAGGTCTTCGGCCTCGGCCGCGCCGCGCGACCAGCCGCGGGCGCCGGGCGCCTGATCGAAGATGTTGACGAAGGCCACGCCCTGCAGCCGCTCCATCGGGCCGGGGAAGGACACCATCGAAAACGCCAGAAACAGCAGGCTGTTGAGCAAGAGCGACCAGAACAGCGCATGCAGCAGCGGGTCAAGCCCCGCCACCCCGAACAGGGCATGCGGCCGCAGCCAGGCGATGCCGAACGGCCCTGCCGCCATCACCTGCGCCGAAATCAGCCCGCCCTCGCCGAAGGACGGAAGGAACAGCGTATAGATCCAGACGGAAAACCCGACGCTCAGGCCGACGGCCGCGCCGACATGGGTCGCCCCGCGCCAGAAGATGCCGCCCAGCAGCGCGGGCAGCACCTGCGCCGCGCCCACGAAGGCAATCAGCCCGATCGAGGCCAGCGCGGCCGAGCCGCCCGACAGGTGGTAATAGCCATAGCCCATCGCCAGCACCGCCGCGATGGACACCCGGCGCGACATCAGCACCAGCCCGCGAATATCGCCCGGCACCCGCGACGAGCCGCTGCGCAGCGCCAGCCAGAGCGGCGTGACGATGTGGTTGCTGACCATCGTCGCCAGCGCGATCGCCGCGACGATCACCATCGAGGTGGCGCTGGAAAACCCGCCCAGAAACGCCAGAAGCGCGAGCTTGCCCTGCCCCTGGCTCAGCGGCAGGGTCAGCACGAACAGATCGGGGTTCACGCCTGCGGGCATCAGCTCCAGCCCGACGACGGCAATCGGCACGACAAACAGGCTCATCAGCATCAGATAGCCGGGAAAGGCCCAGCTGGCGGTGGTCAGGTGGCGTTCGTCCACATTCTCGACCACCAGCACCTGAAACATCCGCGGCAGGGTCAGCACAGCGGCGGCCGAGACGAACACCAGCCCGGCAAACCGCCCCGGCCGCAGATCCCATTGTGCGATGGCCGAGGCGTCGATCTTGGCCAGCATGTCCCATGGGCCGCTGGCCAGCCCCCAGACCACGAACACCCCGACGGCCACCAGCGCCACCAGCTTGACCACCGCTTCCAGCGCGATCGCCATGACCACGCCGTGATGGCGTTCGTTGGCGTCCAGATTGCGGGTGCCAAAGAGGATGGTGAACAGCGCCAGCCCGCCGGCGATCCACAGCGCCGTCGCCCCCTGATCGGGCAGCGCCCAGCCTTCGGGCGTATCGGCGGCAAACACCCCGAAGCTGAGCGTGACCGATTGCAGCTGCAGCGCGATATAGGGCGTGGACGAGGCCACCGACATCAGCGTGACGATCACACCCAGCAGGTTCGACTTGCCGTAACGGCTTGAAATCAGGTCGGCAATCGAGGTGACGCGCTGCGCGCGCCCGATCCGCACCAGTTTGCGCAACACCCACCACCAGCCGACGAAGACCAGCGTCGGCCCCAGATAGATCGTGACGAATTCCAACCCAGAGCGCGCGGCATAGCCGACCGCGCCGTAAAACGTCCAGGCCGTGCAATAGATCGACAGCGACAGCGTATAGACCCAGGGGCTGTGCAGGAACCGCAGCCGGTTGCGGCGGGCGCGGCGTTCGGCCACGAAGGCCACCGAGAACAGCATGATGACATAGGTCAGACAGACCGCGACCAGCACGTTGAAGGGCATCAGCTGTCCCCTTCGTCGGCACGCAGGAAACTGTCGTGCAACTCGGGCGCGCCCTCGGCCTTTTCCTCTTCCTCCAGCGCCGGCTCCAGACCGCGCGCCAGACCGAAGGCCGCCGCCACCAGCCCGGCCCAGACCACAAACAGGTAAAGCCCGCCGCGCCCGGTATCGGGCACCGGATCATCCGCCGGCCCCCACAGCCCGGGCAGCAGGATCAGCACCGCGCCCAGAAGCGGCAAGATCCGTGCCGCGTCCATCATCCGTCTGCGCCGATAGGACCGGCGGGCCAGAAACAGCGGCTGGCCGGATTTCGGCATCAGGCGCTCCGCACCGAATGGGCGCGCGCGACAATCGCCTCCAGGCAGGCCAGCACATCGCCATTGGCGAAGGGCTTGGCCAGGAAGGCGCTGGCGCCGGCGCGCTCGGCGGCCTCGCGGTCGCGGCCCTGCCCCCGCGCGGTCAGCATCAGCACCGGCAGATCCGCGAAGCGCGGTTTTGCGCGCAGATCGGTCAGGATTTCCAACCCCGACCGCCCCGGCAGCATCAGATCCAGAATGACCGCATCGGGCCCCTCGTCCGCGATCCGCCCCAGTGCCGCGGCACCGCTGGTTTCCAATGAGACCTCCCAGCCTGCGCGTGTGAGGATGAAACGGATCGCCTCAGCGATATGCGGCTCATCCTCGATCAGAAGCACATGTTTTCCCGACATCGGCGCTTCCTCCTCTCCCCCGTCGCAACTATTGCGACCCTTTCGGGAACTGTCAAACGCTGGCGTCACGCTTCGGACAGGATCGAGGGTTCACGCCGCCCGACACAGTCGGCACGCGGGCAGATCCTGCATGACGAGCCGACCGGACGTTCGCCGCTGGCGCGTTCGGGCGGTGGCGGCAGGATCAGCATCATCGCCTCCATCAGCACCGGCCCCTCGAACCCTGCGGGCTGGCGGGGGGCGCAGAAGGCATAGGTCAGGAACCGCTGCGGCAAGCGGCCTGCCATGTCGACCACGGTGCGGATCGGTTGCATCGGGCGGGTCAGTGCCTCGTAAAGCGGCCAGAGCGGACAGGCCGCGCCGAAGCGCGGCATGGTGAACCCGGGCGCCGCGCGGCGGAAGGTCAGTGTGCCCGACCCGTCGCAGATCACCAGACCGGCGGGCGGCGCTCCCTCGATCCCGGCGGGCAGCGTCGCCAGACGGCGGAACACCGCCCCCATCGGCGCGCCGAAACGTTGCGCCAGCCGCGCCGGATCGCTGCCGCATTCCAGCAATGCGGCGGCAAAGGGCGCCAGCGGCAGCGCGCGCGCATCCTCGGCCGCGCGGGCGATATGCGCCAGCGCGAGCTTGCGCGCAGCCCCCGAGGCGAGTTCCGCCACCCCCTCGATCAGCGTCTCGGGCTCGGGCGGGTCGGGCTGTTCCAGCTCGGGCAAATGCCAGCCGCGCATCGACAGCCAGGCCTCGACCTGTTCCAGCGGTGAACTCAGCCCGGTCTCGGCCTCTTCCAATTCGTCCAGATAGCCCACCAGCGCCTCGGCGGTATCGGACAGACGCAGGCTTTCGTCCTGGATCGTGCGCAGGAAGCGCGCGCGCCATTCCGGCTCGATGTCTTCGGTTTCGACCAGGATCGCCGCGGTCGAACGCAGCGAGGTCACCGCCGACAGCACCTCGTGCAGCGACGCCAGCAGGAACGGGTCCTGCGCCATGCGTTCGGAATAGCTTTCGACGACCCGCTCCAGCGCCGCGACACGGGCCTGCCGCCCGGCCAAAACCGCGGCCCAGCCGGGGAAGCGACCGACGAATTCCTCGATCCGTTCCAGTTCGGGCAGGCCCGCGGCCTGGGCGCTGCCTTCGGTTTCCGCACTCGCCAGCGCCTCGCGCAGCCCGTCGAACAGCACCCCTTCGGCGCCCTCGGACAGGGCCACCGGATCGACGCCCAAAACCTGCGCCAACTGCTCCAGCAGACTATCGCCCACCCGGCGGCGGTTGTGTTCGATCAGATTCAGATAGGCCGGCGAGATCCCCGCCGCACGCGCCAGATCGGCCTGCTTCATCCGCAGCGCGGTGCGCCGTTCGCGAATGCGGGTGCCGGTCAGGGCGGAACGGGCCATGGCCTCCTCGGGGTTGCCTCACGCCCCCGATTTACCGCCAATCCCCAAGATTACAAAGCGATTTACAGACCTTTACGCCCGAAAAGAAAAGGGACGACCGGGCCATTGCGCCCGACCGTCCCCGCTCCTCCCGGGTGTTTTGCCGATCAGCAGTCAGGCGCCACCATCGGCGCGGTGCTCAGATCGCCCACGCCCGGCTCGCACTGGCCGACATCTTTTTCCAGATCGGTGCAGCCCGCCAGAACCGCCAGCACCAGCACCGCCGCAAGGCCCACAAGCCCACGGGATTTCTCACGCATCATCGACATCGCTATCTCCTCTATTCGCGCCGTGAATGAACTATACGGTTCACTTTAATTTCGTGCCCTGATTTAAATCAAGCACGAATAACGCGCCCCTAGTCGAAACTGCGAAAATGCGCGCCATAGATCAGCGCGCGGTTCGAACACTCCCCCATCGCGAATTGTGCCCAGACATCGCCCTTGGCCCCCGCCGCCACCTTGTCGCGGCCGAATCTGGCGCGCCCTGCGCTGATCGCCGGGCCCATGTCAGAGGTCAGCGCCTTCAGCCGGGCGACCCAGAATTGCGCCGCCTCGTCGAAATAGCTGCCCACCGGCGCCCCGGATGGCACGATCATCTGCGCCACCGTCAGGCAATAGCCCGCCTCGACCGCTTGTGTCACGGTGCCGAACAGATAACCGGGCGGCGCCGCGAACTGGCTTTTCCACGTCGCCCAGAACAGCACGGCCAGCAGCGCCGCCAGCGCCACCCCGCCGCCCCAGACGACGCGGGGCGAAAGCCTGTCCTCCTCGTTGCGCAGCTTGTCCATGCGGCCTCCCGTTGCGGGGATCACAGCACAGCAGGGTTAACGAATCGTGGCAAAACGAAAGGCGCGCCCCCGCAAGGGGACGCGCCATCGATCCGATCAGCCGGGACTGCGCTTATTGCAGCGCCTTGTCGGTGATCACATGGGTCCAGGCGCCCACCGGCTCGGCCGAGATCACCGGGTCCGAGCCGCCCGCCAGCAGGGTCTTCACCGTGCGGTCGAAATCGGCCGGGTCGAGCGTGCCGTTGGACCCGGCGGTCAGCTTGGCCACCTCGCCCATCATCCGCTTCTGGTGGGTTTCAGTCTGCGCGCCGGTCTCGTCGTTTTCCAGCACGATCATCGCGGCTTCGTCCGGGTTCGCCTCGGCGTATTTCCAGCCCTTCATCGAGGCGCGCACGAATTTCACCATCTTCTCTTCGAAGGCCGGGTCGGACAGCTTGTCTTCCATGACATAAAGCCCGTCTTCCAGCGTCGCCACGCCCTCGTCTTCATATTTGAAGGTCACCAGATCCTCGGGCGTCAGCCCGGCATCGATCACCTGCCAATATTCGTTATAGGTCATGGTAGAGATGCAGGCCGCCTGCTTTTGCAGCAGCGGATCGACGTTGAAGCCTTGCTTCAACACCTCGACCCCGTCAGCACCGCCGGTGGTCGGGATGCCCAGATGCGCCATCCAGCTCAGGAACGGGTATTCATTGCCGCCGAACCACACACCCAGCGTCTTGCCCTTGAAATCCTCGGGGCCGGTGATGCCGGTTTCCTTCAGGCAGGTCAGCATCATGCCCGAGGATTTGAACGGCTGCGCGATGTTGACCAGCGCCAGCCCCTTTTCGCGCGCCGCCAGCGCCGAGGGCAGCCAGTCGACCGTGACATCGGCGCCGCCGCCCGCCATCACCTGCGTGGGCGAAATATCGGGGCCGCCCGGCAGGATCGTCACATCAAGGCCTTCCTCGTCGTAAAAACCCTTTTCCTTGGCCACATAATAGCCCGCGAACTGGGCCTGGGTGACCCATTTCAGCTGCAGCGTCACATCCTCGGCCGAGGCTGCACCTGCGGCCAGCGCGGCCAGCGCCGCCCCCAACATCAATTTCTTCATCGCCGTCTCCACTGTTGATCCCCGGATTTTCCCGGGTGTTGTAAACTCATCTTGCGCGTTGCGAGGGGTGCCAGAAGGTCACCGCCTTCTCGATCAGGGCCATGCCGCCAAAGAATCCCGAACCGGCCAGCGCCGCCACGGTAATCTCGGCCCAGACCAGCGGCATATCAAGCTGGCCCACCGCGGTATTGATCCGAAAGCCCATACCACGCGTCGGGCTGCCGAAAAATTCGGCAACGATCGCGCCGATCAGCGCCAGCGTGGTGGCGATCTTCAACCCGTTGAACAGAAACGGCATCGCCGCCGGAAGGCGCAGTTTCAGCAACGACTGGCCGTAGCTGGCCGAATAGGTCGCCATCAGGTCGCGCTGCAGGTGATCGGTCGCGGCCAGCCCCGCCACCATGTTCACCAGCACCGGGAAGAACACCATCACCACCACGACCGCCGCCTTCGACTGCCAGTCAAAGCCGAACCACATCACCAGAATAGGCGCGATGCCCACGATCGGCAGGGCGGCCACGAAATTGCCCACCGGCAGCAACCCGCGCTGCAGGAACGGCGATCGGTCGATCAGCACCGCCACCGCCACCGCCGCGCCGCAGCCGATGACATAGCCCGACAGCGCGCCTTTCAGGATCGTCTGGATGAAATCGCCCCACAAGAGATCGGTGCTTTGCGCAAACCGCGCCGCGATCATCGAGGGTGGCGGCAGGATCACCGGGCTGACATCGAGCCCGCGCACAAGCCCTTCCCACAGCACCAGCAGCGTGGCGCCAAACAGCAACGGCACGAAAAGCCGCGCCCAGCGTGCCCGCCCATAGCGTCCCGCGATCCACACATTCAGCGCAGAGCCCGCAATCCAGAAGGCAATCGCCCCAAGCGCCCAGATCATCGTGCCATCCCCATGCGCTTGAGCGTCACCCGTTCGATCACCCCCACGATCATCACCAGCGATGCGGCCAGCGCCGCGGCGGTGAACAGCGCGGCCCAGATCTGGATCGTCTGGCCATAATAGCTGCCCGACAACAGCCGCGCGCCCAATCCCATGGTGGCGCCCGCGGGCAGTTCGGCCACGATGGCGCCCACCAGCGCCGCAGCGATGCCGACCTTCAGGCTGGCGAACAGATAGGGCATCGACGAGGGCAGACGCAGCTTCCAGAAGGTCGCGGCGCCGCTGGCGTTATAGGTGCGCAGCAGGTCCAGTTGCTGGCCTTCAGGCGCGCGCAGGCCCTTGACCATGCCCACAAGCACCGGAAAGAAGCTCAGATAGGCCGCGATGATCGCCTTGGGCAGCAAGCCCTTGATCCCAAGACTTGCCAGCACCACGATCACCATCGGCGCGATTGCCAGGATCGGCACCGTCTGGCTGGCAATCGCCCAAGGCATCACCGACATGTCCATCGCGCGGCTGTGCACGATGCCCACCGCCAGCAGAATGCCCAGTCCGGTGCCCAGGGCAAACCCCGCCATCGTCGCCGACAGGGTGATCCAGCCATGATAGACCAGGCTGCGCTTCGAGGTGATCTTCTGCCCCGCCAGCCCGTCCCACAGCCCCTGCGCCACCTGATGCGGCGCGGGCAGGACGGGGCGGTCCTGAACCATGGTTTCGCTCAGCAGTTGCGTCACGGTGACCTCGGTCCCCGCCCGCGCGGCTTGGTCATAGATCCATTGGCTGTTGAGCCAGACCGCAGCGCCATACCAAAGCACGACAATCGCGGCCAGAACGGTCAGAATGGGAAGCAGCGCTTTCATTGGCGCCCCCCTGCCCGCGTGTCGAAGCTGTGCAGATCATTCTTCATAGGCGTGCCCCGCGCGCAGACCTTCGCGCACCCGATGCGCGATCGCCAGAAATTCGGGGCTGTCGCGGATCTCCAGCGGGCGTTCGCGCGGCAGGGTGCTGTCGATCACATCGGTGATCCGCCCCGGACGCGGGCTCATCACCACGATCTTGGTGCTCAGATAGACCGCCTCGGGGATCGAATGGGTGACGAAGCCGATGGTCTTGCCGGTGCGCGCCCACAGCTTGAGCAGCTCCTCGTTCAGCTTGTCGCGCACGATCTCGTCCAGCGCGCCGAAGGGTTCGTCCATCAGCAGGATGTCGGCATCGAAGGCCAGCGCCCGGGCGATGCTGGCGCGCTGCTGCATGCCGCCCGACAGCTGCCAGGGGAATTTCTTGCCAAAGCCCTGCAGATCGACCAGCGACAGCACCTTTTCAACGCGCGCGTCCTGTTCGGCCTTGGCATAGCCCATGATTTCCAGCGGAAGCTTCACGTTCCCCGCAATCGTGCGCCACGGATACAGCCCCGCCGCCTGGAAGACATAGCCATAGCTGCGCGCCTGGCGGGCGTGTTCCGGCGTCATCGAATTGACCCGCAGCACCCCGCCCGTCGGCTGTTCCAGCGCCGCGATGCAACGCAGGAACGTGGTCTTGCCACAGCCCGAAGGTCCGATGAAGGACACGAACTCGCCCTGATCAATCGTCAGGTTCACATCCTTGAGCGCATGAACCGGCCCGTCATTCGTCTCGAACGTCAGGTTGAGGTCTTTGGCTTCGATCACTGGCGCTTTCATTGTGTCTTTCTTGTCATGGCGTTACGGACCGTTGTTCAGCTTCGGCATCAAACGCCCGAGGCGGGAATGCCGCTGCGCACCACCGGCCGCGGCGCGGTCAGTTCCTTCCAGGTGCTCAGTGCCTTGTTCACCGCAGCCCCCGGCGCACGGGCGACGAATTCGCCATGGCCCTCACGGGTTTGCACCACGCCTTCGGCCACTGCAACCTGCCCGCGCGTCAGCGTGTAGCGCGGCAGACCCGTCACAACTTTGCCCTCGAACACGTTGTAATCAATGGCAGATTGCTGAGAACTGGCCGACACCGTCTTGCTCGCCGCCGGGTCCCAGACCACGATATCCGCATCGGCCCCCACCAGAATCGCCCCCTTCTTGGGATACATATTCATGATTTTCGCGATATTGGTCGAGGTCACCGCGACAAATTCGTTCATCGTGATCCGCCCGGTGTTGACGCCATAGGTCCAGAGCATCGGCATCCGGTCCTCAAGGCCCCCGGTGCCATTCGGGATCTTGGTGAAATCGCCGACGCCATAGCGTTTCTGATCGGTGGTAAAGGCGCAATGGTCGGTGGCCACGCAAGACAGCGTGCCCCCCGACAGCCCGGCCCACAGGCTGTCCTGATGCATCTTGTTGCGGAAGGGCGGGCTCATCACGCGCCGCGCGGCATGGTCCCAGTCGGCATTGAAATATTCGCTCTCGTCCAGCGTCAGGTGCTGGATCAGCGGCTCGCCATAGACCCGCTTGCCCAGCATGCGCGCGCGCCGGATCGCCTCATGCGCCTCTTCGCACGACGTATGCACGACATACAACGGCACCCCCGCCATATCGGCGATCATGATCGCGCGGTTGGTGGCCTCGCCCTCGACCTGAGAGGGGCGCGAATAGGCATGCGCCTCGGGGCCCACATTGCCCTCGGCCAGCAGCTTGGCCGACATTTCGGCCACGATATCGCCGTTCTCGGCATGCACCATCGGCAGCGCGCCCAGCTCCGCACAGCGCTTGAAACTGGCGAACAGCTCGTCGTCATTGACCATCAGGCTGCCCTTGTAGGCCATGAAATGCTTGAAGGAATTGATGCCGCGCTCGGTCACCGCCTGCATTTCGTCGAACACCTGCTCGCCCCACCAGGTCACCGCCATGTGGAAGGAATAGTCACAATTCGCGCGGGTCGACTTGTTGTCCCACATCTTGAGCGCATCCAAGAGCCCCTGCCCCGGCGCCGGCAGCGCGAAGTCGATCACCATCGTCGTGCCACCCGCCAGCGCCGCCCGCGTTCCGCTTTCGAAATCGTCGCTCGAATAAGTGCCCATGAAGGGCATTTCCAGGTGGGTATGCGGGTCGATGCCGCCGGGCATCACATAGCAACCGGTGGCGTCCAGCACTTCGTCGCCCTTCAGCCCCTGACCGATCTCGATGATCTGCCCGCCCTCGATCAGCACATCCGCCTTGTAGGTCAGATCGGCGGTGACGATGGTTCCGTTCTTGATGACTGTGGTCATATCGCTCTCCCGGAAAGCTGCTGCTTTCAACTTGGTTCAAATATCCCGCGGGGTCCGGGGGCGCGCAGCCCCCGGCGCTCTCAGCTGACGACTTCGGCCGTTTCCAGCACGGCATGGAACAGCACATCGGTGCCAGCCGCCGCCCAGTCCGGGCTGATCTCTTCGGCTTCGTTATGCGACAGCCCGCCGACGCAGGGGCACATCACCATGGTCGCGGGCGCGACCTTCGCCGCCCAGCAGGCATCGTGACCCGCGCCCGAGATGATATCCATATGCGAATATCCAAGCCGTTCAGCGGCTTGCCGGACGTTCTTCACCAGTTCCGGGGCGAAGGTGACCGGGTCGAAATGTCCCACGGCCTCGACCGAACACCCGACGTCCAGAGCGGCGCAAATCTCGGCCGCGCGGGCCTCGATCTCGGCGCGCATCGCGTCGAGCTTGGCCTGATCGGGGGTGCGGATGTCGACGGTGAACACCACCGTTCCGGGCAGCACGTTGCGCGAATTCGGGCTGAATTTCACCTGCCCCACCCCACCCACGGCGCCGGGCTGGTTTTTCATCGCCACCTCTTGCACCATCTCGAAGATGCGTGCCATCGCCAGCCCCGCGTTAACGCGCATCGCCATCGGGGTCGACCCGGTGTGCGCCTCGCGCCCGGTCAGGGTGAATTCCAGCCACCACAGCCCCTGACAATGGGTGACAACGCCGATCGTCTTGTTCTCGGCCTCCAGGATCGGGCCCTGTTCGATATGCAGCTCGTAATAGGCGTGCATCTTGCGCGCGCCGACCTCTTCGTCGCCTTTCCAGCCGATCCGCGCCAGTTCCTCGCCGTAGCTCAGCCCTTCCAGATCCTTGCGGGCATAGGCGTAATCCAGCGTATGCACCCCTGCAAACACCCCCGAGGCCAGCATCGCCGGCGCAAACCGCGCGCCTTCCTCATTGGCCCAGTTGGTGACGACGATCGGATGACGGGTCTTGATGCCCAGGTCATTCATCGAGCGCACCACTTCCAGCGCGCCCAGAACCCCCAGCACCCCGTCGTATTTGCCGCCCGTCGGCTGCGTATCCAGATGGCTGCCGACATAGACCGGCAGTGCGTCGGGGTCGGTGCCTTCGCGGCGCATGAACATCGTGCCCATGGCATCGACGCCCATCGTCAGCCCGGCCTCTTCGCACCATTTCTGGAACAGCACACGCCCCTCGGCGTCTTCGTCGGTCAGCGTCTGGCGATTGCAGCCCCCCGCGATTCCGGGGCCGATTTTTGCCATTTCCATCAGGCTGTCCCACAGGCGTGCGGAATTGATACGGAGGTTTTCCCCGGGTGCGGACATCGTTCATACTCCCTGTCGGCGGCGGGGCCTTTGCCCTCTTGCGACGAATCTTTTTCTGACCGTATGGTCAGGTTCAGGGAGCCACGTTCTGACCAACCGGTCAACGAAAATCCCGGCTCGGAGGGCTGTGTGACCGAAAATTCCGCGATCAACCGCACAAAAATTAAGCGCCGTTCCGCGAACCGCCGCGCGACCGAGGCCACGATCCTGGCCGCGGCCGAAAGCGTCTTTGCCGAGGCCGGGTTCGGCGGGGCGACGATGCAGCTGATCGCGGATATGGCGGGGCTGCCCAAGGCCAATCTGCATTACTATTTCGCCACGAAAGAGGCGCTTTATCGCGCGGTGGTGCAGCGGATCTTCCAGATCTGGCTGGAGGCCGCCGACGCAATGGACGGCGCCCCCGGCCCGGCCGAAGGGATCGGCGCCTATATCGACGCCAAGATGGAAATCTCGCGCCGCCATCCGAACGGATCGAAGGTCTGGGCCAGCGAAGTGATGCATGGCGCGCCGGTGATCCAGGACTATCTGGAAACCACGCTGCGCGACTGGACCGCGGGGCGCGCGGCCGTCATCACCCGCTGGATCGCCGAGGGCAAGATGGCCCCGGTCAACCCCGAACACCTGCTCTACATGCTCTGGGCCACGACCCAGCATTACGCAGATTTCGGCCACCAGATCGAAGTGCTGAACGGCGGCCCGCTGAGCGAGGCCGACTGGGAATCCGCCAAGGCCAGCGTGAAAGAGGTGGTGTTGCGGGGGATCGGGGTGGTGTGAGGGCAGATGCCCGGCGCAAAACGGGCGGGACCATGCGGCCCCGCCCGTTTTTTTGATGCACCAGACCGGATTACTCCAGCGTATCCAGCACGTCTTTCAGCGTGCCGATCAACTGGTCGATCTCGGCTTTGGAAATGATCAGCGGCGGGCTCATGGCGATGATGTCGCCCGTGGTGCGGATCAGGATGCCTTTTTCATAGGCTTTCAGGAAGGCCGAGAACGCCCGTTTCGTGGGTTCGCCCGGAATGCTTTCCAGTTCCACCGCGCCGATCAGGCCTTCGTTGCGGATGTCGATGACGTTGCGGGTGCCGCGCAAGCTGTGCAACGCCTCTTGCCAATAGGGTGCCAGTTCGGCCGCGCGTTCGAACAGGCCTTCCTCGCGATAGGTTTCCAGCGTCGCGATCCCGGCGGCGCTGGCGATCGGGTTGCCGGAATAGGTATAGCCGTGGAACAGCTCGATCATGTGCTCGGGGCCGGTCATGAAGGCGTCATGCACCGCCGCCGTGGTCATCACCGCACCCATCGGGATCACGCCATTGGTCAGGCCCTTGGCGGTGGTCATGATGTCGGGCGTCACGCCGTAATGCTGGCCAGCGAAGGCGCTGCCCAGACGGCCGAACCCGGTGATCACCTCGTCGAAGATCAGCAGAATGCCGTGTTTGCGAGTGATCTCGCGCAGCTTCTGCAGATAGCCCTTGGGCGGCAGCAGCACGCCGGTCGACCCCGCCATCGGCTCGACGATGACCGCCGCGATGGTTTCCGCGCCATGCAGCGCCACGATCCGCTCCAGCTCGTCGGCCAGATGCGCGCCATGTTCGGGCTGGCCCTTGGTGAAGGCGTTCTGCGCTGGCAGATGGGTGTGGGGCATGTGGTCCACACCCGGGACCAGCGGGCCGAAGACCTTGCGGTTGGTGACGATGCCACCGACCGAGATCCCACCGAAGTTCACCCCGTGATAGCCGCGCTCGCGCCCGATCAGCCGGGTGCGCGCCCCATCGCCGCGCGCCCGGTGATAGGCGATCGCCAGTTTCAGCGCGGTTTCCACCGATTCAGAGCCCGAGTTGGTGTAGAACACATGTTCCATCCCGTCGGGCGCGATCTCGACCAGCCGGTTGGCCAGTTCGAACGCCGCCGGGTGGCCCATCTGGAAGGCGGGCGCATAATCCATCTCGGCGGCCTGCTTCTGGATCGCCTCGGTGATCTTGGGGCGGCAATGGCCCGCGTTGCAGCACCACAACCCGGCAGTGCCATCCAGCACCTGACGCCCGTCGGCGGTGGTATAATGCATGTCCTTGGCGCCCACGAACATGCGCGGGTTCTTCTTGAACTGCCGGTTCGCGGTGAAAGGCATCCAGAATGCGTTCAGATCGTTGGGCGTCTTGCGGTCCAGCGCCATTGGGGTCTCCCGTGGAAAGGCCCGCAGGGGGGCCGGATTATGATTTGACTACTTGGTCAGGTTGCACGCTAGCATGCGCTTTGCGCCAGTCAAGCAGCGCCGCCCGAGAAGCCGTCATGCATGGCAAATATGGACACCCCGGCGTTGATTGCTGTCAAGGGCTGCGCTATAGGCCCCGCAATTGGGAGGATTGATTGTGAACGAGACGCCGCGCCCACAGACCCGGATTCAGCGCCGCAACACCGAGGCGATTCTGCAGGCTGCGCTGGACGTATTCTCGGCGCAGGGGTTTCGCGGGGCGACGCTCGATCAGATCGCCGAGGTCGCGGGGCTGAGCAAGCCGAACCTGCTGTATTATTTCCCCTCGAAAGAAGCGATCCATCTGGAGCTGCTGGGCGGGTTGATGGATGTCTGGCTTGCGCCCCTGCGCGCGATGGACCCGGCTGGCGAGCCGCGCGCCGAAATCATGGCCTACATGCGCCGCAAGCTGGAGATGTCGCGCGAGATGCCGCGCGAAAGCCGGCTTTTCGCCAATGAAATCCTGCAGGGCGCGCCGCGGATGATGGCGGGTATCGAGGGCGATCTGAAGACGCTGGTCGACGACAAGGCCGCCGTGATCCAGGCCTGGGCCGATGCGGGCCGGATCGCGCCGGTCGACCCCTATCACCTGATCTTCTCGATCTGGGCGCTGACCCAGCATTATGCCGATTTCGACGTGCAGGTGCGGGCGGTTCTGGGGCCGGATCGCGACCCCTTCGCCGAGGCTGGCTCGTTCCTCGACATGCTGTTCGAGCGGCTGCTGGCGCCCTGAGGCGTTAACTCCGTTTTCAGAAATCGCCTGGGATTCATCCTTCCTTCACCCCTGACGCACAGAGTCGTCTCGTGGGGGTCTAGATGCGAGGAGAGTGGGGATGGACCGGATTTCGGGGCTTATGCCTCAGATTGGCTGGTCGCCGGTGCTGATGCCGGCGCCGCCGAAACACGCGCCGGCCACGACGGTCGAACCGGCGGCGAAGGCCGCGAATACCAATGGCGGCATGGGGGCCGAGGTGGACACGCAGACCGGCCAGGACCGGGCCCAACAGGTCCGGGCGCAGCTGATGCAACAGGCCGTGCTAAGTCAGGGCACGGCCACCGCACTGGCGCAAGATGATGGCGACAGTGGCCCACCGCCCGACCCGGATGCACCGACCGGGCCGCCACCGACCTTCGAAATGACTCCGCTGGAGGCAGAGGCCACGCGACGCAAGGCCGTGCAAAACGTGCGCCCCATGACGACGGACACTGCGCCCGAAGGCCCCATTCAAGGGCCCATGACAGAGCCTGCGGCAGCGCCCCTCGCCCCGTCCGCAACGACCAAGGCCCCGGCAGACCCGCCTGCCCCCGCCCCGCAGGGCGACTGGCAAAAGCTGGATCAGGCGCCGGAGCCGAGCCTGGATTTGACCCGCTAGGGCCTACTCTGCGGGGCGAAGCCCGCAGAAGCTGGCCGAGGACGGGTTGTTCGGGTGCGTCGTCCAGTTGGCATAGTCGCCGACCTCGCGCCCGGTGCGGGGGTCGGTCTCGCCCTTGGCCAGTTCGCGCATGGTGATGCAATCCACCGGGCAGACATCGACGCACAGGTTGCAGGCGACGCATTCCTCATCCTTGACGGTGAAGGTGCGGTCCTCGTCCATCGCGATGGCCTGATGCGAGGTATCCTCGCAAGCGGCATAGCAGCGCCCGCATTTGATGCAATCGTCCTGATTGATCACCGCCTTGGTGACGTAATTCAGGTTCAGATATTGCCAGTCGGTCACCTTCGGCACCGCGCGCCCCACGATTTCCGAGGTCGAGACCATGCCCTTGCGATCCATGTACTCCGACAGGCCCGAAATCATTTCCTGCACGACCTTGAACCCATAGGTCATCGCGGCCGTGCACACCTGCACATTGCCCGCGCCAAGCGCCATGAACTCGGCCGCGTCGCGCCATGTCGTGACCCCGCCGATGCCGGAAATCGGCAGCCCTGCGGTTTCGGCATTGCGCGCGATTTCCGCGACCATGTTCAGCGCGATCGGCTTGACCGCCGGGCCGCAATAGCCGCCATGCGTGCCCATGCCGTCGATCATGGGTTCGGGCGCGAAATCGTCCAGATTGACCGAGGTGATCGAGTTGATCGTGTTGATCAGGCTGACCGCATCGGCGCCGCCGCGCTTGGCGGCCTCGGCGGGTTTGCGCACATCGGTGATATTGGGCGTCAGCTTCACGATGCAGGGCATGCGTGTGTTCTGTTTCACCCAGCGGGTAACCATCTCGATGTATTCCGGCACCTGCCCCACGGCCGAACCCATGCCGCGTTCGGCCATGCCATGCGGGCAGCCAAAATTGAGTTCGACCCCATCGGCGCCGGTCTCCTCGACCAGCGGCAGGATCGCCTTCCAGCTGGCCTCGTCGCAGGGCACCATCAGGCTGACGACCAGCGCGCGGTCGGGATAGTCGCGCTTGACCGATTTGATCTCGCGCAGGTTCACCTCCAGCGGGCGGTCGGTGATCAGCTCGATATTGTTGATCCCCAGCACGCGGCGGTCGGCGCCGTAGATCACGCCATAGCGCGGGCCCGACACGTTCACCACCGGCGGCCCCTCGCTGCCCAGCGTCTTCCAGACCACACCGCCCCAGCCTGCCTCGTAGGCGCGGCGCACGTTATATTCCTTGTCGGTCGGCGGGGCCGAGGCCAGCCAGAACGGGTTCGGGGATTTGATCCCCACGAATTCAGAACGCAGATCGGCCATGGGTCACTCCCCCATCAGAAATTTGTGCATGTCTTCCGCGGCATCGCGGCCCTCGGCCACGGCGGTGACGGTCAGATCCTCGCCGCCAAGCGCGCAATCGCCCCCCGCCCAGACCCGCGACAGGCTGGTGCGCCCCGCACCATCGACGGCGATCTTGCCACCGGCCAACCGGATCTCGGCAGGCGTGGCACCCAGGGTCTGGCCAATCGCGGTGAACACCTGATCGGCCTTGAGCCGGAAGGTATCGTCCAGCTTGCGCAGCCCCGCGCCCGTGGTTTCGGTGCGCGCGAATTCGACCTCAAGCCCACCTTCGACCGCGTGGATCGCCACCGGCGCGGCGTTGCAGATCAGCCGGACATTGCAGCCAAGCGCATGATCCTGTTCGTGTTCCGAGGCGGGCATTTCCCCCTGCGAGCGG
Source organism: Rhodobacteraceae bacterium UBA6796 (assembly GCA_002452815.1). Lineage (GTDB taxonomy): Bacteria > Pseudomonadota > Alphaproteobacteria > Rhodobacterales > Rhodobacteraceae > Rhodobacter. The sequence continues at coordinate 232,413 of DKFM01000006.1, forward strand.
CGATAGACGATGGTCGAGGTCTCGGCCCCCAGCAGTTTTGCCTGCACCGCCGCATCGACTGCGGTCATGCCGCCGCCGATCACCACGACTTTGCGCCCGATCGGCAGGGTCGATAGATCCTCGGTCTGGCGCAGCGCCGCGATGAAATCGGTGGCGGGTATCGCCAGTTCCTCGCCCGGCAGGTTCAGCGCATTCACACCCGACAGACCCATGCCCAGGAACACCGCATCATGGTCGGCCAGCAGATCGTCAAGCGTGCCATCGCCCGCGCGCCCCATCTGCCAGTTCTGCATCACGGTGATACCGCCGATCTGCAAAAGCCAGGCCACCTCGGCGCTCGCGAAGGCCTCGGGTGCCTTGTAAGAGGCGATGCCGTATTCGTTCAGCCCGCCGGGCTTGGGGCGCGCGTCATAGATCGTGACCTCATGGCCGTGCATCGCCAGACGGTGCGCCGCCGACAGGCCCGCAGGCCCCGCGCCCACCACCGCCACCGATTTGCCGGTCGGGGCGGCACGGGTGAACGGATGCTTGCCCGCCGCCATCAGCCTATCGGTGGCAAAGCGTTGCAGCGCGCCGATCTCGACCGGCTTGCCCTCGGATTCCATCCGCACGCAATCGCCTTCGCACAGCGTTTCGGTCGGGCAGACCCGGGCGCACATGCCGCCCAGAATATTCTGCCCCAGAATGGTTTTCGCCGCAGCCTCGGGGGTGCCGGTCGCGATCTGGCGGATGAACAGCGGAATGTCGATCGAGGTCGGACAGGCCGTCATGCAGGGCGCGTCATGGCAGAAATAACACCGATCCGCCGCCACCTGCGCCTCATGCGCGTCCAGCGGCGGCGCGACATCGGCGAAATTCGCATCATATTCCTGCGGCGAGAGCCGCCCCGGCACCACACCGGGGGTAAGCTGGCTATTGGTCACCTTGGACCTCCCTGGCTTGCTTTTTATTTCCCTCACGCTGCCACAGGCATAAATTTTATCAAGTGGTAAAATACGGAACCGTCAGAGATCGCCCCTCCGGCGCGCGACACACGCCCAAACACCGCGCAATTGCCCAAAGTTTAATCAGGCACGACGCGCGCACGGGGACGTTACGTCAGTCGTTCCCACTTTCCTCGCCCTGCCGCCTCGCGTATAACGGGCCGCAATACCGCACGGCCTGCGATACGACAGGCCGGACAAGAACGTGAAACGCACCCTTCGAGGACGGCATGACCAAACACTCCCATGAAAACGACGTGGCCTTCATTCAGGCGCTGGCTGAGCTTCTGAACAAGAACGAGCTGACCGAACTGGCGGTCGTGCGCGAATATGGCGAGGACGACAGCCTCGAAGTCCGCGTCGTCAAACAGGCGACCGTGATTGCGGCCCCGGCCCCGGTTTATGCGGCGCCCGCCGCGGCTGCCGCCCCGGCCCCTGCGGCCGCAACCGCAGCCCCCGCAGCCGCAACCGCCGCCCCTGCCGATCCGGCCAGCCATCCGGGCGCCGTGGCCTCGCCGATGGTCGGCACCGCCTATATGGCGGCCGAACCGGGTGCCGCGCCCTTCGTCACCGTTGGCGCACAGGTCAAGGAAGGCCAGACGCTGATGATCATCGAGGCGATGAAAACCATGAACCACATTCCGGCGCCCAAGGCGGGCACGGTGAAGCGGATTCTGGTGGAAGACGGCACGCCGGTCGAATTCGGCACGCCGCTGATGATCGTCGAGTAAGGGGGTCCCCATGTTCGACAAGATCCTGATCGCCAACCGCGGCGAGATCGCGCTGCGCGTGATCCGCGCCTGCCGAGAGATGGGGATCGCCTCGGTCGCCGTTCACTCCACCGCCGACAGCGACGCGATGCATGTGCGCATGGCCGATGAATCGGTCTGCATCGGGCCGAACCCCTCGTCGGAAAGCTATCTGTCGATCCCGGCGCTGGTCGCGGCCTGCGAGATCACCGGCGCGCAGGCGATCCACCCGGGCTATGGCTTCCTGTCCGAAAACGCGACCTTCGTGCAGGTGCTGGAAGATCACGACATCACCTTCATCGGCCCTTCGGCGGCGCATATCCGCATCATGGGCGACAAGATCACTGCCAAGGAAACCGCGAAAAACCTTGGGATTCCCGTCGTGCCCGGCTCGGACGGCGGCGTCCCCGATTACGAGACCGCCCGCAAGGTGGCCGCGGAAATCGGTTATCCGGTGATCATCAAGGCCACCGCCGGCGGTGGCGGGCGTGGCATGAAGGTGGCGCAGGACGAAAGCACGCTGGAAGTGGCGTTCCGCACCGCGCGTTCGGAAGCCAAGGCCGCCTTCGGCAATGACGAGGTCTATATGGAGAAATACCTCCAGCGGCCGCGTCACATCGAAATTCAGGTCTTCGGCGACGGCAAGGGCCGCGCCGTGCATCTGGGCGAGCGCGACTGCTCGTTGCAGCGCCGCCACCAGAAGGTGTTCGAAGAGGCCCCCGGCCCCTGCATCACCCCCGAACAGCGCGCCCGGATCGGTGGGATCTGCGCCGATGCAATGGCGAAACTGGGCTATTCGGGTGCGGGCACCATCGAATTCCTGTTCGAGGACGGCGAGTTCTATTTCATCGAGATGAACACCCGCCTGCAGGTCGAACACCCGGTGACCGAGGCGATCTTCGATGTCGATCTGGTGCGCGAACAGATCCGCGTGGCAGCTGGCCTGCCGATGGAATTCCGTCAGGAAGACCTGAAGATCCGCGGCGCCGCGATCGAGGTGCGGATCAACGCCGAGAAACTGCCGAATTTCAGCCCCTGCCCCGGCAAGATCACCCAGTATCACGCGCCGGGCGGTCTGGGTGTGCGGATGGATAGCGCGCTCTATGACGGCTACAAGATCCCGCCCTATTACGACAGCCTGATCGGCAAGCTGATCGTGCATGGCCGCGACCGTGACGAGGCGCTGGCCCGCCTGAGCCGCGCCCTGGGCGAGCTGATCGTCGACGGGGTCGACACCACCGTGCCGCTGTTCAACGCGCTGCTGGCCGAGCCTGACATCCAGTCCGGGGATTATTCGATCCACTGGCTGGAAAAATGGCTGGCCCGCACCTTCGGCTAAGCGTTACGACCAGACAAACGCCCCCGTTTCGGGGGCGTTTTTCATTCCGTGGCTTTTGCCAAAACCGCTTTGCGCTTGCCCGCGTTCTTTGCCATCGTGAGCGCGCACCAAGCGATCACAGGCCTGCCATGTTTCCTCCCCTCAGCCCCGAGCTATTGCTGGCAGGTTATGCCCAGGGGATTTTCCCGATGGCCGAAAGCCGCGAGAACCCGGAGCTGCACTGGTTCGAACCGCAGTTGCGCGGGGTGATCCCCTTGGACAATTTCCACATTTCCCGTTCGCTCGCCCGGGTGATCCGCCGCGGGACTTTCACGATCCGAACCGACACCGCCTTTCGTGCCGTGGTCGAAGGCTGTGCCGACCGCCCCGAGACCTGGATCAACGGACCCTTGTTCGCCCTATACGACCAGCTGCATGCCGCTGGCTTCGCGCATAGTCTGGAGGTCTGGCAGGGCGACACTCTGGTCGGTGGGATTTTCGGCGTCACGCTGGGCGGGGCCTTTTTCGGCGAAAGCATGTTTTCCCGGGCGACGAACGCCTCGAAGGTCGCCCTGGCCTATACCGTCGACCGGCTGCGGCAGGCCGGGTTCGTCCTGTTCGATACGCAATACCTGACCCCGCATCTGGCCAGCCTTGGCGGGATCGAGATCCCCCGCGCCGCCTATCGCGCGCAACTGGCGCAGGCCCTGCAGCAGCGCGCCGATTTCACCGCGCCGCCGGTGCCGGATGCTCAGTCAATCTTGCAGCGGATGACCCAGACGTCATAGCGCTGATGATCCAGCGCCGACAATGCCGGGCTGTCCGCGATCATCCAGCCAGAGAAGGCCGGTTCGGCGGCGCCCTTGTCGGCAATGATCAGATAGGCATAGGCGTTCGACGACGGATCGTCCGCCGGATAGCGGCACTCGCGCAGCGTCACGGTGATATGGCCGAATTCCGCCGTCTGCCCCACCGCAAGCTGGATATCGGAGGCCGTGCCCGCAACCTTGTCGAGCCCGCGCAGCAGCGCCCCCCCGGCCTCGGCCGTGCCCTCGGGCGCCTCCTGCGCCTGGGCCGCCCCCGACAACAGGAGCGCCAGCATCAAAGCCCGGATCATTGCGGTGCCTCCTCGGAACTGCCGCCCGCGAATTTCATCATCAGCGAAATCACCGAAACCGCCCCCTGCGTGTCGAGGATCTCATCCCCGGCCGCAAGATTGTCGAGGCTGCCACCCGGAATGATTTCGATGAACGACCCGCCCATCAACCCTTCGGACGACACCAGAATAGCCGAATCGTCGGGCAAGATCACATCGTCGCGCAGGCTGATGGTGGTGTCGGCGAAGAAGGTTTTCGGGTTCAGGACAACATCGGTCACGGTGCCGACCTTGACGCCCGCCATGCGCACATCGGTGCCCACCACGACCCCCTCGACCGAACGGAACGAGGCATGCAGCGGGTAGCTGCCCACGGTCGTGCCAAGGCCAATGCCCTTACCCGCCCAGACCATGAAGCCGATGGCGGCCGCCAGAACGACCGCTCCGGCCAGAAGTTCCGCACGATTTTCGCTCATGCCACCCTCCAGAAAGGGTCAAGCCTCACTTCGGCTGCCACGCCTCGTAATCGCGGCGCTCCAGCGGCTGGATGCGGCGCAGCGACCCGGCAGGCGCATAGGCGGTGACCAGGCCGGTCTGGTTTTCCTGATGCGGAAGTTCCCAGGCCTTGTGCTTCAGCGGGGTCTTGGTCGGCGGCTCGTCCCAGGTGAAATGGATCCAGCCGTGCCAATCGGGGGAAATCCGGCTCGCCTGCACCTCACCGTTGTAGATGACCCAACGGCGCTTGCCATCGCGGGTCTGGTAATAGGCGTTGCCTTGCTCGTCCTCGCCCACTTTCACGCCTTTGCGGGCGGTAAAGATCTGGGTGCCAAGGGTCTGGCCGTTCCACCAGGTCAGAAGGCGAAGCAGGAATTTCATCAGTTACCTCCGCAGAGCTTGCTTGGCCCCTTATAGCGCAGGGCGCAGCGAGGTCCAGTGATTTAGGACGGATTGTCGCGCCCCCTCAAAGCAAAACGGCGGGCTTTCGCCCGCCGTCGCCCCGCCTTAACCGGCGGTTTTGGGTTCTTTTTTCGTGTCCGAATGGATCAGCAGCGGTTTCGCATCGGGGGTTTCCACCGCCTCTTCGTTCACCACCACTTCCTGCACCGAGTCGAGCCCCGGCAATTCGAACATCGTGTCGAGCAGGATGTCTTCCATGATCGACCGCAGGCCCCGCGCACCGGTCTTGCGCTTGATCGCCCGCTTCGCGATGGCGCTGAGCGCATCGTCGGTGAAGGTCAGCTTGACGCCCTCGATGTCGAACAGGCGCTGATATTGCTTGACCAGCGCGTTCTTGGGCTCGGTCAGGATGGTGACCAGCGCCGCCTCGTCCAGGTCGGTCAGCGTGGCGATCACCGGCAGACGGCCCACGAATTCCGGGATCAGGCCGAATTTCAGCAGATCTTCGGGTTCGAGCTCCTTGAAGATCTCGCCCACGCCACGCTCGTCGTTGTTCTTGACATCCGCGCCAAAGCCGATCGCCGTGCCCTTGCCACGCTGCGCGATGATCCGGTCCAGCCCCGCAAACGCCCCGCCACAGATGAACAGGATGTTCGTGGTGTCGACCTGCAGGAATTCCTGCTGCGGATGCTTGCGCCCGCCTTGCGGCGGCACCGAAGCAACCGTGCCTTCCATGATCTTCAGCAGTGCCTGCTGCACCCCTTCGCCCGACACGTCGCGGGTGATCGAGGGGTTGTCGGACTTGCGCGTAATCTTGTCGACCTCGTCGATATAGACGATGCCGCGCTGCGCACGTTCGACATTGTATTCGCTGGCCTGCAGCAGCTTGAGGATGATGTTCTCCACATCCTCGCCGACATAACCCGCCTCGGTCAGCGTGGTCGCATCGGCCATGGTGAACGGCACATCCAGAATCCGCGCCAGCGTCTGCGCCAGCAAGGTCTTGCCGCAGCCGGTCGGGCCGATCAGCAGGATGTTCGATTTCGACAGCTCGATATCGCTTTTCGAGCCGTGATTGAGCCGCTTGTAATGGTTGTGAACCGCGACCGAGAGCACCCGTTTGGCATGTTCCTGACCGATCACATAATCGTCCAGAACCTTGCAGATATCGCGCGGGGTCGGCACGCCGTCGGTGGTTTTCAGCCCCGAGGACTTCGTCTCTTCGCGGATGATATCCATGCACAATTCGACGCATTCGTCGCAGATGAACACGGTCGGACCCGCGATCAGTTTGCGGACCTCGTGCTGGCTCTTGCCGCAGAACGAGCAGTAAAGCGTGTTCTTGCTGTCGGAGCCGGAATTATTCGCCATCGTAATCCTCTGCGCTGGCCCGGATGCCCGGGTCCGTGATGAGCTGCCTTAGACAAAAGTCTAGGGCAGCCCAATGTTCATCACAATGTCAAAATGACCGCCCGCTTGCGGGCCCGGTCATTTTGCGTCTTCGGCCTTGCCGCGGTTTTCCAGGATCTCGTCGATCAGACCCCAGTCCTTCGCCTGCTCGGCCGACATGAAGTTGTCACGCTCCAGCGCGGCCTCGACCGTTTCGTAATCGTTGCCGGTGTGCTTGACGTAAATCTCGTTCAGGCGGCGCTTCAGCTTCTGCGTCTCCTGCGCGTGGATCATGATGTCGGTGGCCTGGCCCTGATACCCGCCCGAGGGCTGGTGCACCATCACGCGGCTATTGGGCAGCGAGAACCGCATCCCTTTCTCGCCCGCGGTCAGCAGCAGTGACCCCATCGAGGCCGCCTGCCCGATCACCAGCGTCGAGACCTTCGGCTTGATGTATTGCATCGTGTCATAGATCGACAGGCCCGAGGTCACAACGCCCCCCGGGCTGTTGATATACATCGCGATTTCCTTGTTCGGGTTTTCCGCTTCCAGAAACAGCAGCTGCGCGCAGATCAGCGTCGACATGCCGTCATGCACCGGGCCCGCCAGAAAGATGATCCGTTCCTTCAACAGGCGCGAATAGATGTCATACGCCCGCTCGCCGCGCGAGGTCTGTTCGACCACCATCGGCACCAGCGTATTCATATAGGTCTCAATCGGATCTCTCATCGGCCTGCCTTCCCTGCGTGTCTCTTGCTGTCATAGCCACAGAACTTTACCGGAGTCTTAGTGTCGCGGGCTAGGCGCTGCAAGGGCGGGTGAAAAATCTTGCCCAGAACGCGGCCAATCCTGCGCAAAGAGCGGCGCCTTGATTGCCGGCAAATCGACCCCACCTTGCCTGGCTGTCGCCACTGCCACAGCCGGTTCCGAACGCTCAGCTCCCGGTCGGTCCTTTTCAAGACGACGGTCATCGGGCCGGCTGAACCGCCGGCATCCCGGTGATTGACTTGCACGACCGACAGCAGCGTCCTCGCACAGATGCACAAGCACATCGCCGCCGTTGGCCAGCTTGCTCTGCGCGCCTCGCAGAGCGGATGCGCCTGAACCAGGTCGCTCTGGTGGCTGGCACGATGACGAATCAGCCGCGCGGACCGAACCCCAAACGGCATGGCGGCCCGTCCCCGGGCACGCCACAATCCAGAATGGCGCAGGGGCTCAGCTCCGCCCCGCAGCGAACCAGGCCCTGATGGCCGCGCGCTCCTGATCTTCCATGAAGCTCAGGTTTCCGGGCGGCATGGCATGGGTCAGCCCCGCCTGCAGATAGATCTGCTCTGCCGCCGCCGCGATCTGTTCGGGCGTTTCCAGATGCACGTTCTTCGGCGCACGTCCGATGCCCTCATACCCGGGTTCGGCGGCATGGCACATCGAACAGCGGCCCAGCACGATATCCGTCACCTGATCGAACCCCTCTGCCGCCGCGAACCGGTGCTGCGCCGGGCTCAACCGCGCGGCCGCCTCGCCTTCGGCCTCGGCGGGCGCCAGGGACGACAGCCACACCACCAGCGCAAACAAGACCGCCGTCAGCCCCCAGGTCCACCACAGCATCCCCTTGTGGGCATGCATTGTGTTGAAGAAGTGCCGGATCGTCACCCCCATCAGGAAGACCAGCGCCGCAATCAGCCAGTTCCACTGGCTGGCGAAGGCCAGCGGGTAATGGTTCGACAGCATCATGAACAACACGGGCAGCGTCAGGTAATTGTTATGGGTCGAACGCTGCTTGGCAATCTTGCCGTATTTCGGATCGGGCGCGCGCCCGGCGATCAGATCGGCCACCACGATCTTCTGGTTCGGAATGATCACCATGAACACATTGGCCGACATGATCGTGGCGGTGAAGGCCCCCAGATGCAGCAAGGCCGCCCGCCCCGAGAAGACCTGCGTATAACCCCATGACATCGCAACCAAAATCACATAGAGCCCCAGCATCAACCGGGTATTGTAATCGCCAAAGCGCGACTTGCAGATCAGGTCATAGGCGATCCAGCCGAACACCAGCGAACCCAGCGAAATCGCCACCGCCCCCCAGACCGGCAGATCGGCCACCCGCGGGTCGATCAGGTAGAACTCCGCCCCCAGCCAGTAGACCAGCACCAGCATCGCAAAGCCCGACAGCCAGGTCGCATAGCTTTCCCATTTGAACCAGGTCAGCTCTTCGGGCATCGCGGCGGGCGCCACCAGATATTTCTGGATGTGGTAAAATCCGCCGCCATGCACCTGCCAGGCCGCGCCATGCACGCCCCTGGGCGCCCCGGCCTCGGGCCGCAACCCCAGATCGAGCGCGATGAAATAGAACGACGACCCGATCCACGCGATCGCGGTAATCACATGCACCCAGCGCACGGCAAACTGCGCCCATTCCAGCCAGAAGGTAGTGTCCAACATCCCAACCTCATTTTGCGCCAGCTTCCGCGAGCGCCCCGCAAACCGCAAGCCTGCCCCCGCGCCAGATCACCGCAACGACGCAGGCGCCTCTTTTCGGGGCAGTAGTGCAAATTTATCAGGCAGTCAAAAATTCAGCTGCCGCGATAGGTCGAAAACCCATAGGGCGAAAGCAACAGCGGCACATGGTAATGCGCCTGCGCGTCGCTGATTCCGAAGCGGATCGGCACCACGTCCAGAAACAGCGGCTCCTCGCCCGCCTGCCCGCTCGCACGCAGATAATCGCCCGCGTGAAACACCAGTTCATAGACCCCGGGCGCGAAGCGATCCGCAGGCAAAACAGGGGCATCGCTGCGCCCGTCGGCATTGGTCACCACCTCGGCCAGCAACGCGCGCGATGCGCCCGACAGCGCGTAAAGCTCGATCTTCAGCCCCGCGGCAGGCAGCCCCCGCGCCGTATCCAGCACATGCGTCGTCAGATATCCGGCCATTTCAAACTCCTTTTTGCCGACTATGCCCGCCCCCCGCGCGCCCCGCAAGCGGGGCCAGCCCCCCTTGCGCCTGCCACGATTTGCGCCTTTGATCGGCCAAAACCCGGAGGCAGAAATGACCCGATACCCCCGCGACATGCGCGGCCATGGCCCCACCCCCCCCGATGCACGCTGGCCCGGCGGCGCGCGCGTCGCGATTTCGCTGGTGCTGAACTACGAAGAGGGCGGTGAGAATTGCATCCTGCATGGCGATGCCGCATCCGAAGCGTTCCTGTCCGACATCGCGGGCGCCGCACAATGGCCGGGCCAGCGGCACTGGAACATGGAATCGATCTATGAATATGGCGCGCGCGCCGGGTTCTGGCGGCTGCATCGGCTGTTCACCGGGTTGAACCTGCCGGTCACGATCTATGGCGTGGCCACCGCGCTCGCGCGCAGCCCCGAACAGGTTGCGGCCATGCAATCGGCGGGGTGGGAAATCGCCAGCCACGGGCTGAAATGGGTCGAGCATCGCGACATGCCCGAGGCCGAGGAACGCGCCCAGATCGCCGAGGCAATCCGCCTGCACACCGAGGTGGTGGGCACCCCTCCGCGCGGCTGGTACACCGGACGCTGTTCGGAAAACACGGTGCGCCTGACCGCAGAAACCGGCGCGTTCGACTGGATTTCGGACACATATGATGACGACCTGCCCTATTGGCGTCACATTGGCGGGCGCGATCAGCTGGTCATCCCCTACACGCTCGAAGCCAATGACATGCGCTTTGCCACCGCGCCCGGCTATATCGAGGGCGAGCAGTTCTTCACCTATCTGAAGGACACCTTCGATACGCTCTATGCCGAAGGTGCCGCGGGCGCGGCCAAGATGTTCTCGGTCGGGCTGCATTGCCGGCTGATCGGGCGCCCGGGCAAGATCGCCGGGCTGAAACGCTTCCTCGATTATGCACGCGGGCATGAAGGCGTGTGGTTTGCCACCCGCGGCCAGATCGCCGCGCATTGGGCTGCGACCCACCCGCCGCAGCACTACGACCGCCCGAGCGAGATGGACCGCGCGACATTTGTCGCCCGCTACGGCGGCATTTTCGAACACTCCCCCTGGATCGCCGAGCGCGCCTTCGATCTGGAACTGGGCCCCGCGCATGACAGCGCGGTCGGGCTGCACAATGCGCTGGCACGGGTCTTCCGCTCGGCCACGCGCGACGAACGTCTGGCTGTGCTGCGCGCCCACCCCGATCTGGCGGGCAAGCTCGCGCAAGCCAAACGGCTGACCCAGGAAAGCACCGCCGAACAGGCGAGCGCGGGCTTGGACGCGCTGACCGATGATGAACGCCACGCCTTCGAGCGCCTGAATGCCGAGTATGTCGCGCGCCACGGCTTCCCCTTCATCATCGCGGTGCGGGACCACACCAAGACCGGCATCCTGCGCGCCTTCAAGACCCGCATCGCCAATGACGCCGAAACCGAATTTTCCACCGCCTGCGCACAGGTCGAACGTATCGCCGCGCTGCGCCTGAAGGACATCCTGCCATGAGTGGTTACTACACCCCGCCGGGCGGCCTGCCGCCGCAAACCGCGTTGATGACCGGCCGCGCGATCTTTACCGAAGCCTATGCGGTCATTCCCAAAGGCTGCTTCTCCGACATCGTCACAAGCTATCTGCCGGGCTGGACCGACACCAAACTCTGGCTGATCGCCCGCCCGATGACCGGGTTTTCCGAAACCTTCAGCCAATATGTGATGGAGGTCGGCCCCGATGGCGGATCGGACACCCCCGACCCGGAACCGGGTGCACAATCGGTGCTGTTCGTCACCGCGGGCGAGATGTGGCTCTCGCTCGACGGGCAGGAATATGAACTCGCGGCGGGCGGCTATGCCTATATCCCGCCCGGCACCGACTGGGCGGTGCGCAATGGCGCCGACCATCCGCTGCGCTTCCACTGGGTGCGCAAGCTCTACGAACCCGCCCCCGGCCTGCCCGCGCCCGAGGCCTTCGTGACGAATGAACGCGAAATCGCCCCCAATGCGATGCCCGACACCGGCGGTCGCTGGGCCACCACGCGCTTCGTCGACCCCACCGACCTGCGCCATGACATGCATGTCAACATCGTCACCTTCCAGCCCGGCGGCCTGATCCCGTTCGAGGAAACCCATGTCATGGAGCACGGGCTCTATGTGCTGGAAGGCAAGGCGGTTTACAAACTCAACACCGATTGGGTCGAGGTCGAGGCGGGCGATTTCATGTGGCTGCGCGCCTATTGTCCGCAGGCCTGCTATGCCGCGGGCCCGGGCCCGTTCCGCTATCTGCTCTACAAGGACGTGAACCGCCACGCCCGGCTGCGCGGCCCCTTCACCCGCTGATCTTCTCACTGGCGAAAATATCCTCGGGGGTCCGGGGGCAGACAGCCCCCGGCCTCGCCATCCGGAGCCCGCAATGAACATCAAGGCCGAACCCCTCACCGCCGCCGCTTTCGCCCCCTTCGGCGATGTGCTCGACGCCAGCGGCGCGCCCGACAATATCATCAACGCCGGGCTTTGCGGACGCTATCACGACCGCGCGCGGCTTGAGTTTTCCGATGGCCGCACCGGGATCTCGATCTTCAAGGCCGAGCCGCGCAGCCTGCCCTACATCTGCACCCTGCTCGAACGTCACCCCGAAGGCAGCCAGGCCTTCATCCCGATGAGCGCCGATCCGTTTCTGGTGATCGTCGCGCCCGATGACGGGGGCAAGCCGGGCCTGCCGCGCGCGTTCCTGACCAATGGCGCGCAGGGGATCAACCTGCATCGCGGGGTCTGGCACGGCGTGCTGACGCCTCTGTCCGCGCCGGGCCTGTTTGCGGTGATCGACCGGATCGGCCCCGGCGCGAACCTGCAGGAATACCCGCTGAGCGCACCGTTTTCGGTGCATCTGTAAACACTGGCAGACACCCATGCCCCTTGCCATCGGGGGCGCGCACTCTGTATCCAGCGACCTGCTGCCGTACCAGAGCCGAAGTCCCAGTGCCCAATCCGTAAAGGCGATCGTTGATGTCCCAGACCTCCCCCACCCCGCGCACCGCGCTTGTCACCGGCTCGGCCGGGTTCATCGGCTATTTCACCTGCACGCGGCTGCTGGAAGACGGGTTCCGGGTGATCGGCCTGGATGCGATGACCGACTATTACGACGTGGCGCTGAAGCAGCGGCGCCAGTCGATGCTGCTGCAAAACCCGAATTTCCGCGCCATCAACGATGCGGTCGAAACGCCCGGCCTGCTGATGGGTCTGTTCGCGACCGAGAAGCCCGACGTGGTGATCCACCTCGCTGCGCAGGCCGGCGTGCGCTATTCGATCGAAAACCCGCGGTCTTACCTTGAAAGCAATATCGTCGGCACGTTCGAGCTGCTGGAGGCCGCCCGCGCCCACCCGCCGCAGCACATGCTGCTGGCCTCCACCAGCTCGGTCTATGGCGCCAATACCGAAATGCCCTATACCGAGACCGACCGCGCCGACCATCAGATGAGCTTCTATGCGGCCACCAAGAAGGCCACGGAAAACATGGCGCACAGCTATGCGCATCTGTTCGGCCTGCCGGTGACGATGTTCCGCTTCTTCACAGTCTATGGCCCCTGGGGCCGGCCCGACATGGCGCTGTTCAAATTCACCAAGGCGATCCTGAACGGCGACCCAATCGACGTCTATAACTACGGCGACATGAAGCGCGACTTCACCTATGTCGAGGATCTGGTCCAGGGCATCCGCCTGCTGATCGACACGCCGCCCGTGCGCCCCATGGATGGCGTGGTGCCCGAAGGCGACAGCCTGTCGCCGGTGGCGCCCTGGCGGGTGGTGAATATCGGCAATTCCGATGCCGTTCAGCTGACCGATTTCATCGCCGCGATCGAGGCCGCGACCGGCCGCACCGCCACGCGCAACCTGATGCCGATGCAGGCCGGCGACGTGCCCGCAACCTGGGCCAATGCCGATCTTTTGCGCAGCCTGACCGGCTATGCGCCCCAGACCCGCGTGCCCGAAGGGGTGGCGAAATTCGTCGCCTGGTATCGCGATTATTACGCCGTCTGAGCCCCGCCGAAAATCAGGAACGCCCGGAAATCGTTGACATTCGTCAGTGTCGGCCCGATCACGACCTGCGCGCCCAAACGCGCGAAAAAACCGTGGCTGTCATGGGCCGCCAGCGCCGCACGCGGGTCAAGCGACTGCGCGCGCGTCCAGGCCTCGGGGCCGATCAGCGCGCCTGCGACCTCGGCCGCGCCATCTACGCCGTCGGTGTCACAGGCCAGCGCGTGAATCCCCGGTGCGCCCTGCAAGGCGATCAGCGCCGAGAGGATGAATTCGGCATTCGGCCCGCCGCTGCCACCCTCGCCCCGGTGCTGCACCGTGCATTCGCCGCCTGACAGCAGCAGCAAGGGCGGCGCGGATGCCGGGCGTTCGGCAGCCAGCTGCAGTGCCATCCGTGCCTGTTCGGCGCCCAGATCGCGTGCCTCTCCTTCCAGCGCATCGCCCAGTTGGCGCACCTCGACGCCCGCCGCGCGCGCCAGATCCGCTGCCGCCGCCAGCGACTGCCCCGGGGCGGCGATGATCCGCGTCTCGGCCTGCGCCAGCCGTGCGTCACCCGGCGCCAACACGCCCGAACCCCGCGCCAGAACCGCTTGCACCGCGGGCGGCGGTGTGATGCCATAGGCCTGCAAAACCGCCCGCGCCTCGGTCACCCCGCGCGCATCGCCCACCGTCGGCCCCGAGGCGATAAAGGCCAGATCGTCCCCCGCCACATCCGAAATCACCAGCGCCAGCATCCGCGCGGGCCAGGCAGCGGCGGCCAGTTGCCCGCCCTTGACCGCGCTCAGATGCTTGCGCACGGTGTTGATCTCGTCGATCGGGGCACCACTGCGCAGCAGCGCGCCCGTCACCGCCTGCTTGTCGGCCAGCGTCAGCCCCGGCGCCGGCGCACACAGCAGCGCCGACCCGCCCCCCGAAATCAGCGCCAGCACGAAATCCTCGGGGCCAAGGCCGCGCAGCAGCTCCAGCATCCGCTGCGTGGCCTCGACACCGGCCTGATCGGGCACCGGATGGGCGGCCTCGACGATCTCGATCCCCTCGCAGGGTTGGGCATAGCCATAGCGGGTAATCACCAGCCCCTCGCAAGGGCCCCAGGCCGCCTCGACCGCCTGCGCCATCCGCGCCGAAGCCTTGCCCGCACCGACCACCACCACGCGCCCCGCAGGCCGCGGCGGCAAGGCGGCGGACACGACGCGCATCGGATCGGCCGCCGCCACCGCCGCATCGAACAGAGAACGCAAGAAGGCGGAGGGGTCTGTCACGGCCATATCGGTGCCTTTTCTGTGGTCTGACGGGCGGCAGGCGGAAACGCCCCACGCCTGTCCCACAGTTCCGTCACGTCGCCGCCATGACAAGGGAAAACCACGCCCGGCCACCACCGCCACCCAGGAAGCATGAAAAAACGGGGGCATCCCTGCCCCCGTCGCGCACCCTGTCCAGAGCCGGCAGCCCCGGAAACCCGGGCTTATTTCTTGGTGATGCGGCCGTCGGTATAGGGCGTGTAAGGCCCGGCCTTCGCCAGATATTCGGCCGTGACATCCGCCAGATCGGGGCCGAAGTCATAGGCGTTCATGCCCTCGGTCGCAAACATCTTGTAGCCATCGCCACCGTTGCGCACATAGTTGTTAGTCACCACGCCATAGACGGTATCGGCCTCAATCGGCGCCCAGCTGTCGCCCGAACCGACCATCACATCCGACACCCGCTCGCCCGCCGGCTTGGCGGCATCCCAGGTGAATTTCAGCCCGGCCACCTGCGGGAAGCGCCCGGCGCCTTCCTCGACCTGGCTCAGCCCGTTTTCCAGCGCTGCAACGACGGTGGAGCCCTTGGCCTCGAACGTGGACAGCGTGTTCTGGAACGGCAGCACGGTCAGCACCTCGCCCATGGTCACCGGCCCCGCGTCGATCGACGAGCGCAGACCGCCGCCGTTCTGGATCGCGATGCTCACGCCCTGCGCGGCCACACGATCAAGCATCGCATCGGCCACAAGGTTGCCCATCGCGCATTCCACAGTGCGGCAGGTATCGCGCGAGCCGTCGATCTCGGCGCTGGTTTCGGCCACGACCTTGGCGCGGATCTCGTCCAGCGGCTTGGCCATCTCGGCGATCTTGGCCGCCAGCGTCGCGTCGGGCGTGACCGAGGCGTCCAGCAGAATCGCGTCGCCGCCAGCGTCCTTCAGATTGCCCGCGTCATCGAAGGTCAGGACCAGATGGCCCAGATATTTCGAATAGGCATAGGCCGAAACGACGGGCACATTGCCGACCATGGTCGGGTATTTCTCGGCGCCCTCTTCGGTGTTGGAAAACAGCGTGTGGGAATGCCCGCCCACGATCGCGTCGATGCCCGGCACCGCCTCGGCCAGCGCCTTGTCCTTGACGAAGCCGGTGTGCGGGATCGCGATGATCTTGGTCACGCCCGCCTCGGTCAGCGCCGCGACATCGGCTTTCAGGCTCTCGGCCTCGTCCTGGAAAATCACGTTCGGACCGGGCGAAGAGGTTTCCACCGTATCGGTCGCCAGCGCCGAGATGATGCCGATCTTCTCGCCGCCGACTTCCAGAACGACGGTGTCCTGAACCTTGCCGTTCAACAGGTTCGACTGGCTGACATCCAGATTGCCCGACACCAGCGGGAATTTCACCATGTCGATGAAGGCCGACAGCGCCTCGGGGCCATCGTCGAATTCGTGGTTGCCCACCGCCATCGCATCATAGCCGATGGCGTTCATGAATTCGGCCGTGTCCTTGCCCTTGTAGGTCGTGTAGAACAGGCTGCCCTGGAACTGATCGCCTGCATCCAGCAGGATGACGTTCTGGCCCTCCAGTTCCTTGCGCATTTCGGCAACCTTGGTCGCCAGCCGGGCAATGCCGCCAAAGCACTTGCCCTCGGCCTCATCCTCGGCGCCGCAGGTCGAATCGTATTTGTTGATCGATTCAATACGCGAATGCAGGTCATTGGTGTGCAGCACATGCAGCGTGTAGTCGGCCTGCGCGGCGCCTGCGCTCAAAGCCAGAACGGCGGCGGATGCCAGAAAACGGGCGTTCATGAATACCTCCAGGGATTGTCACATGGGTGTTACACTGCGGTCATGCGGACGCGCTGTCAAAACCCGATTTACGCAATCGGCGTAATGGCGCAGCATGACGTCGGGATGACAGGCCTGCGAAACCCGCTTTCGTGCGGCACCAAGCGGGATTGACCATTGACCGGGCACAGGGCATGTGAAGGCCATGCTGATCTACAAAATCTTTCGCCGCCCCGAATGGGATGCGTTCCGCAACGCCGGGCAGACGCTTGGCGCGCCTGTCGATCTGACGGACGGGTTCATCCACTTCTCGACCGCGGCCCAGGTCACCGAAACCGCCGCACGGCATTTCGCGACCGAAAGCGACCTGGTCCTGGTCGCCTTTGACGGCGATACCCTTGGACCGGCGCTGAAATGGGAACCCTCGCGCGGGGGCGCATTGTTCCCGCATCTTTACCGCCCGCTGGAGCTGTCCGAAGTGGTCTGGGATACCTCCCTGCCCTTGGGGGCGACCGGCCATATCTTCCCCGAGGCCCTGCTGTGACCCTGATCGAACGCGCCGGACTGGCCCTGCTGCACCGCTTTGACCCTGAAACCGCGCATGGCCTGTCGCTGCACGCGCTGCGTGCCGGCCTGGCCGCCCTGCCCGGGCCTGTCAGTTCGGCACGGTTGGCGACCGATCTGGCCGGGCTGAAACTGCCCAACCCGGTGGGTCTGGCGGCGGGGTTCGACAAGAATGCCGTGGCGCTGCCGCAGCTGATGCGTGCGGGCTTCGGCTGGCTGGAGGTCGGCGCCGCCACGCCGCGCCCGCAAGAGGGCAACCCCCGCCCGCGGCTCTGGCGCCTGACCGAGGACCGCGCCGCAATCAACCGCTTCGGTTTCAACAACGAAGGCATGGAGCCGATCACCGCGCGCCTCGCCGCACGGCCTGCGGGCATTCCGGTGGGCCTCAACCTCGGCGCGAACAAGGACAGTGCCGATCGCGCCGCCGATTTCGCCCGCGTGCTGACCCACGCCGGGCCGCATCTGGATTTCGCGACCGTCAACGTGTCCTCGCCCAATACCGAGAAACTGCGCGACCTGCAGGGCAAGGAGGCGCTGGCCGCCCTGCTGTCGGGCGTGATCGCGGCGCGCGCGGGACTTGCCCAACCGATCCCGGTCTTCCTGAAGATCGCCCCGGATCTGAGCCCGGCGGAACTGGAAGATCTGGCCGAAGTCGCGTTGAGTTCCGGGATCGACGGGATCATCGCCACCAACACCACGCTGGCCCGCGACGGGTTGAAATGCGCCGATGCCCATCAGCAGGGCGGGTTGTCCGGTGCGCCCCTGTTCGAGAAATCCACCCGGGTTCTGGCGCAGCTGTCGCGGCTGACCGCAGGCAAGCTGCCGCTGATCGGTGTCGGTGGCATCGGCAGCGCCGAACAGGCCTATGAAAAGATCCGCGCCGGCGCCTCTGCCGTGCAGCTTTATACCGCAATGGTCTTTGGCGGGTTGTCGCTGGCCGCCGATGTGGCGCGCGGGCTCGATGCGCTGCTGGCGCGCGACGGCTTTACCTCGGTGGCCGAGGCGGTGGGCACGGGGCGCGAACGGTGGCTGTGACGATCTGGCACAATCCGCGCTGCTCTAAATCGCGCGAGACGCTGGCCCTGCTGCAGGCGCGCGGGATCGCCCCGCAGGTGCGGCTTTATCTGCAGGACGCGCCCCGCCGGGACGAACTCGCCGCGGCACGGACACGGCTGGGCCAGCCCGCCGCCGCATTGCTGCGCTGGAAAGAGGCCGACCTGCCCGCCGGTCTGACGAAAGACGCCTCCGAAGCCGCGATCCTGGCCGCGCTTGCCGCCAATCCGCGCCTGATCGAACGTCCGCTGGTGCTGACCGAAACCGCCGCCGCTCTTGGCCGCCCGCCCGAGGCTGTGCTGGACATCCTGTAAGGGCACACGCAGGGGCCGCCTGCCCCCGCACCCCCGGGAGTATTTTCACCAAGAAGAAATCGACATCTTCTTCTTGGCAAAAATACTCATCTCACCCGTTCAGATCCTTGATCAGGCGGCCGTGCTTGCGTACCTCGTCCACCACCTCGCCGAAGGTGGTCAGGCCGCGCGCCTTCAACGCGGGCAGCAGTTTCAGGAAAGCATCCGCCGTCGCCACCGTGTCGCCAATCGCGGTATGGCGCGCCTCTTCGGGGATGGTGATGCCCAGCCGGTGGGTCAGCGCATCGAGGCTGTGGCTTTCGGACTGGCCGAAGACCACGGCCGACAACAGCACCGTATCGAGGATCGGATTGTCGAAATTCTGCCCGATCGCAACCTCTTTGCGGCGCAGGAACTCCATATCGAAGGGCGCGTTATGCGCGACCAGAACCGCGCCTTCGGCGAATTTGTGGAACTTGCGCCCCACTTCGACGATATCGGGGGCATCGGCCACCATCGCATCGGAAATCCCGTGGACCTCGGTCGAGCCGGGCGGAATCCGGCGCCCCGGGTTGACCAGCGTATCGAAGACCTCGGTCTCGACCCGGCGTCCGTTGACAATGCGCACCGCGGCGATCTGCACGATCTCGTCGCCCTCGGTCGGCAAGAGCCCGGTGGTTTCGGTATCGAACACGACAAAGGTCAGCCGTTCCAGCGGCGTATCGGCCACCTCGGCATCGCGCGCGCGGCCCAGCAGGTCGAAATCATAGACCACGGCGCGCGGCACCGGCTTGGGCCGTTTCGACACCCGCCGCGCCTCGCGCAGCGGCACGCACAGCCGCGCGCGCCCGTCGTTGAGCACCTCGGGCCAGATCTCGGTGGCATGGGTCACCAGCACGCGGCGCCCGGTCACATCGGCCATCCCCACTTCGAGCGGCGCATCGAGCCAGCGTTCAAGCTCGGCGATCGGCACCGGCGGCCCCCGCCATTCCAGCGCGATCAGGGCGCCTGCACCTTCTTCGGTGATCTCCAGCCGGAAATCGCTGCGGCCTTCGAGCCGCCCGAGCAGAGCCGCAAGGAATGCCACCATTTCAAACCCTTCGCAGCGCAGCATCAACCCGGCCGTGACGCTCAGCACCTGGCCGCCCGCGGCCTCGACCCGGGCGCGCACCGCCTCGCCCAGATCCGAGGCGCGGATCATCGACAAGGGCCACCAGTCGACGCGGTTCTGTTCGTGACGTTCGAACAGCGTGTGGATCGCCCCGCTCAAAAGCCCGGCCTCGGCGCGCGCCGCCTCGCGCACCCGGTCGCGCGCGGCGCCCTGCGGGCCGTCATCGGCGGTCAGCACACCGATCAGCGATTGCAGGGCGGCGGCGGGGCGGCGGATGCGGTCGAACAGCTCGTCCATCAGCTGTTCGCGCTGCGCATGGGCGCGCATGTCGCCCGACACGTCGCGCAGCGTCAGCACATAGCCCGGGCGCGCGGTGACGTGGTGATCCTCGCCCTCGGACAAAAGCCGCATCCGTGCGGCCAGAACCTTGCCATCGGCCACCGTCGCGCACAGCAGATCCGAGGCCGCGTCGGGGTCGTCGGTCTCCATCAGGCGGGCATAGGCATGGGCGACGGGCGCCTGATGCAGGTAATCGAACACCCGCCGGTCCAGCCCCGGCGCATGCGCGCCCCCCAGCAGATCGACCGCCTGCCCGTTATAGAACACCAGCTGGTGATCGGCCGTACACAGCAACACCCCCACCGGCACATCCGACAAAAGCGTTTCGAGCCGTTCCTTTTCCTGCGCCAGACGGGTGGTTTCGCGCTGCACCGCTTCGGTCAGGGCCGAGCGGGTTTCGGCCAGATGCTGCGTCACCGCGGCGGCGGCGGGCGCCAGATCGCCCAGATAGCGGCCCGCGTTCTGGTCCAGATCGGCGGCGACTTCGGCGTGGGTGCGCGCGCGCATCCCGCCCGCCAGCCGCTCGATCGGCTTGGCCACGTTTTCATCGAACAGGAACCAGACCGCAACGATCAGCCCGACGATCACGAAGCCCGCGACCACGCCGCCGATGATGAAGCCGTCAAGCGCCTCGGGCTTGCCCAGACGTTCGAACCCGAAGACCAGACCGGCGGCAAGCGCGGCGACATTGCCGGCGGCAAGTCCTGCAAAGAACAGGAAAACACGCAGGCGCAGGCTCAACCGGGTCAGATCCATCACGCGCCCTCCGGGTCCAGAAGGCGATGAACTTCGTCGCGCAACTCCCTCAATTCAAAGGGTTTCGCGATGAACCCGTCGGCCCCGAGTGCCAGCCCCTTGCGCCGTTCCATCGCCGAGCCGCGCGCGGTCATCATCAGGATCTTGACGCCTTTCAGACCGATGTCGGCGCGCACCTCCTGACAGATTTCATAGCCCGACACCTCGGGCAGCATGACGTCGAGCAAGACCAGATCGGGGCGGGTCGCGCGGATCTTTTCCAGCGCGCCGGCACCGCTGGCGATGCGGTCATGTTCGTAGCCTTCGCGCCCCATCAGATAGTCGAGCGCGATCGCGATGTTGTCCTCATCCTCCACGATCAGGACACGCTGCTTCCTCCCCCCGTCGGCCATGCTCATCCTCCGTTGCAGGCGGCCTTCAGTCCCTCATCGGTGGCGTCGATCGGGCGCCATTCAGCCCCCGACAAGACCCCGCCGTCGTCGATCCGCGCGCCTTCGACCAGATCGGCGCGCGCGGCATTGGTGCAATCATAGGCGACCGAGACCTGCTGAATCGGCGTCCAGCGCGCGATCAGCATCAACTCGCCCTCGACGATCCCCGGCACCGGATGGCGCAGCTTGTCCAAGTCAAGCGCCATGAACCGCGTGGTCAGCGGCGCGACATAGGTCCAGGGCCGCCAGGGCGCGCTGTCCTCGACCGTGCGCAGCACCGCGACCGAGGGCGGCAGCCCGTCGCGCACCGTCGGATACCAGGAATATTCGGCGTAGATCGTATAGCCCAGCATCGACAGGCCCGCCGCCGCGGGCATCACCCATTTGGGCAGCACATAGCCGGTCAGCTTGCGGAGCGCGTGTTTGGCGGCATAGACCACCACCACCGCCAGAAAGGCCGCCGCCAGCATCGAAAGGAAATCGTTGGCCATCTGCGCTCCTCAGCTTACGGCGGCTTTGTTGTGCCCCACGGCGGATTGCATCGTGCGCACGACGACGAAAGCGTCACGCAGATGCGAGCGTTCGAAATCGCTCAGATCCGAGGGGGCCAGGTAATTGTCGGGCTTGCGGCCCGATTTGATCAGATGCGACTGGCTTTCCAGACGCATCGTCGCGATCAGGTCATAGGCCTCGATCAGATCGCGCGCCCCGCTGGCGGAAATCACCCCGGCCTCTTCGGCGGCTTGCAGGCGGGCGCGGGTGTTGGCCTCGGTCAGGCGGCCCTGCAGCGCATAGATCCGCCCCAGATCGGCCACCGGCACCACGCCGTTGTGTTTCATGTCGATATGGTTGCGGTGCTCGCCCGAGCGGATCGTGGCAAAGCCCCGGATCAGCCCCAGAGGCGGGGTGTGCTTGAGCGAATTCGAAATCATATGCGCCACGAAGATCGAATTCTTCGAGGCGCGTTCCAGCGTCTCGGCCTGCAGGTCGGTGAACAGGCTGACGCCGGTGCCACCGATCACGCGCAGGTCGAACATGACCGAGGCCAGCATCTGCGCCTCGGGGCTGGGCTTGTTGATCCAACCGTGGAAATAGTCGCGCCAGACCCGCACCGGCTGGCACCAGCGCTCGGCCGTGGCCATCATGTCGCCCGGGCAATAGACATAGCCGCAGTCATTGAGCCCGTCCGAGACGATCTTCGCCAGCCGGTGGAAATAGCGCATGTCGTCGGCGGTCACGGCGTCGTCCAGGATCAGGCAGTTGTCCTGATCGGAAACGCCGGTCTGTTCCTGGCGGCCCTGACTGCCGCAGGCCAGCCACAGATAGGGCACCGGCGCGGGGCCAAGTTCCGCCTCGGCCATCGCCAGCAGGCGGCGGGTGACGGCATCGGCGATGTCGGTAATCAGCCGCGTGACCACCTCGTGGCTTTGATGCCCGCCCACCAGCTGTACCAGCAGCTGCGGGATCTGCGCGGTGACATTGGCCATTTCCGCAACGCTGGAGGCGCTGGCGATATCCCGGATCAGCACCGCCGAACTGACCGCCTGAAACCGCGTCAGGTCGGTCTGCGTGATCATCCCGGCAAACAGCCCGTGATCGACGATCGGCAGATGTCCGATCCGGCGTTCCAACATGATATGCAGGATGTCAGAGCCAAGCGCGGTGGGCGGCAAGGAAATCGGATCGGCGGTCATCACCGCACTGACCGGCGTGTCGGGGCTCATGCCGCCCGCCAGCACCTTGTTGGACAGATCGCGCACCGTGACGATGCCGCGCAGCTTTTCGCCACCCGGCGCGGGTTCGGTCACCCCGAGCGAGGAGATATGCGCATCGCGCATGATCTGCGCGGCCTCGCGCACTGTCGCATCGGGGCCGCAGGACAGCGGCTTGCGCGCCAGCAGATCGGCGATCTTCATCGTTGCGATGTCCGTGCCCCGCGGCTCGCTGCCGCGCGAGCGGTTGAAGAACCGCGCGAAGGGCGGGAACTCGGCGCTCAGCCGCCGGAACTCGGCCACCGGAAGCAGCAGCACGACACTGTCCTCGGCCGCGCGCGCATGGGTGGCGGCCAGCCCGTCGCGCATCAGCCCGCGCTCGCCAAAGGAATTGCGTTTGGACAGGACCGAGACCAGCGCGCCATTGGCGTCGGTCACCTCGACCCCACCCGACTTGATCAGATAGACGCCTTCAAGCGGCGCACCCAGGGTGTAGATCTGGGTGCCTGCGGCATATTCCCTGCGGCTGAAGGAGGCGGCGACCCGCGCCAACTCGTCCCGCGGCAGGTTGTCATAGGGATGCACGGTTTCCAGAAACGCGATGATGGTCTGAAGATCCGTGCCCATAATGACTTTCTCCGGCTTGGGATGGTTGCGCCCCGCCGGGGGCGCAACCCTGTTTCCAGCGGGCGGAGCCTGACGCCCCGCCCGGAGCCTTGGATCAGTGACCCGTCGCCGCGCCCGCACCTTTCGGGATACGGATCGATTCGACCAGTTCCTGAACTTCGGCCGGGGTCTCTTCGGTCATGTTCGACACGATATAGGCCACACCGAAGTTGATGATCGCGCCGATCGTGCCGAACGAGGTCGACTTGATCGAACCCAGCAGCGGGTCGGCATCCGAGAACGACGCGGTGGACGCCACGAAGAACCAGCCCTTGTGCAGGAAGATGTAGACAATCGTGGTGGTCAGACCGGCCAGCATGCCCCAGATCGCGCCCTTCGAGTTGATGCGCTTCGAGAAGATGCCCATCATCAGCGCCGGGAAGATCGACGACGCCGCCAGACCGAAGGCCAGAGCCACGGTTTGCGCCGCGAAGCCCGGGGGGTTCAGACCCAGCCAGGTCGCCACACCGATCGCAACCGCCATCGACACACGCGCCGCCATCAGCTCGCCTTTTTCCGAGATGCCCGGGTTCAGCTGGCCTTTGATCAGGTCGTGCGACACGGCCGAGGAGATCGCCATCAACAGGCCCGCTGCGGTCGACAGGGCCGCCGCCAGACCACCGGCTGCAACCAGCGCGATAACCCAGCCCGGAAGCTGCGCGATCTCGGGGTTGGCCAGCACGATGATGTCCTTGTTCACGTCCAGCTCGTTGGTGTCTTTCGACGAGGTGTAGTTGATCAGGCCGTCGCCGTTGAGGTCGTTGAACTTCAGCAGACCGGTTTTTTCCCAGTTGTCGACCCAATCGGGCACGTCCGCACGGGCAACCGGCGCTTCGCTCACGCCATTCGGGTAGATCGTGTTGATCAGGTTCATGCGTGCCATCGCACCCACCGCCGGAGCGGTCAGATACAGCAGCGCGATGAACACCAGCGCCCAGCCGGCCGACGAACGGGCATCGGCCACTTTCGGCACGGTGAAGAAGCGCACGATGACGTGGGGCAGACCGGCGGTGCCGATCATCAGCGACATCGTGAACAGGAACATGTTCAGCGTGGTGTCGTGCTGTTCGGTGTAGCTGGCAAAGCCCAGGTCAGCCAGCAGACCGTTCAGCGTGGTCAGCAGCGGCTCGCCCGTCGAGGTCGCGTTCGAGAACAGGCCCAGACCCGGGATCGGGTTGCCGGTCAGGTTCAGCGAGATGAAGATCGCCGGGATGGTGTAGGCGATGATCAGAACGACGTATTGCGCAACCTGGGTGTAGGTGATGCCCTTCATGCCGCCAAGCACGGCATAGGCGAACACGACCGCCGCGCCGATATAAAGGCCGGTCGAGGCTTTCACTTCCAGGAAGCGCGAGAAGGCGACGCCCACGCCCGACATCTGGCCGATCACATAGGTGATCGAGATGATCAGCAGGCAGATCACGGCGATGACGCGCGCGGTGCCCGAGTAGAAGCGATCGCCCACGAATTCCGGCACGGTGAACTTGCCGAACTTGCGCAGGTAGGGCGCCAGAAGCATGGCGAGCAGCACATAGCCGCCGGTCCAGCCCATCAGATAGGCAGAGGTGTCATAGCCGCCGAAGGCGATGATACCGGCCATCGAGATGAACGAGGCCGCCGACATCCAGTCCGCGCCCGTCGCCATGCCGTTGGCCACCGGGTGAACGCCGCCACCGGCCGCGTAGAACTCGGCGGTCGAGCCCGCACGGGCCCAGATCGCGATACCGAAGTAGAGCGCAAAGGTCGCGCCCACAACGATAAGGTTGAGGGTAAATTGATCCATTGTCCCTGCGCTCCCTTATTCTTCCACGCCGTGTTCTTTGTCGAGCTTGTTCATCTTGGCCGCGTAGGCGAAGATCAGCACGAGGAACACGATGATCGAACCCTGCTGGGCGAACCAGAAGCCCAGATCGGTGCCACCAATTTTGATACCCGCCAGCATCGGGCGCAGCAGAATGCCAAAGCCGAAGGAACACACGAACCAGATCACCAGAGAAATCTGGATGGTCCGGATGTTCGCTTTCCAGTAGGCGTTGGACGAAGATTTGTCCGCCATAAGCGTAACTCCCTGTTTTTTACCTCCGAACGGGCCCCCTCTCAGGGCCCGCCCCTCCCCGTATCAAGCCGAAACGCGTTCCACGATCGACCCAAGACCCGAAGCGATGTCCTCGATGCTGCCCATCGCGTCGATCTTTTCGAGCACGCCGAGTGCGCCATAGTGGGCGATCAGCGGCGCCGTCTGCGCGTGATAGGCCTGCAGCCGGGCACGCGCCGTTTCGGCATTGTCGTCGGCACGGCGCTTGAACTCCGTGCCGCCGCATTTGTCGCAAGTGCCCGCAACTGCGGGCTGCTTGAATTCGTCGTGATAGCCCTCGCCGCAGGTGCCGCAGGTATAGCGGCCCGCGACGCGCGCGATCATCGCCTCGTCATCCACTTCAAGGCTGATCGCGGCGGTGACCTTCTGGCCCGAATGCGCCAGTAGCGCATCCAGTGCCTCGGCCTGACCCGCGGTGCGCGGGAAACCGTCAAGGATGACACCGGCCTGAACGTCGGGCTGGGCCATCCGCTCGCGCAGGATCGCCAGAACGATTTCATCGCTGACCAGACCGCCCGCTTCCATCACCGCCTTGGCGGCCAGGCCCGCGGGCGTGCCCGCGGCAACCGCACCGCGCAGCAGATCGCCGGTGGACAGCTGCACAAGGCCGAAACGCTCTTCCAGCATCCGCGCCTGGGTGCCCTTGCCCGCGCCCGGAGGCCCGAGCAGGATCAGCACGGCGGGCTTGGTTTCAACGGTGTTGTCCGTATCCGCCATGCTCTCAGCCCCGGTTCATGCGGTTGTCGATCAGCTCCTGCACGACCGACGGATCGGCCAGCGTCGAGATGTCGCCCAGGCTGCCATAGTCGTTTTCGGCGATCTTGCGCAGGATGCGGCGCATGATCTTGCCCGAACGGGTCTTGGGCAGGCCCGGCGACCACTGGATCAGGTCGGGCTTGGCGATCGGGCCGATCTCGGTGCGGACCCATTTTTCCAGATCCTTGCGCAGCTCCTCGGTCGGCTCCACGTCGTTCATCAGGGTGACATAGGCATAGATGCCCTGCCCCTTCAGCTCGTGCGGGTAGCCGACGACGGCAGCCTCGGCCACGGCGGAATGCGCGACCAGCGCGGATTCGACCTCGGCGGTGCCCATCCGGTGACC
This sequence comes from Rhodobacteraceae bacterium UBA6796, assembly GCA_002452815.1. Taxonomy (GTDB): domain Bacteria; phylum Pseudomonadota; class Alphaproteobacteria; order Rhodobacterales; family Rhodobacteraceae; genus Rhodobacter. The sequence continues at coordinate 258,969 of DKFM01000006.1, forward strand.
CGAGACGTTGATCACGTCATCGACGCGGCCGGTAATCCAGTAATAGCCGTCCTTGTCGCGGCGCGCACCGTCGCCGGTGAAGTAATAGCCGCGATACTGGCCGAAATAGGCCTCCTGGAAGCGTTCGTGATCGCCCCACAGGGTGCGCATCTGACCCGGCCAGCTGTCCGAGATGCACAGCACGCCCTCGGCCTCGGTCTCGCCCTGACGCACGGCGGTGTTGGCGTCCAGAATGACCGGCTTCACGCCGAAGAAGGGCATCGTGGCCGAACCCGGCTTGGTGGGCGTGGCGCCCGGCAGCGGCGTAATCATGTGGCCGCCGGTTTCGGTCTGCCAGAAGGTGTCGACGATCGGGCATTTGCCCTTGCCGACGTTCTTGTCATACCAGACCCAGGCTTCGGGGTTGATCGGCTCGCCGACCGAACCCAGCACGCGCAGGCTCGACAGGTCGTATTTCTCGACCCATTCGGTGCCCTGCCCCATCAGCGAGCGGATCGCGGTGGGCGCGGTGTAGAACTGGTTGACCTTGTGCTTTTCGCAGACTTCCCAGAAGCGGCCCGCATCCGGGTAGGTCGGCACGCCTTCGAACATGATCGTGGTCGCGCCATTGGCCAGCGGGCCATAGACGATATAGCTGTGGCCGGTGACCCAACCCACGTCGGCGGTGCACCAGAACACATCGCCGTCCTGATAGTCGAAGGTGTATTGGTGGGTCATCGAGGCATAGACGAGGTAACCGCCGGTGGTATGCACCACGCCCTTCGGCTTGCCGGTCGACCCCGAGGTGTAAAGGATGAACAGCGGATCTTCGGCGTTCATCGGGCGCGGCGGGCATTCGGGGCTCGCGTGTTCCATCAGCAGTTTCAGGTCGACGTCACGGCCCTGAATCCACGAGGTCTGATCGCCGGTGTGCTTGACCACGAGGCAGCGCACCTTGTCCGAGCAGTGCAGCAGCGCCGCGTCGGTGTTGGCCTTCAGCGGCGTGCGGCGGCCACCGCGCGGGGCGGTGTCGGCGGTGATGACAAGCTTGGCGCCACAGTCGTTGATCCGGTTGGCCAGCGCATCGGGCGAGAAGCCGGCGAAGACGATCGAATGGATCGCACCGATCCGGGCACAGGCCAGCATCGCATAGGCGGCCTCGGGGATCATCGGCAGATAGATCACGACGCGGTCGCCGCGCATCACGCCCTGGCTCAGCAGGACGTTGGCCATGCGGTTCACGCGCTCGGACAGCTGGCGATAGGTGATGTGCTCGGCCGGGGTGTCCGGGCTATCGGGCTCGAAGATGATGGCGGTCTGGTCACCGCGGGTGGCGAGGTGGCGGTCGATGCAGTTGACCGAAGCGTTCAGCACGCCGTCCTCGAACCATTTGATCGACACATGGCCGAAGGTGAAATCGGTGTTCTTGACCTTGGTGTAGGGGGTGATCCAGTCGAGGCGCTTGCCTTCACGGCCCCAGAACTTGTCAGGATCGCTGATCGATTCCTGATACATCTCGCGGTATTTCGCGGTGCTGCAATGGCTGTTTTCAAAATTCGCGGGAATCTCGCGCACTTCCGGTGCCGATGCTGCCTGTTCCTGAGTCGCCATACTCGACCTCCTCCAAAGAAATCTTCGCGGCCCTCAGGCCGCACCCTGCCCTCGACAATCATCGAGAGCGTTCTACCCCAAGCGCAGTGTAAACCGATTATTACTTTTTATGTAAGCCCCCATGTGTATTGAATTTTTTTGTAAACTTATTCACAGCCACAGCGATAACTATGTAAATGTTTTCATTTGTGACCAAATTTTGATATTTTCTTTCAAGCCCTTGCCTGTTCACGAAGTCGCGAAACGACGTTACGTCGCAGGACTTGACTTTCCGGTCAGAGTTGACGCTGCAGTGCGGCAACGACATGCCGCGTGCGCACAAAAGCGGCGCGATTCGGGCCGAAGCCCCCGGCTTGCCCCGCACCGCGGGCGTCGGACATCAGAACGTCAAAAGGTCAGTTGGGCGCCTGCACGCCGGGTGCCGCGACTTCGGCAAAGCGCACCTGCGGCGCCTGCACGCCCTGCGCCCGCATACTCTGGGCCAGAGCGGGGCGCGCGCCCACGATCACCAGCTCACCGCCGCGCCGCAACAGTGTCTGGCCCAGCGTCTGGACCATCCGCGCGCCGGTGGAATCGATGAAACTCACGTCGGACACATCCAGCAGCACCGCACGCGGGCGCTGCGCGATACGGTCAAGCACCGTACCCAGCCGCGCGACCGAGCCGAAGAACACCGCACCGTGCAGCCGGTAGGTCACCACATCATGCGGCTGACGGGTGATTTCGGGCAGCGCCTCGGGCGGGGCGGCCGGTGCCTCGTGCAGCCGCGTCATCTCGGACATGTGCCGGATGAAGACGAGCCCCCCCAGCGCGAAGCCCAGCACGATCCCCTCGGCCAGATCGCGGAACACCACCATCAGGAAGGTGACCCACAACACCAGCGCGTCGCCTTTCGACGCCCGCGTAAGCGCCGCGAATTCGTGCCGCTCGATCATGTTCCAGGCGACGATGGCCAGCAGACCGGCCAGCGCGGCCAGCGGAATATAGCCCGCCAGCGGCGCCGCGATCAGCATCACCGCCAGCACGAAGACCGCATGCAGCATTCCGGCCACCGGCGTTTGCGCCCCGGCCCGCACATTGGTTGCCGTGCGCGCAATCGTGCCCGTCACGCAGAAGCCGCCCACCAGCGCGGCGCCCATATTCGCCAGCCCCTGCGCCACCAGTTCCATGTTCGAGCGGTGCTGCGTACCGCTCATCCCGTCGGCCACCATCGCCGAGAGCAGCGATTCAATCGCGCCCAGCAGGGTGAAACTGGCCGCCCAGGGCAGCGCGGCCCAGATCGCCTGCGCGCTGAATTCGGGCAGCGCGGGCGTGGGCAGCATCCGCGGCAACGCACCGAAACGGCTGGCGATGGTTTCCACCGGCAGCCCCAGCACCGCGCTGACCGCCGTGACCGCCGCGATCCCGATCAGCAGGCTGGGCCAGCGCGGGCGGAAGCGCTTGATCGCTTCGATCAGCACCACGGTCGCCAGCGCGACCGCAACCGCAACCGGCGTGACACTGTCGCGCGCGGCCCACAGGGCCTCGAGCTTGGGCAGGATCGGTCCGGGCTCGCCCCCCGGCAGGGTCAGGCCGAACATATCCTTGACCTGACTGACGAAAATGATGACACCGATGCCGGTGGTGAAGCCCACGGTGACCGGATAGGGCATGAACCGGATGTAACTGCCCAGCCGCGCCAGCCCCAGCACCGCAAGCATCACGCCCGACAGGAAGGTCGCCAGCACCAGCCCCGCAATCCCGGTCTGCGCGACGCAGGCCGCGACCAGAACGATGAACGCCCCCGCGGGGCCGCCGATCTGATAACGCGAGCCCCCGAAGCAAGCGACAAGAAAACCACCCACGATCGCGGTGAACAACCCGCGCTCCGGCCCGACCCCCGAGGCAATCGCGATCGCCATCGACAGCGGCAGCGCCACAATCGCCACCGTCATCCCCGCGACCGCATCCGCGCGCAGTGTCCCGCCGCCATAGCCTTCGCGCAGCGCACTCAGCAACATCGGTTCCAGCGGCTCTCGCGGCCGCGGCAGGTCTTGGCTTGTATGGGGCATGGCTCGTTGATACCGGTTAGGTGCCGCTAACAGAAACCTCGACCCCGGGGTTGTCAAGCAACTCGCAAAGGCCCGTCATGCCGGACACCCTCGATGACCGCCCCGATCCGATCCGCGCCACCGATGACGAGGCGCGCGCGCTGGCCCGCAGCCTGATCGCCGGGGCCCGGTTCGGCGCGCTTGGGGTGATCGACCCCGAAACCGGCTTTCCCGCCGTGACCCGGATCGCCCTTGGCGCTGGCCCCGAAGGCGGACTCTGGACGCTGGTGTCGGGGTTGTCGGCCCACAGCCGGGCGCTGCGCGCCGATCCGCGCGCGGGGTTGCTCGTCGGCGAGCCCGGCCCCAAGGGCGATCCGCTGACCCATCCGCGGCTGAGCCTGCAGGTCGAGGCCCGGCCTTTGACGCGCGACGATCCCCGGTTCGACGCCGCGCGCACGCGCTGGCTGACCGACCACCCCAAGGCGAAGCTCTACATCGACCTGCCGGATTTCTTCTTCGTCGAATTCGTGCTGCTGGGCGGCAGCCTGAACGGCGGCTTTGCCCGGGCCTACCGGCTCGGCCCCGCCGATCTGGCCCCCTGACACAGGAAAACGGGCGCCATCAGCGCCCGTTTGGGAAATTTGGCCGTCCTCAGTTCGGGTTATCCATCCGAATGCGCACCTGCACCCGCCCCTTCGCCGCTTCGGGCCAGTTCAGCGTGACGTTCTGCTTGGCCGTGCCCTGCTCGACATTGACATAGGGCATGCCCGACACCCGCGCACCGGCACCGTTGGCGATCATCCCCTCGGCCACGATGCTTTCGACATTGCGCGCCCAGCCACCGAACGGAAGATAGGCCCCGGGCTGCACCGTCCAGACCGACTGCGCCGTGGCCTGATCGACCTGCAGATAGACGGGATTGCAGACGAACTGGCTGACGGCGTTGAAGATATTCCCCTCCATCAGGATGTTGCGCATGCGCGAATAATCCAGCGTCGCGAAAGTGGTATCCACCTTTTCGGCCCGGTCGATGCTGCCGTTGATGACCTTGAACACATTGCACGAGATATTCAGCCCGTGCAGAAAATGCCCCGCGCCATAGGGTTTGACCGAGAACCAAGTGAACCAGGGCGCGACATTGCTGGCGACGAAGGTATTGCCCGTCACCGTCAGGCCGCCGAAGGAATATTCCGTGCCGAAATCGGGGTTCGGCGAATATTCGTTGGTCCATTCCAGCACGCAATTGTCGATGTAGTTGCCCGTCACCGCCGATTGCACGTTGGTCTGCGTGAACACCAGCCCCGCGACACGCACCGCGTTGGTTTCGTTGTCGCCCTGGAACCAGTGGTTGCCCACGATCAGATGGCCCGATCCGTTCAGGATCATCGTTGTGCCGAACCGCACGAAGCGCGACTCGCGGATCTTGCTGTCATTGGCATTGACGTTGATCGCCACCGACACCCGGTCCTGCGCAGGCATCGACATCTCGCTCGACAGGAACTGGCAACGGTCGACCAGCAGATCCTGACAGCCGGACCCGATCGAGGTGATCGCCTTGTCCTTGGGCGCGTTGAGATAGCAGTCGCGGACATGGAACATCTCGCCCACCGGGGCCAGCATGATGCAGCTGGCCTGCGAATTGCACAGGAATTCGATGTCGTCGATGTTGAAGCGATCCAGTTTCGACAGCCCCGAGAAATCCAGCAGGTATTTGTGCCGCGTAAAGGTCAGCGTCCGGGTGCCCGAACCGCCATAGAACGGCTGCGACAAAGTCAGCGATCCCGCGCCGATATTGACCGCGCGCACATAGACCTCGCGCCCGACGCCGGTGCCGCTGACCCGCGCGCCAACCGGAATATTGGCGATATTGGCGACATTGGTCAGGGTGTTGGGCGCGCTGGTGGCATAGCTCGCCTGCGAGGTGACCACCACATCCTCCCAGGCCGGCCCGGCGATCACGTTGAACTGCCCGTTGCGCAGCACCCGGCGGTTGGCAAACGAGGTCACGCCCGGCGCGATCTCGGCCACATTGATCGGTTCGGTCACCTCGATCCGGCGGCCCTTCAGGTCCAGCGTGTTGTGATCGGTATAGCCGAACAGCGCCTGCAGCGCCTTCTTGAACCCGGTCATCTCGTCGCCGAAGGCCTCGGCATAGGTCGGGAAATCATAGCTGGCCAGCAGCGACAGGCGCGCATCGACCGGCATCACCAGCGTCCCGACAAAGCGGATCGGCGCATAGATCGACACGCTCGCCCCGATGTAATAGCTGCCCTCGGGCACCACCAGCATCCGACCCGCCGCCGCCGCATCCGCCGCCATGAAGGCCGCCCGGTCATCGGTGACACCGTCGCCCACCGCGCCGAAATCGCGCACATCGACCCAATCCATCATGTCGCGCAGGAAGGCCTCGGTCACGTCCTCGATCTGCAGATCGTCGATCCGCACCACACCATTGTTCAGCCCGGTCAGATCCAGCCCGAAATGACCATAGATCGGCACCGTGCCCCAGATCATGTCAACGCCGCCCCGATTGCCGGTGCCAACGATGGCCGAGACGGTCACCACCTCGCCATAGGCATCCAGCGCCGTCTCGCTGCCCACCTCGACCAGCCCGCCGACATGGCCCGACCCGCTCATCGCATAACCAGCAATCCGCACCGACGGCAGGTTGCCACTGATCGCCTTCACGCGCGCGGTCACCCGCAGATAGCACCCCGGCAGGATCGGCGTCTGCCCCATATACCGCAGCTTCTGCGTCGTCTGTGTCTTCACCATTTCCAGACACGACCCGAAATCGGCATCCGCCGCGATCAGCGCAGCATTGGCCGCCCCGTCATAGGTCGCCGATCCGGCGGTGCCGTTCTCGCTCGACCAGACATCCAGACCCAGTTCAAACGCGGGCGGGGTCAGCGCCAGCCCATCGGTAATCGCCTTGTTCATCCGAGAATCCTCTTTGTTCCGGCCCGCCCAGATCGGTCCTGCGCATGGGGCATCGGGGCGCAGGCCGGATGCCCGCGCAGCCGCGCGCCCCGCGACAGGTCTTTCTCTGGGAATGTGCCGGTGCCTCTGCGCCCCGGCGTGCTCAGGTCTAGCCAGAAAGGTTAAAGAACTGCTGAGACCACCGCGCGCCACGCCGCAGCGCAGCACGATGTCACGAAACTGCCGTATGGCCTTGCTAGGTCGGGGTTGATCCGAAAGACTGGTGCCATGCCCTATTGCCTGATCCCCGAAGACAAGACGCCTACCGACGCATTGCGCCGCATCGCGCATGCCGAACTGTCAGATGCCCTGAAACTGGCGCAGGACCCGGGCGCGGGCTCGCCCCTTCATGCCCTGCGCAAATCGGTCAAGAAAACCCGCGGCCTTCTGCGTCTGCTGCGCCCGGTATTTGCCGAGTTTGAAACCGAAAACGCCGCGCTGCGCGACGCCGCCGCCGGGATTTCAGCGCTGCGCGACGCCGAAGTGATGCGCCTCACCCTCGAGTCGCTGGCGGCCCTGCCCGGCAACACGCAGGCCGCCGAGGCCGCCGCGACCATGCGCGCGCAGCTGCCGCCGTTGTCCGAAACCGGCCCCGATCACAGCGCGCTGACCCGCTTCTCCGAGGAAATCGCCCAGATCCGCCACCGGGCCGAGCATTGGAAGGCGCATGAAAAGGGCTGGCACGCCTATGCACCCGGGCTCGAACTCACGCTGCATCAGGCGCAAAAGCGCATGAAAGCCGCGCGCAAAACCCTGTCCGACAGCAATTTTCACCGCTGGCGGTCACGTATCAAACATCACTGGTATCAGGCCCGGTTGCTCGCCCCGATCTGGCCCGAGATGATGGAGCCTCAAATCGCCATCGCCGACCGGCTGGGCGAAATTCTGGGCGAACATCACGATCTGGCCGTGTTGCGTCACGCCGTGCCCGCACATCTGCCCGAACCCGAGTCTGACGCTCTCGACCGGCTGATCGGACAGGAACAACGCGCCCGCGAGGCCGAGGCTTTCCACCTCGGCACCCGGCTTCTGGGCGAAGACCCCGCGGCGCTCAGCGCACGCTGGGGGCATTGGTATCAACTCTGGCGCGCCGAACGCAACTGAGCGGCGCGTCTCAGCCCTGCGAAACGAACTCGCCCGCCAGCGCGTGACCGATCAGCGCCACGGTCTCCTGCACACCGTAAAGCGCGATGAACCCGCCAAAGCGCGGCCCCTGGCTCGCGCCCAGCAGCACCTCGTACAGCGCGGTGAACCAGTCGCGCAGATTTTCGAACCCGTGATCCTTGCCGACCGCGAAGACCAGCGTCTGCAGGCCCTCGGACGGGTCCTCGAAGGTCAGGTGCAGATCCTGATCGGGCAAGGCGCGCAGCCGGGCCGCCAGATCCTCGATCGCCGCACGCTCCTGATCGTTCGGCAGACGGAAGGCCCGCTTGGGCGCCACGAAATCGTGGAAATAGCGCACCGCAAAGCCCGCCGCCTGATCCAGATCGGGGTGGGTTTCGGGGCTTGCCTCGGGGGCATAGCGCTTGATGAAGCCCCACAGCCCGTCCTTGTCCTTGGCCCCGGCGACCGACGCGAGGTTCAGCAGCATCGCGAAGGGCACCACCATCTTGCTTTCGGGCGGATTGCCGCCGTGGATATGCCACACCGGGTTGTCGACCTGTTTCTCGACCGGCTGATCGGGATAGGCGCGCAGCTGCTGGTGGTATTCGTCCACCGCCTTCGGGATCACGTCGAAATGCATCCGCTTCGCGGTCTTCGGCTTGAGATACATGAAATAGCTCAGCGATTCCGTGGCCGCATAGGTCAGCCATTCGTCGATCGACAGGCCGTTGCCCTTGGATTTCGAAATCTTCTCGCCGTTCTGATCGAGGAACAGCTCATAGGTGAAATGCTCGGGCGGGCGCCCGCCCAGCACCCGGCAGATCCCGTCATAGATCGGGGTATTGGCGGCGTGGTCCTTGCCATACATCTCGAAATCGACATCCAGCGCGGCCCAGCGGGCGCCGAAATCGGGCTTCCACTGCAGTTTCACATTGCCGCCGGTGACCGGCAGCGTCAGCTCCTGCCCGTCTTCGTCATCGAAGGTCACCGTGCCCGCCTTGGGATCGACATTCTTCATCGGCACATAAAGCACCCGCCCGGTTTTCGGGCTGATCGGCAGGAAGCAGCTGTAGGTCTGCTGACGCTCCTCGCGCAGCGACTTCAGCATGATCGCCATGATGTCATCGTATTTCTCGGCCGCACGCAGCAGGATCGCGTCGAACTTGCCCGATTTGTAATAGTCGGTCGCGCTGGCGAATTCGTAATCGAACCCGAACGTGTCCAGAAACCGGCGCAGCATCGCGTTGTTGTGGTTGCCGAAACTGTCGAATTCGCCGAACGGGTCGGGCACCGCGGTCAGCGGCTTTTGCATGTGCTCGCGCAGCATCTCTTGCTGGGGCACGTTTTCGGGCACCTTGCGCATGCCGTCCATATCGTCCGAGAAACACAGCAGTTTCGTCGGGATATCCGAAATCACCTCGAAGGCGCGGCGGATCATCGTGGTGCGCGCGACCTCGCCGAACGTGCCGATATGCGGCAGACCCGAGGGGCCATAGCCGGTCTCAAACAGCACATATCCCTTTTCGGGGTCCTTCTTCTCGTAACGCTTCAGAACCCGGCGCGCTTCCTCGAAAGGCCAGGCTTTGGAGTTCATCGCAGCGTCACGCAGGCTCGTCATATCATACCTCATCGCAGGCGCCCCATGCGCCCCTTGGCGCCTCACCTATTGAACGGGGGGGCAATCGTCAATAATTTGCACTCCAACCAGTGAAAGGAACTGCCCGTGACCGATGCCCTGCCCTCGCTTTCGCCCCAGGATGCGCTCGTTGCCGTGATGGTTGCGGTCTCGGCCTCGGATGAACAGATCCGTACCTCGGAACTCGTCGCGATCGAGCGGATGGTCAACCACATGCCGATCTTCGCGACCTATGACGAAGACCGGATTTCCTCGGTGGCGCAGACCGTCTATGCGCTGTTCGAGGAAGAAGAGGGCCTGGAGGCCCTGTTCGGTCTCGTCCGCGATGCCCTGCCCGAGCGGCTCTATGAAACCGCCTATGCCCTGGCCTGCGATGTGGCTGCGGCCGACGGTGTGCTGCACCAGCCCGAGTTGCGCATGCTCGAAGAAGTGCGCGGCGAACTGGCGATCGACCGGCTGCATGCGGTGGCCATCGAATGGGGCGCTCGGGTCCGTCACATCAACCTGTGATCGCATGGCCTTCCTGCGCCCCCCAGCCGGGCGCAGGGACACCTCTGCACTGCTACAAATCAGCACAAATTTTAGCGGGATTTCCACGCCCTTTCCGATGCGTAAGGGGGGCGGCGTTAAGCTATTGCTGTCCAACCTTTGCTAGCAAGACGGTCATCGCAGATCCGGGCCAAGGATATTCGCCATGACCGACACCGCATTTTCGCTGGCGCGCACCGCCCGCACCCTTGCATTGGGCCTGCTGCTGAGTGCCCTTGCCCTACCCGCCCCCGCGGCAGAGCGCGACCCTGCCGAAATCCTCGCCCTGCAAATCGACATGGCCGGTCGACAGCGGATGCTGTCGCAACGTCTGGTGGCCTCGGCCTGCTTCCTGTCGCTGGGCATCCAGCACGACACCCAGGCGCTGGCCCTGACCGAGGTCAGCGAAATCTTTCCCACCACGCTCAACCGGCTGATCCGCGGCGATACGCTGCTGAACCTGCCCGCCACGACCGATCCGCAGGTGCGTTGGGCACTGCAGGGCGCGCGAATGGTCTGGGGGCAGGTCGAGCCCCGGGTCAAGGCAGTGCTGACGGGCGACGCCAGTCCCGAAGCGCTGCGCGACCTGGCCGAACACGAACCCGCCCTGCTGACCGCTTCGCAAGGCGTCGTCGCCGCGCTGACCGCGAACCTCGCGATTTCGCCCAATCAGGCCACGCGGCTGCGCGCCGTCGACATGGCCGGACGTCAGCGGATGCTGTCACAGGCCATCATCATGGAAGCCTGCCTGCTGTCGCGCGCCGAAGCCCTCGGGCTCGACACCACTACCCATCACGCCGCCATCACCGCACGCACCGATCTGTTCGAACTCTCGATGAGCATGCTGCGGGTGGGCGATGACGACGCCGGGGTTGCACCCCCGCCCGACATCCAGACCGAAGAGGCACTGGACAGATCGCTGCTGATCTGGACCGACATGCGCGAACTGCTCGACCCCGCGCTCGAGGGACAGGCACTGAGCCTCGATACGCTGGACGATCTGGCCGTCGCCTATGAAACCCTGTTGCAAGAGCTTGAAGACATCGTCTGGATGACCGCCAGCGGCTGATCAACTGCCGTAAAGCGCCGCCCACCGCTCGATCAGACGGCTTTGCAGGATCTTGGAGCGTTTGATCCAGAGCGTCGAGCCTTCGGGCTGTTCGGTCCGTGCAGCCCGCCGCCGCCGCGCCACATCGCCGGTAAAAATCGCGAACACCAACTCGGTGCCATCGGGCGCCGTCATGTAACCGGCCAGCGAAGAAACGAAATTGAGGGTGCCGGTCTTGGCATCGACCCGCAGGCTCTGTCCCTGCACCTTGCGCCCACTGTCATCGCGCAATTGAAACCCTTTCATCAGCCCGCGCAGCCCCGCCTGCGGCCCGAGCTGCGCCAGCGCCCGCACCATGTCCATGGCCGAAATGCGGGTCTCGGCGTTCAGCCCCGAATGATCGCGGAACTGCGCCTGGGCCACCCCCGCCCGCGCACGCAGCCAGTCGCTCATCGCCGGGCCGGACTGGCCCAGGCCCGCCGGTGCGCCGCGCTGCGCGCTGGCGGTCATGCCCACTGCCTCGGCCGTCAGGTTGGTCGAATATTTCATCATGTCGCGCAGAATTGCGGGCAGGCTGTCCGAGGCATGCTCGGCCAGAACCGTGCCCCCCGGCAAGCTGCGCACCGGCTGCGGCGCGGGCAGCGGCACCCCCTGCGCGCGGGCCAGCGTCTGGAACACGTCGCCCGCATAGGCATCCGGGTCGCGCACCGGCAGCCAGCGGCTGCCCGCCTTGTTCAGGGCGCCCGAGGCGACCGTCCAATGTTCCGTGCCGCCCGACTTGCTATAGCTGAACAGCGGTGTCTTGCGGTTGGCCAGCCCGACATCGGCGGTATAGGCTTGCGGCCGGAACCGCGCACCGCGCGCATCCATGCTCAACTGATACCCCCCGCCTGCGCGCCGCCATTCGAAATGCACCCGGTTGTAGTTCAGGATCAGGCCCGAAACGGCAGGGTTATACCCCACATGCACCGGCTGATCGTCCGCGATTTCGGACGCATAGGGCAGTGCCCCGCCCCAGACCAGAAACCGCCCCGTGACCCCGCGCACGCCCGTACCCGCCAATCGCGCCGCCAGATCGCCCAGATCGTCGGTCGAGAGCGTCGGATCGCCGCCGCCTGCCAGCACCAGATCGCCCTGGATCAGCCCCCCCGCCACCGGCCCGGTCGCGATCAGCCGGGTGCGGAACCGATAGCCCGGCCCCAGCGTCTCCAGCGCATAAAGCGAGGTAATCGCCTTGGCGGTCGAGGCGGGCGGCATCGCCCGGTCGGCGCCCCGTGCCTCCAGGACCAGTCCCGAGCGCAGATCGGCCACGACATAGCAGACATCACCGCTCAACCCCGCAGCCGCGACCAGATCGGCGCCACTCGGCATCCGCAGCACCTGCGCCGCTGCGCGCCCCGGCACCCCCAGCGCTGCTAGCGCAGCCATGCCGGCCGCGCCCCCTAAAATTCCGCGCCGTGAAATCCGCATCATCGCCTCGTCCGCCGGATCCCGGAAAAATACCCCGGAGTCGCATCACGGTAACGCCTGCGCCCCCCCGGCTTCAAGGCCCCGATCAGGTCTTGTCGCGCCAGGCGCCAGAAGCGCGGATCGCCGAGGAAGACAGATCCGACATCGGCATGTCGATGAAGCACCAGGCCGGGCGCCGCGCCAGCGGCAGGGCCCGGGCCTGGGGCGCGGGCAGACGCGCCTGTGCATAGATCTGTGCCGCGCGCGAGCGCCGCGCCGCCATCCGGGACCCGGGCCGCGCCAGCACACCCACCGGCACCAGATCCAGGATTTGCTGCCAGTTGTCCCAACGATCGAACTGCACCAGGTTGTCTGCCCCCATCAGCCAGACGAAATGCACCCCGGGATACAGCGGCAGCAGCCGCGTCAGGGTCTGCGCGGTGTAGCGGCTGCCCAGCCGCGCCTCCAGATCCGTGATGTCGACGCGGGGATCTGGCATCACCCGCCGCGCCTCGCGCAGCCGTGCCGCCATCGGCGCGGGCCCATGCGCCTTGAGAGGATTGCCCGGGCTCAGCATCCACCAGACCCGGTCCAACCCGAACCGGCGCAAGGCTTCGCGGGTGATATGGGCATGGCCTTCATGGGCCGGATCGAACGACCCGCCCAGAATACCGATCCGCATGCCCGGCTGCGCAATGGGAAAACCCTGTCTCATAGCGCAGCCCTAGCGATTGCGCCCCGCCATTGGAAGCACAATGTAACGCGCCGGTGACCGCACCGCCGGTCAGCTCAGGCGCGAATCGCCCTCGGCCATCTCCCCGCTGCCCGCGATGGTGCAGCGTCCCCGCCCCTGCCGCTTCGACGAATACAACGCCGCATCGGCGTCGGCCTGCATCTGCCCGGCATCAGGCGTAACGTAATGGGCCGACAGCGCCACGCCGATCGACCCCGAAATCCGACAGACCGCCGTTTCAAACACCCAGGGCTGTTCAAGACGTGCGATGATCCGCGCGCCCATCGCCGCCAGCCGTGCGGGCGCCAGTGCCCCCCGCAAAAGCAGCACGAATTCGTCACCGCCGACCCGTGCCACCACATCGCCACGCCGGGTTTCCGCGCGCAGCACTTCGGCGGCCTTGGTCAGCACATAATCGCCCGCCGCATGGCCCAGCGTATCGTTCACTGCCTTGAAATGATCCAGATCGACATGGGCCAGCGCAAACGGCGCCCCCCCCAAGGCCAGCCCCTGGAGCGCCTTGTCCAATGCCAGTTCGAACGCGCGGCGGTTCGCCAAGCCGGTCAGCGGATCGGTCAGCGCCTGCGTCACCGCCGAACGGCGCGCATCGTCGAGCCGCGCATTCAGGGCGCGCAATTCATCCAGAACCGCGGTTTTCGCCTCTTGCAGATAAAGCAGTTCCAGCGCCAGGTCCGAGGGCGCAAAATCCGCTTCGGTCAGGCCGAAGACCCGCACAGCCTCGACCAGATGGATGCCGAAGGTCAGATTGACCAGCACCCCTTCGGCACCGTTCTGCCCAACCTCGACGGCGCTGCCCCGCAGGCTGATGTCCGGGCGCGCGCACAGCGTCAGATGCAGCCGCCTGCCCCCCGCCATCGCCCCGCCCCCCGCTGCAGCCGACCGCCGCGCCCGAGCACTCCCCAGTTGAAAATGCTGCGCAAAAGGCGTGCCGATCGGGCATTCCGGTCCCAGGATCTTGCCCAGCGTCGGCCCCAGCGCACGCACCGTTCCGCGCCGGTCAAGCCACAGGAACATCGGCATCAACTGCCCCATCGCTTGCGGCGACAGCCCGCTCAGGGCGTCTTCCCAACGTTCCACGGTGCAGCGCGCGGCCATCACAGCCCCCCACGCGGCCGGGCCAGATCGAATCGTCGCCCTTCGACATAGGCCGCTTCCAGCAGCAGCACCTGCACGCGTTCACAGATCCCCTGCGGCTCGATCACTTCGATCAGCACAAGCGCGCCGTAATCATCGGCCATTGCCCGCAGCAGCCCCGCGATCACCGCGCCCCATCCCGGGATCGGGCCGCGCACCTCCAGCGTGAAGCGGCCCCGGCACTCGGCATTGAACCGCAGCTCGGGAAACTCCAGATCGGGCAAGGCCATCCGCCCGCGGCCCTGCAATTCCTCCAGCGAAAAGAGGAATTCCCAGTAATCCGTGCCGCTGAAACGCAGCAGTCGGCGCACCGGCTCGACCGTTGCCAGATAGGCGCCGATATCTTCCAGAACCACCGCCCGCGGCTTGTCCAGCGCCGCCATCGCCGCGCGGATCAGATCTTCGGTCAGCGCATCGTCATAGCGCAGCATCGCCTCGAACCCCTCGGGGCCGATGCCGATATCCTGCGCGACACGGGACCACAGCGATGGCCCGTAATTGTCGCGCAAGAACGCCTGAACTGACTTGTTGATCAAACCGTGCATGGATCCTCCGTCACCGGAGACGCTAGACCTGCCGAGTTAACAAACCCCCAAGCCCGGCTGCCACAGGCCGATTTCAGGGCGTCATGGTTAACCGCCCCGGTCCCAGCCGCAGCGCCATCAGTCCCGCCGGCTCCAGCGGGGCCGTGCCCGCGCTCAGCTCGTCAATCAGGGCCGCGCCGTCAAAGCCGCCCGTCCCCTCAAGATACCCGTCCTGCCCGTCCGGGTAGACGGTCAGGCCGACCTGCCAACCCTGCGGCCCTTTCCAGAAGGCAACCGGCAGGGTCAGGAAATCGCGCCTTGCCGTGCCGGACGCGACCACCAGCACGGCCTCCTCCCCCGGCACCTGGGGCATCAGATCGGCCAGCACCACCAGGCATCCCGGGTTCCCCGCCGGGGTCCGGCGTTCGCAGATCGCCGGGTCAAAACTGGTCTTGTGCGCAATCACCGCCAACAGATCCTCGGGCAATTCCGCGCCTGTCGGCTGCACCGTCAACACCCCGCGCAGGGCCTCCGCGCGGGCAGGCTCGGCCGGCAGAAGGTGCTCCAGCTCCCAGCGTGACCCCGCCTGATCCATCCGCGCCAGGGCCGCCTCCAGGGCCGGGTCGCTGCCGGCCCGCACGCGCAGATCCGCCAGTGCCGCCTGCCCGGGCTTTCCCCAGTCATTCGCCAGTTCCCACAGCGGCAGCGCCTCGGGGGCCAACCGCCCGTCGGAGAAGCGCCCGAGTTGCGAGTTCACCGCGATCCGCTCGGGCGAGATCAGCGGCGTCAGCCACACCACCGCCAGCGCGATCATCGCCAGCGCCATCGCCGTATTGGCGCGCCGGACCCAGCCCATCCAGTAGCGCCCGGTCAGCACCGCCAGCGCATAGGTCACCGCATAGCCCAACAGCACCGCAACCCCCGCCGTGGCCATCACCCGCGCAGGCGTCCAGCCATATTGCCCGACCCGCAACGCCACCGCCCAGGCCGCCAGACCGCTCAGCACCGGCAGCAGCAGCGCCAGCCCGCGGGCCGACCAGATCAGTGCGGGCGCATGCGGCGCCTCGACATCGTCCTGATCGACCGCAATCGCAATCAGCGAGATGACCACGACCGCCGCGCCGCCCAGCGTTCCTGCCGCCGACAGATGCCCGAACAGATGCGTCAGCCCGCGCAGCGGCAAGGCCAGCACGAAGATCAGCACCACGCCCAGAACCACCGGCAACAACAGCCGCAGCAACCGCAGCAGCAGATAGGGCGAAACCATGTCCGACATTTCGGTCACCACCGACAGACCCAGCCCCAGTGCCGCACCGCACACCAGCCAGATCACCACCTCCTGATCCAGCAGATCGGCCAGCAATTCGACCCCGACGAGCCGCAGCAGCGCCGCCGACAGCAGCAGCACGACCCAGACCACCCCGACAAAAGCCCAGGCGGCGGCGTAGCGCACGACGATATTCCAGCTTTCCAGAAACAGCACCCGGTAATCGGCCCAGCCGGTGCTGCCCCGCAGGTTATGCGCGACCCAGAACGGCACCGGCAGACTGCCCAACGCAATCAGCGCCACCAGCACATGGCCCGCCTCCAACATCTGCGATGCAGTCGAAAATCCCAGGCTTTTCAGCAGACCCAGCCCCGCGACCAGCGCGCCCAGAGCGGCCCCGCCCAAAAGCGCCCGACGCGCGCCCAGCTCGCCCAGCGTCGCCAGTGCCGTGCCGAAAAACACCACCGCCAGCAACACCAGCGCCAGCAGCGCCCGGGTATCGTGCCAGTCCGACAAAAGGTCCGTCAGCGCCCAGAAGGCAAGCCCCCCGGCACTGCCCAGCATCAGAAACTGCACTCTTGCGCCGATCATCGCATTCCCCTTGGCTGCCGGATGCCCGCCGGACACCCCTTGGTGCGCAGGCTAACGGGCGGGACGCGCAATTGCCAGCCCGCCACGCTCTCTTCGCGCGGCTCAGGTCCGCCCGGCGCCGGGTGCGCCCTGCTCCAGCCAACCCGCGATTGCGGCGATGTCATCCAGCACCACATCGGCCACCGGCGCCAGCACCTCGGCACGCGCAGGCCCGCTCAGCACGCCCACCGCGACCATTCCCGCCGCCCGCGCGGCGTGCAGGTCGTGCAGACTGTCGCCGACCATCGCCACCCGGCCCGGCGCCACACCGACCGCCGCGGCAAAGGCCAGCAACTGCCCCGGCGCGGGTTTCGCGCCATGCCCGCTGTCATAGCCTGCGACAAAATCGAAAAGCCCGGCGACGCCTGCCTGCGCCAGATGCACCCGGGCCGACGCCTCGGCATCGTTGGTCGCCACGCCCAGCCGCAGCCCTTGACCGCGCAGCTGCTGCAGACAGGGCACAAGCGGCACGGCGGGCATCTGCGGGGCCTTCTGCGCGCCCGCGTCCAGCCGCGCAATCAGCTGGTCGGCCTCCAGCCCCGGCAGATGCGGCAACAACAGCGCCGCGACCTCGGCCACAGTGCCCGCAATCACCGGCGAGTCGGGTTCGAACAGCGCCGCCTCGGGCGCGAAACGGATCGCCTCGGCCATCCGCGCCGCAAGCAGATCATCCCCCGCGCTCAGTTCCGCCAGCATCCCGCGCGCCCAGGCACCCCAGGTGGCATTGAAATCAAACAGCGTCCCGTCCTTGTCGAACAGCACCGCCGCAATCGACTGCGATGTTTCCGCACGCATCTGCCCGTCCTTTCGCCCCGCTCCCTGCGGGGGCTCGCGCCCGTCTCAGGTCCAGTGCCGCTGATCGCCCCCGCCCAGCAGCGCGCGCGCCTGCACCAGCGCTTCGGGGCGCTCCCCCAGTTCCGCCGCGCAGCCTATGACCCATGCATCGGACTGCAACACGAAATCAAGGACCGCACACAGAAAAGCCGGGTCCTGCGCCAGCCCGCGCACCTGCCCGGCATCGGCACCGGACTGGCCCAGAAAGGAATCGAAAAGCTCGTCTTGCCCGGCCAGCCAGCCAAGCACCCGAAGAGCCAGAACATAAGCGGTTTCCTGCTGCATCAACTACCCGTCGCACAATTCGAAAGACTTTGTTAACCTATCTGGCGCAAAGCTGAACCAAATAAAACTGCAGGTCGAAGGAGAGCGGGACCCCATGGCAGGAAAAATCCTGATCGTGGATGACGTTGCGACAAATCGAATCGTATTGAAAGTGAAGCTCTCGGGCGCACGATACGAAACGATTCAGGCCAGCAGCGGGACCGAAGCTCTGCAGCTCATCGCGCAGAGCCGTCCTGATCTTATTCTTCTGGATGTGCAGCTGCCCGATTGCAGCGGCATTGAAATCTGCCGCACGCTCAAGGCCGGCCCCGCCACCCGGGGCATCCCGATCGTGATAATCACCGCCTTCGCCGATCCGCAGACACGGCTTGACGCGCTGCGCGCCGGGGCCGACGACGTTCTTGTCAAACCCTTTGACGAACTGCTGCTGCTGGCGCGTCTGCGCAGCCTGCTGCGTGCCAAGGAAACCGACGAAGAGTTGAGCCTGCGTGAAAGCACCTGCCGCGAACTCGGCTTTGCCGAGGCGCAGGCCAGTTTCGGCGCCCCCGCCCGCATCGGCCTGGTCGCGCCCGATCGCGAAACGGGTCTTCTGTGGAAAACCATGCTGGCGCGGTTCATGTCGCTCGACACTTTCGTCGTGCTCAACCGTGACGAAGCGCTGATCGAGGCGAGCAGCGCCAATGGCCCCGATGCCTTCATCATCGCAGCCGACCTGTCGCGCCCCGGCGAAGGGCTCCGCCTGATGTCCGAACTCCGTTCGCGCCCCAGTTCGCGCCATGCGGTGATCTGTATCGCCAGCGGCGAACATGCCCGCGAAACGGCGGCCGTCGCACTCGATCTGGGGGCGAGCGACCTGCTGCCCGAGGTGCTGACCGATCCGGCCACCGCCGAAGAGGCGACGCTGCGGCTCAAGGCGCAACTGATGCGCAAGCGCACGCTGGATCAGCAGCGCGAGAATGTCACCGACGGGCTGCGGCTGGCGGTCACCGACCCGCTGACCGGGCTGTATAACCGCCGGTACGCGATGCCGCATCTGGCCCGGATCGCCGAGCGGTCGCGCATTACGGAACGGCAATTCGCGGTCATGGTGCTGGATCTCGACCGTTTCAAATCCGTCAATGACACCTACGGCCATGCCGCGGGCGATGCCGTCCTGGTCGAGGTCGCGCGGCGGCTCAACTTCAACCTGCGGCAGGTCGATCTGATTGCCCGGATCGGCGGCGAGGAATTTCTGATCGCGATGCCGGAAACCACGCTCGACGCGGCGCGCGTCGTCGCCGAACGGCTTTGTCGCGTGATGGAGGAAACGCCGGTCCCCCTGCCCGACGGGTCCGGCGCGGTGCAGGTGACCGTCTCGATCGGGCTGGCACTGGGGGGTGGCACCGAACATGACCCGGTCGATGCGCTGATTTCGCTGGCCGACCGCGCGCTGCTCGGCTCCAAGGCCGATGGCCGCAATCAGGTGAAGGTCTTCGACCGGCCTTCGGCCGCCTGACGCCCTCACCCGCCGCTAAAGGCCACGCGGGCCGCGCCCTCAGGGCCGGGCCGCAGCGGGCGGCGGTGCAAACTTGCGATCGGAATGCGACAACGCATGACGCAACCGCTCGGCGAAGGCATGGCGCGCCTCCGGCGTCATCTGCCGCAGCCGCTCGAACATCAGCCGTTCGCCAATCTCGATCTGGCCCAGCATCCGCGCCCGGTGCCCTTCAAGCAGCGCCCGCGCCGCCGCCTCGTCCCAGGGCTCGGCATCCAGCGCGTCGACCAGCCGGCTGAAATCGGCCGCAGCCTCGCGACGCATCTTGCGAAAGCTCTGCCCCTCTGCCTCGGCGGCCTTGCGCAACGCCTCGCGATCCTCGCGCGACAGCGCCTCGGTAAACGGACCCAGACTGACATCGCTGACCTGCGGGCGCGGCGGATGGCGTTCATGCCCGACGATGCCGCCGATAACCACCCCGGCCACCAGCAGGTTGAGCGTGACCGAGATCACGAACAGCGCCTTCACCCAGCCGCGCATCCCGGCCTTGGGCGCGCCCCCCTGCGAAACCGGGGCCGTCGTTTCGGTTTTCTGCGTCATCCTTCCCCCTCCTGCCTCATTCCGCCGCCAGCGCGAAGAAATCGCCATCGGGCAACAGGTTGACCGTGCCCAGCGTATCCGTCCCGCCAATATAGCTTGCCGCCACCGTGCCCAGTTGATCAGCCCCGGCAAAGCCGATCCACAGACCGGCGATCGTCGCCGTGGCCATGCCGCTCAGCCCTGCCCAGCCGCCGAACACCGCCGACAGGCCACTCAGGAAACCACCCCTGGGCGCCGCGCGCGAAACCGGGATAGCCGCCTGAAACCCGGCCTGCACAGCCTCGGCATCGGCCAGCGCCCGCGCCAGAAATGCGTCCGAAGGCTCGGGCATATCGGCCCGGGCCGCGGCGAGGAAATCGTCCAGCACCGTCCCGTTCAGATCCTTGTCAGTCATGACCATACCCCAACTCTTCGCGTTTACCTTCCAACAGCGCGGCCAGCGCGCGCTTTCCACGGGCCGTCAAGCTTTCTACGGCCTCGACCCCGATTTCCATCGCTGCGGCGATCTCGGGGTTCGACAACCCTTCCAGATGCCGCAGAACAACCGCCTGACGCTGCCGTGCGGGCAGCTGCGCCAATGCCAGTTGCAGGGCCTGCGCACGGTCCGCGTCGATCATCCGCTCCAGCGCCGAGGCCGCGCCATCGGCCACTTCGGGGGCCTCGTCCAGCCCCACGCCACGCCGCCTGCGCAGCCGGTCGGTCGCCAGATTGGTCACCACCCGATAAAGCCAGGTCGAAACCTTGGCCTCGCCGGTGCGCCACTCGGGTGCGATCTTCCACAGCCGCAACAGCGCCTCTTGCGCCAGATCCTCGGCCTCGGCCCGATCGCCCAGCATCCGCAGCGCAACCCTGTAGGCCAGAGGCCCCAGCCGCAACGTCAGCGAACGCGCCGCCGCCCGGTCCCCATTGCCATAAAGGACCAGAAGCGTCTCGTCAGAGACCTCGGTGAGCGCGTCGAATGCCATATCCATGCTTCCCGTAGGCCTAGCCTTATTCCCGTCCCGTGGCAATTTATGCGTCGTCCCGGCCCGGAGGTTTCCCCCCGGGCCGGAACCGGATCAGTTCCCCTGCTGCGGCGCAGGCGCGGTCTGGCGGTTGAAGAACTGCCCCCAGCCGTCGTTTTGCGGCCCCATCGGGCCATTGGCACCCGGACGGCCCATCGGCCCCTGCGGACCCATCGCGTTGCAATCGCCCCGCATCCGGTCGCCGTGCTTGCCGCCGTGGCGATCATGCCAGCGGCCATCGCGATTCTGGCCCCCCATGCGATCCCCCATCCGGGCTTGCAAAGCGGCCAGCTCGTCCTCGGTCACCGCGCCATCGTCATTGGCGTCGAAGCGATCGAACATCCCTTGCGGGCCGCGCGGCAGCGCCAGTTCTGCCGCCGACAGCATACCGTCGCCGTCAGTGTCCTGCGCCGCGATCCGGGCCTTCACCCGCGCTTCCGCACGCAGCTGCGCCTTGCGCATATCCGCCGCCACCAGTTCTTCGGCGCTCAGCTTGCCATCCCCGTTGGCATCCAGCGCGGCCGCCTCGGCGGCACGTTTGGCGGCAATCTCTTCCGCGGTCACCTTGCCATCGCCATCGGTATCAAAGTCCTTGAAGTCAAAGCCCATCATCGGACCACCCATCGGGCCACCCATCGGCGCATTGACCATCGGGCCTTGGCCCATCGGACCCTGGCCGCCCATGCCCGGCCGCCCCATCGGACCCTGACCCACCGGGCCGGTGCCATCCTGGGCCTGCGCCATCACCGGCGGCTGGCCATTCATCTGCTGCGCCACGACCGGCACGGCCACGGCCAGCGCCGTCCCCGCCATCAGCGCGGCCACGATCGTCTGTTTCAGCGTGCGTTTCATCGTATCAACTCCGTGTTTCGCGGCACCCTCCTGCGCCGCTGATATCCTCCAAACGCGGCATTCCCGGGGTTCCGTCGCCATACGCGCGCCCCTCACTCAAGCGTGAAGCGGTCGTGAGCCGCGGACCATCGGCGGAATTTCCTTCCCCCTCGCGCGCTTTCGTCCGATAACAAAGCAACGCGAAGGGGAGAGCGCGATGACCATGACCCAGATCGACACCGAAGACGACCGCCCACTGGGCCGTGCCATCACGCGCGGTCTGCTGTGCCGCTGCCCGGCTTGCGGGCGCGGGCGCCTGCTTAGCGGCTATCTGACTGTGCGCGATGCCTGCCCCGCCTGCGGCGAGGATTTCACACCCCAACGCGCCGACGATGGCCCGGCCTATCTGACGATCCTGATCGTCGGGCATCTTATGGCACCCGCTATCCTGTGGGCCTTCGTCGCCTATCGCCCCAGCCCGCAAACCCTGATCGCGATCTTCGCCACCGGCACGGTCGCGCTGTCGCTGGCGCTGCTGCCGCGGCTGAAAGGCATGATCGTGGGCATTCAATGGTCGCGCCGGATGCATGGCTTCGGCGCCGGAGAGATCGTGCATGACTGAACAAAGCCCGCCCGCCGCCCCGCATCCCCCCACCATCGACAAGACCGCGCTGCGCCATGCCGCGACCGTGCTGGTCGTGCGCCGCGACGGCACGCAAGACCCTGCCGTCCTGATGGGGATGCGCGGCGCTGGCGCGGCCTTCATGCCGTCGAAATACGTTTTCCCCGGCGGCGCGCTCGATGCGGGCGACAGCGCGATTGCACAGGCCACACCACTGTCGGCGACCTGCGCGCGGCGGCTGGCCTTCGAGGCGCCCGCCGATGTGGGCCCCGCTCTCGCCACCGCCGCCGTGCGCGAGCTGTGGGAGGAAACCGGCCTTCTGCTGGGCGCGCCCGGAGCCTGGCCGGACACCCCGCCCGCGGATTGGACGGGCTTTGCCGAAACCGGGCACCTGCCCGCCGCCGCCCCGCTGCATTTCGTCTTCCGCGCGATCACCCCGCCGGGCCGCCCGCGCCGGTTCGATGCGCGTTTCTTCCTGACCGATGTCGCCGATCTGGCCTCGGACCCCGACGATTTCTCGCGCGCCTGCGACGAACTCAGCCATCTGCACTGGGTGCCGATGGCCGAGGCCCGCGCGCTGAACCTGCCCTTCATCACCGAGGTCGTGCTGGCTGAGGTGCAGGCCCTGCTGGAGTCGACCAGCGGGCCGCTGGGGCCGCCCGAAAGCGTGCCGTTCTTCGACAATTCCGGGTCGCGTTCGATCTTCCGGCGGATCGACTAGCCGCGCGCGCCGCCCAGCACGATAATCAGCAGCGAGGCTACCACCAGCGCGATCCCCACGCCTTCGCGGCGGGTCAGCCGTTCGTGGAACACCAGTGCGGACACCAGCAGCGTGAAAACGATTTCCACCTGCCCCAAGGCCCGCACATAGGCCGCGTTTTGCAGCGCAAAGGCCGCAAACCACCCCGCCGATCCCGCAACCCCGGTGATGCCGACCCAGACCGTCTTGTGCCAGGCGCGCAGCACCCGGCCCAGCTCGCCCGGCTCGCGCAGGCGCAGATAGGCCGCCATGCCAAGGCTTTGCGCGAAGGTGACGCAGGCCAGTGTGACGATGGCCCGGGTAAAGAAGGGCAGCGGCATCAGTTCGAGCGTGGCACCACGATAACAGATCGCCGACAGGCCGAACAAACCGCCCGCCGCAATACCATAAAGTGCTGCGCGCGGCGACATCGCGCCGCCCGCCGGGGATTTCGACAGCGCCAGCACCCCCGCCAGCCCAACACCGATGCCCAGCCAGCCCAGCACCGAGACGCCCTCGCCCAGGATCAGCAGCGAGAACAGCGCGACCTGCACCGTCTCGGTCTTGGTAAAGGCAACACCGACGGCGAAATTGCGCAGCTTGAACAGCGCGACCGTCAGGAAGGTCGCGACCACCTGCGCGGCGCCGCCCGCCAGCGTAAAGCCCCAGAACCGCGCGCCCGTTTCGGGCCAGCCCTGCGCGGTGGCGATCAGCACCAGCGCCGCCACCGTCGCCGCAATCGGCGCGCCGAACAGAAACCGCGAAAACGTCGCGCCGCCGACCGACAGCCCGGTGCCGGTTAACCGTTTTTGCAGCATGAAGCGCAACGTCTGCACCGCCGCCGCCGCGAAGGTGATGACGACGAACAGCCCCCCGCTCATCGCCCGATCTTGCCGGGCAGATAGCCGTTGAAGGACAGCACCTCATGCGCCGCCGTCCGCAGATCGGCCCGCGCCGGCAGATCACGCGCCAGCACCATTCCGAACCGCCCCGAGGGCGTGCCTAGCACCGCGACGCGGTAATCCTGATCCACCCACAGCACCCAGACCGGTTCGCGCCCGAAACCGGTGTCGGGCGTGATCCGCCCGCCCGGCCCCGTCACCACCGCGCGCCCGGCCAGCACCGCAGGCTTGGCCCCGCTGCAATCCACACCCGACAGGGCATAGCCGCCGTGCCCGTCATAGGCCCAGTCCTGCGTGGCCCCCGCGCAGCCCGGCGTGCCGCTTTCGGCCACCTTCCAGCGGCCCGCGAAGCGCGCCGGATCGAACAGCGCGGCCGAGGAAATCCACGCCCCGCCCTCGCGCAGCCCGGGCGCCGGAGTCGGGGCCGGGGCGGCACAGGCCGCCAGCCCAAGGGCCGCAGCCCAGATCAGTCGACGCATTCGGTCACCCGCAAACCAGAGGCGGTCACCACCTCGTTACATCCCAACAAGGGCACCACCGGCGCACAGGTCATCGACCGCGCCAGACACACGCCCTCGCAATCGGCGCCAGTGCGGCAGGCCTTGCCGCCATCCTTCGGGCGATGCTGACAGATCAGCCCATCGCGACTTGCCACCCAATCGCCGCCCTGCCCTTCGCACAGCGCCTTTTGCTGCGCGACCAGCGCGGCGCCCACGGGTTCGAGCTTGGGCGGCTGGTCATCGGCGGGCTTGCAGCCCGCCAGCGCCAGCAGAACCGCAACCACACCAAGCCCGACCCTCACACGCCGGTCAGAACGGCATCGGATGCGCATGATGGGCCTTTTCGATCGCCTTCAGAACGTCGGGCGGCAGCACCATCCCGGCGGCATCCAGCGATTTGTCCAGCTGCGCGACCGAGGTGCCGCCGATGATCGGGATGACCGGGAACGGGCGCCCCAGCACCCAGGCGATCGCCATCGTGACCGGGTCCAGCCCCGCCTCGCGCGCGATACCGACATAGACATCCGCGATCTCATAGGCGCGCGGGTTCGAGCGCCCGCCCAGCTCGCGGTTGAGCGACCGGCGCGAGCCCTCGGGCACCGCCCCGCCGGAATATTTGCCGCTCAGCATCCCCACCGCCAGCGGTGAATAGGCCAGACAGGTGACATCCTCATGCACGCCCAGCTCGGCCAGATCGGTGTCATACAGACGGCACATCAGCGAATATTCGTTCTGGATCGAGGCCACCCGCGGCCCGTGCCCGGCCTCGGCCAGCGCCAGCCATTGCGCGGTGCCCCAGGCGCTTTCGTTCGACAGGCCGAAATGGCGGATCTTGCCCTCGGCCACCAGATCCTTCAGCGTTGCCAGACAGGCCGCCATGTTCTCGATCACCTCGGCCCGCGCGGGCTGCTTGCTGGCGTCGAAGCCCCAGTTCTGGCGGAAGTGATAGCTGCCGCGATTGGGCCAGTGGAACTGATACAGATCGATGTAATCGGTGCGCAGCCGTGTCAGGCTGGCCTCCAGCGCGCGGCGGATGTTGGCGGGGTCGATCTGTTCGCCCTTGCGGATGATCTGCCCCGGACCGGCGATTTTCGAGGCGATCACCACCTCGTCGCGCCGCCCCGATTTCGCCAGCCACGACCCGATGATCGTTTCCGTATCGCCCACGGTTTCCGCGGTCACCGGGTTGACCGGATACATTTCCGCCGTGTCCAGGAAATCGACGCCCCGCGCCAGCGCGTGGTCGATCTGGGCGTGGCCCTCGGCTTCGGTATTCTGGGTGCCCCAGGTCATGGTGCCAAGACAAATCTCGGACACCATCAGGCCGGTCCGGCCCAATTCACGCTTGCGCATCTCTGCCTCCTGTCTGGATTTTGCCGGAGCCTGCCACAGCCCCGGCGCGAGGGAACCCCCCAAGCGACCGGCTTAGCCGACCTGGTCGATCAGATCGCCATAGCCCTGCGCCTCCATCTCCTCCAGCGGCACAAAGCGCAGCGCCGCCGAGTTGATGCAATAGCGCAGACCGCCCGCCTCGGCCGGGCCATCCTCGAAGACATGGCCCAGATGGCTGTCGCCATGGGCAGAGCGCACCTCGGTGCGCATATGGCCCAGGCTCGGGTCGGGCAGCTCGACGACATGGCTGGTCACCAGCGGGCGCGTGAACGACGGCCAGCCGCAGCCCGATTCATACTTGTCGGACGAGGCAAACAGCGGCTCGCCCGAGACGATATCGACATAGATCCCGCGGGCCTTGTTGCCCAGAAGCGCGCCGGTAAAGGGCCGTTCGGTGCCCGCTTCTTGGGTCACATGGTATTCTTCGGCGCTCAGGCGGGCCAACGCCTCGGGGGTCTTGTGATAGCGGGTCATCGGGGGCTCCGTTGTAATGCCTTGGGCAAGATAGCTCTGCGCGCGGCCAAGGAAAGCCCCCGCGCGGGGGTAATCCACCGCTACGCCGGATGCGACATTTTTCGGCGCAAAGCCGTTGTGATGGGCGCGCGCATAGCCGATACCATGACCAGCGCAACAGAATCGTGCCCAGATGCCCCAAAGTCCATCTTCCGCGACGCCCCGCACCGCGCGCCTGCGCAACCTGCTGCCCATCGGGCTTGGGCTGGGGCTGTTTGCCGTCGGGCTCTGGGCGCTCTATCGGCTGCTCAAACCCGTGCATGCCGCCGATATCCTGCTTCAGATCAAGACGATGCCGCCCTCGGCGCTGGCCATCGCGATGGCGGCCACCGCACTGGGTTACATGGCGCTGATCGGCTATGACTGGTGGGCGCTGACCTATCTGGAGAAACGCCTGCCGCTGCGCGCAGTCGCCCTGGGCGGGTTTCTGGGCTATGCCTTCGGCAATACCATCGGCATCAGTGTGATTTCCGGCGGCGCGGTGCGTTACCGGATTTATTCGGCCTTCGGCCTCAATGCCTTCGACGTGGCGGCGCTGGCCTCTTATATCGCGCTGGCGATGGGGATGGGGCTGACGCTGGTCGGGTTGTTTGCGCTGGGGCTGCACCCCGCAGCGCTGCACGGGCTGTTGCCGCTGCCCCAATCGCTGATCCGGCTGGGTGCCTTCGGCGCGGGGGGCGGCACGCTGGCGCTGCTGTTCTGGCTCTCGGCCAGCCGCCGCAGCCTGAAGATCTGGCGCTATGACATCACCATGCCCGCCCCGCGGATTCTGGTGGGTCAGCTGGTGGTGGCGCTGTTCGATTCAACCATGGCGGCGCTGACGCTCTATATCCTGCTGCCCGAGGGGGCGCCGGGCTTCACCACCTTCCTCGCGATCTATGCCACGGCCACGATGGTCGGCGTGCTCAGCCATGTGCCGGGCGGCGTGGGCGTTTTCGAAACCGTGGTGCTGGCGGCGATGCCGCCCGGCATTGCGGTGGGGGACGTGGCGGCCGCGCTGCTGATGTTCCGCTCGATCTATTACCTGCTGCCCTTCGCCATTGCCTTCGTCATCGTTTCGCTGAACGAGGCACGGCTGGCGGGCGGCTGGGCGGCGCGCGTCTTTGGCGAGCTGTCCGAACCGATGCGCCCCGTGATGGGGGCACTGGGGGGCGCCGCGCCCTGGTTGACCGGGCTTTGGGCCCTGGGCTTTGGCGGCTATCTGCTGCTGGTCGCATTGATGCCTTCGGCCATCCCGACCGGCGACAGCGACGATCTGGTCGGCGCTATCCTCCTGGAAGGCGGCACGCTGGTCTCTGCCGTGATGGGGATCGTGCTGATGATCCTGTCACACGGGCTGATGCGGCGCCTGTCGGGGGCATTCTGGCTGACCATCGTTGCACTGGGTGGCGGCGTGATCGCGGCCCTGATGAACAATTTCGACATCGAAAGCGCACTGCTTCTGACGCTGGGCGCGCTGGCGCTGTTGCCCTTCCGGCATGAATTCCACCGCCATGCCAAGATCACCGAAGGCGTGTTCACCCCCGCCTGGTTCGCGATGGTCGCGGCGGTGGTGCTGGCGGCGGGGTCGTTCTTCTTCTTCGTCCACGAGGCCACGCCCTATTCGCAGGCCTTCTGGACCGAGTTCACCCATGACGCCAACACGCCGCGGGCCTTCCGGGCGGCGCTGGCGGCTTCGGCGGTGCTGCTGACCTTCACGGTCTATCTGGCGCTGCAACCCTCGCGCGCGCGGTCGGGGGCCCCTTGCGAGGAAAGCCTCGCGCTGGCCGCGCAGATCATCGCCGCGCAAAACGAGCCGCAGGCCTGTCTGGCGCTGACCGGCGACAAGTCCTTTCAGTTCTCGCCCGATCAGCGCGCTTTCGTGATGTATGGCCGCCAGCGTGCCAACTGGGTCGCCCTGGGGGACCCGGTCGGGCCTGCAAGCTCTGGCGTCGAGGCCGCCTGGGCCTTCCATGAAGAGGCGCTGCGCGCGGGGGGGCGCGCGATCTTCTACGAGGTCAGCGCGCGGCACCTGACACTTTGGGTCGAAATGGGGCTGGCCCTGCACAAGGTCGGCGAAGAGGCCGTCATCGCGCTGCCCGGGTTCTCGCTGGCGGGCGGGGCGTTCAAGACCATGCGCGCGGCCTACAACAAGGCCCAGCGAGAGGGGCTGGCGTTGCAGCTTTTGCACCCGCCCCATTCCGAGACGCTGCTGGCCGAGCTGGGCACGATTTCGCAAGAATGGCTGGCGGCCAAGGCCGGACGCGAGAAGCGCTTCTCGGTCGGGCATTTCGATGCGGACTATCTGGCACATTTCCCGATTGCCGTGCTGCGGCAGCATGATCCGGCGACGCCCGGCTCCCCGGCCCCGATCCTGGCCTTCGCCAATATCATGGCGCCGGGGAATGGCACGCGGGTCGCGATCGACCTGATGCGCTATCGTCCCGGGCGGGGGTCGGGTCTGATGGAGTTCCTGTTTTTGGCCTTGATCGAACACTATCGCGATGCGGGCGCGGCCGAATTCAGCCTTGGGGTGGCGCCTCTGGCCGGGCTGAGCGAGCGACGCACCGCCCGGCTCTGGGACCGCTTCGGCCACCTGATGTTCCGCCATGGCGGGGCTTTCTACAATTTCGAGGGCCTGCGCGGGTTCAAGCAGAAATTCCGCCCCGACTGGCAGCCGCGGTTCATCGCCCTGCCGCCCGGCGTGTCGCCGATGATGGCGATGGCCGATATCGCGTTGCTGATCGCGGGCGGACCGCGCGGCATTCTGGGCAAGACACCGCCGCGCGCAACGCCCCCTGAGTCCGAAACCGCTGCACGCACCACCGTTGCCACCTCTGCCGTGCCAGATGGCGGCGAGCGTCGCTAATGCAGGCGGGCGCGCCCCGGCCCCGGATCTGACAAGGTGGTGGGTCGCGCGCCAGGTGTGGTGGCCAGCATGGCCTCAGCCTCGGCCCAGAGCGTCGCGAGTGGGGGCAGCGCCTGACGAATTTCAGGCAAAGCCCCCTGCCCGGCCAGGATTTCGTGCCGTCTGAGCCCGGCATGCAACCCGGTCAGGCCCAGCATCGCCGCAGAGCCCGCGAACTTATGTGCCACCTGGGCGTAATCAGGCAACGTGCCCGCAGCCGCCAGTTGCTGCATCCGGGCCAGCCGCCGGCGCCCTTCGGCAAGGAAATCCGCCTGCAGTTGCGCGAATTCCTCGCTTCCGAAGACGGCCTCCAGATCGGCCCGCACCGTTTCATCCAGCGGGCTGGCAGGGTTGTCATTCTTGTCGCTCGCGCTCAGGTGCAGCTGCGTCAGCGCAGCGGCCAGCGACTTGCGGGTAACCGGTTTCGACGTGACCTGATTGCACCCGGCCTGCAACAACCGCTCGGCCATTTCCGGCAACACATTCGCAGTGACCGCGATGATCTGCGTGTGCTGGTTCGGGCCCGGCGTCGCGCGCAGGATGCGCGTCGCCTCCAGCCCGTTCAGCACCGGCATGTTCAGATCCATCAAGATCACGTCGAACACCTTTTCCGACGCCAGATCAATGCATTCACGCCCATTGCGCGCCGCCGTCACCCGATGTCCGCCCTGCCGCAGCAATTCGCTCAGCACGGTGCGGTTGAGCGTATTGTCCTCGACCAGCAGAACCTCCAGCGCGGGCAGATCGGCACGCTCCACCGGCGGCGGTGCCCCTGCAACTCCGGTCGGGCTGCTTGCCGGCTCTGACAGATCGGCCCGTGGCGCGGGCAGCGACAGCCAGAATACTGACCCTTCGCCCAGTTCGCTTTCGACATCGACCGTGCCGCCCATCGCCTGCACCAGCCGCCGCACGATACCAAGGCCCAGCCCGGTGCCCGTATTTTCACGTGACAGATCAGCGTCGATCGACACGAAATCGTCAAAGATCGTCGGCAGATCGCTGCGCGAAATGCCAATGCCCGTGTCGATGACGCGGATTTCCAGCGCGCTGCGGGCGGGGTGATATTCCAGTTCGATACGGATCACCCCGTCCGTCGTGAACTTGGCCGCATTGCCGATCAGATTGAGCAACACCTGCCGGACCCGCACCGGGTCCCCCAGCACACGCCCGATCGGGGGGCCCAGCACCTCGACCTCCATATCATTGCCGCGCGCGGCTGCGGCCGATCGCTGCGTGTCGATGATCTGCCGCGCGATCTGTTCGGGGTCGAAGGGCACGCGCGAAAACGTCAGCTTGCCCGCGTCCAGCCGCTCCACATCCAGAACATCGTTGACATGGTGCAGCAGGATCTGCCCCGCCTGCGCCATCGCCGCGACGAAATCGCGCTGACGGTCATCAAGCGAGGTGCCCTGCAGGATTTCAAGCGTGCCCAGCAACCCGTTCAGCGGCGTGCGCAGCTCATGGCTCATTACCGCAATGAAGGCCGCCTTGGCACGTTCGCCCGCCATCGCGGTGTCGCGCGCCGCAATCAGTTCCTGCCGCGCAGCGACCCGGCTGGAAATATCGCGCAGGAACAGGACATAGATGTCCCGCCGCCCGATCCGGGTGTTGGTCGCCGACAGTTCCGCCGGAAACACCGTGCGATCGTGGCGGCACACATCAAGCTGCACCAATCCCGGCCCCGCTGTCCCCCGCAGATGTGCCAGTGCGCCCGCCCGGGCCGCGGCATCCCCTTCGGGTAGGATCAGATCGGCCAGATCGCGCCCCATCGCGTCATCGCGGCTGACACCGAAGATCGCCTCCGCCGCGGCATTGAATTCGATCACCCGCAGGCGCTGATCGGCGACGATCACCGCGTCCAGTGCGGTTCCGATTACCGCCTCCAGCCGCTGTTTCGCAGCCCGCAGCGAGCGGGCCTGCCGCATCCCGAACCGCCACAAGAACCACAGCCCCAGAAACCCGCCTGCCAGAACCGCCATCAGCAGCGCAGTCAGGATCGCCAGCCGCATCAGGGCATTGAAGACGCGCTCGCGCTGCTCTTTCGCCTGGGCCGCGAATTCGCGCACCCCCAGTAGCGACAGGCTGCGCACCGCTTCGGCCAGCGCGTCGGAACGGGCCATCAGATCGGGGCGGATCTGCGCGAAGGGGGTATCAGGCGCGTCGATCAGCCCGGCCGCATCGCGCAAGAAGTCCTGCAGCTGCGTTATCTGCGCAATCGCCACCGGGGTAATGACGATCCGGCGGAAACTGTGTCCATCCAGCACGGTCTGCACGCGGCTGTAGAACACATCGAAGCGGCGGGAAAATTCGGCGATGCTGGCGGGGTCTTGCGGATCGCTGCGCAGCAGGGCGATCTGCATGCGCGCAAATTCGACATCCAGCTGCGCCAAAGACCATTGCTGACTGTCGGAATTGGCAATCGCAAGCGAGTCGATCTCTTGCTTGACCTCGGCGCCGTAGCGATAAATCCCCCACAGCGCCGCCCCCAGAAGCACCAGCACGCCAAGCACCACCAGTGCCTTGCGCAGCCGGGATGGCCGGCGCTCACCTTCGGGGGCCGGGGAAGCGAACGCCATTGTCTTCGGGCGCCTGTGCATTCAACGAACCGGTTATTTCTCGATCCGCAGCCGGGCGACCTGCCACACGCTGCGGGAATAGATCACCTCATTACGCAGGCTCTCGGCCGCATCATAGGGATAGACGAGCCACAGCGGCCCCTTGTCGCGCAGCGGCATCGCGGCGCCGTTGCGTTCATAGGCCAGCAGCGCCTCGCCCTCGCGGATTTCGGACACCGGGATCTTCACGCTGTAATCGTTGATCGCGATGACCTGCACCGCGCCCCCGTTGATTCCGTAGGCATCCAGTAAGGCCCGCAGCGGCACCCCGGCGAACTGCTGTTCGCCTTCGGTCCAGATCGTCGTGGTGGCGAAGCGCGCCACGGGCAGCGCCTGCAATGCGGCCATGTCGAACGCGATTTCCGTGCCCGGCGGCTGCCCCGGCAGATCGCCTGCAAGAACCAGCACCGGCCCGTCGGGCGACTGCTCGGCGCTGACAGGCGATAAGGGCAGGACAAGAAACAAGATCAGCGACAACAGAAGACGGCGCACGGCAATTCCCTCCGGCCAGGATATGACCCGCCGAAACTGCCACAGATCCCCCTATCCGTCTGGCACAAAAGGATTAATTGCCTAACAGTTCGTTTCCGCCGCCGCCCGCGCCAAACGCAAAAGGCGCCCCGAAGGGCGCCTTTGTCATCGTCTGCAAGGGGTTAGAGCTGGGCCGCCACGTCTTCGGGCACGTCGAAGTTATGCGTCACTTCCTGCACGTCATCGTCTTCTTCCAGCAGGTCGATCAGCTTCATCAGCTTCTGCGCGGTTTCCAGATCGACCTCGGTGCGGGCCTGCGGCTTCCAGATCAGCTTGGATTCCTGGCTTTCGCCCAGGGCCTTTTCCAGCGCGTCGGACACATCCGACAGGCTTTCCATCGCGCAATAGATGAAATGCCCGTCCTCGTCGCTTTCGACATCATCGGCGCCCGCTTCCAGCGCGGCCATCATCACCGTGTCGGCATCCGCGGCATCGGCGGCATAGGTGATTTCGCCCACGCGGTCGAAGCCGTGCGACACCGAGCCGGTCTGGCCCAGGTTGCCGCCCGCCTTGGTGAAATAGCTGCGCACGTTCGAGGCGGTGCGGTTGAGGTTGTCGGTCATGCATTCGACGATCACCGCAATCCCGTTCGGGCCGTAGCCTTCATAGCGGATCTCGGTGTAATCGGCCGCATCGCCGCCCTGCGATTTCTTGATCGCGCGGTCGATCACGTCCTTCGGCATCGACTGCGAGCGCGCGGCCTTCACCGCCAGACGCAGACGCGGGTTCTTGTCGGGGTCCGGGTCGCCCATCTTGGCCGCGACGGTGATTTCCTTCGCCAGCTTCGAGAACATCTTGGAGCGAAGTTTATCCTGCTTGCCCTTGCGGTGCTGGATGTTCGCCCATTTTGAATGGCCTGCCATGACCTTCTCCGTCGAATTTCTGAATTTGCGCCTCTATATGCCAGCAAGGGCCCCGCCCGCAAGCCAAGCCTGCAAACCGCGCCTCAGAGCGGCCAGATCAGCGGGATCACCAGACAGGCGGTCAGCCCGGTGACGATATCCAGCGGGATGCCCAGCCGCAGGAAATCCGAGAACCGATAGCCGCCCGGACCGTAAACCATCATATGCGTCTGATAGCCGATCGGCGTGGCAAAGGCGACCGAGGCCGAGAACATCACCGCCACCGCGAAGGGCCGCGGATCGAGCCCGAGCGCCAGCGCCAACTTGATCGCGATCGGCGTATAGATCACCGCCACCGCATTGTTCGACAGAAACTCGGTCATCACCAGACCCAGGAAATAGACCGCGAACAGCGCCGCCATCGGATGCAGTTCGGCCAGGAACGGCGCCACCGCGTCGACGATCAGCTT
Organism: Rhodobacteraceae bacterium UBA6796; assembly: GCA_002452815.1. Lineage (GTDB taxonomy): Bacteria > Pseudomonadota > Alphaproteobacteria > Rhodobacterales > Rhodobacteraceae > Rhodobacter. The sequence goes on from DKFM01000006.1 coordinate 292,683, forward strand.
GACCGACCCTGCCTCGTCCAGCGCCTCGCCCACGACCAGCATCGAGAAGATCATCGCCAGCAACCGCCCGTCGATGAAGGAAAACGCCTCGTCCGCGTCGATGCAGCGGCTGATCAGGATGACCGCGACCGCGACCATCGCCAGGGCCATGATCGGCGCCACATCCAGCGCCGACAGCCCCACGACCGCGGCCAGCGCGCCCACCGCCAGCGGCATGTGGCTGCGCCGGAACGCCCGCACCGTGGGTTTGGACACATCGACCAGATCCATGTCGGCGGCCAGGCGCGCGATGTCCTCGGGTGCGCCCTCCAGCAGCAGGGTGTCGCCCACCACCACCACCAGATCGTCCAGCTGTCGCCCGATGTTCTGGTTGCGCCGATGCGCGGCCAGAACATAGACGCCATACCGCCGCCGCAGCCGCAATTCGCCCAAAGAGCGCCCGATCATCCGGCAGCCGGGCGAGATCAGCACCTCGACCGTCTCGGTCGCCACCGAGCTCAGCTTGTCGACCATCCGCAGATCGGGGTTTTGCTGCATGCCCAGCAATTCCGACATCTCGGTGCGCAGCACCACGCGGTCGCCCGCCTCCAGTTCCGCATTGGGCAGATCGCGCCGCAGGCTGGCATCGCCGCGCAGCACATCGACCACCCGCACGCCTTCGCGCTTGAACGCATCGACGCCCAGCACCCCCTGCCCGATCAGGCTGCTGTTTTCCGGGATCGCGACCTCGGTGAAATATTTCATCTTCGGCCGCTCGCCCAGCAGGAAGGACATCGACTGCCGCTCGGGCACCAGATGCTTGGCAAACAGCGCCATGAAGATCGACCCCACCGCCGCGACGGCAAGGCCCACCGGCAGGATTTCGAAGATCGAGAACGGCTCCAGCCCGTCCTTGCGCACCACCCCGTCGACCAGAATGTTGGTCGAGGTGCCGATCAGCGTCAGCATCCCGCCCATCACCGTGAAATAGCTCAGCGGCATCAGGAACCGCGAGGGCGAGATATTCAGCTTGCGCGCGACCTGGATGAAGACCGGGATCATCACCGCCACCACCGGCGTGTTGTTCATCACCCCCGAGGCCAGCATGGTGATGACGAACATGAAGATGATCGTGGTCACCGGACGCGCCGAGATATGGCTTTCGGCATAGCGCGTCATCCGGTCCAGCGCACCGGTGCGCACCAGCGCCCCCATGATCAGGAACATGAAGGCGATCGTCCAGGGGGCCGAGTTCGACAGGGTCTTGACCGCTGTGTCATAGGGCACCATGCCCAGCACCAGCATCAGCGCGGCGCCGCCCATGGCCACAACCTCGGGCGGGTGCTTTTCGCGCAGGAACATCACGAACATGCCCACGACGATCCCCAGCGCCAACAGGGCGGTGCCGGTCTCGGACAGGGGAAGAGTGATCATGATGCCTCGTCTGAACCGTTCATTTCAGCGCGATACTAGCGGCGCGCGGGCGTTAGACAAGCGCCCTTTCGCCGCGCCGCCCCCGGCCCGGCCACGCCACGCCCGCAAAACCGGCAGGTTCCGGCCTGCGCGCCTCAAACCGGAGCGGAGGGCGCAAGCCGCCCGCCCAGCCGCACCGCCTGGCAGGTCTTGGCCTTGCCGGTCCGGTCGCAGGTCTCGACATAAAATCCGCTCAGCGTGGCCTCGCCCGTGGCCGGGCTGAAGCGCTCGCGCGCCATGCCAGTGATGAAGCGGCGCATCGGCTCGGCCTTGTCCATGCCGATGACCGAATGGTAATCGCCGCACATGCCCGCATCGCTCAGATAGGCAGTGCCACCGGGCAGAACCATCGCATCGGCGGTCGGCACATGGGTATGGGTGCCCACGACAACGCTGGCGCGACCGTCGCACCAATGGCCCATCGCCATTTTCTCGCTCGTCGCCTCGCAATGCACATCGACCAGAATGGCCTGCGCCAGCCCGCCCAGCGGATGCGCGCGCAACACCCCGTCGATGGCCGAGAACGGATCGTCGAAGGCCCGTTTCATAAACACCTGCCCCAGCACCTGCGCCACCAACACCTTGCGCCCGCGGCGATCCTCGAACAGGCGCGCCCCCTTGCCCGGTGCATCCTTGGCATAGTTGATCGGTCGGATCACCCGCGGCTCACTGTCGATGAATCGCAGCATGTCCTTCTGGTCAAAAGCATGATCGCCCAGCGTCACCACATCGGCCCCCGCCGCCAGCAGGAGCTTCGCGTGATCGCCCGTCAGCCCCATGCCGCCCGAGGCGTTCTCGCCATTGACCACAACGAAATCGAGGCCCCAATCCTCACGGATCTTCGCCAGTTGTCCAGAGACGGCCGCACGCCCCGCGCGCCCCATCACATCGCCAAGAAACAGGATTTTCATGCGCTCTCCCATAGGCCCACGATCCCGAAAGGGCAATCTTTTCCCTTCTTTCTGGCGAAAATATCCTGCGGGGGCCCGGGGGTGCAAAACCCCCGGCGAGCCCGACTGACGAGGCCGGAGGGGGCGCTGCCCCCGCAGGCAAGCCTGCCCCCCGGAGTATTTGGGCCAAGAAGAAGATCAGCGCGCGGGCGTGAGGATGCCCCTTTCGGTCACGATCAGATCGAGCGGCTGATCGGTGGGTTCGACCGGCACTTCGGGCAGCTCCTGCGCCCCGTAGGCAAAGCCGATGGCGGTGACCGGAGCTTGCGCGCGCAGCCGTTCCAGCGTGCGGTCGTAAAAACCGCCGCCATAGCCCAGACGGAAACCGCGCCGATCGAAGGCGACAAGCGGCACGATCAGCACCCGCGGCGTGATCTCGGCCCCGGTTTCGGGGATCAGCGCGCCGAAGGGGCCGGCGATCATCGGCGTATCGGGGCGCCAGGCGCGGAAGATCAGCGGCTGGCCGGGGCCAAGGATCACCGGCACACCCACCGGGCCGGGATGCGCCGCCATGGCGGGCAGCGGGTCGATCTCGGTGCGGATCGGCATGTAACCGGCCAGCGGCGCGTCCCCAAAACGCGCCAGTGCCACGCGCAGATGGGCGGTGGCATCGCCGCTATAGGCGGCATGGGCGGCCTTGCGGGCGGCAAAGGCGGCGCGACGGGCCGCGTCCTTGGTCACAGCAGCAAGGCCCCGGCCAGGCCCAGAAAGGCGAAGAACCCCACGACATCGGTCACCGTGGTGACGAAGGTGCCCGAGGCCAGCGCCGGGTCGGCGCCCAGTTTTTCAAGCGACAAGGGCACGACGATACCCGCCACCGCCGCCACGAACAGGTTGATCACCATCGCCGCGCCGATTACCAGCCCCAGACTGGCGGTGTCGAACCAGACCCAGGCCACCGCCCCCATCACCAGCGCGAAGGCCAGACCGTTCAGCAATCCCACCACCGCCTCGCGACGCACCACGCGCCAGACGTTGCTTTCGGTCAGATCCTTGGTCGCCAGCGCCCGCACCGCCACGGTCAGCGTCTGGGTGCCCGCGTTGCCCCCCATCGAGGCCACGATCGGCATCAGCACGGCCAGCGCCACCAGCCGCTCGATCGTTCCCTCGAAGAGCGCGATCACCCCCGAGGCCAGGATCGCCGTCATCAGGTTGACCGCGAGCCACGGCAGCCGCTGACGCACGGTTTCCAGAACGGTGTCGGAAATCGCCGACTCGTCGCCCACACCGGCCAGACGCAGGATGTCTTCCTCGTGTTCCTCGTCCAGCACCGCCATCGCGTCGTCGATGGTGATGATGCCGACCAGCCGGTCGTTTTCATCGACCACCGCGGCCGAGATCAGGTGATACTGGTTGAAGGCATAGGCCACGTCCGCCTCTTCCTGATAGACCGAGATCGTGCGGAAACTGTCCTCGACTATCGAGGTCAGCGGCACCGCGCGTTTCGACGACAGGATCTTGCCCAGCGTGACATAGCCGGTGGGCTTCATCCGCGGATCGACCAGGATGACGTGATAGAACTGTTCGGGCAGGTCGGCCTTGTTCTTGCGCATGTGGTCGATGGCCTCGCCCACGGTCCAGTGCTCGGGCGCCATCACCACTTCGCGCTGCATCAGGCGGCCTGCGGAATATTCGGGATAGGCCAGCGATTGTTCGACCGCGGCCCGGTCGGTATCATCCAGCGCCTCGAGGATCGCTTCCTGCTGCGGTTCTTCCAGGTCTTCGATCAGGTCGACGACGTCATCCGAGTCGAGTTCGCGCACGGCCTCGGCCAGCACCTCGCGCGGCATCGCGTCGATCACCTCTTCGCGGATCGATTCGTCGATCTCGGTCAGGATCTCGCCGTCGATCTCGCGGCCCCAGAGCCGCAGGATGCCGCGCCGTTCGGCCCCGCCGATCTGTTCCAGAAGGTCGGCGATGTCGGCAGCGTGCAGCGGCTCCATCAACGCGGCAAGGCGGGGCGCGTCCTCGGCCGCGACGGCCTCGAGGATCTGGTCGACGACCTCGCCATCCAGACGATAGTCTTCTTCCTCGCGCTCGTATTCCTCTGCCCGTTCTTCCGCCATGCCGCCCCCGTGTGGTTTGCCGCACCTTACCCGAGCGCGCCCCGAGGCAACAGGGGCGCGGGCAGAAAAACCCTGTCCATCGGGCGATTGTTCTTGGCCGCCCCGCGCCGTAGCATGGCCAAAACGGAGGCGCGAATGACCGAGATATTGCTGGGGCAGGTGATTTCCTTTGCCGGCGACCCGATGACCGAAGGCCCCGGGGCGGCGCGCCACATCACCCGTGGCGCGGTCGTGGTGGCGCATGGCCGGATCGTGGCCCTGGGCGATGCGGAAACCCTGCGCGCGGCCCACCCCGAGGCGCGGGTGCATGACTACGGATCTGCGCTGATTTCGGCGGGGTTCATCGACGCGCATGTGCATTATCCGCAGACCGCGATCATCGCCAGCTGGGGCAAGCGGCTGATCGACTGGCTCAACGCCTATACCTTCCCCGAAGAGATGCGCTTCGACGATCCGGTCCACGCGGGCGAGATTGCCGCGCGCTATTTCGATCTGGCGCTGGATCACGGCACGACCGCGATGTGCAGCTATTGCACGGTCCATCCCGAAAGCGTCGATGCCTATTTCAGCGCGGCACAGGCGCGCGGCATGCGAGCCCTGGGCGGCAAGACCTGCATGGATCGCAACGCCCCCGAGGGTCTGCGCGACAGTGCCCAAAGCGCCTATGACGACAGCAAGCGCCTGCTGGAACGCTGGCATCAGGTCGACCGTCTGTCCTATGTCATCACGCCGCGGTTCTCGCCCACCTCGACGCCAGAACAGCTTGACGCGCTCGGGGCACTCTGGGCCGAGCATCCGGCCTGCCTGATGCAGACCCATCTGAGCGAGCAGGTCGACGAGATCGCCTGGGTGAAATCGCTGTTCCCCGCCGCGCGCGACTATCTGGACACCTACGAGGCCTTCGGCCTTTTGGGCGAGAACGGGCTATACGGCCATGCGATCCATCTGGAACCGCGCGAGGTGGACCGGCTGACCGAGGTCGGCGCGGCGCTGGTGCATTGCCCGACCTCGAACACCTTCATCGGATCGGGGCTGTTCGACATGCACGGGCTGGCCGGGCGGCTGCGGGTGGGGTTGGCGACCGACACGGGGGGCGGGTCGAGTTTTTCGATGCTGCGCACGATGGCGGCGGCCTACGAGGTGGCGCAACTGCGCCATCACCCGCTGCATCCCGCGCAGCTGTGGTGGCTGGCCACCGGCGCCTCGGCGCAGGCGCTGAGGATCGGCGACAAGGTCGGCAATATCGCCCCGGGGATGGAGGCCGATCTGGTGGTGATCGACCTGGCCTCGACCCCGGCGATCGCCCAGCGTGTGGCCCATGCCGGCAGTTTCTGGGAGGCGCTGTTCCCGACCATCATGATGGGCGATGACCGCGCGGTCGCGGGCGTCTGGGTTGGCGGGCGCAAGCTGCGCTGAGCGCCGCGCGCGTCGGGGGATTCACTCCCCCGCCCCCCGCGAGGTATTTCGGGCAAGGTGAAGATCAGCCCATCAAGGCCCGTGCCAGGCGGTTTTGCGTCGCAATCAGGCGAGGCATGTCGAGCGTGGCGATCCGGCCGTCATCGACGATCTGGCGGCCCTCGACGAACAGGTGTTTCACCCGCGGCGGACCGGCCAGCAGCAGCGCCGCGACCGGGTCCCAGGCGCCCGCGGCGTGCAGCCCCGACACATCCCAAATCGCCAGATCGGCGCGTTTGCCGGGCTCAAGGCTGCCGCAATCGGGTCGACCCAGCACCTGCGCGCCGCCCAGCGTGGCGATTTCCAGCGCCTCGCGCGCGCTCATCGCATCGGCACCGTTCTGCACGCGCTGCAGCAGCATCGCCATGCGCGCCTCGGCGATCAGGCTGCCTGCATCGTTGCTGGCCGACCCATCCACCCCCAGTGCCACCCGCACCCCCGCATCGCGCATCGCCCGCACCGGGGCAATCCCGCTGCCAAGGCGGCAATTCGAGCAGGGGCAATGCGCCACGCCGGTTTTCGTGCGGGCGAACAGGTCGATCTCGGCGGCATCCAGCCTGACGCAATGCGCGTGCCAGACATCGGCGCCGGTCCAGCCCAGATCCTCGGCGTATTGTCCGGGGCGGCAACCGAATTGCGCCAGCGAATAGGCGATATCCTCGTCGTTCTCGGCCAGATGGGTGTGCAGCATCACGCCCTTGTCGCGCGCCAGATCGGCCGCGTCCTTCATCAACCCGCGACTGACCGAAAACGGCGAACAGGGCGCCACGCCCACCCGGCACATCGACCCTTCGCGCGGGTCGTGAAAGGCGTCGATCACCCGGATGCAATCGTTCAGAATGTCGGCTTCCCGTTCAACCAGGCTGTCGGGCGGCAACCCGCCCGCGCTTTCGCCGATCGACATCGCGCCCCGGGTCGGATGGAAGCGCAGGCCCAGCTCGGCCGCGGCATGGATCGTATCCTCGAGCCGCGCGCCATTGGGATAAAGATAGAGGTGATCGGACGAAAGCGTGCATCCGCTCAGCGCCAGTTCGGCAAGACCCACCTGCGCCGAAACCCGCATCTCTTCGGGGCCCATCCGCGCCCAGATCGGATAGAGCGTCTTGAGCCAGCCGAACAACAGCGCATCCTGCCCGCCCGGCACCGCCCGGGTCAGCGTCTGATACAGGTGGTGATGGGTGTTCACGAGGCCCGGCGTCACCACGCAGCCACGGGCCGAGATGACCGTGCCATCCGTCGCCAGCCCGGTCCCGACAGCCGCGATCTGCCCGTCCCGGATCAGCACATCGGCGCCCGCCAGTTCACGCCGCGTGGCGTCCATCGTCACCACGACTTCAGCGCCCCGGATCAGGATTTCGTGCATCTCCCCAGCCCTTTCATCTTGCCGCAAATACCTCGGGGTCCGGGGCGGCGCCCCGGTCCGTGCGCATCCGGACGGCCGACGCCCCGAAAAGGGCTCAGCCGTTCAGCACCGCCATCGCCGCAGCATGCACCGCCCGGTTGGCCGCGGCCAGCACCTGCCCGCCCATATGTGCGGGACCGCCCTGCCAGTTGGTCACGATGCCCCCGGCCGCCTCGATCACCGCGATCGGCGCCTGCACATCGTAGGGCTGCAACCCCGCTTCGACCACCAGGTCGATCTGCCCGGCCGCGATCAGCGCATAGGCATAGCAATCGGTGCCATAGCGGGTCAGCTTGGCCTGTGCCGACAGGCGCGCGAAGGCGGCGCCTTCGGCGGGGGTGCCGACCTCGGGGAAGGTGGTGTAGAGGATCGCATCGGACAGGGCGCGCGGCGGACGCGCCCGCAGCGGGCGCAGACCCAACGGCCCCGAGGTCTCGGCCCGGCCGAACCCGCCCAGAAACCGCTCGCCGATATAGGGCTGGTCGATCAGGCCCAGCACCGGCGCCCCCAGCGTCGTGCCCAGATCCTGCGTCAGCGCGATCAGCACCCCCCAGGTCGGCGTGCCCGACATGTAGCCGCGGGTGCCGTCGATCGGATCAAGCACCCAGCTGAACCCCGACCGTCCCTGACTGATGCCGTATTCCTCGCCGTAGATCCCGTCCTGCGGGCGGCGCTTTGCCAGAATGTCACGCATCGCGGCCTCGGCGGCGCGGTCGGCCACGGTCACCGGATCGAAGCGGGCGGTTTCCTTGCTGTCGGCGCCCAGCCCGCCCTCGGTGCGGAAGTGGCGCAGCGTCTCGACGCGGGCGACATCGGCCAGATCCTGCGCCACGCCGATCAACTCGGCCTGAAGGGCGGCGCTCAGCACGGGCGGGGATTGGGTCATCGGGGTCTCCGGGGCTCGGACATGATCAGGGGGAGCGGTAGCCGCCCCCCCGGTCCGGGTCAACACCCGTCATTCCATTGTCCGCGGCGCGTCAGGCCGCGTCGGACAGAACCTTGGCCAGTTCGAACAGTCGACGGCGCTGCGCCTCGGGGATCGCGTAGTAAGAGCGCACCAGGGCCAGCGCCTCCTTGTCGGCAAGAATGTCGCCCGACACTTCGGAACGATCCAGCGCCTCGCCCGCAAGACCTTCGAAGAAGAACGAGATCGGCACATCGACCGCATCCGCGATATCCCACAGACGCGAGGCCGAAACGCGGTTCATCCCGGTTTCGTATTTCTGAATCTGCTGAAACTTGATCCCGACCTTGTCGGCCAGTTGCTGCTGGGTCATCCCGATCATCCAACGACGGTGACGGATACGCTTGCCCACGTGGACATCGACAGGGTGTTTCATGCAATCGTCCTTCAAACCACTTACGGTTCCGCAACGTTACCACGGCCTCGTACGGCCTTTCCGTCGCAAATGACAAAACCTGTCCAAAAAGACAGGTCAGCGACACTGAATTGATACGCGTCACGGCAATTGAGCCAAAATTTTCCGGTCGCAGCCTCTGATGGACTGAAAAATACAGAATTCACGCCCTGCGTGTTTTGCAAAATGCATTGCAAAATGCAATTACCTTAACGTCAACCATTCCAGCCTGCAAATCCCGCGATTCGCGCAGAAGTGCCCGTCCGGGCTGGTCGCGCACCGGGTCCCGGGCTATTGTGATGCGGATTTCAGCTCCCGGAGACCCGATGCGCGCCTTTCAGCTTGCCGCCCTCAACACCCCGCCGCAATTGACAAATCTGGATTTGCCAGCGCCCGGGCCGGGCGAAGTGCAAATTGAAATTGCCGCCTGCGGGCTGAATTTTGCCGATCTTCTGATGATCGAGGGCAAATATCAGGACACTCCGCAGACCCCGTTTGTGATGGGGATGGAGCTGGCCGGCACGGTCCGCACAACCGGAGCGGGCGCGAAATTGGCGCCCGGCACGCGCGTAGCTGTCTTTTCAGGACAGGGAGGCCTTGCTGAAATGGGGAATTTTCCCGAAAATCGCTGCACGCCGCTGCCCGATACGATGAGTTTTGCGCAGGCGGCAGCGTTCCAGATCGCCTATGGAACCTCGCATCTGGCGCTGGAAAACCGCGCCCGTCTGGCCCCGGGCGAGACCCTGGCGGTGCTGGGGGCGGCGGGTGGCGTCGGGCTGACCGCCGTCGAGATCGGCGCGCGGATGGGTGCGCGGGTGATTGCGGTGGCGCGCGGCGCCGACAAGCTCGAGGTGGCGCGGGCGGCCGGGGCCACGGTGCTGATCGACGCCGAGACCCCCGATCTGAAAGCCGCGCTGAAAGCGGCGGGCGGGGCCGATGTGGTTTATGATGCGATCGGCGGGGCGGCGGGCGAAGCGGCGTTTCGCGCGCTGCGTCCGGGCGGGCGCTTTCTGGTGATCGGCTTCGCCTCGGGCGCGCAACCGAAACTGCCGCTCAACCATGCCCTGGTGAAGAACCTGGAAATCCACGGGCTTTACTGGGGCGGCTATCTGAAACTGGCACCCGAATTGCTGACCGACTCGATGGCGCAGCTGTTCGACTGGTTCTCGGAAGGTGGCCTGGTGCCGCATATCTCGGCACAGATCCCGCTGGAACGGACCGCCGAGGCGCTGGACCTGCTGCGCGCGCGGCGCTCGACCGGCAAAGTTGTGGTGCTGACCGGCGCGGGGGAAACTCCGGCCGGCTGAGCCCTTGCAGAAACGGTGAACAGGGGCGCGGTTTTTCCGCCCCGGGCGCTTGAATCCCGGGGCACCCATGCCAATATCCGACAGGACGCGGTCTCAGGGGGCCGCCAAAGGGATTTACGGAGGCAAGAATGGCTGATTTCAATACGATGCGCGCCACGCATGCGGGGACGCGCACCGCAATGATCGACGCGGGGCTGCGCGCGCACATGAACAAGGTCTACGGGCTGATGTCGGCGGCGATGCTGATTACCGGCGCGGTGGCCTTCCTGCTGGCCAATATGGCGATGACGACCGATCCGGCACTGGGCGTGGCGCAGATCGGTGCCAGCAAATATCTGACGCAGTTCGGCGCCACCCTTTACACCAGCCCGCTGAAATGGGTGGTGATGTTCGCGCCGCTGGCGGTGGTCTTTGCCTTCTCGGCCACGCTGCACAAGATGCAGACCTCGACCGCGCAGATCGTGTTCTGGGTCTATGCCGCGCTGATGGGCGCGTCGCTCTCGTCGATCTTTCTGGTTTATACCGGCGTTTCGATCGCGCAGACCTTCCTCGTGACCGCCATCGCTTTCGCTGGCCTGTCGCTTTACGGCTACACCACGAAGCGCAACCTGAGCGCGATGGGCTCGTTCCTGATGATGGGTCTGATCGGGCTGATCGTGGCCTCGATCGTCAATATCTTCCTGGCGTCGAGCGCGCTGCAATTCGCGATCTCGGTGATCGGCGTGCTGATCTTCGCGGGCCTGACCGCTTTCGACACGCAGAACATCAAGAACATCTATCTGCAAATGGCGCAGAGCGATGAGGAATATCTGGGCAAGGCCGCCATCATGGGCGCGCTGCAGCTCTACCTCGACTTCATCAACATGTTCATGTTCCTGCTGCAGTTCCTTGGCAACCGCGAGTGATCGCAGCGCACAGAACCGAAAAAGCCCCGCACAAGCGGGGCTTTTTTCATGTCGGGGCCTGCGGTGGGTTCAGCCCGCCATCCGGGCGGCCACATCCAGCATCCGGTTGGAAAAGCCCCATTCATTGTCATACCAGCCGAACACCCGCAGCAGGCTGCCGCCTGCCACCGGAACGCCGGTGACCCGGGTTTCCGGGCAGGCCATGACCACGCTTTCACGCCGGGCACGCAGATCGGAACTGACCAGCGGCTGATCCGTTGCGCCGATCACCCCGCCCCTGGCCGCACAGGTGCGGAAAACCGCGTTCACCGCATCGACGGTGACCGGGCGCGCAGTCACCACCGCCAGATCCACCGCCGAGACACTGGCCGTGGGCACCCGCACCGCCTGCGCGATGATCCGTCCCTCGAGCCCGGGTAAAACCCCGTCCAGCAGGCGCCCCGCCGAAGTCGTCGTCGGCACCATCGACAGTGCGGCGGCGCGCGAACGGGCAAAATCGGCGGCGGGCGCATCCACGGTCGGCTGGCTGCCGGTATAGCAATGCACCGTTGTCATCGTGCCCGTCACCACGCCCCATTGCGCCTCGATCAGTGCGACCAGCGGGGCCAGCGCATTGGTGGTGCAGCTGGCGTTCGACACGATCCGCTGTGCACCAAGCGCCGCCTCGTTCGCGCCCAGAACCACGGTGAACTCGGCCGCGCGCGAAGGGCCGGAAATCAGCACCCGGTCGGCCCCGGCGGCCAGCCCCTGCCCCGCGATCTCGGGCCGGTCCGCGCGGCCCGTGCATTCCATCACCAGATCGGTGCCGCTCAGGTCCAGCGCGGCCAGATCGGCGGTGCGGTGCAGCGGGATCGCCAGCCCGTCGACCACCAGCGCGCCATCTTCCAGCGCGACCGTTCCCGGCCAGGGGCCGAACACACTGTCGTATTGAAACAGATAGGCGCACATCTCGGGCGTCGCGATGTCATTGATGCCCGCGATCGTGATGCCGGACCAGCGCCCCCCGCCCCGCGCCCGATCCTGCAGCGCGGCCCGCACCACCGACCGCCCGATCCGCCCGAATCCGTTGATGAACACCCGCATCACCGATCTCCACTGCCACTGCCCACCCTGTGTAAGGCCCGAGCCCCCCCAAGGGGAAGCGCATGATTGCCACCGTTACAATGGCATCGGGTGGCTCTGTCCAGGTCATCAAGGTTCAGAACGCCAAAGAGGCCCCCGCAAGACGCGGCCTGCACCAGTTAACGGCCCTTGACGACACCCCGGCGCAGGCGTGATTGCTTGCGTCTGTGCCGGTTCCGGTGACGCAGCCACGCAAGACCGATCAGGACGCGCCGCGACAGATGCGCGGTCATCCGCGTGCCCAAGGGCGTCACGCGCGGGTCCGGCAACACGACGGGATGCCGCAACCGGCTGTAATGCAGCTTGTGCAGGAAAAGATGGCTCGAGGGTTCGCTCAGCGCCGTGTAAAGAAACCCCTCCGGCACGCTCAGCACCCGCCGGTGCGGGTGCAGCCCCAGGATCGGATGGATCGCCTGCGTGTAGGCGATCGGGCCGGTCGTGCGCAGGGTTCCCAGCTTGCCAAGCCCGAATTTCGCCACCGAATAGGTCTCGATGTTCTCGAGGACCCGGTCGATCACGGCAGCAAGATAGGGATGCCCCGCGCGGCTGCACAGCACCCAGTTGATGTATTCGCCGCCGTCGACCTCCGCGATTTCGGGGTGAAAGCCGAAGTGCTCTTCTGCCCCCCCGGGGCCGTTGTCCCATTGCACGACAAGGTACTCGTCATCCGGGCGCAGGATTTGATCCAGAGGGCGTTTCAGCCCGCTCTTGTTGTCCAGATAAACCCCGCCGATCTGATACAGGACCAGATAGCGCAACAGATCCGAACGGGCGGGCCCATAGGCCGGGTCGATCCGGGCGAGTGCCTCCAGATGACGCGGGGTGTAATGCTGTCGGACGAATTCCAGCGCCTCCTCATCGGAAAGGATGATCTGCCGCCAGCCCGGATTGGCCGCCGCCAGCTGCGCCAGATTGCGGCGTAGTTCGGGGGCAAGATCCGCATGAGAACGGACAAGGTGGATAAGGTTTCTGGCAATCATGGAAAAACGCGTTCGCGGGTCACAACAAGATAGTTGTGTAGGGTGGGTCCGTTCCGCTGTCGACCCGAAACCATGACGCGCAGGTTGGATGCAGACTATGCATCGCCTCGATGCCACCCTGCCAGATTGGCGCAAGACGGTGCCCGCGGCCACAAGGTCCCCAACTGCACCGGCGTAACCTTTTCGCCCCCTTGTCGCTGTATCGAAGACTGCGAGCAGGCAGCCCCCCACCAGAGCGGGTCTGGACGCAGACGATGTTTTCCCTTCTAAGCTTCATCGGCGGTCCCCGCCGCCAGAGGATCGCCGATACAAGGGTTTCTTCGCCCAGCAGATTTGGAACAGTGCAAAATGATCAGGAACCTGAAAAGAACCCTTCGCAGGCTAAGCTGCCAGGCCAGATCGGTCTTTACCCCCGCAGCGGATGGTCCGCTGATCTGCGCATCCATCGTGCGCAATGAAGTCGACATCATAGATGTGTGGGTGGCGCATCTGAGCGCGATCTTCGACCATGTCCTGATCTACAATCACCTCAGTTCCGACGGCACCCGCGAACGTCTTCTTGAGCTGGCGAAGCGTTACCACAACCTTGAAATCCGGGACTATACCGAGCCGGGCCACCATCAATCCGCCGTCATGACCTCTGCCTTTCTGGAAGTGGCAAGCCATACTTCAAAGGGGTGGATGTTCTTTCTGGACGGTGATGAATTCATCTTTGAAAAAGGCCGTGACGAGCTCCGCCGGGAGCTGTCGCGATACCGCGCGGCAATCACCGTTCGCATGAGATGGGTGAATGTTTACCCCGTCGCACTGCAATCCCCGATTCAGGCCGCAACAGAGATCGAGGGCTGGCTGGAAGGGCCCTGCCAGATCCATAAGCTGGCCGTGAATCTGAGCCGGGCAGAAACCGTGACCAAGATCATTCAGGGCAACCACGGGGCGCTGTTCAACAGACGCGCCCCGTTTCAGAAGGTCCATCTGGACACCATCCGCATCCTGCATATGCCGATCCGCACCGATGCCCAGATCGCGGCAAAGGTCGCGACGGGCCTTGCCTCCAATGCGATTGCGACCGCCCGCAACAGCAATCACTCGGCCCACTGGAAGGCAATGGCGGGTCTGAAAGACCTGAGCGACGTGCAAACGCATGTCTACAATTACAGCAATCTGAACACGACGACGGGCGAACTCTTGCGGGTCCCGCCGCCCGCGCCGTCTCTTTCGGGGCGTCTTTGCGATCATGTCGTGCTGGGCGAAAAACCACCGGGGGTTTGAAGTTTGCGCTGGGGTCCCAGCGGCCGCGGGCTATCGCGTTCAGAACGCTTTCCCGCAACCGACCTCAGGCCTCGAGTTCGGCATCCCAATACAGGAAGTCCATCCAGCTGTCGTGCAAATGCCCCGGGGGGAAGCGGCGTCCGACCGCGTGCATCTCTTCGGGCGTGGGCTGGCAGGCCGGGCGTTTGAGGCGCATGCCCGATGCTTTCAGCGATTTATTGGCCTTTTTCAGATTGCAGGGCGCACAGGCCGCCACCACGTTTTCCCAACTCGTCACCCCGCCGCGCGACCGGGGGATCACATGGTCGAAGGTCAGATCCGTCTTCGATCCGCAGTACTGGCAGCAGAATTCGTCCCTCAGAAAAAGATTGAAGCGCGTGAAAGCCACGCGCTTCTGGGGTTTGACAAATTCTTTCAGCACCACGACCGAGGGTATCCGTATCGCCTCGCGCTGGCTGCGCACCACCTCGTCATATTCGGCGAGGATGGTGACCCGGTCGAGGCAGACCGCCTTGATCGCCTCTTGCCAGGGCCACAGCGACAGCGGGTAATAGCTGAGCGGGCGGAAGTCGGCGTTCAGCACCAGCGCCGGGAAGCGTTTGAGCGCAGAAGGCTCGCGCACGAATTGCGTTCGAAAATCCGACCTATCGCCGTGGTCCAGCATGAGTGACTCCGTCCTCGCCCTGTCGCCAATCGGTGGCCCAGAGCGGGGAACCCGCCCCAGCCTATGATTAAACTATATATGGCGTTTCGCGTCTGGCAAGCCCCGCCATATGCGATTTTCTGCCCTGCGGCATTGCTAGCAAACGCATGCAACGGGGATGTGACGAAATTTCAGGCACTTCAGCCGGGCAGGCGTTCCTTCAGGAAGGCCAGCGCCATCGACAACCCGTCGGGCGCGATTCCGTGGCCAGTGCCCTGCATCACATGGCCGTAGGTTTCGAACCCGGCCCCCACCAGTGCATTGCCCGCCAGCTGCATGTCGGCGAAGGGCACGACCGGGTCGGCATCGCCATGAATGAGCAACACCGGCGGCTTCGAGACCGCCTCGGCCTCCAGCGCCTCGGGGCGCAGCAGGCGGCCCGAAAACGCGACGATGGCGGCCAGCGGCGCAGCGCGGCGCGGCGCCACTTCCAGCGCCATCATCGTGCCCTGCGAAAACCCGATAATCGCCAGCTGCGAAGGGGTTAGCGCCTCTTCTTCAAGTGTCTTGTCAAGAAAGGCATTCAGGTCGACGGCGGCCCGGGCGAGCCCTTCGGCCGCGGCCTCTTCGCTCGACCCATCCAGCCACGGGATCGGAAACCATTGCCGCCCGAAGGGATTGCCCGAACAGGGTTCGGGCGCGTCGGGGGCCAGAAACAGCGTGTCGGGCAGATGCGGGCCCAGCGGATCGGCCAGCCCCAGCAGATCGGCGCCATCCGCGCCGTAGCCATGCAGGAACACCACCGCCGATTTGACCGTGCCCGATTTCGGCGCCCGGCGCCCCACTTGCAGCTCGCGCGTCATGGCGCCACCCCTTCCCTGAGTTTGCACGCCGCGTAATAGGCCCAAAGCCCACGCGCCGCAACCGCGCGCCAGGGCGACCAGGCCGCGGCCAATGCGGTGAAGTCCTTGCGTTTCGGGCGCTCGGGCAGATCGAACAGCATCCGCGCGCCCTCTGCCAGCGCCAGATCGTCGACCGCGAACACATCCGCCCGCCCCAGCGCAAAGATCAGATACATCTCGACCGTCCAGCGCCCGATGCCGGGCAGCGGCAGAAGCTGCGCCACGACCTCTTCGTCGGGCAAATGGCGCAGCGCGTCGAAATCAATCCCGGCCCGGGCAAGGGCCTGAACATATTTCACCTTTTGCCGCGACAGGCCGCAGGCACGCAGATCGTCCTCGGCCGCGTCGGCCAGGGCTTCGGCCCCGCCAAACCCGGCCCCCAGCAGTTTGCCGCGGATCGAGTTGGCCGCCGCGACCGAGACCTGCTGGCCCAAAATCGCATCGCGCAGCGCCTCGAACCCGTCGGCCCGGCGCCTCAGGGGCCAGGGGCCGGTCAGATCCAGCACGCGGGCAAAGCGCGGCTCGGCCCGGGCCAGCCATTCGGCCCCCTCGGCGATGTCGTCTTCGGTGGTGATGATGCGTCCGACCATGGCGCCACCCTGCCCGATCAACGCCGCGCTTGCCAGCCCCGTTCTGGCCGGATAGGCCATGCACATGAAAGATACGAGCCAGTTCCTCCCCGCCCCGAGCCCCGCCAAATGGCGCAACGTGATCGTGCTGGTCATCGCGCAGGCGGTGCTGGGCGCGCAGATGTCGATGATCTTCACCGTCGGCGGGCTGGCAGGCCAATCGCTGGCGCCGAACCCCTGCTGGTCGACGCTGCCGCTGTCGCTGATCGTGCTGGGTTCGGTGCTGTCGGCACAGCCGATGTCGGAATTCATGGCCGCTTACGGGCGCCGCGCGGGGTTCATCCTTGCCACCGTTGCGGGCGGCCTGGGCGCGGCAATCGCAGCACGCGCACTCTATATCGGGTCGTTTCCGCTGTTCATGGCCGGGTCATTTCTGACCGGCATCTATATGTCGGCACAGGGGTTTTACCGCTTCGCCGCGACCGATGGCGTGGCGCCCGAGTTCCAGCCCAAGGCGATTTCCTATGTCATGGCCGGCGGTCTGGCCGCCGCGATCATCGGCCCGCAGCTGGTCAAGGCCACCTCGCAGGCGATGGTCGTGCCTTTCATGGCCACCTATCTGGCGATCATCGGGCTCAACCTGCTGGGGCCGATCCTGTTTTCCTTCCTGCGCATCCCGGCCCCGGGGCGGCGTGCCAAGGGCGTGGCCCATCCCGGCCGCACCCGGCGCGAATTGCTGCGTGACCCGGTGATCGCGGTGGCGATGATCTGCGGCATGGTGTCCTATGCGCTGATGAACCTGGTGATGACCTCGACCCCGCTTGCCGTTGTGGGCTGCGGGTTCGAGGCTGGCGACGCCGCCAATATCGTCTCGGCGCACGTTCTGGCGATGTATCTGCCCAGCTTCTTCACCGGCCATCTGATCGCCCGCTTCGGGCGCGAGATGATCGTGGGCATCGGCCTCGTGATCCTCGCGGCCTCGGGCGCGGTGGCAATGACCGGGGTCGAGCTGGAGAAATTCTATGCAGCCCTGGTTCTGCTGGGTGTCGGCTGGAACTTCGGCTTCATCGGCTCGACCGCGATGCTGGCCTCCGCCCATAGCGCGGATGAACGCGGCCATGTGCAGGGGATGAACGATTTCGTCGTCTTCGGCGGGGTGTTTCTGGCCTCGCTCAGTTCGGGCAGCCTGATGAACTGCTCGGCCGCGGGTGATCCGCAGGCGGGCTGGCAGGCGGTGAACCTGGCCATGCTGCCCTTCCTGACGCTGGCGGGCGGTGCGCTGATCTGGCTGGTGCTGCGGCCGAAGGAAACGCGGTAACGCCAACGCCGGGGACACCGCCCCCTGCCCGCTCAGGCGCCGCGCAACGCGCGGATGCGGCCCGCCAGTTGCAGCGTCGAGCCATCCTTGCCCGCGCCGTCAGCCGTGCCCTCCAGCACCGGGGCCAGTGCCAGCGCCAGTTCCTTGCCCAGCTCGACCCCCCATTGGTCATAGCTGTTGATGCCCAGGATGACGCCCTCGACGAACACGCGGTGCTCGTAAAGCGCGATGATCCCGCCGAACACCTCGGGAGTCAGTTTCGGATAGAGCAGCGTCGTCGAGGGGCGCGAGCCCGGGAAGACACGGTGGCGCGCCTGACGGTCCAGCTCTTCCCCTTCAAGGCCCTTCTTGCGCATGATTTCAGTGGCTTCGGCCAGATCGCGGCCCCGCATCAGCGCCTCTGACTGCGCCAGGCAATTGGCCACCAGTAACAAGTGCTGATGTGCCAGATCGGGCTCGTGCCCCCGGGCGGCCAGCATGAATTCGCACGGCACGATGCGGGTGCCCTGATGGATCAGCTGGTAAAACGCGTGCTGGCCGTTGGTGCCCGGCTCGCCCCAGACCACCGGCCCCGAGTGATAGGGAAGATCGGCGCCATCCATGCTGACGCGCTTGCCGTTGCTCTCCATCTCCAGCTGCTGCAGATAGGCGGGCAGACGTGCCAGACGCTGATCGTAAGGCAGCACGGCGCGGGTCGCATAGTCGCAAAACTGGTTGTGCCAGATCCCGACCAGCGCCAGCAGAACGGGCAGGTTTTCGGCGAAGGGCGCGTCGCAGAAATGCGCGTCCATCGCGGCGGCCCCCGCCAGCATCGCATCGAAATTTTCCGGCCCGATCGCCAGCATCAGCGACAACCCGATCGGCCCCCACATCGAATAGCGCCCACCGACCCAGTCGGCGAACCCGAACACCCGGCTGCCGTCGATGCCGAAGGCCGCCGTCTTCTCGGCCGCCGTCGAGAGCGCCGCGAATTGCGCGCCCGGGTCCGCCACCGCCGCCGCCATCCATCTGCGCGCCGTTTCGGCATTGGTCATCGTCTCGATCGTGGTGAAGGTCTTCGAGGCCACCACCACCAGCGTCGTTTCCGGGTTCAGCCCCCTGAGCGTGTCATGGATATGCGCGCCATCCACGTTCGAGACGAAATGCACCCGCGGCCCGTCGTGATAGGGGGCCAGCGCCAGCGTGGCCATCGCGGGCCCTAGGTCCGAACCGCCGATGCCGATATTGACCACATCGGTGATCGCGCCGCCCTGCCCGGTGTAGCGCCCGGCGCGAATATCGCGCGCGAAGGCGGCCATCCGGGCATGGGTTTCGCGCACCGCCGGCATCACGTCATGCCCGTCCACCATCACCTCGCCATCGAGGTTGCGCAGCGCGGTATGCAGCACGGCGCGGCGCTCGGTCTCGTTGATCTTCTTGCCTGCGAACATCGCTGCGCGTTTTTCCGCGACACCCTGCTTTTCCGCCAGACGCAGCAGCAGGCTGCGGGCTTTTGCATCGATGTTCGTCTTGGAGTAATCGAACATGAACCCGCCGAATTCTGCGGTGAACTCGGCGGCGCGATTGTCATTTTCAAACAATTCGGCGATGCGGCGGGATTTTACGGCCTCTGCGTGGTCACGCAGGTCTTGCCAGATGGTCATGTCAGTCTGCCCAGTGAATGGTGGCGTTTTTCAGAACGGTGCGCACCGGGGCCTGCAGTTCCGGCAGGGTGGCGGCACGCTCGATTGCGGCGCGTTTCTCGGCGCCGGTGATCAGAATATGGCTGTGCATCGCATCGCGCAGCACCGGCGCGGTCAGCGTCAGGCGCGGCTCGCCCGCGGCCTCGGCGCGCAGTGCCATCAGCGGCGGCGCGTCATCCGACAGCGCCTCGGCCAGATGATCGGCGCCGGGAAACAGGCTGGCCGTATGCATGTCCGCCCCCATGCCCAGCAGCAAGACGGTGATCGGCAGCACGGTTTCCACGCCCTCGGTCAGCTGCGCCAAGACATCCTCGGGCGCGTCAGCGGGGGCATAAAGCGGCACCAGCTGCGCCGCCGCCGCCCGGCCGCGCAGCAAGCGTTGGCGCAGCAGACGGGTGTTCGAACGCGGGCTGTCCTCGGGCACCCAGCGTTCGTCGTTCAGCAGCACCGCGACCCTGGACCAGTCCAGATCCAGATCCGAGAGAATGTCGAACACCGGCCCCGGCGTGGTGCCCCCCGGCACCGAAAACGTGGCCAGCCCTTCGACCTCGATCGCGCGGCGCAATTGCGCGGCGATCTGGTCGGCGACGGCCAGCATCATCAGGTCGCGGTCGGGGTAAGCGACAAAGTTCATTCCCGGATCTCCCGCCAGCGGCGACCGTCGCGATGCATCAGCATCAGCGCATCCTCGGGCCCGGAGGAGCCGGAATCGTAAGGCTGCGGCTTGTCGCCCCGTGCCTCCCAGCCGGCGATGATCGGGTCGGTCCAGGCCCAGGCGGCCTCGACCTCGTCGCCGCGCATGAACAGGGTCTGATTGCCGCGGATCACATCCATGATCAGCCGCTCGTAGGCGTCGGGAATATCGGCGCCCTCTTCCCCAAGCGCCTCGGCGAACGACATGTCGAGTGGCACCTGCACCAGTCGCATCCCCCCCGGCCCGGGTTCCTTGATCATCATCTTCAGGTTCATACCCTCATTCGGTTGCAACCGGATGACAAGCACGTTCTCGCGCCAGGTTTCGTCCGCCTCGTCAAAGATCGAATGCGGCGGTTCCTTGAAGGTGATGGCGATTTCGCTGGTGCGCGCGCGCAGCCGCTTGCCGGTGCGCAGATAGAATGGCGTTCCAGTCCAGCGCCAGTTGGCGACATGGCATTTCAGCGCCACATAGCTTTCGGTGCGGCTGTCGGGGTTTTCGCTGTCCTGCAGATAGCCGGGCTGGGCGGTATCGCAATCCGTGCCGCGCGAACGGGTGCCCAGATATTGCCCGCGCACGATGTCGCTGGCAACAACGGGCTGCAAGGCACGGATAACCTTGAGCTTTTCGTCGCGCACCGCGTCCGGGTCGAAGTGATAGGGCGGCTCCATCGCGATCAGGCACAACAGCTGCATCATGTGGTTCTGGACCATGTCGCGCATGGCGCCCGACTTGTCATAATACGACCCGCGCCCGCCCACACCGACGGTTTCGGCCACGGTAATTTGCACATGATCGACAAACTGCGCATTCCACAGCGGCTCGAACAGGATATTGGCGAAGCGCACCGCCATCAGGTTCTGCACGGTTTCCTTGCCGAGATAATGGTCGATGCGATAGATCTGGTGCTCTTCGAAATGCTCGGCCAGCGTGGCGTTGAGCGCGCGGGCCGAGGTCAGATCGCGGCCGAAAGGCTTCTCCACCACGATCCGGCTGTCAGGCGTGGCGATGCCGTGGGCGTGCAAGCGTTCGGCAAGCGGACCGAACAGCGCGGGCGCCACCGAGAAATAGAACGCGTTGACCCGGTCGGGATGCACCAGCGCCTTCAGTGGCGCCCAGCCTTCGTCGCCCATCGCATCGACCGCAACGTAATCCAGATTGGCCAGAAAGGCGTCGATCTGCGCGGGGTCGCGCTTGGCGGCGCCGACATGGTCATCAATCGCCGCACGGACCTGCGCGCGAAACGCATCGGCATCCATCTCGGAGCGCGCCGCGCCGATGATCCGCGCCCCATCCGGGATCTGGCCCGCAAAAAAGCGCCGGTAGAGGCCGGGAAGGATCTTGCGGGTCGCCAGATCGCCCGTGGCGCCAAACACCACCAGATCGAAAGGATCGACCGGAATTACGCGCGAAACCATGTGGCACTCCGTTGTTAGCGCTAACGCGGGCGTTTTAGCCCCAGCGCCCGCCGAAGTCTAGCCTGAGGCGCGGGCAGGGCCAAGCAAATGCGCACCCGCTCACGCGTCCTTGTGCAGAAATGCCCGAAGTGCCTGAATATCCGGCGAAATCTCTTCGGCGAAACCGCAGGCAAAGGCATCGAAGGCCGCCCGGGTTTCAGGCGGAACCGACAGCAACACGCGCAGGCCTGCCTCCAACCCCTGCCCGATCAGCGGCCGCACACCACGCCCGGCCGCTTCCTGCTTGCCGAATTTGTTCAGGATCAGCACGGTTCCGGGTGCGGCAGCCTCAATCGCGCGTGCGGTATCGGCGACGGCCTGCTCCAGCGCGCCGGCATCCAGCGTACAGCCGTCCGCACCGGGGCCAAGATCCTGTGAAATCGGCATGATCGTATTGGCCGGCAGCAGGCGCAGCTGCATCTCGCAGGCCCGCGCAGCGGGCAGCTCGTCGCGCACCATCGCCACCACCGGCAGGCCCGCCGCAAACCGTTCGGCCGCCAGCCGGGCCAACAGCGCATCGGCCCGCCCACGTTCGGCACAGCTCAGAAATCCCAACATCAGCCCAGCGCCTTTCCCAACCGCGGCAGTTTGGCCCGTTTCAACAGTGCCCGCACCGGCTGCGGTTCCCCCGACAGCCGCTCGGCCTCGGCGCGCACCGCCTCGACCACGGCCCCGACTTCGGCGGGATGATTGGACCACAACTGCCACAGAAACCCGTCCGGGTCACGCCGCGCAATCCCCTCGCCCGCAAGCACGCCGCGCGGAAA
This sequence comes from Rhodobacteraceae bacterium UBA6796, assembly GCA_002452815.1. Taxonomy (GTDB): domain Bacteria; phylum Pseudomonadota; class Alphaproteobacteria; order Rhodobacterales; family Rhodobacteraceae; genus Rhodobacter. Next base: position 314,984 of record DKFM01000006.1, read on the forward strand.
ATCGACGGCGTTGAAGGTCACGATCGCCTCGGCGCCGCCGGCGATTGCGGCCGCCAGCACATGGATGTCATTGTCATCGGGCAGATGCAGACGCGCCTCCAGCCCGGAGCGGGGCGCCACGCTGGCCTGGGGAAACTGCGCTTTCAAAACAGCGATCTGTCCCCGCGCCATGGCCTCGTCCACCGGGCCGAAGCGGCGCACGGCACGGGCCCATTCTTCCAGGATACGCTCTGACCACAGCGGCGTGTAAAGCCCCGCGCGCGCCACGCCGATCAGGATCTCGCGCAGCACGGTCGGCACCAGAACGCAGGCGTCCAGCACCACTTTGATCGGCGCGCCCGGCATCAGTCGAGCCGGAAGAACAGCGCTTTGAGATAGGCCGATTCCGCCAGTTGCGGCAGCATCGGATGATCCGCGCCGGCATAGCCCGTGTGCAGCAGCTGGCTGCGCCGCCCGCCCCGCCCGATGCCCCGCGCCGAGGCATTGCGGAACTGCGTCAGATCGGCCGCATGGCTGCACGAGCACAGCGCCAGATAGCCCCCCGGCGCGACCAGCGGCGCGGCCAGGCGGGCGACACGTTCATAGGCGCGCAGCCCGGCCTGCAGCGCCTGCTTGTTCGGCGCGAAGGCGGGCGGGTCGCAGATCACCAGATCGAATTGCGCGCCCTCGGCGACCAGCGCTTCGAGCGTGGCGAAGGCATCGCCCTGACGGGTGGCGAAGCGCGCCTGCATTCCCATTGCGGCCGCACCCTGCCCGGCCAGATCCAGCGCCGGACCCGAGGCATCGACCGACAGCGCGCTTTCGGCACCGCCCGCAAGGCATGCCAGCGCAAAACCGCCAACATGGGAAAACACATCCAGCACCCGTGCCCCCTGCGCCAGGCGCGCCGCAAAGGCATGGTTCGGGCGCTGGTCGAAGAACAGCCCCGTCTTCTGCCCGCCCAGCACGTCGGCCATATAGGTTGCCCCGTTCATCGGCACCGCCACCGGGCCGGTGACCGCGCCCTGCAGCACTACGGTTTCCTCGGGCAGGCCTTCCAGCCCACGCGCGCGACCGGTGCCATTCTTCACCACGGTCTGCACCCCGGTCACCTCGGCCAGCGCCGCGGCCAGATCGTCGATCATCGCCTCGGCCCAGGCGGCATTGGGCTGGATCACCGCCAGATCGCCGAAACGGTCGATGATGACACCGGGCAGGCCGTCGGCCTCGGCATGCACCAGCCGATAGAAAGGTTCGTCGAACAGCCGCGCGCGCAGTTCCAGCGCGCGGGCCAGACGCCCGGCGATCCAGGCACGGTCAATCACCGCCCCGGCATCGCGGTCCAGCACGCGGGCAATGATCTTGGATTTGGTATTCACGGTGACGGTCGCCAGCGGGCGGCGGGCGTCATCTTCCAGCGTGCAGATCGTGCCCGCCGCCAGGGCCTGCGTGCGCCGGTCGGTCACCAGTTCGTCGGAATAGACCCAGGGGAAGCCGTGGCGGATCGCCCGGGCCTCGGCCTTGGGGCGCAGGCGCACCACCGGACGGGTCGCGGTGGGTTCGGCGGTATCTTCGGCGATCATGTCTGACATCGGGGGCCTCAAACCAGAAAGGGGGCGTTGCCGCCCCCTCTACCCCGTTCGCGTGCCGGGCGAAAGCTTTGACTATTCGGCAACCGTCAGCGCAGGCGCCAGCAGCGAAATCCGCTCGGGCAGCGCCCCCCGCGGTTGGGCCACGGGCGCCATCAGATCGGCGCGGATGGCATCGGTCAGGATCTGCGTCACCACAACCTTCTGAGTCAGGCCGCGCTCTTCCTCCTCGATCGCCTTTTGCCCACCCGAAGCCGGCTGCGAGGCATTGACCAGATGCGGCGCGACCACAACAGCCCCGGTTTCGGCATCCGTCACGCCGATCCTGAATTTCAGGCTGTAGCTGCCGCCAAAGGTGTAGCGGGTCTTTTCGGTCAGCGCGTGGAAGCGCACGACCTCAATGTCGACCACAACCGGGCGGCCCTTGGTCATCGCACCCGTCGCGCGATCCGCCGCCTCGGTGAACAGCGCGGAAACCTGCGCGTAACGGTCGCCACGCGCCTCGCCGCGCCAGACGATGTCCGCGATCGGATAATACAGGTTGGCCTCGGACACATGCAGCGTGCGCGGCACCGACACCCGGACCGTCCGCACATCGTAAAGCGGTGCGGTCATCACGGCGTCTTCGGCGCCCACGGTGATTTCGGCCAGCGGCGTGACATCGGTCGCCCCGCGCGACGCCGGCTCCACCTCGGCGCACCCCGCCAGCAGTGCAAGCGCGGCGAAAAGGGCGATCATACGGGTCGGTTTCATAATGTTCATCTCCGGCTGAGCCATCCTGACGGGCTGGAAGATGCGGGCCGAATGTGGCAGAAAAGGGTTAACAGTGGCGCAATTCTGCGGAAAAACCCTTGTCCACAGGTCACTTGCGGCCCATTTTTAAAGAATAGCTTCCCGATTGATTTGTTAGCGCTAACGTTATAAGACGCCATCGCTGCCCCGCAGCAGATGCTCCTGCAGACGAGAACCCGCCATGCCCCAGACCCCCGCTGCGCTAAACGCCACGATCGCCCGCGTCACCGACCGGATCCGGGCGCGTTCGGCCGGGCGGCGGGCGGATTACCTGGCGCAGATCAAGGCCGCAGCCCAGGCTGGCCCCGCGCGCGCGCATCTGAGCTGCGGCAACCAGGCCCACGCCTATGCCGCCATGGGCACCGATCAGCCCGCGCTGGCCGAGGGGCGCGCCCCAAACATCGGGATCGTCACCGCCTATAATGACATGCTCAGCGCGCATCAGCCCTATGAAACCTATCCCGCGCTGATCCGCGAGGCACTGCGTGCGATGGGCGCCACCGCGCAGGTCGCAGGCGGCGTGCCCGCGATGTGCGATGGTGTGACCCAGGGCCAGCCGGGGATGGAGCTGTCGCTGTTTTCGCGCGACGTGATCGCCCTCGCCGCCGGGGTGGCACTGTCGCATAACACCTTCGATGCCGCGCTCTACCTCGGGGTCTGCGACAAGATCGTGCCCGGGCTGGTGATGGCCGCCGCGACCTTCGGCCATATCCCGGCAGTGTTCCTGCCCGCCGGGCCGATGACTTCCGGCCTGCCGAATGACGAAAAGGCCAAGGTGCGCCAGCAGTTTGCCACCGGCGAGGTCGGGCGCGACGCGCTGATGGCGGCGGAGATGGCCAGCTATCATGGCCCCGGCACCTGCACCTTCTACGGCACCGCCAATACCAACCAGATGCTGATGGAGATCATGGGCCTGCACCTGCCAGGCGCCAGCTTCGTCAACCCCGGCACCGATCTGCGCCAGGCGCTGACGGTCGCGGGCGCGCGGCGGGCGGCCGAAATCACCGCCTTGGGCAATGATTACCGCCCCGCGGGCGAGATTCTGGATGAACGGGCCTTCGTCAACGGTCTGGTCGGGCTGATGGCCACGGGCGGGTCGACCAATCTGGTGCTGCATATGCCTGCCATGGCCCGCGCCGCCGGGATCATGCTGGATCTGGCCGATTTCGATGCGATTTCCGATGTCGTGCCGCTGATGGCCAAGGTCTATCCGAACGGTCTGGCCGATGTGAACCATTTCCACGCGGCGGGCGGGATGCAGTTCCTGATCCGTGAATTGCTGGGCGCAGGACTGCTGCACCCCGATGCCAAGACCGTCACCGGCGACGGGCTGGCCGCCTATATCCGCGAACCCAAACTGCGCGACGGCACGCTGGTCTGGGAAGACGGCCCCGAAACCACGCTGAACGACAAGATCCTGCGCCCCGCCGCCGCGCCCTTCGCCGCCTCTGGCGGTCTGCGGCAGCTTGAAGGCAACCTCGGGCGCGGCGTCATCAAGATTTCGGCCGTGGCCCCCGAACACCGTCTGGTCGAGGCCCCGGTGCGCATCTTCCACGATCAGGCCGATGTGAAGGCCGCCTTCCAGCGCGGCGAATTCACTGCGGACACGGTGGTCGTCGTCCGTTTTCAGGGCCCGCGCGCCAATGGCATGCCCGAGCTGCACTCGCTCACCCCCACGCTTTCGGTGCTGCAGGGCCGCGGGCTGCGGGTGGCACTGGTGACCGACGGGCGGATGTCGGGCGCCAGTGGCAAGGTCCCCGCCGCGATCCATGTCAGCCCCGAGGCCGCCTGCGCCGGCCCGCTGGCGCGGCTGATCGACGGCGATATCGTGCGGCTTGACGCCGTGGCAGGCACCCTCGATTGCCTGACCGACGGTTTCGCGGATCGCGCCCCCATCAGTGCCGATCTGTCGGCCAATGCACACGGCCTTGGCCGCGAGTTGTTCGATGCCTTCCGCCGCAATGTCGGCCCAGCGACCGATGGCGCGGCGGTGGTTGTTTGAGTTTTTTGCCTCCGGCGGGGATATTTTAACCAGAAAGAAACCAGGTTCGGGAAAGCTGCTGTCACGGTACAGGCGGGGACGCCGATGACCGTCCAGAGAGAAAGCGCGCCGTCTCCCCCGCAAGCGGCCCGAGGCGGCGCGCGGCTTTCCCCTTCTTTCTGGCCCAAATATCCCCGCCGGAGGCTCCCGAACCCGCCGCCCGCGCGCGGCCCGTGACTGGAGTGCCCCATGACCCCCGCCGATCAATCCGCCGCTGCCCGCAAGATTTGTCTGATGGCCCCGATCATCCCGGTGATCGTGGTCAAGGACGTGGCCCATGCAGAACCGCTGGCCCGCGCGCTGGTGGCGGGGGGCCTGCCCGCGCTCGAGGTGACGCTGCGCACGCCCTGCGCGCTGGAGGCAATCCGCGCGATGGCCGGGGTCGCGGGCGGCGTGGTGGGCGCGGGCACGCTGATCACACCGGCCGATGTGCGCGCGGCCAAGGCGGCGGGGGCGCAGTTCGGTGTCTCGCCCGGCGCCACCGATGCGCTGCTGCGCGCCTGCGAAGATGAGGAGTTGCCGCTGTTGCCCGGTGCGGCCACCGCGACCGAGGCGATGGTTCTGCTGGAACGCGGATACAGCGTGCAGAAATTCTTTCCGGCCGAGGTGGCGGGCGGGGCCGCCGCGCTCAAGGCTATCGGTGCGCCGCTGCCGCAGATCTCGTTCTGTCCGACCGGCGGGATCAGCCCGCAGAATGCCGGCAGCTATCTGGCGCTGGCCAACGTGCTGTGCGCGGGCGGCAGCTGGGTGGCGCCCGATGCGATGGTGCAGGCGGGCGACTGGGCCGGGATCGAGGCACTGGCCCGCGCGGCCGCCGCCTTGCCGCGCTGAGGCCTCAGGCGCCCGGCGCGAACCGGGCGGCGCGCCCGCCGCGCCGAGTGCCCGCCGCATCGGCGCGGGTCAGACCTTCGCTCAGCACCGCGCTCATCGGATGCCCGGGGGCGCCCTCATAGGCCGCCAGCACCACCCGCATTGCCTCGCGCGCATCCACGCCCGGCTCCAGGCTCAGCGCCCAGTCCATGAAGATCGAACGGCATTCGGCATCGCCGATCCCCTCGATCCGATAGCTTTCGCGGATCAGACCCTTCGGGTCCGCGATGCTCAACTCCATCAGTTTCCTCGCCATGTTACCTCAGCGCCTGTTCCACAATCGCCGCGACCTCTGATGTGGTGCGCGCCAGCCGCGCGGCAAGGGCGTCCAGAGTGTCCTCGCCCGCCTCGCGCAGCAGGAAGGCGCGCCCGCCCTCGCCGATCGCAGCCATATCCAAGGGCTTGTCGGTCAGCAACCGCCCGCCCGCCTGCAACCGCCACAAGAACCGATAGGCCGACGCCAGCGCCTCGGCCTGCGCCGCGGTGACGAAGCCGCCCCGCGGCCCGATCCGAAGTTGCGGTTCCACCCGGCGCGCCGGATCGCCCGCGCGCAGCGCGAAGCTTTGCGCCAACAGCTCGATGTCCTGCAACCGGCCGGGGCCGATCTTGGCCTCCCACGCGCCGTCGGGGGCCTTCGCGGCAAAGATCCGCGCGCGCATCTCGGCCAGATCGGGCATCACCTGCGGGCCTGCGCCCTTGGCGGCCAGCACCGCGCGGCGCACTGCCTCGACATCCGCAGCCAACCCGGCATCGCCCGCCACCGGCCGCGCCCGGGTCAGCGCCAGATGCTCCCACGTCCAGGCCTCGTCCATCTGATAGCTGCGGAACGCATCGAGCGACACCGCAACCGGCCCCTGCCGCCCCGAGGGCCGCAGCCGCATGTCCACCTCATAAAGCCGTCCTTCCGGCATCGGCGCGGTCAGCGCGGTAATCAGCGCCTGCGTCAGTCGCGCGAAATAGGCCCGTGTCGCCAGGGGCTTGCGGCCTTCGGATTGCTCGGCCCCCTGGGCGTCATAGATCACGATCAGGTCCAGATCCGAGGCGGCATTCAGCCGTTCAGCCCCAAGCGACCCCATCCCCAGCACGACCGCGCCACGCCCCGGGGGCGCCCCGTGTTTCTGCGCAAACTCGGCCACCACCTCGGGCCAGAGCCCGGCCACCGCAGCCCCGGCCACATCGGCATAGTGCCGCGCCACCTCGGCCGCATCGGCCAGCCCGCGCAGATGGTGCACCCCCACGCGGAAGCGCCATTCCTTCGCCCAGCGGCGCGCGGCATCCAGTTTCTTCTCGTAATCCGGCGCGGCCTGCAACGCCGCCGCCAGGCTGGCGGCCAGCCCTTCGGCGCCCGGCCAGGGGGCAAAGAAGGCGCCGCCCAGAACCGCGTCCAGAACACCCGCGTTGCGCGACAGATAATCCGCCAGGCCCGGCGCGGTGGCACAGATGTCGACGATCAGTTCGACAAGCTGCGGGTTCGCCTCGAACAGCGAGAACAGCTGCACCCCGGCAGGCAGACGGCTGAGGAAACCGTCGAACTGGCGCAGGGCCTCTTCGGGGTTGGCGGCGCGTTGCAGCAGGCGCAGCACCTCGGGTTCGACCCGGCGGAAGATCCCGCGCGCCCGATCCGACCGCAGGCAGGGGTAGCTGCGCCAGCCATCGACGATGCGCTGCGCACCTTCGGAAAGGTCGGGGGCCTCGGCGGCCTCTCCGGGGGCAAAGAAAGCGCCGGTCAGTGCCTCGACCCGCTCCAGCCGGCCCAGAAGGCGCGCACTCCAGGCCTGCACGTCGCCCTCGCCCATCATCGCCGCGATCCGCGCAAGCCCGTCGGGGGCCGTCGGCAGACGGTGGGTCTGGGCATCGTTGACCATCTGCACGCGATGCTCGATCTCGCGATGCTCGCGGTAATGCGCGATCAGCTCGGCCGCCACCTCGCCATCGACCCAACCCTTCGAGGCCAGCAGCGACAGCCCGCCCACCGTGGTGCGATCGCGCAGATCGGGGTCACGCCCACCCGCGATCAGTTGCCGGGTCTGAGTGAAGAATTCGATCTCGCGGATGCCGCCCTGCCCCAGCTTCATGTCATGCCCGGGCAGGGTGATCGGACCGTGAAGGCCCTTGTGCTCGCGAATCCGCAGGCGCATGTCATGCGCATCCTGGATCGCCGCGAAATCGAGGTGTTTGCGCCAGACGAACGGCGTCAGCGCGGTCAGGAAGCGCTGCCCCGCCGCCAGATCCCCGGCACAGGGCCGCGCCTTGATATAGGCGGCGCGTTCCCAGGTGCGGCCTTCGGCTTCGTAATACTGTTCGGCGGCGGCCATCGAGATACAGACCGGGGTCACGCTGGCATCGGGGCGCAGCCGCAGATCGGTGCGGAAGACATAGCCCTCGGCGGTGATGTCCGACAGCAGCGCCGCCATCTTGCGGGTGACGCGGATGAAAGAGGCGCGGGCCTCCATCTGGTCGGCGGGATCGAAACGGCTTTCGTCGAACAGGCAGATCAGGTCGATGTCCGAACTGTAGTTCAGCTCGCCCGCGCCCATCTTGCCCATCGCCAGGGCCACCATGCCGCCCGCGATCGCCGCATCCCCGGGCGTCGCGCCGGGCAGCTTGCCGCGCCGGATTTCATCGGCGACCAGCCGTTTCAAGGCCAGATCGACCGCCAGATCGCCCAGCCGCGTCAGCGCACCGGTCACCGTCTCCAGCGGCCAGACGCCGCCCAGATCGGCCAGCCCCGCCAGCAGGGCTACCCGGCGCTTGGCACGCCGCAACTCGGGGCCGAGCTGATCCAGCGCCACATCGCCCAGCCGCGCGAATTCGGCCTCCAGCGCGGCTTCGGGCGTGCCGCAAAGTGCAGGCGCGATCCAGGCGGCCTCGCGCGTCAGCAGACCGGACAGATAGGGCGAACACCCGCCCGTGCCCGCAATCAGCGCGCGCAGCTCGGGCGCGAGGTCGGCAAAGGGCAGCGCAGCATCCGCCCCCCTCTCCGGTTCGAAAGGAATGGGACAGCGGGTCAGGCGGGATGCGAAAGTCATGGCGCCACACTACTGCGCCGCCCGCGCCGGTCAATGGGATTTGCCCGACAGCGCATGGCGCCCGGCCCGCTATCGGAAAATGTAAAAAAGTTTTACATCACCCCTTGTGCGCGACGGAACCCTCCCCATCTTCCGTAATGTGAAGGCAATTCACATCGCAACGGAGGTTTCCATGTCTGCTTATGCCTATTCCGCCGCCGAAGCCGCCGCCCGCCCCGGCTGGATCACCCGCACGCTCAACTGGCTTGACGAGCGCGGGCCGGTCTCCTGGATCGTGGTGATGGTCGGCTCGTTCATCTTTGCCGGCCCGCTGGGCCTGCTGGTTCTGGGCTTCATCCTGATTACCGGCCGCTTCGGCAAGGGCTGCCGCCGCGCCCGCGAGGCCAGCCGCATGTGCGGGCCGCGCCTGCATTTCCACGCCCGCCGCGGCACCGGCAACGCCGCCTTCGACGCCTACAAGGCCGACACCCTGGCCCGTCTGGAGCGCGAGCAGGACGATTTCGAAGCCTTCCTGGCCCGCCTGCGCGAAGCCCGCGACAAGGCCGAATTCGACCAGTACATGGACGAACGTGCCCACGCCGCCGCCGCGCCCGCGACCGAGCAGAACGCCCCCGAAGACGACGCTCCGCGCGGCAAATACTGAGTTCGCACCGCCCTTCGGCACGCCACGCACGCGCGCCCTTCCCGGGCCCGGCTTGAAAAAGCCGGGCCTGCGACTATTTCGGTTCGAGGAAATGCTTGGCGCAAGCCACCGAAGTTGCTAGCCTTCCGCTCAACCACCCAAAACCTCAGCGATCATGCGTCATTCCCTACCGCTCGCCCCGCAGTTCTATGTGACCGCGCCGCAGCCCTGTCCCTATCTGGACGGGCGGGCCGAACGGAAGCTGTTTACCGCGCTGCAGGGCGAAGGCGCCGAAAAGCTGAACAACGCCCTGTCGCGACAGGGATTCCGGCGTTCGCAGAATGTGCTGTATCGCCCGTCCTGCGCGGATTGCACGGCCTGCCTGTCCGCCCGCATCCGGGTGGCGGATTTCACCTTGTCGCGCACCCAGCGGCGGGTGCTGCGGCGCAATGCCGATCTGAAGCGCACCGCCACCAGCCCCTGGGCGACCGAGGAACAATTCGCGCTGTTTCGCCGCTATCTGGACCATCGCCACGCCGATGGCGGCATGGCGGACATGGATATTTTCGAATTCGCCGCGATGATCGAGGAAACGCCGGTCAAGTCCCGGGTGGTGGAATATCGCGAAACCGCGGCAAGCCCCGGCTCCGTGCGGGCGCTGACGGCGGTCTGCCTGACCGATGTGCTCGATGACGGGCTGAGCATGGTCTACAGCTTCTATGACCCCGATCGGATCGACGACAGCCTGGGCACCTTCCTGATCCTCGATCATGTCGAGATCGCGCGCCGTGCGGGTCTGCCCTATGTCTATCTGGGCTATTGGGTGCCCGGCTCGCGCAAGATGGGGTACAAGGCGAATTTCTCTGCGCTGGAGATCTTCAAGGGCGGGCGCTGGCAGGACATCGGCAACCCCGAGGACCATTGCAGCGAAACCCATCCGCTGTCGGTGGACCCGATCGCCGAACAGGTCGCGCGTATTTCTCTGCCCGACACCCGCGAGGGTTGAACCGCCCGCCCCGCGCCTTTGCCTCTTGGATAAGCAGTGCCGCCCATCGCTGCGGCAGTTACGCGCAGCAACACCGTTTTCGGGCTAAGCCTCTGCAAAATCGTCTGGAAATCTGGCCGGATCGCAGAGATTCTGTTGCGCTTTATCTGGACAGCACCCGACCAAACTGCCAGTTTCCCGGCAGTGCCGCAGGCTAGCGCCGCGCCGCTCCGACAGTCTGATCATCCGGGAGGAAACCTATGGATCGCCGTTCATTCCTGACCAAAGCCGCCATCGGCGGCGCCGCTGCCAGCCTCGCCGCCCCCGCCCTTGCGCAGGATCTGCCCGAGGTGACCTGGCGCCTGACCTCGTCCTTCCCGAAATCGCTCGACACGATTTACGGCGGCGCCGAGGTTCTGGCCAAGCGCGTCGAAGAAGCCACCGGCGGCAAGTTCAAGATCCAGGTCTTTGCGGGCGGCGAAATCGTCCCCGGCCTGCAAGCCGCCGATGCCGCCGCTGCCGGCACGGTCGAGGCCTGCCACACTGTGGGCTACTATTACTGGGGCAAGAACCCGGCCTGGGCCGTTGCGGCGGCCGTGCCGTTCTCGCTCTCGGCGCGCGGCATCAACGCCTGGCACTACCACGGCGGCGGCATCGACCTGTATAACGAATTCCTCGCGACCCAGGGCCTCGTCGGCTTCCCGGGCGGCAACACCGGCGTGCAGATGGGTGGCTGGTTCCGCAAGGAAATCAACACCGTCGAAGACCTGAAGGGCCTGAAGATGCGCGTCGGCGGCTTTGCCGGCAAGGTGATGGAGAAACTGGGCCTCGTGCCGCAGCAGATCGCCGGCGGCGACATCTACCCGGCGCTGGAAAAAGGCACCATCGACGCGACCGAATGGGTCGGCCCCTACGACGATGAAAAGCTGGGCTTCTACAAAGTGGCGCCCTACTACTACTACCCCGGCTGGTGGGAAGGCGGCCCGACCGTCCACTTCATGTTCAACAAGGCCGCCTACGAGGCCCTGCCCCCGGCCTATCAGTCGCTGCTGCGCTCGATCTGCCAGGGCGTCGATGCGAACATGCTGCAGATGTATGACTACCTGAACCCCAAGGCGCTCAAGACGCTGGTCGCCAATGGTGCGCAGCTGCGTCCGTTCAGCCCGGAAATCCTGCAGGCCTGCTTCACCGCCGCCAACGAGGTCTATGCCGAGTTGGAAGCCACGAACCCCGAGTTCGCGAAGCTGTGGCAGTCGATCAAGGAATTCCGGTCGGAAAACTACCTCTGGACCCAGGTTGCCGAATACAACTACGACACCTTCATGATGATCCAGCAGCGCAACGGCGCACTCTGATCGCCTGAATTTCGGGCCTGCGCCGCTTTTTTGGCGCGCAGGTTTCACACGTTCAACCCCGGGATGCAGACCGCATTCCGGGGTTTCTCATTTTCGATAGCGGCATTGCAAAAATCGCAAAACTAACGCTTTACAGGCGATTTCGGTCAAGTAAAGTGACCACCAGACCCACTTCCGGGGAGGAACCGCGCTGCGGACCGGGGGTGAACGGTTCAGAAAACAACGGGAGGAATACCAATGGATCGTCGTTCTTTCATCCGCAAGGGTGCGCTTGGGGGTGCCGCAGCAGCGGCCGCGGCCACGGTGGCCGCGCCGGCCATGGCCGAGGACCTGCCCGAGATCACCTGGCGGCTGACCTCGTCTTTCCCCAAATCGCTCGACACCATCTATGGCGCGGCCGAAACCATGGCCAATTACGTCTCGAAGATGACCGGCGGCAAGTTCAAGATCCAGGTCTTCGCCGCGGGCGAGATCGTCCCCGGCCTGCAGGCGATGGACGCGGTGTCGAACGGCACGGTCGAGGCCTGCCACACCGCCTCTTACTACTACTGGGGCAAGGACGCGACCTTCGCGCTTGGCACCGCGGTGCCCTTCGGGCTCAACGCGCGCCAGCAGAACGGCTGGTTCTATTATGGCGGCGGCAATGACCTGCTGAACGAATTCTACAACACCCAGGGCATCCACGGCCTGCCCTGCGGCAATACCGGCGCGCAGATGGGCGGCTGGTTCCGCAAGGAAATCAACACCGTCGCCGATCTGAAGGGTGTGAAAATGCGCATCGGCGGCTTCGGCGGCAAGGTGATGGAAAAGCTCGGCGTCGTGCCGCAGCAGATCGCCGGCGGCGACATCTACCCGGCGCTGGAAAAAGGCACCATCGACGCGACCGAATGGGTCGGCCCCTATGACGATGAAAAGCTCGGCTTCTACAAAGTGGCGCCCTACTACTACTACCCCGGCTGGTGGGAAGGCGGCGCCTGCCTGCATGCGTTCTTCAACAAATCGAAATGGGACGAACTGCCCGAGGCCTATCAGGTTGCGCTCACCGCGGCCTGTCAGGCGGCCAACTCGGACATGCTGGCGGCCTACGACTACAAGAACCCCGCCGCGCTGAAAACGCTGATGGCGAATGGCGCGCAGCTGCGTCCGTTCTCGGCCGAGGTACTGACTGCCTGCTACAACGCCGCGCAGGAAGTCTATGCCGAGATCACCTCGTCGAACGCGGCCTTCAAGAAGATCTACGAAAGCCAGCTGGCCTACAAGCGCGACGCCTATGTCTGGGCGCAGCTGTCGGAATACAACTTCGACACCTTCATGATGATCCAGCAACGCAACGGCGCGCTCTGACGCTGCTAACGGGCCCAGGCCCGGCATGCACCTGCCGCAGAAAGCCCCGGAGCAATCCGGGGCTTTTTCATTACATTTGCCACACGGGATGCGCGGCTTCCCGACGGCAGCTAACGATTGCTTCACGCCTTGCGCTTAGGGTGGCCCGGTCTAACCAAGGATTCCCGGCCATGCTGTCCAAGCTGTATAGAATTCCAGCCCGCATCTACGCGATCGTCGCCATCGCGGCGATTTCGCTGACCATCCTGTCCCAGATCTTGCTGAGTTCGGCTGTGCACAATGCCTACGACATGCGCGAACGCCATCTGAACGACGTCACCGACACCGCCATCAGCATGCTGGCAGAGCTGCAATCCGAGGCCGAGGCGGGAACCCTGAGCATGGAAGAGGCGCAGGCCGAAGGGCGCCGGGTGCTCAGCGCGCTGCGCTTCGACACCTCGGGCTATTTCTACGCCTTCGACAAGGACATCACCATCATCGTTCACCCCACGATGCCGGACTGGGTCGGCACCGACCAATCCGCCTATGCCGATTTCTATGGCACCCGCGTCTTTGAAGAGATGCAGAAGATCGCCGAGGCCGACGGCAAGGGCAGCCTGACCTACTATTTCAAGAAACCCGACGCACAAGAGGCGGAAAAGAAGATCGGCTATGTCAAGCTGTTCCCGGCCTGGGGCTGGATCGTCGGCACCGGTTCCTATGTTTCGGATATCGACGCAGCCCTGAGCAAACTGCGAATGGCGGCCAATGTCACACTGGGGCTCAGCGTGCTGGTGCTGCTGGTGATTTCGACCCTGCTGGCCCGTAGCGTGACGATCCCCTTCGCGGCGATCTGTGCGCGGATGAATTCGATGACGGCGGGCGATACGGCCACCGACGTGCCCTATACCGCCGCCAAAAGCGACATCGGCGACATGGCCCGTGCCCTCGATCAGTTCCGCATGGCCTTGCTGGAGAAAGACGCGCTGGAACAGGCGCGGGCGGAAAAGGACGCCGAACTGAAACGCGCCCAGGACGAGGCACGCAAGCGTGAAGAAGACATGAAGGCCCGCGAGGCCGCCGCAGTCGAAGAACGTCACCGCCAGGAAGAAGCACAGCGCGCCGAACGCGATGCGCTGCGCGCGCAGACCGAAGCCGAGCGCGATGCCCAGATGCGCGAACAGGAAAAGGTGGTCAGCACCCTTGCGCGCAATCTCAAGGCGATGTCGCACGGCGATCTGAGCGTCGCGATACACGAGCACTTCCCGCCCTCTTATGAACAGCTGCGTCTCGATTTCAACGCCGCGATCGAAAAGTTCTCGGAACTGGCCGCGTCGATCATTTCCAGCGCGAACATGATCGAGGCCGAAACCGGCAGTCTGCGCAGCGCATCGCTGGAACTGGGGCGCCGGACCGAAACCCAGGCCGCCTCTCTGGAAGAAACCGCCGCTGCGATGAACCAGATGGCGGCCTCGGTCGACAATTCCGCCGCTGGCGCGCGCAATGCCGCCAAGGCGGTCGAGAAGACCCGTGACACCACGACCGCCGGGCGCGACATCGTCAAGCAGACCGTGGCAGCGATGCATGACATTGCGCAAAGCTCGGTGAAGATCTCGCGCATCACCAGCGTGATCGACGACATCGCGTTCCAGACCAACCTGCTGGCGCTGAATGCCGGGGTCGAGGCCGCGCGGGCCGGGGAAACAGGGCGGGGGTTCGCCGTCGTCGCCTCTGAGGTGCGCGCACTTGCGCAGCGATCCTCCGAAGCCGCCCGCGAAATCGCCGAGTTGATCAGCACCTCGGAACACCAGGTCAAATCAGGCGTCGATCTGGCTTCGCAATCGGATACCGCCCTGGGGGATATCGGCGATCTGGTGTCGGAACTCGACACGCTGGTCACAACCATCGCCGCCTCGGCGGCCGAACAGGCCGTAGGGATTTCCGAAGTGACGACCGCGGTGAACCAGCTCGATCAGGTCACCCAGCAAAATGCCGCGATGTTCGAGGAAAACTCCGCCGCCGTTCAAGGCCTGATGACCCAGGCACTTTCGCTCAAGGAAATCAGCTCGGTCTTTACCATCGAAGCCGAGGAGGAGGAACCGGCGCGCCTTGCATCGTGATATTGCGGCACGCCCGACAGACCGCGCCTCGCCCCTGGGCATGACGCGGGCTGGGCTGCGAAGACCCGTGGTCCTCAGTCGGGCAGCGCCTGCACCAGCTCGGTGAAATGCGCGCCGCGCTTTTCGAAATTCGGGTATTGGTCAAAACTCGCCGCTGCGGGGGCCAGCAACACGGTGTCACCCGCCTCGGCATCCCGCGCGGCGGCCGCGACCGCGGCCTCCATCGTTTCGCAAATCTCGTGAGCGATCCCGAGTTCCAGCGCGAAATCACGCCCCGAATGGCCAATGAAATAGGCTTTCTTCACCGTTCCAACAAACGGCCGGAGCCCGCTCACGCCGCCTTCCTTGCCCAAACCACCGGCAATCCAGCGAATATTGGCAAAGGCCTGCAGAGCCTTGGCCGCGCTGTCCACATTGGTGGCCTTGCTGTCATTGACATAGCGCACACCCGCCTTTTCGGCCACGGTCTGGCTGCGATGCGGCAGGCCGGCGAAGGAGTGGAACGCCTCTTCGATGACCCGCGGACCGATCCCCAGCGCGCGCGTTGCCGCATAGGCCGCGCAGGCGTTCTGGTGGTTATGCGCCCCCGGCAGGCCCTGGACCTCGCGCAGGTCGATGGAGGCAACCTGCCGCCCCTTGCGCCATTCGGCCAGAAATCCCTTGCGGGCAAAGACAGACCAGCCAAAATCCCCAAGCTTGCGCGCACTGGAAATGCGGATCACACGATCGTCTTCGGGGCCCGTCGCGATCTGGTTGGCAAGATAGACACCCTCGGCCTCATCCACCCCGATAACCGCGCGATCGGGCCCGCCCTCGGCAAACAGCCGCCGCTTGGCCGCGAAATAGCCGCCCATCCCGCCGTGCCGGTCCAGATGATCGGGCGAGAGGTTGGTGAAGACCGCGATATCGGGGGTCAACGCGCGGGCCAGATCGGTCTGATACGAGCTGAGTTCAAGCACCACGACCTCGCCATCCTGCGCAGGCTCCAGATCAAGCACCCCGCGTCCAATGTTCCCCGCCATCTGCGTCACCCGGCCGGCCTGTTCCAGAATGTGATGGATCAGCGCGGTGGTGGTGGATTTGCCATTCGACCCCGTCACGCAGATCGTGCGCGGTGCCACGTCGAAATTGTCCCACGCGGCGGTGGCCCAGCTGCGAAAGAACAGCCCGATGTCGTTATCGACCGGAACCCCCGCCGCCATCGCCCGCGCGATCAGCTTGTTGGGCGCCGGATAAAGGTGCGCGATCCCGGGCGAGGTAATCAGCGCCGACACCCCGTCCCAGGCATCCGCGCGGGTCAGATCGTGGCAGACAAAGCCCGCCGCCTCGGCCCGCGCGCGGCCTTCGGGGCTGTCATCCCAGCACAGCGGCTCGGCCCCGCCCGCCCGGAGCGCCGCCGCCGTTGCCAGACCGGACCGGCCCAGCCCCAGCACCGCAACCTTGCAGCCTTCATACCCCAGAACCGGAATCATCGCATACCCCCAGCGTTTGTCGCGGGGGTTTCACACCCCCGCACCCCCGTGGGATATTTGAACCAGAGAGAAGGGGAAAGAGGTTTCAGAGCGGCGCAAGCCCGAGCGCGGCCAGGGTTTGCGCATTTTCGTCCAGCGCCGCGACACCCTTGGGCGAGAGCGCATAGAGCCCGCGCGCCGGATGATCGAACCAGCCGTAATGATCGGCGCGCATCAGGGTCGCGGCGCGCGCAACACCGGTGGCACGGGCCAGATCGGCGGGCTTGCCCGGACCGTTCTGTGCCAGATGATAGGCCAGTCGCAGCGCGTCCTGACGATAGGCGGTCATCCGGGTCTGGCCAGTGGTGCCGCCCAGATTGGGGTCCCCCACGCGGCGCTCGAACTCGCGCAGCAGACGGCTCGCGCGTTTGGTATTGCGGCGCGGCGCATAGGGGCCGGGGTCGAGATGCGCCTCGACCGTGGATTTGCCCGGATCGACCGCCAGCAGCCCCAGCCCCAGACGGCGGCACAGACGCAGGATATCGGCATAGCGCAGTTTCCAGCCGCGCGCAGACGACACGGGCACTGCCAGATAGACATGATCGAACAGCGCCTGACGCGCGGTGCCCTGCATCACCAGCGCCAGCGAAAACGTCAGCTTGAGTTCGACCACCACCGGCGGCTCCTCGCCACGCCGGGCCAGCACATCGCAATCGCCGATCTCGGCCTTGACGGTATAGCCCTGCGCTTCGAGATAGGATTTGACGGGCAGGTAGAGATCGGCCTCGCGCACGGGCTTCAGCGGATCTTCAGCGTCGCCAGACCGATCAGGGCGAGGATCAGCGAGATGATCCAGAACCGGATCACGATCTGCGCCTCGCCCCAGCCTTTCTTCTCGAAATGGTGGTGGATCGGCGCCATCAGGAAGACCCGCTTGCCGGTGCGCTTGAAATAGAGCACCTGGATGATGACGCTCAGCGCCTCGACCACGAACAGCCCGCCGACGATCGCCAGAACCAGCTCGTGCTTGGTGCAGACCGCGATCGCCCCCAAGGCGCCGCCCAGCGCGAGAGAGCCGGTATCGCCCATGAAGACCGCCGCGGGCGGGGCGTTATACCACAAGAACCCCAAGCCCCCGCCGATCAGCGCGGCGGTGAAGACGAAGATCTCGCCGGTGCCGGGCACGAAATGCACGCCCAGATAATTGGTGAAATCGACGCGCCCGACGATATAGGCGATGGCCCCCAGCGTGCCCGCCGCGATCATCACCGGCATGATCGCCAGCCCGTCGAGCCCGTCGGTCAGGTTGACCGCATTGGCCGCGCCGACGATCACGATCATCGCGAAGGGCACGAACAGGAAGCCCAGATTGATCAGCGCATCCTTGAACACCGGCAGCGCCAGCTGGTTCGACAGATCGGCCGGGTGCAGCCAGGCCGCCGCCGCCGCCGCGACCGCCGCAAGGGCCAGCCCCAAGATCATCCGGATGCGCGAGCTGACGCCCTTGACGTTCTGCTTGGTGACCTTGGCGTAATCATCGGCAAACCCGATAAGCGCATAGCCATAGGTCACGCCCAGCACGATCCAGATATACCCGTTGTCGAGCCGCGCCCACAGGAGCGTCGAAACCAGCAACGCGGACAGGATCAACAGCCCCCCCATCGTCGGGGTGCCCGCCTTGGCGAAATGGGTCTGCGGTCCGTCGGTGCGGATCGGCTGACCCTTGCCCTGCTTGCGGCGCAGAATGTCGATCAGCGGACGCCCGAAAAGGAAGCCGAAGATCAGCGCGGTAAAGAAGGCAGCCCCGGCCCGAAAGGTAATGTATCGGAAGAGATTGAAAAAATCACCACCGTCCGACAGGTTCGCCAGCCAATACAACATTACTCTTTTCCTTTATGAGCCTCGGCCGCGCCGGGCTGCCCGAGTTTTTTTAGCGCGTCAACCACCAGGCTGACTTTCGATCCTTTGGAGCCCTTGACCAGCACCACATCGCCCGCATCGACCAGATGCGGCGTGCGCTCGGCCAGCGCGCGGGCGGTGTCGAACCACTCGCCCCGTTTGGCCCGCGGCAGAACCTCCCACAGCGCGTGCATCCGCGGCCCGGCCAGATGCACGGTATCGACGGCCGCCATGGCCGGGTGGTCGGCGATGGCGGCATGCAACGCGATCTCATCGGGGCCGAGTTCCAGCATGTCGCCCAGAATTGCCACGCGGCGCCCGTGCTTCACACGCCCCACCCCGTCGCGGGGGCTGGCTGCGGCCAGCACATCAAGGGCAGCGTCCATCGAGGCCGGGTTGGCGTTGAATGCATCGTCGAACAGATCGAAGCTTTGGCCCTCATCGACAATATCCAGATAGATACGCTCGCGCGCACCGCGGCCCGCGGGCGGCTCCCACAGGCCCATGTCGCAGGCGACGACCGCCGGATCGGCGCCGACCGCCTCGGCCAGCGCCAGTACGCCCAAGGCATTGTTTGCGAAATGTTTTCCCGGGGTCATCACCTTGAACAACAGCGGCTGCCCGCCATGTTCGGCCTGCACGATCGTCGCATCGCCCGCGATCCGTGCGGCCGTCAGACGATAGTCCGAACCCGGTTCCGGCCCGAAGGTCAGAACCCGCGCCGCACCGGCGGCCGCCGCGCGCAGGATCGGGGTGACCGGCAGCCCGGTCGGGATGACCGCCACGCCGCCCGGTTCCAGCCCCTCGAAAATCGCACCTTTTTCACGCGCAATCCCGGCCAGATCGGCAAAGGCCTCCAGATGGGCGGGGGCGACGGTGGTGATCATCGCGGCGTGCGGACGGGCCATGCGGGCCAGCGGCGCGATCTCTCCGGGGTGGTTCATGCCGATCTCGACCACCGCGAAATCCGCATCGGCCGGCATCCGCGCCAGCGTGATCGGCACGCCCCAGTGGTTGTTGAAGCTGGCCTCGGCGGCATGGACCTTGCCCTGTGCCGACAAAACCGCGCGCAGCATTTCCTTGGTCGAGGTCTTGCCGACAGACCCCGTGACCGCGATCACCCGGGCGCGCGTCCGCGCCCGGCCCGCGCGGCCCAGATCTTCCAGCGCGGCCAAAACATCGGGCACGATCAGCAGCGGGTCGGCCTCGGAACAGCCCTCGGGGATGCGGCTGACCAGCGCCGCACTGGCGCCTTTCTTCAGCGCATCGGCCACGAAGTCATGGCCATCGCGCACATCCTTCAGCGCGACGAACAGATCGCCGGGCCGGATCGAGCGGGTGTCGATCGAAATTCCGGTCACCGCAAACGGGCGCGTGGCGCGGCCCCGGGTTGCGGCGGCCGCGTCGGCGGAAGTCCACAAGACAGCCATCAGATTTTCCCATCCAGCGCAGCCACCGCCACGCTTGCCTGTTCGACATCGTCAAACGGGTAGATGTCGGTGCCGATCACCTGCCCCGTTTCATGGCCTTTGCCGCAGATCAGCAACGCATCGCCCGGCCCAAGCGCATCGACCCCGCGCAGGATCGCCTCGGCGCGGTCGCCGACCTCGGTCGCCTCGGGGCCCGCCCCCTGCAGCACCGCAGCGCGGATCGTGGTCGGGTCTTCGCTGCGCGGGTTGTCATCGGTCACGATCACCAGATCGGCGTTTTCCGCGGCGGCCCGGCCCATCAGCGGGCGCTTGGTCCGGTCGCGGTCGCCGCCCGCACCGACAATCGCCACCAGCCGCCCCATCACATGCGGGCGCAGCGCGCGCAGCGCCGTCTGCACCGCGTCGGGGGTGTGCGAATAATCGACGAACACCGTCGCGCCGTTGTCGCGGGTCGCGGCCAGCTGCATCCGCCCGCGCACGGTGGACAGGCGCGGCAGCACGGCAAAGACCTCGGCCGCATCGGCGCCACAGCCGATCGCCAGGGCCGTCGCCGTCAGCACGTTCATCGCCTGGAACCCGCCGATCAGCGGGAGGCGCACCATCTGCGTCTCGCCCAGCCAGGAAAACCGCACATCCTGCCCGGTCGCGTCGAAACGCTGGCCCAGCAGGCGCATTTCGCAGTCCTCGCCATGGCCGATGCCAATCACCCGCTGGCCGCGCACGGTGGCGTATTTCGCCAGTTCGGCCCCCCTCGGGTCATCGAGGTTGATAACCGCCACGCCATCCTCGGGCAGCACCCGGGTGAACAGCCCGGCCTTGGCGGCGAAATATTCGTCGAAGGTGGCGTGATAATCCAGATGATCCTGGGTAAAATTGGTAAACGCCGCCGCCGACAGCCGCACCCCGTCCAACCGCCGCTGTGCCAGCCCGTGCGAGCTGGCCTCCATCGCGGCATGGGTCACCCCGGCGGTGGCCATATCGGACAGCAGCCGGTGCAGGGTGATCGGCTCGGGCGTTGTATGCGGGGACGGTGCGGAAAAGGCGCCCTCGACCCCGGTCGTGCCGATATTGGCGGCCTCCAGCCCCAGCAATTGCCAGATCTGCCGGGTGAAGGTGGCGACCGAGGTCTTGCCATTGGTGCCGGTCACGGCGACCACGGTCTCGGGCTGGCGACCGAACCACAGCGCCGCCGCAAAGGCCAGCGCCTGACGCGGATCTTCGGTCACCACCAGCGACACGCCTGCCAGCACAGTGCGCGCGATCTCGGCGCCTTCGCGGTCGGTCAGCACGGCCACGGCGCCGCGTTCCAGCGCGGTCGGGATGAATTCGGCGCCATGCGCCTTGGTGCCGGGCAGCGCCGCAAACAGATGGCCCGGGCGCACAAGGCGGCTGTCCACGCTGAGCCCGGTGATTTCCGCATCCGCCCCGTGCAATGCCGTCAGGCCAAGTGCGCTGAGCGTTTTGGTTGAGTTGCCCATATCTTGTGCCCCGCTTTTGCCTGCTGCCATTTATCGTGGTGCGCCCCCGCGCGTCAACGCGACGGCCCCTGTAAAAAAGGCGGCAGGCACGGCTTTGCCGATACCCGCCGCCCTGTCCGTTCCCATCCGGTCAGCCTTTGACTTTGACCAGCTGAATCCCTTCGAGCGTCTCGGGATCGGCCTGCGGGCGCAGGCCCAGCAGCGGCGCGACACGGCGGATCACCTCGGCGGCCACCGGAACGGCGGTCCAGCCCGCGGTGCGGCGCGGCTCGCTGCCCGAATTTTCCGACGGCTCGTCCAGCGTCAGGATCAGCACATATTTCGGGTCGGTCACCGGGAAGGTGCCCGCGAAGGTGGCGATCACCTTGTCCTTGTAATAGCCGCCCGTGGGCTTGGCCTTGTCGGCGGTGCCGGTCTTGCCGGCCACCTGATAGCCCTTCACATCCCCGAAAGAGGCGGTGCCGCGGGTCACCACCGCGCGCATCATCGCCAGCGTGCGCCGGGCGACGACCTCGCTCATCACCCGCTCGCCCGGGGCATGATCGGCGTTGTGCACCAGCGTCGGCGTGATCTTGCGCCCGCCGTTGGCCACCGTCGCATAGGCGGCGGCCAGATGCAGCGGGCTGGCCGAAAGGCCGTGACCGTAGCCGATGGTCATGGCCGAAATCTCGGACCATTTCTGCGGAATGATCGGCCGCCCCGTCGGCGCCTCGACCAGTTCGACCGGGGTCGGTTCGAGGAACCCGAGCTTGCCCAGGAATTCACGCTGCCGTTCCGGCCCGATCATCTGCGCGATATGCGCGGTGCCCACGTTCGAGGAATGCACGATCACGTCGGTGACTGAGTTTTCAGCGCCGTAATTGTGGAAATCGCGGATGCGGAACCGGCCATAGACCAGCGGCGTCTTGGTCGAAATCATCGTGCCGGGATTGACCAGCCCCATTTCCATCGCCTGCGCCACGGCAAAGATCTTGAAGGTCGAGCCCAGTTCATAGACCCCCTGCACCGCGCGGTTGAACAGCGGGCTGTCGCCCGCATCGCCCTTGGTCAGCGGCGCGGGGCGATCGTTGGGGTCGAAATCGGGCAGGCTGGCCATCGCCACGATCTCGCCGGTCTGCACCTCCATCAGCACGGCGGTCGCGCCCTTGGCATTCATCAGCTTCATCCCGCCCGACAGGATTTCCTCCATCGCGGACTGGATCGTCAGGTCGATCGAGAGCTTGAGCGGCGCGCCCGCATTGGCCGGGTCGCGCAGCCAGCCGTCAAAGGCCTTCTCGACCCCCGCGACGCCGACGATCTCGGCCGAGGACACGCCTTCGGCGCCGAAGCGCGCGCCGCCCAGCACATGCGCCGCCAGCGCGCCATTGGGATAAAGCCGCATCTCGCGCGGGCCGAACAACAGCCCGGGATCGCCGATGTCATGCACCGCCTGCATCTGCTCGGGGCTGATTTTCTTCTTGATCCACAGGAACTTGCGCGTTCCCGTGAAATCGCGCACCAGCCTGTCGCGATCCAGATCGGGGAAGATTTCGACCAGTTTTTCCGCGGTGTTGACCGGATCGATCAGCATCGGCGGCTGCGCATAGAGCGCGTGGGTCACCAGGTTGGTTGCCAGAACGCGGCCCTGCCGGTCGGTGATGTCGGCGCGCTGCGCCATGATCGCGGCGCCGGTATCCGACAGCTGCGGTTCGACGGGTTCGGACGCGGCCAGCGTCCCCATCCGCAGCCCGACGGTGGTGAAGGCGCCGACGAACAGCAGCCCCATCATCAGCAGCCGCCCCTCGGCCACCAGGCGCGAGCGGTCGCGCGTCGCCTCTCCGCGCAGGCGGATGTTTTCACGTTCGATCGTGTCCGGGTTCACCCCCCGGGCGCGGGCATCCAGAATACGGGCCAAAGGGCGCAGCGGCGTGCGGATCATTGGGCGGCCTCCTCAACTCCGGTGGCAATCACGTCGATCGGGTCGGTCACCGGCAGCGCCTGCGGATCGGGATAGGCGATCTGCGCCACGTCGCCGAACTGCTCGGGCGTCAGCGGCAGCAGCGCCAGCCGGCCGAAATTCATGTTGACCAGTTCGCGCAGCCGGTCGGGCCGGTTCAGATAGGCCCATTCGGCATTCAGCACGCCCAGACCTTCGTGCAGCGAGGCAATCTCGCGCTGCAGCGCGCGCAACTCGCTTTGCTTGTCCTGCGTTTCGTAATTCACCCGATAGGCCCAGAAAGCCAGACCCATGACACAAAGCGCAGTGGCAAGATAGATCAGCGATCTCATCGGTTTTTCCCTTTAAAACCAGTTGGTTTCAGGACAGGTGCAGGCAGGCCCAGGGTGGTGCGATCGGCCTGGCCCGCCGGGGCGTCCGTGCGCACCGCCACCCGCAGCTTGGCAGACCGGGCGCGCGGATTTTCCGCCAGTTCCTGATCGTCGGGGCCAATCGCCTTGGTCAGCAGCCGGAAAGCGGGCGCCTCGGCCTGCTGCACCGGCGCATAGCGCGAGCCCTGCCCGGCACCGCCGGAGCGTGCCGACAGGAAGCGCTTGACCACACGATCCTCCAGCGAATGGAAGCTGACGACCGCCAGCTTGCCGCCGGGTTTCAAGGCACGCTCCGCGGCTTCCAGCCCCTCGATCAGCTGGCCGAATTCGTCATTCACCGCGATGCGGATCGCCTGGAAACTGCGGGTTGCCGGGTGGCTCTGGCCCGGTTTCGGGCGCGGCAGGCAGCGCTCGATCACCGCCACCAGTTGCAGCGTGGTGGTGAAAGGGCGCGCCGCCACGATGGCCCGCGCGATCCGGCGCGACGCGCGTTCCTCGCCATAGTGATAAAGGATGTCAGCCAGCGCGCCCTCTTCCAGCGTATTGACCAGATCGGCGGCGCTGGGGCCCGTGTCGGACATCCGCATGTCCAGCGGCCCGTCGCGCAGGAAGGAAAACCCGCGCTCGGGCTGATCGAGCTGCATCGAGCTGACGCCCAAATCCAGCACCACCCCATCAAGCCCGCCCGGCGCGATCTCGGCAGCATAGCTGTCCAGCTCGGAAAACGTGCCCTCGACCAGCTGCAGCCGGTCGCCATAGGCGCCGCGCCAGTCCTCGGCCATGCGAAAGACCATCGGATCGCGGTCGACACCGATCACCAGATCGGCGCCCGCCTCCAGCAGGCCCCGGCTATAGCCGCCCGCGCCGAAGGTGCCATCCAGCCAGACCCCAGAGACAGGCGCGACCGCCCCGAGGAGCGGCCGCAGCAATACCGGGACATGCGGTGCCTCGGTCATGGCGCCACCTGTGGCAGGTTGACCAGCGGGTCATAATCTTTCGGGCGATCCATGCGGGTTTCGCGGTCGGCCTCATAGGCCTCGGGGTCCCAGATCTTGAAGGTCGTCCCGGCCGAGGCGAAATAGGCCTCGGACTTCAGGCCGATCTTTTCGCGCAGCTTCTGCGGCAGGACCAGACGGCCGTCGTTGTCGATATCGGTCTGATGCGACAGCTCATACATCTTTTCCTCGACCTCGCGCCGTTCCTGCGACCCACGTTGCATGGCGTCGATCTGATCATCGATCTCATAGGCCGCTTCCATGGTAAAGACCTCGAGATATTTCTGCTCGGGCGGACCGTAGACGATGACGATATTGGGGCGTTGGCCGGGCTGCCAGTCGGGATCGCAGGCCTCGATCACGCGGCGGAAAGAGGCGGGGATGGAAACGCGACCCTTCGCGTCCACCTTGAACGTCTCTGACCCTCTGAACCGACGTGCCAAAGGCGCGTGCTCCTGTCCCGTTCCCCCGCCTGGTTTTCAGAAACGAAAACGGCGGATTGGGCTGCTGCCACTGCCCAATCCGCCGCCCTCGTCCCATCTCTGGGTATGTCCGACTGCGCGCGCCACCTGGGGGGATGTCTGCTCGCCCACGCGCCGGATCTCGTGTGTTCGTGAAGCGGGTGCCTGTATGAAACCTGCTAATTTCGCCGTGAGGTCTTTGTGCCTCGTTAGCCCGTCTTCTCGATGTCCAATTGGTGCCATGGGCTGGGGTGGGAAATCAAGGGAAAAAATGGTCAGCCATGGAAATCCGAGGCCAGATCTGGTTCCAGACCACATTGAAAAACAAGGTCTTGTGGTCAATTTGGCGCCGCCATGCGCCAGAACTAGCGCACATACCACAGCCAGCCACCAGATATTGTTGCCACAGGCGCACCCCATCGAAAGCCCATGAAATCCCAAAGCCCCCACTGAACACCTTAAAAATATTGCAGCGAGGGCGCTCAGCCGGGCGCATCCATCCAAAATTTCGCGGAATCACGGGCCATCACGCGCCTGCGATTCGCTGTGAACGACGATCCGGTCGCTCGGATTCCATGAATTCCCATAGCCCCGCTCGGGGCCCCTCACATGGCAAAGGGGCGGCCAACCGGCCGCCCCAGCATCAGATCATCGGATTTCGCGCCCCTGCGCGGTCAGATCGCGCCCGATGCGATCAGCCGGGCGGCCAGACCGGCATAGGCCTGCGCTGCGGCCCCCTCGCCCGCCGCCACCGGCGTGCCCGCATCGCCCGCCAGCCGGACTTCCAGATCCAGCGGCAATTCCCCCAGATAAGGAAGCCCCATCGCCTGCGCCGCCTGCGCCACGCCGCCATGCCCGAAGAGATGCGCCTCATGGCCACAGTTGGGGCAGATATAGGTCGACATGTTCTCGATCAGCCCGATCACCGGCGTGCCCAGGCGGCGGAACATATCCAGCGCCTTTTTCGCATCCAGAAGCGCCACGTCCTGCGGGGTCGAGACCACGATCGCACCGTCTAGCCTGGTTTTCTGGCACAGGGTCAGCTGAATGTCGCCCGTCCCCGGCGGCAGGTCGATGATCAGCACATCAAGCGGGCCGTAATGATCCCAGGCCACCTGACCCAGCATCTGCTGCAGCGCCCCCATCAGCATCGGCCCGCGCCAGATCACCGCCTCGTCTTCCTTCAGCATCAAGCCGATCGACATCAGCGTGACGCCATGCGCCTGCAGGGGCAGGATCGTCTTGCCATCGGGCGAGGCCGGGCGCTTGGCGACCCCCATCATCCGCGGCTGGCTCGGCCCGTATATATCGGCATCCAGCAAGCCCACGCGCTTGCCCGCGCGCGCCAGCGCCACGGCCAGGTTCGAACTGACCGTGGATTTTCCGACCCCGCCCTTGCCCGAACCGACCGCGATAATCTTGCGCACCCCAGGCACCGCCATCGGACCGGCCTGCGGCGTCGGATGGCCGCCGATCTTCGGCCCCGCCCCCATGCCCTTGGCCGGACCTGCCGGAATGACCACCGACAGGCTGCTGACGCCGGGCAGCGCGCGCACGGCAGCCTCGATGGCGGGGCGCGCCGCCTCCAGCATTTCCGGGGAATCGCCCTCCAGAACGAAGCGTACCACGCCCGATTCGACGGCCAGCGCCCGGATCAGATCGCGTGACACAGGGTCACCGCCCCCCGGTAATGGCACGATTCGAAGCGCTTTGAGGACCATTTCCTTGGTAACCGACATGACTATCTCCGCACGATTTCGGGCCGACTGTGGCGTTTTTGCCGCGGGGCGCAAGGGGGCCGGGTAATATGTGCAAACAAAACACTCATTATGACGCGGCGGAAGTTTCTTGAAGCCTGCAAAAAAGGCCTCAAAACGACGCCGGAACGGCATGCACTTTCTGCATAGCAGCATTGCCAGCCCTGCCCATTGTGCAGTCGCAGCATAAGGGCCATGTTAGCCCGAACAGCGATAGAACATCGCAGAACATAACCAATTCAAGGCATCCGCAATGGCACTCGTCCAAGATATCCGCAGCGTTGAGACCGGTCTTTCCGGCCTCTTTGCGGGGCTCTCCGAAGCCCTCGCTCGCCGTCGGGTCTATCGGCAGACCTTGCGCGAACTGCAAGCCCTGTCCACCCGTGAGCTGTCCGATCTGGGCATCCACCGGTCGATGATCACCCGCGTGGCCCAAGAGGCCGCCTACGGCAAGTAATACGGTTCCTGAGGCCCCTCCTCCTCCCTGGGCCTCGGAAATCGGCGGCACCCTCCTCCTCCTCCCTGAGGGTGCCGCCATCAGATACCGGCCACAGCCCCGCAAGGGGCACGCCGGACGCCGAAGCGAAGGCCCCCTCCTCCTCCCTGGGGTCTCGTGATGAAGGCGGCGGCCCCCTCCTCCTCCCTGGGGCCGCCGCGCTTCGCCTCCCCGCGGCGGGAACAGACATTCGGGCGCCAACGCCCAACCGAACACGAAAGGCCCCTCCTCCTCCCTGGGCTGATCGTTACAGGCGGCACTCTCCTCCTCCCTGAGGGTGCCGCCACCTCATACCGGGCCCCTTCCTCCTCCCTGGGTCCGGGACGGCCGCCCTCTTCCTCCTCCCTGAGGGCGGACAAAATACCGAAGGCCCCCTCCTCCTCCCTGGGGTCGTCGGAAACGATGACGGCGGCGCCCCTCCTCCTCCCTGGGCGCCGCCGTTTTCTTTTGCGCGCTTGCCTGCGGCCCCCGGGCGAGGCATGGAAGAACGAAAGCGAGCGAGGGTGCCATGCTGTCCTATCAACATATCTATCACGCCGGGAATCTGGCCGATGTGCACAAGCATGCGCTGCTGGCGGTGATGCTTGACTACCTGACGCGCAAGGACAAACCGCTCAGCTATCTGGAAACCCATTCCGGGCGCGGGCTTTATGCACTGGATGCGGCCGAGGCGCTGAAGACCGGCGAGGCGGCGCAGGGCATCGCCCGGGTTGAAAAACAGGGCTGGTTCGCGCCCGATCACCCCTACACCCGCGCGCTGGCCGCGACCCGCGCCGCGCATGGCCCCGCGGCTTACCCCGGCTCTCCGCTGATTGCAGCGCAGCTGCTGCGCCCGACCGACACGATCCAACTGTGCGAATTGCACCCGCAGGAGTTTGCCGCGCTGAAAACCGCGATGGCGCCGCATGGCGGGATCTTCCACCAGAAGGACGGGCTGGAAATGGCGCTGGCGCTATGCCCGCCGACCCCGCGACGCGGGCTGCTGCTGATCGACCCAAGCTATGAGGTGAAGGCCGATTACGAGGCGATCCCGAAGCTGATCGGCCATGTCGCGCGGAAATGGAACGTCGGCGTCATCGCGCTATGGTATCCAGTGCTGGACGGGCGCGTCGCGGCCTCGGGGGCGCAGCGCGCGATGGTCGCCCGCCTGCGCGCCGAACACCCCGAGGCGCTGATCCACGAAGTCCGCTTCCCGCCCGCCCGCGAAGGCCATGGCATGATCGGGTCCGGCATGGTCGTGCTGAACCCGCCATGGGGGCTGGAGGGCGAGGCCAAACGCCTGACCGGATTGTTCAAGACGCTGTAACAGGCCGCGCGCTCAGCCTGCCAGGAACGGGATCGGCAGGCCGAAAGCCTCGGCCAGCAGGACGAAGTTCAGCCCCAGCACCACGACAGCGCCCACCCCGGCCAACGCGCGCACCAGACGGGGGGCGACGAATTCGCCCATGATGTCGCGCCGCGCGCTGAAGATGATCAGCGCGATCATCGGCACCGGCAGGGCGATCGACAGGATCACCTGACTGACCACCAGCGCCTGCGTCGCGTTCACCCCGGCGGCCACCACGGCGAATGCCGGAACCATCGTGACCATCCGGCGCAGCCAGATCGGCACCCGCACCCGCAAGAAGCCCTGCATGATCATCTGCCCCGCCATCGTGCCCACGACCGAGCTGGAAATCCCCGATGCGATCAGCGAGGCCAGGAACATCCCCGCCGCCGCCGCGCCCAGAAGCGGCGTCAGCGTGTGATAGGCAGTCTCGATCTCGGCCACCTCGGCGTGGCCCTGATGGAAGGCGGACGCCGCCATCATCACCATCGCCATGTTCACCATCCCGGCCACGGCCAGCGCCAGCACCACCTCGACATTCGAGAAGCGCAGCACCCGGCGCCGTTCCTGAACCGAGCGCACGGCGGCGCGCGATTGCGTCAGCCCGGAATGCAGATAGATCGCATGCGGCATCACCGTGGCCCCGATGATCCCCACCGCAATCGTCAGCGCGGCGGCATCGGCCAGTTCGGGCGTGACCATCCCCATGCCCGCGGCCGCCCAGTCGACCGGCGCAATCAGGATTTCGGCCAGATAGCACAGCCCGATCACCCCCACGAGCGCCCCGATGATCAGCTCCATCGGGCGGAAGCCTTTGCTTTCGAACATCAAGATCGCATAGGTGACGATCGCGGTGATCGCCATGCCAACGATCAGCGGCAGGTTGAACAAAAGCGCCAGACCGATCGCGCCGCCCAGAAATTCGGCCAGATCGGTTGCCATCGCGGCAATCTCGCTGACCGCCCACATCACCCAGACGACCGGGCGCGGGAAGTTGTCGCGCGACAGCTCGGCCAGGTTCTTGCCGGTCACGATGCCCAGCCGCGCCGACAGCGCCTGAAACAGCATCGCGATCAGATTGGCCAGCAGCACGACCCACAGCAGCCCATAGCCATAGCCCGCGCCCGCCTGAATGTTCGTCGCGTAATTGCCCGGGTCCATATAGGCGACCGAGGCGATGATCGCCGGGCCCGCAAACAGCAACCGGCTGCGCAGACCGCCACGTTCACCGGCCAGAACAGCCGCCATCCCGCTTTGCGTGCGCTGCGAAAGGGTCTGCGTCGGGGCATTTTTGTCGGTCATGTCGCTCTCTTTATAGCCGTCGGGCGAAGAAATAGCCTATGCTATATTTTTCGCAACCCCAAATCTTGCGGCCTGCGACCGGCTCACGCAGTCGGGATAATCCGCTGGCCGCAGGGCGACCCCGTCGCTATAAGATTTCCCCGACAGATGCCCAAGGACCGCGCGTGCCCCAAGACAGCCCCTCCCCCGCCGATCAGGCCGACCGTTTCGCCCGCGCCCGCGAGGTGCAGGCCGTGGCACTGCTGGAAGATTATGTCGAGATGATCGGCGATCTGATCGCCGAGATGGGCGAGGCGCGGGTGGCCGACATCGCCGCGCGCATGGGGGTGGCGCAGCCAACGGCAACCAAGGCAATTGCCCGACTCAAGCGCGAGGGGCTGGCGACATCGCGCCCCTATCGCGGGGTTTTCCTGACCGAAGCCGGGGCCGAGATGGCCGAGCGGGTGCGCGCACGCCATCGCACGGTGGTAGAGTTGCTGATCGCGGTGGGCGTGCCCGCAGAAACCGCCGAACTGGATGCCGAAGGGATCGAGCATCATGTCTCGGACCGGACGCTGCGCGCGTTCGAAGCGTTTCTGGCTGCCGCGCGGCACTAAGCACCGCCAGCCATGCAGTTTGCGCCGAAAGATATGCCCCCAGCGCATATCAGCCCGAATTAGACAATGCCTAAATAACGTGCTTCCTCTGCGGGAACCCGGTATGCGTTGGTATGCCCGCCTGCCGCTTGCCCTGAGGAGGTCACCCGTGCTCACCAATCCCCGCCTGCGTCATCCCGGCCTGCGCGCCAAGGTCATGTCCGCCGCGGATGCCGCGGGGCTGATCCCCTCGGGGGCGACGATCGGGATGAGCGGCTTCACCGGGTCGGGCTATCCCAAGGCGGTGCCGCTGGCGCTGGCCGCGCGGATCGAGGCCGAGCATGCCGCGGGCCGCCCGTTCAAGGTCAGCATCTGGTCCGGCGCCTCGACCGGGCCGGAACTTGACGGCGCGCTGGCCAAGGCCGATGGCATCGACTACCGGCTGCCCTACAACTCGGACCCGATCGCGCGCGAAAAGATCAACGCGGGCACGATGCAATATTTCGACATGCACCTGAGCCAGGTCGCCCCGATGGCCTGGCAAGGGTTCCTGGGACCGCTGGACACCGCCGTGATCGAGGTCTCGGGGAT
Organism: Rhodobacteraceae bacterium UBA6796; assembly: GCA_002452815.1. Taxonomy (GTDB): domain Bacteria; phylum Pseudomonadota; class Alphaproteobacteria; order Rhodobacterales; family Rhodobacteraceae; genus Rhodobacter. The sequence goes on from DKFM01000006.1 coordinate 345,758, forward strand.
TACCGAAGACGGCGCGCTGATCCCCTCGTCCTCGATCGGCAACAACAAGACATGGCTTGATATTGCAGACAAAATCATCCTCGAGGTGAACAGCTGGCAATCCCCCGCGCTCGACGGGATGCATGACATCTACTATGGCACCGCGCTGCCTCCGCACCGCACGCCGATCCCGCTGGTGCGCGCCGATGACCGCATCGGCCAGCCGCATTTCCGCGTCGATCCGTCCAAGATCGTGGCCATCGTCGAAACCGACAGCCCCGACCGCAACGCCCCCTTCGCCAAGCCCGACGCCGTGGCCAATGCGATCGCCGGGCACCTGCTGGAATTCTTCCGCCACGAGGTCGCCCGCGGCCGCCTGCCCGCCAGCCTGCTGCCGCTGCAATCGGGCGTCGGCAATGTCACCAACGCCGTTCTGGCCGGGCTGATGGATGGCCCGTTCGAGCAGATGACCGCCTTCACTGAGGTGATCCAGGACGGCATGCTCGACATGATCGAGGCGGGCAAGCTGCGCATGGCCTCGGCCACGGCCTTCTCGCTCAGCCCGGAAATGGCGATGCGCTTCAATACCGAGGCACACCGTTTCCGCGACAAGCTGATTCTGCGCCCGCAGGAAATCTCGAACCACCCCGAACTGGTGCGCCGTCTGGGCTGCCTTGCGATGAACGGGCTGATCGAGGCCGACATCTACGGCAACGTCAATTCGACGCATGTGATGGGCTCGCGCATTCAGAACGGCATCGGCGGTTCGGGCGATTTCGCGCGCAACGCCTATGTATCGATCTTCATGACCCCCTCGACCGCGAAGGGCGGCAAGATCTCGGCCATCGTGCCGCAGGTCGCGCATACCGATCACATCAGCCAGGATGTGCAGGTTCTGGTGACCGAACAGGGGCTGGCCGATCTGCGCGGTCTGGCGCCGAAGGCCCGCGCGAAACTGATTATCGAACGCTGCGCGCACCCCGCGTATCGCGACCAGCTGGCCGATTATTTCGCCCGCGCGCAGGCCCATTCCTACGGCCAGCACGCGCCGAATATCCTGTCCGAGGCGCTGAGCTGGCATCAGCGCTTCGTCGAAACCGGTACGATGCAGCGCTGAACGGCCGTTAAGCGCGCCTTAATCCCCAAGCGCTAGGCTCGGCAGGCCCAACCAGAGCCCGCCGATGTCCCTGACGATCTATGCCCTCGACAATCAGTTCGCTGCCGCGACCGGCAGCAATGTGAACAACGGTCCGGGCACATCGACCTTCGATTACCCGCCGAACTCGACCAAGGATCTGGTGATTTCCTCGCAGCCGGGGGATGAGACGCCATTCATCTTCTCGCCCGGCGACACCTATACGCTCAGCTTCGGTGGCAATGGTGGCACGACGATCCAGGACGCGGTGGTGATCCGCTCGGACCCGGTCGATATCGGTGGCGATCAGGGCTGGGCGGTGGTCTTCGAAGGGCTCGATCAGAACGGCGATCTGGTACAGGTCGTCTGGTCCCCGGAATTCGATCTGGAAAAGTGGTATTGGGATCATTACAGCGGCGGCAACCCGCCCGGATTCTATACCACCGACGCGGCCCCCGCGACCTATGCCGCGCCCTGTTTCGCGCCCGATACCCTGATCGAGACCGCATCTGGCCCCCGCCCTGTGGGCCGTCTGGCGCTTGGGGATCGGGTGCTGACCCGCGATCACGGGCCGCAGCCGGTGCTGTGGGTCGCCCGGGCCGAGGTGCCCGGCCAGGGCCGCGGTGCGCCGGTCTGGTTTGAACGCGACATTCTGGGCAACACCGCCCCGCTGGAACTGAGCCAGCAGCACCGCATCCTGCTGTCCGGCCCCGAGGTCGCCGCCCGCCATGGCGCGCCCGAAGTGCTGGCCCCCGCGATCAGCTTCGTGAACGGCGCCACGATCCGCCTCGCGCCCCGCCCCCGCATGGCCTATGTCCACCTGCTGCTCCCTCGCCACGAGGTGCTGAGCGCGCAAGGCATGGCGGTGGAAAGCCTGCTGATGGGGCGGCAGGCGAAATTCATGATGGCCCGGTTGCAGACCCGGCTGCCCGAGCCGCTGATGCTGCGCAATTACACCCCGGCGCGCCCGTTGCTGACCCGCCGGCAGGGCGCCGATCTGTGGGCCGCGATCACCCAAGCCAACGGCCAAAAACGCGCGATGTTCCTGGCCAGCAAAAAACCGGGGCGCAGCGTCTATGTCCTGCCCGCGCGCCCGTCCGGCAACCTCCCGACATGGCAGGCAATCGACGGGCTGGAGGCCTACGCCCATCTGCTGCGCGGGGCCGATCCCGCGCCCTGATCGCCCGGGGTCACCTGTTCAGAACGGCACGTCCCCGGCCTGATCGGCCGGCACCACGAACGACGCCAGCAGCCGCTTTTCGCCAGCCTTGTCAAAGGCCACGACGATCTTGTCGCCATCGGCCCCGGTGACCTCACCATAGCCGAACTTCTTGTGAAACACCCGCTCGCCCGGCTCGAACTCCGGCCCGTCAGCAACGGGCGCAATCGCCCCGCGGCGCTGCGGCTGGCTGGTCACGCCACGGCTTTCCATCCGCTTCCAGCCCGGCGAGTTATAGACATCGGCCCGGGTCGCCCGCTCGTCGATGCTGCTATGCCCGCGCCCGCCGCCAAAGCCGCCCGCCGCGCCAAAACCGCCCCCGTAGAGCCCCGGCGGGGTCAGCACCTCGACATGGCGCACCGGCAATTCGTCGATGAAGCGCGAGGGCAGCTGGCTTTGCCACTGGCCATAGACCCGCCGGTTGCCCGCAAAGGAAATCGTGCACAGCTTCTCGGCCCGGGTGATGCCGACATAGGCCAGACGGCGTTCCTCCTCGATGGCCTTTTGCCCGCTCTCGTCCATCGCGCGCTGGCTGGGGAACAGCCCGTCTTCCCAGCCCGGCAGAAACACCACCGGAAATTCCAGCCCCTTGGCCGCATGCAGTGTCATGATCGTGACCTTGGGCTCGTCACCCGTGCGGTCATTGTCCATGATCAGCGAAACATGTTCCAGAAATCCTTGCAGATTTTCGAACTGTTCCAAGGCCTTGACCAGTTCCTTCAGGTTGTCGAGCCGCCCCGGCGCCTCGGGCGTCTTGTCGTTCATCCACATCTGGGTGTAGCCCGATTCCTCCAGAATCTGCTCCACCAGACGAATATGCGACTGGTCATTGGCCGCACGCACCGGCACCGCATCGGGTTCCGCCTCGATCACGGCGTCGTCCTCTTCGCCCAGCGGCACCACCGGCACCGGCCCGGCGGATTGCACCGCGGCATGCCAGCGCGCGATATTCTCGACGAAGCCGCGCAACTGCCCTGCGGCCTTGCCGGTGATCTCGCCCTGTTGCAGCAGCAGCCGCGCCGCGTCGAACAGGCTGATCCCGTTGTCGCGCGCCACCGCCTGAATCCGCGCCTGCGCCTTGTCGCCCAACCCGCGCTTGGGCGTGTTCACCACCCGCTCAAAGGCCAGATCGTCATCGGGGCTGACCGCCAGTCGGCAATAGGCCATCGCATCGCGGATCTCGAGCCGTTCGTAAAACCGCGGCCCGCCGATCACCCGATAGGGCAGCCCGATGGTCAGGAAACGGTCCTCGAAGGCGCGCATCTGGTGACTCGCGCGCACCAGAATGGCCTGCCCGTCCAGATCGACCGGCGCCAGCCCGCGGGTGCCGCGTTGCACGGCCTCGATCTCTTCGCCGATCCAGCGCGCCTCTTCCTCGCCATCCCAATGGCCGATCAGACGCACCTTCTCGCCGCCCTTCGCCTCGGTCCACAGGGTCTTGCCCAACCGCCCCTGATTGGCCGAAATCAACCCCGAGGCCGCGCCCAGAATATGCTCGGTCGAGCGGTAATTCTGTTCCAGCCGCACCACATGCGCGCCCGGAAAATCCTTTTCGAACCGCAGGATGTTGCCCACCTCGGCGCCACGCCAGCCATAGATCGACTGGTCGTCATCCCCCACGCAACAGATGTTGCGATGACCCTGCGCCAAGAGCCGCAGCCACAGATACTGGGCGACGTTGGTATCCTGATACTCGTCGACCAGAATGTATTTGAACCAGCGCTGATACTGCGCCAGCAGGTCGGGCGCGGCCAGAAAGATGGTGATCATATGCAGCAGCAGATCGCCGAAATCGACGGCGTTGAGCGTGCGCAGACGGTCCTGATAGGCGGCGTAAAGCTCGGACCCGCGGTTGTTGAACTCGACCGTATCCCGGCCCTTCACCCGCTCGGGCGTCAGCGCGCGGTTCTTCCAGCCGTCGATGATCCCGGCCAGCATCCGCGCGGGCCAGCGTTTTTCGCCCATATTGGCGGCAACGATCAACTGCTTGAGCAGCCGGATCTGATCGTCCGTATCCAGAATGGCAAAATTCGCGCGCAGGCCGACCATCTCGGCATGACGGCGCAGCAGTTTCACGCAGACCGAGTGGAACGTGCCCATCCAGGGCATGCCTTCGGGACCGGTGCCCAACAGATGCCCGACGCGTTCCTTCATCTCGCGCGCGGCCTTGTTGGTAAAGGTCACCGCCAGAATTTCATTCGGACGCGCCCGCCCGGTATGGATCAGATGCGCGATGCGGCAGGTCAGTGCCTTGGTCTTGCCGGTGCCCGCCCCGGCCAGCATCAGCACCGGCCCGTCGAGCGTCTCGACCGCCGCGCGCTGCGCGGGGTTCAGCCCCTCCAGATAGGGCGCGGGCCCCCGCGCACCCATCATCGCGCGCTGCGACAGGCTCAGCGCGCCTTCGAAAGCATCGGTGTCATCATATCCGCTCATGGCCACAATCTAGCGATCCCACGCGGCAAGGCCAAGGCATGTTCTCCTATTGTTCAAGAAAAACCACGCGTGGGGATGGGGCGCTGCCCCCGCGCGTGCCGCGCTCCCCCGGGATATTTGCGCCAGAGGGAAAAGGCGGGTTCTTTCTGGCCGAAATATCCTCAGGGGGTGAGGGTCGCAGACCCGAGGGGGCGCGAGCGCCCCCTGCCCGGTCACCCCCCATGCACCAGCGAGGCAAAGAGCCGCGGATCGAGGCTGGCACTGGCGAAAGTCGTGCCTTCGGTCAGAACCGCCACGGCATCATGGCTGTGCAGGCTTTCCTGATGGCTGGCCAGCACCCGGAAATCGCCCACCCGCGGATCGGCCAGCAAGCCCGCCGCAAAGGCGCGCACCGCATCCTCGACAAAGATCGGGTGGGCGGCGTTCAGTTCGGCAAAGGCCTGTTCGTCCTCGCGTTTGACCATCACCTGCGTTTCGGTCGGCACGGCGGCGCGGGCGATGTCGATCAGATCCTCGAACCACAGGCAATTGCCCTGCTCGACCACCACCGAGATCCGCGCGACCGAGCGTTGCGAATGCGGCGTCGCCAGTTGCCCGCGCGTGGCGCGCGCATGTTCGCTCAGTTCCAGCGAACAGGGGCAGGTCGAGGCATAGACGTAATCGAGATGCACGATCTTGGCGCGCGCCCCGGCGACCTCGGTCAGTTCCAGCGCAATGTCGTAATATTGCCAGCCCTGCAGCCCCGAGCGTAGGCTTTGCACCTTCACCGGAAAGGAAAAGCGCATCATCAGCCGGGCGTCGAAACTGTCCAGATGATCCTTGTAGTCATCGAGCACCGCCTCCAGCACCTCGAACGAGAAGGCGCGCTCGGCATGGGCGTAGAACGAGCGCATGATGCGGCTCATGTTGATGCCCTTCTTCTCGGCTTCCAGACTGACCGTGCCGGTGACCGAGGCTTCGAGCGTCAGATCGCCATTGTCGCGCATCCGAAACCGGATCGGCAGGCGGAAATTGGAAATGCCGACATGTTCGATCCGGGTCTTCGCGCCGACGATCAGACTGGCGGGGCCGTTCTGCAGATCGGGCAGCCCGGCCTTGTAGGCGTGATCGACGCGGAACGCATCGTCATAGACGCGCGACAGATCGGGGTAGTTGGGCAGCGCATGGCCCGGCAAAAGTCGCGCGATGGCGGGGTCCAGCTGTGCCACCTCGACCGGATCGGCGCGCTGTGCCCAGTCACGCAAGGTGGCCAGCGCAGCGCGCGCCTCTTCGGTGTCGGGTCTCTCGATACGGCCTTGGCTATTCATCTGCTTCCCCTTGGAGCAGCGCCGCGCATGGGCATGCGGGGCGCTTTGGTGACATATGGGAGTTTTACGCACCAAGTCCAAGAAAAGTTGCGCGCGGGACTCAGGCGGCGGACAGCGCCGCCTGAATATCGGCCAGCAGATCGCCGCTGTCCTCGATGCCCATCGAGATTCGCACCAGACCCGGGGTGATGCCGATCACGGCACGTTCCTCGTCCGTCAGGTTCTTGTGCGTGGTCGTGGCGGGATGGGTGGCAATCGACTTAGCATCGCCCAGGTTGTTGGAAATGCTGACGATGTTCAGCGCGTTGAGGAAACGGAACGCGGCCTCTTTGCCACCCGCCAGATCCAGCCCCAGCATCGTCCCGCCCGACCCCATCTGCGCCATCGCCAAGGCGTGTTGCGGGTGATCCATCAGCCCCGGATAAATCGTGCGGCTCAGTTTGTCATGCCCGGCCACGGCGCTGGCGATCATCGCGGCACTGGCGGCCTGCGCGCGCACGCGCAGATCCAGCGTCTGCATGCCGTTCAGCATGATCCAGGCATGGAACGGGCTCATCGCGCCGCCGGTGTGCTTGACATAGGTTTCCAGCGGGCCGCGGATGAAGGCGCGCGTGCCGCAGACGACACCGCCCAGCACCCGGCCGCCGCCGTCGATGTGTTTCGTGGTCGAATAGGCGACCACATCGGCGCCCAAGGCCACCGCCCGCGAAAAGATCGGCGAGGAGAACACGTTATCCACCACCACCACCGCGCCGCCGGCATGGGCGATTTCGGCCACGCCCGCGATGTCGATCACCTCTAGCCCCGGGTTCGACACGCTTTCGAAGAAGCACACCTTGGTGTTGGGCCGCATCGCCGCGCGCCATTCGTCCAGCTGGGTGCCATCGACCAGCGTCACCTCGACCCCGAACCCCTGCAGCACCTTGAGCACATGCAGGCACGAGCCGAACATCTGCCGCGCGGCCACGATGTGATCGCCCATCTTCACCAATGCGGTCAGCGCGCCATTGATTGCGGCCATGCCGCTGGCGGTGGCAAAGGCATCCTCGGTGCCCTCGATCGACGCGATCCGGTCCTCGAACATGCGCGTCGTCGGGTTGCCATAGCGGGCATAGATGAATTCGTCGTCACCGCTGGCGATGAAGCGCGCCTCGGCGGCCTCGGCCGTGGGGTAGACGAAGCCCTGCGTCAGGAACAGCGCCTCGGCCATCTCGCCATATTGGCTGCGGCGGATGCCGTCATGCACCAGTTTCGTGCGGGTGTTCCATTCCTGCGTCATCGGGCCGGGCCTTTCGTTGCAAAAGTGCCTTGCCCTAACGCCAAGCCCCGGCTGCGTCAACCTGCCACGCCCTTCATCGGGCGCAGTTCGGCCTTGTATTCAAGGGTTTGAATGCGGCCAGCCCGGGCTGGCAGCCCGATCAGGCCTTGTCGTCATCCGCCTTGGGACGTTCATAGCCGTAGCGCGCGAACAGCCGCGACTGCGCCATGAAGAAGGCAAACATCGCCGCCGTCAGACCGAAGGTCTTGAAATTGACCCAGGCCTGGTCGGACATGTTGCGCCAGATCAGCTCGTTCGCGACGGCCAGCCCCAGGAAGAACAGCGCCAGCCGCTTGGTCAGGATCAGCCAGCCCTCGGGCTGCATCGGGATCGCCTCGTCCATCACCAGTTGCAGCCAGGGCTTGCCCCGCAACAGGCCGAACCCCAGAAGACCCGCGAAGATCAGATAGATCAGCGTCGGCTTCATCTTGAAGAAGCGCGGATCGTTGAACCAGATCGACAGCCCGCCGAAGCCCACCACCAGCACCAGCGTCGCGATCTGCATCGGCGCCAGCCGTCCGGTCAGCCGCCACAATGCCAGCGTCGTCACCACCATCAGCGGAATGAACAGCGCCGTGGCCACGACGAAGCCCGAATAATCGGTATTGCCGATGTGGAAGGTGGCATCCTTCATCCGCCCGAAGGCCACGAAAAACGCCAGCAGCGGGCCGAATTCCAGCCCGGCCTTCAGCCAGGGATTGATCTTTTTACCCGCCATAGGACCCCGCAACTTCGACAATCACCGCCCCGACCGCGATCAGCGCCATCAGCGCGGTGCGACGGGGCCCCACTTTTTCCCCCAGAACCAGCCAGCCGATCAGCGCGGCAAACACAGTCGAGGTCTCGCGCAGCACCGCCGCCTCGCCCACCTTGTCCAGGCGGGTGGCCAGCATGATCGCGCCGAACGAGAAATAGGCCACAAAGGCGCCGATGACACCCCTTTTCAGAAGCGGCACGATTTCCGAACTGGGCAAGTGGCGCCAGCGCCGCACCGTCACGGCGGGCATGAACCAGCCGTCGATGAAAAAGAACCACGCCAGAAAGGTGAACGGATCGGCGGTGGCGCGGATGCCATAGGCATCATAGGTGGTGTAAAGCGCAACAAAGCCCCCGGTCAGCACGGCAAAGCCAAGCGCGGGCAACATCGTGTCGCGGTTCACGGTGATCGTGCGCAGGTTATACAACGCCAGCCCGTAGATCCCCGCCAGCAGCACCGCCACCCCCGCCCATTGGCCCGCGTTGAAATGCTCGCCAAAGATCAGCCCGGCGCCGATCACGGCAAACAGCGGGCCGGTGCCGCGCACCACCGGATAGACAACGGTATAGGCGCCCCGGGTATAGGTCATCGCCTGCGCCAGCTTGTAGCCTGCATGGATCACGAAGGCCCCGGCAAAGATCGGCCACATATGCGGTTCCGGCCAGGGCACGACAAACAGCGCGAACGGGGCGGCGATCACGCCATAGCTCACGTCGATCGCGGCGCGGCTCAGCCAGGGGTCATGGCGGCCCTTCTGCAGCGCCCCGAACAGCGCATGCAGCAGCGCCGCCATCAGCGCCAGCACAAGCGCTGCGTCATGGCCCGCTGGCGTGCCCTCGAGCGAGGCGATAAACTGACTCATGCTGCCCTCTTGTGCAGGGTCGCCTTACCGGAACGGAGTGCGCCCACCATGGAAATCCTTGATCGTCTCTGGCTCGATCTGGCCAGTTCGTTCGTGGCGACGCCGCCCTCGGTCGCCACCTTGCGGCTGGTCGCGGCGCTGAGCTTGGGTGGCGCGATCGGGTTTGAACGCGAATGGCACCACAAATCGGCCGGGCTGCGCACGCATATGCTGATCTCGGTGGCCGCGGCGCTGTTTGCGCTGATCGCGCTGGAGCTGGTCCAGATCTCGACCAGTTCGGGCGATCCGGGGGCGCGCAATGACATCTTGCGGCTGATCGGCGCGGTGACCTCGGGCGTGGCGTTTCTGGCGGCGGGCTCGATCTTCACGGCCGGCAATCGGGTCAAGGGGTTGACGACGGGGGCCGGCATGTGGCTGGCGGGGGCCGTGGGGCTGGCCTGCGGCACCGGCCAGATCGGGCTGGGACTGCTGGCCACCACGCTGACGGTGATCGTGCTGTGGCTGTTCCGCGTGCTTGAAGACCGGATCGAAAGCCATGCCGCCCAGACCCCGGTCACCCCCGAACCGGCATCGGGCGCCCCCACGCATGCCAGACGCCCGCCGGGCACCGAGGACTGAGCCTCAGACATCCGCGCCGACCAGGGCGCGGGCGAATTCCTCGGGGTCGAAGGGCGCCAGATCGTCGATCTGCTCGCCCACGCCGATGGCATGGATCGGCAGCCCGAACTTGTCGGCCAGCGCGACCAGAACGCCGCCCTTCGCGGTGCCGTCCAGCTTGGTCATCACCAGCCCCGACACATCGGAAATCTTGCGGAAGATCTCGACCTGGCTCAGCGCGTTCTGGCCCGTCGTCGCATCCAGCACCAGCAGCGTGTTATGCGGCGCGCTCGGGTCTTTCTTGCGGATCACCCGCACGATCTTGGCCAGTTCCTCCATCAGGTCGGCGCGGTTCTGCAGCCGCCCCGCCGTGTCGATCAGCAACAGATCGGCGCCATCGGCTTCGGCCTTGGTCATCGCATCGAAGGCCAGCGAGGCCGGGTCCGAACCCTCGGGCGCGGTCAGCACCGGCACACCGGCGCGCTCGCCCCAGACCTGCAACTGCCCCACCGCGGCGGCGCGGAACGTATCGCCCGCGGCGATCACCACCGACTTGCCCGCCGCGCGGAACTGCGCCGCCAGCTTGCCGATCGTCGTAGTCTTGCCCGATCCGTTGACCCCCACCACCAGCACCACCTGCGGGCGCTTGGGGTAAATCGGCATCGGTCGCGCCACCGGCTCCATGATCCGGGCGATTTCGGCGGCCAGCAGGCCCTGGATTTCGGGCACCGACAGGCGGCGGCCCATCCGGCCCTCGGCCAGATTGGCACTGACGCGCAACGCCGTATCGACGCCCATGTCGGAGGCGATCAGCAACTCCTCCAGGCTTTCGAGCATCGCATCGTCCAGCACCCGGCGCGGCGCGGCTTCGGCCTCGGACCGGCCCAGAATCCGCCCGAACAGGCCCGGCTTCTTGCCTGCATCAGCTACGGGGGCGGCCTGCGGCACGGTGGGTTGCGGGGCCTCTGGCGCCTCGGGCGCGGGCGCGGCCTCGGGCGCCTCGGCGACAATCGCCTCCAGCCCCTCTTCGAGCTTGGCCGAAGAACGCGTCAGGCGGGATTTCAGCTTGTTGAAAAACGACATCGCAGGGCCCTTCCGGTTTCCCTTCACCTAATCAATCCGCGCGCGCGATGGAAGGGCCAATGCCCCAGTCGCCACGCGCTCAGCCCCGCGCGCCCCACAGGATCAGCGCCTGCCCACCCCAATACAGCACCCAAAGCCCCCGCCGCGCGATCTGCCGCAGGCGGCCCTCGGGCAGCACGAACATCTCGACCGCCAGGATCAGATCCGAGGCAACAAAGCTCAGCGCGCCCAGCAGCACCAGACCCTGCCCCGCAAAACCTTCGGGTGGCAGGCCAAGCGCCGCCAGCGCCATCGCCAGAATAATCAGCACATAGCCCCGCACCGGCCAGCGCAAGGCCCCGGTGCGCGGGGCCAGCCACAGCTCGGTCGAGGCCCCCAGCACCAGCAGCCCAAGGATTGCCCCCGCCCCCGGCAGCGTCGCGCCAAAACCCACGAATGCCGCCAGATAGGCCAGATGCCCCGCCGCAAAGGCGCCCATCCCTGCCAGAAAGGCGCGCTCTCCCGGTCGCGACAGGCAGAAATCGCCCACCGCCCCCAGTGCCAGCCCCAAGGTGATGGCCCAGGGCGCCGCCAGCCCCGGTGCCGCCAGGGCCAGCGCCGCGACCGAGCCGGTCTTGACCCAGGTTTTCATCCAACTTGGCGGCGCAGCCGCATAGCGCAACACCTGCCACAGCGCCAAACCGGCGGCAGTGACCAGCAACAGGGCAGAGATCGGAGAAACGGTCAACGGGATCATCGCGCAACAGGGGCAGAGATTTTGCATCATTTCAAGCATCCGCCCTGATTTGGCCGAATTTTGCGCTAGTCTAATCGCGATTTTCAGGTGACCCGATGCCCCAAGACCCAGACCTTCCCCGCCGCCAACCCCGCCTGCGCATGCCTGCCCCCTTGCGCGGGTTGAGCCGCAAGGTCCCCAGGGTGCGCAGTTTCGCCCTTGTCACATTGGCGCCACTGCCGCTGCTGGGGCTCGGGGCGGCCTTTGGCGGCGTCTTCGCCTGGGCTGCGGCCTTTTATATCGCCGTGCTGATCTTCGTGCTCGACACGCTGATCGCCCGTGCCGCGCCCGATGCCCCCGAAGGCGCGGAGTTTCCCGCCGCAAATGCCCTGTCCGTCGGGCTGGCCTTGGCTCATTTCGCGGCACTTCTGGCCGGCGTCGCCGCCCTGTCGGGGATGACAGATCTGGACTGGGGCAGCCGGATCGTGCTGTTCTTCGCCTTCGGGCTGTTCTTCGGGCAGGTATCGAACTCGAACGCGCACGAACTCATCCATCGCAGCGACAAGCGTTTGTTCATGCTGGGGAAATGGGTCTATATCTCGCTTCTGTTCGGGCATCACACCTCGGCGCATCGGCTGGTGCATCACCGCTTTGTCGCCACCCCCGAAGATCCGAACTCCGCCCCCCTGGGCGAGGGGTTCTGGACCTTCGCGCCGCGCGCCTGGATCGGCTCTTTCGTCGCCGGTTACGAGATGGAGCGCGCCCGCGCCGCGGCCCGCACCCCGAAAGGGCTGCGCGCACGAATCGCGGCGATCAACCCCTATGTCGTCTATGTGCTGGGCGCGCTGTGGTGGGTGGCATTGATGGCGCAGCTGTTCGGCGGGGCCGGAGTGATGGCCTATCTCGCGCTCTGCGCCTATGCGCAGATGCAACTTCTGCTGTCGGATTATGTGCAACACTACGGGCTGCAGCGCCGGGCGCTGGACGCGACCCGGTTCGAACCCGTGGACGCCCGCCACAGCTGGGACGCGCCGCAGCCGGTCTCGGCGCTGTGGATGCTGAACGCACCGCGCCATTCCGACCACCATGCCCACCCGGGGCGGATCTATCCGGCGCTGCGGCTGGGCGATCTGGCCGCGCCGGGCCGCCCCGTATTGCCGCGCAGCCTGCCCGCGATGGCGACGATCGCCCTGATCCCGCCGCTCTGGCGCCGGGTGATGGACCGGCGGGTAACCGCCCTGCGCGCCGCTCAGCCCTGCGCACCGGGCTGAGCCTCACGGGGCTGTGGCTTTCCATCCCGGGCCCGCTCTGGCAGGCTGGTCCCGACCCGAGATGAGAGATCCGATGCGCCCCCCCCTCGCCGCTGCCGTGCTGACCTGCGCCCTGTGTGCCACCGCCGCCCTAGCGCAGGATGGCCCCGCCCCCAGACCCCTCAACGCGATGGAATTCGATGCCCGCACCGTCGGGCGCACCATCACCTATTCCGCGGGCGGCCAGCCCTACGGCGTGGAACAATACCTGCCGGGGCGGCGCGTGTTGTGGGCCTTCACCGAAAGCGAATGCAAGGAAGGCACCTGGTTTCCCGCGGGCGACCAGATCTGCTTTGACTATCACGATGACAGCGGGCTGCAGTGCTGGACCTTCTTCGACACCCCGCAGGGCCTGAGCGCCAAGTTTCAGGGCGACGATGCCGCCGAGCCGCTGGTGTCGCTCAGCGAAAGCCCCGAGCCGCTGGCCTGTCACGGCCCCGATCTGGGCGTCTGACCGGCGCGGCGCCCGCGACAGGCCGGGTCCGAGTATTTATGCCAAGAAGAAGCCCTGTCCCTTCTTCTTGGCACAAATACTCAAAAACGACCGGGGCCGCGCGCGAAACAGCGCTCAGAACAGGCTGCCCTGTTCAGGGGGCGCCGGCTTCTTCCGGGCGGGTTTCGGCGCCGGTTTGGCCGGTTCCGGTGCAGGGGTGGCCCCGGGTGGCGCGGCGGGCGGCGGCGCATCATCAGGGCGCACCGAAAGCCGGCCGTCGTGGAATTCGATCTCCAGCGTCACGGCCCGCGCCGCCGCCGCGCGCCCGGTCACCACGCCTGCGTCATCGCGCACCACGGCATAGCCGCGCCGCAGGGTTTCGGTGTAACCCAGCGTCTGGCGCATTCGGTCCAGCCGCTCCAACCGTTCGGCCAGCGCCGCCAGACGCTGCGCGGGCGCGCGCTCCAGCCGCTCGGCCAGCGTATCAAGGGCGCTGCGGTTGCGCGCATTGCTGCGCGCGGCCTCGGCGCGGTTGCGCGCCAGCGCCGGGGCCAGACGCGCGGCCAGACGGGTCAGCCGGTCCTCTTCCTGCCGCATGAAGCCGCGCAGGATGCGCGGCGCGATCCGCGCCTCAAGCGGCGCAAAACCCGCGCGTTTGCGGGTGGTGACCATGCGCAGCGCGGGTGCCAGCCGGTCGGCCCACAGATCGAACCGCTGCCGGGCAGGCGCCACCAGCGCCTCGGGCCGCCCCAGCGCCCGGCCCAGATCGGCCAGCCGCTGTGCCCGCACATCCATCCGCCCGCGCGCGGCCCGCGCCATCCGCGCCTCGCCCTCGGACAGCCAGGCCATCAGATCGGCCCGCACCGGCACCGCCATTTCGGCCGCCGCCGTGGGCGTCGGCGCGCGGCGGTCGGCGGCGTGGTCGATCAGCGTCGTGTCGGTTTCATGGCCCACCGCCGAGATCAGCGGAATCGCACTGTCGGCTGCCGCGCGCACCACGATTTCCTCGTTGAAGCCCCACAGATCCTCCAGACTGCCACCGCCGCGCGCCACGATGATCAGATCGGGGCGCGGGATCGGCCCGCCGGGTTGCAGCGCGTTGAAGCCGCGGATCGCGGCGGCCACCTCGGGCGCACAGGCCTGGCCCTGCACCGCCACCGGCCAGATCAGCACATGGCGCGGAAAGCGGTCGCGCAGCCGGTGCAGGATGTCGCGAATGACCGCCCCCGAAGGCGAGGTGACGACCCCGATCACCTTGGGCAGCCAGGGGATCGGCTGCTTGCGCCGCTCGTCAAACAGGCCCTCGGCCGCCAGCGCACGGCGGCGTGCCTCCAGCATCGCCATCAGCGCGCCCGCGCCGGCCGGTTCGATGTCATCGACGATCAGCTGATATTTCGACTGGCCCGGGAAGGTCGTCATCCGGCCGGTGGCGATCACCTCCATCCCCTCTTCGGGGCGGATCTGCATTTTCGCCACCTGCCCCTTCCAGCTGATTGCGGCGATGACCGCGCGGTCATCCTTCAGGTCGAAATACAGATGCCCCGAGGCCGGGCGGCTGACGCGCCCCACCTCGCCGCGCACCCGGACCCGGGCGAATTCGCCCTCGATCACGCGCTTCACCGCGCCGGAGATTTCCGAAACGGTGTATTCATGGGCATTATTGCCCGCGGGCTCGTCGATAAGGTCCATTGCCTGCCTTGCCTGATGGGTTGCCAAAGCTTAGAAGGCCCGCAAACCGAGGCCAAGGGGGATGCGATGAATATTCTGGTGCTGGGCGGCGGCGGGCGCGAACATGCGCTGGCCTGGGCGATCAAGCAAAACCCGAAATGCGACCGGCTGATCGTGGCGCCGGGCAATGCGGGGATCGCCACGCTGGCCGAATGCGCCGCCATCGACCCCTGCGACACGGCGGCCGTGCTGGCCTGCGTCGAAGAAAACGCGATTGATTTCGTGGTCGTGGGCCCCGAGGCACCGCTGGCTGCCGGTGTGGCCGACCGCCTGCGCGCGGCGGGCATCCTGACCTTCGGTCCCTCGGCCGAGGCGGCGCGGCTGGAGGCCTCGAAAGCCTTCACCAAGGAAATCTGCGATGCCTGCGGCGCGCCCACGGCGGGCTATGCGCGGTTCACCGATCTGGCGGCGGCGAAGGCCTATGTCACGGAACAGGGCGCCCCGATCGTGGTCAAGGCCGATGGTCTGGCCGCGGGCAAGGGCGTGATCGTGGCGATGACGCTGGACGAGGCGCTGGCCGGTCTGGATGAGATTTTCGGCGGCGCCTTTGGCGAAGCCGGCGCCGAAGTGGTGATCGAGGAATTCATGGAGGGCGAGGAAGCCAGCTTCTTCATCCTGTCCGATGGGGTGAACGTGCTGCCCGTCGGCACCGCGCAGGACCACAAGCGCGTGGGTGATGGCGACACCGGACCCAATACCGGTGGCATGGGCGCCTATTCGCCCGCCCCCGTGCTGACCCCCGCGATCCAGGCAGATGTGATGGATCAGATCGTGCGCCCGACCGTGGCCGAGATGGCCCGCCGTGGAACCCCGTTCCAGGGCGTGCTTTATGCCGGGCTAATGATCAAGGATGGCAAGGCGCGGCTGGTGGAATACAACGTCCGTTTCGGCGACCCGGAATGCCAGGTGCTGATGCTTCGGCTTGGCGCGCAAGCGCTGGATCTACTGCTGGCCTGCGCCGAAGGGCGGCTCGATCAGGTGCGCGCGCAATGGGCGGACGACCACGCCCTGACCGTGGTGATGGCCGCCAACGGCTATCCGGGCGCGTATGAAAAGGGCACGCCGATCAAGGGGCTCGACGCGCTGCCTGAAGACAGCTTCAATATGGTCTTCCATGCCGGCACCGCTGCCCGCGACGGCCAGATCGTCGCCACCGGGGGGCGGGTCCTGAACGTCACCGCGCGCGGCGACACACTGGCCGAGGCGCAGGCGCGCGCCTATGCGATGGTCGACCGGATCGACTGGCCGCAGGGCTTTTGCCGCCGCGACATCGGCTGGCGCGCACTTTGAAACGGTGCAGGGGGGCGCTGCCCCCCGCGCGGACGCGCTCCCCCCGGGATATTTGGGCCAAAGTGAAAGAGCTTTCTTTCTGGCAAAATATCCTCAGGGGGTGAAGGGGCGCAGCCCCGAGGGGGCGCGAGCGCCCCCTGCCCGGCTTCAGCAGTTCGGGACGTTGACCGCCAGCCCGCCGAGGCTGGTTTCCTTGTAATGTTCGTGCATGTCGCGCCCGGTCTGGCGCATCGTCTCGATCGCCGCATCGAGCGGCACGAAATGCGTGCCGTCGCCGCGCAGTGCAAGGCTCGCCGCCGAAATCGCCTTGATCGCGCCAAGTCCGTTGCGTTCGATGCAGGGCACCTGCACCAGCCCCTTGACCGGATCGCAGGTCATCCCGAGGTGGTGTTCGAGCGCGATTTCCGCCGCGTTCTCGATCTGCTCGGGGCTGCCGCCCATCACCGCGGCAAGCCCCGCGGCGGCCATCGCGGCGGCGGAGCCGACCTCGGCCTGGCAGCCGCATTCCGCGCCCGAGATGCTGGCGTTGGTCTTGATGATGCCGCCCACCGCGGCGGCGGTCAGCAGGAACTCGCCCACCCGGGCGGAGCTGGCGCCGGGCACATGATCCAGCCAGTAGCGGATCACCGCGGGCACCACGCCCGCCGCGCCATTGGTGGGCGCGGTGACCACCTGGCCGCCGGCGGCGTTTTCCTCGTTCACCGCCATGGCATAGGTCGAAATCCAGTCGTTGATGACATGCGGCGCGGTCAGGTTCTGGCCGCGTTCGGCCAGCAGCGCCGCGTGAATCGCCTTGGCGCGGCGCTTCACCTTGAGCCCGCCGGGCAGGATACCGTCCTGCGCGAGACCCCGTGCGATGCAATCGCTCATCACCGCCCAGATCCGCGCCAGCCCCGCGTCGATCTCTGCCTCGGTGCGGAACCGCGCCTCGTTGCGCCGTTTCATCTGCGCGATGCTGAGCCCCGCGCCATGCGCCATCTGCAGCATCTCGGCTGCGGTGCGGAACGGGAACGGCACCGGGCTGGGCGCGCTCAGGGCGCGATCGGTGACGGCCTCGGCCTCGGCCACGCTGAGCACGAAGCCGCCGCCGATCGAATAATAGGTTTCCTGCAGCAGCACGTCGCCTTGGGCGTCCAGCGCCTCGATCACCATGCCGTTGGCATGGCCGGGCAGCGCGGGGCCGTAGTCGAAGACCAGATCGCGGGCCGGATCGAACCGCAGCGGCGCCAGATCGGGGGGCGTCAGCAGGCCGGTATCGCGATTGGCGGCCAGCGCGGCCTCGGCGGCCGCAGCGTCATAGGTTTCGGGCAGAAACCCCGCCAGCCCCAGGATCGTCGCACGGTCGGTCGCGTGCCCCTTGCCGGTGAAGGCAAGCGAGCCGTAAAGCCGCGCGCGCAACCCCGCCGCCTGAAAGGGCGAGGCCCGCAAAGCCGCCAGAAACCGCCCCCCGGCCACCATCGGCCCCATCGTGTGCGACGAGGACGGCCCGACCCCGATCTTGAAGATATCGAAAACGCTCAGAAACATCCGTGGCCCCTTTTCTTGGCCCCACGATGCCACGGATTACCCGGCCCGACAGTGCCAAAGCGACATTTGAGCGCCCGAACGCGCAAGCCCCGGCGCATCCGCCAATGCAATTTCAGGCCGATTCGGTCTCGCACGCGGGCGGGCGATTGCCTATAACCACCGCAAACCCCTTGCAGGAGCTGCCCATGCCCGCCGAACTTTCCCCGATCGACAAGGCGAAATTCGCCGCCGCCCGCCGTGCCGTTGACTTCGTGGAGGACGGCATGAAGGTGGGGCTTGGCACCGGATCGACCGCCGCCTGGATGGTGCGCTGCCTGGGCGAGATGGTGCGCGAGGAAGGCTTGCGGATCACCGGCGTGCCGACCAGTTCGCGCACCGCCGATCTGGCGCGGCAGGTGGGCATCACCGTCGTCGGGCTGGACGAGGCGAAATGGCTGGACCTGACGATTGACGGCGCCGACGAATTCGACCCCGACCTGAACCTGATCAAGGGCGGCGGCGGTGCGCTGCTGCAAGAAAAGATCGTGGCCACCGCCTCCGATCAGATGATCGTCATCACCGATGCCGCCAAAGAGGTGGCACAGCTGGGCGGCTTCCCGCTGCCGGTCGAGGTGGTGCCCTTCGGTTGGCAGACCTCGCGCGCGCTGATCGAGGAAATGCTGGTCAGCATGGATGTGCTGGGCCGCACCACCACGCTGCGCCTGAACGGCAGCCAGCCCTTCGTGACCGACGAAGGCAACTATATCGTTGATCTGCACCTGAACCGGATCGGCAATGCCCGGCAGCTGAGCCTGGTGCTGAACCAGATCCCGGGCGTGGTGGAAAACGGGCTGTTCATCGACATCTGCGACAAGGTCATCATCGGCGGCGCCGATGGCAAGGTCGAGATCCGCGACATCAACGAAGGCACCGTCGCGCATGAGCGCATCGACTTTGCCGAGGAAAGCAACATCTTCAGCGATCTGGACTGACGGCAGGCCAGCCCGACCCGGGCTTTTGCTGCGGTCGCGACATATTGGACGCTGGAAACCGCCCCCGCAGCCCTTATCTGGCATGGGGGAACGCAAGATATAAGGGGCGATGGCCGAGATGAGCTTTGACTATGACCTGTTCGTGATTGGCGGCGGTTCGGGCGGTGTGCGTGCGGCGCGCATCGCGGCGGCCGAACATGGCGCGCGCGTCGCGCTGGCCGAGGAATACCGGATGGGCGGCACCTGCGTCATCCGCGGCTGCGTTCCGAAGAAACTGATGGTCTATGCCTCGGGCATGCCCGGCGCGGTCGAGGAAGCGCGCGCCTATGGCTGGGACGCGCAGATCGGCGGCTTCGATTGGACCGCCTTCCGCGCCAAGCTCGATGCCGAACTGACCCGGCTGGAAAAGATCTATCGCGCGGGCCAGCAGAACGCCGGCGTCACGGTCTATGACCAGCGCGCGACCGTCGCGGGCCCGCATGAGGTGCGGCTGGCCGATGGTCAGGTGGTTACCACCAAGCATATTCTGGTCGCGACCGGCGGGCGCCCCTTCGTGCCGGACTTCCCGGGCCGCGAACATGTTCTGACCTCGAACGAGATTTTCCAGCTGCCCGAACTGCCCAAACGCCTGCTGATTGTCGGCGGTGGCTATATCGCCTGTGAATTTGCGGGCATCATGGCCGGGCTGGGCGTGCAGGTCACGCAGATCAACCGCTCGGCCCTGCTGCGCGGGTTTGATGCCGAATGCCGCGATCTGATCGTGGCGCAGATGCAGGCGCACGGTATCGCGATTCATACCGGCATCGTGATCGACCGGATCGAAAAGACCGATGCGGGCCTGAAGATCCACGGCTCGGATCTGCGCGACGACACCTTCGATGCGGTGCTCTATGCCACCGGCCGCGTGCCCTATACCGAGGGGCTCGGGCTGGCCGAGGCCGGGGTCGAGCTGGCCGAGAATGGCGCGGTCAAGGTCGACGACTGGTCTCAGACCAACATCCCCTCGATCTACGCCGTGGGCGACGTGACCGACCGGATTCAACTGACGCCGGTCGCGATCCGCGAAGGCCACGCCTTTGCCGATACCGTCTTTGGCGCGATGCCGCGCAAGGTCGACCACGATCTGGTCGCCTCGGCCGTCTTCACCCAGCCCGAATTCGGCACCGTCGGCCTGAGCGAAGAGGCCGCCCGCGAGCGCGGCCCGATCGAGGTTTATGTCTCGGCCTTCCGTCCGATGCGATCAAGCTTTGCGGGGGCGGACGACCGGGTGCTGATGAAACTGGTCGTGTGCAAGGAAACGCAGCGCGTTCTGGGCTGCCACATCGTGGCCCCGGATGCGGGCGAGATGATCCAGATGGTGGCCATCGCCATCAAGATGGGCGCAAGCAAGGCACAGTTCGACGCGACCTGCGCGGTGCATCCCACCATGGCCGAAGAGCTGGTGACGATGCGCAAACCTGTGCGGCACGCATGATTCCGCCGCTGCGGGCGGTTGAAATCGGCAAACTCATGCCCAAGTGGCAATGGAACAGATGGAAGAAGTGAGGACAGGATGAGCAACGGAGGACCTTGGGGCACCGGCGGTGGCGGTGACGACGATCGCGGCCGCGACAAGAATCGCCCCGGCCAGCGCCGCCCCGGCGAAGGCGCCCCGATCCCCGAGATCGAAGAGTTCATGAAGAAGGGCTCCGAACAGTTGCGCGTGCTGATGGGCGGGCGCGGTGGCGGCACCGGCGGTCAGCGTCCCTCGGGCAACCTGCCCTCGGGCCCGGCTTTCACCGGCTCGACGCTGGCGCTGGCGGCACTGGCGGCGGCGGGGCTCTGGGCCTATGCGTCGTTCTACACGGTGAAACCCGAGGAACGCTCGGTCGAGTTGATGTTCGGTCAGTTCCAGTCGACCGGCAGCCCGGGTCTGAACTTTGCCCCCTGGCCGGTGGTCACCGCCGAAATCGTGCAGGTCACCCGCGAACAGACGACCGATGTCGGCACCGGGCGCGGCGGCGACATGGACACCGGCCTGATGCTGACCCGCGACCAGAACATCGTCGACATCGAATTCCAGGTGGTCTGGAACATCACCGACCCGGCGAAATACCTGTTCAACCTGGCCGACCCCGAGGACACGATCCGCGCGGTGTCGGAATCGGCGATGCGCGACATCATCGCGCGCTCGGAACTGGCGCCGATCCTGAACCGCGACCGCGGCGTGATCGCCGCCGACCTGCGCGCGGCCGTGCAGGGCACGCTCGACAGCTATAACGCGGGCATCAACGTGGTGCGCGTGAACTTCAACCGCGCCGACCCGCCGCGCGAGGTGATCGACAGCTTCCGCGACGTGCAGGCCGCCCAGCAGGAACGCGACCGGCTGGAAAAAGAGGCCGACGCCTACGCCAACCAGGTGACCGCCGGCGCCCGCGGTGAAGCCGCGCAACTGAAGGAACAGGCCGAGGCCTACCGCGCCCAGACGGTGAACAACGCCGAGGGCGAAGCCGCGCGCTTCAGCAGTGTCTATGCCGAATACATCAAGGCGCCTGAGGTAACAAAACGCCGTATGTTCATGGAAACCATGGAAAAAATCCTTGGGTCGGTGAACAAGGTCATCATCGACCAGAACGCTGGCGGCTCGGGCGTTGTGCCCTATCTGCCGCTTGACCAGTTGCGCAAACCGACCAATGGGGGGACGAACTGATGGCCCGCGCTCCGTTTCTGATCCCCGCTGCCGTGATCGTGGCCGGCGTCGCGCTGTCGTCGATCTTCGTGGTCGACGAACGCGAAAAGGCGCTGGTGCTGCAATTCGGCCAGGTCAAGCAGATCAAGACCGACCCCGGTCTGGGCTTCAAGCTGCCGCTGATTCAGGAAGTCGTCACATATGACGACCGCATCCTGAGCCTGCCGACCCGCCCGCTCGAGGTGACGCCGCTTGATGACCGCCGCCTGGTGGTGGACGCTTTCGCGCGCTGGCGCATCGTCGATCTGGTGAACTTCCGCGAAGCCGTGGGCGCCGGTGGCGAGCAGGTCGCGAAATCGCGTCTGGACAGCATCATCAATGCTGCGATCCGCGAAGTTCTGGGCTCGGTGCCCTCGACCTCGGTCCTGTCGGCCGACCGGACGCCGCTGATGAACCAGATCCGCGATCTGGCCCGGCGCGAAGCTGCGGCACTGGGCGTCGACATCATCGACGTGCGCCTGACCCGGACCGACCTGCCCGACCAGAACCTTTCGGCCACCTATGCCCGGATGCGCGCCGAACGCGAACGCGAAGCGGCGGACGAACGCGCCCGGGGCGGCGAGGCCGCACAACGCGTGCGCGCAACCGCCGACCGCACCGTGGTCGAACTGACCTCCGAGGCCCGCAAACAGGCCGAGATCATCCGCGGTGAGGCCGACGCCGAAGCCAACCGGATCTATGCCGAAGCCTATGGCAAGGACGCCGATTTCTTTGCCTTCACCCGTGCGCTGCAGTTCTATGCCACCAGCATGAAGCCGGGCTCGTCCTCGCTCGTGACCCAGCCGGACAGCGTCTATTTCGACTATCAGCGCTTCTTGGAAAGCATCGGCGAGACGGCGAAGCAATGATCCACGCATTGATCAGCGGGCTTGCGCTGGTTTTGATCATCGAGGGGCTGGCGCTTGCGCTGGCCCCTTCGCGTATCGAAGAGGCGCTGGCCTTTCTGGCATCGCTGGGCCCCGAAGGGCGGCGCCTTCTGGGGTTGGCGGGCCTTGCGGCAGGCGTCGCGATCCTGGCGCTGCTGCGCTGGACAACCGGCGGCATTTGACGCGTTTTTTGCCGCTCACAACCGGCTCACATCGAATTGAGCCTGCGCGACAGGCTTTCATTTGCCCCGCCCTGCCCTTAGGTATTTATCAGGGGGAAACCGGCGCGTGCGTTCCGTGACCGGTCCAGAGGAAATCGGGAGCCAAGCATGACGATCAAAAACCAGTCCCTGTCAGCACTTAACTCCGCGCGTCTGCGTCTGAGCACCGCACTGTGCGCCACGATGCTCGCAGTCAGCCTTGCCGTGGTGCCGATGGCCCAGGCCGAAGCACGCGCTGCCCCGGAAAGCTTCGCCGATCTGGCAGAACAGATCAGCCCTTCGGTCGTGAACATCACCACCTCGACGATGGTCGCCGCCCCGGCCAATCAGGGCCCGATGTTCCCCGATGGCTCTCCCTTCTCGGATCTGTTCCGTGATTTCGGCTTCCCCAACGGCCCGACCGGCCCGCAGGGCCCGCAAACCCCGCGCCGCTCGAACGCGTTGGGGTCGGGTTTCGTGATTTCCGAAGACGGCTATATCGTCACCAACAACCATGTGATCGAAGGCGCCGACGAGATCGAGATCGAGTTCTTCTCGGGCGACAAGCTGAAGGCCAAGCTGATCGGCACCGACCCGAAAACCGACATCGCGCTTCTGAAGGTCGAAAGCGACAAGCCGCTGCCCTTCGTGAAATTCGGCGACAGCGACAAGATGCGGGTCGGCGACTGGGTGATGGCGATGGGCAACCCGCTGGGTCAGGGCTTCTCGGTTTCCGCCGGGATCATCTCGGCGCGCAACCGTGAACTCAGCGGCACCTATGACGACTATCTGCAGACCGATGCCGCGATCAACCGGGGCAACTCGGGCGGGCCGCTGTTCGATATGGCGGGCGAGGTCGTGGGCGTGAACACCGCAATCCTGTCGCCCAACGGCGGCTCGATCGGGATCGGTTTCTCGATGGCGTCGAACGTGGTGAACAAGGTCGTGGGGCAGCTGAAGGAATTCGGCGAGACGCGCCGCGGCTGGCTCGGCGTGAAGATTCAGGACGTGACCCCCGACATGGCCGAAGCGATGGGCATCGCCAAACCCGAAGGCGCGATGGTTTCCGAAGTGCCCGACGGCCCCGCGAAAGAGGCGGGCATGCTGGCCGGTGACATCATCATCAGTTTCGATGGCGGCGAGGTCAAGGACACCCGCGATCTGGTGCGCCGCGTGGCCGATGCCCCGGTCGGCGAGGCGGTGCGGGTGACCGTTCTGCGCGCGGGCAAATCCGAAACCCTGCTGGTGACGCTGGGCCGGCGCGAACTGGCCGAGGGAGAGGCCGTGCCCGCCGCGGTGACCGCACCGCAGGATCAGGAAAAGGAACTGCTGGGCATGGTCGTCACCCCGGTGACGCCGGGTCTGTCCACCGAAATGGGCCTGCCCACCGGCACCGCCGGGCTGATCGTCAAGTCGATCACCGAGGACAGCAGCGCCTTTGAAAAGGGTCTGCGGGCGGGCGATCTGATCGTCGAGGCCGGGCAATTGCCGGTCACCAGCCTGAGCGACCTGGAAACCCGGATCGACGAGGCCAAGGCCGCAGGCCGAAAATCGGTGTTGCTGCTGATCCGCCGCGGCGGCGAGCCGCGCTTCGTGGCGCTGCCGCTGGAGTGACCGCTAGCACAATGAACTGGGAAAGGCGCCCTGCGGGGCGCCTTTTTCATGCCCGCCGGGGGCGCACGGCCAATGGCCGGCCACAAGGCAAAAGGCCCGCGCCGCTATTCGGTCCAGGCGATCAGCCCCAGTTCCTGCGCCGCACGGGTCGACAGCGTGGCCGACAATAGCCCGCGCGGCGCCTGATAGGCCCGGATCGCCGCACTGGTCGCGGGGTCCAAGACCCCATGCGCCTGCCCCTTGTACAGCCCCCGCGCCTTCAAGGCCCGCTGCAGGCTGGCCACGAAGTCCGGCGTCAGATCCGCCGCGCAGGGCGATTTGAACCACATCTCGGCCCGCCCCTCGACAATCCGCTGATGGGTCGAGGTGCGATAGGCCGCCGGTCGCGTGACCTTGCCGGTGGCGGGGTCGCGCTGCTCGGGCTGGACCAGGACCTGCTCGGTCACGGTCTCCAGCACCGCAGGCCGGGTCTGGTGCGCGAAACATCCGCCCTCGCCCGGCTGCGGCGGCTTGGCACGCCATTCGCCCGCCAGCGTGGGTTGCGGCGGCGCGTCGGGCAATGGCGGGGCGGCAGGGGTGCAGGCGGCCAGCGCAAGGGCTGCGACCGGAAGCAGACAGGTCAGGCGGATCATTCGGGCGCGGCCTTTGGAAAAACTCGCACGCAGTCTATCCACTTTCACACAAAGGGGAAAGAGCGCGGCACAGCGCCCTCTGGTCAAGCCCGCGCCCTTGCCCTAAACCTTGGGCAACAGATCCGCGGCCTCCCCGCCACGAAACCCAAAGCAATGGAAAGCAGCCATGGCAAAGATCATCTACATCGAACACAACGGCACCCGGCACGAGGTCGAGGTCAAGCCCGGCGCCACCGTGATGGAAGGCGCGCGCGACAATGGCGTGCCCGGGATCGACGCCGATTGCGGCGGCGCCTGCGCCTGCTCGACCTGTCATGTCTATGTCGATCCCGCCTGGGTCGACCGGGTGCCGGCGAAGGATTCGATGGAAGAGGACATGCTCGATTTCGCCTGGAAGCCCGATCCGGTCACCTCGCGGCTGACCTGCCAGATCAAGGTCACGCCCGATCTTGACGGTCTGGTGGTGCATATCCCCGAAAAACAGATCTGATCTGCCGCCCAGATCAGTTGCGGGCCGCGCCGAACCATCGGCGCGGCCCTTTTTCATGGCTCAGCCCTGATCCAGACCGAAGGCCGCGTGATGCAGCGGCACGCCGTGCGGGGCCGCGTCGGTGAAGGGCAGCGCCATCACCGCCTCTTGCGGAACGCCGGGCATGCCCAGATCGGGAAAGCTCGCGAAGCCGAAACGCCCGTAATAGGCAGGATAGCCCACCAGCACCGCCCCCGGACAGCCCGGCTGCGCCCGCAGCGCGGCCAGCGCCGCGCGCATCAGCGCGGCACCGATGCCGCGCCCCTGCCAATCGGGGCGCACCGCAAGCGGGCCGATCAGCCCCCACCCCGGCACGGCCCCGATCTGCGCAGGCGAAACCGCGATATGGCCCAGCAGCGTGCCGGGCCCTGCCCCGTCCGGCGCCCGATCCTCGGGGCCGGCCTCGGCCACCAGCGACAGCCGCAAGGCCCCCGCCGCGCGCAGATCCGCCACGATCTGCGCCTCGCGCCCGGTCTTGTGCAGCGCGTCACGGAATGCCGCACCGATCAGCTCGGCAATCCCGGCGCGATCCCGCGCCTGTTCGGTTCTGATCTGCATGTCAGCCCCCCTGATTGTTGAGTTGTGCGCGCACGCTGACGCGTCCGCGATACGAGATGCGATAGGGCGCCCCACCGCGCGATTCGATCAGACGCTTGCGGCGCAGACGCTGAAAGGCGTCGAGGTCGCAATCGCTCAGGATTGCGCCCTCACGGGTGACGCACATCACATCGGTGATCTTGCCGCCGGGCCTGCGGTCGAAGTCGATCCGGCCACCCAAAGCGAGGACGTGCAACGTCCTTTGTTCCTTGCGGGAAATATTCATGGAAGTCTCTTGTGTCAGACAACAGTCGAAAGCCGGTCGCCCCGCGACCCGCTGCTCTTTCGGTGTCTCGGCTCTCTGAAAGATCAGAGGGCCGTTTTACACAAGCTCTGACATCCACTCTCCATCGTGGTGCCGCGCGCATGCCCGGCACAGGCTCAAGATAGGCACCCTGCGGCGCAGCGCAAGGGGGCGCGCCTCATTTCAACTGGCTGTCCTTGGAACCGCGCCGGTTGATCCCGCCCCGCGCCTGCGGCCGCGCATCGCGCGCGTTCTGGCAGTCGATGCACAGCTTGACCCCGGGCAAGGCCTGGCGGCGCGCCTCGGGGATCGGCTCGTCACATTCGGCGCAATGGGTCAGGCTTTCGCCCACCGGACCCCGCCGCGCCTTCAGCCGCGCCAGCTCATCCGCGATCGAGGCCTCGATCTGTTCGTTCACCGCCCCGTCCTGTGCCCATCCGCCGGCCATCGCATCCCCCTTTCGTGCAGACACGCAGTCTGCCCCGGCTCTGGCGCGCTGTCCACTATCGGAAACGCCGGTTCCCGATTGCGACGCGCCCGACGCCGCTTTTCGCGCGTGCGCGGTCGTATCCGGCTGGCCAATCGCGCGGCACCACGGCAAATCTGCGGCGACGGCCCGGGCTTCCCGGAGCAAAGCAAAAGGACCTGCGATGACTTCTTATGTGCTGACGGTGAACTGCCCATCGACCCGCGGGATCGTGGCGGCGATTGCGAATTATCTGGCCGATCAGGGCTGTAACCTCACCGACTCGCATCAGTTCGACGACCCGCTGACGGGCCGGTTCTTCATGCGGGTGACCTTCGTGTCGGAACAGGGCGCCACGCAAGAGGCACTGACCGAAGGCTTCGGCCCCGTGGCCGACAGTTTCGCGATGGATTGGGCGATCCATTCCGGCGCCGCCAAGATGAAGGTGCTGCTGATGGTGTCGAACTTCGGCCATTGCCTGAACGATCTGCTCTATCGCTGGCGCATCGGCGCCCTGCCGATCGAGATCGTGGGCGTGATCTCGAACCACCTGACCTATCAGAAGGTGGTGGTGAACCACGACATCCCGTTCCACCACATCAAGGTGACCAAGGAAAACAAGCCCCAGGCCGAGGCGCAGCTGATGGCGGTGGTCGAAGACAGCGGCGCCGAACTGGTCGTTCTGGCACGCTACATGCAGATCCTGTCGGATGCGATCTGCCAGAAGATGTCGGGCCGGATCATCAACATCCACCATTCGTTCCTGCCGTCTTTCAAGGGCGCCAACCCCTACAAGCAGGCCTATGAACGCGGCGTGAAGCTGATCGGCGCCACGGCGCATTACGTCACCGCCGATCTGGACGAAGGCCCGATCATCGAGCAGGACACCGTGCGCATCACCCATGCCCAAAGCCCCGAGGATTACGTCAGCCTCGGGCGCGATGTCGAAGCGCAGGTTCTGGCACGCGCGATCCATGCGCATATCCATCACCGCACCTTCCTGAATGGCAACAAGACGGTGGTCTTCCCGGCCAGCCCGGGCAGCTACGCCTCGGAACGGATGGGCTAAGCCCGGTTGAGCCGTGGACGGGGGGCGCGGCCCCCCGGCTTGTGTGCCACAAGCTCCCCCCGGGATATTTCGACCAGAAAGAAAACCATCTTTGCGCGTTCTTTCTGGTGGAAATATCCCCGGGGGTGAATTCGGCGCAGCCGAAGAGGGGGGCGGCGCCCCCCCTGTCACGATCTGAAATCACACCCCCGCATGTCGTTTTCAGGATGGACGCCGCAGTTGGAGCGCGATAGCCGGGGGCATGACCCAGACTGACCGCATCTTC
Organism: Rhodobacteraceae bacterium UBA6796; assembly: GCA_002452815.1. GTDB lineage: Bacteria > Pseudomonadota > Alphaproteobacteria > Rhodobacterales > Rhodobacteraceae > Rhodobacter. Next base: position 373,632 of record DKFM01000006.1, read on the forward strand.
CCCGGTATTGCCCTGATGTTGGGCTTTTGCGCGATCGCCCCGCTGATCGACGTGGCCTCGAAACTGGCCGCGCAGGCGGTTCCGGTGGGCACGATCACACTGGGGCGTTTCGTGGTGCAGGCCGCGCTGATGGCGCCGATCGTTCTGGCGATGCGGCTGCCCTTGCGGATCGGACCGACGGCGCTGCGGCTGACGCTGGCGCGGGCTTTCGTCTCGATCCTGGCGACCTATTCCTTCGTCGCGGCGGTGCAGGTGATGCCGATCGCGGATGCGCTGGCCATTGCCTTTGTCGAGCCCTTCGTGATCCTGCTGATCGGGCGCTTCGTGATGGGCGAAGAGGTCGGGCCGCGCAGGCTCGGCGCCTCGGTGGTGGGTTTCATCGGCGCATTGTTCGTGATTCAGCCCTCGTTTTCGCGGTTCGGCGCGGTTGCGCTGTTTCCGCTGGGAACGGCCGTGTGTTTCGCGCTCTATATCTTGCTGACGCGGGCGCTGTCGCGACAGATGCATCCGGTGACGATGCAGTTGCATACCGCGCTGGCCGCGACGGTGCTGTGCGTGCCGATGCTGGCGGTGGGCGGGATTCTGGACTTCGGCCAGTGGCGGTTCGTGCCTCCGCAGGGGGTGTTCTGGATCTGGGTCTTCTGCGTCGGGCTGGCGGCCACGATCAGCCATATGTCGATGACTTACGCGCTGAAATTCGCCCCCTCTTCGACGCTCGCGCCGCTGCATTATTTCGAAATGCTGACCGCCACGCTGTTCGGCTATCTGGTGTTTGGCGATTTCCCCAATACACTGACCTGGATCGGCGTGGCGATCATCACCGCTTCGGGGCTTTACATCATCCACCGCGAGCGCGTCACCGCAGCTGCAGCGCGCCAAGCACGGCCGGCAAATGCGCCTTTGGCAGCAGCACAAGGCATGACCCCGAAAGGCTGATCCGCACCGGGCCTGCCACCTCGTTCGAGGTGCTCACCCGTCCGTCAGGTGTCAGGTCCAGACCGTCGATCGGCCAGCGCAACCCGCGGGAGCGCCCGGAAACCGGACCGAAGGGAAACAGGGAAAACCGCGCCCCCAGCGGCAGATCCAGCGCCAGGTCGGGCGGCGCGCGAAAGATCACGTCTTCCTCGCCCATCAGGATCACCCGCTGCCCGGAACGCGCCGCGACCAGTGACAGCGTCGCCAGCGTGTGATCGAGACGGAGCCCGGTGAACCCGAGCGCCAGATAGAAGGGCGCCGCCACCATCTGCAGGCATTTGCCGAAATCGGTGCTGTCCTGTTCGGCGATTTCATGCACCCGCGTGCCCAGACGCGCGCGCGCACCGGCACTCAGGCTGTCCATGTCGCCGATCACCGCCTCGGGGGTCAGGCCAAGGTCCAGCGCCCGGTCGCCCCCGCCGTCCGCCGCGACCAGGAGCGGCGCGATTGTCAACGCATCATGGACATCAACGGCCGTGACGGCTCCCCCGCCCAGCAGCGTAACCCCGGTATGAGAGTGGATAATCTTCGCCGACATGCCCGGATTGATGCCGATTAAGGCAAGGGAACACAATCTGCTTTGATAAAATGCCCCACAATTTCCTTTTTCTGTTCACGGTAAAGCACCAGTTTACACTGAGGGTGAACGGACCTGGTTTAGAGAAAGCGAGCGTTCCATGGTTGGTGCGAGTAAAATCCTTACCGTGTCTTACGGCACCTTCTCCTGCACTCTGGAAGGGTTTGACGAGCCGTTCAACACGATGAAGGCGATTGCCGAGTATTTCCGCGATCTTGCTGCAGACGACCGCTATTTCGGGGCAGAACCGCCGACCCCGGATGCCGAAATGCTGCACAGGATCGCAGAGCGCGAGATTCAGCGCCGGGTCGAAGCCAAGATCAACGCCAACGGCGTGGTGCTGCGCCCGCAGATCGACACCGCGCCGAAGCCGGAACCAGAGCCCATGCCCGAACCTGCGCCCGAACCCGTAGTCCAGACGCCGAGCCCTGCGGCCCCTGCCATCGAAGACCCCGTAACCCCGGTCGAGCACACGCCCGTTGCCGCGACGGTGCCCCCGGAAACGATGCCGGCCGAACCCCCGGCTGCCGCAGAAATGCCGCAAATCATTGCGCCCGCTCCGACGGCCAACCCGGTGCCTGAATCCGTGGCCGCCAAGCTGCAGCGTATCCGCGCCGCCGTCGCCTCGGCCCGCGCGGCGGCCAGCGCCGTGCCCGCCTATGTCGAGGATGACGAGATTCTAGAGACCGAAGCCCCCGGCACCCTGCCCGGCCCTGCGACAGAGACGGATTTCAGCGCGCAAAGTTCGGCCGAGGCCGAGGACTTTGGATTTTCGCTCGATATTTCGGGACCGCTGAACGCCGAAGACCTGGAGGAGTCGGTCGAACTGCCCGCAGAGCCCCCGGTGCCGGAGGTTGAAGACGCCGACGACGATATGGGTTTTGAGCCGGCGGCAGAGGCGGAAGCGGAAGAGCCCAATCAGGCCGCCGTCGAATCCGAGCCCGAGACCGTCGAAGAGCCCGAAGCAGACGCCGAAGCGGACCGGCAGGCCGAGTTGGCCGCGCGCCGGGCCGCCCGCCGTGCAGCCCGGACGGCCGCTCTGGCCGCCGCCGCGCAAGAGCTGATGACGCCGGAGGCCGCCGAAGACGAAGCCGCGCAAGAGGTCACCGTGGAAGCCGAGGCCACCCCGGCGCCTGTGGACCCCATGCCGGACGACAGTGAAGAGCCGCTGATGGCATCGGTCAAAGCGGCCATGGCGCAGCAGGAGCCCGCGCCCGAAGCAGCGCAGCCCGCCGCACAGACGCCCGAAACGGCCGCCGCCGAAGAGGCGCCGCCCGTTCAACCGCGGCGCCCGCAGATTCGTGCCCGCGTCATCAAGGTGCGCCGCGCCGATCCGATCATCCCCGCGGAAGCAGACGGCGACGACGAGGCTTCCGCCCAACCGATTGCCGAACTGGACGCCACGGATATTTCCGAAGCGCTGGCTGCGCGGCTGGCCGCCGAAACCGGCGCCGAGGCCGAAGACGAACCCGCCATCGAAACCGCGCTGAGCCCCGAGGCCGAGGCCGATCTGCAAGCCGAACTGGCCGCGCTCGAAGCCGACAGCCCCACCGCTCCGGCGCCAGAAGACGTGCCGCTGGACGTGGCCGACCAGGCGCCGGTCACCACGGCAAGCCAGAGCGAACCCGATCCCGAGGCCGATCTGAGCCGCCTGATGCGGCAGGCCGATGAACAGCTTCTGGGCCAGGAAAACCGCCGCCGCTTCTCGGCGATCGCGCATCTGAAAGCGGCCGTTGCCGCAACCGTGGCGGATCGCCGGGTTCAGGGGGGCGCGAAGCCCGCCGACGACACCAAGGCCTATCGCGACGATCTGAGCCAGGCCGTGCGCCCGCGTCGACCTGCGGCGCATCAGGCCCATACCCAGCGTCCCGAAGTCGCGCCGGTGCGCGCGGCTCCGCTGGTTCTGGTGTCCGAGCAGCGCGTGGATCGCCCGGCGGACGAATCCCTGACATCGGGCGCGGTTGTGCGCCCGCGCCGGATCTCGACCTCGCAGATCGCGCAAGACATGGCAGAGGACGAGATCGAAACCCCGACCCCGATCGCGGCAGGCGAAGCCGAAAGCTTTGCCGATTTCGCCGAAAGCCTTGGCACGCAGGGCCTGTCCGACCTGCTGGAGGCCGCAGCGGCCTATACCGCGCAGGTCGAGGGTCGGCCGCATTTCTCGCCGCCGCAGATCATGCGGAAAATCGCCGCCATGTCCGAAGGCGCCCATGTCAGCCGCGAAGAACGGCTGCGTGTCTTCGGCAAGCTGCTGCGTCAGGGCAAGATCACCAAGATCCGCCGCGGCCAATATGCGATCACCGAACAGTCGCGCTTCTATTCCGAGGGCAAGCGCGCCTGATCCACCGGCCAGAAACGCAAACGGAGGGGCAGCGCCCCTCCGTTTTCATTTTGGCGCCGTGGGCAGACTCAGTCGTCGCCTTCAGCGCGGCCGACACCGGTGAACACGGGCTTCAGCGGCGCGATCCACAGGAACCCAAGGCCGACATAGACGCCCAGTTCCGCCCAGATCGGCAGCCGTCCGAACCGCGCATCCAGCCACCCGGTCAGGGTAACCGCAATCACGATGTAAAGCGGCAGCCCCACAACCAGAACCAGCAGGGACAGCCGACGGCGGGCTTTGTAGGACAAACTCATGGGCGCCTCCGGCAAGGGCAAGGCGGGCGACGATAGGCCCGCCTGCAAAGGATCAATCCGCGAAGGGGTCGGTCACGAGGATCGTGTCGTCCCGCTCGGGGCTGGTCGACAGCATCGCCACCGGGCAGCCGATCAGTTCCTCGACGCGACGGACGTATTTCACCGCGGCGCCCGGCAGATCGTTCCAGCTGCGCGCGCCTTCGGTGGATTCCGACCAACCCTCGACCTCTTCGTAGATCGGGGTGCAGCGCGCCTGCTGATCGGCGGCGGTGGGCAGATAGTCCAGCACCTCGCCATCCAGATTGTAGCCGGTGCAGATCTTGATCGTGTCGAACCCGTCGAGCACGTCGAGCTTGGTCAGCGCGATGCCGGTGATGCCCGAAATCGCGCAGGTCTGCCGAACCAGCGCCGCATCGAACCAGCCGCAGCGGCGCTTGCGCCCGGTGACGGTGCCGAATTCATGGCCGCGGGTGCCCAGACGTTCGCCGTCGGCGTCGTTCAACTCGGTCGGGAACGGGCCCTCGCCCACGCGGGTAGTATAGGCCTTGACGATGCCGAGCACGAAGTCGATCGCATTGGGCCCGAGGCCCACGCCCGTTGCCGCCTGCCCGGCGATCACGTTCGACGAGGTGACATAGGGATAGGTGCCGAAGTCGATGTCCAGCAGGCTGCCCTGCGCGCCTTCGAACAGGATGCGTTTGCCCGCGCGGCGCAGGTCGTTCATCACCTTCCAGACGGGGGCGGCATATTGCAGGATTTCCGGCGCGATCTTGTTCAGCTCGGCAATCAGCGCGTCGCGGTCGATCGGTTCCAGCCCCAGCCCGGCGCGCAGCGCGTTGTGATGCACCAGCGCGCGATCCACGCGCAATTCCAGCGTCGCCGCATCGGCCAGATCGGCCACCCGGATCACCCGGCGCCCGACCTTGTCTTCGTAGCACGGACCGATGCCGCGCCCGGTGGTGCCGATCTTGGCCTTCGACCCGGCGGCCTGCGCCTCGCGGGCGCGGTCCAGTTCACCGTGATAGGGCATGATGAGCGGGGTGTTCTCGGCGATCATCAGGCAGTCGGGGTTGATCTCGACGCCCTGCTCGCGGATCTTCGCGATCTCGCCCACCAGATGCCAAGGGTCCAGCACCACACCGTTGCCGATGACGCTGAGCTTGCCACCGCGCACGACCCCCGAGGGCAGGGCGTTCAGCTTGTAGACCTTGCCGTCGATGACCAGCGTATGACCGGCGTTATGGCCGCCCTGAAACCGGGCAATCACATCCGCACGTTCGCTGAGCCAGTCAACGATCTTGCCCTTGCCTTCGTCGCCCCATTGCGCGCCGACCACCACGACATTGGCCATGTCTCTCTCCTCGAGGGTTGCAAAACCGTGCGACATATAGCCGGGGCGCGCAGCGGGGGGAACCGGTTTTTCGGCCCCGCCCGTCATCTTTATGTCATTTCCTGCTCCCGGCTGCAGGTAAGGCGGCAACCGCAAGAAGGGGGCTCTGCCCCCGGCCTGCGGCCTCCCCCCGGGATATTTGCACCAGAAAGAAGAACAAGCCCGGCTCGTTCTTTCTGGCTAAAATATCCCGGGGGTGAGCGCGGCACGCGCGAGGGGGCAGTGCCCCCTGTCGCCCTCTTCATCGCGCCCCCCCGTGGCCCGCCAGAGCGTGCCTGCCAGGGCGCGCGGGGAACAAACAGCCTTGCGCCCCGGGCCGCATCCGCCTAGATAGGCGCGTCTGTTGCAAGAAGGTCCAGCCCGCGCATGGAAAACGTCGTCCTCTCCGTCCACCTGATCCTGGCAGTCCTGCTGATCGGCGTGGTTCTGCTGCAACGCTCCGAAGGCGGTGGCCTGGGCATGGGCGGTGGCGGCGGTGGCGGTGTGATGACCGGCCGTCAGGCAGCCAATGCGCTGTCCAAGCTGACCTGGATTCTGGCGGCGGGCTTCATCGTGACCTCGGTCACGCTGACGATCCTGGCGGCGCGCAAGGCCGAGGAAAGCTCGGTCGTGGATCGCGTGGTGGCCCCTGTCGAAGCCCCGGCCGAGACCGTTCCGGCGGCCCCGGCCGTGGAACTGCCGCCCGCGGCGGCCGACGCGCCGGTGACCCCGCCTCCCGCGAACTGAGCCCAGACCTAGGGCATTCAGCCGTATTTCACCCAACTGCTTGCGGTCCGGTTGCGGGCGGGCCGCGAATCGTGTAAGCATTAAATCCCGTGATCCCTGACCAAGCGGTGCAGGGAACAGACCTGAATTTTGGCTAATCACGGGGGCTCTCATGGCACGTTACGTTTTCATTACCGGCGGCGTGGTGTCCTCGCTGGGCAAGGGCCTGGCGTCGGCGGCGCTCGGGGCGCTGCTGCAGGCCCGCGGCTTCTCGGTGCGGCTGCGCAAGCTGGACCCCTATCTGAACGTGGACCCCGGCACGATGTCGCCTTTTGAGCATGGCGAGGTGTTCGTGACCGATGACGGCGCCGAAACCGACCTCGATCTGGGCCATTACGAACGCTTCACCGGCGTGTCCGCACGCAAGACCGATTCCGTCTCGTCGGGGCGGATCTATTCCAACGTGCTGGAGAAAGAGCGCAAGGGCGCCTATCTGGGCAAGACGATCCAGGTGATTCCGCACGTCACCAACGAGATCAAGGACTTCCTCGCCGTGGGCGATGACGAGGTCGATTTCATGCTGTGCGAGATCGGCGGCACGGTGGGCGATATCGAAGGCCTGCCCTTCTTCGAGGCGATCCGCCAGTTCGCGCAGGACCGCCCGCGCGGGCAGTGCATCTTCATGCACCTGACGCTGCTGCCCTATCTGGCGGCGAGCGGAGAGCTGAAGACGAAACCCACCCAGCACTCGGTCAAGGAACTGCGCTCGATCGGGTTGCAGCCCGACGTTCTGGTGTGCCGCTCGGAACATCCGATCCCAGAAAAGGAACGCGCCAAGATCGCGCTCTTTTGCAACGTGCGCCCCGAGGCGGTGATCCCCGCCTATGACCTGAAGTCGATCTACGAGGCGCCGTTGGCCTATCACCGCGTCGGTCTGGATCAGGCGGTGCTGGATGCCTTCGGCATCTCGCCGGCGCCGAAGCCCGACATGACCCGTTGGGAAGACGTGATGGACCGGCTGAGCAATGCCGAAGGCGAGGTCAACGTGGCCATCGTCGGCAAATATGTGCAGCTGGAAGACGCCTATAAATCCATCGCCGAGGCGCTGACCCATGGCGGCATGGCCAACCGGGTGCGCGTCAAGGCCGAATGGATCGACGCCGAAATCTTCGAACGCGAAGACCCCGGCCCACATCTGGAACGGTTCAACGCGATCCTCGTGCCCGGCGGCTTTGGCGAGCGTGGCACCGAGGGCAAGATCCGCGCCGCGCAATATGCGCGCGAAAAAGGCATTCCCTATCTGGGGATCTGCCTGGGCATGCAGATGGCGGTGATCGAGGCCGCGCGCAATCTGGCGGGCGTGACCAATGCAGGATCTGAGGAATTCGACCACGAGGCCGGTGCCAAACGCTTCACCCCGGTCGTCTATCACCTGAAGGAATGGGTGCAGGGCAACCACCGGGTCGAGCGCAAGCTCGACGATGACAAGGGCGGCACGATGCGTCTGGGCGCCTATTCCGCGACGCTGAAAGAAGGATCGAAGGTCGCCGAGGTTTACGGCAGCTGCGAGATCGAGGAACGCCACCGCCACCGCTATGAGGTGGATGTGAAATATCGTGAGCAGCTGGAAAACTGCGGGCTGGTGTTTTCCGGCATGTCCCCCGATGGCCGCCTGCCCGAGATTGTCGAGCACAAGGGCCATCCCTGGTTCATCGGCGTGCAGTTCCACCCCGAGCTGAAATCGAAACCCTTCGCGCCGCATCCGCTGTTTGCAGGTTTCGTGAAAGCTGCCAAGGAACAGAGCCGGCTGGTCTGAGCGGCGAAAGGGGGCCCTGCCCCCTCTGCCCTGCGGGCATTCACCCCCGGGATATTTCCGCCAAGCTGAAAGGCATTTTGCAGGCCCCCTCTGACGGGGCCTGCGCCAATTCGCCCCCACCGAGTGCCGCGACAGCCCCATTGACGCCGCCATCCACCCCGCTAGCCTGTGGCCAACTCAGACAAGGAGACGCCGCATGCGTGATCAGACCCCCAACAGCTGGGAAGCCCGGGCCGACGAGTTTTCGCTCTATGGTTTCACCGATCTGCCCTCGGTGCACGAGCGCGGCACCGTTGTTCTGACGCATGGTCAGGGCCCCTATGTCTTTGACACCAACGGGCGGCAGTATCTGGATGCCAACTCGGGGCTGTGGAACATGGTCGCGGGGTTCGACCACCCCGGGCTGATCAAGGCCGCGCAGGACCAATACGCGCGCTTCCCCGGATATCACGCCTTCTTCGGGCGGATGTCGGACCAGACCGTGATGCTGAGCGAGAAGCTGATCGAAGTCTCGCCCTTCGAAAGCGGTAAGGTGTTCTACACCAACTCCGGGTCCGAAGCGAATGACACGATGGTCAAGATCCTGTGGTTCCTGCATGCCGCCGAAGGCAAACCGCAGAAGCGCAAGATCCTGACGCGCATGAACGCCTATCACGGCGTGACCGCGGTGTCGGCCAGCATGACGGGCAAACCCTATAATTCTGTCTTCGGCCTGCCGCTGCCGGGTTTCCTGCACCTGACCTGCCCGCATTACTGGCGCAACGGCAAGCCCGGCGAAACCGAAGAGCAGTTCACGCAACGCATGGCGGCGGAACTGGAGGCCACGATCATCAAGGAAGGCGCCGACACGATTGCGGGCTTCTTCGCCGAACCGGTGATGGGCGCGGGCGGGGTGATTCCGCCGTCGAAGGGCTATTTCCAGGCGATCGCGCCGATCCTGAAGAAATACGACATCCCGCTGATTTCCGACGAGGTGATCTGCGGCTTCGGGCGCACCGGCAACACCTGGGGCTGCCAGACCTATGACTTCATGCCCGATGCCGTCATCAGCTCGAAAAACCTGACGGCGGGCTTCTTCCCGATGGGCGCGGTGATCCTGGGGCCGGAGCTGTCGGCGCGGGTTCAGGCCGCAGCCGAGGCGATCGAGGAATTCCCGCATGGCTTCACCGCCTCGGGGCACCCGGTGGGCTGCGCCATCGCGCTCAAGGCGATCGACGTGGTGATGAACGAGGGATTGGCCGATAACGTCAACCGGCTGAGCCCGCGGCTTGAGGCCGGTCTGGCGGAAATCGCGCAGAACCCCAATATCGGCGAGCTGCGCGGCGTGGGCTACATGTGGGCGCTGGAGGCGGTGAAGGACCGCGCCACCAAGACGCCCTTCGACGGCAGCCTGAGCGTGTCGGAACGCATCGCCAATACCTGCACCGATATGGGGCTGATCTGCCGCCCGCTGGGCCAGTCCATCGTGCTGTGCCCGCCCTTCATCCTGACCGAGCCGCAGATGGACGAGATGTTCGAAAAACTCGACCGTGCGCTGAAAAAGGTGTTTGCCGAAGTCGCCTGATTTTCGTCAGGTCCGAAAATTCGAAGGGGCGGCGCCGCTGGGCCCGCCCCTTTTTTCGTCCACGGCCCAAGGCCGGGCGCGGCGCGATCAGAGTTTCGACAGCTTCGTCTGCAACTCGGCCAGCTGTTTCTTGATCGTGGCCAGATCCTCGCGGTCCTTGCTCGCGGCCGTGCTGTCGCCTTCCTCCTCGGGCCCCGACGATCCCGAGGTGGGCCAGCCTGCCATCATCGACTTCAGGAACGCCTGCTGCTGGCGCTGAAGTGCGTCGAACCCGGGCATCGACGCCATCGGGTTGGGGAAGGACGAGAAGTTTTCCATCAGCTGCGACTGGCCTTCGCGCAGCATCTCGAAGCTGGCGGCCAGGAACTGCGGCACGACCGACTGCGCCGAGGTCGTGTAGCTGCGCACCAGATCGGTCAGCACATCGACGGGCAGCACGCTTTCGCCGCGGCTTTCATGTTCGGCGATGATCTGCAGCAGATATTGGCGGGTCAGGTCGTCGCCGGTTTTCAGATCGACGATCTGCACCTCGCGACCATCGCGGATGAAGCGCGCAATGTCTTCCAGCGTCACATAATCGCTGGTTTCGGTATTATACAGGCGACGGCTGGCGTAGCGTTTGATCAGCAAGGGCTTCGCGTCATCAGTCATCGGGTTCCTCCCCTTTTTTTTGGCAGCGCAGCAATCTTGGAGCGGCGCGGGCGCAAAAGCAACAAAAGAAAAGGGCGAGCCGAAGCCCGCCCTTCCAGGTTCCGTTCCCCGGCAGGGAGGAGGACGCCGGGTTGCGGGAGGAACCTTATTTCGCCGGGGTGGTCACTTTTTTCGCAGCAGCGGTGACTTCCTCGGTGGCTTTCTTGACGGCGGCGGTCGCATCTTCCGAGATGTCTTTGCCAGCAGCCAGCATCAGCTCGACGGTTTCCATCTGCACTTTTTTCGCGATTTCGGCGAAAGCGGCCAGGTTTTCGGCAGCCATTTCAGCCGAAGCCGACGCGAAGTCGCTCACAGCTTTGGCGTAGTCGGCGGGCTCTTCTTTTTTCGCGGCCAGCGAACCAACTTTGGCGATGGTGTCCTTGGCCCATTTCGAGGTGATTTCGGTCGACTTTTCAGCAGCGTCGAGCGCCACTTTGGTCATTTTCTCGCCCAGCGCGGCTTGCGACTTGAAGGCGTCCTGGAATTTCGAGGCGTCCACCGGCATGGAAGCCATCATATCTTGCATGATCTTGGTGAAGTCTTGGGTCTTAGCCATGTTCTTGCTCCGATTTGGCCCGAGGAAAGATGGTGTGGCGAGGGCCCGTTCGCTTACGAAACAGATATACATGCTGCAGTGCAGCATTTCAAGGAAAAAATGCTGCGTTGCAGAATTTTTACAATCGGAGGGTGTGGACGGAACGACCGTCGACCGGGACGCCCCCTGCCCGCTTCGATGTCGGGCGGGGGCGTCGTCTTGTTGCAGGCAGCCCGGGTGTCAGACCCGGACCACCTCGTTCACATAAAGGCCCGGCGCGGGCGCCAGCACCGGATGGGCGGCATCGCCCGGTTCGCGCGCGGGCACCATCCGCCCGGACCGCGCCGCAAGCCATTCGCCCCAATGCGGCCACCAGCTGCCCTTGTTATAGGTCGCCTCGGCTTTCCATTCGTTCGGATTGTGGATCGGCGCCGTGCTGGTGTAATGGCCGTATTTCTGCTTGCTGGGCGGGTTCACGATGCCCGCGATATGCCCCGATTCCGACAGCAGAAAGGTCTTGTCGGCCGATCCCATCTGCGCGATGCCATTGAAGCTCGCGATCCAGGGCGCGATGTGGTCGGTCTCGCAGGCGATGGCGCAGAGCGGCACTTTCACATCGCTCAGCTTCACCGTCTCGCCCAGCACCTCGAAGCCTTTGGCGGCGAACTTGTCTTGCTGGCACAGGCCACGCAGATATTCGATCGCCATCTTGCCCGGCAGGTTTGTCGAGTCACCGTTCCAGTACAGCAGATCGAACGCCGGCGGCGCCTCGCCCATCATGTAGCTGCGGATTGCGGGCTGATAGATCAGGTCATTGGCGCGCAGATAGCTGAAGGTGCGCGTCATGAAATACGAACTCAGCACCCCGTCGCGCTTGCACTGCGCCTCGATCCCGTTGACGAAGTCGTCCTGCAGGAAGGTGGTGAACTCGCCCTGATCCGAGAAATCGGTCAGCGTGGTGAAGAACGTGGCCGAGTTGATCGAACGATCCTTGCGTTTCTCCATCAGCGCCAGGGTCAGCGACAGCGTCGTGCCCGCGATGCAATACCCGACCGCGTTGATCTTCTTCTCTTTGGTGATCGCCTTCACCTGCTCGATCGCGGTCAGATAGCCTTCCTCGACATAGGTATCCATACCCACATCGGCATAACTGGCATCGGGGTTCTTCCAGCTGACGACAAACAGCGTGAACCCCTGATCGACGATCCAGCGAATCAGCGAATTGGCGGGCTTCAGGTCCAGGATGTAGAACTTGTTGATCCACGGCGGGAAGATGATCAGCGGGGTCTTGTGGACCGTCTCGGTCGTGGGCTTGTACTGGATCAGTTCGAACAGCCGGTTGCGATAGACCACCGAGCCTTCGGCGGTGCCGATATTCTGCCCCACCTTGAACGCATCGCGATCAGCCAGCGTCACCACCAGATTGCCGTTGTTCAGCTCGACATCCCGCACCAGGTTTTCCAGCCCCTTCACAAGGCTTTCGCCCTCTGTCGCCACAGCGCGTTCCAGCGCATCGGGGTTGGTTGCCAGAAAATTCGTCGGCGCCATCATGTCGATGATCTGATGGGCGAAATAGTCGATCCGCTTACGATCGACCGGGTCCAGATCTTCCAGCGCATCGACCGCATCCTCGATCGCCTTGGACGAGATCATGTATTGCTGCTTGATGAAATTGAAATAGGGGTGGGTATCCCACAACGGATTGGAGAAACGGCGGTCCTTCGGGCCGGTATCGGCGGGCGGCTTGAACTGGCCCTGACTTAGCGCGTGACTGGCCTCGACGTAGTGCTTCATCGCCTGGCCCCAGTAATTCACCTGCGCTTCCAGAATCTTCGACGGCTTGTCCGCCCATTCCTTGACCAGCGCCGCGCCCGCATTCAGATAAAGATCAAGGCCGGGCCCCTCCAGCGCCGGATTGGGCGCACGTTTATGCGACAGAGCCTCGACAAGGCGTTGCGTCAAAGCCTCGATCTTTGCCAGATTCTCCTGCATTTGCTGCGATGCAGCAGAGGTGGCCTCCTCCGTTGTTGTCATAACCCGAAATCCTCCTTATCCTTCAAACAGCAGCATAACGCCGCCTTTGCGGGAGGGTAAAGCGGCGTTTTGTAGGGAGCCTGCGGGCCAAGGAGATAGGGATGAAGGGCATTATGAGTTACGACCTGATGGAGACCATCAGGAATACCAATGAGTGGATGGGGGCCTCGGCCCGGGCCATGGCATCCTACCCGATCTGGGGCCTTACCCCGCATCCGATGTTCAAGGTCATGTCGGCCTGGGGGCGCGTGACCGAGCGCAGCTTCTCGCGCATGGTGATCAAACCCGACTGGGGCATCCGCTCGATCCCGGGCGCCGATGGCCGCGACCACCTGATCTCGGTCGAAACGATCCTCGACAAACCCTTCGGCGCGCTGATTCACTTCAAGGTCTCCGGGCGCGAGCCGATGGCCCGCCGCGTGCTTCTGGTTGCGCCGATGTCGGGCCATTATGCGACCCTCCTGCGCTCGACCGTCGCCAGTCTGCTGCCCGACTGTGACGTCTATGTGACCGACTGGCACAATGCCCGCGATATTCCCGTCTCGGCCGGCAAATTCGACATCGAGGATTACACCCTCTATCTGGTCGATTTCATGCGCCACCTGGGCCCCGACCTGAACGTCATCGCCGTGTGCCAGCCCGCGCCCCTGACGCTGGCCGCCACCGCCTATCTGGCCGAAGAAGACCCCGCCGCCCAGCCCCGCACCCTGACCCTGATCGGGGGCCCGATCGACCCGGACGCCGCCGCGACCGAGGTCACCGACTTCGGTGCCCGCGTCACCATGGGCCAGCTGGAGCATATGGTCATCCAGCGCGTCGGCTTCAAATACAAGGGCGCCGGGCGTCTGGTCTATCCGGGGCTGATGCAGCTGGCCTCGTTCATCTCGATGAATGCCGAGAAACACGCCAAGGCGTTTCAGGACAAGATCCTGGCCGAGTCGAAAGGCGAAGGCAGCGAGCATGACCACCACAACATCTTCTACGATGAATATCTGGCGGTGATGGACATGACGGCCGAATTCTACCTCTCCACCGTCGAGCGCATCTTCAAAGGTCTGGAAATCGCGCAGAACAAATTCGTGGTCGATGGCAAGAAGGTCGACATCGGCAAGATCACCAATGTCGCGGTGAAGACGGTCGAGGGATCGAACGACGACATCTCGGCCCCGGGTCAATGCGTGGCCGCCCTGCGGCTGTGCACCGGCCTGCCCGACAGCAAGAAGGCCCAGCACCTCGAACCCGGCGCGGGCCATTACGGCATCTTCGCGGGCTCGAGCTGGCGCAACAACATCCGCCCGCTGGTGCTAGAATTCATCGACGCCAACGCAGGCGGCAGCGCCCCGAAAGGCAAGGTCACCCCGATCCGCGCGGTCTGAGCGCGACGGCAGAGCGAAACGGAAACGCCCGCCGAAAGGCGGGCGTTTTCATTTGGCGGGCATCACGAAACGCCGAAGCCCATCCCATCTTGGACCGCCAAGCAGAGGTTCAAGACAGGATAGGCGGCTTTTCCAGATGAGGGATCAATCCCTCGATCTCCAGCGACGCCGCCTTTGCATCATGTATGACCTTCTCCAACTGAGCCGCATTCGTTCCGTCGACCGCCTCAAGGTCTTGCTCCAATGTTCTCAATAATACTTCGCCTCTTCTCTCTAACTGGGTATTCCCTCGAGGACCGGATTGATGAAATACGCTTTCCAAACTGAACCGGGGGAAATGCCGACGTTCATGCCGCTCCCAATCCGCCCGGCAGGCTCGAGACTGCGAACGGAGCTCTTGAAGGCTGCGTCGAGCGTCCGCAAGAGACGAACGAACTTGAATTCTAAGATTTAGCACCTCCGAGGCGCGCGCGGCGACGACAGAAGCCTTCGACAAATGATATGCGAGCGCCGCATAAACCAACGCGGCAACAGCAATGGCCAAGGAGGCCAGCCCCAGCCATTGGTTCATCATCCAATCAATCATGTTACCTGACATTCCCCGAACCTCTGCCCAATGTCTTCACAAATTCTTGACAACGGAAGTGTGCATGCGAGGAAACATTTCAAGACTGTGAAGACATCCCCCCAACGAAAAACGGCGCCCCTTGGGGCGCCGTTTTCGTTTCAGTTCCCGGTGACCGGGGGCAATCCGCCAAGGCCCATGGGGGCCGGGATGCCGAGGCTCGCGCCTCCGCCTTGCGGCGGTTCGGCCGGTTGACCCATCGGCGCGCCGAGGCCTCCCAGCGGCGGCAGGCCGAGCCCGCCGCCGGAGTCGGTGCCCGGGGCCGCGCCCGGTGCGCCCAGACCGCCAAGCCCCCCGAAGCCGCCGCCAAGGCCCGGCATGTCGGGCAGGGTCAGCTGCACGCTCGACGGGTCAATGGGCTTGCCCTTGTAGTGCATCACCATCCCCGGGAAGGCGATCACGATGCCGATCATCACGATCTGGATGAAGACGAAGGGCACCGCCCCCCAATAGATCTGCGAGGTCTTCACCGGCTCGGTCAGCTTGCCCGTCAGCTTGTCGACATAGGGCGACTTCGGCGCGACCGAGCGCAGGAAGAACAGCGCAAAGCCGAAGGGCGGGTGCATGAAGCTGGTCTGCATGTTCACCCCCAGGATGACGCCGAACCAGATCAGGTCGATGCCAAGGCTTTCTGCGGCAGGCGCAAGCAGCGGCACGATGATGAAGGCCAGTTCGAAGAAATCGAGGAAGAACGCCAGGAAGAACACCAGCAGCGAGACCACGATCAGGAAGCCCATCTCGCCGCCCGGCAGCGAGGTCAGCAGATGTTCGACCCACAGGTGCCCGTTCACGCCATAGAAGGTCAGCGAGAACACCCGGGCGCCCAGCAGGATGAACATCACGAAGGCCGACAGCCGCGTCGTGGCGGCCAGCGCCTCGCGCACCACGGTCATGTTCAGCCGCTTCTTGACGGCAGACAGGATCAGGGCGCCGACCGCCCCCATCGCGCCGCCTTCGGTCGGCGTCGCCACGCCCAGGAAGATCGTGCCCAGCACCAGGAAGATCAGCGCCAGCGGCGGGATCAGCACGATGACGACCTGCTGCGCCAGACGGCTCATCAGGTTGATTTTCAGCGCCTTGTCCAGCACCGCCAGCACATAGATCACGATCACCGCAAGCCCTGCGGCCAGGATACCCGCATTGCCGCCATGGCTCGCGTCCATCCAGTCGCGGGCGAAGATGAAGATCGCAACACCCAGCGCCAGCGCGATCACCAGCGAGGTGACCCCAGATCCCAGCGTGCGGGCCTCTTTCGGCAGCGCGGGCATCATGCCCGGGCGAACGATCGAGATCACCGCGACATAGCCCAGATAGATGCCGGTCAGCACCAGCCCCGGGATCAGCGCGCCCTTGTACATATCCCCCACCGAGCGGCCGAGCTGGTCGGCCAGCACGATCAGCACAAGGCTGGGCGGAATGATCTGCGCCAATGTCCCCGAGGCGGCAATCACCCCGCTGGCGATCCGCCGGTCATAGCCGTAGCGCAGCATGATCGGCAGCGAGATCAGCCCCATCGCGATCACCGATGCCGCGACCACGCCCGTGGTGGCGGCCAAGAGCGCGCCGACGATGATCACCGCATAGGCCAGACCGCCGCGGACCGGACCGAACAGCTGCCCGATCGTGTCGAGCAGATCCTCGGCCATGCCGGATTTTTCCAGCACGATCCCCATGAAGGTGAAGAACGGGATGGCCAGGAGTGTCTCGTTCGACAAGACCCCCCAGAACCGTTCGGGCATCGCGTTCAGCAGCGGCCAGCTGAGGTTGATAGAGCCGCCGGACAGGGGCGCCAGTTCGACGCCGATAAAGAAGAACAGCAGGCCGTTCGCGGCCAGCGCGAAGGCCACCGGATAGCCCAGCAGCAGAAAGCCGATGAGCGACAGGAACATGATCGGCGCCATGTTCTGCGCGATGAGTTCCAGGATCACAGCGCTTCCTCCTCGGCGATCATGTCATGGCCGTGATGGCCCGTCGCCGGATGCGGGTCTTCGATCAGCCCGCGCATCACCGCGATCTTCTTGATGATTTCGGACAGGCCCTGCAGGAACAGCAGCACGAAGCCGATCAGCAGCAGCATCTTGGCCGGCCAGATCACCAGACCGCCCGCGTTTTGCGACACTTCGGGGGTGCAGACCACACCTGCCGGCAGGAAGGCGCTGAGGCACATGGATTTGCCGACATAGGGCACCAGCAGATACAGCATCAGGCAGACCATCGGCATCAGGAAGAACAGATGCCCGAACAGGTCGATCCAGTGCTGCTTGCGCCGCGACAGCGCGCCATACAGGATGTCGATGCGGATATGCTCGTTCTGCTTGAGCGTATAGGCCGCCGCCAGCAGGAACGCAGCACCGTAAAGATACCATTGCAGCTCCAGCCACGAGTTCGACGATACGTTGAAGATCTTGCGAATGGTCGCATTGACCGCCGAGATCACGACCGCCAGCAGAATGAGCCACGAGACGCCCTTGCCGATCACTTCGTTCATCCGGTCGATCAGGCGCGATAGGGCCAGCAAACCGCCCATGTCCGTCCTCCCCTTCCCAGTTTTGCCCCCTATCCCCGAGGGCTTCAGCGTTCCTTGGCCGAGCAGCGGGCTCAGGTCAAGAAAATTGGTCCGATTTGGTCCAATTTCCTAACCAGTTTCCGCTAGCGCCACCATGATTGAGGCCAAGTCCCCCGTCCGCACCACTTTCGCGTGTGTTTCCGGGGCCAAAGCTGGCGGCAAGATAAAGAAACGCCCCGACAGAAGGAAGGGGGCATTGGCCGCAAACCCGCCTTGCATGCCCCCCCTGCGACCGAGGGGACGAATCCTGCCCTTCCCCCTGCCGCGCCCTGACCGATGCACGGCCAAAACCACGCCCCAAGCCCCCCGGCCCCGGAAATTCGCGCACCGATTTTCGGATAGTTGCAGCAAAAACGGCGACCGGCGCAACAAATCGAAAGAAAAATCCCCGCCATGCGACATAATATTCACCGATTTGCCGTTGACGCCCTACGCCCGCCCCCATAATGTCCGCTGCAACGCAACAGAAAGGACAGACAATGGGGTCGCTCCTTGTAGTCGTAGGGAAGATGCGCATGGGCCGGTGACGGTTTGACCATGAAGGTTCCCATGCGCCCTCGCCAGAAATGCGGGGGCTTTTTGTTGCGAAACTGGATGATGCGGGCACAGTCCCGATGCGATGGAGTAAGGTGATGTCACGGCAGATGACCGGCGCGGAAATGGTGGTGCAGGCGCTCAAGGATCAGGGGGTCGATACGATCTTCGGGTATCCGGGCGGCGCGGTTCTGCCGATCTATGATGCGATCTTCCAGCAAAACGATATCCGTCACATTCTGGTGCGCCACGAACAGGCCGCCGTGCATATGGCCGAGGGCTACGCCCGGTCGACCGGCAAGCCGGGCTGCGTGCTGGTGACCTCGGGGCCGGGCGCGACCAATGCGGTAACCGGGCTGACCGACGCGCTGCTGGACAGCATTCCGCTGGTGGTCTTCTCGGGCCAGGTGCCGACCTTCATGATCGGCACCGACGGCTTCCAGGAGGCCGACACCGTCGGCATCACCCGTCCCTGCACGAAACACAACTGGCTGGTGAAGGACACTGACAAGCTGTCCGAAATCATCCACCAGGGCTTCCATGTCGCCACCTCGGGCCGCCCCGGCCCGGTGCTGATCGACATTCCCAAAGATGTGCAATTCGCCACCGGCACCTATACCGGCCCGAAAACCGCGCGGGTGGATCATTACCAGCCCCGTATGAAGGGCGATATCGAGGCGATCACCAAGCTGGTCGAGCTGATGGAAACCGCCGAACGCCCTGTGTTCTATACCGGCGGCGGCGTCATCAACTCGGGCCCGGCGGCGTGTCAGCTGATGTGCGAATTGGTGGACGCGACCGGCTTCCCGATCACCTCGACGCTGATGGGTCTGGGCGCCTATCCGGCCAGCGGCAAGAACTGGCTGGGCATGCTGGGGATGCACGGGCTCTACGAGGCCAACCTCGCGATGCACGGCTGCGATCTGATGATCAACCTGGGCGCGCGGTTCGACGACCGGATCACCGGGCGCGTGGCCGATTTCAGCCCGAACTCGACCAAGGTGCATGTCGATATCGACGCCTCGTCGATCAACAAGGTGGTGACGGTGAACCTGCCGATCATCGGCGATGTCGGCCATGTGCTGGAAGACGTGCTCAAGATCTGGAAATCGCGCGGCCGCAAGGTGAACAAGGCCGGGCTGGCGCAGTGGTGGGCGCAGATCGCCGAATGGAAGGCCGTCAACTGCCTTGCCTATGACAATTCCGGCAGCACCATCAAACCGCAATATGCGTTGCAGCGGCTGCAGGCCCTGACCAAGGATCGCGACCGCTACATCACCACCGAGGTGGGCCAGCACCAGATGTGGGCCGCACAGTTCCTGGGCTTCGAGGCCCCCAACCGCTGGATGACGAGCGGCGGGCTTGGCACGATGGGCTACGGCTTCCCGGCCTCGATCGGGGTGCAGATCGCGCACCCGGACGCGCTGGTGATCAACGTCGCGGGCGAGGCCAGCTGGCTGATGAACATGCAGGAAATGGGCACCGCCACCCAGTTCCGCGCGCCGGTCAAGCAGTTCATCCTGAACAACGAACGCCTAGGCATGGTGCGCCAGTGGCAGCAACTGCTGCATGGCGAACGCTATTCGCACAGCTGGAGCGAAAGCCTGCCCGATTTCGTGAAACTGGCGGAAAGCTTCGGCTGGAAGGGCATCCGCTGTTCGGACCCGGCCGAGCTGGATGCCAAGATCGTCGAGATGCTGGAATACGATGGCCCGGTGCTGTTCGATTGCCTGGTGGAAAAGCACGAGAACTGCTTCCCGATGATCCCCTCGGGCAAGCCGCATAACGAAATGCTGCTGGCCGCCGATGCCGAGGCCTTCGCCTCGGGCGCAACGCTGGTGTGAGGCGGGCGCCGGGGGTCTCCCCCGGCCCCCCGCAGGATATTTGGACCAAGTCGAAAGACGAACGCGATAAAGGAGAGAGGCAATGGCCGCTCTGAACATCAAAAAGGGCTCGACCAGCCATTCGGCCTATGACCTGCGCGATTTCCATTCCGATGTGGAAAGCTCGCATACGCTGGCAGTGCTGGTCGACAACGAAGCGGGCGTGCTGGCGCGGGTGATTGGGCTGTTTTCGGGCCGCGGTTACAACATCGACAGCCTGACCGTGGCCGAGGTCGACCACAAGGGCCACCGCTCGCGCATCACCATCGTGACGCGTGGCACGATGGCGGTGATCGACCAGATCAAGGCACAGCTGGGCCGGATCGTGCCGGTGCACGAAGTTCACGACCTGACGCTGGAAGGCCAGTCGGTCGAACGCGAACTGGCGCTGTTCAAGGTGGCCGCCACCGGGGAAAAGCGCGTGGAATCGCTGCGTCTGGCCGATATCTTCCGCGCCAATGTGGTCGACAGCACGCTGGAAAGCTTCGTGTTCGAAATCACCGGCACGCCGGAAAAGATCGACGCCTTTGCCGAACTGATGCGCCCGCTTGGGCTTGTCGATGTGGCGCGCACCGGGGTGGCGGCCCTGGCACGCGGGGTCTGAGGCCCGCGCCGTAACGCCCCGCTCCCCCGGCTGCATCTGCCGGGGGATATATCCGCGCTGTTTCGGCAGTGCCGCGCGCAGAACGCCGCGTCGACTGCGCCTTTACTTCAGCAACAAGGGCGCGGAAAACCAGTCACGCAGGGCATGGGTGACCTTTTCCGGTTGCTCCAGCGGGCTCAGATGGCCCGCGCTCAGGATCAGACGAAATTCGGCATGCGGCATCAGTTCGGCCAGAAACTGGTGCCGGCGCGGCGGACAGATCGTGTCGTATTCGCCGCAGATCAGCATGGCCCGGACCTTGGTGTTGCGCAGCGCGCGCTGCTGATCGGGGCGGCGCATCAGCGCGCGGCTTTGCCGGGTGAACACCTCGGGCCCGAGGCTTTCGGCCATTTCCAGCACCATCGCCTGCACCTCGCGCTGCCCCGGCCCGGGGGCAAGCGCAGAGGCCGGGATCTCGTCAAGCATCACCTCGTCAAGCCGCCCGGTGCGCGCCCCCACAATTCTTGTTTCCCGCGCAGCCGCCTGTTGCGGGCTTTCCGGCAGCGGCGAAACGTCGACCAGCGCGATCTGGGAAATCCGTTCCGGCGCGCGTCGTAGCATTTCCATCGCCACCAGCCCGCCCAGCCAATGCCCGACCAGGGCAAAGCGCGCGGGGGCAGCCGCCAGCACGGCCTCGGCCATCTCTTCGATGGTATCGCCCAGCAGTGGCATCACCATCACCGGGCGTTCGACCGAAAAGGCCAGGATCTGGTGCCAGAACAGCCGGGCGTCGCACATGAAGCCGGGCAGAAACAGCAGGGGTTCGGAAATCATCGCTCATCCTCTGGCGGCGCTCGGGCGCTCTTGGACCCACTGTGCCGCAAGCCCGCCCGGGTCGCAAACCCGAAGTTCCCGTTCAGCCGATCCTTGCCAAAACCTCGGCCACGGCGCTTTCGATCAGGGCCAGATCGTCCGGCTCGGAAAAGCGGTGATCGGCGCCCTTGACCAGCGTCAGGCGCATGTCGGGACCGGTAGCGTGGTCCAGCAACCGCAGCGCGGTTTCGACCGATACCGCCGTATCGGCCGTGCCCTGCAGGAAACGCACCGGGAAGGGCAGATCCAGCGGGCTGCGCAGCACCAGCCGATTGCGGCCCTCGTTGATCAGGCGCCGGGTGATCCGGTAGGGATCTCCATAGTCCGAGGGCACGTCGATATGGCCCACCTGCTCCAGCTCGCGGCGCTGATCCTTGTCGAAACTGGCCCAATAGCCATCTTCGGTGAAATCGGGCGCCGCCGCGATGGTCACCAGACCAGCCAGCTTTTCCGGGTGATGACGCGCGATCAGCAGCGCGATCCAGCCCCCCATGCTGGAGCCCACCAGAACCTGCGGCCCCTCGGTCAGCGCCAGGATCGCATCGCGCGCATCCTCGAACCAGTCACCGATCGCGCCCTCTTCGAACACCCCGTCCGAGGCGCCGTGGCCGGAATAATCCAGCCGCAGGAAGGCCCGCCCCTGCGCCCGTGCCCAGGCTTCGAGGGCAACCGCCTTCGTCCCCTCCATGTCGGATTTGAACCCGTGCAGAAACACGATCCCCGGCCCCGCGCCCGCCGTCTGGACATAAGCGATGCGGCGGCCTTCGGGGGTGGTGATGAAATCGGTCATGGGCATCTCCTGCGTTTGCGCCCGAGCCTAACCGCCCCGCGCCCCGGCCTCAACCCGCGCGCCAACCTCTTCCGGCGCAGGGGGCGCTGCCCCCGGCCTACGGCCTCCCCCGGGATATTTGGACCAGAAAGAATGAAAGACCGTCTCCTGTCTTCTTTCTGGCCTAAATATCCCGGGGGTGAATGCCGCAGGCAGAGGGGGCAGCGCCCCCTGCGACCTCTCCACGCAGCGCCCCCCGTTGACTTGGCCCCGGCGCCGCGCCATACCGCGTGCATCATAACCCGCAACCGGGCGTTCCGTGGGCGCCAAACTGACGAGGAGGACGACATGTCCCAGATCACCCTCACCTTCCCCGATGGCAATCAGCGCAGCTATGACGCCGGCGTGACCCCCGCGCAGGTGGCCGAAGGCATTTCCAAGTCGCTGGCCAAGGCCGCGATTTCGGCGCAGATCGACGGCAAGCACTGGGATCTGCAATGGCCGATCACGCGCGATGCCAAGATCTCGCTCAACACGCTGAAGGATGACGGCCCGGCGCTGGAACTGATCCGGCACGATCTGGCGCATATCATGGCGCGCGCCGTGCAGGAAATCTGGCCCGACGTGAAGGTCACCATCGGCCCGGTGCGCGATCACGGCTGGTTTTACGATTTCGACCGCGCCGAGCCCTTCACCCCCGAGGATCTGGGCCAGATCGAAGCGAAGATGAAGCAGATCATCAACGCCCGCGAGCCGGTACGCACCGAGGTCTGGGACCGGGTGCGTGCGGTCGAGCATTACATGGCCCAGAACGAGCCCTACAAGATCGAACTGATCGAGCGCATCCCCGAAGGCGAAGACCTGCGGATGTATTGGCACGGGCATTGGCAGGATCTGTGCCGCGGCCCGCACCTGCAGCACACCGGCCAGGTGCCGGCCGATGCGTTCAAGCTGACCCATGTCGCCGGCGCCTACTGGCTGGGCGACAGCACGCGGCCGATGCTGCAGCGGATCTACGGCGTGGCCTTCAAGAACCGCGACAATCTGAAGGCCCATCTGACCATGCTGGAAGAGGCCGCCAAACGCGACCACCGCAAGCTTGGCCGCGAGATGGACCTGTTCCATATGCAAGAAGAGGCCCCCGGTCAGGTGTTCTGGCACCCGAACGGCTGGACCATCTATACCCTGCTGCAAGATTACATGCGCCGCCGCCAGCGCGTCGACGGCTATGTCGAGGTGAACACGCCGCAGGTGGTGAACCGCAAGCTTTGGGAAGCATCGGGGCATTGGGAAAGCTATCAGGAAAACATGTTCATCGTCGAAGTCGACGAAGATCATGCCCGCGAAAAGACGCTCAACGCGCTCAAGCCGATGAACTGCCCCTGCCATGTGCAGATCTTCAACGTCGGGCTGAAAAGCTATCGCGACCTGCCGCTGCGGATCGCGGAATTCGGGTCGTGCAACCGCTATGAACCTTCGGGCGCACTGCATGGCATCATGCGGGTGCGCGGCTTCACGCAGGACGACGCGCATATCTTCTGCACCGACGAGCAGATCGAAAGCGAAACGAAGAAGTTCATCGAATTCCTGTCTTCGGTCTATGCCGATCTGGGCTTCACCGACTGGCGCATCAAGCTGTCGACCCGCCCCGACAAGCGCATCGGCACCGAGGAAAGCTGGGATCAGGCCGAGGCGGCGCTTGGCAACGCGTGCAACCACGCGGGCTATGATTACGAGTTGCAGCCGGGCGAAGGCGCCTTCTACGGGCCCAAGCTGGAATTCGTGCTGACCGATGCGATCGGGCGCGACTGGCAATGCGGCACGCTGCAGGTCGACCCGAACCTGCCCGAGCGGCTGGACGCCAGCTATATCGGGCAGGACGGCGCGAAACACCGCCCCGTGATGCTGCACCGCGCCGTGCTGGGCAGTTTCGAGCGGTTCATCGGCATCCTGATCGAAAGCCACGCCGGCAAGCTGCCGCTGTGGCTGGCGCCGCGGCAGGTGGTGGTGGCCTCGATCGTCTCGGACGCCGACGATTACGTCGAAGAGGTGACCGCAGCACTGATCATGGCGGGCATCCGCGCCGAGGCCGACACGCGCAACGAGAAGATCAACTACAAGGTGCGCGAACACAGCCTGGGCAAGGTTCCCTACATCTTTGCCATCGGCATGAAAGAGGTCGAGGATCGCACGGTATCCGTCCGCCGTCTGGGCGAGAACCGCACCGAGACGGTCTCGCTCGACGCGATTCTGGCCGAATTGAAGGCCGAAGGCACGCCGCCCGATCTGCGCTGACCTGCCGCCGGCTGCGCGCCTGCGGGAAATTTGGGCACACGGCCCAAAAAAAGGGGAGGTTTTCGCCTCCCCTTTTCGTGTTTTCTTTTGTCATTGATTTTTTGCACGGTTCGGGCATGCTTTTCATCGCGTGACTGCAGACTTTCCTACCGCTCCCTTGCACGGGGCAGCCGGAAGACCCGAAAGACCTGGCTGCACGGCCCGAGGCAATGGCGCCCCGGGAGAATTGAAAAGGAGAGACGGGATGGCCACCGGCACCGTTAAATGGTTCAACACCACCAAGGGCTATGGCTTCATTGCCCCCGATGATGGCGGCAAAGATGTGTTCGTGCACATCTCGGCGGTCGAGCGCGCAGGCCTGAAAGGCCTGAATGACAACCAGAAAATCGCCTACGAGCTGCAGTCGGGCCGCGATGGCCGCGCATCGGCCTCGGATCTGAAACTGCTCTGATCCGACAGGATTTCGGGGGTCGCCCCCTATTCGGCCCGCCCTGCGCGGGCCGTTTTCGTTTTGCGCGCGATGGTTGCGTCGTGGATGCCCACAGCGCGCCGCTTGGAGCCGCATGTCCGAGAATGGCGCAGGGGAATCGCCCCCCGGCGCCTACAGCCCCTGCGCGGCCTGCGCGGCATTGTCCCAGCCCAGCGTCAGTTCCACGCCGCGGATCACCGGGCGCTTCATCAGCGTCGGATGCGCCGCCAGCAATTCGGGCACCGGGGCGGCCCGCTCGGCCTCGCTCAGCCCGCGCCAGGTGGTCGAGGCGCGGTTGATCAGCTTGTCACCGAAAGCCGCCTGAAATTCGGCAATCTCTGCGGCGCTCAGCGGTTCGGCCCGCACATCGCGCAGCACCGGCGCATGGCCTGCCGCCTCCAGCGCGCGCAGTGCCTTTTTCACCGTGTCGCAGGTCTTGATGCCATAGACGATCATGATGTTCCCCTAGCCCTGTTCCGTCAGCTGGCCTGCATCAAGCCGCACGACGCGATCCATCTTCGCAGCCAGTTCAAGGTTATGCGTGGCAATCAGCGCCGACATCCCGGTATCGCGCACCAGATCCATTAACACCCCGAAAACCTGATCCGAGGTTGTCGGATCAAGGTTGCCGGTCGGTTCGTCCGCCAGCAGCAGCTTGGGCGCATTGGCCAGCGCCCGGCAGAAGGCCACGCGCTGCTGTTCGCCACCCGACAGCGCCGAGGGGCGATGATCCATCCGCCCGCCCAGACCGACCTTGCCCAGCAATTCCTGCGCCCGGGCGCGGGCCGCGCTGCGCGAAACGCGATTGGCCAGTTGCGGCAGCACGATATTTTCCTCGGCGGTGAACTCGGGCAGCAGGTGGTGGAACTGATAGACAAACCCCAGATCGGCGCGGCGTGCTTCGGTGCGGCTCCGGTCCGAGGCCCCGCTCAGATCCTGCCCGTTCAGCACCACACGCCCGGAATCCGGCGTATCGAGCAGCCCGGCGATGTGCAGAAGCGTCGATTTCCCTGCGCCCGACGGGGCGACCAAGGCGACGACCTGCCCGCGCGGGATAGACAAATTCACACCACGCAGTACCGAAATCTCGCTGGGCTTGCCACGATTATAGCACTTTTCCAACATTTCCAGCGTCAGCACATCACTCATAACGCAGCGCCTCCACCGGGTTCAGGCGCGCGGCCCTGCGCGCCGGGAAAATCGTCACCACGAAGGCCAGCCCCAGCGACAACCCGACCGCCTTGAGCACATCGTTCATCTGCAATTTCGCGGGCAGCGCATAGATGCCCCGGATCGACGGGTCCCAGACCCCGCCCCCGTTGAGCCAGTTCACGAAGCTCATCACTTGGTCGATATAGACGGCGAACAGGCAGCCCAAAGCCACGCCAAGCGCCGTGCCGATCACCCCGGTGAAGGCCCCGCACAGGAAAAACACCCGCAGCACCGAGCCCTCGGTCAGGCCCATCGTGCGCAAGATGCCGATGTCGCGGCCCTTGTTCTTGACCAGCATGATCAGCCCCGAGGTGATGTTCATCGCCGCGATCAGCACCAGCACCGACAGGATCACGAACATCACGTTGTCCTCGATATCCAGCGCGCGCAGGAAACTGCCCGAGGCGTCGCGCCAGCTCCACAGCATGGTGCCCGCCCCGCCTGCCGCCATCAACGCTGGCGTCCAGTCATCGACCTTTTCCGGGTCGATCACATCGACTTCGATCTCGTCGGCGCCGCCCTCGCGGTTGAAATAGCTCTGCGCCTCGGCGAAGGGCATGTAGATCCGCGTGCGGTCGATATCCCAACGCCCGGCGGTGAAGATATAGACGACGGTATAGACGCTGACCCTAGGGCTGGTGCCAAAGGCCGTCTTGGCGCCATTGGGCGAGATCAGCTTGACCTTGTCACCCAGACCCACCCCCAATTCCCGCGCCAGGCCCGAGCCCATCGCAATGCCGGTTTCGAACTGCGCCAGATCGCCCAGCGATGTGGCGGGGTTCGCGACGCGCGGAATCGTTGCCAGATCGGGCGCGGCGATGCCATAGACCTCGGCCACGTTGGAGCGTTCGCCGAAGGTCGTCATGACCTGGCCCCGCACCAGCGGCGCGGCGCGGGTCACGCCCTCGACCGCACGCAACCGCGTCGCGCGCGCGTCATAGTCGCGCATCAGGTTAGAATAGACACCCGAGCCTTCGACCACCTCCATCGGCGCCGAATAGACGGTGACATGGGCGTTGGAGCCCAGAATCGTATCGACGAATTCGGCCCGGAACCCCGCGCGCACGGCCAGTGTGATGATCAGCGCGGCCACGCCCAGCATGATGCCGACCAGGCTGATCCAGGTCATCACACTGACGCCGCCTTCACTGCGGCGGGCGCGCAGATAACGCCAGGCGATCAGAAATTCGAACGGGGAAAACGGGGGGGTGCGACGGACCATGAACTCTATCCCAAGGGCTGCGGCACGCTGGCCCGGGCGGGCCCAAAGGTCAAGCCCAAGTGGCTTCACGGATGCGTTGCACCCCGGGCGCCTGCGGCGTGTTTTTCTGCTCAGCGGTCCCGCAGCAGCGGCTCATACCGCTTGTCGGTCAGGGTTTCCAGAAAGGCCACGATCGCGTCGATGCGTTTGTCGTCCAGCGCCGGGCCGGTTTCCAGCTCGGTCAACGAAATGTTCTCGGGCACCTCGGGGGGGCCGAAGGGCTGGCCGGTTTCGGGATTGATCTGCCGTTCCGGCCGCCGAGAGTTGTATTTGTTATAGAACAGGACGACCGTGCGCAGGTCTGCGAACACGCCGTTATGCATGTAAGGCCCCGTCACCGCGACATTTCTGAGGGTCGGCACCTTGAACTTACCGGCCTGCGCAGGATCGGAAATGTTCGGATTATCCAACAGGCCACGGTCGACATGATCGGCGGAAACACCATTCACGGCACGGGCCTGCACATTCGCAGGCGTGCCGATATTGTGGTACTCATAGTTCGAAAAGGTCTCTTCTTCCTCCAGCGGGCCGCGGTTCAACTGGTGGCAGATGTTGCAATTCGTAAACTGGTTCGAGAAGAACAGCAGCCGCCCCAATTCCTCTTCATCGCTGAGCCTTTCCTCACCACGCAGGAAGCGGTCGTATTTTGAATCGAAGGGCGCGAAACTGTCCGTGGCTTCGAAGGCCGCAATCGCCTCGGCCATCGCATCATAGGCGGCCAGCGGATCGGTTGCGGTTTGCGGGCCTTTCAACGCCGTCATGGTTGCCAGATAACGCGGGTTGTCCCACAGCCGTGCCGCCACGGCGGCCTCGTCCGGCATGCCCATCTCGATCGGGTTCAAGGGCGGCCCCTTGGCCTGATCGGCCAGCGTCGCGGCGCGCCCGTCATGAAACTGCCCGCCTTTCCATTTGCCCATATCGGTGCGGTGGAAGGCGGGAGAGAAGCGCGCATAGGCGGCGGTGGGCGCATTGCGGTCACCCAGGCTGACACCGTCGTCACCGATCGACACCGCGCGCCCGGCCTGTGTTTCGCGGGGATCGGTGAAGGCCAGATCCGGGGAATGGCAGCTGGCACAGCTTTCGGTGCGATTGGCCGACAGGTCGGTGTCGAAAAACAGCGCCTCCCCCCAGCTTTCGAGGCTGTCATAAGGGGCCACCGGCGCCTGCGCGAGGCCCGCCGCCGACAGTGCCAGCACGGCCACGCCCGCCGTGATCCAGATCGGTCTCATCGCTTTCTCCTCGGTCATCGTGACCGGAAATTACCGGCCAAGGCGCCCGCTATTCCTTGAGGAAAGTCAATAGCCGAGTGTTTTAGTCAAGTCCAGAGTACCCGTCACGCCGGGCGTCGCCGGAACGGACGCAGGAACATGCCCAGCAGCAGCGATGCCAGCACCCAGGCCCCGGCAAAGCCGATCCCCGCAGCGATGAAACCGGTGGGCGTAACGGGCACCGCGGGACGGAAGTCCGCCCAGGTCGCCTGCAGCGTTTCCTGATCGCGGAACCGATGCGGCAAGGCCAGGCGTTCCAGCGGGCCCGCGGCGCGCAGCAGCGTGTAATCCGCCTGCACCCGCTCGGCCCGGGCGATCAGGGCGCGCATATCGCCCTGATGCGTATTCAGGAAGGTCGAGCCCGACAGCTCGGCCAGCGCCTGATCGCGGCTCACACCGGCCCGGGCCGCTGACGCGTCGAATTCCGCAACCACCCGGCCCAGCGCCTCGGCCTGACCGCCCAGACGTTGCAGGTATTGCTGCGAAAACTCGGGGCCCTGCGACAGCGTCACCGCCCCCGCCAGGCCGCCCAGAAAGGCCAGCGTGCTGCGCATCAGATGCCGTCGTAGATCTGCAAGATCCGCGCCACGGCGGCGGCGGCCGACATCTCTTCGCTTTCGCCGGTGCGGCGCGAGGTCAGTTCGACCACGCCATTGGCCAGACCGCGCGGCCCCACCGTGATGCGCCAGGGCAGGCCGATCAGGTCCATCGTCGCGAATTTCGCACCTGCGCGGTCTTCACGATCGTCATACAGCGGATCGAGCCCGTGATCGCGCAGCGCCTTGTAAAGCGCCTCGCAGGCCGCGTCGGTGCCGGTATCGCCCTGTTTCAGGTTGACGATGCCGCAATGGAACGGGGTCACGCCCTCGGGCCAGATGATGCCCTTGTCGTCGTGATTGGCCTCGATCAGCGCGCCCAGCAGGCGCGACACGCCGATGCCATGGCTGCCCATCTCGACCGGCACGCGGCTGCCGTCGGGGGTAACGACCGTCGCGCCCATCGCCTCGGAATATTTCGTGCCGAAATAGAAGATCTGCCCCACTTCGATGCCGCGGCCCACCTTACGGTGTTCTTCGGGCACCTGGGCATAGACGGCCTCGTCATGGGTTTCGTCGGTGCGCGCGTAAAGCGTGGTGAATTCCTCGCAGATCGCTGCGACTTCCTCGCGGTTGTCGTAATCGACGGCGCGATCGCCCAGTTTCAGCGCGGGCACGCGGGCGTCATAGAACACCTCGGATTCGCCGGTGTCGGCCAGCACCAGGAATTCATGCGTATTGTCGCCCCCGATCGGGCCCGAGGCCGCACGCATCGGAATCGCCGTCAGGCCCATGCGTTCATAGGTGCGCAGATAGCTGACCATGTGGCGGTTATAGGCATGCAGCGCATCCTCGCGCGTCAGATCGAAGGTATAGCCGTCCTTCATCAGGAACTCGCGCCCCCGCATCACGCCGAAGCGCGGGCGCACCTCGTCGCGGAACTTCCACTGGATGTGATAGAGCGTCAGCGGCAGCTCCTTGTAGCTGTTCACATGGCTGCGGAAGATGTCGGTGATCATCTCTTCGTTGGTCGGACCATAGAGCATCTCGCGCTCGTGCCTGTCCTTGATGCGCAGCATTTCCTGACCGTAATCGTCATACCGCCCCGATTCCCGCCACAGATCGGCGGGCTGCAGCGTCGGCATCAACAGCGGAATGTGGCCCGCGCGGATCTGTTCTTCGTGCACGATCTGCTCGATCCGTTTGAGCACCTTGAAGCCCATCGGCAGCCAGGAATAGATCCCCGCCGCCTGCTGCTTGATCATGCCCGCGCGCAGCATCAGCCGGTGACTGACGATCTGCGCCTCGGCGGGGTTTTCTTTCAGAACGGGCAGGAAGTAGCGGGAAAGGCGCATATCGGACCTGTGGCAAGGGTTTCGTTGGGAAATGGGGTAGAGGAAAGCGCCGCGCGGGGCAAGATGGGCTTGCGGGGGGGCGGGGCGAGAGTAAGCTCGGGGCATTCCGCGAAAGGCCTTTCGATGTCTCTTGATCCTGCCACGCTCTCCCCCCACGGATTCGAAATGCTCGCCTTCGGGACGATCGCCGTCTTGCTGACGCTGATCGCCGCGCTCGTGCTGCAGGGGATGACGGCGCGCCCCGCTGCCCCCGATCTGCCCGGCTGGATGGTTGCGCTGATCTCGGTGGCGATCGGGCTCTTCCTGCCAGCGCTGGTTGCGGCCTTCGCGGTGGTCATTGCCACCATCGCTGACGCGATCAGCCCCGGTGCGCCAAGCCCTAACCTAGGCGCAGGCGCGCTGATCGCTGCAATTCTCGGCGCGCCCTTCGTCATCTGGGGGACGGTGCTGAAATACCAGACCGTGCGTTACCAGAAAGAGGGCCATATCACCGACCGGATTTCGAAGGCGGTGGAGCAGCTGGGGGCAGAGAAGGTAGTCAAGGCAGACGGGCAAGAGCGTAGCGCCCGAAACATCGAGGTCCGCATCGGCGGATTGCTATCGCTTGAACGCATCTCGCAGGACTCGGTGAAATACGACAACGGCCGCGACCATGTGCGGGTGATGGAAATCATCTGTGCATATGTGCGGAACAACGCCCCTGCCTCCAGCGCGCAACAAAGCCCCGAAGACATCTGGGACAAGGCCTATCAAGAGGCATTGGAATGGGCGGAGGAGGCGGCGGCCCGCGACCCACGCGATTGGTCCGAAAATGAAATCGCTTTTCAAGCATCGAACCGCGCAGCCGAAACGTGCGGTATTGTTCCGCTCGACCTCGATGAAATCATGGAGAGCTGGGCCAAATCCCTCCCCAAACCGCGCGAAGACATTCAGTTTGCGCTCAGCATTCTCGGACGTCGAGATATCGAACAACGTTCAATCGAAGCGCGCACAGGAACGGACGACGAGGCAAATGCTGAATGGGTATTCAGCGCGCCATGCCCACTACTCTCTGATCCAACGGATGCAAGATCCGAAGCTCAGGATCTTTTGAGATGGCGCCATAAGTTCTCCGAATGGGAAGGCAAAATATCGAAATACCGGGGGTACCGACTGGATCTACGCGGAACGAACCTGCAAAAATGTGACATGACACAAGCAGACCTGTCGCGCGCATGCCTTGATGGATCCTATCTTGATGGGGCCTCGCTGCGCCATGGCACATTCACTGCGGCAAGTTTGATTGGCGCTCATCTGCAAAAGGCTGATCTGGATTCTGCACGGCTCCCAGCCGCAACGCTTGACCAGGCAGACCTTCGGAAAAGTTCACTCAACGGCGCCAATTTCGCGGGGTCATCATTCCGAGGGACAGACCTAAGCGAAACTGATATCGCAGAAGCAGCATTTTGGGGAGCAAAGCTAATTCAAACAAAGATGGTCTTTGCGAAAGCTCACCTTACACGCCTACAAGGCGCCACACTCTACGGCGCGAACCTTCGCTGCATGAGCGCTGCCGGCCTCAAACTCTTTGGAGTGCGCCTGTTTGGACAATCGCTGGAAGGCTTGACTGGGCTAACGCAAGAACAGCTCAATGGAACTTTCGCGAGCCCAAGCGTCACCCTTTCGGCCGGACTTACTCGCCCCCAGCACTGGCAGGACAGTTCGGGGGATTGGGGACAATTCAACGCTGACGTTGACTTCGACGACGAATACGAACGTTGGCTCTCCAACCCCGAAACCTACACTCCGCCCCCCACCCCTTGAATTCCGGCCCCAAAACCGCAATCTAGCCTGAGTATGTGTAACAGGCCCAACGCTTTGCAAGGGGAACGTCATGGCTTTACCGGTGCGCCAGCAGGTCACCTATTGGGGCGTTGCGGCGGTGGGGCTCGCGGCGGTGTTGTGGGGTCTGGGCGATGTGATCCTGCCCTTTCTCGTGGGGGGGGCGATCGCCTATTTCATGGACCCCGTCGCCGACCGGCTGGAGCGGATGGGGCTGAGCCGGGTCTCTGCCACCGCGACCATTGCGCTGATCGCGACGCTGGGCTTCGTGGTGATCGGGCTGGCGGTGCTGCCCATGATGATCCGCCAGCTCAGCCAACTGGTCGCCACCGCCCCCGAAATCGCGCAGCGGCTGCAAAGCTTCCTGACCACCACCTTCCCCTCGCTGATGGAGCCGGGCTCGGTCATCAACGAAACACTGGCCGCGGCGGGCGAGGCGGTGAAGGCGCGCGGCGGCGAGTTGGCCTCGACGCTGCTGAGTTCGGCTATGGGTGTGGTGAATTTCGTCGTCTTCATCGTCGTGGTGCCGGTGGTGGCCTTCTACATGCTGCTCGACTGGGACCGGATGGTCGCCAAGATCGACAGCTGGCTGCCGCGTGACCATGTCGACACCGTCCGCCATCTGGCGCGCAGCATCGACAGGGTGCTGTCGGGATTCGTGCGGGGGCAGGTCTCGGTCTGCCTCATTCTGGGCACCTTCTACTCGATCGCGCTGATGCTGGCGGGGCTGAACTTCGGCCTGATCGCCGGGGCGATTGCGGGCGGGCTGACCTTCATTCCCTATGTCGGCGCGCTGGTCGGCGGGGTTCTGGCGATCGGGCTTGCGCTGTTCCAGTTCTGGGGCGACTGGGTGTCGATCGGGATCGTCGCCGCGATCTTCGCCGCCGGGCAATTCCTGGAAGGCAATATCATCACGCCGAAACTGGTGGGCAGTTCGGTCGGGCTGCATCCGCTGTGGCTGATTTTCGCGCTGTCGGCCTTCGGCACATTGTTCGGCTTCGTCGGCATGCTGGTGGCTGTGCCGGTTGCGGCGGTGATCGGCGTGCTGACGCGCTTTGCGCTGGACCACTATCTTGCGGGGCGGCTTTACAAAGGCCTGGAAGGGCTGCAAGAGACGCCCCCCGCCCAATCGGGTGCGCACGATGAGGACACCGTCTGACGTGAGCCAGCAACTGCCCCTGCCCCTGCCCCTGCGCCAATCGCAGGGACGCGACGATTTCTTTGTCGCGCCCGCCAATGCGCTGGCGCTGGCAACGCTGGATGCGCCCGAAAGCTGGCCCTCGGGGCGGATGTTGCTGATCGGTCCCGAAGGCGCGGGCAAATCGCATCTGGCGCAGATCTGGGCTGACGCGCGCCACGCCCCGGTGGTTCGCGCCGCCGATCTGACGACCGAAGCCGCGCCGCAGCTGGTGCAGGCACGCGCGGTGGTGGTCGAAGACGCCGCCGATGTGGCCGCCGATCCCGCCACGCAGACCGCGCTGTTTCACCTGCACAACCTGCTGCAGGCCGAGCGGGGGTTGTTGTTGCTGACCGCCGCCACGCCGCCGCGCGACTGGGGGCTGACGCTGCCCGATCTGCGCAGCCGGATGGAGGCCACGGCCAATGTCCGCATCAGCCCGCCCGATGACGCGCTGCTGGCGGCCGTGCTGATAAAACTGTTTTCCGACCGGCAGTTGACGGTGCCCCCCGCGCTGATCCCCTGGCTGGTCAGCCATATGGACCGCAGCCTGGCCACCGCCCGCCGGCTGGTTGCGGCGCTGGATGCGCGTGCGCTGGCCGAAGGGCGCGCAATCACCCGTCCGCTGGCAGCCGAGGTTCTGGACAGTCTGGATTGAGGGGCGCAGAATGCGCCCCAGCGCCCTTACAAAAACTGTCACAGCGCCATTACAAAAGACGAGCATAAGCGCACCATGACCCAGGCTGATTTTCTGAAAACCCCGTTCCCCGCGCCCGTCGAACTCCCCGCCGAGGTGATTTCCGGGCCCGCCCGTTTTTTCAACCGCGAGCTGTCGTGGCTGGCGTTCAACTGGCGTGTGCTGGAAGAGGCCACCAACCCGCGCGTGCCGCTGCTGGAACGGCTGCGGTTCCTGTCGATTTCGGCCACCAACCTGGATGAATTCTATACCGTGCGGGTCGCGGGCCTGCGCGAGCTGGTGCGCGAAGGTAATGCCACACCCTCGGATGACGGGCTGTCCGCGGCCGAGCAGCTGGTGCTGATCAATGCCGATGCGCGGCGTCTTATGGAAACCCAGCAGACCACCTGGAACAAGCTGAAACGCGAAATGGAAGCCGAGGGCATCCATCTGCTGACCCGCTCCAAACTGACCGCGCGCGATCAGGAATTCCTGGCCGAACACTTCCTGAGCAAGGTTTTCCCGGTGCTGTCGCCGCTGGCGATCGACCCGGCGCACCCCTTCCCCTTCATCCCCAACACCGGCTTCTGTCTGGCGCTGGAACTGGAACGCGAAACCGACAAGCGCCGATTGCAGGCCCTGCTGCCGATCCCGCAGCAGATCGACCGCTTCGTGCGCCTGCCCGGCGAGGCGCGCTTCCTGCCGCTGGAAGAATTGCTGCTGCTGCATCTGGGCATGCTGTTCCCGGGCTATCGCGACACCGGCCACTGCGCCTTCCGGGTGTTGCGCGACAGCGACCTCGAGGTCGAGGACGAGGCCGAGGATCTGGTGCGCGAGTTCGAGACCGCGCTGAAACGCCGTCGCCGGGGCCAGGTGATCCGCATGAAGATCACCACCGGCGCGCCCGAGGCGCTGCGTGCGCTGATCATGGACGAATTGCATGTCGACCCTAGCGAAGTGGTTGAAATGCGTGGCCTTCTGGGCATCGCAGACCTGAAGGAACTGGTGCTGTCCTCGCGCCCCGATCTGTTGTGGCCCGCCTTCGTGCCCCGCGTGCCCGAACGCGTGCAGGATCATGACGGCGACATGTTCGCGGCGATCCGGCAAAAGGACATGCTGCTGCATCACCCCTATGAAACCTTCGACATGGTGATCCGTTTCCTCAATCAGGCGGCGGCGGACCCGAATGTTCTGGCGATCAAGCAGACGCTGTATCGCACCTCGAAGGACAGCCCGATCGTCGATGCGCTGTGCGAGGCGGCGGAATCGGGCAAATCGGTCACCGCGCTGGTCGAACTCAAGGCGCGCTTCGACGAGGCCGCCAACATCCGCCAGTCACGGCGGCTCGAACGGGCGGGCGCGCATGTGGTGTACGGCTTCATCAACTACAAGACCCACGCCAAGATCAGCACCGTGGTGCGGCGCGAGGGCGACAATCTGGTGACCTATACCCATTACGGCACCGGCAACTACCACCCGATCACCGCGCGGATCTATACCGATCTCAGCTTCTTCACCTGCGACACCGCGCTGGGGCGCGATGCCACCAAGGTGTTCAACTACCTGTCTGGCTATGTGCAGCCCGAAGGGCTGGAAAACTTGGCGATTTCGCCGATCACGCTGAAACCGCGCCTGCTGGAACTGATCGCCGCCGAGGCCGAGCATGCCCGCGCCGGACGCCCGGCCGAGATCTGGGCCAAGATGAACAGCCTGATCGAACCAGAGGTGATCGACGCGCTTTATGCCGCCTCGAACGCAGGGGTGAAGATCAGCCTGGTGGTGCGCGGCATCTGCGGGGTGCGCCCCGGCATCAAGGGGCTGTCCGAAAATATCCGCGTGAAATCCATCGTCGGGCGGTTCCTGGAACATTCCCGCATCGTCTGTTTCGGAAATGGCCATGGTCTGCCGTCGAAAAAGGCGCGGGTGTTCTTTTCCTCGGCCGACTGGATGGGCCGCAACCTGAACCGGCGCGTGGAAACCCTGGTCGAAGCGATGAACGACACCGTCAAGGCCCAGATCGTCAGCCAGATCATGGCCGCCAACATGGCCGACGAGGCGCAAAGCTGGATCTTGCAGCCCGATGGCAAGTTCATCCGCTATCTGCCCGAAGGCAAAGACGATTTGTTCAACTGCCACCGCTTCTTCATGGAAAATCCCTCGCTGTCGGGGCGCGGCTCGGCAGGTGCAAAAGACGTGCCGAAGCTTGCCCACAGCATGGACTAGAGAGTAGCTTGGTCACGCCCCCGTGAGTCGGCGGCAAGCCAAGGCAGGACGACAGAATGACCGGAAAGACCGAAGGCCCCACCCTCGCGCAGGCCGATGAATGGGACCCTTTTGGAAAGCCGTTGTTCGATGATCCGGGCGCGCGCGCGCTTTCGCGCGTGGGCGTGGTCGATGTCGGCTCGAACTCGGTGCGGATGGTGGTGTTTGACGGCGCCGCCCGCAGCCCGGCCTATTTCTACAATGAAAAGGTGATGGCGGGGCTGGGTCAGGGGTTGGCCGAAACCGGGCGCCTGAACCCGCGCGGGCGGGAACGGGCCTTCGCTGCACTGCGCCGGTTCGCGCTCTTGGCCAAGGGCATGGGCATCGCGCCCCTGACCTGCGTTGCCACGGCCGCCGTGCGCGATGCCGAGGACGGGCCGGAATTTCAGGCGTTGGTCGAACGCGAAACCGGGCTGCATCTGCATGTGATCGACGGCGCCGAAGAGGCACGTCTGTCGGCGCAGGGCGTGCTGCTGGGCTGGCCCGAGGCCGACGGGCTGATCTGCGACATCGGCGGCAACTCGATGGAACTGGCCGAGGTGCGCCGCGGTCGGGTCTGGCGCCGTGTCACCTCGCAGCTGGGGCCGTTCCGGTTGCAGCAAGTGCCCGGCGGCCGCAAGGAATTGATCAGCCATATCAAAGAGGTGGTTACCGATCTGGCGGCACAGATGGGCACCGATTACGAACGGATCTATCTGGTCGGGGGCTCGTGGCGGGCGATTGCACGGCTCGATATGGAGCGGCGCGCCTATCCGCTGCTGGTGCTGCACGAATACCGGATGGAGCCTGAAGGCCTGATCAAGACCCTCGACTGGATCGAGAAGAACGAGCTGGCAGACCTGCGCGCGCGGACCGGGATTTCCAACGCGCGGATGGAACTGGTGCCGCTGGCCAGTCTGGTGCTGCGCGAGTTGATCGAAAGCTTCACGCCGAAGGAAATCGACATCTCGTCCTATGGCATCCGCGAAGGGCTGCTTTATGAACAGATGCCCGAACGGCTGCGCCGCCGCGATCCGCTGATCGAGGCCTGCCGCCATGCCGAACGCTCGATGTCGCGGATGCCGGGCTTCGGCAAGAAGCTGCACGCCTTCATCCAGCCGATCTGGGGTCAGGTCACGCCGGAAAAATACCGGCTGATGCGCGCCGCCTGCCTGTTGCATGACACCACTTGGCGCACCCACCCCGATTACCGCGCCGAGGCCTGTTTCGACAATGTCACCCGCGCCAACATGGCCGCGCTGAGCCACCCCGAGCGGGTGTTTCTGGGGCTGGCCTTGCTGCATCGCTACAAGAATTCCCGCGCGGGCAGCCGGTTCGAGCCGCTGTTTTCCCTGCTCACCCCCGAACAGATCCAGGAAGCCGAGGTGCTGGGCAAGGCGATGCGCTTTGGCGCGATGTTCGCCATCCACGAACCGCAGGATGCCGGTGCGCTGGATTACAAACCCAAGAAAAACCTTCTTGAATTGCGCCTGACCAAGCGCGGCGCGGGCCTGTTCGGCGAGGTGGCCGAAGCGCGCTTTGCCTCGCTTGCCACTGCGCTCAAGGCCGAACCCAAGGTGATCTTGCCCTAAAGCTCGATTTCGCCTTCGGGCGGGGCAGTGCTGCCCGGCACGTCTTCGGGGGGTTTGGGTAGTTCGGGGGGTGGCGGCGCATCGGCACGGCGGCGGATGATCACATCGCCATTGGGCAGCCGCTCGGGCGGTTCGTAATTGCGCACATCATCCACCAGGGCCAGCAACTGCCGCAGCGCAGGGCCCATCTCGCGCGCGGCCTCTTCCAGACCGCCCTGCATGTCGTCAAGCGCCGGGCCCATCTCGTCCAGAAAACCGCGAAACAAGAGCCGCGCGCCCCGCTCCAGCAGGCTGAACCCCTCTTCCATGTCGCCTTGCGGCGTGGACGGGGCCTCCTCGGCCAGCACCGGAGAGGCGGCCAGACAGGCAATCAGGGCAAGGTGACGGATCGGTTTCATACCCCAAAGATAGGCATTCATAGCGAAATATCCACCGTGACAGGGAAATGATCGGACGCCTGCAGCAGCGCCTCGCGCAGCTCGGGGGTGCGATAGCAAACCGGATCGTCGAACGGATGCCAGATCCGCCATTTCGGGCCAGTCGCGCACAGATCGGGCGACAGCATGATGTAATCCAGCATCGCCGAGAAATACTGTTTCTCGTCAGCCAGATAGAACCGCGCCGACGAAGGCTGCGCCGCGGTGCTGTGGTGCCGGTGCGACAGCCGTGCATGCGGGTCGCGCATCCGGCGCTCCGGCGGGCCGCCCTCGCCCGCAACGATTTCCAGCCCCGAACGGCCGAACAGCTGTTCGTATTCGTCCAACCCCGGACCGTCGTTGAAGTCGCCCAGCACGATCAACCGCTCGCCCGCATCAAGGTGTTCATCCACGCGCTGACGCAGCCAGATGCATTGCGCCAGCTGCTTGCGCCGGTTCTCGATCGCGATCCGGGTTGCCGCCTCGGGGCTGGGGGCGGCATGCGGCGCCTTGGATTTGATATGCACCCCGATCAGGCGCAGGGTTTCGCCCGATTTCGTTTCCAGCGCGACCTCTAATGGCGGTTTGGAAAAGGTCACCGTGTCCAAGGTGGCATCAATATCCAGATCAATCCGCAAGCTTTGGTCGAACCGCGGGCTGGCCCCCTCGCCACCGCGCGGATCATGTGTGGCCGTGATCACATCGGGGTCATACATCAGCGCGATTTCCTGCTGGGTATCGTTCGAGAACCCGATCAGTGTGCGGCGCTGACGCAACCCGAATTCGGCGGCGAACCCCTCCAGCATCGGCACGGTCTTGCGCCGCGAATTGTTGTCGGGCGCCTCGACCACCAGCACCGCATCGGCATTCACCGCCGTGAACACGATGCCCAACGCGCCCAGTTGCTGTGCGCGCGTCACCTTGTAGCGCGCCGACCATTCGTCATCGGCCAGCAGGCGCCCCCTCCGGTCGAACAGATTGGCGAACCATTCGACATTGTAGGTGGCTATCCGCATCACGCCGCCCGATCGCGGATTTCATCCCAGGCACGGTTCAGTGCGATCAGCCGCGCCTCGGCCAGCCGCACCGCCTCGGGGGGCAGACCGCGGGCAATGGCACGGTCGGGATGCGCCTCGCGCACACGGTTCCGCCACACCGCGCGAACCTCGTCCAGCGGCGTGCCCGGGGGCAGTTCCAGCACCGCCCAGGGGTCTGGCGTGGCCTCGGGCACGAAACTGGCCCGGATCGCCCGGAAGCAGCATTCCTCCAGCCCGAAAATCCGGGCCACTTCCTGCAGGAAGGCATCTTCGCCCTCGTGGTAATCGCCGTCCGCCACGGCAATCGCGAACAAGCCTTCCAGCAGATCCTTCAGCACCGGGGCACCCGGGCCGAACATCGCCGCGATCTTGCGCGCATAGGCATCGAACCCCGCCACATCGGTGCGCGCCATGTCGAACACGCGCGCGGCATTGGCCTCTTCCCCCGGCGGGATCTGGAACACGCGTCGGAAGGCGGCCACCTCGTCGCGCGTCACCCGACCGTCGGCCTTGGCCATCTTCGCCCCCAAGGCAATCACCGCGATGGTGAACGCGACCGAGCGTTCGGGCGGGGTGCGCAGGTGATCGAAAACGGCCGACAGCCCCTCGCCCCGGGTCAGGGCGGCGAGCGCCTGCGAAATGCGCGACCAAAGCGAAAGCGGTTTGTCCATGGTGGCACTCTAGCGCCTCGCGGCAGCTTTTGCACCAGCGCAAGACCGCAGGGGCGGTCAAATTTGCGTCGGCGGCAGCGCTGCCTATCGTCGCAGCGCCCCGCCCCCGCAGGCAAAAGGGCAAGGTTTCCCCTGTCCTTTTCTGCTTGTTCAAGATACCTCGGGGGTCCGGGGGGGGGCGCCCCCGACCGGTCCCTCAGGCGCGGGTCGCGCGCACGATATCCAGAATCTCGCGCGCGGCGGCCGGAATATTGGTGCCCGGCCCGAAGATCGCCTTCACACCCGCCGCTTTCAGGAAATCATAGTCCTGCTGCGGGATCACGCCGCCGCAGATCACGATGATGTCCTCGGCGCCCTGCGCCTTGAGCGCCTCGATCAGTTTCGGGGCCAGCGTCTTGTGACCGGCGGCCTGCGAGGAAATCCCCACCACATGCACGTCGTTGTCAATCGCGTCCTGCGCCGCCTCTTCCGGGGTCTGGAACAGCGGGCCCACATCGACGTCAAAGCCGATGTCGGCAAAGGCGGTGGCGATCACCTTGGCGCCGCGGTCGTGACCGTCCTGGCCCATCTTGACGACCAGCATACGCGGGCGGCGGCCCTCTTCCTCGGCGAATTTCTCGACATCGCGCTGGATCTGGGCGAAGCCCTCGTCGCCGTCATAGGCCGCGCCATAGACGCCGGCCAGCGTTTTCACCTCGGCGCGGTGACGCCCGAACACTTCTTCCATGGCCAGTGAAATCTCCCCGACGCTGGCACGGGCGCGCGCTGCCGCGACCGCCCCCTCCAGCAGGTTGCCACCTTCTTTCGCGCGCCGCGTCAGTTCGGCCAGTGCCGCCTGACAGGCTGCCTCGTCACGGGTCGCGCGCATTTTTTCAAGCCGCGCGATCTGCGCCTCGCGCACCTTGACGTTGTCGATGTCCAGAATGTCGATCGGGTCTTCCTTGGCGAGGCGATACTTGTTCACCCCCACGATCACCTCTTCGCCACGGTCGATCATCGCCTGACGACGCGCCGCCGATTCCTCGATGCGCAGCTTGGGCATGCCACTGGCCACGGCCTTGGTCATGCCGCCCATCGCCTCGACTTCCTCGATCAGCGCCCAGGCCTTTTCAGCCAGTTCGGCCGTCAGGCTCTCGACGTAATAGCTGCCCGCCAGCGGGTCGACGACATGGGTGATGCCGGTTTCTTCCTGCAAGATCAGCTGGGTATTCCGCGCGATCCGGGCCGAGAAATCGGTGGGCAGCGCGATGGCTTCATCCAGCGCGTTGGTGTGCAGCGATTGCGTGCCGCCCAGCGCGGCCGCCATCGCCTCATAGGCGGTGCGCACGACGTTGTTGTAGGGGTCCTGTTCCTGCAAGCTGACGCCCGAGGTCTGGCAGTGGGTGCGCAGCATCAGCGAGCCGGTCTTCTTCGGGTTGAACTCGGTCATGATGCGGTGCCACAGCAGACGCGCGGCACGCAGTTTCGCGGCCTCCATAAAGAAGTTCATGCCGATCGCGAAGAAGAACGACAGCCGGCCCGCGAAGGCGTCCACGTCCATCCCCGCCGCCAGCGCCGCGCGCACATATTCGCGCCCGTCGGCCAGCGTATAGGCCAGTTCCTGCACCAGGTTCGCGCCCGCTTCCTGCATGTGATAGCCGGAAATCGAGATCGAGTTGAACTTGGGCATCTCGTTGCTGGTATATTCGATGATGTCCGCAATGATCCGCATCGAGGGTTCGGGCGGATAGATATAGGTGTTGCGGACCATGAATTCCTTCAGAATGTCATTCTGAATGGTGCCCGACAGCAGGCTGCGATCGACGCCCTGCTCTTCACCGGTGACGATGAAGTTCGCCAGAATCGGGATCACCGCGCCGTTCATCGTCATCGAGACCGAGACTTTTTCCAGCGGGATACCGTCGAACAGGATCTTCATGTCCTCGACGCTGTCGATCGCCACACCGGCCTTGCCGACATCGCCCACCACACGCGGGTGATCCGAATCGTAGCCGCGGTGGGTAGCCAGGTCGAAGGCGACCGACACGCCCTGCTGGCCGGCCGCCAGCGCGCGGCGGTAGAAGGCGTTGCTTTCCTCGGCGGTCGAGAAGCCCGCGTATTGACGGATCGTCCACGGGCGGCCCGCATACATCGTCGCGCGCACACCGCGGGTGAAGGGGCCGATGCCGGGCAGCGTGCCCATATGCGGCAGATCCTTCACATCCTCTTCGGTGTAAAGCGGCTTCACGTCGATGCCTTCAAGCGTGTGCCAGGTCAGGCTTTCCAGCGGCCGGTCACGCAGTTCCTTCTGGGCGACCTTAACCCAATCCTCTTTTTTGTTCGTCATGGAACAGTCCTTCTTCCTCTGCCGCCGCACCCGGATGTGCCCCCGGTGTTTCAGCGTCCATTTCAACATATACCACGCCCGGCGGCGCGCTGCGCAACCAGGCAAGATCTTCGAGGTAGCGCAGCGTCATCGCCCCGCATTGCCGGGTGGAAAACGGCATGTAGCGCGCGCCGCCCCCCCGGTGTCCGGCGCCGCGACCCGCCGCCGCAAGGCGGGGGGCGGCATTGCGTATGCACCGCTGGTCATAAAGCCCGGCAGGCAGATCGGCCTGTGGCGCCATCGCCTGCAGTTGTGCGGCATGCGCGCCCAGCATCCCCTCGAACGACCAGACGGTGACGGGCAGGCCGAAGGCCGTGCGCACGACCTCCACCACCCGGCGCCAGCTGCGCGGATGCCGTGCCAGCCGATCCAGAAATTCGGCGCCCGGGGCCTTGGCGCCCCGCGCCTGCGCCACCGCCAGAACCGAGGCCCACCACTGATCGGGGCGCCGCACCGACAGCGCGACGCCGGTCAGGTGCGGGCCGATCGCCTCGGCCACACGGTCCAGCCTGCCGCGCAGATCGGGATAGAGCGTCGCGTGATCCAGGCAGACCGGCATCGTGCCCATCACGTTTTCTTCTGAAACGATCAACCGGCGCAGGCCCGTATCTTCCAGACGGTCGATTTCCATCGCAATCCGGGTCGCGGCCCGGCGCGCAAGCAGGTCATCCTCGGCGGTGACCAGATCGGGGCGCTTGATCAGCCCGGCGAACAGACCCGCGCGGGTGCGTTCGGGCCCCCAGACGGCGGTGCCCGCCTGGGCCAGCAGGGTTTCGTTCTGCAAGAGCCACGCCTGCAGAGAGCTTGTGCCGGTGCGATGCGCACCGATGTGCAAGATGACATCCATGTTCCAGCCCGTTCGATGCGCCCGGGGAACGCGCAGGCGTCCGCGGGTCCGACCCATGGCTGAGTGTGCCCGCATATCTCTGGAGAACTGCTTAATGCCCGGATTTTGCGAAAATTCGCCCGATTGCCCATAGAAGCACAAGGACACAGGGCCTATATCTGGGGCAATGGAGGTGTCGATGTCACGCGCGCTCAGGCTTGGTTTCATTGCTTTTTTTGCCGCGTGGACTGGCGCTGTGCCACTGTTGGCGGCCGCCCAGGACGCCATCTCGGATGCCCCGGCCGAGGCGGCTGAATTCGCCCCGATTGCGGGCAGTGATGCGGATTTGAACGAATTCATCTGGAAAAACCGCCCCGTTGTCGTCTTTGCCGACAGCCCCGCCGATCCGGCCTTTGTCGAACAGATGCGGCTGTTGCAGGCGCGCTGGCCGGAACTGGCGGCCCGCGACGTGGTGGTCATCACCGATACCGAGCCCGGCACCCCCAGCCCGGCGCGGCTGAAACTGCGCCCGCGCGGGTTTTCGCTGGTGCTGATGACCAAGGACGGGCAGGTTTCGATCCGCAAGCCGATGCCCTGGGACGGGCGCGAGATCATGCGGGCGATCGACAAGATGCCGATCCGGCGCGAGGAAATCCGCAACGGCACGGGCCGGTAATTCCCCAGTTTGAACAGGGTCGCACCGGGGCCATCACAGCCCCGGGCGGGTTTCGGACAGGCTGCCGCAGCCGCCGGGGCGGTGGGGGCGATGCCCCGCGCGCCTTTGGGCTGCGACAGCATCATGTCATTCGAACTCCATGATGATTTCGTCGACCTTCAGGCTGGCGCCCGGGGCCGCGTTGATCTTCTTGACCACGCCCTTGCGTTCGGCGCGCAGGATGTTTTCCATCTTCATGGCTTCGACGGTCGCCAGCGCCTGACCTTCCTGCACCTCGTCGCCTTCGGCCACGTTGATCTTCACGATCAGACCCGGCATCGGGCAGAGCAGGAATTTCGAGGTATCCGGCGGC
The DNA here is from genome assembly GCA_002452815.1 of Rhodobacteraceae bacterium UBA6796. Lineage (GTDB taxonomy): Bacteria > Pseudomonadota > Alphaproteobacteria > Rhodobacterales > Rhodobacteraceae > Rhodobacter. The sequence continues at coordinate 418,010 of DKFM01000006.1, forward strand.
AGTTTTTCCGGCATCAGCTTGGCCAGCTCGGCGGCCCGCGGCGTGCGCACATGCACCTTCAGATCGGCGCCACGCACCCGCAGACGGAAGCCCGAGGGGATCAGACCGACCTTGAGCACCAGCGGCTGGCTTTCGATCAGCAGTTCGGCCAGCGAATGCCCGGGAACCCAGTCGGATTCGACGCGCAGATGCGTGCCGTCGGCAAACTTGACAGTCGACCCCGCCTTGTCCGCCGAGACCTTCACCACGAATTCCTCGCCCTGCAGGGTGACGACCCAGTTTTCCCCGACATGGCGTTCGTGGTTGCCCAGCGTCCCCGAGATCCGCGACAGGCGGATTTCCGAGACGCGGTTCATCGCCGCCGCAGCCGCAGCGACACGTTTCAGCGTCGCATGTTCAAGGGTGACGCCCTCGAACCCGTCGGGGTATTCCTCGGCGATGAAGGCCGTGGTCATTTCGCCTGCGCAGAACTTCGGATGGTCCATCACCGCCGAGCAGAACGGCAGGTTGTGGCCGATGCCCTCGACTTCGAACGTATCCAGCGCCAGACGCATTTCCTCGATCGCATCGGCGCGGGTTTCACCCCAGGTGCACAGCTTGGCGATCATCGGGTCGTAGAACATCGAAATCTCGCCGCCCTCGTAAACGCCGGTATCGTTGCGCACGATGCCGCCGCGGGTGGTGTGGCCTTCGACCGGCGGACGATAGCGGGTCAGACGGCCGATCGAGGGCAGGAAGTTGCGATAGGGGTCTTCGGCATACAGACGCGATTCCATCGCCCAGCCGTTGATCTTCAGGTCTTCCTGCTTGAACGGCAGCGGCTCGCCCGCGGCGACGCGGATCATCTGTTCGACCAGATCGACGCCGGTGATCAGCTCGGTGACCGGATGTTCCACCTGCAGACGGGTGTTCATTTCCAGGAAGTAGAAGTTGCGATCGCCGTCGACGATGAATTCCACCGTACCCGCCGAGGTGTAGCCCACGGCCTTGGCCAGCGCGCAGGCCTGTTCGCCCATCGCCTTGCGGGTCGCGGCATCGAGGAACGGCGAAGGCGCCTCTTCGATGACCTTCTGGTTGCGGCGCTGGATCGAGCATTCGCGCTCGTGCAGATAGACGCAGTTGCCGTGCTTGTCGGCCAGCACCTGAATTTCGATGTGGCGCGGCTGGGTCACGAATTTTTCGATGAAGATACGGTCATCGCCAAAGCTGTTGGCCGCTTCGTTCTTCGAGGATTCGAAGCCTTCCTTGACCTCGGCTTCCGACCAGGCGATCCGCATACCCTTGCCGCCGCCGCCGGCCGAGGCCTTGATCATCACCGGATAGCCGATCTCGCCCGAGATCTTGACCGCCTCGTCGGCGTCCTTGATCAGCCCCATATAGCCCGGCACCGTCGAAACGCCGGCCTCTTGCGCCAGTTTCTTCGAGGTGATCTTGTCGCCCATCGCCTCGATCGCAGGCGACGGCGGCCCGATGAAGACGACGCCGGCCTGTTCCAGGGCCTCGGCGAATTTCATGTTCTCCGACAGGAAGCCGTAGCCCGGGTGCACCGCTTCGGCGCCGGTCTGACGGATCGCATCCATGATCTTGTCGATCACGATATAGGACTGGTTCGCGGGCGGCGGGCCGATATGCACGGCTTCGTCAGCCATCTTCACATGCAGCGCATGCGCGTCGGCATCGGAATAGACGGCCACCGTCTTGATGCCCATCTTGCGGGCCGATTTGATCACCCGGCAGGCGATTTCGCCGCGGTTTGCGATCAGGATTTTCTTGAACATGTCAGTCCCTTCCCATCGGGCACGAGGGTGCAAACCCCGCCCCGCTCTTCGTGATTGGTGGTTCGATTGGCAAAACAAAATGCCACCGGGGCGGCAAAGCCCCGATGGCATGATCTGACGGCTGAACAGCGGCGCGCGCACGCGCCCCGATCAGCGAAAAAGAGGCGGCCTGCGCCTTAGTTGCAGATGCCCGCGTCGTCGCAATAGGTGCCGGCCAGAGCACCGATTGCCGCACCGGCAAGCACGTTGGTGTCGGTCGCATCCGCGACGAGCGCACCGGCAGCCGCACCGCCAAGCGCGCGTTCGCTGTCGGTCGCCATGCAACCCGACAGAGCGGACGCAACGAGGATTGCAAGAAGGATCGGGGATTTACGCATGGGGTTCTGCCTCCAAGGGATTGTTCTGTTCCAGAAGAATCTAGCGCAATCGCCGACGATTTAAAGCCCAAAGCCGCCGGTTGGCGCGCAAAAACCCGCGCATCGGCAATGGCTTGCCGATCTGCCGCACCGCAAACGGAGAAAAGGTGCGGTCTGACCGACAGATCAGACCGCGAGGAAAGGGAAGGGGTAGGGATGGATCGCGCAGCGCCACGCGTCGCCGCATCGCGCTGCACACCCTCATGCTGCGCGCTCGGGCGGGGTTTGGCAAAGCCCAATCTCGCCGGAAAACCGGCGTCGGCGGCATGCCGCCAAATCCACGGGGCGCGCGGCGAAATCATGCCCAATCGCCCTCCTCGTCCTCATCATCCCAGATGAATTCTTCGGGAGCGGCAAAGACTTCGGGGAAGGACGCCTGGGCTTTCTTCAGGTCGATCTTCAGCAAGGCGTCATAGGACGCCGGATCGAAGGGCTCTTCGGCGGGAACCACCTCTCGGCCGAACAGCCAGCTCAGCCGCCCCGCATCCAGATTGCCGCGTTCGAACGGCTCTTCACCGAACTGTGCCCAAAGTGCCGCCATGAACCCGGCATCCGCCCGCTTGTCGGCAGGCGCGCGGTCGCGGAACCGTTCGCGTTTGATGATCTTGGTCGCGCCCTGCTTGTTGGCGCGCCGAATGACAAATTGAAAATCAGTCCCCGGCAGACGCCCGGGGAATCCACGGTGCTTCAGCATCGTGCGCCCTCCTTGGTTAGGGGGCGCACGTTATCGCGACCCGGAGCGCTGTGCAAAGCATGCGCTACACAAATACGCTCGCGCGCGTGTTTTGCTCTTGCCTCAACCGCGCGTGGGCTGCTGGTCCGTATCACCGGGATCGCGGCCCTCATTGGGTTCGCGGATCGGAACGCAGGTATATTGACCGGCAACATCGCTTGCGACTGCCGTCTGGCCGGGGCCACACAGTTCTTCGCAAATCGGCAAGGTGCCGGGATATTGCGCAGAGATGGCCGTATCGCGCGGGCGGCATCCCGCCGTGACGACATCACCGTATTTGTCATAGATCGGTTCAGGCATGATCGGCGTAGGGGCAGGTGCTGCGCAGGCAGCGACAATGCCCAATGTCCCGAGGCCGAGTGCAAGGCGAATTCGCATGGGTCCATCCTCCCGTTTGGCTTGTTAGCCTCCCTAAGGTAAACCGCCGCGCGATTCTGCGCCATGCGCCATATCAAATCAGAAGAAGTCTTCCCTGCGGGCGACAGCAGGGTGCAGGTCAGGCCCGGCGCCAAAGCAACCGGATCGGTGTGGGCAGGGCTGACGCCCCGCCCCGCAACCAGATTATTTGTATTTGCCGGTGTAGGTCGGCTCGACCGAAACCGGAGCAACCGGCTCTTCTTTCGGGGCGCAAGCGGCCACGAAACCAACCAGAGCGATCGCGATAAGAACTTTCTTCGACATGCTTTTCTCCTGATCGGCGTAACGCTGAACGGGGCTCTGCCCGCAGTCGTTCGCCCCTGTTTCATTCCATGAGGCAGAGGATTCCCCTCGCAGGTCAGATTACTCTGCGCCGCAGCGCCACAGAAGGGGGGACGAACGATGTCACAGCGCTGTGGCTGCCGTGCATCGGCGGCTTTCCGCGCATATCCATGCGCGCAAGCGCAAGCCAGGCCAAGACCAAGGCTGACGCCGGTCTGCGCCCCCTGCCCTTTGCCATGTGCCACGCCCTTGCGCATCAGAACATCTCCCAAATGCAGGCCCCGTCCGTCACCGAATAGGCCTCGAAATATTGCACCGCCTCGTCGTCGGCCTCCCCGAAGGGCAAAACCCGATCCGACAGGCTGATCACCACCTGCGCGGGCTTCGGTCCCAGCGCGGGCAGTCGCGGCAGTGCGAAGCTCTCGCAAAGCGCCGCCATATCCTCCAGCGCGACGTCCGGCGCGATCGGGTCCGGCCCGCCGATCTGCGGCGCCAGGAACCGGAAGCGCAGGGTCAGCCCCTCGGGCCCGCCGGTATCGGTGATCGAATCGATCCAGCGAACCTCCTGCCCCGAAGGCACCGCGATTGGCGGCACGTCCGGCAGGACAATCGCCCCCCGATCTTGGGCGGAGACGGGCCGGGCAAGCAGGCCAATCCCGAGACTGATCGCAATCAGCCCCGCGATGCCCCGCACCTGCCCGACCACGCGCCCCATTCCGCGCCCCTCAGAGCGGAATGTTGTCGTGCTTTTTCCAGGGGTTCGACAGTTTCTTCGAGCGCAGCGAAGCAAAGGCACGCGCCACCCGGCGACGGGTCGAATGCGGCATGATCACCTCGTCGATGAAGCCTTTTTCCGCCGCCACGAAGGGGTTGGCGAAGCGGCCCTCGTAATCCTTGGTGCGCGCCGCGATCTTCTCGGGTTCACCCAGCTCGCTGCGATACAGGATTTCGACCGCGCCCTTGGCGCCCATCACCGCGATTTCCGCCGTGGGCCAGGCATAGTTGAAATCGCCGCGCAGGTGCTTGGACGCCATAACGTCATAGGCGCCGCCATAGGCCTTGCGGGTGATGACGGTGACTTTCGGCACGGTCGCCTCGCCATAGGCGAACAGCAGCTTCGCGCCGTGCTTGATGACGCCGCCGTATTCCTGGCCGGTGCCGGGCAGGAAGCCGGGCACGTCAACCAGCGTCAGGATCGGGATTTCGAACGCATCGCAGAAGCGCACGAAGCGCGCGGCCTTGCGGCTCGAGTCGATGTCCAGACAGCCTGCCAGAACCATCGGCTGGTTGGCGACCACACCCACCGTCTGGCCTTCCATGCGGATGAAGCCGGTGATGATATTGCCCGCGAAATCCTTCTGGATCTCGAAGAAGTCGCCCTCATCGGCGATCTTCGTGATCAGTTCCTTCATGTCGTAGGGCTGGTTCGGGTTCGACGGGATCAGCGTATCGAGGCTTTCCTCGACCCGCGCCACATCGTCGAAGAACGGCCGGACCGGCGCCTTTTCACGATTCGACAGGGGCAGGAAGTCGATCAGGCGGCGCGTTTCGGCGATCGCCTCGACGTCGTTTTCATAGGCGCCATCCGCGACCGAGGACTTCCGGGTGTGAGTCGAGGCCCCGCCCAGTTCCTCGGCGGTGACGATTTCATTGGTGACGGTCTTCACCACATCGGGGCCCGTCACAAACATGTAAGACGAATCTTTTACCATGAAGATGAAGTCGGTCATCGCCGGCGAATAGACCGCACCACCGGCGCAGGGGCCCATGATCAGGCTGATCTGCGGCACCACGCCCGACGCCATGATGTTGCGCTGGAACACCTCGGCATAGCCCGCAAGGCTGGCCACACCTTCCTGAATGCGCGCGCCGCCGGAATCGTTCATGCCGATGACCGGCGCGCCGTTCTGCATGGCCATGTCCATGATCTTGCAGATCTTTTGCGCGTGGGTTTCCGACAGCGAACCGCCGAAAACGGTGAAATCCTGGCTGAAGACATAGACCATGCGGCCGTTCACGGTGCCCCAGCCGGTCACCACGCCGTCGCCCGCCGGGCGCTCGGCCTGCATGCCGAATTCGGTGCAGCGATGCGCCACGAACATGTCGAATTCCTCGAACGAGCCCTCGTCGAGCAGCAGCTCGATGCGTTCGCGCGCGGTCAGTTTGCCCTTCTTGTGCTGGGCCTCGATACGGCGCTGACCACCGCCCAGACGGGCCTCGGCGCGGCGCTCTTCGAGCTGATTCAGGATGTCTTTCATGGGGTCCCCTCCGACGGTTTGGCGCACACTATACGCGCGCAACAATGTTACAAAGCGGATTTCCGTAAATTTGCAAAATATTGACAGGCGCTGCGCTGCAAATTGCAAATCGGCAAACCAACCTCCGAAAGCGCATCACCCGTCCGATGGCGGGCTTTAACTGTCCCGGGAAGCAATTCTAGCCCCAAACGGCGGTTTCGGCGACCCAATTCCGGGGCAAAGCCCCGCGCTGGCCGATGCGCCGCCGCCGGAACCGTTGACGGTCAAAATCCGGACCTGCCCCTATTTCCGGGCGCCCTTCGACATGCCCCATATCTTCCGGATGATGACAGTGAATTCCATGCGCGCACCTGCCGAGGCCTTCAGATCAGCGGCTGAACCTGAGCAGGATTTTACCGGGGCGATACACGCCTCTCGGAACAGGCCGCGCGGTCAATGGTCGGCCCGGAAAATCAGCACAGCTGAACAAGCGCGACAATTTGCCCGTTAATATATGTCTTATTGTCACCTTTGGCAGGTCGCCTTGCGCTGCATACCATGGTATTCCAAATCGTGAATGTGATGAGGAGATCAGAACCATGTCCTACCTGAAGGATTTCCGCCCGTCCCGGCGCGGTTTTTTGGGCCTGGCAGGCGGTGCGGCGGTGCTCAGTCTAGCGGCCCAGAGCCACGCCCAACCCATTTCTACAAAAGCGAAAATCGTCATTCTCGGCGCTGGCGCCGCGGGTGCCGGGATGGCCAACCGCCTGGTCGAACGGCTGGACGGGGCTGAAATAACCATCGTGGATGGCCGCAAAGACCATTGGTACCAACCCGGTTTCACGCTGATCGCCTCGGGTTTGAAACCCGCCGCCTATTCGGTTTCGGGCACAGGCGACTGGCTGCCCAAAGGCGTGAACTGGGTCCAGGAGTACGCCGCAAACATCGACCCCGAGGCGCAGGTCATCACCACTGCGGGCGGTGACAAGCTCCCTTATGACTATCTGATCCTCGCGACCGGGCTCACCCTGGACTGGAACGCGATCGAAGGCTTTTCACTGGATCAGGTGGGCAGCAACGGGATCGGCGCGGTCTATGCGGGCCCCGACTATGCAGAAGCCACCTGGCGCGCGATGGACGCGTTCACCGCGAAGGGCGGCGTGGGCCTGTTTGGCCGCCCGGCGACCGAGATGAAATGCGCGGGCGCCCCGCTCAAATACACCTTCATCACCGACGACTATCTGCGCCGCAAAGGCACGCGCGACGCCTCGCAAGTCATCTATACGGCGCATAACGACACGCTCTTCTCGGTGCCGGTGGTGAATGAGAAGGTCAAACTCCTGTTCAGGGATCGCGGTTTTGACACGCGCTGGAACCATGTCCTGACCGGGATCGACGCCGAGGCGCGCACCGCCTATTACCGCATCCCTGAAAGCCGTGTGCTCAATCCTGATGGCACCGTTACGGTGACTGGCGCGCGCACCGAAGCCATCGCCTTTGACTTCACCAATGTGATCCCGCCGCAGCGCGCCCCCCAGGTCGTGCGCGACTCGGGGCTGAGCTGGGCCGACAAATGGGTCGATCAGGGCTGGATCGAGGTCGATCAGGGCAGCCTGCGCCATCTGCGCTATCCCAATGTCTTTGGCGTGGGCGACATCAACGGCGTGCCCAAGGGCAAGACCGCAGCGAGCGTGAAATGGCAGATCCCCGTGGTCGAGGATCACCTCGTCGCCGACATCGCCGGGCGCGAGGGCACGGCGGTTTACAACGGCTACACCTCCTGCCCGATGATCACCAAGATCGGGCGCGCGATGCTGGTGGAATTCGACTACAAGAACAACCTCACCCCCTCCTTCCCCGGGGTGATCGCGCCGCTCGAGGAGCTGTGGATTTCCTGGCTGATGAAGGAAATTGCGCTCAAACCCACCTATAACGCGATGCTGCGCGGCAAGGCCTGAGGAGAGGATCATGCAACAACTGACGCTGGAAACCCTGATCGCGGTCTTTGAAGAGATCTTCGGGCGGGGCCTGTTCTGGACGATGGTCGCCGTCGCCGCGGTGGTGACGATCGCCTATCTCTATGTGCTGATCCGCGACCGGCATCTGTCGGCACGCAAATTTCTGGCCGCACAACTTTTCATGCCGGTGGGCGCCATCGCGGCGGTGCTTTTCGTGCAATGGGTCACCCATTCCGGCCTGTCCGACATAGGCGGGCCGATTGATTGGATCGTCCTGTTGGGCGTGGCGGGAATGGGCGCAGTCGGAACTGCGATCCTGGTCTATACCGCGCAGGCGCTTATCGCGGGCAAACCCCGCGACGCCGACTGAACCGATTGCAAGACTGTCCGGGAAACGGCGGGCCGCCCCCACTCAGCCCGTCGTTTCCGTTGCGCCGTCGTCCGCCCTGCGTCATTGCTCGCGGAAGGCGCGCGACATGCTGTCGATGACCGGCTTGGCGATATACTGCGCGAAGCTGCGGGTTTCGGTGCGGATCATGATTTCCACCGGCATCCCGGGCTTGGGCGTGAAATGCCGCACCCGGCGCAACTCGTCGCGGGTCAAGGAGGCGCGCACGACATAGGCCTCGCGTCCCGAGGCCGGCTCGCCGGTCGCCACCGCATCCGCCGAGACATAATCCACCCGCCCCGACAGCACCGGCGTCGTGCGCTGGTTCAAACCGTTGAGCTTGATCGTGGCCTCCTGCCCAACCTGAACACTGTCGATATCCGAGCGCGAAATCAGCGTTTCCACGATCAGCGGCGCATCCGCGGGCAGGATTTCGGCCACCGCGCGCCCCGGTTCGATCACCCCGCCCGCGGTATGATAGTAAAGCCGCACGACCGTCCCGGCGACCGGCGCCAGCAGTTCGGTGCGCGACAAGACGTTTTCCGCCTTGTTCAGTTGTTCACGCACGCTTTCCAGTTCGGCCTGTATCCCCTGCAATTCGCTCAGCGCCGCTTGCCGGTGTTCATCCAGCGTGCGCTCGATCTGGGTCTGATAGCGTGCGCGCATGCTGTCGATCTCCTGCACCTCGGCCTCCAGTCGCGCGCCCTGCCCCTGCGCATCCAGCAGCGCCCGGCGCAGCGCCGAAATCGTGTCGCGCGAGACGATGCCCTTGTCGAGCAGACCCTGCTTGTTGCCCAGCTCCTCGGACAGGATCGCGGCCTGCGCGGCCAGTGACTGACGCTGCAGCGCATAGCCCTGCCTGCGCGCCTCTAGCGCCTCGATGTTGCGGCCGATCAGCGCCAGATCATTGGCAAGGGCCGAGCGCGCGACCTCGAACCCCTTGCGCTGACCTTCCATGATCGACGCGATTTCCAGATCGGCGGCCTTATCGGTCAGGCTGGCGGGAAACAGCAACCTGTCGGCGCCCCGATGTTCGGCCAGAAGCCGCGCCTCGGTCGCCTCCAGCCGCGCGCGGCGCACGTCCAGCTCGCGTTTGGTGGCGCTGGCAAGGGTACCATCCAGCCGCACGATCGGTTGCCCTGAATCGACCGTTTCGCCTTCGCGAACCAGGATTTCGGCGATGATCCCGCCTTCCAGATGCTGCATCACCTTGTTCTGGCCGGTGGCGACAAAACTGCCCTGCGCCATCACCGCCGCCGCCAGAGGGGCGCGGAACGCCCAGATGCCGAACCCGCCAAAGGCCAGAACCATCAGCGCAAACCCCAGGACCGCATGGCCCCACACGCGGCGCGGGACATCGGCATACCATTCCACCGGATCGACCGTTGTCATCACCCGCCCCCTATGTATCGCGCCGCGGCAGCTGACCGCCCGCGCCCTTGTCCAGCCCGGCGGCATCGCCCGCGCCCCCGGCCTGCCCGGCCAGCCGTTCCAGCACCACATCACGGGTGCCAAACAGCGCGACGCTGCCATTGGCCAGCAGCATGATCTTGTCCACCGAGTTCAGCAGCGCGGGTTTTTGCGTGATTACAACGGTGGTGATGCCATTGGCGCGGGCATGTTCGATCGCGCGCGCCAGCGCCTTGTCGCCCGCCACATCCAGATTGGAGTTCGGCTCGTCCAGCACCAGAAACCGCGGATTGCCAAAGAACGCCCGCGCCAGCGCGATGCGCTGTTTCTGCCCGCCCGACAGTGGCGCGCCATCGGCCGCCACCATCGTTTCATAGCCCTGCGGCAGTTGCGCGATCATGTCATGCACATCGGCCAGAACGGCGGCGCGATAGATATCTTCATCCTTGGCAGTGCGGCGCATCCGGCCGATGTTTTCCTTGATCGTGCCGGGAAACAGCTGCACGTCCTGCGGCAGATAGCCGATGTTCTCGCCCAGTTGCCGCGGGTCCCAATTGCGCAGATCCATCAGATCCAGCCGCACATTGCCCGAGGTCGGCAGCACCGATCCCACTAGCATCTTGCCCAGTGTCGTCTTGCCAGCGCCCGAATTGCCGATCACCGCCAGCGCCTCGCCGGGATTCAGCGAAAAGGAAATGCCGTTGAGCACCACCTGTTTCGTGCCGCCGGGGACATAGAGCAGCCGTTCGACATCCAGTCGACCTTCGGGGCGCGGCAGCCAGAGCCGTTCGAACTGCAGCCTGGAGCCTTGCAGCAACCGCTGGATGCGGCCATGGGCGGCGCGGGTCAGCAAGAACACATGCCAGCCCTCGATCGCGCCCTCGATCGGCGCCAGCGCCTTGCCCGCGATGATCGACGAGGCGATGACCATGCCGCCGGTGATTTCGCCCGCCAGCGCCAGATGCGCCCCCCAGCCCAGCATGCAGACCTGCGCCAGCAGGCGCACCCCGCGCGACACCGAGGCAGAAACGATGTTGCGATCCTGCGCCAGCACCTGCGCGCGCAGCGATTGCGCGGTGTCGCGGCCCCAGATCTCGACCGCCTCGGGGATCATCGCCATCGCGTTGATCACCTGACTGTTGCGGGTCATCGAATCCAGATGCAGATTGGCGCGGCTTTGCGCGGCGGTGGCACGGGCAAAGGGTTCATGCGTGACCTTCTGGTTGATCAGCGCGATCAGCGCCAGCGCAAGGCCGGTGACCACCACGATCATGCCCTGATCGGGATGCACCAGAAAGATCGCCAGCATGAACAGCGGCGCGAAGGGCACATCCAGGAAAGACAGCAAGGTCCCCGAGGTCAGGAACCCGCGCAATTGCTGCAGATCGCCCAGCGTCTGATATTCGCGGCCATTGCCCGCCAGCGAGGCATGCGCGGCCGCCGACAGGATCGGCGCGCCCAGCTGCGCGGCCAGCTCGACCGCGCTGCGCATCAGGATGAAGCGGCGGATCGCATCCAGTGCTGCCTGCAAGACCACCGCGCCGACGATCACGAGCGTCAGCATGATCAGCGTATCGACAGAGCGGCTGGTCATCACCCGGTCAGAGATCTGGAACAGATAGATCGGGATCGCGAGGATCAGGATATTGGTGGCCAGCGTCATGATGAAGACAAGGCCCAGATTGACCCGCACCGCGCGGATGCCCCGCTTCATCGCGCCGCTGTAATCTTCCGGGCCCAGACGGCGGTGGAAGGTGGCGCCGCCGTTCGACCCGCCGCCCCCGCCGCCGTCTTCGGGGCCCTTGCCGCGCCTGCGCGGCGGTTTGGCGCCGTCCTCGGTGCGCAGGCGCGGGCCGCGGTCCTGATCGATCGGCGGGGCAAGCGGTGTGCCGCCGGGGTTCGGGCCGCGCAGATCTGCGGCTTCGCGCAGGGCCTCGGCGCGGGAATGGGGCGGCATGCCGGCCGGTGCGTCCGGCGCATCCGCGCGCGCAGCCCGGGCCATTTCCGCTGCGGCGGAGGCAGCCCGGGCTGGCTGTGCCGCTGCCGTCATCCGCGCCGCACGAGACAGCGCAGGTTGTTGCAGGTTCGGCACCTCCGCCGCCATGGGGGCATACATGGGCGACGGGTTTGCTGTGGCGGGCGCAGGGCACGGCCCCGGCGGGACCGGGCCCGCGCTCGCGGTGAGGTCGCTTTGCGGTGCCCGCGGGGGGGCATTGCTGGCGTCGGTATGGTCCTTCACCTTGTCTCTCCCTGTGCGCCGCCTTGCGGCGGTCTGGTGTGGCGGCGGCGCCCGGCGGGCCGCCCTGCCGCGCGGTGTTCAGGCCGTCAGCAGATGCAGCCCGTCCTGCGGGGCGGTCTGCGCCGCCAGATCGGCCAAGGCGGCCCCGCCCTGCGGATCATCGGGGGGAGCATGCTCCATCATCTCGGGCGCAAGAAAGGCCACCGCCTCGCTGGCCAGGGCAGAGCCCGGCCCCGCCAGCCCGTCCAGCCCCGGCATCTGATCGTCGATCAACCCTGCCTGATGGATCAGGGCGTCCGAATAGACCTGCCCCGCCGCCATCACCGTGGAATCGATGCCCAAATCGTTGATCGACGCGGCGTTCAACATCGCATTCTCGCCGGTATCAATCTGCATGCCCGCGAGGACTGCCGACGCCATCGCGGCCCCTTCGGCCAAAGCGATCTGATCGACATCACCCAGATAGGAAAACTGCCGGACGATGTTTGTCTCGATCAGATCCCCCGAGATATACAAAGCAGACAGCGTGCCATGCCCCGCAAACAACGGATCATGCGCAACCGCCGCCGACAGGGTGCCCGCGCCCGCCGCCATGGTGTCGAGCAGCTTGGCGAAATTGTCCTGCAGCGCCTGCAGCGTATCGCGGCTGCCGTGCAGGATCTCGGCGCTGTTGAGCAACAGATCATCCCCCCAGCCCAGCGCGCCGCCATCGGGCAGGCCGATGATCTGGTCGGCATCGAACAGCACATTCATCTGCTCGATCACGTTCAGCGTGATGTAGCTGCCGCCAACGATGATCAGATCGTAATGCATCGACAGCGCCTCGATCGTGGTGAAGTTCGACAGCGTGTTGTCGCCGGTGCTGATCTGGCTGGCCGAAGCGGTGAGCACGGCCTCGACCCGGTCATGGTCGCTGGCGAAGATGTGCTGGTCGATGCGGTTCTCGAACACCACATCGCCGTCGATCCGCTCGACCTGCCAATAGGCGGGCAGCTGAAGCGGGCCCTCTTGCGCGGGGGCGGCGGTGGGATCGTCGGTGGCGTCCGGGCCGGGCGGCAGGATCAGCGCGGGGTCGATCTGCGCCGCGTTGAAGGCACGGGCCATGCCCGGCACATGGAAGGCCCCGGCCCCGCTGTCGGCGGCCTCTGTGGCCGCTGTCGCATCGCTGCCGGTCACGCCCGACAGATCGTCTTGCGCCTGCGCCACACCGACCTGCGCCCCCCCGGACAGGACGACATCCACAGGGCTGCGGGCGACCAGATGGCCCGCGACCAAAGCGTCGGCGCCCCCGGTTGCGTCGGTCAGATAGACCAGATTGACCTGATTGATCACATCTATCTGCACCAGATCGCCGCCGACCAGGATCACATCGGCATCCACACCATTTACGGCAATATAGGCCTCGTTCACGGTCAGATTGCCGCCGGTGCTCAGATGATGGCCCGCAGGCACGGCATAGGCGCTGGCGGACCCCGCATGCGGCGCGTCGGTGTCGGCCTCGCTGGTTTCGGGCGGGTCGATCCGCGCGGCGATCGGGGCAGGCAGATAATCGCGATGCTCGGGCATCGCTTCGGCATGCTGCCCGTTGACATACAGCCGGTCGGTCGCATCGGTGTCCGATGCCACGCCGGGTGCCAGCCGGATCAGCCCCCCCTCGCCCTGATCTGCTGGCAGTGCGGTGATGGCTTGCGCAAAGCTCAGCGCCTCGGACGCGCCGGGCGGGCCCGCATCGGGCAGCATCTGCGAGATAAGACCGGACAGATCGCCGCCCAGAACGGTCGCGTCCTGTGCATAGCCGTGCAGCCGCGCGGTCAGATCTTCGGGGGCGATGAACTCGGTGCCGCCACGAAACGAAAGCAGGTCATTGTCCGACAGATACAGCACCTGGATCGTGACCGTCAGCAGCTCGGGCGGCAGCGGGATCGTCCAGTGGACATCGGCGCCGCGCGCCGGGGGCGCGGGCACATCGAACGGATCGGAATGCCGCATTTCCGGCGATGCGACCTGAATATGCGCGGGCGGCGCGATCTGCCAGGCCCACGGCTCGGGCTGGCTCGGCGCGGCCACCGGCAGGGCAAGCCGCAGTTTGGGGTCGAAATCCTCCAGATCATAGGGCGAGGTGATATGGATGCGCACCTGCACCGGATCGAAGGTGGTATCGGGCGCGGCAGGATGGCCGCGAAAACTGTCATACGCCTCGCGCAGGCGCGCGGCCTCGGTGTCCATCTGGAACGCACCGATGAAATGCGCGACAGTTTCAGTGATGTGATCAAATGCCATGAGACGCGCCCCCCGATGCGTCTGCCCCCCCGGTGCCTGCGGTTCAGGCGGGGCTGTTTTCTGACGAAAAGCAGCCAGACGGGCCCCGTCAGGGGCCCGCCGTATCGGTTCAGGTTCAGCTCATGTCGTCATCGCCGATCAGCGTGGTGCTGTGGTTGCCGCCGACCACGGTCATGTCGACGGTATTGCCCAGCACATTGGCGCCCATGACGATGTTCTGGTTGAACGCCGCCAGATCCAGCGTCGCCGATGCGGAGGCATGGGATTCCCCGGTGACATAGCCGTCGTCACCGTTATGCGAGCCCCAGACACCGGCGCTGCCCCCGGCCCCGCCGTCACCGTTGAACACATCGCCCGCAGCCCCGCCATAGGCGCTGCCGCCGGTGCTGTCGCCGATCACGCCGTCGCCGCCATAGCCATAGCCGCCATTGCCGCCATGGGCATAGCCCGCGCCGCCATCCCCGGTGCTGCCCAGCATCGCGCTCGACATGCCCGACCCATCGGCGCTGCTGTTGGCTGCGTTTTCGGAATAGCCCCCCGTGCCATAGCCCGAAATCGCCTGCGCCATACCCTCGGCGCTGCCGTCGATGTCGTGATCGGCAAAGAGGTAGGTGATCCCGCCATCACCGGCATCGCTGTCGGCACCCCCGTGGCCATCCGCGGCGGATTGCGCCCCGGAGCTGGCCTGGTTGACACCCATGCCGCCTTGGGTGGTGCCGGTGCTGGCCTGGCCGGTGCCGTCGCCCTGATTGGCCGCATAGGCGTCATTGCTGCCGCCATTGCCGCCCTGCGACGACCCGATGCCCTGGCCCGAGCCAACCGCGCCGACATCGCCGGCTTCGGCCCCCGCCGCACCGCCGTCACCGCCCTGAGAGGACCCGATGCCCAGGCCTATGCCGGTCCCGGTCGCCTCGGAGGAGGCCACGCTGCCGCCGCCGCTGTCACCGCCGCCATGCGGCATGCCGAGCCCGGACATCATCATGCCCATCGGGCCGCTGGCGCCGCCGCTCTTGGCATCGGCATCGCTTTCCGCGGCGCCCAGACCGCCACCCAGTCCCAGCGCACCGGAATCGCCGCCGTCACCGCCCTCGGCCCCGGCGCCCGACGCCCCGAGCCCCAGGCCAAGGCCCAGACCCTCTGCCGAGGAGTCACCGCCATTGGCATCTTCGGCTTCGGCCGTCGCACCATTGGCGCCCACGCCAAGACCCAACGCCAGGGCACCGGCATCGCCGCCCGCGGCATCCTCGGCCTCGGCTTCGGACGCGGCGCCCGACAGGCCCAGACCAAGACCCACGGCCCCCGCATCACCGCCGCTGCCGCTTTGGCCTGTCGTCGAGGATTCATCCTCGACATGGGTGTCGATATCGGTATCGGCGTCGGCATCGCCGCCGCGCCCGCCGGTGGTTTCATTGTCCAGATCGGCCTGGCTCAGGCCCAGACCCAGCGCGGCAGAGTTCACCGCCGCATCGCCGCCGCTGCCAGTTTCGGTTTCGGCATTGCCCCCTTCGTCGCCTTCGCCATCACCGCCCGCAGCAAAGCCGCCAAGCGCCGCGCCGCCCCAGGCCACACCGCCATTGGCCGCGCCTTCGCCGCCGCCAGCACCGCCGCTGGAGCTGGAATTGATCCCGTCAGCCGAGGTGGCATGACCGCCCGCCGCCGTGCCATCGAAGTTGAACGCAGCATTGTTGCTGACGCTGGGATCATAGAGCGTGTCATCGTCATAGAGGCTGGCGTTTTGCGCGTTGACCACGCCCGTCGCCATGCCGCCACCCGTCAACGAATTGTTCAGGATATTGCTCAGCGACTGGTCATTGCCGGTCTCGATGTCACGCCCGGCGCCGTAGAATTCGCCGATCGAGGCATGGTCCGACAGGTCAATGTCGATATTGTCGTCGTCGCGGGGGATCCATTCGCCGCCCCCGAAATCAATATTCACATCGACATCGTTGGAATTGGCGTTGCTGTCATCCCCGCCATTGCTGTTTTGCTGCTGCTGGTGTTGCTGTTGCTGCTGGTTCTGGTCGGTTTCGGTCCGGGTGTCCGTGTCGGTATCGACCTTCACCTCGGAATTCGCGACCGCACCGGCGTTGGCGTCTGCATCGGCATCCGCATCTGCGTCGGCATGCTGTTGCTGCTGCTGATTGTCGATGTCGATATCGGCCTTTTCGATCTCGATCTCGGCATCGACATCAATGTCGACCTCTTCCACTTCCAGATCGTCGAACATCACCTGATTGGTGCCGCTGTGACCTCTGCGGGACATGGCTTCTCTCCTCGGTTTGCTGCCCCGAGCACCGCCAGTCATCTCCAAAGCGGCATAGACAGGGCTGGTTGCGTTGATCGGCTCCCTCGTGGGATCGGCCAGACAACAGCGCACCGCTCACTGCCGCCGATGGCGCCAGTGCCCGTCGTTCCGCGCAGTCGGACCCCAAGGGCCATGCCGCGCAGACATCGCTGTTTCTGATTCGTCGGGGCCCTGGCCCCACTCCCCCAAAACCGATCCTGACCCCTGAGGGCCAGTGAACTCAGGCTGCCAGCAAGCTCTGGACCGTGCTAGATGACCAAATGGTTAGTTTTTTGCGAATTTCGGCCAAGACACTGATTTTATTAACGATCTATCAAAGATTGCAGAACAGCCACGGGCGCGGGGTCTAATCCTGTCGGCGGGGCTGCGCGATAGGGCCCGCAATCAGCAATACCCCAAGATGCCCCTAGGTAAAGTCATGCGGGCAATCATGTTTCACGCCCAGGTTGTATTGGGTCAGCCCTGCGATTTCGCGGCCCCAAAGTGGCCCGCCACTCAAGAACGAATCATTCAAGCGGACGGCGATAATCTTTCGATTAGTTTCAGGAACAGCCGTTTTGAGCTATTATTCCCACAGGGAATAGAAAACAGCCCAAAAAACTGGCTGAGCATTATTAAGTATTGTGATTGGGGGGAAGATCAGTGACTGGCGCCAGTTCCGTCGTGCGGCCCGCCGAAGGCACGCGCGATCAGATTGTTTATATCGGCAGTACGTTTGTTTTTCCGGACGTCATGCTGCGTCTCGTGGGGAGTGAGATCAGCGACATTGGCACCCGGCGGATCGAGCGCAGTGAATTTGATGCAACCGGGGCGCCTGGGGGGGCACGCCTGGTGGTCTTTGAAGAAACCTATGGTGCATCTTTGTTCGAAACCCCCGAGAGGATGCGGAGCCTGTGCGGCAGGGCGGCGCCGGTGCTGGCCTATCGCGATTGCGAACTGGCGCGCAGGCTGCTGCACCGCCAGCAAGACCGCATCCCAAGCGAGCAGATGCGGTTCTTGCCGATCAGCATGCCCATTGAGGCGCTGGTCGCGCTGATGAAGGTGTTCCTGTCGGGGGAAATCCTTGTGCCCGCAACATTGGTGGGCCGTTCGGATGCGCAGGAGGCCCCGTATCAGATGGCCGCCGAACGGCGACCCTGCGAGGGTCTGACCGCGCGCGAAAGCGAGGTCTTGCATCTGGCCGCGCAGGGCCAGCGCAACAAGGTCATCGCCAATGCTCTGGGTCTGTCCGAACATACCGTCAAGCTGCACATCCACAATATCATCGCCAAGCTGGGTGTTGCCAACCGCACCGAGGCCGCGAGCCGATACATGGCCGCGCAGGACCGCAGCTGATGCGCCCCGCCGCCTCCAGCTTCGACGGGGCGCTGCAAGAGATTGGCCGACTGACCTATGTCTGGACGAATACCGAAAGTTTGCTGGTGCACGTCATTGCCGGGCTGATCGGCTGCGACAAGGATACCGCGCTGATCCTGTTTCTGACGCTCAACACCACCCGTGCGCGGGTGGATCTGGTCGAACGTCTTGCCAAGCACAAGGGCCTGCCCGAGGCGGATCTGAACCGACTTCTGCAGGTGACCAAAAAGATGGTGCGGCATGCGGCCGAGCGGAACCGCTACAATCACGCGATCTATGCCTTCGACCCGGAGGGCGGCGGCATCAGCACGATCCAGATGCGGATCGCCGACCGCCGTGATGCCATCCGCATGGGTGAAAAACGACGCCTCGACGCCGAGGCGATTTCCGGTCTGCGCGAGACCATATCCGATCTGACCACCCTAAACCGCGATCTCTGGGAGATGATCCGCGCCTTCGGCTATCCGCGCTGATCTGCCTGCAGGGCGTTGTTTCTGTAGGTGTTTGAACCCAGGGATTGACGCTGTGATCCGGCGCTGCTGTGCCCGCTGAAAACCGGGCCATTTGCGTTCAAAGCTTTGGCGATCCCGGAAGGAATCGAACCCTCAACCTGCCGATTAGAAGTCGGCTGCTCTATCCAGTTGAGCTACGGGACCGCACGCCTCCGTTTTGCGCCATGGCGCGGGCGCGTGCAAGCCCATCAGATCACAAGCGTCATAAAGGTCGAATTCGGATCGGGGCGATAGCCTGCGAAGGGTTCGCATTCGACAAAACCCGCCGCCAGGTAGAGGCCGCGCGCCGCCAGAAACGACGGTTGCGCGCCGGTTTCCAGGCTGATCCGGGCGAAACCGGCCTCGCGCGCTTCGGTAATCAGATGATCCAGCATCATCCGCGCAAGGCCCCGCCCGCGCAGCTCCAGCAGGATATGCATGGATTTGATTTCGGCATGGGTCGGGTCGATCCGCTTGAGTGCGCCCATGCCCACAGCCCGCCCCTCTTCACGCATCACGAAAAAGGCAATCCCCGGGGCGGCAAGCGCCGAGGCGGGCAGCATGTGGATCGATTCGGGCGGCGTATCGGCATGCATCGCATCGGTATGGCGGCGATGCAAAAGCGCCAGATCTTCCTGCACGGGATGTTCGCGGGTGATGGTGATCATCGGCTTCTCCGAACGACTGATGAGGGTGGCACATCAAATGCACCACCCTATTGTCGCCACTTGGCGATGAAAGAAAAGGGGGCAGCGCGAATAGACCCGCGCCCCCTGCCCGTCTTTCACCCCTGCAACCAACCCGCCAGTTTTTCAGGGTCCGGCAGACCGCCCGCATGCACCAGCTTGCCGTCGACGCTGATCCCCGGTGTGGACATCACACCCGCACGGGCGATCGCGGCCATGTCGGTGACTTTCTCGACCTGCACCTCGATGCCCAGTTCGGCGGCGGCCGCGCGCATCATCTCCGCGGTCGTTTCGCAACGCTTGCAACCGGGACCATAGATTTTGACGTCTTTCATCATGCTCTCCTCAAAACAGGGCGTTGAACAGGAAGCCGACACCCAGAATACCTGCGGTGACGACGCCGATGAACACCGCCAGCAGGCGCAGCGTCAGCACCTGACGCAGAATGATCATCTCGGGCAGGCTCAGCGCGATCACCGACATCATGAAGGCCAGCACCGTGCCAAGCGCGGCGCCCTTGCCCAGCAGCGCCTCGACGATCGGGATGACACCGGCGGCGTTGGTGTACATCGGCACGCCCAGCACCACCGCCGCGGGCACCGACCACCAAGCATCCGCGCCCATGATCCGTTCGAGCAGCGATTGCGGCACATAGCCGTGGATCGCCGCCCCCATGCCGATGCCAAGCAAGATCCACAGCCAGACCTTCGCAAAGATCTCGCGCAGGGCATCCAACCCGCGACGATAGCGTTCCGGCCAGCTGAGCGCCGTGCCCTCGACCGCGCCCGGCGTTGCCGCGCCGGAATGGATGTCGCGCACCCAGTCCTGCAACCATCCCTCCAGATGCAGCCGCCCGATCACCCAGCCCGCGACGATGGCGATGCCCAGACCGAAGGCAAGATAGACCGCCGCCACCTGCCAGCCGACCAGCCCGATCAGCAGGATCAGCGCCACCTCGTTCACCATCGGCGCCGCGATCAGGAAGGAGAACGTCACCCCCAGCGGCACCCCGGCCGAGACGAATCCGATGAACAGCGGCACGGCCGAGCACGAACAGAAGGGCGTCAGCACCCCCAGCCCCGCCGCCATGCCATTGGCCACGCCCTCACGCCGCCCCGCCAGCAACGCGCGGGTTTGCTCGGGCGAAAAGAAGCTGCGCACCACGCCCATCGCGAAGACGACCAGCGCCAGCAGCATCATCACCTTGGGCACGTCATAGAAGAAGAACGCCAGCGCCGCGCCCAGATGGCTGTCCGGCGCCACCGGCAACAGCCCGACCAGAGCCGCCGACAGCGCGGGAAGGCGGGTATAAAGCGCCCACCAGACCACGGCGGCAGCCAGAACGGCGGCGCTCCATTGCCATGCGGGACGGGGTTTTGTGGGGGAAAGCGTGGTCATGCGGCGCTCCTGTCTTGCACCCGGCCTTCCGTCGCGGCAGCGGCCAGAACTGCCGCGACGACCGCCTCGGTTTCAGCGGGCAGATCAGGATTGATACGATAGCGCACCCATTGCGCGTCACGCCGATCCAGCACCAGCCCGGCAGCCTTGAGCACCCCCAGATGCCGCGACAGGCGACTTTGCGTGGCCGACAAACGGTCGAGCAACTCGCAGGCACAATGCTCACCATGATCCCACAGGATTTGCATCGCCCCCAAGCGGGTCGGGTCAGCCAATGCGGACAACGTTTGAACGATCATCACAACCTCATTTGCTTATGCGCATAAGCGCATACAATTGGCAAAAAGTCCAGCCCCCATGCCGTTGAATTGCCCTGCCAGCGTGGCGCAGCCTGATGGGGCCAGAGCGCGGTTGCCCCCGGACGCGCCTGGCTGTATCGACCCAGCGGAATCTGCTCAGGTTAAGCTGCTAATCTGAATGCCTCGGCCGGCGTGCGCATGGCAAGCGCCTGATGAGGGCGGCGGTGGTTGTAGAAGGCGATCCAGTCGCCGATAACGAGGGTCGCGTGCTGGATGCTTTCGAAGCGGTGGCGGTGAACGCACTGCTCCTTGAGCGTGCGGATCAGGCGCTCGACCATGCCGTTCTGCTGCGGGCAGTGCGGGGTGATGAACTCTTGGCGAAGGCCGTAGCTACGCACGAGGGCGGTGAAGTGCCGACTAGTGAAGACCAAGCCGTTGTCCGACCTCAGGAGGAACTCCCGGTCGATGCGGCCCAGCGTGCCGAGCCTGGCGATCAGGGCATGTTCCAGAGCGGCGCTGGCTGTCGTCGCCTTGCCTGATCGTGACAGGTACCACCCCAATAGTTCGCGCGTGTGGCAGTCGATCACCAACGCCAGGGAGGCCCAGCCATCTTTTCCGGCCCAGACCCGCGCCAGATCCGTCGACCACCTCTCGTTTGGCGCTGTGGCGACGGAGGGCACCGCCTGGATGCGGGATCGCATGCCTATGGCCCGCTTGCGGACCTACCAGCCCTTGAGCTGAAAGATCCGCTGGACGTTGTTGCACATATCGGTGATGAGGAATCCCTGTTCGAATCCAGTGCTTTAGATCGGCGGCATGCCGAAGCCCCTTTCCCCTCGCTATCGCACGACGAACTGGTCTGACTACAACGCCGCGCTGCGCCAGCGGGGCTTGCTGTCGGTCTGGTTTGATCCCAGCATGGTCTGGCACGCCGGAAAGACCGGCAAGCGGGGACGGCCCGAGACCTTCTCTGATGCGGCGGTGCAGGTCTGCCTCACGTTGAAAGTGCTTTTCGGCCTTCCCCTTCGACAAACGGTCGGGCTGGTCGAGAGCCTGATCCGGATGGCTGGGCTCGATTGGCCTGTGCCGGACTATTCGACGCTGTGTCGACGGCAAGCGCGGCTCGGGGTGCAGATCCCGTATCGCCGCTCAGACAAGCCCTTGAACCTGCTCATAGACAGCACCGGGATAAAGTTCCGAGGCGATGGTGAATGGCTGGCCAAGAAGCATGGCCCGTCGCGCCGCAGGCAATGGCGCAAGGTCCACATCGCGATGGACACAGAGACCGGGGACATACGGGCAGTCGAATTCACCTCAAGCCGCCAAGGTGACAGCCCTCTGCTACCCGACCTGCTGGCGCAAATTCCCGAGGATGAAGAAATTGCCACCGTGACTGCCGATGGGGCCTACGACACGCGGCGATGCCACACAGCAATCATCGAGCGCCGCGCCGATGCTTGTCATACCCATCCGCCGGAACGGTCGCGCATGGAAAGAAGACTGTCCCGCCGCAGTTGTGCGAAACGAGATCCTGCGCGCAACTCGACGCCTCGGTAGGGCACTCTGGAAGACGTGGGCAGGCTATCATGTCCGAAGTCGGGTCGAAGCCCAGATGAACCGCTTCAAACTTCTCGGCGAACGGACCATGTCACGAGATCCAAATCGACAGACCGCCGAAATCCAGATCCGCATCGCAATCATGAACTGCTTCTCGGCCCTCGAAAGGGCCGAGATCGAGGCTGTCGCCTGAAGGGGCGCCGGAAAGGGGACCATCAGCCTGAACGCTGATTTGCGCAACAACGCCGATCCGCTGCACCGTGTTTTTGTTGAAGCCAAGCAGCCACGCGACCGTGCGATAGCCAAAGGACGGCTCCGCTTCGATCATTGCCTTGATCGGCTCGGTAAAGCGCGGATCGACCTTCGGTGTCGTCTTGACCGGCGTGTAGTAGACCGTGCGCCGCGGCACGCCAAACCAGGCGCAGAACTTGGCGATCGACACCGCAATGCCGTCGGCCTCCTGCAGGTCCTTCAACTGCTTTTCGTATTGCTCGCGAATGTCGAGCGGGTTCGCGCGCAGGGAGTTCTCCATGCCGCGCTTCGCATCCTCGACCCAACTCTCGATCTCGGAAGGCATCAGGTCGAACGACCGGCTCGCTTCTGCCACAGTTGTCTTGCCCTGAATGAGCTCGATCACCAGCGCCGCCTTACACTTTGCCGTCCACCGTTTGATGCTGTCGTCCATCGTCATACTCATTGCTACGTTCTCCCTTGTAGCATGAGCCGATTTTCACTGGGTCGATACAAGTAGCCCTCAGCTGTCGTCTGACGGAAGCGGAAAGGCCGCCCCTCTATCACGCGGGTTTATCAACGCCTCTATAGATTCCTCTTGCAACCATAAGGCATTAAAAGTGGCTGGGCGGCACATCCGCCCAGCCAACATTTACCTATCATGCGCTAGGCTCAGGACCCATTAATCGGCTTGCGGTGCCACTGGCGGCGTGATTCACGCTCTCCAACTACAGGAGGGTGTGGTGAGCAATCTTTTCTGGCTGAGCGACGAGCAGATGGCACGGCTCGAGCCGTTCTTTCCGAAGAGCCATGGCCGCCCACGGGTCGATGATCGTCGTGTTCTGAGCGGGATA
>DKFM01000003.1 GCA_002452815.1 Rhodobacteraceae bacterium UBA6796
TCTCAAACGATACTCACCTCAAAACATGACGTTCTGGGGTGAAAAAACCAGACGCAAAATAGCGTCACAGGCGCGGGATGGAGCAGCCCGGTAGCTCGTCAGGCTCATAACCTGAAGGTCGTAGGTTCAAATCCTACTCCCGCAACCAAATTTACCACAGCATTACAATACGCCAAAACCCGCTAAACGCGGGTGTCTTGCATTCTCACAGCAGCCCCAAAACCAACGCCGCCTGAAGGCGCACCAACCGCGGCAGAAACCGGCCAGAACCGGAGCGGGGGATTGCCACGAAGTTTTGGCCGGTTGCATCAAAAGGGTTTGCTTGCCCTGGTTTTCCGGTCACGCTTGCGGCGGCCCCGCGGGAGGCGGGGAACGGACATTTGGGAGGATGCAATGTTTCGGAGCTTCAAGCTCGGCGCTCTGGTCGCCGGGGCTATCGCTGTTTCCACGCCGGTCGCGCAGGCCAGCGAATTCATCAACATTCTGACCGGCGGCACCTCGGGCGTGTATTATCCGCTCGGTGTGGCCCTGTCGGACATCTATGCCAAGGGCATCGACGGCGCGCGCACCCAGGTGCAATCGACCAAGGCTTCGGTCGAGAACCTGAACCTGCTGCAGCAGGGCAAGGGTGAACTGGCCTTCGCTCTGGGGGATTCGGTCAAATATGCCTGGGAAGGCAATGCCGAGGTCGGATTCAAGGCGCCGTTGACCAAGCTGCGCGCGATTGCGGCGATCTATCCGAACGTCATCCAGATTGCGGCCCTGACCGACAGCGGCGTGAAGACGGTCGCCGATCTGAAGGGCAAGAGCCTGTCGGTCGGCGCGGCAAAATCGGGGACCGAGCTGAACGCGCGGGCGATCTTTGACGCCTCGGGCATGAGCTATGACGATCTGGGCAAGCTGGAATATCTGCCGTTCTCGGAATCGGTCGAACTGCTGAAGAACCGGCAGCTGGACGCGACGCTGCAATCCTCGGGGCTGGGCAATGCTGCGCTGAAGGATCTGTCGACCTCGCAGGCGATCACCTTCGTGTCGGTCCCGGCCGATGTGGCGGCCTCGCTGGGCGCGCCCTATGTCGCGAGCACGATCCCGGCGGGCACCTATGAAGGCCAGGCCGAAGACGTGCCGACCGTGGCCGTCGTCAACTTCCTTGTCACGCATGAGGATGTCTCGGACGAAGTCGCCTATCAGATGACCAAACTGCTGTTTGAAAACCTCGATACGCTCAAGGCTGCGCATAGCGCTGCGGCGGGCATTTTGATCGAGGAGGCCGTGAAGGGCTCTCCCATCCCGCTGCACCCGGGCGCCGAGCGCTATTACAAAGAGCAAGGTCTGCTCTGATCGGGGACAGTCTGTGGGTGGCCCGGTGCGCCGGGCCCCCATCGCAGGGAGGATATCATGGAACAGAACACACATCACCTGCCCGACGACGAGCTCGGGCTGCACGATCCGCTGGCCGAAAGCTTTCCTGAAACGCTGGAAGGCCGGGTGCTGTTCTGGCTCGCCTTCGCGTTTTCGGTCTTTCAGGTGTCGATCGCGGCACATGTCATCGACCTGCCCAGCCAGGTGGTACGGGCGGTTCACGTCGGCTTCCTGCTGGCGATCGGCCTGCCGCTGCTGGCGATTGCCAAGCATCGCGGCCCGCTGAGCAAGGTCTTTGCCTATCTTCTGGCGGCGACGGGCGTTGCTGTCGCGGCCTATCAATGGGTCGAATATACGCCGCTTCTGATGCGCGCGGGCGATCCGCTGATGACTGACATCGTGCTGGGTGTCGCGGCGCTGGTCACCATTTTCTGCGCGGCTTGGATGCTGATGGGCCCCGCTTTGCCGATCATTGCGGGCGTTTTCCTGTCCTACGCGCTGTGGGGCGAATACCTGCCCGCGCCGCTGGACCATCGCGGCTATGATTTCAGCCAGGTGATCGAGCATCTGACCTATGGCACCGAAGGCATCTACGGCATACCGGTCTATGTCTCGGCGACCTATATTTTCCTCTTCATCCTGTTCGGCGCCTTCCTTGAGAAAGCCGGGATGATCAAGCTGTTCACCGATGTCTCGCTTGGCCTTGTCGGGCACAAGATGGGCGGCGCGGCCAAGGTTTCGGTGCTGTCCTCGGGGCTGATGGGCACGATTTCGGGTTCGGGGGTGGCCAATGTGGTGACCACCGGGCAATTCACGATCCCGCTGATGAAAAGCTTCGGTTACCGCCCGGCCTTTGCCGGCGGGGTCGAGGCCACCGCCTCGATGGGCGGGCAGATCATGCCGCCGGTGATGGGCGCCGTGGCCTTCGTCATGGCCGAAACGCTGGGCGTGGAATATGTCGAGGTCGTCAAGGCCGCGCTGATCCCGGCGATCCTGTATTTCCTGGGCGTCTTCTGGATGGTCCACTTGGAGGCTGGCAAGCGCAACCTGCGCGGGCTGAGCCGCGAGGAACTGCCCTCGGCCAAACAGGCCCTGAAAGAGGGCTGGTTCCTGATCCTGCCGCTGGGCGTTCTGGTCTACCTGCTGTTTTCCGGCTACACGCCGCTGTTCGCGGGCACGGTCGGTCTGGCGCTGACGGGCCTGCTGATCCTGGGCGGTTCGGTCGCATTGGGCCTGCCGGCGGGCGTTCTGCGGGTGATCTTCTGGGTGTTCCTGGGGCTGATCGCGGCGGCGTTCTTCAAGATGGGGCTGAACATCGTTCTGGCCGCGCTGGCGGTGCTGATCGCGATCAGCGTGTTTTCCAAGGGCGGGCGCGAGACGTTGACCCTGTGCCGTGACAGCCTGGCCGAGGGCGCCAAGACCGCACTGCCGGTGGGCATCGCCTGTGCGCTGGTGGGCGTCATCATCGGTGTGATGACGCTGACGGGCGCGGCCAATACGTTTGGCCAGTATATCGTGGGTGTCGGCCAGAACAGCCTGTTCCTGTCGCTGGTGCTGACGATGATCACCTGTATCGTGCTGGGGATGGGGATTCCGACGATCCCGAACTACATCATCACCTCGTCGATTGCGGGGCCGGCGCTGCTGGCGCTTGGTGTGCCGCTGATCGTCAGCCACATGTTCGTGTTCTACTTCGGCATTCTGGCGGATCTGACGCCGCCCGTGGCGCTGGCCTGCTTTGCCGCGGCGCCGATTGCCAAGGAAAGCGGCCTGCGCATCAGCTTCGAGGCGGTCAAGGTCGCCGCGGCGGGCTTCGTCGTGCCCTTCATCGCGGTCTATACCCCCGCGCTGATGCTGCAAGACGGCGGCCCGCTGGCCGAGGCGATCGGCTATGCCCCGGCGGTGGCCTATGTCGTGCTCAAGGCGGTGCTGGCGATCGGCCTGTGGGGCGCGGCGGTGATCGGCTGGCTCGGGCGTCCGCTGGCGCTGTGGGAACGGGCGATTGCGATGGCAGGCGCGTTCTTCCTGGTGGCCGCACTGGCACTGACCGACGAGCTGGGCTTTGCCTGCGTCGCGGCCTTCTTCGCCGTGCTGTGGCTGCGCCGTCGCCCGGCGGTGGCATGAGCAGTTGCCTGATTGCGGGGGCGCTGACTGTGGCGCTCTCGACCTCGGGCCAGTTCACCCTCGAATGGACCCATTCCGTCGAGAAAGAGGGCTGGCGCGAGGTCTGGCAGGTTGAAGGCGACCGGATGCGTCTGGTCGAGGCCGCCGTCAAAGGCTCGGGCGCCGGGATGGAGCCCGGGCCCGATGGTCGCTTTGTCGACGGTTGGTGGGTCTGGGTGCCCGACAGCCCGCCGGTGAGCGAACTGCTGCTGGCCGCCTCGGGGGAAACACCCTCGGGGTGGCTTTTGTGCGGGGTGGACTGTGTGACGCTGGGCGCCCGGCCGGACAATCCGATCCGTCTGCACCCCTGCGAGGCGCAATGACCCACGATCCCGGACAGACTCGATCCGCAAGACAGGGGCCGCGTGCCTGGCGCGCGCCCGCTTTGCTGACGGTTCTGCCGGTGATTGCGGTTGCGCTGATCGCAGGCGCGCTGGCCTGGCGCAGCACCGTGGCCGAGATCGACGCGCGGCTTGACCAAAGCCTGATCCTGTCGCTGCGCGCGCTGGAAACCGAAATCGACCGCTTTCGCTATCTGCCGAAGGTGACCGGCGAGGATGCCCGGGTGCAGGCCGCGATCCGTGACCCCCAAGACCCCGCCACCATCGACGCCGCCAATCGTTATCTGCAACGTGTGACCCGGCTGGCCGGGGCAAGCCATCTGTATCTGATGGATGCGGCCGGGCAAACGCTGGCGGCCTCGAACTGGGATGTCGACGAAAGCTTCGTGGGCAACAACTACAGCTTCCGCCCCTATTTCCGCGAGGCCATCACGACCGGCGTCGGCGCGTTCTATGCGATTGGCGTCACCACCGGCACGCCGGGCTATTTTTTGGCGGCACGGATTGATCTGGCCGATGGCAAGCAGGGCGTGGTTGTCGTCAAGGTGGTGCTGGACGCGCTGGAACAGGCGTGGACCGCCGCCGATCAGGCGATTGCGGTGGCCGATGTGGACGGGATCGTCTTTCTGTCGGGAGAGCCCGCCTGGCGCTACCGCCCGCTGGACCCGCTCTCGCCCGAGGCGTTGGAGCGGCTTGGTGCGCAGCGCACCTATTTCGGGGCCGAGGTGAATGCGGCCGAACCGCTGTTGCAGGGCGCTGCGGGCTGGATATTCGACGGCACCGGCGCGCGGATGCGCACCCGGGGTGCGCCCTTCAGCGACGAATGGCGGATGCTCGCCGCGGCGCCGGTTCTGCCTGCGGTTCTGGCCGCGCTTGGCTGGGGCGGGGGCGCGGCGCTGGCCTGGGGGCTCGGGATCGGACTGGCCAAGATCCAGCGCCAGCGGCGCCAGCTTGTCGCGTTGCGGCTGCGCCAGTCGGACCTGCTTGAACGCAAGGTGACCGAACGCACCCGAATGCTCGCCCGCGAGATCGAAGCCCGCCGCCAGACCGAGGCCGAATTGCGCGCCGCCCAGGAAACGCTGATCCACTCCGAGAAGATGGCCGCGCTTGGCCGGATGTCCGCCGCGATCGTGCACGAGGTCAGCCAGCCGCTGGCCGCGATGGAGGCCACGCTGGCCGCTGCCGAAATCTCGCTCGAACGCGCGCCCGAGCGGACAGGGGCCCGGATCGAGACGGCGCGCAACCTGATCCGGCGGATGCAACGCACGATCAAGCATCTGAAATCCTTCTCGCGCAAGGAAAGCGGTCAGCTGGAGGAGGTCGACGCACTTGGTGCGGCGCAAAACGCGCTGGAACTGGTGCAGCCGCGCGCCCGGGCCGTGGGGGTTGAGCCCGTGCTGCAGGCCCCGGACCGGATGCTGCGGGTCAAGGCCGGGCGTGTGCGGCTGGAAATGGTGCTGGTGAACCTGCTGCTGAATGCGCTGGATGCGGTCGAGGGGCGCGCGGGCGCGGCGGTTGCGCTGACGCTGACCGTGCAGGGCGATGACCTGCGCCTGACGGTCAGCGATACCGGCCCCGGCATCGCCGCCGAAGACCTGCCCCGCGTGACAGAGCCGTTCTTTTCGACCAAGGCCAACAGCGAGGGGCTGGGCCTGGGGCTTGCCATTTCGCAAGCCATCCTGTCAGAATTTCATGGACGGCTGGACATCGAGACCACCCCCGGTCACGGCACGCGGATGACCGCCGTCCTGCCATTGCTGGAAAAGGCGCAGGCATGACCGCATTGATCCATATCGTCGAGGATGACGCCGATCATCGGGCCGCGCTGTGCGATCTGATCGAGGCGAGCGGTTTCGAGGCGCGCGGCTTCGCCTCGGGCGAGGCGGCGCTGGCCGCGCGCCCGGGGCCCGATCTGATGATCACCGATCTGCGGATGCCGGGGATGGACGGGTTCGCGCTGCTTGATGCGGTCAAGGCCCGCGCGCCGGGTCTGCCGGTGATCCTGATCACGGGACATGGCGACGTGCCCCATGCCGTGCGCGCGATGCGGATGGGCGCCGAGGATTTTCTGGAAAAGCCCTATGACGCGGCGCATCTGCTGGCGGTCGTCGACCGCGCCCTGCGCGCCGCCGCGACCCGTGCCGAACTGGGCCGCCTGCAATCGGAATTGCTGCGCAAGGACGGCAGCGAGATATTGGGCAGATCCGCCGCGATCGAGGCACTGCGGGCCCGGATCGCCGCGCTGGCGCCGCTGGATCTGGATGTCATCATCACCGGCGAGACCGGCACCGGCAAGGAACTGGCGGCGCGCGCGCTGCATCTGGCCAGTCCGCGTGCCGATGGGCCCTTTGTTGCGATCAATTGCGCGGCCCTGCCCGACAGCCTGTTCGAGATCGAGATGTTCGGCCATGTCGCAGGCGCCTTCCCCGGTGCGCAGGACAAGCCCGGCAAGCTCGAGGTGGCCTCGGGCGGGACGCTGGTGCTGGACGAGGTCGAGGCGATGCCGCCCGCCGCGCAGGTCAAGCTGCTGCGGGCCTTGCAGGAACGGCAGGTCGAGCGGCTGGGCGAAAACACCCCGCGTCCGCTGGATCTGCGGATCATCGCGCTGTCCAAGACCGATCTGCGCCGCCTGTCGCTGGACGACAGCTTTCGCCCCGATCTGTTTTACCGTCTGGCGGGGGCCGAGATCGCGCTGGAACCGCTGCGCGCGCTTGGCGATGACATCGCGCTTTTATTCACGCATTTCACCGGGCTGACCGCCCGGCGCTATGGCCGCCCGCCGCCCGAGATTTCCTATCAGTTCCGTCAGCAATTGCAGCGCCGCCCCTGGCCCGGCAATGTGCGCGAACTGAAGGCGCTGGCCGAACGGGTCGCACTTGGGTTGGAACTGCCCGATGCGCCAGCCGTCGCCCAGGACGCGCCCCAGACCCTGACCGAAAAGGTGGCCGCTTTCGAGGCCCGCGAGATCCGCGCGATGCTGGAACGCTGCCGTGGCAATACCGAACGCGCGGCTCAGGCGCTGGGGATTGCGCGGCGCACGCTCAACGACAAGATCACGCGCTACGGCATTCGCGTGTAGGCGCCGCCGCGGCTATTCCGACGGCGGAATAGCCGCGCGCGCCTCTTTGGGGCAATATTGCGCGATTTTCTCGGCCAGGGCGGTCTTCCTCAGGGGTTTTGTCAGATAGTGATCGGCGCCCGCCGCGAAGATCGAGTCGCTGTCGCCGGTCATCGCATGCGCGGTCAGTGCGCAAATCGGCACATGCCCCCCCGTCACGACCTCTTCCGAGCGGATCGCGCGGGTGGCTTCACGCCCGTCCATTTCAGGCATCGAAATATCCATGAAGATCAGGTCGGGGCGGATCATGCGCCATTTTTCGATCGCTTCGTGCCCATTGTCGGCGAAATGCAGATCAATGTCGAAATCCTTGACCATCTTGCGCAGAACAAGCTGGTTGGTGCGGTTGTCTTCGGCCGCCAGAACACGCATTTGCCGCAGCGCGGCGGTGGGCGGCGGCGGGTCGGATGTGGCGCACGCTTCGGGCAGTGCCGCGTCGGGGTGGGACAGCCGCTGCAGGGTGTGAAACAGATCGGACCGCAAGACCGGTTTTTCCAGACAGCCCGCGACGCCGAATTTCTGTTGCGCCGCCTGAAGCGCGTCGGGGTCCGAGGTCAAAAGCAGGATCGGGGTCTGGATACCACGATCATGCAGTCGGCGGCTCAGTTCCAACCCGTCCAGCGCGGGCATCTTGTGATCGGTCAGCACGATGTCGAAGGTGGCGCCATCGTCCAGCACCCGCAGGGCCTCGGCTGCGGTGCGGCACAAGGTGACGTCGAGCCCGTAGGTTTCAAGCTGCCGCTCCAGAATGACGCGATTGACCAGCAGGTCGTCTACCACCATCGCCGCCTTCAGTGTGATCTGCTGGCCGGGCTTGTCGATCGGATCGGCCGGTTCCGCCCGCGGCACGGTGATCTTGAAGCCAAAGCACGATCCTGCGCCCAGTTCACTGTCGACCCAGACCGTGCCCTCCATCAGCTCGATCAACTGGCGCGTGATGGCCAGCCCCAGCCCCGTGCCTTCAAACTTGCGGTTCGCGGTGCTTTCGACCTGGTTGAATTCGCCAAAGACGTGATCGACATGTTCCGGGGCGATCCCGATGCCGGTGTCTTCGACCGTCACATGCAACTCGTATTGCCCCGCCTCGCGTTCGAAACCGACGACGCGGGCCAGCACATGCCCGGCCTCGGTGAACTTGACCGCATTGCCCAGCAGGTTTGTCAGGATCTGCCGCAGCCGCCCGGGATCGGCGATGAAACGGGTTGGCAGAAACAGGTCGTAATCGACCAGCAGCTTGACGCCTTTGTCCTTGGCCGAGGCCTGCAGCAACACCATGATTTCATGCAGGCAACGTTCCAGATCGAACACTTCGGGATAGAGCCGCAGCCGTTCGGCCTCGATCTTGGAATAATCCAGCACGTCGTTGATGATCGTCAGCAACGCCTCGCCGGAGGAGCGGATGGTTTCGGCAAACAGCCGTTGTTCCTCGGTCAGATCGGTATCGGCCAGAAGTTCGGCCATGCCCACGACGCCGTTCATCGGGGTGCGGATTTCGTGGCTCATATTCGCGAGGAAAGCCGATTTCGCACGATTGGCGGCCTCTGCCTTTTGCCGCGCCTCTTCCAGTTCCGCCTCGCGCGTGACGATATGGGTGATGTCCTGCACCAGACAGACCAGATCGCCATCGGCGCCCCAGCGGTCGATCAGTTTCAGGTGGCGGCCGCGGCGGGTGGTCAGGGTGAAAGGTTCGATCTGATCGCGCCGGATGCGCGCGATCATGTCGTGAT
Organism: Rhodobacteraceae bacterium UBA6796; assembly: GCA_002452815.1. Taxonomy (GTDB): domain Bacteria; phylum Pseudomonadota; class Alphaproteobacteria; order Rhodobacterales; family Rhodobacteraceae; genus Rhodobacter. The sequence continues at coordinate 8,712 of DKFM01000003.1, forward strand.
GCCAGTCCAGCGGGTCGCGCCCGTCCATCTCGACCATGCCTTTGGTCGCGGCAATGCGCAGAACGGAATCATAGCTCACGCCTGCCGTGACCGCGATTTCCCCCTGAAAGAACGACATATAGGCACGATTTGCGACCACCAGCCGCAGGTCGCTGTCATAGACCGCGAATCCGTCGCGGATGGTTTCCAGCGCATCCCACAACCGGCGTTGTGCGATCAGTGCGACGGAGTTGGCACGTTCCAGATCGACCCGGACCTTGCTGTTTTCCCCCTTCAGCGATTCGGCCTCTGTCAGGGCAAGCTGCAGGCCATGACGCTGCTGCACGATCTGATCCGACAGCGCCCGCGCATGCAGCGCAAGCTTTTGATTTGCGGTAAAAAGCTCGCGCTTCTTCTGTTCCAGCAGCCGTTCTGCCGCCAATCTGGCACGCCGTTCCTGCGCCAATTTCTCCGTGATGCTGGCACTCATCATCCGGCATTCGTCCCATATCCTGACCCGGGCCGAACCTTCGCAGAGCTGCGTGAATTTAGCCTTAATCCGCGCAACCACCGTTGCCACGCCCAGAGCCGCGTGAGACCATCGCCCTGTCTTTCCGGAGGATGTATTATGCGTGTGTCGTTCAAAGCCCTGTCTCTTGCCGCCGCGATCTTTTGCACTGCGGCGCCGCTGATGGCGCAGGACGGACCGCTGGTGCCCGCGCGGCGCATGGTCTTTACCGAAAACATGGATCTGGCCGGGCGCGATCTGGCGCAGATCTTCGATACCACGCTGGAATCGTGCGAGGTCGCCTGTCTGGCCAACCCCGCCTGCGAGGCGGTGACCTTCAACGCGCGCAACAATTCGTGCTTCCCGAAGGCCGAGATCACCGCAACCAGCCCCTATCAGGGGGCATTTTCCGGCTTCGTGCGGGCCGCGGCGCCGGGGGCGGAAACGCTGGCACAGCAGCGCGCCGCCGAACTGGGCTTCCTGCAAGCAGAGGATTTCGATGCAGCCCTGCGTCTGGCGCAAAGTCTGGGCCGCCGGCATCTGAGCGGGGATTGGTCCGAGGCGGATTTGGCGAAGGCGCTGGCTGCGGCGCGCGGGCGCGGAAATCTGGATCAGATCTGGCGGTTGCAGGGCGCATTGCTGACCCTGACAGACGCGCCGGATCAATGGGTCGAATATGCGCGCACGGTCCTGACGAAAGACGGGCGCAAAGGTGTGGCCTTGGCCGTTCCGGCGGCGCTCAACGGCTATTTGCGTGCGCCGGGCAAGGCCACCCGGGCCGAGGCGCTGAGCGTTCTGGCTCAGGCGTTCGAACTGGCCGGGCGCGGGCGCGACATGATCCCGGCACTGACCCTGGCGCAGGCCCTGTCGTCGCGCACCGATATTGCCGCCGCACTGGACGATGCCACCGCCAAATACGGTTTCCGCGTTTCGGGCCACGAGGTCGAAGCCGACAGCGCCAGCCCGCGGATCTGTGCGCAGTTCAACGCCGATCTGGTCCGCGCGGGCACCGATTACGCCAGCTTCGTGCAACTGCCCAAGCCCGGCCTTTCGGTCGAGGCAACGGGCGACCGGATCTGCGTCGAGGGGTTCAGCCATGGCGAACGCCAGAGCCTGACCTTCCGCAAGGGCCTGCCCGCCGCCTCGGGCGAGGTGCTGGCCAAGGATGTGACGATCACCGCCTATATCCGTGATCGTTCGCCCGCCGTGCGCTTCCCGGGCCGGGCCTATGTGCTGCCGCGTTCGGTGGATGCGGGGCTGCCGGTGGAAACCGTGAATACCGAACATCTGGACCTGCGTCTGCTGCGTGTGTCCGACCGCAACCTGGTGGCCGCGATGCGCGAAGATTACTTCGCCCGCTCGCTCGACTATTGGCAGGCGGATTACTTCACCGACACGATGGCCGAAGAGGTCTGGACCGGGACCGCCGATGTCGCGATGCAGGTCAACCGTGACATGACCACGCGCCTGCCCGTGCAACAGGTGACGGGGCCGCTGGGGCCCGGGGTCTATGCCTTGCAGGCCAGCATCCCGGGCAAGGACGAGATGGACAATCCGGCGGCGACGCAGTGGTTTGTGATCTCGGATCTGGGGCTGAGCACCTATTCGGGCACCGACGGGCTGACGGTGGCGGTGCGCGGGCTGTCCGATGCCGCGCCGCGCGCCGATGTCGCGGTCGAGCTGATTTCCAAGGCCAACGCCGTGTTGGGCCAGACCCGCACCGATGCCGCAGGCGTGGCCCATTTCGATGCGGGGCTTGCTGCCGGGCGCGGCGCTGCGGCGCCCGCGCTGGTGACCGTGACTTCGGGTGATGACATGGCCTTCCTGTCGCTGACCGATGCCGAATTCGACCTGTCCGATCGCGGGGTCGAGGGCCTGCCGCCCGCGCCGCCGATCGACGTGTTTCTGGCGACCGATCGCGGCGCCTACCGCGTAGGCGAGACGATCCATGCCACGATGCTTGCGCGCGATGCGGCCACCCGGGCGTTGCCCGGACTGCCGCTGACCGCCGTTCTGATGCGTCCCGATGGCGTGGAATATTCCCGGATGATCGCCACCGATGCCGGGGCGGGCGGCCATGTGGCCAGCTTCGCGCTGGGCGGGCAGGCACCGCGCGGCACCTGGCGGCTGGATGTCTTTGCCGATCTGAAGGCCGCGCCGCTGGCCAGTTCCAAGCTGCTGGTCGAGGATTTCCTGCCCGAACGGATCGACTTTGACCTGTCCCTGCCCGATGGCCTTCTGGCCGGGGGCGACATTCCCGAAATCGGTGTGGACGCGCGGTATCTGTTTGGCGCACCGGGCGCCGATCTGGAGATGGAAGGCGATTTGCGGCTGAGCGCGGCCACCGATGTGCCGGGGTTCGAGGGCTATCGCTTCGCCCGCCACGATGCGCCTTTCTCGCCCTGGAGCGCATCGCTGGGCGATGGCACGACCGATGCCGCGGGCCATGGCAGCCTTTATGCCGAATTGCCCGACATGGGCGACGACGGCAAACGCCCGCTGGATGCCACCTTCACCGTGCGGGTCAAGGAGGGCTCGGGCCGTCCGGTGGAACGCAGCATCAGCCGCATCATCCTGCCGGCCGATCCGGTGATCGGCATTCGCCCGATGTTCGACGATACCGTGGCCGAGGGGGCCGAAGCCCGCTTCCGTATTCTGGCGCTGGGGCAGCAGGCCGCGCCGGTGCCGATGCAGGTGCATTGGGTGCTGAACCGGGTCGAAACCCGCTATCAGTGGTATTCGCTTTATGGCTCGTGGAACTGGGAGGCCGTGACCCATCGCAAGGCGGTTGCGCAGGGCGATCTGAGCCTGGGCGCCGAGGGCCCGGCCGAGATCGGCGTGCCGGTCGACTGGGGGCAATATGAGCTGGTGGTCGAGCGTGTGGGCGGTGCCTATACCGCCAGTTCGGTGGGCTTCGACGCGGGCTGGTATGCGCCCGCCGATGTGCTGGCCAGCCCCGACCGGCTGGAGCTGTCGCTGGACAAGCCGGGCTATCGCAGCGGCGATGTGGCGCGCCTGCGGGTTGTGCCCGCGACCGATGGCGTGGCGTTGGTCTCGGTTCTGTCGAACCGCCTGATTTCGCTGCAATCGGTGCCTGTGACGGCGGGCGAGAATGTGATCGAACTGCCGGTGACCGATGATTGGGGCGCGGGCGCCTATGTCACGGCCTCGGTGATCCGCCCGCTGGAGGCGGACGCGCCCGAACGCGCCCCGGTGCGGGCGATGGGGCTGGCCCATGCCGCCGTGGACCCGGGCGCGCGCCAGTTGCAGGCCGCCTTCGAGGTGCCCACGGCATCGGACCCGCGCGCGGCATTGCCGGTGGCACTCAAGGTCGATGGCGTGGCGCCGGGCGAAACCGCGCATGTAACCATCGCGGCGGTCGATCTGGGGATCCTCAACCTGACCGGGTTCAAATCGCCCGACCCCTCGGCGCATTATTTCGGCCAGCGTCGGCTGGGCGTCGGCCTGCGCGACATTTACGGGCGGCTGATCGACGGGCAGGCGGGCGAAGACGGCATCATCCGGTCGGGCGGCGATGCCGGGCGCGAGATGACGACGCAGGCACCGCCCCCCACCGAGGAACTGGTGGCCTATTTCTCGGGTCCGCTGGAGGTTGGCGCGGATGGCTATGCCCGCACCGAATTCCAGATGCCCGCGTTCAACGGCTCCGTGCGGCTGATGGCGGTGGTCTGGTCGGAAACCGGGGCGGGGCAGGCGCAGGCCGATGTGCTGGTGCGCGATCCGGTGGTGGTGACGGCCTCGGTGCCGCGCTTCCTGGCGCCGGGCGACCAGTCGCGGATGCTGCTGGAAATCGTGCATGCCAGCGGCCCCTCGGGGCGGATGGGGCTGGATCTGACTTCGGCGGGGCTGGCACTTGGCGCGGCGCCTTCGGGCGTCGATCTGGCCGATCTGGGCAAGGCCGAACTCAGCGTGCCGATCACGGCGCCACAGACCGCCGGGCTGCATCAGATCCGCATCGCGCTGACCACGCCCGATGGCAAGCTGCTGGAGAAGATGCTGACCCTGCCGGTGCAGCAAAACGACCCGGCCGTGGCGCATCAAAGCCGCTTCGATCTGGCGGCGGGGAACAGCTTCACCTTCGATGCCAATGCCCTGAGCGGTTTCGTTCCGGGCACCGCGCGGGCGATGCTGGCGGTCGGTCCGCTGGCGCAGTTCGATACGGCGGCGCTTCTGGATGCGCTGGATACCTACCCCTACGGCTGCACCGAGCAGGTGACCTCGAAGGCGCTGCCACTGCTGTATCTGTCCAGCGTGGCCGAGACGATGGGGCTGGCCAGCCCCGCTGATCTACGCGACCGGGTGGATGTGGCGATCCGCAAGGTGCTGACAAATCAGGATGCCTCGGGGGCGTTTGGCCTGTGGTCCGCCAGTTCGGGCGATCTGTGGCTTGATGCCTATGTGTCCGATTTCCTGAGTCGGGCGCGCCACGAAGGCTATGCCGTGCCCGATGCGGCCTTCCGCAATGCGATGGACAACCTGCGCAATCAGGTGAACTACGCCCCCGATTTCGATGGCGGCAGCAATGGCGGCGGCCGCGATCTGGCCTATGCGCTGATGGTGCTGGCGCGCGAAGGCGCGGCCTCGGTTTCGGACCTGCGCTATTATGCCGATGTGAAGGGCGGCGATTTCGCAACGCCGCTGGCGGCGGCGCAACTGGGCGCGGCGCTGGCCTCTTATGGCGATCAGACCCGGGCCGATGCGATGTTCGCGCGCGCGGCCGCGCTGCTGGCACAGCCCGAGGATGCGGCGCTGTGGCGGGCCGATTACGGCACCGCGCTGCGTGACCGGGCCGGCGTTCTGGCGCTGGCGGCGGGGGCGGGATCGCAGGCGGTGCCGCTGGCCGATCTGGGGCAGGGACTTGCCAGCCGGATCGCCGGGCAGCGCCTGTCCACGCAGGAGGCCGCCTGGACCCTGCTGGCGACCCACGCGATGATCGACCGCCCGGGTTTGGACGGGTTCACCGTCAACGGCGCCCCGGTTGAAGGGCCGCTGCTGCGGATGATCGGCGCGGATACGGCGGGCCAAAGCCTTGATATCCGCAATGGCACGGCGCGGCCCGCGGTACTGACGCTGACGACAATCGGCGTGCCCGAGGTGCCCGAACCTGCGGGTGGCAAGGGTTACTCGATCACCCGGCAGCTTTACGCATTCGATGGCAGCCCGGTCGATCCGGGGGCGGTGAAGCAGGGCGACCGTCTGGTCGAGGTGCTGGAAATCACCCCGCATGGGCCGGTCGAGGCGCGGCTGATGGTGGCCGATCCGCTGCCGGCCGGGTTCGAGATCGACAACCCCAATCTGCTGCGCGCGGGCGATCTGGCCGCGCTCGACTGGTTGCAGGTCGAGGAGAATACCGAGATGACTGAGTTCCGGCAGGATCGGTTCCTGGCCGCACTGAACTGGCGCTCGGATCGGCCGTTCCGTCTGGCCTATATCCTGCGCGCGGTCAGCCCGGGCAGCTTCCATCGTCCGGCGGCCTCGGTCGAAGATATGTATCGCCCCGATCAGCGCGCGCAGACCGGGGCAGAGCGGGTGGTGATCGAGTAGATGCACCGCCTGCTTGCGGCCTTGGCTATCGCACTGGCGCTGTCGGGCGCCGGGCGCGACGGCTTTGACGACTGGATCGCGCGCACCGACCTGCCCGCGCTGGTGGTGCCGGTCGGCACCGAGGTTGTGGCCCGCGACGGCAGCCTGCTGCGCGCCTTTCCGGTGGCGGACGGGCGCTGGCGGCTGGCGCCGGGGCCCGTCGATCCCGCCTATCTGCGCCTGCTGATCGCATTCGAGGACCGCCGGTTCTACGATCACGCCGGGGTCGATCCGCGCGCGGTTCTGCGCGCCGCATGGCAGGGGCTGCGGGCGGGGCGGATCATCTCGGGCGCCTCGACGCTGAGCATGCAGGTCGCGCGGCTGCTGGAGGCAGGGCCGACCGGCACGCTGCGCGGCAAATTCCGGCAGGCGCGGGTCGCGCTGGCGCTGGAGCGGCATCTGACCAAGGCCCAGATCCTTGATCTGTATCTGCGGCTGGCGCCCTTTGGCGGTAATCTGGAAGGGGTGCGCGCCGCCAGTCTGGCCTGGTTGGGCAAGGAACCGCGCCGCCTGACGCCCGCCGAGGCGGCGCTGCTGATCGCGCTGCCGCAAGCGCCCGAAAGCCGCCGCCCGGACCGGGCGCTGCAGGCCGCACATGTGGCGCGCGACCGGGTTCTGGCGCGGCTGGGCGCGGCAGGCGCGCTGACGCCCGAGCAACTGGCCGCCGCTCAGGCAGAGCCGATGCCCGGGTCCCGGCGCGACTTTCCCGCGCTCGCCCCGCATCTGACCGATCGGCTGGCGCGCGCGGCACCGCAGGGCGCGCGGATCGAAACCACGATCGACGCCGGGCTGCAGCGCGCCGCCGAGGCGCTGGCACGGCGTGCGGTGGCGGGGCTGGCCGGGCAGGTCTCGGCCGCGATGATCTTTGCCGATCACCGCAGCGGCGAGATCCTGGCGCAGGTGGGCGCGGCAGACTGGAGCGATGACAGGCGGGCGGGTTTCGTCGACATGACGCAGGCGCTGCGCTCGCCCGGGTCGACGCTGAAACCCTTTGTCTACGCGCTGGCCTTCGATGATGGGCTGGCGCATCCCGAAACCCTGATCGAGGATCGCCCGGTGGCCTTTGGCGCCTGGCACCCGCAGAACTTCGACCGCAAGTTTCGCGGCACCGTCAGCATCCGCACCGCGCTGACGCAATCGCTCAATATCCCGGTCGTCACCCTGACCGAGGCCCTGGGCCCGGCACGGCTGATGGCCAGCCTGCGCCGGGCTGGGGCCGATCTGCGCCTGCCCGGGGGCGAGCCGGGGCTGGCGGTCAGTCTGGGCGGTGTGGGTATCACGCTGCAGGACCTGGTGCAGGCCTATGCCGCGCTGGCCCGTCTGGGCGCGCCGGTCCACCTGTCGGCCGAGGCGGGCGGGGCCTACCCCTTGGACACCCGGTTGTTCGGGGCGGTCGCGGCCTGGCAGGTCACCGATATTCTGGCGCGGATCGCACCGCCGCCGGGCGGGCAACCCGGGCGGATCGCCTACAAGACCGGCACCTCTTATGGCCATCGCGATGCACTGGCGGTCGGGTTTGACGGGCGCCATGTGGGGGGCGTCTGGCTGGGGCGGCCCGATGGCACGCCGGTGCCGGGGGCGTTCGGTGGCGATCTGGCGGCGCCCGTTCTGTTCGAGCTGTTCGCGCGCGCCAAGGCCACGCCCGATCCGTTGCCGCCACCACCGCCCGCGACGTTGCTGCTGCCCAACGCGCGCCTGCCGCTGCCGTTGCAACGGTTTCGCCCGCGCGATGCGATCTTTGCCGAGGCGCCCGAGGATGCGCCCACGCTGGCCTTCCCGCCCGACGGGGCGGAACTGGAGGCACCGCAGGGCGGGCTGGTGGTGAAGCTGCGCGGTGGGGTGGCACCGTTCACATGGCTGGCGAACGGGGTGCCGGTGGCGATCGGGTCACGGCTGCGCGAAACCACGCTGCCGATGCCGGGGCCGGGGTTCGTGACGCTGACGGTGCTGGACTCGCGCGGGCGTTCGGCCAGCGCGCAGATCCGGCTCAGGCCCTGAGGGCAAGGGCGCGCGCAGCCCCGCAGGCTGCGCGCGTCAGAGGGTGAATCACACCCGCTCGATGGCGATGGCGATGCCCTGACCGCCGCCGATGCACATCGTGATCAGCCCGAGTTTGCCGCCCGTGCGCTGCAGGTGATACATCGTCTTCACGGTCAGCAGCGCGCCGGTGGCACCGATCGGGTGGCCAAGCGCGATCGCACCGCCGTTCGGGTTGACCTTGGCCGGGTCGAGGCCGAGTTCCTTGGACACCGCCAACGCCTGCGCGGCAAAGGCCTCGTTGCTTTCGATCACGTCGAAATCGGCAACGGTCATGCCCAGTTTCTCGCACAGCTGCTGCACGGCCGGGATCGGGCCCAGACCCATCACCTCGGGGCGCACGCCCGCGACCGAGTAGCCCAGGATCTTGGCCATCGGCTTCAGACCGGCGGCTTCGGCGGCCTCGGCACGCGCCAGCACCACGGCGGCGGCGCCGTCATTGATGCCGCTGGCGTTGCCCGCGGTGACAGAGCCATCCTTCTTGAACACCGGCTTCAGCCCGCCGAGTTTTTCCAGCGAAGTCGATTTCGGATGCTCGTCGGTGTCGAAAACCACGGTGCCCTTGCGCGAGGCGATTTCAAGCGGGACGATTTCTTCCTTGAACAGGCCGGCCGCGATGGCGGCGGCGGCGCGGTTCTGGCTTTCCATCGCGAAGGCGTCCTGATCGTCGCGGGTGATGGCGCATTCGCTGGCCACGTTTTCGGCGGTCACGCCCATGTGGCCGGTGCCGAAGGGGCAGGTCAGCGCGCCGGTCATCATGTCGATCATCTTGGCGTCGCCCATCTTCTGGCCGAAGCGGGCCGAGGGCATGATGTAGGGGCCGCGGCTCATGCATTCGGCACCGCCTGCCAGCGCGAAATCGGCGTCGCCCAGCATCAGCGCCTGCGTGGCCGAGACGATCGCCTGCGCGCCCGAACCGCACAGGCGGTTGACGTTCATGCAGGGCGTGCCGACGGTCACACCCGCTTCCAGCGCGGCGACGCGGCTCAGATACATGTCGCGCGGTTCGGTGTTCAGAACGTGGCCGAACACGACCTGACCGATCTTGTCGGCCTCGATCCCGGCGCGTGCGATGGCGGCCTTGGCGGCGGTGGTGGCCAGTTCGATCGGCGTGAAGCCAGCAAGGCTGCCGCCAAAGGTGCCGATGGCGGTGCGGGCGCCCGAAAGAATAACGATGCCGGTCATGGAAAACTCCCCAGGATGGTTGCGCGCAAACCCTAGCGCGCCGCCCCCCTGCACGCCAGTTGGCCGGGACGAAGCGACGTAGCGTAAATTTCGCAGTTGGCGCTATCATCGTGCCCGGCAAAGGGAATTGCGCGGGCCGATGGTTCGGCTAAGCTCCGCCCGTCCAGCCGGAGCCAGCCCATGTTCGATATTCTTGCCACCTACCCGACCGAGCAACTGATCGCCTTCATGATCGGTGGGCTTGTGCTGAACCTGACGCCGGGGTCGGATGTGCTGTTTGCCACCGCCAGCGGCATTCAGGGCGGGCCGCGCGCAGGCGCCGCGGCGGGGCTGGGCGTTGGCCTTGGCGGCATCGTGCATGTCACGCTGGCGGCGCTGGGCCTTTCGGCGCTGGTCGCGGCGCATCCCGGGGCCTTGGGGGTGATCCGCTGGGCCGGCGCGGCCTATCTGCTGTGGATCGCGGTGAAAAGCTGGCGTGCGGGGGCGCCGCATATGGTGGCCGCCCGCGGCCCGATCGGCCCCGCCGAAGCCCTGCGGCGCGGCGTGACGATCAATGTGCTGAACCCCAAGGTGATGCTGTTCATGCTGGCCTTCCTGCCGCAATTCACCCGCCCCGAATACGGGCCGGTCTGGCAGCAGATCGTGCTTCTGGGCAGTATCGTGACGATTACGGGAACCCTTACGACCATCGGCTATGGCCTGACGGCGGGGTGGCTTGGCGCGCGGCTGGCGCGGCGGATGGGGGTGCTGAACCGGGTGGCGGCGGTGCTGTTCGGTGGTCTGGCCGCGCGGCTTGTGATCGACTGAGGCTTGACGCCCCGCGCGCCCCGCGCCATCCCCGGAACATGAGCGATTTCATCTATTCTCCGCCGCCCGAGGCCCCGCGCATCCTGTATGCGGATCACGAGATCCTCGTGGTCGACAAACCCGCGGGCCTGCTGTCGGTGCCCGGGCGCGGCGAGGACCGGGCCGATTGCCTGATCAACCGGCTGCGCGGCGCCTATCCGACGGTGCTGTTGGTGCATCGGCTGGATCTGGATACCTCGGGGGTGATGATCTTCGGTCTGACCCCGCATGCACAGCGCCATCTGGGGCGGCAATTCGAGGACCGGCAGACGAAGAAGCAGTATCTCGCCCGGCTCTGGGGGCATCTGGAGCCGAAGACGGGGCGGGTCGACCTGCCGCTGATCGTCGACTGGCCGAACCGCCCGCGCCAGCATGTGAACCACGAGACCGGCAAACCCGCGCAGACCGACTGGCGGGTTCTGCGCCACGACCCGGACGGCACCACGCGGGTGCGGCTGACTCCGCTGACCGGGCGCAGCCATCAGTTGCGGGTGCATATGATGGAACTGGGCCATCCGATCCTGGGCGATCCGCTGTATGCCACGGGGCCGGCGCGCGATTTCCCGCGGCTGATGCTGCATGCGGAAAGCCTGCGCATCCGGCACCCCGACAGCAACCAGACCATGACCTTCAGCGCGCCCTGCCCGTTCTGAGGGCGGTGGAGGCAGGGGGCAAAACCCCCGGGGGTCAGGTCAGGTGGTTGTGCTTGGCCAGATATTGCGCCTGGGTGTCCAGCGCCGCCAGCCAATCCGCAACCAGTTTCGCATCATGTGGCGCCGGGTGAACGCCTGCGGGGATGGTGCGCGCCAGAACCGCTTCGGTCGCCAGCGATACCGGCCCCGACACCAGCCGTGCCATGGCTGATCCGCGCGCATCGCCCGTCGCATCCAGTGCCCAGGATTTGTGCCAGACGGGGCGCCCCGCGCGTTTGGCCTGCAGCGTGACATGCAGCACCACGCGGTCGGGTTCGCCGGGGCCATAGGCATTCTCGTGCCAGAGCCTGTCGGCCAGTGTGGCCAGCCGATCCCCGGCGCCTGGGGCGTCATCCTCCAGCGCGGCGAAGACAGGCTTCCAGGCCTCGGCCCAGCCCATCAGCCGGATCGTGCCGCGCACGAAATCCTCGATTCGCCAGTCCGGATCGAAGCGATAGTCCGCGATGAAGGGCAGGCTGTCGCGGTTGGGATAGACCTCGAAACTTTCGGGGCGGGGCAGGGTGGTGTCGAAGCGGCTGACGGCTTCCCACGGGCGGCTGACCCGCAGTTCCGAGAAATGCCGGATCGAGCGCGAGGGCGATTTCAGCGCCCGCAAGACCCCCAGCGGCGACCAGCTGAATTTATAGCGAAACGCATTGGGCTGCGCGGGCACGCCGCCGCAATAGGAATGGAACGACAGCGTGGTATCCGGGCCGGCCAGACCGCTGGTCCGATAATCGGCCACCAGATCATGCGCCATCAGATGGTCAATCCCGGGATCGAGCCCGACTTCGCCGACCAGCGCCACGCCAAGATCACGCGCGCGGCCATCCAGTGCGCGCAGCGCATCGCTCAGATAGGACGAGCAGACGAAATGCGCCTCTGCGTCCAGTGCGATTTCAGCAAGGCTCAGGTGCAGGTCGGGCGGCAGCATCGAGACCACGACATCGCCGGGATTGAGGGCCGCGCGCAACGCCTGCGGGCTGTAGGCGGCGATACGCGCCGGGCGCCCGCCGATCAGCGCATAGGCGGCGGGTTCGTCGATCGTCCAGACCGTCACCGCGCGGCCCTGGTCGATCAGTCGCCGCAGACCCGGCCCCGAGCTGAGCCCCGTTCCACACCAATGGATCATCGCGCCCATGGTTCAGCCCCGTGCCGTCTGGCGTTCGGTCATCCGGTAGCCACGCGCGACCGCCTTGCCGCGCCAGCGGTCGGCGGCATGCACAGCTTCGCGCAGGTTGGAAAACCAGTTTGCCCGGCTGCCCGCGCGCCGCCCCTGTCGGCCCCATTCCCGCAAAACGGTGTATTCCCCGAACAGATTGTCCGAAATTTCAACGCGATAGAACGCCCTGGTGGGCGAACGGTGGAGCAGAAGGGTCAGCATGGCAGTGCTTTCGATCCGAGATTTGTGCCAAGGAATCAGAAGCGGCCGGGCAATGCCAGCGCAAAATCACTCCCACCGGACCTCACCCAGAAAGATATAGCCCGCGCCGTAGATCGTCTTGATAAGCCGCGGGTTCTTGGGGTCTTCGCCCAGCTTGGTGCGCAGCCGAGAGATGCGCACATCCATGGCCCGGTCGAAACTTTCGCCCGCCGCGCCGCCCAGACTTTCTTGCATCTGCGCCCGCGAGATCAGCCGGTTGGGCGCGTCCAGGAACAGCCGCAACACCTCGCCTTCGGCATGGGAAAACGGGGTTTCGGTGCCTGCGGCATCCACGAGGATGTAACGGTCGAAATGGGCGCGCCAGCCGGCGAAATGCGCGACCTGTGCGGCGGGTCCGGCATCGGCGCGATGCTTGCGCAGACGGGCGCGGATGCGGGCCACGACCTCGGCCGGGTCAAAGGGCTTGATGATGTAGTCATCCGCCCCGAGTTCCAGCCCGGTCACCCGGTCCTGCACCTGCGCACGGCCCGAGATGATGATGATCGCCGCGCCCGATTCCAGCGCCAGCCGATGCACCAGCGCCAGACCGTCGCGGTCGGGCAGGCCCAGATCGACCAGACAGACATCGGGCGCCATCCGTTTCAGCGCGGCCTCGAATTCGGTGGCGCGGCCATAGCTGGTGGTGCGAAACCCGGCCTCTTCCAGCGCGTCCGACAGCATCCGGCGGATTTCGGGTTCGTCGTCCAGAATGGCGACATGCGGCTGGGCGGCGGTCATTGGCAGGCTCCGGCAATCAGGGCCGCAAGCTCGGCCTGGGTGAAAGGTTTTTGCAGGACGGGGCAGGGCGCCGAGGCGCGCAAACTATCGCCCGGCGGCAGCGAGGTCATCAGCGCGACGCAGCGCCGCCCGGTCAGTTGCCGCGCCAGATCGACGCCGGTCGTCGCGCCGGGTAGCTGCACGTCGGACAGCACCATGCCGATGTCGGGCAGGCTGGCCAGCGCCTGCGCTTCGGCGATGGTGGTCGCCTCGATCACGCTGTGGCCCAGCCCGCGCAGCATTTCGCGCACATTGGCGCGGATGTCGTCATCATCCTCGACCAGCAGCACCAGCATCGGCCGCTGCGGTTCGGCGTGCCGCAGCGGCAGGCGCAGGGTGATGCGCGCGCCGGTGGGGGTGTTTTCCAGACGCACCGTGCCGCCCGCCAGCTTGGTCTGGTCATAGACCATCGACAGCCCAAGGCCCGACCCTTCGCCGCCCTTGGTGGTGAAGAACGGATCGAGCCCGCGTTCCAGCGCCTCGGGCGAGAAGCCCGGGCCGGTATCGGAGACGGCGATCTCGACCCAGGTGTCGCGCACCTCGTGCGCCTCGATCGTGATATAGCCGCCCGCCGGGGCCATCGCATCGCGCGCGTTCAGCAGCAGGTTCAGCAGACTGTCTTGCAGCGGGCCGGGATCGAGCAGAATCGGCGTATCCAGCCCGGCGGTGAAGATTTCGAGCGTGACCGCCGCCCCCAGCGTGGGCCGCGCCATTGCCGCCAGATCGTGCAGCAGATCGCCCAGCACCACGGCCTGCGGGCGCAACTCGCGCGGGCCCGAGATGGCCGCGATCCGGTCCAGCAACATGCCGCCACGTCGTGCCGCCGCCAAGGTCGAGCGGGCGATTTCGGCGGCCTCGGGGGGCAGATGTGCCATCCGCTCCAGCCGCCCCTGCAGACCCAGAATGATCGTCAGAAGATTGGCGAAATCATGTGCCAGCCCCGAGGTCAGCTGCGCTGCCAGTTCCCGTTTGGACGATTGCGCAAGCGCCGCGCGGGCCTGTGCTTCGTGGGTGACATCGGTCGACAGGATATAGACGCCGTTGACCCCGCCCGCGCCGTCGCGGTCGGGTGTCAGTGCGATGCGGATACGCCGGCCCGTGGGGGCGTGGGTGATCTCGATCACATTGGCCTCGCCCGCAAGCGCGCGCGAGAAGCCCGGCTCGATCCGGGCGAAGGTTTCGGTCCCCAGGGCCTCGGCCGCGGGCAGGCCCACCACGTCCAGCAGGCTGCCGGGCATCACCTCGGACAGTTTGCGGTTCGAGAAGGTATAGCGGAAGTCCCGGTCTACATGGGCGATATGGGCGGGCATCATTTCGGTGACTTGCCGGGTGCGCGCCTCGATCATCGTCAATTCGCGCTTGGCCTCTTCCAGCGCGGCATTGGTGGCACCGAGCGCACGGTTCGCCTGCGCCAGACGTTCGGCGTTTTCCAGAACCTGTTCGGACAGCTCGACCGAATGGGCGCGCAGCAGGGCCTCTTGCCGCTTGATCTCGGTGATGTCGGTATAGACGGTGACCCAGCCCCCCTGCGGCAGGGGCGATCCCTCGACCGCGATCGTGCGGCCGTTGGCGCGGGTGCGTTCCATGTAATGCGGCTCAAACGCGCGGGCCTGATCGACGCGCGACCAGACCGCCTCTTCGATGTCGGCGACGGGGCCGTAATCGCCGCGTTCGATCAGATAGCGGATCGTGTCGGAAAATGGCGTGCCGGGGCGGGTCAGCGCTTCGGGCAGGTCGAACATGCGCTGATATTCCCGGTTCGACACCGCCAGCCGCAGATCGCTGTCAAAGATCGACAGGGCCTGCTGGATCAGGTTCAAACCGGCCTGTGTCAGCCGTTCGCGCGTGTCGTCCGTTGTCATCTTTCCGCCTCCGTCTTCTTCGCTAACATCGCGGCGGGGTGGGGCAAAGAGAAGAAATCACGCTGAAAGAATTCGTAAGAATCCAGAAAAAGTCAGGAAAAGTTTGACGCCGAGGGTCACGGCATGACGCTATGGGCGACGGAGGAATCGCCCACCGCGGCGAGGGGCGCCGGTTTGCCGGCGTAAGGGAGGATCAATGGCTGACGCAGTTGCGGCAGAGGAATCTGCGCATTCGATTCCGGCGCTTTTGGCCCGAAACGTCCAACGTTTCGGCGGCCTGCCCGCGTATCGGGAAAAGGAATTCGGTATCTGGCAAAGCTGGACCTGGGCCGAGGCCGCCGAGGAAATCCGCGCCATGGCGCTGGGCTTCCTGAGCCTTGGGGTCGAGCGGGGCGATTATATCGCGATCATCGGGCGCAACCGCCCGGCGCATTACTGGGCAATGGTCGCGGCGCAGATGTGCGGCGCGATTCCGGTGCCGCTGTATCAGGACGCGGTGGCCGAAGAGATGGCCTATGTTCTGGAAAACTGCGGCGCACGTTTTGTCATCTGCGGCGATCAGGAGCAGGTCGACAAGGTGGTCGAGGTCGAGGACCGCATCCACCACATCCAGCATGTGATGTATACCGACAAGCGCGGCATGCGGAAATATGACCACTCGCGGATGAACGCGCTGGAGGATGTGCAGTCCGAGGGCCGCGCGGGCCACTACCGCTATGAGGAAGAGCTGAGCAAGCGCATCGCGGAACTGACCTATGACAGCACCTGCGTGATGCTTTACACCTCGGGGACGACGGGCAAGCCCAAGGGCGTTGTGCTGTCGAACCGCAACATCATCGAAACCGCGAAGAATTCGGTCGCCTTCGACCGGCTGACCCATAACGAAGAGGTTCTGGCCTATCTGCCGATGGCCTGGGTGGGCGATTTCATCTTCTCGATCGGTCAGGCGATGTGGGCGGGCTTCACCGTGAACTGTCCCGAAAGCCCGGCCACGATGATGACCGACCTGCGCGAAATCGGGCCGAGCTATTTCTTCGCACCGCCGCGGGTGTTCGAAGGCCAGCTGACCAATGTGATGATCCGCATGGAAGATGCGGGGCGGTTCAAGAAGAAGCTGTTCGATCATTACATGGCCGTCGCGCGCAAGGTCGGGCCGAACATTCTGGACGGCAAGCCGGTCAGCTTCGGGCAGCGCCTGAGCTATCTGCTGGGCAATATCTTCATTTACGGGCCGCTGAAGAACACGCTGGGCTTTTCCAACATCCGCGTGGGCTATACCGCGGGCGAGGCGATCGGGCCCGAGATCTTTGATTTCTACCGCTCGCTCGGCATCAACCTGAAGCAGCTGTATGGCCAGACCGAGGCTTCGGTGTTCATCACGCAGCAGCCCGACGGCCAGGTCCGTTCGGACACGGTGGGCGTGCCGAGCCCGGGCGTCGAGGTGAAGATCGGGGACAATGGCGAAGTGTTCTATCGCAGCCCCGGCACCTTTGTGGAATATTACAAGAACCCCGAAAGCACCGCCTCGACGAAAGACGCCGAGGGCTGGGTTGCGACGGGGGATGCAGGGTTCTTCGAGGAAGGCTCGGGACACCTGCGTATCATCGACCGCGCCAAAGACGTGGGCAAAATGGCCGATGGCCGTCTGTTCGCCCCTAAATATGTGGAAAACAAGCTCAAGTTCTACCCCAACATCCTTGAGGCCGTGGTCTTTGGCGCGGGTCGGGATCGTTGCACCGCCTTCATCAACATCGACCTGACGGCGGTCGGCAACTGGGCCGAGCGCAACAACATCGCCTATGCGTCCTATCAGGAGCTGGCCGGTCATCCGCGCGTCTATGCGATGATCAAAAGCCATATCGACGAGGTCAACGCCAGTGTCGCGCAAGATCCGATGCTGTCGGGCTGTCAGATCCATCGCTTCCTGATCCTGCACAAGGAACTGGATGCCGACGACGGCGAGATGACCCGTACCCGCAAGGTGCGCCGCAATATCGTCGAAAGCAAATATGCCGATCTGATCGCCGCGCTCTATGACGGGCGCGACAGCGTCTACACCGAAACCGAGGTGACCTATGAGGACGGGCGCAAGGGCAAGATCACGGCAACGCTGACCCTTGCCGATGCGCAGGTGGCCCCGGAACAAAGGATGGCTGCGGAATGAATGACATGAGCGAAGGATACGTCACCGCAGACGGCCGCAAGATCGGCGGCGTGCTGATGGAGATGAAGAACATCACCCTGAAATTCGGCGGTGTGACGGCGATTCAGAATATCAGCTTCGACATTCGCGACGGCGAGATCCGCGCGATCATCGGGCCGAACGGCGCGGGGAAATCCTCGATGCTGAACGTGATCTCGGGGTTCTATGTGCCGACCGAGGGCGAAGTCTGGTTCAAGGGCTATAAGCGCGGGCCGATGAAACCCTATCAGGTGGCGCAGCTGGGCATCGCCCGGACCTTCCAGAACATCGCGTTGTTCGATGGCATGTCGGTGCTGGACAACATCATGACCGGGCGGCTGACCCTGATGAAATCAGGGCTGCTGAGCCAGGCGATGTGGTGGGGTGGTGCGTCGAAGGAAGAGGACGAACACCGCGAAAAAGTCGAAAAAATCATCGACTTCCTTGAAATTCAGAATATTCGGAAAACGCCTGTCGGTCGTCTGCCCTATGGTCTGAAGAAACGTGTCGAACTGGCGCGTGCGCTGGCGGCGGAACCCAAGATCCTGCTGCTGGATGAACCGATGGCCGGCATGAACGTCGAGGAAAAAGAGGACATGTGCCGCTTCATCCTGGATGTGAACGACGAGTTCGGCACCACGATTGCCCTGATCGAGCACGACATGGGCGTAGTCATGGACCTGTCCGACCGCGTCGTGGTGATGGATTACGGCAAGAAGATCGGTGACGGCACCCCCGACGAGGTGCGCAACAGCCAGGAAGTGATCGACGCCTATCTGGGGGTGGCTCATGACTGAGTTTGTCCCCACGACCCGCATTCAAGCCACGGAGGCGCACCATGCCTGATCAACTTCTTTTCGCGATGGAGGTCACCCTCAACGGTCTGATGGCGGGGGTGATGTATGCGCTGGTCGCTCTGGGCTTTGTGCTGATCTACAAGGCCTCGGGCATCTTCAACTATGCGCAGGGCGTTCTGGCGCTGTTCGCGGCGCTGACGCTGGTCGGTATTCAGCAAGGCCAGGTGCCCTTCGCGCATCTGATCAACGCGGTCACCGGCGGTCACCTGACGCATTTCGGCTGGACGGTGCCTTCGGTGCTGGCAATCATCCTGACCGCCGCGGTGATGGTCGGTCTGGCGATCGTCATCGAGAAACTGGTGCTCAAGCATCTGGTCAATCAGGCGCCGATCATCCTGTTCATGGCGACCATCGGCATGGCCTATTTCCTGGAAGGGTTTGGCGATGTGATGTGGGGCGCCGACATCAAGAAGCTTGACGTCGGCCTGCCGCAGGGCATTTCCGAAACCGTCGAGGGCCTGACCGACAGCATCTTCGGCTATGGCTTCTTCATCGACAACCTCGACATCGTGGCGACGGTGGTCGCGATCCTGCTGGTGACCGCGCTGACGCTGTTCAGCCAGTATTCGAAACAGGGCCGGGCCCTGCGCGCGGTGGCCGACGACCACCAGGCGGCGCTGTCGGTCGGGATCTCGCTGCGCTTCATCTGGATTCTGGTGTGGTCGATCGCGGGTTTCGTGGCGCTGGTCGCGGGCATCATGTGGGGCTCCAAATCCGGGGTGCAGTTCTCGCTGTCGCTGATCGCGCTCAAGGCGCTGCCGGTGCTGATGCTGGGTGGTTTCACCTCGATCCCGGGGGCGATTGTCGGCGGTCTGATTATCGGCGTGGGCGAGAAGCTGTTCGAGTTCCTGGCCGGTCCGTTGATCGGGGGCGCGACCGAAAACTGGTTTGCCTATGTTCTGGCGCTGATCTTCCTCGTGTTCCGGCCGCAGGGCCTGTTCGGCGAAAAGATCATCGAGCGGGTGTAACGGCGATGAAAACTGTTTGCGATAACAAGAAAATCGTTGATCGGTGCGCCGGGGTGCGACATTCTGACACGGATCTGACCGCCAAGGGGAGTGGAGGCCCCGGTCGGAGGGAAGGGACGCAAGCGCGGCCCGACATGGCCGCGAAGGGGATTGGGAGGTCCTTTGGTCATGAAAACCTGTGCAACCGCGTTCACAATCGGATGGGGCGCCGCGCTGGCCTTTGGATGGATCGCGCTGGCCGCACCGCCGGGCGAACCACAAAGTCTGCAAATTCTGAATATCTTGCTGGCAGCACTGGGTGCGGGCGTCGGGATCTTTTCCTGGGTGCGCATTCGGCGGGGCTGCTGAGGGGAGCGACTGACGCCATCCCCCAAACGATCAATGGGGGGAGGATCTGATGTTCTACCGCGAGGCAGGTGATTTCAAGACGACCTATCGGGAAGATAGCCAAACCTTCCCGATCAAATTCGACCGGCTGCGGTTTTATGCCGTGCTGGCGGTGGCCTATGGCGTGATCCCGCTGTTCATCAACGACTATTGGGCGAACGCGGTCTTCGTGCCCTTCCTGATCTATGCGATCGCGGCGATCGGGCTGAATGTTCTGGTCGGTTATGCCGGGCAGGTATCCTTGGGTACCGGGGGCTTCATGGCGGTGGGCGCCTATGCCTGCTACAAGCTGATGACGGCTTTCCCCGAGGTGTCGATCTTCATCCATGTTCTGCTGGCCGGTGGCGTGACCGCCGTCGTGGGGGTGCTGTTCGGCCTGCCCAGCCTGCGGATCAAGGGGTTCTATCTGGCGGTGGCGACGCTGGCCGCGCAGTTCTTCCTCGTGTGGCTGTTCAACAAGGTGCCGTGGTTTTACAACTACTCGGCTTCGGGGCAGATCAACGCGCCCGACCGCACCATCTTTGGCGTCTTCGTGACGGGTGCGCAGACCTCGGCCATGGCGAAATACATGTTCTGTCTGGTGATGCTGACCATCGTCGCCGTGCTGGCGCGCAACCTGACGCGCGGCACCGTGGGGCGCAAATGGATGGCCATTCGCGACATGGACATTGCCGCCGAGATCATCGGGGTGAACCCGCTGACCACCAAGATGACCGCTTTCATGGTCAGCTCGTTCTTCATCGGTATCGCTGGGGCGCTGTTCTTCTCGGTCTATCTGGGCGCGGCCGAGGTGGGCGAGGCCTTCGGCATCCAGAAGTCGTTCCTGATCCTGTTCATGGTCATCATCGGCGGTCTGGGCAGCATCTTCGGCAGCTTCGCGGGCGCGGCCTTCCTGGTCCTGCTGCCGGTTCTGCTCAAGAACCTGCTGGTGGGGGCGCTGAACTGGCCGACCGATCTGGCCGCGCATATCGAACTGATGATCGTGGGCGCACTGATCGTGATTTTCCTGATCGCCGAACCGCACGGGCTGGCACAGCTGTGGCGTGTGGCGAAAGAGAAACTGAGACTCTGGCCCTTCCCGCACTGAGCGGGGCGGACCGAAGAACCGGGAAACCGGCACTGAAACAACGGATTACGTTCTGGGAGGAATACGTATGAAGACGACTTTTGCTGCACTCGTGGCCGCTACGATCACCATGGCCGCCCCGGCCATGGCCGATCTGACCGTGCCGAACCTGAGCTATCGTACCGGGCCCTATGCCGCCAACGGCATCCCCTATGCGGATGGCTTCAACGACTACTTCACCCTGCTGAACGAACGCGATGGCGGCATCGGCGGCGAAAAGGTGCAGGTGCCGGAATGCGAGACCGCCTATAACACCGAAAAAGGCGTGGAATGCTATGAGGCGACCAAGGGTCAGGCGGCGCTGGCCTACAACCCGCTGTCGACCGGCATCACCTATCAGCTGATCCCCAAGGTCACCGCCGACAAGCACGTTCTATATACCCCGGGCTATGGCCGCACCTCGGCTGCCAACGGCAAGGTGTTCGAATGGGTGTTCAACTACCCGGCGAACTATTGGGATGGCGCCTCGGTCGCGATCAAATATCTGCTCAGCCAGAACGGCGACGATCTGAAGGGCAAGAAGATCGCGCTGGTTTATCACAACTCTGCCTATGGCAAAGAGCCGATCCGCACGCTTGAAGAGCTGTCGAAAAAGCACGGGTTCGAGCTGAGCACGATTCCGGTCGACCACCCCGGCCAAGAGCAGAAATCGCAGTGGCTGCAGATCCGCCGCGACAAGCCCGATTACGTCATCATGTATGGCTGGGGCGTGATGAACCAGGTCGCCATCCAGGAGGCCGTGAACATCAAGTTCCCGATGGAAAACTTCATCGGCATCTGGTGGTCGGGGTCCGAGAATGACGTGGGTCCTGCGGGCGAAGGCGCGAACGGCTACAAGTCGATCTCGTTCCATGGCGTGGGCAGCAACTTCCCGGTCTATGCCGACCTGCAGAAATACGTCTTCGACGCGGGCAAGGCGGCTGGGCCGGCGGACGAGCTGGGCACCGTTCTGTATTCGCGCGGCATGTATGCGGCGATGATCATCTCGGAGGCGATCCGCGAGGCGCAGACGATGGCGGGCCATTCGGCCGTGACGCCCGAAGAGGTGCGTGACGGGTTCGAACACCTGAACCTGACCGAAGAGCGGCTGACCGAGCTGGGGCTGCCGGGCTTTGCCCAGCCGATCGCGGCGACCTGCGAGGACCATGGCGGTCCGGGTTCGGCGATCATGCTGCAGTGGGATGCCGTGGCGAAAACCTGGGGTCCGGTGTCGGACTGGATCACGGCTGACGCTGACGTGATCGACCCGCTGATCGCCGAAGATTCGGCGGCCTTTGCGGCCGAAAGCGGCATCGCCGAGCGCTGCAAATAAGACAAAAGCCCCCGGCGTTTCAGCCGGGGGCACCACCCCTACGGAGGACGCCATGCTCGACGCCGCTCAGACTTCGGAAACCCGGACCGACACCCTGCTGGAGGTCAACAATATCGAGGTGATCTACAACCATGTGATCCTCGTGCTGAAAGGCGTAAGCCTTGCGGTCCCGAAGGGCGGGATCACCGCGCTTCTGGGCGGCAATGGCGCGGGCAAGACGACCACGCTCAAGGCTATTTCCAACCTGCTGAAATCCGAACGCGGCGAGGTCACCAAGGGCTCGATTCTCTATCGTGGCGAACGTGTTCAGGACGGCTCGCCTGCCGATCTGGTGCGCAAGGGCGTGATCCAGGTGATGGAAGGCCGGCATTGCTTCGAACACCTGACGGTCGAGGAAAACCTGCTGACCGGGGCCTATACCCGCACCGATGGCCGCGCCGCGATCGCCCGCGATCTGGAGATGGTCTATAACTACTTCCCGCGTCTGAAAGAGCGCCGCAAAAGCCAGGCTGGCTATACCTCGGGGGGCGAGCAGCAGATGGTCGCAATGGGCCGCGCGCTGATGAGCCGCCCCGAGATGATCTTGCTCGACGAACCCTCGATGGGTCTGGCGCCGCAGCTGGTCGAACAGATCTTCGAGATCGTGAAAGCGGTGAACGAGGGCGAAGGCGTGACCTTCCTGCTGGCCGAACAGAACACCAACGTGGCGCTGCGCTATGCCCATTACGGCTACATCCTGGAATCGGGGCGTGTGGTGATGGACGGCCCGGCCAAGGCGCTGCGCGAAAACCCGGACGTGAAGGAATTCTATCTGGGCATGTCCGACGAAGGCCGCAAGAGCTTCCGCGAAGTGCGCAGTTATCGCCGCCGTAAACGCTGGCTCGCGTAAGCTAACATATTGATTTTAAACAATTGCTGCGCAGCATTCTGCGGCGCGGCACAGGGCGGATGTGCCGCGCGCAAGGAAAAGGGCCTGCTATGAGCCAGTATTTCGACGATCTGGAAACCCGCTCGCAAGATGCGCGCGACGCCGCCTTGGCGCAGGATCTGCCACGGATTCTGGCACGCGCGCTGCAGGCGCCGGGGCTGGCCGCGCATCTGGGCGCGGTCGATCCGGCGGCGGTGGCGGACCGTGCGGCACTGGCGCGCCTGCCGGTGCTGCGCAAGTCCGACCTTGGCCATGCGCAGAAAAGCGCGGCGCCCTTTGGCGGGCTGACCACGAAACCGGCCCATGCCTTTGCGCATATCTTCCAAAGCCCCGGTCCGATCTACGAACCGGGCGAGGTTTCCCAAGATTGGTGGCGGATGGGGCGGTTCCTGCATGCGGCAGGGGTGGGCCCGGGCGACATCGTGCAGAACTGCTTTGGCTATCATCTGACCCCGGCCGGGATGATCTTTGAATCCGGGGCCCGGGCGGTGGGCGCCGCGGTTCTGCCCGCGGGCACCGGCCAGACCGAATTGCAGGTACGCGCCGCAGTGGACATCGGAACGACCGTCTATTCGGGCACGCCCGATTACCTGAAGGTGATTCTGGATAAAGCCGACGAGATGGGCGAGCGCCTGTCGATCACCCGTGCGGCGGTGGGCGGCGGCGCCCTGTTCCCCAGCCTGCGCGCCGAATATGCCGACCGCGGCATCCAGTGTCTGCAATGCTACGCCACCGCCGATCTGGGCAATATCGCGTATGAAAGCCCGGCGATGGAGGGGATGATCCTAGACGAGGGCGTGATCGTGGAAATCGTGCGCCCCGGCACCGGCGATCCGGTTCCCGAAGGCGAGGTGGGCGAGGTCGTGGTGACCACGCTGAACCCCGATTATCCGCTGGTGCGCTTTGCCACCGGCGATCTGAGCGCAATTCTGCCCGGTGTGTCGCCCTGCGGCCGCACCAATCAGCGGATCAAGGGCTGGATGGGGCGTGCGGACCAGACCACCAAGATCAAGGGCATGTTCGTGCGCCCCGAGCAGGTAGCGGCCTTCGTCGCGGCACACCCCGAGGTGGCGCGCGCCCGGGTCGTGGCGACCCGTGCCGGCGAGATGGACGTGATGACCGTGCGCATCGAAACCCCCGCCGAGGATGGCGCGCGCTACCAGGCGGGCGTGGTCGAGGCGCTGAAGATGAAGGCCGTGATCGAACTCGTGCCGGTCGGCAGCCTGCCCAATGATGGCAAGGTGATCGAGGATCTGCGCAAATACGATTGACGGACCCCTTTGGGACCGAAGGCCCGGCTGCTTCCCGCAGCCGGGCTTTTTTGCGTGGCGCATTCGGCCCGGGGGCGTCAATAGAAAAGGCCGCGCGGGTTGCCCCTGCGCGGCCTTTTATCACTGGCTCGAAGCCGTTCTCAGCCCTGACGGGCTTTGAAGCGCTTCTGCGTCTTGTTGATCACATAGACGCGGCCCTTGCGGCGCACGATCTGGCAATCGCGATGACGCTGCTTGAGCGAGCGGAGCGAGTTACGGACCTTCATCGGTCTTCTCCTATTCGCGGCGCGCGTGCGCCTTGAAACCCATGTGCCCCCGAAAAGGGAGCGGCGAAAATGGTGGGCGGTACTGGGATCGAACCAGTGACCACTACGATGTCAACGTAGTGCTCTACCGCTGAGCTAACCGCCCACGCCGTGTGATTCTGCCAGATCGCCCTTCTCTGAAAGAAAAGGACGCGGGCGGAACCGCGTCGGTCTCGGGGTCTATAAAAGGAGTCGTTTCCGCTTTCAAGAGGCTTTTGGCGTGAAATCAATTCAGTGTAGGATTGCGACGAGAGGAACCACAATGGCCCCTGCCTTTTCGCCGATGCCGCCCTATGATCTGCACCTGCCCGACCAATTGACCTCGGGTGTTGTTTTCGCGTCGCCGCATTCGGGGCGCGACTATCCGGCAGAGTTGCTGAAACGCTCGCTCCTGGATGAACGGCGGCTGCGGTCTTCGGAAGATGCCTTTGTGGACAGGCTGCTGCAGGCGGTGCCTGCGCAGGGGGCGGCCTTGCTGGCCGCGCGTGCGCCGCGGGCCTTTGTCGATCTGAACCGTGCCGAAGACGAGCTGGACCCCGCTGTGATCGAGGGGCTGCCCGTCGCCGGGCGTGGGCCCCGGGTGGCCGCCGGGCTTGGGGTGATTCCGCGCGTCGTAGCGGGGGGGCGTGCGATCTATTCGGGCAAGATCACCCAGACAGAGGCTGAGGCCCGGCTGGCCGGCATTTGGCGGCCCTACCACGCCCGTCTGCACCGCCTTCTGGCCGATTGCCGCACCCGATTCGGCCGAGCGGTCCTGCTGGATGTGCACTCGATGCCGAGCGAGGCATTGGAAGGGCTTGGTCCGAACCGTCCCGATGTCGTTCTGGGCGACCGTTACGGGGCCTCGGCCGCGCCGGGGGTGATGGCCGCCGTCGAAGCGGGGTTTTCCGGGACCGGGCTGCGGCTGAGCCGCAATACACCCTTTGCCGGCGCTTATATCACGCAGCGCTACGGGCGCCCGGCCGAGGGCATGCATGTGGTGCAGATCGAAATCAACCGTGCGCTTTACATGGACGAGGCGCAGATCCGGCCGAGGGCCGATTTCGCAAGCTTCGAGGCGCTGATGCGCGGCGTTACCGCCTGTATCATCGAATTGCTGCGGGAACCCAACCGGCTTGCCGCCGAGTGATCAGGCGGCCTCTCCACGGCCAGCTTCGCGCAGCCATTTCGACAGACCGGCCACCAGATGTTCAGACTGCGGCTTGAATTCGGTCTCCAGAAGACGATGTGCAGCCTCCAGATCGCCCAGTGCGATCTGTTCGACCACGCGTCCGGCGCAAAGGTGGAATTCCCGGTGCAGCCGGTCGATGACCCGAAATTGCACGCTCTCCCCAAGTGTGGCCTTCTGTTCGGGGGCGGCCAGCCATTTACCGAAATCACAGCAGTCGCAGGCGCTGGCCTGGTCCACGGGCATCGGGGCCTTGCCATGGTCGATCCCGGATTTCAGATGCAACTGCCAACTGAAATGGGCGCCGATGGCCTGTCGAAGGGCGGTGTGAAGTGTCTCGTTCATCATGAGTCCCGTATTGAAACCGAGGATACGCATTCGCACGCAGGACATGATGCCGAAGGGATCTTAAGCCTTGGTTAGGTTCGGGACGCCCCTGGATTATTTTTTCGATGTGGTTAATCCGCGTCCGGTGCGGATGGCGTCATGGCCAAAACGGGCGCGGATCGAGTCGGCGGCACGCTCGGCACGGGCGCGGGCACCGGCCTGCGGGTCCAGCAGGTCGCCCGCAGGGTCGCGCCCGTCTGCTGGCGAAAGATCGGAAAACCCCGTTCCGATCAGCCGGAAGGGCCCGGCTTCGGGCAACGCCTCGAACAGCCGCCGCGATTCGCGAAACAGCGTATCGGCCAGCTGGCTCGGCTCGGTCAGCCGGGTCTGGCGGCTGAGCGCGGAAAAATCGGCGCGCCGCAGCTTCAAGGTGACTGTGGAACCCTGCAACCCCTTGGCCTTCATCCGGGCCGAGGCCTTTTCCGCCATGTGCCACAGATGCGCCAACAGCAATTCGCGATCGGCGATATCGGTGTCGAAGGTGGTCTCGTTCGAAACCGACTTGACCGGAGCGTCCGGGGTGACCCGGCGGGTGTCCTCGCCCTGTGCCAGCTGCCATAACCGCGTGCCCGCACTGCCGAAGCGCCGCACCAGCGCGTCGGGCCCCCAGCGGCGGATGTCGGCCAGGGTGCGAATTCCGGCCTGCGCCAGGCTGGCCTGCGTGGCGGTGCCCACACCCCACAAGATCCCAACCGGTTTGTCGCGCAGAAAGGCTTCGGTATCGGCGCGCCCGATCACCGAAAACCCGCGCGGTTTGTCCAGATCCGAGGCGATCTTGGCCAGAAACTTGTTATGCGATAGCCCGACCGAGGCGGTCACGCCGATTTCGGTTTCGATTTCGCGCGCCAGCCGCGCCATCTGCAGGGCGGGCGGGCCATGCAGGCGCTCGGTGCCCGACAGGTCCAGAAAGGCCTCGTCCAGCGACAGCGGCTCGACCAGCGGGGTCAGCGCGGTCATGCGGGCGCGGATCTGGGCCGAGACCGCGGCGTAATGGGCCATCCGCGGGCGGATCACCACCGCCTCGGGGCAAAGTGCCACCGCCTTGAACATCGGCATCGCCGAACGCACGCCCGAAATCCGCGCGACATAGCAGCAGGTCGACACCACCCCACGGGTGCCGCCGCCGATGATGACGGGCCGGGCGGAAAGTTCCGGCGCGTCCCGTTTTTCGACCGATGCATAGAAACTGTCGCAGTCGATATGCGCGATGGGCAGGGAAAAGAGTTCGGGATGCGCCAATATGCGCGGCCTTCCGCAATGGGGGCAGCGGGCCGGGGCGGTGTCGAATGTGGCAAGGCAATCGCGGCAGAGGGCGGGCATGGGAAGGCTCCGGTCCGGTGCAATCTAACCTGCCCCACGCCCTGCGGCGAGGCCGGTTTTCGAGTATTTTTTTGCCACGAAGAAGGGCCGTGTCTTTCCCTTCTTCTTGGCGGAAATACTCCGGGGGTCTGGGGGCTGGCCCCCAGCCTGGGCATAAGGAAAAGGGGCGGGAAATCCGCCCCTTTCCGTATCAGTGAACCGGCGTTTCGCGCGGCTCTTCCCGGGTCGAGGGCGAGACGTGACCGCCCACCACCAGCCCTTCGGCCGTGGCGGTGACCGGGATCGTCTCGCCGTCGCGAACCTCGCCCGACAGGATCAGTTCGGCCAGCGGGTCCTGCAGGTGGCGCTGGATCACCCGCTTCAGCGGGCGGGCGCCGAACACCGGATCGTAGCCTTCATCGGCCAGCCACTTCCGGGCGGCCGCGTCCAAATCGAGCGTGATCTTCCGCGCCGCCAGACGTTTCTCAAGCCGCTTGAGCTGGATCTTGACGATGCCATCCATGTTGTCCCGGGTCAGCCGGTCAAAGATGATGGTTTCGTCCAGACGGTTCAGGAATTCGGGGCGGAAATGCGCCCGCACCGCTTCCATCACCTGCGCCCGCGCCTGCGAGCCGTCATTGCCCTCGGGCAGCTGGCTCAGCGCTTGGCTGCCGAGGTTCGAGGTCAGCACGATCAGCGTCTGCTTGAAGTCCACCGTGCGGCCCTGACCATCGGTCAGCACCCCGTCATCAAGCACCTGCAGCAGCACGTTGAACACGTCGGGGTGGGCCTTTTCCACCTCGTCGAACAGTACGACCTGATAGGGCCGGCGCCGCACCGCTTCGGTCAGCACGCCGCCTTCGTCATAGCCGACATAGCCGGGCGGGGCGCCGATCAGGCGGGCCACGGCGTGTTTCTCCATGAATTCGCTCATGTCGATCCGCACCATCGCCTGATCGTCGTCGAACAGGTATTCGGCGACGGCCTTGGTCAGTTCGGTCTTGCCGACGCCGGTCGGGCCGAGGAACAGGAAGCTGCCCAGCGGACGGTTCTCGTCGTTCAGCCCGGCACGCGCGCGGCGCACGGCATTGGCCACCGCCTTCACCGCCTGCGTCTGACCGATCACCCGCTGGCCCAGAACCTCTTCCATCTTCAGCAGTTTCTCGCGCTCGCCCTCCAGCATCTTGGAGGTCGGGATGCCGGTCCAGCGTTCAACCACTTCGGCGATTTGCTCGGGGCGGACGGCCTCTTCGACCATCAGATCCTCGGCGCTCTCGGCCTCGGCCAACTGCTTTTCAAGGCCCGGGATGACGCCATAGCTCAACTCGCCCGCCTTCGCCAGGTTACCCTCGCGCTTGGCCTGTTCCAGCTGTGCACGCGCCTGATCGAGCTGTTCCTTGATCGTGCGGGCACTGTCGAGCTTGTCGCGTTCGGCCTGCCATTTCGCGGTCATGCCGGCCGAGCGTTCCATCAGATCGGCCAGTTCCTTTTCCAGCTTTTCAAGCCGGTCCTTGGAGGCCGCGTCATCTTCTTTCTTCAGCGCCTCGGCCTCGATCTGCAATTGCAGGATCGAACGGTCCAGCGCGTCCAACTCCTCGGGCTTGCTGTCCACTTCCATGCGCAGACGGCTGGCCGCCTCGTCCACCAGGTCGATCGCCTTGTCCGGCAGGAAGCGGTCGGTGATGTAGCGGTGCGACAGCGTCGCCGCCGCCACCAGCGCCGAGTCCGAAATCCGCACGCCATGGTGCAGCTCGTATTTCTCCTTGATGCCGCGCAGGATGGAAATCGTGTCCTCGACCGTGGGTTCTTCCACCATCACCGGCTGGAAGCGCCGGGCAAGGGCCGCGTCCTTTTCGACATATTTGCGGTATTCATCCAGCGTGGTGGCACCCACACAGTGCAATTCGCCCCGCGCCAACGCCGGCTTGATCAGGTTGGCCGCGTCCATCGCGCCATCGGATTTGCCCGCGCCGACCAGCGTGTGCATCTCGTCGATGAACAGGATGATTTCACCGGCAGCGGATTCGATTTCCTTCAGGATGGCTTTCAGCCGTTCCTCGAATTCACCGCGATATTTCGCCCCGGCGATCAGCGCGCCCATGTCCAGTGCCAGCAGACGCTTGTTGCGCAGGCTTTCGGGCACATCGCCGTTGACGATGCGCAGTGCCAGACCCTCGGCGATCGCGGTCTTACCCACGCCGGGCTCGCCGATCAGGACGGGGTTGTTTTTCGTGCGGCGGCTCAGCACCTGCATCGTGCGGCGGATTTCATCGTCACGCCCGATGATCGGGTCGATCTTGCCTTCCTCGGCCGCCTCGGTCAGGTCGCGCGCGTATTTCTTCAGCGCTTCCATCGTGTCTTCGGCGCTGGCCGAATCCGCCGTGCGGCCCTTGCGAATATCGTTGATCGCGGTGTTGAGCTTTTGCGCCGTCACCGCACCGGCATCCAGCGCGTCCTTGGCGCGGGTGTTGACCACCGCCAGCGCCATCAGGATGCGTTCGACCGGAACGAAGCTGTCACCGGCTTTCTTGGCGATCTTTTCGGCCTCGTCCAGAACCCGCACAAGGCTCTGCTCGACATAGACCTGACCGTCACCGCCCGACACTTTCGGCAGTTTCGATACCGCCAGATCGACGGCCTCGATCACCCGCGCGGGTTCGCCGCCCGCACGCCGGATCAGGTTGGCCGACAGGCCCTGATCGTCATCCATCA
This sequence comes from Rhodobacteraceae bacterium UBA6796, assembly GCA_002452815.1. Taxonomy (GTDB): domain Bacteria; phylum Pseudomonadota; class Alphaproteobacteria; order Rhodobacterales; family Rhodobacteraceae; genus Rhodobacter. The sequence goes on from DKFM01000003.1 coordinate 38,527, forward strand.
ATGCTTTCAAAAGATGCTCGGGCACCACACGCTGGTGACCTTCGCGCATCGCAATCGTCTGAGCGGACTGCAGAAAACCCCGCGACCGTTCCGTGAACTTTTCCATGTTCATCGGTTATCTCCTTTTCCAAAGCCCCCGGAAAATGGCACGCCCAATCGTGGCGCGCGCCTTGGCCCGGGTCTTGCACAAGAGTTGGTTCGCAATCCGGCACGGTTCAAGAGGAGGCGGCGCAAAATCTGTGGCGTGAACGATTTGGAAAGCAATCTGTCGCAGGCTGTTCCTGTCATTCGGGTCAGGAGTCTGCATGTACCACGCTACCGCCACGCGCATCGCCCGGCTGTTCTACGATGCCGCCCGCCGCCGCTTCGACGCGGTGGTCGAATTCTTCGCCCCCGGTCTGCCAGAACCGCTGCGCGTGCCCGTGGTGTTCGAGGCGCCGCCAGATCTGGCCTATCGCGATCTGACCCGTGCCCTGACGCGCGCGGCGCAGCGCCGTGGCATTGGCGGGGTCTGAGCGGGGTTTTCCTTGACCCGGGGCGCTATCGGGCGCATAGGACGACCGTTTGTCCAATTGCCCCTGTCCCAACCCCGGAGCCTGCCATGACCGCCTTGCTGCCTGCCGATGATCGGCTGATCGTTGCCCTTGATGTCCCCAATGCCCTGGCGGGGCTGGAGATGGCGCGGGTGCTGGGCGACAGCGTGTCGTTCTACAAGATCGGTCTGGGGATGCTGACGGGGGGTGGGCTGGCGCTCGCCAATGAACTGAAGGAAGAGCACGGCAAGCGCATCTTCCTGGATATGAAGCTGTTCGACATCGGCGCCACGGTCGAGGCCGCGGTGCGCGGGCTGGCGCAGTTCGACCTCGATTTCCTGACCGTCCATGGCGACCCCTATGTCGTCAAGGCGGCAAAGGAAGGGGCGTCCGGCAAGGATCTGAAAATCCTGGCAGTGACGATCCTGACCTCGCTCGACCGGGCCGATCTGGACGCGGCGCTGATCAAGCCGGGCGATATCAAGGATCTGGTGGTCGAACGCGCAGGCGCGGCCTTTGCCGCAGGGGCGGACGGGGTGATTGCCAGCCCGCAGGAGGCGGCGCTGATCCGCGCGCTGCCCGAGGCAGAGGGCAAGCTGATCGTGACGCCGGGCGTGCGCCCCACGGGATCGAGCCTGGGTGACCAGAAGCGGGTCGAAACCCCGGCGGCGGCGCTGGCCAATGGGGCCGATCATATCGTCGTCGGCCGTCCGGTCTGGCGCGCCAACAATCCCGCGGCGGCCGCGCAGGCCATTCTGGCCGAAATCAGCGCGGTGTGATCCGAACACCCGGCGCCTGAAAGAGACGGCGGCCGATGGGCCGCCGTTTTCGTTGCGATCAGTGTTTGACCACGGTGACGCTGGTGGTGCCGCTGGCGTCGCCGTTCATCGGGTTGGCGGCCGCAATCCAGACGACGATACCGACAACGGCAACCAGCGTAGCGATCGTGAAGAATTTGAGGCCCGCGGCCTCGTTCGGGAAGTCCTTGTACATGCGCGATCTCCTGAGAAAAGACCGCCGCAGGACTAAGGGCTTGTGGCGCAGGTTTCCAGTGCTGCAGTGCGGAAATCTGCAGCGTGGGCGTCAATTCTCGTTGATGTCGCGATCCCAACGTTTGACCTGACCCGCACGCACGCCCACCAGACGGCGCGCGATCAGCCAGACCGGCACGGCGGTCACCGCCATCACCAGCACCATCACCGGCAGGCTGGCGCCCATCACGCCCACCCAGACCAGCACCCCGACCAGCAGCGCGCCGACCGCCAGCCCGAGCAGGTAAAACCCGGGCGCCAGCATTTCCAGCGCAGCCAGAGCCACGCCCCCTGCCACCCAGACCCAAGCTTGTTGCCACAGCATCACGACCGTCCTTTCAGCAAGCCGAAGGCATCGGAAAACGCATCCAGCGCCGCAGCAGGCAGCAGAACGGTCTGCTTGCCCTCGCCCGCGCCGACCTTGGCCAGCGCCTCGACCTGTTTCAGGGCAACCTGATACTGCGCCGCCTCCAACCCGTTCTTGCTGATCGCATCGGCGATCACCCCGGTGGCATAGGCTTCGGCATCGGCCAGAACGCGGCGTGCCTTGGCCTCTTGCTCGGCGGCGTACAGCTCGCCATCGGCCTGCAATTCGACCGCGCGCTTGCGTCCCTCGGCCTCGGTCACCTGCGCACGCCGCGCGCGTTCGGCGTTCAGCTGTTGCAGCATCGCGGTGCGCGTCGCCTCGTCAAGGTTCACGTCCAAAATCTCGGCGCGGGTCACCTCGATGCCCCAGTCGTCGACCACATTGGCCAGGTTGTCGCGGATCGTGGCGATCAGGCTGGCGCGGTTCGACTGCACCGTGTCCAGCTCCATCCGGCCGATTTCCGCGCGCACGATGCCCGCCACGGTGGTGGCGATGGCCGCGTCCACGTCGCGGATGCGATAGACCGTCTTTTCCGGTTCGGTGATGCGGTAGAAGACCGAGGTGTCGACCTGCACCAGCACGTTATCGGCGGTGATGGCGTCTTGCCGGTTGGTCGGCAGCTGGCGTTCCAGCACCGAAATCCGGTGGGCCACACGATCAAGAAAGGGCACGATGAAGTTGATGCCGGGGCCCAGCACGGCGTGCAGGCGCCCGAAGCGTTCGACCACATGTTTTTCGGACTGCGGCACGATGCGCACGCCCAGAAACACGGCCAGCAGGAAAAACGCCGCGAGGGCCAGGTAAACGGCGTTGCCGCCGAGGAGATCTTCAAAATACACAGGCAGTCTCCTTCAAGAAACAGAGCAAGCGAAAGGGAGCATCAGGCGGGCAGCAGCTTTACGCCGGTCAGCGCCAGAACGGCCAGAACCGCCCATCCGCCGGGGCGCGAGATCAGCCAGATCGCCACGCTCAGCAGGGCCAGTGCGACGCGCGTCGTGGCAAGCCCAAGAAACCCGAACAGCGCCCCCATCAGCGCGGCCCATACTGGCGCCAAAGCCACAGCAAGACCATCGCGCCCAGCACTGCGCCGACAAACCCGGCCATCCAGCCGGTGATGGTCAGTAGGATGCGCAATGTCAGCCCGCCGATCAGGGCACCCAGCACGCCGATGGCGATGGTGGTCAGTATGTCGGTTTCGATCCGCATTGCGCGGGTTGCGATAAACCCGGCCGCGGCGCCGATGATGATGAGGGCGATGATGCTCATGGGGCGCCTCCTGTCCGGGGCAATATGGGGACTGGGCGTGGGCTTGGAAAGGGGAAAGCGGGGGGTTTACGCCCCCCTCCCGCCGGGGGAGTCGCCGCTCAGTCCAGCTGTGCGGGCAGCGCAAGGCCCTTGAGCACCTCGGAGGCGGGCATCGGTTTCTTGCCTTCGCGTTGTGCGTTCAGGATGTCCAGCGCACCGGAGCCGCTGGCGATGGTGAAACCGCCCAGCACCTGGCCAGGGGCGCCGTGGCCCTCGGCCAGTGCCGCGCGCAGCAGTTTCACGCGCTCGCCGTTGATTTCGCACCAGGCGCCGGGGAAGGGCGACAGGCCGTTGATCTGGCGCACCAACTCGGGCGCGGGGCGGGTCCAGTCGACGCGGGCTTCGGCCTTGTCGATCTTTTGCGCATAGGTCACGCCGGTTTCGGGTTGCGGCTGGGGTGTCAGCGTCTCGATCCTGTCGAGCGCGGCAAGGATCAGCCGCGCGCCCATGGCCGACAGCCGGTCATGCAGCTGGCCGGTGGTTTCGGTCGCGCCGATCGGCGTCGCTTCGCGCAGCAGCACCGGCCCGGTATCAAGCCCGGCCTCCATCTGCATGATGCAGACGCCGGTTTCGGCATCGCCCGCCATGATCGCGCGGTGGATCGGCGCGGCCCCGCGCCAGCGCGGCAGCAGCGAGGCGTGGATGTTAAGGCAGCCGTGGCGTGGCGCATCCAGCACGGCCTGCGGCAGGATCAGCCCATAGGCCACCACGACCGCAATATCGGCGTTCAGCGCGGCGAAGGCGGCACGCTCGGCATCGGACTTGAAGTTCAGCGGATGGCGCACGGGCAGGCCCAGGGCCTCGGCCCGGGTCTGCACCGGGCTGGGGCGGTCCTTCTTGCCACGGCCCGCGGGGCGCGGCGGCTGGCAATAGACGGCCACGACCTCGTGGTCGCGATGCAGCGCGTCCAGCACCGGGACCGAGAAGTCGGGCGTGCCCATGAAGACCACGCGCATCAGCGGCCCCCTTGCAGTGCGCTGCCCTTTTTCGATTTCTGGATCAGCATCTTGCGGCGCAGCGGGCTAAGGTGGTCGAGATAGGTCTTGCCGTTCAGGTGGTCGATCTGATGCTGCACCGATGTCGCCCAGAGCCCGACGAAATCGCGGTCTTCGATCTGGCCCTGATCGTTCAGGAAGCGCACCGTCACCGCGCGCGGGCGTTTGATCGGTGCCCAGACGCCGGGCAGGTTCGGGCTGGCCTCGTCATGCGATCGCAGCTGGACCGAGGCGTGCAGCACTTCGGGGTTGGCCATGCGCACGGCCTGCCCGCGCTTGTCCGAGGCATCGACCACCGCCAGACGCAGCATGATGCCGATCTGCGGCGCGGCAAGGCCCACGCCGGGCATTGCCTCCATCGTGTCGATCATGTCGTCCCAGATCATCCGCACGGTTTCGGTGATCGTCTCGACCGGGGCTGCGGGGCTGTGCAGGCGCCTGTCGTCGAAGGGGATGAAGGCGCGCACCGCCATTATGCGTCGCCCCGGGCGCGCTCGCGCTTCAGTTTTTCCATCTTGCGGGTAATCATCTGCCGCTTCATCGCGCCCAGATAGTCGATGAACAGCTTGCCGTTCAGATGGTCGAATTCGTGCTGCGCGCAGGTCGCCCAGAGCGCATCGAACTGCTCTTCATGCATCTGCCCGTCCAGACCGAGCCAGCGCATCCGCACCTCGGCCGGGCGCGTCACCTCGGCATATTGGTCGGGGATCGACAGGCAGCCTTCTTCATAGACATTGGTTTCTTCCGAGGTCCAGGTGACTTCGGGATTGATCAGCACCATCGGATCGGGCGCGGCATCCTTGTCCTTCACGCAATCCATGACGAAGACGCGCTTGAGCACACCAACCTGCGGTGCGGCCAGGCCCACGCCCGGCGCGTCATACATGGTGGCAAGCATGTCATCGGCCAGCTTGCGGATGTCGTCGTCAATGGTGACAACGGGATCGCAAAGCTTCTTGAGCCGCGGGTCGGGATGGATCAGGATCGGGCGAATGGTCATGGCAGAGATTTAGGCGATGGGGGCGACCGGTGCAATGGTGGCGGCAATTCGGAAATAATGTCTGCATTTGCTGACTTAATCGGGAAAATATCCCACTTATGAAATCTTCACAAGAACGCTGTGCTGGATTAGCAATTCATTCCAGAACAAAAACACAGCAGGAGAGCGCGGCAATGAGCCAATCCCCCGATTTTGACGAAATCATCGACCGCGTCGGCCACCATTCGGTGAAATGGGACGGCATGCAGGGGCTTTACGGCGTCGATCCGCGCGAGGGAATCGCGATGTGGGTCGCCGACATGGATTTCCGGCCCCCGGCCTGTGTGCAAAAGGCCCTCGAAGAGATGGCCGCGCATGGCGTCTATGGCTATTGGGGCGATGACCGCGCCTATCTGGCGGCGATCGGGTGGTGGATGGCCAATCGCCATGGCTGGCAGATCGCGCCGGAATGGGTGTTCACCACGCATGGGCTGGTCAACGGCACCGCGCTTTGCGTCGATGCCTTTACTGCGCCGGGCGATGGCGTGGTTCTGATGACCCCGGTCTATCACGCCTTTGCCCGCGTCATCAAAGCCGCGGGGCGCAAGGTTGTCGAATGTCCGCTGGTGCTGAACGACGGGCGCTATAAAATGGATTTCGACGCCTGGGATGCGCAGATGGACGGCAGCGCGAAAATGCTGATCCTGTGTTCGCCGCATAACCCGGGCGGCCGGGTCTGGACCGAGGCCGAGTTGCGCGGCGTGGCGGATTTCGCGCACCGTCACGGGCTTGTGCTGGTCTCCGACGAGATCCACCACGATCTGGTGATGCCGGGTCACAAACACCACGCTTTCCCGACCGTCTGCCCCGATCAGCCGGTGGTGATGATGACGGCCACCACCAAGACCTTCAACATCGCGGGCACCCATTCGGGCAATGTCATCATCGCCGACCCCGATCTGCGCGCGCGGTTCGCCGGGCGGATGGCGGCGATGGGGATTTCGCCCAACAGCTTTGGTCTGGCGCTGGCGACGGCGGCCTATTCGCCCGAGGGGGCGGCCTGGCTGGATGCGCTGATCGCCTATCTGGATGAAAACCGCCGGATTTTCGACGCCGGCGTGAGTGCGATCCCGGGGCTGCGCTCGATGCCGCTGGAGGCGACCTATCTGGCCTGGGTCGATTTTTCGGGCACCGGCATGACGCGCGAGGAATTCACCGCGCGGGTCGAGCAAGGCGCGAAAATCGCTGCGAACCACGGGCCGACCTTCGGGCTGGGGGGCGAGGGCTTCCTGCGCTTCAACCTGGCGACGCCCCGGGCGCGCGTGATCGAGGCGGTCGCCCGGTTGCAGGCGGCCTTCGGCGATCTGCAATAAGCGATGCTGCGGCGTCTGGCGCGGCTGTTTTCGGCCCTGACGCTGCTGGTTTTTCTGGCGGCGGCATGGCTGATGATCCAGCGCCCGCCGCCGGATGTGCCGAAGGTGCCGCTGGTCGGGCCGGTCAGCCGCATAGTGGTGGAAAAATCCGCACGACGGATGACAGTCTATGTCGGCGATCAGGTTGTGCGGGTCTATCGCGTGCGGCTGGGCTTTGCCCCTGAGGCGCCAAAGACCCGGCAGGGTGACGGGCGCACCCCCGAAGGCGAGTTCCGCATCGACCGGCGCAACGCGGCCAGCGCTTACCACCTGTCGCTGGGCATCGACTATCCGCGGCCGCAAGACCGGGCGCAGGCCGCGGCCCTTGGGGTCAGCCCGGGCGGTGACATTTTTTTCCACGGCCAGCCCAACCAGCTGCCCGAAGGCGTCACCTTGGCTTATGACTGGACGGCAGGCTGCATTGCCCTGGCGAATGCCGAGATCGCGGAATTGTTCGCCGCCACGCCGATTGGCGCGGCGGTTGAAATCCGGCCCTGAGCGGCGTCACGCGGGCGGCAGATACCCGACCGGCGCGTTTTCATTCCGCTCGAAATCCAGCGCGGCGCGGTCGCTGACCGGGGTGTCACGCTTGATGGTGCAGATCAGCTCGCCCCCCTCGACATCCGAGGCGACGATCAATGCGGTCGAGATATGACGGCTGCCCTCATACAGATCGACCAGCCCGCGCAGATGCGTGACCTGATCGGCATTCAGCGCAAACCCGCCCCGCCAGCGCCGCAGCACCGGCCAGACATCGTCGCCCACCTGCACCCGCAGCCGCGAACGGCGCCCGGCCTCGCGCGACTGCGCGTCGCGCAGGGCGTTCAGAATATCTTTCGGCAGAATCTCCATCTCTCCCTCCGATGGCCTCGCTCCCGCGGCTAATCCTGTGATCCACAATGTAAAAATCAAGTTAACCAAACGGGTATCGCGCCCGAAAACATGGGCCGTGCCCAAATTGCAACGTTGTTGCCCCGGTCTTCGGCTGCGGGTAGCGTCGACGCAGTTTCATATCCGAGGTTTCCCGATGCGCCCTGTGTTTGCTTTGTGTCTTTGCTTGCTAGTGCCCACTTTGGCCCATGCCCAATGCGGCGGCGACTTCGGCGGTTTCGTCCGGGATCTGAAGGCCGAGGTGCGGCGCAACGGCCTGAGCGCCGCGCAGGCGGATGCGTTCTTCGCGGGGGTGCGTCAGGATGCGCGGGTGTTGAAAGCGGACCGGTCCCAAGGCGTTTTTCGCAAGAATTTCATCGAATTCTCGGGCGCGGTCATCAGCCAGAACCGGCTGAGCAACGGGGCGAAGAACGCGCAGAAATACGATGCGGTTTTCGACCGGATCGAACGCGACTATGGCGTTTCGCGGGGGGTCCTGCTGGCGTTCTGGGCGCTTGAAACCGATTTCGGCGCGGTGCAGGGCGATTTCAATACGCGCGATGCGCTGGTGACGCTGGCGCATGATTGCCGCCGTCCGCAGCTGTTCCGCCCACAGGTTCTGGGCGCAGCCGAACTGTTCCGGCGCGGCGATTTCGACCCCAAGCGCAACCTTGGCGCCTGGGCGGGCGAGATCGGCCAGGTCCAGATGCTGCCCGAAGACATCCTGCGCAATGGCGTTGATGGCGATGGCGACGGGCATGTGAACCTGAAGGGCTCGGCGCCCGATGCGCTGATGTCCGGGGCGAAGATGATCGCGGGTATGGGCTGGCGACGGGGTGAGCCGTGGATGCAGGAGATCACCGTGCCTGCCGGGCTCGACTGGGCGAAAACCGGGCTCGGGACCGAGCTGCCGACTGCCGACTGGGCACGGATGGGGGTGCGGGCGCGCAGCGGTAACCTGGCGCCGGGCAAGGGCTCGATCCTGCTGCCGATGGGGCGCAAGGGGCCGGCCTTCATGGTCTATCCCAACTTCCGGGTGCTGTTTAACTGGAACCAAAGCTTCGTTTACGTCACCACCGCGGCCTATTTCGCGACCCGGTTGGAGGGCGCCCCGAAATTCGACCCCGGCCGCCCCGAAGCCGGTCTGAGCGTTGAGCAGATGAAGGTGCTGCAGAAAAAGCTGGCCGCGCGGGGCCATGATGTCGGGCCGATCGACGGCATTCTTGGCGCCCGGACGCGCGATGCCGTGCAGGCCGAACAGGCGCGGCGTGGCCTGCCGGCCGATGCCTGGCCCACCCGGGCACTTCTGGATGCGCTGTAAGCTTGGTGCCTGCTTCGGACCCGGTTGCATCGGCCTGCATGAGGCAGGCTGAAACGCGCGGCTGCCCTTGTCTCGTAAGACAGGGGTGCTTATTCCTGATAAGATGGATTTTGTTGATTGTCTGTGCGCCTGTTACCTGTTCCGGGCGCAAAAGGGGGGATGCTATGGGCCTGATGGCGCGGGGCGCAGCGGGTATCGCCGCAGCGGGGTTGCTGATGGGGCTCTTGGCGGGGTGTGCCGGGGGGAACCCGGATGCGCAGGGCATCAATGACCCCTACGAACGCGGCAACCGTTCGGTGCATGCCTTCAACAAGTCGGTCGATTCCATGCTGTTCAAGGATGCCGACGTGCCCGAGCCGCTGATGCGTCCGATCACCAATGTCGGGCACAACCTCGGTCTGCCGGGCAAGGTCATCAACTCGCTGCTGCAGGGCCGGTTGGAGCCCGCGGGCCAAAACACCTTCCGTTTCCTGCTGAATTCGACGCTGGGGATCGCCGGTCTGTTCGACGTGGCGCAATCCTTCGGTCTGCCCGAGGCCCACACCGATTTTGGCGAGACGCTCCATGTCTGGGGGGTGGGTGAAGGCGCCTATCTGGAACTGCCGCTGTTGGGCCCCTCGACCGAGCGTGACGCGCTGGGCCGGGTGGTGGATATCGTGTTCGACCCGGTCACGACCGTGCTGTCGGGGCGCGATGCGTCGGTCGCGACGGCCTTTACGCTGGGGTCAAAAGTTGGTGACCGGCTCCGGTTTGGGGGGGCGGTCGACTCGGTTCTGTATGAAAGTGCGGACAGCTATGCGCAATCCCGGCTGCTGTATCTGCAAAGCCGGCGTCACCAATTGTCCGGTCAGGAGGAAAACGATGCGGAAGCTTTCGATCCCTATGCAGACCCCTATGCCGAATGACCTGAGCCGGCGTGGCCTGATCGGGCTGGCGCTTGGGGCCGGGGCGGCGGGGCTTTTGCCTGCAAGCGCGGCCCTTGCGCTGACCGATTCCCAGGCGCGCGCGCTGATCGGCCGTGCGGTGAACGAGGTCAATGCGGCGATTGCCTCGGGCAAGACCGGCCCGGCGCTTTATGCCGATTTCGAACGGATCTTCACTCGCTACGCCGATGTGCCGGTGATCGGGCGTTCGGCACTGGGTGTGGCCGCGCGCAGCGCCAGCGCCGCGCAGATGAGCGCCTTCACCGTGGCCTTCCGGGGTTACCTGTCGCGCAAATACGGCAAGCGGTTTCGCGAATTCATCGGTGCGCGTTTCGAGGTGCAAGGCGCGCGCCCTGTGAAAACCTTCTATGAAGTCAAGACCATAGCCTTCATGAGGGGGCAGGCCCCGTTCGAGGTGTTGTGGCATGTCTCGGACAAGTCCGGCAAGGATCTGTTCTTCAACATCATCATCGAAGGCGTCAACATGCTGGCGGCCGAGCGCACCGAAATCGGTGCGATGCTCGACCGTCGCCGTGGCGATATCGACGCGCTGATCGCCGACCTGAAGACCGCGGGTTAAGATCAGTAAAGCGAACGCAGCAGGTTTTCGATCGCGGCGCCCAGCCCTTCGTTCCGGGGGCGTTCGGGCGCCACAAGCTGCCCGTCGATCACCGGCACGCCGCCTTCGGGGATCGGGTCGTTCGCGGACCAGGCCTGCCCCGGGAAGCCGTTCTGCGGCGGCGTCTGGCCGCGCCACTCCGAGGGGTCGGCCATCGGCAGGGGCGTGACCGGCTGGCCCGCTTCGACGCGCGCCATCACCTCGTGCCAGATGTCGGCGGGCAGACCGCCGCCCGTCACACCCGACAGCGGCCGGTTGTCGTCATAGCCCATCCAGACGCCCGCCACATAATCGGCGGTGAAGCCGATGAACCATGCGTCGCGCGCGGCCTGCGTGGTGCCGGTCTTGCCCGCGACTTCGCGGTCGTCCAGTCGCGCGCGACGGCTGGTGCCGCGTTCCACACCCTGATGCATCATGTAGATCAGTTCGCGCGCGGCCCGTTCCGAGATCACCCGTTCGCCAATGCCGCCGCCTTTGCCGAACAGCGGTTCGGAATCGCCCTTCAGCCGCAGCTCCGTCAGCCCGTAGGGCTTCACCGAAGAGCCGCCGTTCAGGATGCCCGCATAGGCGCCGGTCATCTCGATCAGCGTCGATTCCGACACGCCAAGCGCGACCGCAGGCCCCGCCGCCAGATCCGAGGCAAAGCCGAAGTCCTGCGCCACCTTGCGCACCGCATCGCTGCCCACGGTTTCCGACACCCGCACCGTCGCGGTGTTGATCGATTCCGCCAGCGCCTGCCACAGCGGGATCGGGCCCTTGAAGTCCTTGGTGTAGTTCTTGGGTGACCACGGCCCCGAGCCCTTGACGTTGATCGTCAGCGGCGCGTCCTCGACGATCGTATCGGGGGTCCAGCCCAGATCCAGCGCCGCGGCATAGACGAAGGGTTTGAAGGTCGATCCGGTCTGCCGTTTTGCCTGAGTGGCACGGTTGAAGGCGCCCGACACCTTGGTCGCCCGCCCGCCCACCATCGCCCGCACGGCGCCGTCGGCCGACATCACGATCACGGCGGCCTCGGCTTCGGACCCGGCCTTGACCTTGGTTTCGAAGATCGTCTTCATCGCCTCTTCGGCGGCGGTTTGCAGGCGCTGGTCCAGCGTGGTGTGGATGACCACGTCCTCGGTGGTGTCCTTCGACAGGAAGTCGGGGATCGTGCCCATCACCCAATCGGCGAAATAGCCGCCCGCGCGGGCCTGGGCCGCCTCGGACAGGGTTGCCGGATTGGCGCGGGCGTCCAGCCATTCACGATCGCTCAGGAAGCCCTGCTCGTGCATCAGCGCCAGCACCATCCCCGCCCGATCCTGCGACCGTTTCAGGTTTGAGGTCGGCGCATAGCGCGAGGGGGCCTTCAGCAGCCCGGCCAGCATCGCCGCCTGTTGCGGGTTCACATTGGCCGCCGACACCCCGAAATAGCGCTGCGCCGCCGCCTCGAACCCGCGTGCGCCTGCACCCAGATAGGCGCGGTTCAGATAGATCGTCAGGATCTCGTCCTTGGTGTATTTCACCTCCATCGCCAGCGCGTAGGGGATCTCCTTGATCTTGCGCTGGACCCCGCCCGACCGGCAGTCGTCTTCATAGGCCGCTTCGGTCTTCCATTGCTTGGGATCGAAGGGCACGCCGAGGCAAAGCAGCTTGGCGACCTGTTGCGTGATGGTCGAGCCGCCGTTGCCTTCCAGCGGGCCGCGGCCTTCGGACAGGTTGATGCGCACGGCCGAGGCGATCCCCCGCGGGCTGACGCCGAAATGGCGATAGAACCGGCGATCCTCGGTCGCGACGATGGCGTTCTTCAGATGTGGCGAGACATTGGCCGCGGTGATCTGCCCGCCGAAGGTTTCGCCGCGCCAGGCAAAGACCTGACCGTTGCGGTCCAGCAGCGTGACCGAGCCGCGGTTGCGCCCGTCGAGCAGGGCGCTCACCTCGGGCAGGCTGGAGTAATAGTAGAACGTGGCCAGACCCAGAATCAGCCCGGTCACCAGGCCCAGGCGCCAGCTCACGCCCCAGATCACCCGCCAGATCAGCCGCGCCAGCCCCAGGATCGAGCCGACCACCACACCGTGCTTGCGGCGTGTGGCCGGGGCCTTGCGGCGTTTGGCCGGTTTGGCGGTGGCTTTCGGTTTCGGCGCGGATGTTGCTGCCGAATATCGTTTGTCCGCCACCAGCGGCCCGCGCCGCCCGCCTGTTCCTGCCATATGTCTGATCCGGTGCCTGTCGTTTTGCGCAGGTTACACCGCCAGACCTGTGTTGTGGAGCGACGAAAGATCACGATTCGGTTTTTGGCGTGATTAAATTTTATGCAAGCTGCACAATTTGTGCGTTTTTTGTGCAGTAACCGCCGCGTGATGCCTGTTGCGCAGGCGAGGATTTCTTGTGCTGCAGATGCAGAATGGGCCTTCTGACGGCGTGCGATGTCTTTGGGGACATCAGGAGTTGCTGACATAGGAAGGGATGACCGGTGAAACTCATCATTGCAGCAATCAAGCCGTTCAAGCTCGAGGAGGTGCGCGAAGCGCTCACCGCAATCGGCGTGCGTGGCATGATGGTGACGGAAATCAAGGGCTTTGGCGCGCAGTCGGGCCACACCGAAATCTACCGCGGTGCGGAATACGCGGTGAACTTCGTGCCGAAGGTCAAGCTTGAGATCGTGGTGAACGACACTCTGGCGGACGAAGTTGTCGATACGATCCTCAAGGCGGCGAAGACCGACAAGATCGGCGACGGCAAGATCTTTGTGCTGGACGTGAACCAGGCGGTGCGCGTGCGGACCGGCGAATCCAACGACGACGCGCTCTGAGACGCGATCAGGGGAAGTGAAAACGATGAAAAACCTTTCGAAAATCACGGGTCTGGCGGCAGCGGTTGCGCTGGCCGGTCTGCCCGCCTTTGCGCAAGAGGCGGCCCCCGTCGCCGAGGCCGCGGCCGAGGTCGTGACCGAAACCATGGACAAGGGCGACGTGTCCTGGATGATGACCTCGACGGTCCTCGTGCTGTTCATGACGGTCCCGGGCCTGGCCCTGTTCTACGGCGGCCTCGTGCGCACCAAGAACATGCTGTCGATCCTGATGCAGACCACCGTCGTCGCCGCGATGATGATGGTGATCTGGGTGATCTACGGCTACTCCTTCGCCTTCGGTGGCGGCACCTCGCCGTTCTGGGGCGGTCTGGGCAAGCTGTTCCTGGCCGGTGTCACGCCTGACTCGACCTCGGCGACCTTCTCGGATGGCATTGTGATCCCGGAATACCTGTTCATCGCCTTCCAGATGACCTTTGCCGCGATCACCCCCGCGCTGATCATCGGCGCCTTTGCCGAGCGCGTGAAATTCTCGGCGGTGCTGCTGTTCTCGGCGCTGTGGGGCACGTTCTGCTACTTCCCGGTCGCCCACATGGTGTGGGACGGCGCTGGCCTGATCTTCAACTGGGGTGCCATCGACTTCGCGGGCGGCACCGTTGTGCACATCAACGCCGGTGTTGCGGCGCTGGTCGGCGCGCTGGTCATCGGGCCGCGTATCGGTCTGGGCAAAGACATGATGGCGCCGCACTCGATGACGCTGACGCTGGTCGGTGCGGGCATGCTGTGGGTCGGCTGGTTCGGCTTCAACGTGGGTTCGAACCTCGAAGCGACCGCCGGTGCGACGCTTGCGATGATCAACACCTTCCTGGCCACCGCAGCTGCGGCCCTGGCCTGGGGTGCGATCGAAGCGATGACCCGCGGCAAGGCTTCGATGCTGGGCGTCGCCTCGGGTATCGTGGCCGGTCTGGTCGCCATCACCCCGGCTTGCGGCACCATCGGTCCGATGGGCGCGCTGATCCTGGGCGCGGTTGCCTCGCTGATCTGCTACTTCTTCGTGGCGGTCGTGAAGAACAAGTTCGGCTACGATGACAGCCTCGATGTCTTCGGCATCCACGGTGTGGGCGGTATCGTCGGCGCCATCGGCGTGGGCTTCCTGTCGGCCCCGTCGATGGGTGGCACGGGCCTGTTCGTCGAATCGGGTTCGGTGATCGAGCAAGTCATCGTGCAGATCAAGGCGGTCGGTGTGACCGTGATCTGGACCGGCGTGATCTCGTTCATCCTGTTCAAGCTGGTCGACATGATCATCGGTCTGCGTGTCTCGGCCGACGACGAGCGTCAGGGTCTGGACCAGACCTCGCACGGCGAAAGCGCCTATCACATGTAATCCCGCAGGGGATACAAAACGAAAGGCCCGGGGATTGCCCCGGGCCTTTTGTCTTTCCGCGATGGCGCCCCGCTCAATCCATATGGGCGGCGCTTGCGGCACCGGGGGGCGGCGCCTCGGGTTTGCGCAGCAGCAGGGCCAGCGGCACGGCCGCCAGGGTCACCCACATCATCGCCTTGAAATCGTTGACGTAGGACACCATCAGCGATTGCACCGTGACCATCTGGTTCAGCACATAGGCGGTTGCGGTCTGTCCGTATTGGGCTGCCGCACTGCCCGATCCCAGACCGCGCAGGTTTTCGGGCGTGATCGCCGAGGCCAGCTCGGTATGATTGACCGCCACGTTATGGGTCAGCAGCACGGTCACCGCCGAAATCCCGATCGACGAGCCGATGTTGCGCACCAAGCTGAACAGCGCCGTGGCATCGCCACGAAACTGCGGGTTGATCGTGGCGAAGGCCACCGTGGACAGCGGTACGAAGACCAGCCCCAGCCCCAGCCCCTGCACCAGCCCCGAGACAATGATCAACGTTGCGTCCATCTGTGGGGTGAAGCCGGTCATGATCTCCAGCGAGAGCGAGGTGAACAGCAGCCCCGCCACCACCATCTTGCGCGCATCGACCACCCGCACCAGCTTGCCCGCGATGATCATCGTGATCATCGTGCCCACGCCGCGCGGGGCCATCACCATGCCCGTGGTCATCACCGGATAGCCGAAGATCGTGGACAGCATCGGCGGCAACAGCGCCAGCGAGGCCAGCAGCACGATCCCCACGACAAAGATGAACACCAGCCCGGTGGCGAAGTTGCGGTCCAGAAACATCCGCGGGTCCAGGAACGGATGTTCGGCCCCGGTGATCCAGATCACAAAGACCCAGAACCCGGTCAGCGCCAGCCCGGCCTCGATCCAGATTTCGGTCGAGGCGAACCAGTCCACCTCGGCGCCGCGGTCCAGCATCAGCTGCAACGCGCCGACACCCAGGGCCAGCATGGCAAACCCCATGAAATCGAACCGCCGCAGGCGCCGCGCCATGTTCGGCAGATAGGCCATGCAGCCCGCCAACGCGATCGCCCCCAGCGGCAGGTTGATGAAGAACACCCACCGCCAGTTCAGCGTTTCGGTCAGATAGCCGCCCAGCGTCGGCCCGATGATCGGCCCGACCATGATCCCCGCGCCCCACATCGCCATGGCCGAGCCATGTTTTTCCTTGGGGTTGATGTCCAGCAGGAAGGTCTGCGACAGCGGCACGATGGCGGCGCCGAACACGCCTTGGGCCATGCGGAAGAACACCATCGTCTCCAGGCTCCAGGCGATGCCGCACAGCATCGAGGTGATGACGAAGCCCGCGATCGAGACGACGAAAATCTCTTTGCGGCCAAAGCGTTCGGACATCCAGCCCGACAGCGGCGTGACGATTGCCGCCGCCACGATATACGAGGTCAGCACCCAGTTGATCGTGTCCGACGAGGCGCCAAGATCGGCGCGCATCGAAGGCAGCGCGACGTTGGCGATGGTGGTGTCCAGCACCTGCATGATCGTCGCCAGCATCAGCGACAGCGTAATCAGCCCATGGTGGCGGATCTCACCATGGGGCGTGGGCTCTGGCGTGGCCATGGCTTAGCGGTCCGATACGGTGCCCGCATGCGCCAGCAGCGCATCGAGCCGGGTTGCGGCATGGGTATCCACGGTGACATGCGCCGACAGGCCCGCGCGCAGGCCGCTCAGGTCCGAACCCGGCATCAGGCGCAGCCGCACCGGCACCCGCTGGGTCACCTTGACCCAGTTGCCGGTGGCGTTTTGTGCCGGCAGCAGCGCGAATTCCGCGCCGGTCCCGGCACCCACCGCCTCGACCACGGCCTCATATTCGCGCCCGGGGAAAGTATCGAATTCGATCGTGGCCTGTTGCCCGGGCTGCATGCTTTCAAGCTGGGTTTCCTTGAAATTCGCCTCGACCCACAGATCGCCCGTCTCGACCAGCGTGAACAGCGAAGACCCCGCGGAAACGAACTGCCCGGGTTTGAACGAGGCCGCCTGATAGGTCACGCCATCGGCGGGGGCCTTCACCGTCGTCAGGCCCAGATTGTAGGCGGCCTTGTCACGCGCGACCTGCGCGGCCTGCACGCTCGGGTGTTCCTCGGTCTTGATGTCGGGATCGCCGCCCAGGGCCGCCAGGGCGGCCTGCACGTTCTGCCGCGCGGCGGCCAGTGCCTCGGCGGCGGCCGAGGCACTGTGGCGTGCCGCGTCCAGCGCCGAAGCCGTGCCTGCCCCGCGTCCGGTGATCTCTTCCTGCCGCTTCAGTTCGGACATCAGGTAATCGGCATTGTCCTGCGCCAGCGTTTCCTGCGCCAGGGCCACCTGATAGGCGGCGCGCAGCTGCTCGACCCCCAGACGCGCCTGGGCCAGCGCGGCATCGGCCTGCGCCAGGGCCAGCTTGTAGGGCTCGGCATCCACGCTGAACAGCGGATCGCCCGCCTTCACCGCCCCGTTTTCCTGCACGAAGCTTTCGGTCACACGGCCCGACAGGTCCGAGGCAACAGAGATCCGTGCCAGTCGCACGGCGGCGTTTTCGGTCGCTTCATAGCGCCCGGCATCCAGCCACATCCAGCCGCCGCCCAGCACCAGCGCCAGCGGCAGCGCGGCCATCAGCCATTTCTTCGGTTTTGGTTTCACAATTTCAACGGTCATGATTGGTCTCGGGCGTGTTGGAGAGGTTCTGGATGATCTGGCGCAGCGTGTCGGTCAGCGTCTCGCGCGTGCCGGGGGGGAGCCCGGCCAGCGCCTCGTCATAGATGCCGTCGGCGATGCCCTTGGCCTCGGCCACGGCGGCGCGGGTCTTGGGGGTGGGGGACACGATCCGCACGCGGCGGTCGTTTGGGTCGGGGGTGCGGGCAACCCAGCCCGCCTCCTGCATGCGGTCGACCAGCCGCGAGACCGAGATCGGTTCGATCTCCAGAATCTCGGCCAGCCGCACCTGCGGCATCGGCCCGTTGCGCATCAGATGCACCACAAGCCGCCATTGCGACGAGGTCAGGCCCAGTTCGGCGGCCCGCGCCTCGAACCGGCGCCGAATCGCGCGCGTCGCGTCATTGAGCAGAAAGCCCAGGCTTTCCTTGGGAATTTCACAATCGGTCATGTCATCGCCTGCCAAGAGGTAAGCAGAGATATTATAAGCGCGCTTATGAAATCAAGGGAGGACTGTGTAAAAATGAAAATACGGCGGCATTTCTGCCACCGTATTGCAGGATGTCCCCGTCGGAGGAGGGGTCAGTCGGTGACGTCCATCTCTTCGGCCTGTTCGGTGCGGCGTGCCCCGAGCATCCGGGTCTTGACCAGCTTGCCGACCACGATCGGCAACACGAAGCCTGCCAGTGCAATCGCCCACAGCGCGATGGACAGCGGGCTGGCCACCAGTGCCGACCAGTCGCCATCGCTGATGGTGATCGCGCGGCGCATGTTCGATTCCATCGCATTGCCCAGCAAGGTGCCCAGAATGATCGGCACCAGCGGCACATCGAGTTTGCGCAAGGCCCAGCCCATGACGCCAAACCCCACCATCACCAGCAGATCGAAGCTCGACCCCGAGATCCCGTAGATCCCGACGAAACTGACCATCGCCACCACCGGCATCAGGATGCGCGGCGGCACCATCAGCACCCGGGTGAACAGCCCCACCATCGGGATGTTCAGTGCCAGCAACATGATATTAGCGATGAACAGCGCCGCGATCAGGCCCCAGACGACATCGGGGTTGCGGGTGAACAGCAGCGGGCCGGGGGTGATGTTCAGGCTCAGCAACACGGCCAGCAGCACGGCGGTCGTGCCCGACCCCGGAACGCCAAGCGCCAGCATCGGCACCAGCGCCCCGCCCGCGGCCGCGTTGTTGCCCGCCTCGGGGGCGGCCACGCCGCGCGGATCGCCCTTGCCGAAGGTGCCATTCCGATCGGAAACCTTCTTCTCGACCGAATAGCTGAGGAAAGCACCGAGCGAGGCCCCCGCACCGGGCAGAACCCCTGCCAGAAAGCCCAGACCCGAAGCGCGCAGCATGGCGCCAAAGCTTTGCCGGATCATCGACAGCGGCGGCCAGAGGCGGCCGATGACGATCTTGCGATGCGCGGCATCCGACTCGCCGTGGCGGTGTTCAAGAAAGATGAATACTTCGGACAGCGCGAACAACCCGACGATGGCGACCAGAAAGTCGATGCCGTCATACAGATGCACCTCGCCAAAGGTCAGTCGCGGCACGCCGGTCTGCGTATCGACGCCGATCATCGCCAGCCCCAGGCCCAGTGCCGCCGCGAAGGCCGATTTCGCCTGATTGGTCGAGCTGACACCCCCCAGCGTGGCAAAGGCCAGCGTGAACAGCGCGAAATATTCGGCGGGGCCGAACAGAAGTGCGATCTTCACCAGTTGCGGCGCCAGCAGGATCAGCCCCCAGGTCGCCAGAAACGACCCCACGAAGGACGCGATCCCTGACAGCGACAGTGCCTCGCCCGCCATGCCTTTCTGCGCCATCGGATAGCCGTCCAGGCAGGTCATCATCGCGGGCTCGTCCCCCGGAATGTTCAGCAGGATCGAACTGATCCGCCCGCCATACATCGCCCCGTAATAGACCGAGGTCAGCAGGATCAACGAGGGTGTCGCGCCCAGACCCAGGGTGAAGGCCAGCGGAATCAAGATCGCCACACCATTCGAGGGCCCAAGCCCCGGCAGCGCGCCCATGATCGTGCCCAGCAGACAGCCCAGCAGGGCCAGCGACAGGTTTTGCCAGGTGATCGCAATCGCGAACCCGTCGGCAAGGGAAGTGAGAGTGTCCATTCAGCCCTCCGTCAGAAACCGAACGGCCCGGTGGCCAGCGCCAGCCCGAGCAGGAGGTGAAAAATCGCATAGATGCTCAACGATGTGCCCAGGCCGATCACGACGCTGGCCAGGGGCGTCGAGCCCAGCCGCCAGGTCAGATACCCCGAGGCGAGCGCCGTCGCGATGATGAAGCCCAGCACCGGCAGCAACTCGGCATACAGCACCAGAACCACGATGGCGGCGATGATCTCGACCAGCCGCATCAGGCCGGGCCACACCGGCTCTGGGTCGGGGCGCAGCGCGATGGCGGCCGAGGCCAGCCCCAGCACGGCGGCGATGATCAGCGGAAAGGCCTTGGGCCCGACCGCGTCGGACAGGAAGCTTTCCTCGATGGCCAGTGCCGCGAAGGCATAGCCGATGGCAAGCAGAACGCCGAAAATGCCGAAGATACGGTCGCTCATGGGGGTCTCCTTGTGGCGGGTGGGGCCCGACAGGCAAACGGGGGCGCCGGTGCGGCGCCGCCCGCCCGTCGGGCCCTCAGGCCCGGATCACTTGATGATGCCGATCTCGCGCGAGATCGATTCGATCTGGGCGACCGAGTCGGCCACGAAAGCCTCGAATGCGGCGCCCTGCAGGTCCAGCGGCGCCATGCCGTTGGCCTCCATCGTGGTTTTCCATTCGTCCGAGGCATAGAGCGCGCCGATCTTCTCGACCCAGCCGTCATAGGCCGCGTCCGACATGCCGCCCGGCGCATAGAACCCGCGCCAGTTCGCGCCGATCGCGTCCACGCCTTGCTCTTTCGCGGTCGGGAACTTGCCGAACTCGCCTTCCAGACGCTCGGGCGCCAGCACCGCCAGCACCTTGATGTCACCCGAATCGACGAAGCCCTTGGCTTCGGAAATATCGCCGGTGAAGGCCTGGACCGACCCCGCCAGCAGCTGCGTCACCGCTTCGCCGCCACCGTCGAAGGCGATGTATTTGACCTTGCGCACGTCGTCGACGCCATAGGCATCCGCCGCGATCAGCACTTTCAGGTGATCCCAGCCGCCCACGGCCGACCCGCCCGCCACCGCGACCGAGGTCGGGTCGGCCTTCATCATGTCCAGCAGTTCGGGCAGGGTATTGACCGGGCTGGAGGCCGCAACCGCGATCACGCCGTAATCGGCGCCGACCGAGGCGACCCAACGCACCTGATCCATCGTGTTGCCCGGGAAAGCGCCCTGCGCCAGCCGCGTTGCCGTCGCCGAAGAGGCCGCCACGATCAGGTCGTCATCGGCATTGCGCTTGTTGACCACCTCTGCAAAGGCCACGCCGCCACCGCCGCCGGCCAGGTTCACGACCTGCATCGTCTTGTCGATCAGCTTCTGGTCCTGCAGGGTCTTGCCGACCTGACGGCAGGTGAAATCCCAGCCGCCGCCCGGGTTGGCGGGCGCGATGCATTCGGGGTTGGCGGGCATGAAGCCTTCGGCCTGCGCGCCCAGTGCGGTGGCGCCCAGCAGCAGGGCGGCCAGCGAAAGACGGGTTGCGTGAAACATCGGTGTCTCCTCCTTGTTCGCGCGGGGGATGGCGGCCCCGCTCCGCATGCCCGCGCACCGCGCTTTGCGGTCTCCTCGCGCTGGGCTATGAAGGCTGTGTAGGGCGGCAACCTGTCACCAACCTGTCATGGCGGGCGGGCAGGGGGCGTCGGGGGGAGAGGGGCGCGATGCGCATTCTGATTGTCGAGGACGCAGCCGATATGGCCGAGGCGGTGGCGATCCGTCTGGGCCGTGCAGGCATGGCCTGTGACATCGCCCACAGCCTGTCGGAAGCCTGGGATTTTCTGGCGGTGCAGCGCTATGACGTGCTTATCCTCGACATCAACCTGCCCGACGGTCTGGGCACCGATCTGCTGGCGCAGCTGCGTGCGCGCGGCGAACGCACGCCGGTGCTGATGCTGACCGCGCTTTTCGCCGTCGACGACCGGGTGTCGGCGCTGGATCTGGGGGCCGACGACTATCTGGTGAAGCCGTTTGACCACCGCGAGCTGGAGGCCCGGCTGCGTGCCCTGCAACGCCGCGAGGCCGAGCAGAAAGACCCCGACATCCGTTTGGGCGCGCTGGTCTTCAACCCCGGCGCGATGGAGGCGCGGATCGGCGAGGAACGGCTTGATCTGACCCGGCGCGAGCTGGCGCTGCTATGGCTTCTGGCCCGCAACGCCGGGCGGGTGATGAGCAAGGAACGTCTCTATGAAGGGCTGTTTTCCTTTGCCGATGCCGATGTCGGGTTGAATGCGATCGAACTGTATGTCGCCCGGTTGCGCAAGAAACTGGCCGGTGCGGGCGTCAGCATCGAGACCCAGCGTGGTCTGGGCTACCGGATGCAGGCCGATGGTTGAGGCTGTGCATGCCACGCCACGCTCGTTGCGGCTTCGGGTTGCGATGGGGGTGCTGTCGCTTTTGTCGGTGGGGGGCATCGTCGTGGCGCTGGCCAGTTTCGCCTATGGTCGGCAGGCCGCCCGCGAGGCCTATGACCGGCTGTTGGTGGGGGCCGCCAACGATATTGCCGAGGCGATCGCGGTGATCGACGGCGTGCCGGTGGTGGATCTGCCGGTGTCGGCCTTCGATCTGCTGGCGCTGGCCCCCGACGACCGCATCTCCTACAGCGTGCGGGGGCCCGGCGGCGTGCTGCTGACCGGCTATGACCAACCGGTTCCGGGCTCGATCAGTGCCGCGGGGCAGGGGTTTTTCGATTCCACCTTCGGGGGCGAGAGGGCCCGTTTCGTCACCGTGCCGCGCCGCTTTGCCGAGCGGGATTTCTCCGGCACGCTGCTGGTTACCGTGGGGCAGACGCTGAACGCGCGCAATGCGATGGCGCTGGGGCTGACACGCGATGCGCTGGTGGTGGCGGGACTGGCGGGGCTGGCCTTGCTGGGCTTTGCCTTCTGGGTGATCGACCGGGCGATGCGCCCCCTGTCGGACATCGCCCGCGATCTGGCTGGCCGCGACCCGCATGACCTGACGCCGATGGATACCGCCGTGCCTGCGGAAATGGCGGTGATGGTGGCGGCGATGAACGGCTTCATGCGGCGGCTGGAGCGGCAGATCACTGCGATGCGCAATCTGATTTCCGACACCGCGCATCAGTTGCGCACGCCGGTGGCCGCGCTGCGGGTGCAGGCCGAACTCGCCGCCGAGGAACCCGACCCTGCGAAAACCCGTCAGATGCTCGACCGGATCGCCGGACGCAGCCGGTCATTGGGGGATCTGCTCGATCAGATGCTGTCGCGCGCGCTGGTGATCCACCGCACCGATTCCGCCCGGCGCGTGGTGCTGGATTTGCGCGACATCGCGCTGGAGGTGATCGAGCGGCGCGACCATGAACTCGTGGCCCCGGGCCGCGAGGTGGTGCTGCAGATCGGCGATGCGCCGGTCCTGGTTCTGGCCGATGAGCTGTCGCTGTCCGAGGCGGCCAAGAACCTGCTGGGCAATGCGCTGCGCCATGGTGCAGGGCGGGTGCAGGTCGGCGCGGGCGTCGAGGCGGGGCAGGCGGTGCTGTGGGTGCGCGACGCGGGCCCGGGGCCGGATGCGCAGACCCTCGCCCGGATCGGCCAGCGGTTCGAGCGCAACGCGGCCTCGCGCGGGCAAAGCGCCGGGCTCGGCCTGTCGATCGCGCGGGCGGTGGCCGATGCGTTCGGCGGGCGGCTGGCGCTGGAGCCGGGGGCGGACGGGTTTCGTGCGGCGCTGATCCTGCCGCAGGCGGAGGCAGGGACATGAGGCTGTGGCATCTGCTGGTGATCGCCATGCTGCGGGTGGGCGGTGCCATCGCGCAACCTGTCGACACTGCGCTGCCCGAGGCGGTGGCGCAGTTCGGCCCGGCGGATGCCCCCGCGCTGCTGCTGCGTTCGACCACCGATATCGCGGTTCTGGAACCCGCGATCACGGCTTTCGTCGGGGCGAATCCCGGCGTCGCGGTGACCTATGAGCAATGGGGCTCTAACGCGCTTTATGACCGGGCCAGGGCCGAATGCATGGCGGGCACGGGCGGGGCGGATGCGCTGTTTTCCTCGGCGGTCGATCAGCTGGTCGAACTGGTCAACCTGGGCTGTGCGCAGCCGCATCGTTCGGCCACAACCTCTGCCTTGCCCGCCGCCCGGCGTTGGCGCGACGAGCTGTGGGGGGTGACGCGCGAGCCTGCGGTGATCGTCTACAACACCCGTCTGGTGCCGCCCGGCGACGTGCCCACCTCGCGCTTCGATCTGCTGGATCTGTTGCGCCGCGCCGATCAGCGCTATGCCGGGCGGGTCGCCACCTATGATGTCGAGGCGTCCGGGCTGGGCTATCTGTTCGCCTTCGTCGACAGTCTGGAGGCCACAACCTTCGGCGCGCTGCTGGAAGGTTTCGGGCGGTCGGGCGCGATTGCCACCTGTTGCTCGGCCGAGATCATTCAGGGCGTGTCGCAGGGCCGCTATCTGATCGCCTACAACGTGCTTGGGTCTTATGCGGACAGTGCGGCCGCGCCGGATGTGGCACGGGTCTGGCCTGCGGATTACACGCTGGTTCTGTCGCGCGGCTACATGATCCCGCGCGCGGCGGCGCATCCGGTCGCGGCGGCGGCATTGCTGGATTTCCTACTGTCCACGCAGGGGCAGGCAATCCTGGCGGCCTCGGGTCTGGTGGCCGAGGGCGGTGCCGCGCAGGCGGGGGCGCATGACACCAGCGCCCGTCCCATCCGTATCGCACCCGCGCTGCTGGTCGCGCGCGATCAGCAGAAACGTGCGCAATTCATCCGCCGCTGGCGCGAGACCTTCCCGAACGGGCAGGGCGGCTAACCCTGCGGTCGGGCAAGCGAATGTGACCTACGCGCAGGCTGCAAAGCGTTTGACCCCGCCGCGCTGCGGGCGCACAGTCGGCCCGTCCCCTTCTGCGAACCGCGACGGAGCCAGAGATGACAGAACCACAGCCCGGGGCCGGAGCCGTTGTCGCCATTCGTGGTGCGGTGATCGACGTCAGCTTCGCGGCAGGCGATCTGCCCGCGATCAACGAGGCGCTGCAGATCACCGACCCCGACATGGCGCCCGTCACGGTCGAGGTGCAGGCGCATCTGGACCCGGTCACGGTGCGCACCATCGCGCTGCAGGCCACATCCGGGCTAAAGCGCGGGCTGCCGGTGCGGCGCGCGGGCGGTCCGTTGCAGGTGCCGGTGGGCGATGCGGTGCTGGGGCGGTTGCTGAACGTGACGGGTGACATGGGCGACGGCAAGCCGGCGCTGGGCGCGGATGTGCCGCGCCGCTCGATCCATCGCGCGCCGCCGGAATTTCGCGCGCAGGCCGGCGCCTCGACGATCTTTCAGACCGGGATCAAGGTCATCGACCTGCTGACCCCGTTGGCGCAGGGTGGCAAGGCCGCGATGTTCGGCGGCGCGGGCGTGGGCAAGACCGTGCTGGTGATGGAGCTGATCAACGCGATGGTCGCGGGCTATCAGGGGATTTCGGTTTTCGCGGGCGTGGGCGAACGGTCGCGCGAAGGGCACGAGATGCTGCAGGACATGACCCACGCGGGCGTTCTGGACCGCACCGTTCTGGTCTATGGCCAGATGAACGAACCGCCCGGCGCGCGCTGGCGGGTGCCGATGACCGCGCTGGCGATTTCCGAATATTTCCGGGACGAGCAGCACAAGAACGTTTTGCTGCTGATCGACAACGTGTTCCGCTTCGTGCAGGCGGGGGCCGAGGTGTCGGGTCTGCTGGGGCGTCTGCCCTCGCGCGTGGGGTATCAGCCGACGCTGGCCAGCGAGGTGGCCGCACTGCAAGAACGCATCGCCTCGGTGGGCGGGGCTGCCGTCACCGCGATCGAGGCGGTCTATGTGCCCGCCGACGATTTCACCGACCCCGCCGTGATGACCATCGCCGCCCATGTCGACAGCATGGTGGTGCTCTCGCGGGCGATGGCCGCCGATGGCATGTATCCGGCCATCGACCCGATCGCCTCGTCCTCGATCCTGCTCGATCCGCTGGTGCTGGGGGCCGATCATGTGCAGGTGGCCAATGACGTCCGCCGCGCGATCGAGCGATACCGCGAAATGCAGGATGTGATCGCCCTGCTGGGGATGGAGGAACTGGGCCGCGACGACCGCCAGATCGTCGAACGCGCGCGCCGGTTGCAGCGCTTCCTGACGCAGCCCTTCACCGTGACCGAGGCCTTCACCGGCATGCCCGGCCGCTCGGTCCCGGTGGCCGACACCATCGCGGGCTGCAAGGCGATTCTGGCGGGCGAGTGCGACGACTGGGATGAAAGCTCACTCTACATGATCGGCAACCTTGCGGAAGGCCGCGACAAGGAACAGGCCGCCCGCGCGTCGGCGCAGAAGGGGGCGGCATGAGTTCGGGCAGCCTGCATCTGACGATCACCACACCCATGCGCCTGCTGGTCGACGCCCCTGATGTCACTGCCCTGCGTGCCGAGGACGAGACCGGCAGTTTCGGCATCCTGCCCGGGCATGACGATTTCCTGACCGTGCTGCCCGCCTCGGTCTTGCGCTGGCATGGGCGCGATGGCGTGCCACAGTTCTGCGCATTGCGCGGCGGGGTGCTGAGCGTGACGGGGGGCACCCGCGTTTCCGTCGCCTGCCGTCAGGCGACGCTGGGCACCGATCTGCCGAAGCTGGAGGCCGAGGTGGCCGCCCTGCGCGCCGAAGAAGCCGACGCCGACCGCCGCGCCCGGGCCGAGCAGATGCGGCTGCACACCAACGCCGTGCGCCAGATGATGCGCTATCTGCGCCCCGGTGCGGTTTCGGCGCTTGATCACCCGGCCCCGGGGGACGCCGCCACGATGCAGGTCGAGGAGGGCACATGACCCAGACCCCGCAAGACCCCGATCATCTGGCCGAAGCCGCCCGCCGCGCCGCCGAACGCGCCGCCCTTGGCCGGGCCGACCCGGAGCCGTCACTGGGCGCACGGCTGGGCCAGATCGGCATTCTGGGCTGGGCCATCGTGGTGCCGATCCTGCTGGGGCTGGTGCTGGGCCGCTGGCTGGATCATCGGTTCGGCACCGGCGTGTTCTTCTCGGCGCCGGGCATTGGCCTGGGTGCGGTGATCGGCTTTCACGCGGCGTGGAAATGGATGCACCGAACATGAGCGTGACCTTCTACACCCTGACCAATCTGCCCCTGCCCGCGCTGGCCGCAGTGGGCCTTGCCGCCGGGCTGGTGCTGGGCGCTGTGCATTTCCTCAGCCTGCATCGGGTGACGCGGATCTATACCGCGGGCGGGGCGGTGCTGACTGCGCTGGCGCTGCAACTGGCGCGGTTTGGCCTGTTGGTCGCGGGGCTGGCGGCGCTGGCGCAACTGGGCGCCGTGCCCCTGCTGGCGGGCGCCTTGGGCATTCTGGCCGCCCGTGCCTGGGTGCTGCGGAGGGCGCGCGCATGAATTCGCCGCTGACCCTTGAAACCCTGTTTCACATCGGCCCGGTGCCGGTGACCCTGCCGGTCGTCGTCACCTGGGGCATCATCGCCGCCACGACGCTGTTTTGCCTGCTCGCCACCCGCCGGCTGAGCGTGACGCCCGGCAAGCTGCAACTGGTGCTGGAACTTCTGGTCACCGGCATCGAGGGGCAGATCCGCGATACGATGCAACGCGACCCCGCCCCCTATCGCGCGCTGATCGGCACGATCTTCATCTTCGTGCTGCTGGCCAACTGGTCCTCGCTGATCCCAGGCGTCGAGCCACCCACCGCCGCGCTGGAAACCGATGCGGCGCTGGCGCTGATCGTCTTTGTCGCGACGATCTGGTTTGGCATCCGCGCGCGCGGCCTGGCGGGCTATCTGCGCACCTTCGCCGAGCCAAGCTGGGTGATGATCCCGCTCAACCTGATCGAACAGATCACCCGCACCTTCTCGCTCGTGGTGCGGCTGTTCGGCAATGTGATGAGCGGCGTCTTCGTCGTCGGCATCATCCTGTCGCTGGCCGGTCTGCTGGTGCCGATCCCGCTGATGGCGCTGGATGTGCTGACCGGCGCCGTGCAGGCCTATATCTTTGCGGTGCTCAGCACCGTCTTCATCGGGGCCGCCGCGGGCGAAGCCCCCCTCCGCCAGTCGTCCGAACCGAAAGGGACCGCGCATGACCAATCTGATTGAAATCGTCTCCATCCTTGCCGCCGCGCTGGCCGTGTCCTTCGGCGCGATCGGCCCGGCCCTGGCCGAGGGCCGCGCCGTGGCCGCCGCGATGGATGCCATCGCCCGCCAGCCCGAGGCCGCGGGCACGCTGTCGCGCACCCTGTTCGTCGGTCTGGCGATGATCGAGACGATGGCGATCTACTGTCTGGTGATTGCGCTGCTGGTGCTGTTCGCCAATCCTTTCGTGCAGTAACCGGACCCGTGCCATGCAGATAGACTGGTGGACGCTCGGGCTGCAGACGGTCAATGTTCTGGTGCTGATCTGGGTGCTGGGGCGGTTCTTGTTCCGCCCGGTGGCACGGATCATCGCCGAACGGCAGGCGCTGGCCGGGGCCGATCTGGCGAAGGCGAAGGCCGCGCTGGCCGAGGCCGAGGCCAGCCGTGATGCCGCCCGTGCTGCGGCGGCCGATCTGGCCGCGCAGCGCCAGCAGATGCTGGCCGCCGCCCAGGCCGAAGCGGCCCATCAGAAGGAAACCCTGCTCGCCGCCGCGCAATCCGAGGCCGAAGCCGCGCGCCGCACGGCGCTGGCCGATCTGGCCCAGGCCCGTGCCGATCAGGCCCGCGCGCTGTCCGATCAGGCCGCACTTCTGGCGGGCGACATTGCCGCGCGGCTGCTGCAGCGGCTGCCCGAAGAGGCCCGGATCATGGGCTTCATCGACGGGCTGGCCGCGGCGGTCGCAGCCCTGCCCGAGGCCACCCGGGCCAGCATCGGGGCCGAGGGACCGCTGCGTCTGCGCGCGGCCCGGGCGCTGAGCGAATCCGAGTCTGACGCGCTGAACGCCGCGCTGGCGCAGGTGCTGGGCCGCCCTGTCACGCTGGCCCCCGAGGTTGACCCTGCGCTGATCGCGGGGCTTGAACTCGAAACCCCGCATGCGGTGGTCCACAACAATTTCCGTGCCGATCTGGCGCGTATCGCGCAGGAGCTGACCCGGCATGACTGAGGACAGATCCCGCGATGCAGCAACGCCCGACTGGCTGGACCACGGCCGCAATGTGCTGGCCCGCACCGCGCTGGCGCCGCAGGCCGAGGCCATCGGCCGCGTGCGCCAGACCGCCGACGGGATCGCCCATGTCACCGGCCTGCCCGATGTGCGGCTGAATGCGCTGCTGCGGTTCGAAGGCGGGCAATATGGGTTTGCGCAGGCGCTCGACCGGGACGAGATCGCGGCCGTTCTGCTGGATGACACCGCGGCGGTCACCGCCGGTCAGCGGGTCGTCGACACCGGCGAGGTGCTGCAGGTGCCGGTGGGCGAGGCGCTGTTGGGGCGGGTGGTCGACCCGCTGGGGCGACCGCTGGATGGCGGCCCCGCCCTGGGGCAGACCGAGACCTGGCCGATCGAACGCCCGGCGCCCGCGATCATCGAACGCGATCCGGTCTCGGACCCGGTCGAAACCGGGGTGCTGGTGGTGGACGCGCTGTTTGCCCTGGGCCGGGGCCAGCGCGAGCTGATCGTGGGCGACCGTGCCACCGGCAAGACCGCGCTGGCCGTCGATGCGATCATCAACCAGAAAAACAGCGATGTGATCTGCGTCTATGTCGCCATCGGCCAGCGCGCAACCGCGGTCGAGCGGGTGATCGAAGCGGTGCGCAAATATGGTGCGCCCGAACGCTGCATCTTCGTCGTGGGGGGGGCTTCTGCCGCGCCTGGGCTGCAATGGATCGCCCCCTTCGCGGGCATGAGCATGGCGGAATATTTCCGCGACCGGGGCCAGCACGCGCTGATCGTGATCGACGATCTGACGCATCACGCCGCCACCCACCGTGAACTGGCCCTGCTGACGCGCGAGCCGCCGGGGCGCGAGGCCTATCCGGGCGATGTGTTCTATCTGCACGCGCGCCTGCTGGAGCGGGCCGCGAAGATGTCGGCGGAAAGGGGTGGCGGTTCGCTGACCGCGCTGCCGATTGCCGAAACCGATGCGGGCAACCTGTCGGCCTATATCCCGACCAACCTGATTTCGATCACCGACGGACAGATCGTGCTGTCGAGCCATCTGTTCGCCGCCAACCAGCGCCCGGCGGTCGATGTCGGCCTGAGCGTCAGCCGCGTGGGCGGCAAGGCGCAGAAGGCGGCGCTGCGCAGTGTTTCGGGGCGGGTGCGGCTCGATTACGCGCAGTTTCTGGAGCTGGAGATGTTCACCCGCTTCGGCGGTATTTCCAACACCCGCGTCAAGGCGCAGATCACCCGGGGCGAGAGGATCCGCGCGCTGCTGACCCAGCCGCGCTATGCCAATCTGCGGATGGTTGATCAGGTCGCGCTGCTGGCGGCGCTGGCCGAGGGCGTGTTCGACACACTGCCGCCCGAGGCGCTGGCCGATCTGCGCGCGCAACTGCCCGGCTATCTGGATGCGCAGGGCGGCGATCTGCTGGCCGATCTGGCGCAAAGCGGCCAGTTGGACGCGCCGGGGCGCAAGGCGCTGGCGGAACTGGTGGCCGGTCTGGCGCGGCAGATGGTGCCGGGCACTCCGGCCCCCGGGCCTGCGCCATGACGGGGCGGCTGGTCGATGTCGAAAGCCGGATCGGCACGGTCCACAAGCTCTCGGCGGTGATTGCGGCGATGCGCGGGATTGCCGCCGCGCGGGTGCAGGAGGCGCAGCGGCACTTGGCCAGCATCCGCGCCTTTTCCGACACGATCGGCGGGGCGATCGGGCAGGCGCTGGCGCTGATGCCCGCCACCGACCGCGCGGCGCCGGGTCCGGCCGGGCCGGGCAGCCATGCCATCGTGGCCTTCTGTGCCGAGCAGGGCTTTGCCGGCGCGTTCAGCGAGCGGATTCTGACCGCGGCATCGGCGTTGATGGCGCAAGATCCGGCGCGGCGGCACGATCTGCTGATCATGGGCGACCGTGGCCTTCTGGCGGCCGAGGCGCAGGGGCAGGCGGTGGCCTGGTCGGCGCCGATGATCGCGCATCCCGATCAGGCGGCGGCGCTTGCCGACCGGATCACCGACGCGCTTTATCGCCGGATGACCGAAGAACAGCTGGTGAAGATCACCGTGATCTGCGCGCAGCCGGATGGGCCGGAAGAGGGAATGCCCCAGACCCGCCAGTTGCTGCCCTTCGATCTGAGCCGCTTTGTGCAGCCCGCGCAGGCCGCGGCCCCGCGCATCGCGCTGCCCGCACCGGCGCTGTTGGCCCGCCTGATCGAGGAATATGTCTTCGCCGAACTGAGCGAGGCCGTGATGCTGTCCTTCGCCGCCGAGAACCGTGCCCGGATGCGGGCGATGATCGCCGCGCAAAGCAACGTCAATGACACGCTGGACGGGCTGATTACCCGCGGGCGCCAGCTGCGCCAGCAGGAAATCACCGATGAAATCGTCGAACTGGCGATGGGCAGCCTGACCGCTTAGGCGATTTCGCGCCAGATCGGGTTCGACCAGGCCCGTCGCCCCGCCGCGTCGATCAGCGTCACGCGAATCCAGGGCGAATGGGCAAAGCGCGTCAGGTCGATCGTGCTGCGGGTCAGCGAATGGCCGTGATGGGCCAGCGCGGCGCAGCCATGGCCCTGCACGATGACCGAGGCAACCGCGCTGCTTTCAACCGTGATCCGGTCCGCGTTCCAGCTGACCTGCCGGAATTCGGGGCCTTGGGTCGAATAGTGCTCGCCCGCCTTCAGCGCGGCCAGCAGGGCCTCGGGGGTGTTTTCGAGCGCGTTCACCATGACCCAGCCGCCGAAATGGTCGGGTTCGGAAAAATGCGCGTCATCGGTGGCGACGGCACTCAACCGGCGACCTTCGCTGAGCAGCAGATCCAGCGTCAGGAACCCTTCGCCACGGTCGCAACCGGTGGCGCAGCCGTGGTTGTAAACCTCGACCGCATGGGCGGCTTCAAGGCTGCGGGCATCGTCTTGCGTCAGGCCGGACCAATGCGGATGGGCAATGGCAACGAAGGCGCCCGCCTCGACCGCGCGGCGGGCGATTTCGGGGCCGGTCTCTTGGTCGTGCACCGGAAAGAAATCGGGGCTGCGGGCGGGGGCGAAATCGGCGGGCAGGCCGACCGCCAGAATATGCCACACCTCGCCGTTCTGCAGCGGGCCGGAATGCAGCTCGGCCCCCAGCAGGGTGGTGAAGCCTTCGGTGCGGAACGGCAGCGTGTCGGCGATCGGATAGCCGTAAAGCCCCACGAAATGATCGGTCAGCGCCATGAAATCATAGCCTTCGGCGCGGTAACGGCGGCAGACCTCGGCCGGTTCCAGCACGCCGTCGGACAGCGTCGAATGGGTATGCAGGTTGCCACGGAAGAACGGGCGGGCGGTGTCGAAAAGCTGGTTCATGAAGGTCCTCATTGGTTGGCGCGGTCATCGCGCGGGATCGCGACAGCGGTGTGACAGTGTCGTGCCGGTGTCATGAAATTCTGCGATGTGGCGGGGATGATAGATCTGACACGCCTTCCGCAGATGATTGCCGCGCAGGACTGGACGGGCGCCGCACAGCTGTTGCGGCGTGCGGCGGCGCATCCGGCCGCCCCCGCGCAGGTGCATTACAACCTGGCCAAGGTGCTGGAGGCGCAGGGCCAGGCCGATCAGATGTTGCCCTGGCTGCGGCGTGCGGTGCTGCGCGATCCGAACTATGGGCGGGCCTGGTTTGAAATCGGCCGTGCCGAGGTTGCGACCGGCGACCTGCCCGCGGCACGGCTGGCGTTTCGTCAGGCCTGGGCGCTGGACCCGCGCGATGGGGATGCGGCGCGCAACCTGATGCGCGTGGCGCTGCGGCTGGGCGAATGGGCGGAGGCGGCGCGGGCCGCCGCCGCGCTGCCCGAAACCGATGCCGAGGCACTGGCCGCGCGCTATCGCTGTGCCTGCGAGATGGGCGAACCGGCCGCGGAATTGCGCGCGCGTCTGCTGACCGATCCGCAGATCCGGCCGGTGGCGCTCAAGGCGCTGACGCGGGTTGCGAAAGGGGCATTGCCGCTGCGGCTGGGCTGAGGTTCAGGCGCGGAAATTCTTGCGGTAGTGGCCGGGGGTGGCCTGCAGCGCCTCTTGAATGCTGCGGCTTTCGGCGACTTCGTCGGGGCTCATCGTGGCCAGTGCCAGCCCGGGCTGGCCGCGCGGCACCGCGATCACCTGCGCCACCGGAGTGCCCGCAGGCAGGGTGCCTTCGAAATCGGGCGCGGTCCAGAGCGCGGGAAAATGCACATAGCCCAGAGCGAAGCGGTCTGCGCTGACCAGCCCCGAAAGCGTGACGAAGGGCAGATCGGCGCGGTTGAGCGGATGGGTGAACAGCAAGTCCCACCCTTCCGGCGCCTGCAACGTCCAGAAATTGGTGAATTTGATTACCAGCGCGCCGGGGGCCAGTGGCAAGGGCGCGCCCTGCGCCTGTTCGGGCACATGAGCGCCCAGCGGCGCGCGGGTGATCGGCGCATCGGTGATGACGGGCGGGTCCCAGTCCCAGCTGATTTGACCGCCCGCGACATGCAGATCGGTCGCCAGCGGGATCATCAGCCCCAGCCCCATCGCATCCAGAAACGGCGGGCAGTGTTTCAGCGTGCGGATCGGAGCGCCGCCCAGGCTGGGGGCCTCGACCTGCGCGGGCATCTCGCGCAGCCAGTCGGGCAGCATCCGCCCGGCGGGCTGTGGTTTGGGCAAGATCGGTTCCAGCGCGGGATGACAGCGTGCGATGATCTGCATCAGGGTCCCTTGGCGGCTTCGCGGCGTTTCAACAGGGCATGCCCTAACGCGAAGCTGACCGTCAACAGGATGATGACCGCGCCGACCGCGTTGATCACCGGCGGGTGGCCGTTGGGGTTGCGCGCCATCGCGCCGATCTCGGTGGCGAAGGTGCAGGCACCGCCCTTGGCAAACATCGTGGTGTTGTAGTTTTCGAGCGACGCCATGAACGAGATCACCCCCGCCGAGATCAGCGCAGGCGCCAGAAACGGCAGGGTGATGCGCAGAAAACTGCGCAGCGCCGAGGCGCCCAGATCGCGCGCGGCTTCCTCCAGCTCGACCGGCTGGCGTTGCAGCCGCGCCATCAGCACCAGCATCGGATAGCCCGCAATGAAGGTGGCCTGCGCCATGATGATGGTGAACAGCCCCGCGTTCACCCCCAGCCGCCCCCAGAACACCAGCGCCGACAGGCCCAGCACGATCCCCGGCGCCAGCATCGGCGACAGCAGAACCCACCACAACAACCCGTTGGCGCGCGACTGCCAGCGCGTCAGCATCACCGCGCCCGACAGCCCCATCACCAGGGCCAGCGGCACGACAATCGCCGCCACGCTCAGCGAATTGCCGAAACAGCCGATGAACCGGCCCCGATCCAGCACGCGCAGCACCGGGTCTGCACGCAGCTCGGCCTCGGGCATCCAGAAGAAGCGATACCATTTCGTCGTGAACCCGTGCCATTCGGTGACCGACGGCGGCGAGATTTCGTTGAACGAACTCAGCACCATCAGCAAAAGCGGCGCGAACATGAAGGCCAGAAAGGCCCAGGTATAAGCGTTGAGCAGCCGGTTCGATGTCATTGCACCCTCGCGAAGTCGCGCAGCCGGGTGCGCATGGCCCACATGAACAGCGCCACCAGACCGAAACAGACCACCGTATAGGCCAGCGAATAGGCGGCGCCGACGTTGGAATTCTCGCTCTCGAAGAACTTGTTATAGATCGTCTGGCTGAACCATTCCGCCTGCAACCCGCGCGAGATGATCCGCGGCACCGAAAACGCCCCCGCCGCCAGCATGAAGGTGGAAATGCAGCCCACCGCGATGCCGGGTTTCGCATGCGGGATCACCACGCGCCAATGCATCCGCCAGCTTGACGCGCCCAGATCGCGCGCGGCCTCCAGCTGGTTGCGGTCGAGCGTGCTCATGACGTTGAGCATCGGGAACACCATGAACAGCACATAGGTGTAGGCGATGACCACAAAGACGGTGCCGGGCATGCGGGTGAATTGCACGGGTTCGGCCACCAGCCCGGCCCACAGCAGAACGGCATTTATCAGCCCCTGATTGTCGATGATCGTGGTCCAGGCGTAGATCCGCATCAACTCGACAATCGCATAGGGAATGACCAGCCCCAGCATCAGCCAGATCTGCCGGTCGGCGGGGGTTGCCAGCGCGGCCTTGAACGCGATCGGATAGCAGATCAACAGCGCAAGCCCGGTGACCATCACCGCAAAGAACAAGGTGCGCGTCAGGTTGGTCAGGCCAAGCCGTTCATAGGTCTGGCCGTCAACCTCGAAGCGCAGGCCGAGCAGGCCGTAAAGGCGGTTCGACAACGCGGCATCCTCGGCCGCCTTCATCTCGGCCGACAGTGGAATGCGGGTGGCCGAAACCAGAACCCGGAAGTTGTTCAGCGACAGGTTGGATCGCTGCGCTTCTTCTTGCTGCAACCGGGTGGCCAGCGCCCCGGCCAGATCGCGGATCTCGCTGGCCTGGTCGATCTGCCGTGCGATCGGGTCGGTGTCGACAACCCGCAGCGGCGGCAGATCGTAGGCTTTGTCCAGCCATGCCTCGTCCGTGTCACGGCTCAGCCGTTGATGGGTGTTGGCCCGGTCGCATTGCAGGATATAGGGCCGTGTCGCGCTGGCCGAGGCGCCGAAGGACGGCACCGCCATCGTGGGCACCTTCGGCGCGCTGTTCATCGAGGGGATCGCAAGCCCCCCGTTCTGCGCGGCCGTGGTCGTGTCGCTGTCCAGATAGGTGCTCAGCACCGACAGGCAGGTGACCGCGTCGCCGCGCAGCGTTGCCGCGACCGAACTGTCAAGCTGCCGTTTGGGCAGGGTCAGCGCGCGTTCCAGAATCGTGCCCTGCGGCAGAACGATCAGCAGCAGCGCCCAGAACCCCACCGCCAGCACGAAGATTGCGGTCAGCACCCGGCCGTAACTGTCGATCAGATGTTTCATTGCGCGGCCATGTCTTCGGTGCCGGTCTGCGCCAGCGCGCCTTCGGGCAGGGCGATGGCCGATTGCGGGGCAAAGCCCAGCTCGACCAGCGCGCCGGGTGCGACAGGCGTGCCGATATTGGCCATCTGCGCGGCCAGCGCCACGCCCGCGGGTTCGGCGCGCAGGTGCAGGGTAATGAAGGGGCCTTCCAGATCGCGCCGCTCGACCCGCGCGCTGATCCGGTTGTCACCGGACACCGGCGCAAGGCTCAGCGCTTCGGGGCGGACGAAGACGGAAGCGGGCGCCCCCTCGGGCAGGGCCTTGGGGTTCGCGGCGGTGATCGGCCCCAAGGCGGTGTCGATTACCGCCAGCCCGTCGGCGTTGCGGGTGATCGTGCCCGGCAGGCGGTTCACCTCGCCCACGAAAGACGCCACGAAGGCGGTATCGGGGCGCGAATACACCTCGTCGCAGGGGCCGACCTGTTCGATCCGCCCCGCGTTCATCACCGCGATCCGGTCCGACATCGCCAGCGCCTCGCCCTGATCGTGGGTGATGTAGATGAAGGTCACGCCGGTCTTGCGCTGGATCGCGCGCAATTCGGCGCGCATGTGCTGGCGCAGCTTCAGATCCAGCGCCGACAGCGGTTCATCCAGCAGCAGCACGGCAGGCTCCACCGCCAGCGCCCGCGCGATCGCCACGCGCTGACGTTGCCCGCCCGACAGTTCTGTCGGCTTCTTGCCCGCCTGATCGGCCAGCGCGACCAGCGCCAGCAATTCCTCGGCCCGGGCGTGGCGCTGTGCTTTGGGCACGCCGCGCGCCTCCAGCCCGAAGGCCACATTGTCGCGCACGCTCATCAGCGGAAACAGCGCGAGGTTCTGAAAGATCAGCGCGGTCGGGCGCTGGTCGGGGGTCTTGCCGGCCATATCGGCGCCACCGATCAGCACACGCCCGCGGCTGGGTTGCACAAAGCCCGAGACCGCCCGCAACAGCGTGGTCTTGCCGCAGCCCGAGGGTCCCAGGATCGAAAAGAACTCGCCCGCCTCGATGGTCAGGTCGGTGGGCCGCACCGCGCGAAACCCGTTGGGATAGGTGATCTCGACCGTTTCGAGCCGAACGTCCTGGCCATGCATCGTTGTGATCCGTTTCAAGAAATGGGCGCGCGACCGGGGCCGCGCGCCGGATTTTGGGGGGCGCGATGCGTCGCGCCCCGGCCTGACATCAGGCGTTGGTGATGATCTCGACCATCTCGTTGCGGATCGGCGCGAAGAACGGGGTGTCGGCCTGCCACCACCACATGTTCGACAGCACCGCCTCGGTGTAGACTTCGTTGAACTGCCGCTTGAAGTCTTCGGAGGCGAACTCTGCCGCGCCCGCCACGGCCGAGTTGTAGCCGGTGTTGTTGGCGAACATGCCGCCCACTTCGGGCTGCAGCATGAAGTTCATGAAGGCCACCGCCTGCTGCGGGTTTTCCGCCTGCTTCAGCATGCCGAAGCTGTCCAGCCAGGTGATGATGCCCTCTTTCGGCGCGCGATAGACGAAATCGGGGTTCTCGCGGTTCAGCAGCAGGCCGGTGGTGTCCCAGGTCTGGCCGATGATACAGCCGGCATCCTTGAAGGCGGCGGTCGCCTCGGTCGCGTTGTTCCAGAAGGCGCCGAAGTTTTCCTTATGCGCCACCATCCATTCGGCAACCTTGCCCCACACGCGGCGGGCGTCGTCTTCGGATTTGTAGACATCGAGCATCCGGTTCGAAGGCACTTCGCCGGTCGCATCAAGATACAGGCCAACGCCCATGATCGCCGATTTCTGGCGGAAGGCGGCCTTGCCCTTGGCCTCGGGGCGGAACATGTCGCCATAGGACAGATCGGCGTCGGCGATATCCAGTTCCTTGCGGTTCAGCGTGATGCCTTCGGTGCCCCAGTCGAAGGGCAGCAGGATCTGTTCGCCGTTGTGCTGGCCGCCCAGCGTGGCGCTGTCACGCAGGAAGGACGGGATCACCGCACCCACGTTCACATCGGCGGGCACGGCGGCGAAATAGCTGTCGCCATTGCCGTCGACATAGCTGGCCGAGTTGGTGATCGACGGGAACACGATGTCAAAGCCCTTGCCGCCATTCGCGCGGATCGTCGATTCCGCCTCGTCGTTCGACCCGAAGGTCGTCAGGTCCAGCTTGATGCCGGTGTCGGCTTCGAATTTCTCGGCGATATTGGGCTGGATGTAGTCCTGCCAGGCCAGAACCTTGACGCTACCCGACGAGGCCAGCGCATCGGTGGCGCGCAGGATCATCGGCGCGGCCAGCGCGGTAGAGGTCAGTTTCAGTGCAGTACGACGCGTGATGGACATGGTGTTCCCTTTGGAAAATGCGCCGTTTGGCGGCGCGATGCCCGAGCCCATAGCAGCCGTGCCTGACGGTTTTTTGACCGGTTGGTTACGATTGTGTAACGCCGTGCCACTGCCGCCGGGCGCTCAGCCGACGCGCGCGCCCTGCACCCAGACGCCGCGAATTGCACCGGCGCCATTGATCCGCCGCACCCGGATCACATCGGCCCGCGCGCCGATTTCCAGCGTGCCGCGGTCGGTCAGGCCCACCGCGCGGGCGGGGGCGCGGGTGACGGTGGCGATGCCCCGCGGCAGGTCCGCCCACAGATCGCCCAGCATCAGTGCCGCCGACAACAGCGCCGAGGGCACATAATCCGACGAGATGATGTCAAGGTATCCCGCCCGCGCCAGATCATGCGCCGCGACATTGCCCGAATGCGACCCGCCCCGGATCAGGTTCGGCGCGCCCATCATCACCGCGATATGATGCGCGTGGCAGGCCTGCGCGGCCTCGAGTGTGGTCGGGAATTCGGCGAAATGCACGCCATGCGCGGCCGAGCGCGCGACCTGTTCGGCGGTGGTGTCGTCATGGCTGGCCAGCACCGCGCCAAAGCGTCCGGCGGCGGCGACAGTGGCGGCCTCGTGCGCGGCGCCCAGCCGGTTTTTCAGCGCGACCTGCTGCGCGACATGGGTTTCAAACTCGTCATGGCTCAGCCCGTGCTTGCCGCAGACATAATCGCGCAGCTTGGTCACGTCGCGGAACTGCCGCTCGCCCGGGGTGTGATCCATCAGACTGACGATGCCGACGCGATCCTCGGGGCCGAATTTCGCCAGTTCCTCGATCAGCGTTTCCGAGCAGGTCTCGGCGCGCAGATGCAGATAATGGCTGATCCGCAGCGCCCCTTCGGCCCGCAGGCCAAGGATTTCATCGGCCAGCGCGCGGGCATATTCGCCGTAATTCGCACGACCGTTCGACACGACCGACCCCACCCGCAGCGCGTCGAACACCGTGGTGATCCCGACCGAGCACAGTTCCGCATCATGCGCGATGATCGCCGCGGCATGGGGCCAGTCGACCTTGGGGCGCGGCTCGATATGACGTTCCAGGTTGTCGGTGTGCAACTCGATCAGGCCGGGCATCACCAGATCGCCGCCGCAGTCGATGGCCCCGGCAGGCACCGCATCGCCCGGCTCGATCGCGGCAATCCGGCCATCGGCCAGATGCAGCGATCCGGTGAAGCACTGTTCGGGCAGAACGAGCATGGCATTGGCGAGGATGGTTTCGGTCATGGGATCAGGCCTTGGATTGACGAAAGGAGCGACAGGGGCGCTTATTGCGCGGGATGTGTCACACTCAGGTGACAATAGGGCGCGATAGCGGGCGCATGGAACAGATGAAACGATACGCGATTTACTTTGCGCCGCCCGCAGGCCCGCTGATGCAGGCCGCGGCGGACTGGTTGGGGTGGGATGTCGAAGGCGGCCGCACCGTGCCGCAGCCGCCGATTGCCGGGCTGGCCGATGCCACCGCCGCGCCGCGCAAATACGGGTTTCACGCAACGCTGAAGGCCCCGTTCCGGCTGGCCGAGGGGGTGCAGCCCGACGATCTGGCCGAGGCTATGGCCGCCCAGGCCGCGCATCTTGCGCCGGTCACGCTGGACGGTTTGCGGATCGACGTGCTGGCCGGGCGGTTCCTGGCCCTGCGCCCCGAGGGGGACGAGACCGCCCTGCGCGACCTTTGCGCCGAGGTGGTGACCCGGTTCGAGCCGTTCCGTGCGCTGCTGACGACCGAGGAAATCGCGCGTCGCAATCTCTCGGGTCTCAGCCCGCGCCAGCAGGAGCTGACCGCGCGCTTCGGCTATCCCTATGTTCTGGAAGAATTCCGCTTTCACATGACGCTGACGGGCGATCTGCCCGCACCGGACCTTGCGCGTTTCGCGGCCGAGGCCGAGGCGTGGTTCGGCCCGCATCTGACCCGGCCGTTTCCGATCGGGCAGATCTGCCTGTATGGCGAGGATCAGGCCGGGCGTTTCCATCTGCTGTCCCGTCACACGCTTTCGGGCTGAAGCAGCCGTGCAAGGCGGCGCGCGCCGTCCTCGGGGGTGGTGTCGTTCATCACCCACTGTGCAACCACGCCCTTTGGCAGTTTGAAGTCGGCCCTGTCCAGCCGGGCGCGGATGTCCTCGGCCGTTTCGCGGCCCCGGGCGATCAGCCGGTCGGCCAGCACCGCAGGCGGGGCCGTGACGACGATCACCGCCATTTGCGGGAAGGCGGCAAGGCATTGCGGCAAGGCCCGGCGCGATCCGTTGAAGATCACCGTCTGACCGGCATCGGTGCGCGCGATTTCACTGTGCGCGATGCCGTAGTGCAGACCATGCGCCGCCCAGTGCAGCGCAAATTCCCCCGCCGCCTGACGGCGCAGGAAGTCATCCTCGCTCACGCTTTCGAACGGTTCCGAACTGGCCGGGGGGCGGGTGATCGTGCGGCGCGCCCAATGCAGGCGCGGGTCGGCGGCCAATGCAAGCCGCAGCAGCGTGTCCTTGCCCGCCCCCGAAGGGCCGACGATGGCGATCAGACGTCCCTTGGTCATCAGGCGGCCCTTTGCGGTGTGAAATGCGTCACGTCGATCTCGCGGTCGCACAGCCGGGCGCGGGCGGCTTCGTCGTGGAAAATGCCGACGATCGCCGCGCCGCGCGCCTTCGCGGCCTCGATCAGGCCCAGCACCACCTCGCGGTTGGCGCCATCCAGCGAGGCGGTCGGTTCATCCAGCAACAGCGCCGGGTAGTCATGCGCAAAGCCGCGGGCGATGTTCACCCGCTGCTGTTCGCCGCCCGAAAAGGTGGTGGGCGACAGATCCCACAGCCGCGCGGGGATGTTCAGCTGGCGCAGCAGATCCTCGGCGCGGGCCAGCGCGGCCTCGGGCGCGACGCCGAGGGCCAGCAGCGGCTCGGCCACCACGGTGCGGGTCGGCACCCGGGGCACCACGCGCAGGAACTGGCTGACATAGCCCAGCGTATCGCGGCGCAGCGCGATGATCTCGCGCGGGGTGGCGCGGGTGACATCCAGCCCGCCGACCCGGATCGTGCCCGAGGCCGCCAGATAATTGCCCCAGATCATCCGCATCAGCGTGGATTTCCCGGCCCCCGACTGCCCGGTCAGCGCCACGCATTCGCCCGGGCCCACGCGCAGATGCGCCCCCGCCATCACCGGAATGACCGCGCTGCCCTGATTGTGCAGGGTGAAGCTTTTGCAAAGGTTTTCGATCTCGATCATCGGGTCAGACCTGCAGGACAGAGGAAACAAGAAGCTGGGTATAGGCGGCCTGCGGATCGTCCAGCACCTGATCGGTCAGCCCCTGTTCGATCACCCGGCCATCCTTCATCACCATCAGCCGATGCGCCAGCAGTCGCGCGACCGCCAGATCGTGGGTCACGATGATGACTGCCAGCCCCATGTCGCGCACCAGCCCGCGCAACAGGTCCAGCAGTCGCGCCTGCACGCTGACATCCAGCCCGCCGGTCGGTTCATCCATGAACACCAGCCGCGGTCCAGTCACCAGGTTGCGCGCGATCTGCAGCCGCTGCTGCATGCCGCCGGAAAACTGCCGCGGGCGGTCGTCGATGCGCGCGGCATCGATCTCGACCCGGCCCAGCCAATCGGCGGCGGTTTCGCGGATCGCGCCAAAGTTGCGCGCCCCCACCGCCATCAGCCGTTCGCCCACATTGCCGCCTGCGCTGACACCCATGCGCAGCCCGTCGCGCGGGTTCTGATGCACGAAGGCCCAGTCGGTGCGGCCCAGCAGGCGGCGTTCGGGTTCGGCCATGGCGACGGTGTCGCGCGGCCCCTCGCGGGTTTCGAAAATCACCTGCCCCCGATCCGGGGTCAGATGCCCGGCCAGGCACGACAGCAGCGTGGACTTGCCCGATCCGCTTTCGCCGACGATGCCCAGCACTTCACCCGGCCACAGATCGAAGCTGACATCGGCACAGCCGGTCCGCGCGCCGTAGAACTTGCTCAGCCCCGCAACCCGCAACAGCGGCCCGTCGCCGGGGGCGCGGATCTGCCGGTTCTCCTTGGATGAAATACTCAAAGCTCCCTCCATCACCGGGCCTCCTCGGGCGAGAGGCGCCCGCGATGGCCCGCATTCCGGCGCGTTTCGCAATAATCGGTGTCGGAACAGACGAACATCCGGCTGCCCTGATCGTCGGTAATCACCTCGTCCAGATAACTGCCCGAGGCGCCGCACAGATCGCAGTCATGGTTGGCCTTGCTGGGTTCGAACGGGTAGTCCTCGAAATCCAGGCTGCGCACGGCGGTATAGGGCGGCAGCGCATAGATGCGTTGCTCGCGCCCGGCGCCGAACAGCTGGATCGCAGGGTTTCCGCCCAGCTTGGGGTTGTCGAATTTCGGAATAGGCGAAGGGTCCATGACATAGCGACCCTCGACCTCGACCGGATAGGCATAGGATGTGGCAATCGCCCCGTGCCGCGCGATGTCTTCATACAGCTTCACATGCATCAGCCCGTAGTCGGCCAGCGCATGCATCCGCCGGGTTTCGGATTCACGCGGTTCCAGAAAGCGCAGGGGCTCGGGGATCGGCACCTGATAGACAAGGATCTGCCCCTCGGTCAGCGGTGTTTCCGGGATCCGGTGGCGGGTCTGGATGACGCTGGCCTCGGTCGTCTTTTCGGTCGCCTCCACCCCCGCGGTGCGTTGGAAGAACCGGCGGATCGAGACCGCGTTGGTCGTGTCATCGGCGCCCTGGTCGATCACCTTCAGCCGGTCTTCGGGCACCAGACAGGCCGCCGTTACCTGCACCCCGCCAGTGCCCCAGCCATAGGGCATCGGCATCTCGCGGCTGGCAAAGGGCACCTGATAGCCGGGCACGGCGATGCCCTTCAGGATCGCACGGCGGATCATCCGTTTGGTCTGTTCGTCCAGATAGGCGAAATTGTAATCGGGGTCGTGATGGGGGGCGTTCATTCGGCGGCCTCCTGATGTGCGGCGGTGGCCTGCGCCTCGGCCCGCAGGCGGCGGATCAGTTCCAGTTCGGACTGGAAGTCGACGTAATGCGGCAGCTTGATATGCTCCAAAAACCCCGTCGCCTGGATGTTGTCGCAGTGATACAGCACGAATTCCTCGTCCTGCGCGGGGGCGCCGGTGTCTTCCTCGCCCAGTTCTTTCCAGCGCAGCGCCCGGTCCACCAGACTCATCGAAATCGCCTTG
Organism: Rhodobacteraceae bacterium UBA6796; assembly: GCA_002452815.1. Classification (GTDB taxonomy): domain Bacteria; phylum Pseudomonadota; class Alphaproteobacteria; order Rhodobacterales; family Rhodobacteraceae; genus Rhodobacter. The sequence continues at coordinate 81,352 of DKFM01000003.1, forward strand.
CGTTCCGATTGCCCGAAGACCAGCCCGTAGCCGCGGGTGAACTGCGGCGGTTCGGTTTTCGATCCGGTGAACTGGTTCACGGTCTCGCATTCGGTCAGCTCGACCTCGCCGATTTCAACGGCAAAGCCCAGCTCGGGGATGTCCATTTCCACCGCCACGGTGCCGATCCGCAATTCGCCCACGAAGGCATGGGTCCGGCCATAGCCGCGCTGCGTGGAATAGGCCATCGACAGCACGAACCCCTCGTCGCCCCGGGTCAGCGCCTGCAACCGCAGCGGCCGCGTGGCGGGCAGTTCCAGCGGCGCGCGGGTCAGATCGGGGGGCGTGCTGTCATGGCGCGGCTGCGGCTCCATCAGCCCGTCGCGGTCCAGCAGTTGCAGGATGTGGGGGGCGGGTTCGGGCGCCGCGTCACGTGTCTGGGCCTGCGATGCTGCGCCCTCGGCCATCAGTTTGAAATCCAGAAGACGGTGCGTGTAATCGAAGGTCGGACCCAGAACCTGCCCGCCCGGCGCATCCTTGAAGGTCGCACTGATCCGCCGGATCAGCGCCATCTTGTCGGTCTCGACCGGGACCGAGCCACCGAAACGCGGCAGCGTGGTGCGATAGGCGCGGATCAGGAACACCGCCTCGATCAGATCGCCGCGCGCCTGCTTGATCGCCAGCGCCGCCAGATCGGGATCGTAGAGCGAGCCCTCGGCCATCACCCGGTTCACCGCCAGCGCCATCTGTTCGCGGATCTGCGCGATGCTCAGTTCCGGCACCTCGGGGTTGCCGCGGCGTTCCTCGGCCAGCCAGTCATGCGCGGCTTCAATGGCGCGTTCGCCACCTTTCACGGCCACATACATCAGAGCGCCTCCACTCGGGTGCTGCGGGGCAGGCCCAGAACCTGATCGCCGCAGGTGAAATAGAAATCCAGACCCAGCGGGAACAGGCTGCGGTTGGATTGAAAGAACGCGGTTTCGGGCAGGCGCGCGGTCGTCTGCGTTGCGATGCCGGGGCCGGTCAGGCGGGCATTGGCCGGGGCCAGCGCGTCGGTTTCCACGATCACGCTGGCGGCGCGGTCGGGATATTCGGCCGTGCCAGCGGACAGGCGTGAAAGCGGCAGCTCAGCCCAGTGCCCCAGTGCGAACACCGCCTCTTCGGGCGTGACAAACGGCGCACCGGTGTGAAACGTGATCCAGCCGCGGATTTCGGCAGTGTCATGCAGCGGCGCCAGGTAAACAGGCGTCGTCTGATCGGCCAGCGTCAGCAGCAATGCACCCGCCGCGGGCGACAGCGGCGCGGGGGGCGTGGCGCCCGCCAGCGTGCCGATCTGGCCGGGCCGGGCCAATGCCTCCAGCACGGTGCGAAAGGCGCGGGCGGATTGGGTCGGCGCGTCGGTAAAGCCACCGGTCAGATGCGTGCTCATCAATCCTCTCCCCGGACCATCGTGAAGAACTCGACCTTGGTTGCTGCGGCGCGGGCAGCGCGCGCCGTGCGGCGCGCCGCTTCCTCGGCAGCCAGTGGCGCCAGAACGGCGGCGTCGATCTGCGCCGCCTCGGCCCCCTGCATCAGCGCGTCAACCAGGGCTGCGCGTGTCGCGTGGTCCTTGTCGCGGCCTTGCACATAGGCATGGCCCACGCGGCCATCCGCCAGCTGCAGCGAACAGCGCGTCACGCTCATCTCGCCCAGGTTGAAGGGGGCGCCCACGGCACCTGTGCGGCCGCGCACCATGACCGAGCCGACCTCGGGTTTGCGCAGCCACTCAGATGCGGGCGGATCGGGCAGCAGCGCGGCCAGCCGGGCCGGGCAGGCCCGCGCCAGCAGCCCCATCCGGGCCTGCCGTGCGATCTGGTCTTGGGTCAATCTGGACATCTTGCCAACTTGTCTAGGTATCTATACAACTAGACAAATCATAATCGGTTGCCCCAGCTGCAAACAAGTGAAACTTCCATGACACGCACCCCGATCTGGCAAACCATCGCCGCCACGCTGCGCAGTGAAATCGCGCAGGGCCTTTACCCCGAAGGCGCGAAACTGCCGACCGAGGCGGATCTGGCCGCGCGCTTTGGCGTCAACCGCCATACCGTGCGTCAGGCGATTGCCGCGCTCGGGGCCGAGGGGCTGACGGTTTCGCGCCGGGGGGCGGGGGTGTTCGTCGCGGGGCGCCCGCCCGCGGATTACCCGCTGGGGCGGCGGGTGCGGTTTCACCAGAATATCGCCGCCTCGGGGCGCAGCCCCTCGCGCGAGGTGACCCGGATCGAAACCCGCCCCGCCAGCCCGGACGAGGCCGCGGCGCTTGGCTGCGATCATGTCCATGTGTTCGAGGGGATTTCAAAGGGCGACGGCCTGCCTCTGGCCGTGTTCCGCTCGGTCTTTCCGGCTGCGCGCTTCCCCGATCTGCCGCAGGCGCTGGCGCGGCTTGGCGCGGTCACCGCGGCGCTGGCCGAACAGGGGCTGGCCGATTACACCCGCGCCTCGACACGGGTCACGGCAAAGCTTGCGCGCGGGCCGCGGGCGCTGTTGCTGGGGGTGGCCGAGGGCGCGCCGATCCTGCGCACCGAGGCGCTGAACATCGACGCGGCCGGTCAGCCGGTGGAATATGGCGTGACCTGGTTCGCGGGTGACCGCGTGGCGCTGAGCATCACCCCCGAGGATTAACCTTCGTATTTCTCGAGGAACGCCTCGGCGGGCAATGCGCGGAAATCCGGCAAGGCCGCGCGCAGCCGCTCGTGGCTCCAGTCCCACCAGGCCAGGGCCTGCATCCGCTCGGCCACCCGGGCCGGGAAGCGTTCGCGCAGCGGCACGGCGGGCACACCCGCGACGATCATGTAGGGCGCCACATCGCGGGTCACCACCGCACCCGAGGCGACGATAGCGCCCGCGCCCACGGTGACATCGGGCTTGATGATCGCGCCGTGTCCGATCCAGGTGTCGGGGCCCAGATGCGTGCGCCGCGCGACCCGGCGTTCAAAGAACGCGGCATCCGGTTCGGCATCTGCCCAGTAATACTCCGAGCGATACAGGAAATGATGCAGCGAGGCGTTCTGCCAGGGATGATCGGTCGGCCCGATCCGGGTCATCGCCGCGATATTGGCGAATTTGCCGACCGTGGTATTGGCGATGTCCGACAGCCGGTCGCAATAGGCGTAATCGTCGAAATGCGCGTGCAGCACGCGCGATCCGCGCCCCACCTCGGTATAGGCGCCGAAGGTGGACTGCGTGATCTCACAGTCGGGATGGATCAGCGGGTCGGTCGGGGACAGTTTCGGCATGGCGTGCCTCTGGTTGGGGTGTTGCCTCCGGCGGGAGTATTTTTTCCAAGAAGAAGCACGCGATTTCTTCTTGGCCCAAATACTCCCCCGCCGGAGGCGTCAGGGGGTGAAACGGGCGCTCAGCCCTTGATGAAGCGGCGGCGGATCCAACCCGACAGGCTGTCCATCGCCATCACCATCAGCACGATCAGGATCATGTAATAGCACACCTCTTCCCAGTCCTTCTGGGTGATGATCGCCTGGGTCAGCAACAGACCGATGCCGCCGCCCACCAGCGCGCCGATCACGGTGGCCGAACGGGTGTTGGATTCGAGGTAATACAGCAGCTGGCTCAGAACGACCGGCGTGATCTGCGGGATCACCCCGAAGCGCGCGCGTTGCAATGTGCCTGCGCCGGTCGAGGTAATGCCCTCGACCTGCTTGCCGTCGATATTTTCGAGCGCCTCGGAAAAGGTTTTCCCGAAGGTGCCGGTGTCGGTCATCAGGATCGCCAGTGACCCGGTCAGCGGGCCGGGGCCGAAGGCGCGGCTGAGGATGACGGTCCAGATCAGCCCGTCCACGCCGCGCAGAAAGTCGAACAGACGGCGCAGCACCAACCGGACAGGGCGCGCCGGCGCGAAATTCGACGCGGCCAGGAAGGCCAGCGGAAAGGCAATCAGCCCGGCGCCCATCGTGCCCAGAAAGGCCATCAGCACGGTTTCACCCAGAGCGCCGAAGACCTGATGGTGATGCCACATCCGGTTGGTCCAGAAATCACTGGCCATCGCGGCGATATTGGGGCGCGTGGCATCCAGTCGCGGTTCCCACAGGGCCAGCGCGATGATTTCGGGCAGGGATTTGCCGTGAAACGGGCTGTCGAGGGTGAAGAAGAACAGCTCCCACCCGGGTTGATAGCGGAACACCTCGGTCCGGCTGCGGGTCATTGAAAAGCGCCACTTGCCGCGATTGATGTCGACACGGTTCGGTGCGGCCGAGATCCAGTCGGGCTGCGCCGCGCCTGCGGGCAGGGTCAGCGCGATCTTGCGGCCTTCGGGGGCGACCGTGATCTGTCCGAAGTCGGGAATGTCGATCCGGGCGGTGGGGCCGTCATACAGAACCTGCGCGCCGCCGGGCAGGGCGATTTCGGTGATTTCACCCAGGCGCACCCAGTCGGGCGCCTGACCTGCGGGATAGGTGCCCTTGCGCTCGCCCTCGACGGCGACGGAGACTTCGCCATTGCGGTTGTCGCGGGTGACATGGGTCTTGTAGGACCAGAAATCGCGCAGCAGGATCGCGCCGTTATCCAGCCGTGCCCGCCCGGCAAGCCCGGCCAGATCGAAGGCGAAGAACACATAGACCAGATAGGCGGCGATCAGCAGCGGCACGGCCAGCGCGCGGCGTTTGCGCGCCGTGAAGCGGCGGGTGATCGTGCTGTGCAGCGTGGGCTGCGGTGCGGTTGCGGCCATGCTCATACCCGGCCCCCTTTCACAAGGCGCGCGCGGGCGCGGTCCGAGAAGTGATCGACGATCATGATCGTCACGAACAGCAGCAGGAAGATCGCCACCACCTCGTCATATTTGCCGATGCCCCATTGCAGCGAGGTCTTGAGATCGTATCCGATCCCGCCCGAGCCCACGAAACCCAGGATCGCCGAGGCACGGATGTTGATTTCGAACCGCAGCAGCGCGTAGGAGGACCAGTTCGGCGCGACCTGCGGGATGACCCCGAACCAGACCCGTTGCAGCCAGTTGGCACCGACGGATTCCAGGCCCTCGACAGGCTTCAGGTCGCAATTTTCGGAAACTTCGGAAAACAGCTTGCCAAGCGCCCCGGTGGTATGCAGCGCGATTGCGATCATCGCCGGAACCGGGCCACCGCCCAGAATGAAGATCAGCACCAGTGCGATGACGATCTCGGGCACCGCGCGCAGAATATCCATCATCCGGCGAAACACCGGGATCATCCGGGGCCACAGGGCCAGCCCCCGCGTCGACAGCATCGCCAGCAGAACGGCCAGACCGGCGCCGAACAGGGTGGACACCGCCGCGATGTTCAGTGTCTCGATCAGCGAGGGCAGGTAGTGCACGAACAGGCCCGGCAGGTTGCGCCAGTTCTGCGCGGCTTCGCTCAGGATCTCGGTCGGGAAGTCGAGGATACGGTGCAGGCCGTTCCAGAATCCGCCCGCGTTGCGCCCGTCGGCGACCATCCAGCCCGAGGTCATCAGCGCCGCGAACAGGATCAGGATGATGCCGCCATAGAGGCGCTTGCGTTTCACCTGCGCCAGGTAATTCGCTGTCACTGAAGCACTTGCATCCGCCATCGGACACCTTTCATGAAAAGGCGAGGGCGACGGGGCGCCCTCGCTTCGGATTTGCTGTCAGATCAGTTCGACTGCTGACGGCGCACTTCGATGATCGACTCGTAGTAGTCATGCGTGATCGGAACGAAGCCCGAGGTGTCGCCCGCCGCCACGCCATAGGCGCAATCGGCATCGGCGGCGTGCAGCCCTTCGACCAGTGCGGTCATCTTGGTCTTCACGTCATCGGGCAGCGCGTTGCGCAGCACGACCGGGCCTTCCGGGATCGGTTTCGATTTCCAGATTTCGACCATGTCGTTCATGTTGACCAGGCCGGCATCGACCGCCTTGCGCAGCGCGCCCGAGTTGTAGCCGTCTTCCCAGTTGCCCTGGCCATCGGCCCAGGTCACGCCCGCGTCGATGTCGCCGTTGTTGACCGCGACGATGGTCTGTTCGTGGCCGCCGGTGAATTTCACCTCGCCGAAGAATTCTTCCATCTTGGCGCCGATCACGGCGGGGATTTCCACCGAGGGGATCAGATAGCCCGAGGTCGAGTTCGGATCGCCGAAGCCGAAGACCTTGCCCTTGGCATCGGTCAGCGAGGTAATGCCGCTGTCTTTGCGCGCAAACCCGATCGAGTGATAGGTGAACGAACCATCGAGGTTGGCCTTGACCAGCACCGGGGTCACTGCGGTCGGGTCGGTCAGATACACCTTGGCGTAGCCCGAAGCGCCCAGCCAGGCCATGTCGATGGTGCCGCCCAGCAGGCCCTGGATCACGCCGTCATAGTCGGCGGGGGCGAACAGTTTCACCGGCACGCCGAGGGTGTCTTCGGCATATTTGCGCAGGCATTCGTTGGAATTCAGGCGGTCCTGGGCGTTTTCGCCGCCCAGCAGGCCGATGTTGAAGGCTTTGATGTCTTCCGCGCCGGCGGCACCGGCAAGTGCGGTCGTGGCGGCCAGAATGGCGAGCAGGTTCTTCATGGTCGTCTCCGGTTGGTTGACCCCGGCCACCCCGGCCGGGGGGTGGGAACTCAGTCGTTCAGCATCGCCGCGGCATAGCGGGTGTCGGGCTCCAGCGCCTCGATCGCGGTCGAGGTGGCGCTTTCGCTGAAACTGGCATCGGCGCCGTAGATGTCGCGCGCGGCGCCGGTGGTCAGTTGCTCGGGCGTGCCATCGAACACGATGCGCCCGTCGCGCATGCCGATCACCCGGTCGCAATAGCGCCGCGCGGTGTCCAGCGTGTGCAGGTTGGCAATCACCATCCGCCCGTCTTCGGTGTGAATGCGGTGCAGCGTGTCCATCACGATCTGCGCATTCATCGGGTCGAGCGAGGCGATGGGTTCATCGGCCAGGATGATACGGGGGTCTTGCATCAGCGCGCGGGCAATCGCCACGCGCTGCTGTTGCCCGCCCGACAGGGCCTCGGCGCGTTTGGGCGCCTGTTCGGCAATGCCCAGACGATCCAGGATTTCCAGCGCGCGGGTGATATCGGACTCCGGCCACAGATTGAACAATGTGGTCAGCGTGCCGCGCCGGTTCAGCAACCCGTGCAGCACGTTCGAGGCCACATCCATTCGCGGCACCAGGTTGAACTGTTGAAACACCATCGCGCACTGGCTTTGCCAGGCGCGTTTGTCGGCACCTTTCAGCGCCAGAATATCGGTGCCGTCCACCAGAATGCGGCCGGCGCTGGCATCGCTCAGCCGGTTCAGCATGCGCAGGAAGGTGGACTTGCCCGCGCCGGACCGGCCGATGATGCCGATGAAGCCGGGGCGATCCAGCGTGAAAGAGATGTTGTCGACCGCGGCCTTGCTGCCGAAGATCTTGCTGACGTTTTCGACTTGCAGCTGCATGGGGGCCCTCCGTTGACCGGGACAGGCTACCGCAGCTCTCTGACGGGTTCTCAAAAGTCGCGCGACGTTTTTGTAACTCGCGCCGCCTTGCCCCGACGTTAGCGGGGCTATGGGAAACAAGTCCGAGAATTTTACCAAACCGACAAATTCACGTCGGAAAACTGTCATGGCGCATCGTCAGGGTGACGCGACCGAAAACCCCAGCGGAGTTTCCCCATGCTGAAAACGGCTTCTTTCGCCGCGCTCGCCCTGTCGATGAGCGCCCTGTCCGCCTTTGCCCAGACCGAAATCACCTGGTGGCACGGGATGGGCGGCCGCAATGGCGAGGTGATCAACGAGATCTCGCAGAAATTCAACGAGGCGCAGGGCGAATGCCATCTGACGCCGCTGTCGAAGGGCACCTATGAAGAGGCGCTGGCCTCGGGGATTGCCGCCTTCCGTTCGGGCGAGCAGCCCAACATCCTGCAGGTGTTCGATGCGGGTGCCGCCACGATCATCAACGCCAAGGGCGCCACCGTCGCCGCCGAAGATCTGATCACCGGCGCGGGCAAGCCCTTCAGCCGTGACGATTTCATCCCCGGCGTGCGCAACTTCTATGCCGATGCGACGGGCAAGTTCATCGGTATGCCGTTCAACTCTTCGGCGCCGATCCTGTATTTCAATACCGACGCGCTGGCGAAAGCCGGGGTAGAGGCGCCGAAAACCTGGGAAGAGTTCGAGCAGGTCGCGCCCAAGCTGAAGGACGCGGGCTATATCCCGCTGGCGGCCTCGCAGCTGACCTGGATGATGGTGGAAAACTTCAAATCGCGGAACAACCAGCAATTCGCCACCAACAACAACGGCTACGATGCGGTCGAAGGCACCAAGCTGATCGTCAATGACGATGCGCAGGTGATGATGTTCGACAAGCTGAAGGAATGGGCCGACGAAGGTTATTACGGGTTCTACGGCGCGGGCTGGTCGGACAACCAGAAGCCCTTCGAAGAAGGCAAGGTCGCGATGTGGATCGGCTCGTCGGGCAGCTTCGGCGGCCTGCAGAAGACTGCCGTCATGCCGTTCTCGGCGACCTACATGCCCTATTGGGCGGCTTTGGGCGAGGGCACGCAATCCTTCATCGGGGGCGCCGCGCTGTTCGCGATGGCGGGCAAACCGGCCGAGCAGAACAATTGCACCGCCGCTTTCTTCAGCTTCCTGACCTCGCCCGAAGTGCAGGTCTACTGGCATGAAAATACGGGCTATGTGCCGGTGACCACGGCGGCCTATGAGCTGGCCAAGAAACAGGGCTGGTATGACCAGAAGCCGGTGGCCGAAGTCGGCATCCAGCAGCTGATGCTGCCGGGCGGCGACTGGTCGAAAGGCTATCGTCTGGGGTTCTATCCGCAGATCCGCAGCGTGATGGAACGTGAATTCAACCGGATCTTCTCGGGCGAGGTCACCCCGCGTCAGGCCTTCGACACGATCCAGTCGGAAGGCGACGCCCTGCTGGCGCGCTTCGCCAAGACCGCGAACTGATCTGTCATCCATCGGGTCGGGCCTCGGGGGAACCCCGGGGCCCGGCGCACTTGAAGGAACCCGCCCGTGACCGACACGTCCCTGCCCGACACCCCCACACGTCTGCGCCGCTGGCTTGACAGCCTGCGTTCCGCCCCCGCCAAGCGGGTGCAATTCGACCGCCCGCTGACGCCCTGGGCCTTCGTGTTGCCGCAGCTTCTGGTCGTGGGGGTGTTTTTCTATTGGCCGTCGGTGCAGGCGGTGACGTCATCGTTTTATATCGAAGATCCGTTCGGCTTTGGCGCGACCTTCGTCGGGCTGGAGAATTACCAAACCGTTCTGGCCTCGGGCGAATATCGTTCGATCGCGGGGTTCACGCTGTTCTTTGCGGGGCTGGTGACGGCGCTTGCCCTTGGGGCCGGGCTGCTGCTGGCGGTCAAGGCCGATGCGGTGATCCGCGGTTCGGCGCACTACAAGACCTCGCTGATCTCGGTCTATGCCATCGCACCGCCGGTCGCCGGGCTGATCGGGATGATGTTCTTCGACATGCATATCGGCCCCTTCGTCACCCTTGCGGGCTGGTTCGGCTGGCAGATGCAGGTGGGCATCGACTATTGGGATACGGTGCTGGCGCTGGTGCTGGTGTCGGTCTGGAAGCAGATCCCCTACAACTTCATCTTCTTCCTGTCGGGGCTGCAATCGGTGCCGGTCTCGGTGCGCGAGGCGGCGGCGATCGACTGCCGGTCAGGCTGGCGCCGGTTTTACACCGTCACCCTGCCGCTGCTGGCGCCGACCGCCTTCTTTCTGCTGATCATCAACGTGACCTATGCGCTGTTCGATACCTTCGGGATCATCGACGTGATGGTGAAGGACAAGCCCGCGAACAACCCGATCACGCTGGTCTACAAGGTCTATCTGGACGGGTTCAAAGGCAATGACATCGGCGGATCGGCGGCGCAGTCGGTTATTCTGATGGGCGTCGTCTTCGCGCTGACGATCCTGCAGTTCCGCTTCCTTGAAAAACGCATCCATTACGGTTGAGCCATGCATCGCACCCGCTTTTTCGATCACCTGATCCTGTTGCTGGGCGCGGCCTTTCTGGTCACGCCGGTGCTGGTGGCCTTCATGACCTCGACCCACACCGCCGCCGATATCCATATGAACGGGCTGTCGCTGATGCCCGGCGGGCATGGGGTGGAGACATATCACAAGGTGCTGACCCAACGCGGCGGTTTCACCGGCGAGGTGACCGGCGCGCGCATGCTGATGAACTCGACCATCCTTGGGCTTGGCTTCGCGGTGGGCAAGATCGTGCTGTCGATGATGGCGGCCTATGCGCTGGTCTATTTCCGCTTCCGCTTTGCCACCGCTATCTTCTGGATGATCTTCACCACGCTTCTGCTGCCGCTCGAAGTGCGGATCATGCCGTCCTATCAGGTGATGAGCGATCTGCATCTGCTCAACACCTATACCGGGCTGATCGTGCCACTGCTGGCCTCGGCCACGGGGACGTTTTACTTCCGCCAGTTCTTCAAATCCGTGCCCGACGAATTGCTCGAGGCCGCGCGGATCGACGGCGCGGGGCCGGTGCGGTTTTTCATCGATATTCTGGTGCCCCTGTCGCGCACGATGATGGCGGCGATCTTCATCATCATGTTCGTCTATGGCTGGAACCAATACCTGTGGCCGATGCTGATGACGACCGAGGAGCGGTTCTTCACCCTGATGCGCGGCATCAAGTCGATCCTGCAAGTCTGGATCGGCAGCCAGATCCCCGATTACAACGAAGCCTTCGCCCTTGCGGTGCTGGCGATGCTGCCGCCGGTTGCGGTGGTCGTCGTGTTTCAGCGCATGTTCATCAAGGGCCTGACCGAAAGCGATAAATGATGGCCGAACTCTCGATCTCGCAAGTTTCGAAACTTTATGCCGGGGGCGTGCGGGCGGTGTCGGATGTGACGCTGCATGTGGGCGACGGCGAATTCATCGTGCTGGTCGGGCCGTCGGGTTGCGGCAAGTCCACGCTGCTGCGGATGGTGGCGGGGCTGGAGGATATATCGGCGGGCGAAATCGCCATTGGCGGGCGGGTGGTGAACCGGCTTGACCCGGCCGAGCGTGACATCGCGATGGTGTTCCAGAATTACGCGCTTTACCCGCATATGAGCGTGCGCGAGAACATGGCCTATGGGCTGAAAAACCGGCGGATGCCGCGCGACGAGATTGCAGCCCGGGTGGCCGAGGCGGCGCAGATGCTGGAGCTTGGGCCCTATCTGGACCGCAAGCCGCGCGCCTTGTCGGGCGGGCAGCGCCAGCGCGTCGCGATGGGGCGTGCCGTGGTGCGCCAGCCGGCGGCCTTCCTGTTCGACGAACCGCTGTCGAACCTTGACGCCAAGCTGCGCGTCAGCATGCGCGGCGAGATCCGCAAGCTGCAGAAACGGCTGGGCACTACCGCGCTTTACGTCACCCATGACCAGTTGGAGGCGATGACCCTGGCCGACCGTCTGGTGGTGCTGAACGGCGGGCAGGTCGAACAGGTCGGCAGTCCGCTGGAGGTCTATCACCGTCCGGCCTCGACCTTCGTTGCGTCCTTCATCGGCGCGCCTGCGATGAGCCTGCTGGATGCCCATGTCGAAGGCGGGCAGGTGATGCTGGCGGGGCAGGCGCTGGCGCGGGTGGCGCGGCCCGATGGCGCGGTGACGCTGGGCCTGCGTGCCGAGGATTTGCACATGGTGGCGCCGGGGCAGGGCGTGGCCCTGCAGGTCGATTACATCGAGGAGCTGGGCGCGCAGCGGCTGGTGCATGGTCTGGTCGAGGGGCAGGCGCTGTGCATCGCGCTGCCCCCCGGCGTGGCGCTGCCGCCGGTTTTGCATGTCGGTGCCGCACCCGAACGTCTGCACCTGTTCGATGCGATCACGGGGCGGCGGTTCACCGCCCGCACCAGCGCGCAGTCCGGGGCCCTGGTCTAGGCCCCGGCGCGCATGCTCAGCGTTGATACCAGGGTGCCTGCGGTTCGGTGATGCCGGTCGGTTGATCCTGCTCGACCGCGCGCCAGACGTTTTCCTGCGGGGTCACGGTCGCATCGCGGCCCTTGGTGAAGCTTTGTTCACGCACGATCATCCGATAGGCCGCGTTCAGATCCAGCGCGCGTTCGGGTGACGGATACAGCAGCGCGCTGACATCGTGGCGGAACCCTTCGGCGGCCTCGGGGGTCAATGCGCCGTCTTCATCCAGCCAGCGGGAAATCAGCTCTGCATTGCCGCGGAACTCGTCGCCCGCGCCATTGGTGCGCAGGTAATGGGCATATTCCGGCAGGCCGTCGGCGCGCATCCGGTCGGGCACGCCATAAAGCCCGTGCTGGGTCCAGTGATACCAGCCGCCCTGCACCGCATCGGCATCGAGCTTGCGCGGGAACGCCAGCACATCGTCGTCATTCACGCCGATCCCGCCATGGCAGCCCATGCAAAACACGGTTTCCTCGAAGCTCTGCGGGCGCAGATCGCCTGCGGCATCCTCAATGAAGCCCTGCAGGCGCCAGCCGGTGCCATTGCTGATCCCGGTCTCCGCATCGCCAAAGAACATCGCGATCCGGTCGGGGAAGCTGTTGCGCTCCTTGGCCTCGGCCAGCGCGCCTTCCTGCCGGTCGAAATAGGTCAGCCAGCGCGTCTTGCGCATATAGCGCAGCTCTTTCAGGCGCGGGGCCATCGCGATGCGGTCGCCCTCGAAGTCGATATAGCGCACGCTGTGCAGAAACTCGGTGCCCAGCGGGAACAGCCCGGCGGCCAAGGGGGCCTCGCCCGCATCCTGCAACGCGCCGGCGCGGCCAAGGTAATGCATCACCTCGCCCGCCTTCGGATCGAAGACAAAGGTGATTTGCGTGGCGGTGCCCAGCATTCCGTCGCGGTCCAGATCGGTGCCAAGCGCCACCTCGTCGGTGCGCGGGATCGCCACATCGGCGCGTTTGATCAGCGCCTCGACCGTCGCCAGATTGAGCGCATAGATCGCCCGGTCGGGCGTGCCGTCGGCGGTCTGGCGATAGGCTTCGGGCAGGCGGATCATCACATCGTCGGTCGATCCGTTGGTCGGCCAGAACGTACCCGGCAGCGGCTGATAGGCAAAGGCGCGCCAGCCGGTCATCTGCCCGTCCGGGCCGATGTCGAATCCCGCGTCGTCGAAGTCAAACGCCACGTCGGGGATATAACCGCCCCAGGCGCCATCGCCGTTCACATCCCATTCGGCGGGCGGCGGCTGCAACCGCGCGGCCAGAATGTTCTGCCGTTCAGCGTCGCGGTAATTGTCCTGCCGGACATAGGCCAGGATCTCTTCGCGCGCGGTCGCGGCAACTTCGGCGCTGCGGTCGACGAACAGGTTGGTCCAGGGGTTTTTCAGCGCAAGTTCGGGGAAGGCATAGCTCAGCTGCAGATCCTGATCGTTGATGTAATGCGGGGCCCGCGAACGCACATGGCAGGTCTGGCACGGGTTATGCGCGGTGCCTGCGGCGTCGATCGTCTTGGTATAGCACTGCGGCGGAATGTAGGCGGTGCGATTGCCCAGCACCGTGTCGGACAGATCCAGCGCGGCAAGCGGGCTGGCCACGATCAACAGCGCGGTGCTGAGGGCAAGAAGGGCGTGGGTGCGCATGGAAACCTCCGCGGGAAAGCAAACGGGGCCCGGCGAACCGGGCCCCTGGTGCGCTGCAGATGCAGTGCGGATCAGTGGCCCAGGGCCGGGAACGGACCGACATAGCCGACATAGGCGCGGCTGTCGGCGGCGTCGGACAGCTTGTCTTCGTCCGATTCACCATAGGGGTGCTGCACGACCGCCATCAGGTAGCCGTGGCCGTTCACATCCGAATACCAGTAGGGCGAGGTGGTTTCCGACCCGTAGGGCGTCGAGAAGATCCGGGTCAGTTCGCCCGAATTCAGGTTCATCGACCAGATCACGTCGTTCTGGTGGCCTTCGCCGGTGTCTTCACCGATGATCAGCGTGTTGTAGCCGGGGATGTAGGTGACGTTATCGGGGTTCGCGATCCCGTTGATGTCACAGGTGTTCGCCTCGGCGGCCGAACCGCACATGCTGTGCGCCGGGTCGCAGTTCGGGTCGGCAGCGGCGGCCTTCTCGGCGTCGCCCACCGGCTTGCCCGCAACCAGCGCCTTCATCGCGGTCGCCTTGAAGTCCTCGGCCAGGCTCAACTCGTAGACCGCGCCGCAGGCGTTCTTGGCCAGGCGGATGTCGTTGCGGCCGCCCTTGTCCTGCTTGCTGCCGTCTTCCATGCCCTTGGCCACTTCCGACATCGCCAGATAGACGCTGTTGCTGTCGGGGTTGTAGGCGATGCCTTCCATCTTGCGGAACTCGGTCGTGGCCCCCAGCATCGAGGCATAACGGCGGGTTTCCAGACGCGAGGCCAGCATCTCCATGCCCGGCTTCACTTTCAGGCATTCGGCGCGGCCTTCGGCGTTCGACGAGGCAAAGCCTTCGGGGCAGCTGCCGTCTTCGGCCAGATCGGCGGCCTCGAACAGGTCCGAGAATTTCACGCCGTCTTCGACAGCCTTGATCACGCTGGCGTCGTCGGCATGGCCCAGATCGACCCATTCCAGATCGGCCGCACCCGCGCCTTCATCCGAGGTCTGCACCCATTTCGCGGCATAAAGCGTGCCGGCCGACAGATCGCCCGCGGTATCGGCGACGAACATGAACAGGCCGACGTTGGTGCCGTCATCCGAGATATAGGCGGTTTTCTGGTCGGGCATCATCTTCGCCAGCTCGACCGCGACGCGGCCCATCGCCAGGTGGCGCACCGGGGTCGCATTGCCGTCCTCGGTCACGGTCACTTCGACCGGGGCGCCGTAGCGATAGGGTTTGTAGGCGGCGCGGAACTCGTCCAGCGTCATCTTGGCCGGATCGACGCCTTCGAAACGCACCATCGGGAAATCGTAATCGTCGATCTGGTCCAGCGCGGTCGCTTCTTCGATCGCACGCGCATCGGCGGGGTATTCTTCAGACCCCAGATGGGTGTTCCACGGCGTCACCGAACCGGCGCAGGGCACCCACAGCCCGTTCAGACCCGAGAAATCGACCGGCTTGGTCGAGACGACGCTCAGCTTGCCGTCGGCATCCTGCGTCAGTTCGCTCAGATACATCGCGCCGGGGCGCGATTCGAAATGGGTGATCGAGAACAGCTTGTCGCCGACCGGCAGCAGCGAGGTGAAGTCGGCATCGACCGACAGATGTTCGGAGCCGTCCTCGGATTTCACGATCTGGCCGTTGCGGTCCACGAGGGCGCCGAAGGTGCCGTCGCCGAACTTGTCGCCGGTGCGGGCAAAGGCAGTGTAGCCGATTTTATAGTCTTTGCCGTCGATGGTGACCATTTCCGACGCGAGCACGGCGCGCTTGGCGGCGTCATCGGCGGCGAAGGGAACCGGGGCGAAGGCGAGATCGCCGGCATGGGCCGCCAGCGGGGCGGCGAGAAGCGCGGTGGCGCACAGCAGGTTGGCGCGAAGGGACATGACATCCTCCTCTGGCTAAGGGAAACATTGCGCGTCTCATAGCCCCGGGCCTGCATCAGTTTTGTGACAGCGCGGCATTTTTTCCGGCACTGCCCACAGCTCACCCCACGCGGGCCATGCTTCGGCCCCATTTGCGCGCAAGGATCGGGCAAACACCGCCATCCGCAGGAGAACCATATGGTGCGTGCGTTCAACCTGATCTTTCGGCTGAGGCTGTTTGGCGGTGCGCCCGATGCCGTGCTGGAAGCGCGCTATACAGCGCTGCGCGAACGCCAGGGCCATCGCCCCGGGCGCCGCTATGTGTCGCCTTTCCGTGCGTCGCAGGGACGCACGGCCTGAGGCGCAGGATCAGAAGTTGAGCTCGACCCCGGGCAGGCGCAACTCTTTCATCAAATCGCGCAATTCCTGCCGTGCCGCCAGGTTCGACATGTTCAGGTTTTCGACCCCCAGATCGCGCAGATCCAGCAGCGTCAGCCCGCGCGGGAACAGTTCGCGGAAGATCACGCGTTCCGAAAAGCCCGGCGCCACGCGGAAACCGATGCGTTTCGACAATTGCTCCAGCGCGGCGCCCACCTTCTTCTTGTTGTGCATCTGCTGGGCGCCCAGACGGTTGCGCAGCACGATCCAGTCGATCGGCTTCAGCCCCGCCCGCGCGCGCAACTGCCGCGCCGACCAGACCATTTCCGAATAGATCGACGGGCCCGTGACCTTCGATGTCTCCGGGTCGATCCGGGCCAGCAGGTCGAAGTCGATGAAGCTGTCGTTGAGCGGCGTGATCAGCGTATCGGCCAGCGAATGCGCCACCTGGCTCAGCCGGGTATGGCTGCCGGGGCAGTCGATGATGATGAAGTCGCTTTCGGTTTCCAGCTGCGCCACCGCGGTAGACAGCCGGTTGTCGAGCGGGTTTTCCCCCGGCGCCAGCGTGGCGGCATCCGCCTCGGGCAGTTCGCGGTAATCCGGGGTCGGCAGATCCAGCCCTTCGCGTGCCATGAAGGCCAGTCGGTTCTCGACATAGCGGCCAAAGCTGCGCTGGCGCAGGTCCAGATCCAGTGCGCCGACCTTCTTGCCCATCCGGGCCAGCGCGGTGGCGACATGCATGCAGGTGGTCGATTTTCCCGAACCGCCCTTTTCATTGCCCACAACGATGATATGCGCCACGTCTTCTTCCCCGATTTGCGGCCCTCTCGCGGGGCCTGCACGACTATAGGACGCCCGGGCTACCGAAGGAAGCGCGCCGCTGCAAGAGGCGCGGGGCCGCGAAACAAAGTGTTTTGCATGCAACCCCGGGGGCAAAGCAAAAGGCCCGTGCGATGCACGGGCCTTTCGAAACGCAACGGGTCGGGATCAGAAGCCCAGACCGGCGTATTTGTTCTTGAACTTCGACACACGGCCGCCGGTGTCCATCAGCTTGGCGTTGCCGCCCGTCCAGGCGGGGTGCGCCAGCGGGTCGATGTCCAGCGCCATCTGGTCGCCTTCCTTGCCCCAGGTCGAACGGACCTGATAGGTCGTGCCGTCGGTCATCTTGACGGTGATGAAGTGGTAATCGGGGTGAATATCCGCACGCATAATACCGCTCCTTACGCTTCGGTTTTGGGTTTGTAGTTTGCGACTTCGGCGATACGGGCCGATTTACCGCGACGGTCGCGCAGGTAATACAGCTTGGCGCGGCGCACACGGCCACGACGCACGACCTCGATCGAGTCGATGTTGGTCGAATACAGCGGGAACACACGTTCCACGCCTTCACCGAACGAGATCTTGCGCACGGTGAACGAGGCCGAAACCGTCGCGCCGCCCTTGCGGCCGATGCAGACGCCTTCATACATCTGCACGCGGGTGCGGGTGCCTTCGGTCACTTTGTAACCGACGCGAACGGTGTCACCGGCCTTGAAATCCGGGATGGTCTTGCCGAGGGCGGCGATCTGTTCCGCCTCGAGTTGTGCGATCAGGTTCATCGCATGTCCTTTCTGTGCTTGCGGTTATTCCGCAAAGGTGTGCGCGTCCTCAGAGCTCTCGGTCTTCATCCGGGTCCCTGTTGTGCGTCGCACACCAAGCCCGCCAGAGGTCAGGTCGTCGTTCTTTCGTCAGCCTTTCGGCCATTGCCCGCTTCCACGCCTCTATCTTCGCATGATGCCCGGATTGAAGAACTTCCGGTATCGCACGACCTTCCCAAAGCGTGGGGCGGGTGTATTGCGGGTGTTCAAGCAATCCGTCCGAGAAAGATTCCTCCTCGGTGGACGCCTGATTCCCAAGCACGCGGGGTATAAGGCGAACCGTTGCGTCAATCAAGACCTGAGCGGCAATCTCGCCGCCGGTCAGGACGAAATCGCCAATGCTGACCTCTTCGACCCCGAAATGTTCCAGAACGCGCTCGTCCACGCCCTCGAAACGGCCGCACAGCACGGTCATCCCCTCGGCCTGGGCGAAGCGGCGGGCCATGTCCTGCGTGAAGGGTTTGCCGCGCGGTGACATGTAGATCACCGGCCAGCGCGCGCGATCCATCGGCGTGCCGACCGAGGCCTCGGCCAGGGCCGGGCCCACCACGTCGGCGCGCAGCACCATCCCCGCACCGCCGCCCGCGGGCGGTTCGTCGACGTTGCGGTGCTTGCCGATGCCGAAGGGGCGCAGGTCGATCGTCTGCAACGCCCACAACCCCATATCCAGCGCCTTGCCGGTCAGGCTCAGCCCCAGCACACCGGGGAAGGCCTCGGGGAACAGGGTCACGATCTTGGCGGTCCAGGCCCCTTTCAGCCGCAGCCCCTCGCCCATCAGCTCGCGCGGCTTCAGCGTGGCCTGGATCGACAGCCGGCCATGCGATTTCGACGGCGCGGTCGGTTCGGAAGGGTCGCTCATCTCTGTCTCCGTTCGAATTCGGCTTTCAGCAGCGCTTTCTCGCGTTTCAGCGCGGTCTTGTCACGCAGCGTCCGGTTCAGCTGCAGATAGGCCGCGCTCAGCTCGGGCGGGTCGGCCAGGTTGCGCGCGGGGGCGGGGGGCAGGCCTGCCAATACCGCCTCTGGCACGTCCAGCAGCCGTAATGCCGCGCCCGCAGGCCCCAGCGGATCGGGGCCGCTGTCCTCCAGCCAGCTGGTATGCACCGGCACCGGCGCCAGGGCGCGGGCGATGCGCGCCGCCTCGGCGTCCAGCGGCGGCAGGTCGCGCAGGCTTTGGCGAAACGTGTCGAAATCCTGGGTCAGCCGGATCGAGCGCACCAGATGCCCCCAGACCGAGCGGACCCAGCTTTCGCGATCCCGCAGGGTATATAGGAATTCGATCCGGCAGGCCGGGCCGAACCGGCGGCGCAGCTCGGAGACGATGGCGCGGGCCAGCGGGATTGCCGCGCGCGTGAAATCCCGCACCTGCCCGCTGAGCAGCCGCTGATGGCCGGGCATCACGCCCGAAAACCCCTCCCACGACAGGAAGATCTGCGGCGCCGGGTCGATCCCGGCCAGAAACCTGCGCAGGGCCCGGCGAAACCGCCACAGCCGCCAGGGGTGGGGCCGCATGCCAAAGTGACGCGTGGTATTGGCCGCATCGCGAAGATCCTCTTTCAGATAGATCGCCGCATGCTCGGTCAGTTGAGCCCGGTTGTGACGCAGATAGTCCTGCAGGCTGGTAGTGCCCGTCTTGTGAAACCCCGCATGCACGACGATGCGTGTCATTCCAGGTCCTCGGGCGGGTCCGCGACGATGCGCCCCGCCGCCAGATCCACGGTCGGCACAACAGCCTTGGTGAAGGGCAGCAGCAGCGGCCCTTTGCGCCCGGGGCCCAGGATTTCCAGAATGTCGCCCGCGCCGTGGTTATGCACCGCGCGCACCCGGCCCAGCACGACGCCGCCGGTATCCACGACCTCCAGCCCGATCAGATCGGCGTGATAGAATTCGTCATCGGGCAGCGAGGGCAGCTTTTCCCGATCGGCCCAAAGCGTCACGCCTTTCAGCGCGTCGGCCTGTTCCTTGGTGGCCACGCCCGACAGGCGCGCGCCAAGCCCCCCGGTGACCGGGCGGGTCAGTTTCAACGTGAAGCTGCGGCTGCCGTCCTCGGTCCACAGCGGCGCATAGCCTGCGATATCTTCGGGTTCGGTGCAGAAGCTTTTCAGCCGCACCTCGCCCTTGACGCCGAAGGCTCCGGCGATGGCGCCCACACAAACGCGGTCAGGATGGGTCATCAGCGTGTCTCCAGTTCAGGCCGCCCGCGGCGGGTTTCCCAGCCCAGACGCTCCAGTTCGGGGGTAGGGGTGTCTTCGGCGGGCCAGCCGATGCACAGATAGCCCACGAGCCGCCAGCTGTCAGGCACTTTCAGATCGCTGCAAAGCCGCGCGGGATCAAGGATCGACACCCAGCCCAGCCCGATCCCTTCGGCCCGCAGCGCCAGCCACAGTGCAGTGATCGCGCTGACGACCGAATACGCGCGCATCTCGGGCATGGTGCCGGCGCCCAGCCCCGCGCCCTGCGCGGTGCCGTCGTCGCAAAACACCGCCCATTGCACCGGCGCGTCGCGCATTCCCGACAGTTTCAGCGTCGCGTAAAGCTGCGCGCGCTCGCCGCTGTATCCGGTCAGCGCCTGTGCATTGGCGGCCTCGAAATTGCAAAGCGCCGCAGCACGGGCTGCGGCGCTTTCGACCTGCACCAGACGCCAGGGTTCGGACAGGCCGACCGAGGGCGCCATGGCGAAGGCCTCCAGACCCCGCGCCAGCGCGGCCTCCGGCACCGGATCGGTGCGGAAGCGGCGCACATCGCGTCGCCACCGCATGAGCCGTGCCAGATCCTCGCGGAACGCCGGGCTGAAGGCCTCGGGCAAGGATTACTCCTCGGCCGGAGCGGCGGCCTTGGCGGCTTTCTCGGCGGCGCGTTTCTTCGCCTTGTCGCCCGGCTCGGCTTTCTTCATGTTCTTGCGCTCGGTCTTGGCCAGAACGCCCGCGGCTTCCAGGAAGCGCGCGATACGGTCGGTCGGCTGCGCGCCCTGGGCGAGCCAGTACTGCACGCGCTCGACGTTCATTTTCACACGGTCTTCGCTGTCTTTGGCCAGCAGCGGGTTGTAGGTGCCCAGCTTCTCGAGGAAGCGGCCATCGCGCGGCATGCGCGAGTCGGTCGCAACGATCGCGTAGTGCGGGCGCTTTTTCGAGCCGCCACGGGCGAGACGGATTTTCATAGCCATGGTGTTTCTCCTTTGGATGGCTGTTTGCGGGCTAGATGCCCGTCATTTCTGAAATTTCTCGTGATGCCGGATCACTTCCGAAATCACGAAGTTGAGGAATTTGCGGGCGAATTCGGGGTCGAGATCGGCCTCGGTCGCCAGCCGTTCAAGCCGTTCGATCTGCTGCGCTTCGCGCGAGGGATCGGACGGCGGAAGATCGTGTTCGGCCTTCAGCCGACCCACGGATTGGGTGTGCTTGAACCGCTCGGCCAGGGTATAGACCAAGATCGCATCGAGCCGGTCGATCGAGGCGCGATGTTCCTTCAGCAGGGCTGCGGCGCGGGTCACGGGATCGGTCATGCAGACACCTCCGGGGTCGGGTGGCGGTAGACAAGCGCCTCGGCCTCGCCGGGGAAGCGCGGGGCCTGCGGGTCGCGCACGGCGCCCAGCCGTTCGGCCAGACGGATCGAGCGGGTGTTTGCGGGCGCGATATAGCTGACGGCGGTTTTCCAGCCCAGCACGCCGAAGGCATGGTCGCGTGCGCAGGCGGCTGCTTCGGCCATCAGGCCGGTGCCTTCCAGCGCGGGGTCCCAGCACGACCAGCCGAGTTCGTATTCCGGCCAGTTGACCGGCGCCCAGGGGCCGGTCATGCCCAGGCCGCGGTCGCTGTCTTGCGTGGTGATGACAAAGGTGCCCCAGCCGCGCATGACCCAATGGCCGATCACCCCCGCCCAGGCGCGCCACGCGGTCGGCTCGTCCACTGCCGGGGCGCTGCCGCGAATCCACTGGCTGCGCTCGGACAGGAAGAAATCGCGCCAGCCGTCGAAATCGCGCGCGGCGGGCGCGCGCAGCACCAGACGCTCGGTTTCCAGAACGGGGGTAGGGCACAGCACGACGGTCATGCGGCCCCCTTGCACAGATCGGCCGCAGCGGGATGGCGCCACAGGTTCATCGGCCCGTGGCGTTCGTGGATGAACTGGCCTTCAAGGCGTGCGCCCAGCCGTTCGGCCACCCGGGCCGAGGCGGTGTTGGCGGGTTTCACCAGGCTCATCACGGCGGGCAGGCCCAGCACGTCATAGGCATGGCTGCGCGCGGCGCGGGCCGCTTCGGTGGCATAGCCCTTGCCCTCGAACCCGTTGAACAGATCCCAGCCGATCTCGATTTCGGGCCAGCCTTCGGGGTTGAACAGACCGATCATGCCCACCGGCGCACCGCTGGTCTTTTCTTCGGCAATCCAGCGGCCATAGCCGCGCAGCGCCCAATGGCCGGTTTCCATCGCCAGCATTCGCCACGCCAGTTCCGGCGTGATCGGGCCACCGACGAAGCGCGCCCGCTCGGAGCCGTAGAAAGCGGCGAAGGCGGAGAAGTCCGTCTCGGCGGGGGCGCGCAGGATCAGCCGCTCGGTCTCGATCCGCGGAATATCGAAGGTGAAGCTCATGCAGCGCCCCCCATCGGGTGGCGATAGACTAGATCGGTGGGGTCGAGCCGCGGGGCCGCATCGTCGCGCCGCGCGCCCAACCGTTCGGCCAGCGCGACCGAGCGTGCATTGCCCGCCGAGATATAGCTGACCAGCGTCTCCCAGCCGAGCACGCGCGCCGCATGGTCGCGCAGCGCCAGCGCCGCCTCGGTCAGATAGCCGCGCCCCTCATGCCCTTCCAGCGCCATCCAGCCCAGTTCACGTTCGGGGAAATGCGGAATGTCGTTGAGCGCGACCTGACCGACCAGTTCACCGCCGTCGCGCAGGGTGACCGCCAGCGCGCCGCACCCCTTGAGCGGCCATTGCGCCACGTCGGAGGCAAAGCAGAACCATGCCTGTTTCAGGCTCATCGGCCCGCCCATGAACCGCGCACGCGCCGACTGCATCACCGCCAGATAGGCCGGAAAATCCGACCAGTCATGCGGGCGCAGCACGAGGCGCGCGGTCTGCAGGGTGGGCGCGTTCATCGTCATTTCTTCTTGCCGAAGCCCCCGAGGCCGGACAGCCCGCCAAGACCGCCCATGCCGCCAAAGCCGGGCAGGCCGCCGCCCATCTTGCCGCCAAGCGCCTTGGCCGCCTCTTCCATCTGTGCGGGGTCCATATTGGCCATGTCGGGCATGCCGCCCTTGCCTCCCATCATCTTCATCGCCTGCTTGAGCATGCCGCCCTTGCCCATCTTGCCGATCTTTTTCATCGTATCAGCCATCTGGCGGTGCATTTTCAGCAGCCGGTTCAGTTCGGCCACGTCCAGCCCGGCGCCCGCGGCGATCCGTTTCTTGCGGCTGGCCTGCAGCATGTCGGGGTTGGCGCGTTCGCGCTTGGTCATCGAGTTGATCAGCGCGATCTGACGGCGGATCGAGCGGTCGTCGAAGCCCGCGGCCTCGGCGGCCTTGGCCATTTTGCCCATGCCCGGCATCATGCCCATCACGCCCTGCATGCCGCCCATCTTGAGCATCTGCTCCAGCTGGCCCTTCATGTCGTTCATGTTGAACAGGCCCTTGGCGAAGCGTTTCGCCATCCGCTCGGCCTGTTCGGCCTCCAGCGTTTCCTGCGCCTTCTCGACCAGCGCCACGATGTCGCCCATGCCCAGGATGCGGCCCGCAACGCGGCTCGCCTCGAAGGTTTCGAGCGCGTCCATCTTCTCGCCCATGCCGACGAAGCGAATGGGCTTGCCGGTGACCGCGCGCATCGACAGGGCCGCACCGCCGCGACCGTCGCCATCCATCCGGGTCAGCACGACGCCCGAAATGCCGACCTTGCCGTCGAATTCCTGCGCAACCTCGACCGCGACCTGACCGGTCAGACCGTCGACGACCAGCAGCGTCTCGCGCGGGGCGGCCACGTCGCGGACCTGCTGCACCTCGGTCATCAGGGTTTCGTCGATGTGCAGACGCCCGGCGGTGTCGAGCATATAGACATCATAACCGCCCAGCGTGGCCTGCTGTTTGGCGCGCTTGGCGATCTGCACGGCGGTTTCGCCCGGCACGATCGGCAGGGTGTCGACGCCGATCTGGGTGCCCAGAATCGCCAGCTGTTCCATCGCCGCCGGGCGATAGATATCGAGCGAGGCCATCAGCACGCGCTTCTTCTCGCGTTCTTTCAGGCGGCGGGCCAGTTTCGCGGTGGTCGTGGTTTTCCCCGAGCCCTGCAGACCGACCATCAGGATCGCCGCGGGCGGGTTGTCGATTTTCAGCGCACCGGCTTCGTCGTCGCCCGCCAGCATCGCAACCAGTTCGTCATGGACGATCTTGACGACCTGCTGGCCCGGCGTAATCGACTTGGTCACCGCGGCGCCGGTGGCCTTGGCCTCGACCGCCTTGATGAAGTCGCGCGCCACGGGCAGCGATACGTCGGCCTCCAGCAGGGCGACGCGGACTTCGCGCAGCGCGGTGCGGACGTCATCGGCGGACAGGGCACCTTGTTTCGTCAGGCGCTCGAACACGCCGCCAAGGCGCTCGGAAAGACTTTCGAACATGGGCCACCCTCCTTGATTGGGGCCGGACAAACGACAAGCGCACCAGTGGGCGCAACGCGCTGACTGGTGGCGATCCCTGCGTCATGCGGGGACCGGAGGACACAGACCTCCGGGGAATCTGGTGTGCTTTACGGAAAAACCGGGGCCGAGTCAACTCGGGCCCGGGTTTATCGGGGTTCAGGCGCCGCGATCGAGCCCCAGCCGATGGTCAAGCGACAAAGGCCCCGGCCCGCGCGCGATCAGCGCCAGAAAACACGCCGCCCAGAGGCCGTGGGTCTGCCATGCCCCGGGATAGACGAAAATCTGGATCACCGCGGTCATCCCCAGCAACGCCAGCGCCGCCACCCGCGTGCCCAGCCCCAGAACCAGAGCCAGCGGAAACAGATGTTCGGCCACAGTGGCGGCGATGGCTGCCCAGTCGGACGGGATCAGCGGCAGGGCATATTCGTGCCTGAACAGGTAATAGGTCGACGGCGCGATCCGCCAGCCTTCGAGTTTGGTCTGCCCCGAGGCGAAGAATACCATCGCCGGAAACAGCCGCAGTGCCAGCGCGGGCAGGGCCCAGCCAAGGCGGCCAAGCAGCCGGTTGATCGGACGCAGGGGGGCAAACAGGGTCATGGCATCTCCTCTGGCTCGGCAATGAACGCGCCCGCCTGCATCAATCGCCCGATCAGCGGGGCCGGGTCAAAGCGCGGGTCGTGACGGGTAGCGGCTTGTGCGGCGGTCAGCAAGGGCAGGGCATCGCGCAGGGCGGCGACAAAGGCGGTTTCGGGGGATGTCAGCGGCCAGACCTGCACGTTCAGCGCCCGGTCACGCAACACGGCCACCGTCTCGGGGCGGTCGGTGATGTCGTGGGGGGCGGCGCCGGGCTGGTTCATCGCCCAGATCGTGCCCACCGCATGATCCGAGGCGATGATCTGCACCGACGGGTGCAGGACCAGCCGCGCGGTGTCGGGGGTACTGGCCAGCGCGGCCAGGGCCGCAGGGGACAGCGGGCGCAGATCGGCGGCGTGATAGGCCGCGCCCCGTGCCATTTCGAGCCGCGCGACATCGGCCAGATAGGGCAGCCCGGCCAGCGGTGGAAAGGTGCGCAGGAAATCGGGAAACGCCGCGCCCCATTCGAACAGCCGTGGCGATGCGGGCGGATGTGCGGCGATGAACAGCGGCGCCAGCGCGGTAAAGAACGCGGCACCGAGCAGCCGCTCGATCACCGGGAACCGGCTGGCCAGCGCCCGTGTCAGACCATGCGCCACATTGTTGCGATAGACGGCAAAGCGGCGTTCGGCCTCGGCCGGGTCGCGGGCGGTGACCCCGGGTGGCACCGCGCCGCCCAGAAGCCCGGCCGCAAAGGCGGTGCTGAAGGGTGCCTCAGGCATCGGTCAGGGCTCCGGCCCGCGCCAGAACCGGCCCCGCCCGCGCGGCTTCGGCCAGCAGCACGGGCAGCGCCGGCACATCGTTATCCCATTCGATCAGGCTCGGGCGCGGTCCGGTGCGGGCGATGACCTCGGCATAAAGCGTCCAGACCGGCTCGGCCACCGGGCAGCAATGCGCATCAATCAGCAAGGGCCCCGAGGGCAGGTCTTCGGTGGCATGGCCCGCCAGATGGATTTCGCCCACCGCCTGCATCGGGAAAGCCTCCAGATAGGCGCGCGGGTCAAAACGGTGATTGCTGGCCGAGACGAAGACATTGTTCACATCCAGCAACAACCCGCAGCCGGTGCGCTTGACCACCTCGGCCAGAAAATCGGTCTCGGGCAGGGTGGATTGCTCGAACAGGACATAGGTTGCGGGATTTTCCAGCAACATGGTGCAGCCCAGACGTTCCTGCACCTCGTCGATGTGATCGCAGACGATGCGCAGCGTCTGCGGCGTGTAGGGCAGCGGCAGCAGATCGTTCAGATAGGCCTCGCCATGGCTGGCCCAGGCAAGGTGTTCGGAAAAACTTTCGGGGTGGTAGCGGTCGATCAGCGCCCGCAGCCGGGTCAGATGGTCGGAATCCAGACGGCCGGGGCCGCCGATCGACAGGCCGACACCATGCAGCGACAGGGCATAATCGGCGCGCAGGGCGGTCAGTTGCGCATGCGGCACGCCGCCCGCGCCCATGTAATTCTCGGCGTGGATCTCGAAAAAGCCCAGATCGGGCCGGGTGGCGCGGATGGCCTCGAAATGCTCGGGCTTGAAGCCGATGCCGGGGGCGTCGGGAAGGCGGGTCATGGCGATCTCCTCTGACAGGGGGGAAGGCAGGGGGAAGGGCGCGGCCGAAGCCGCGCGCCTTGGGGCATTACATGTCCTTGATCGGCTCGAGCGAGCCCATGCCATGCGGCGTGGTGATCGTGGTGCAGGTGCCGGCGGGCACCAGTTTCCAGGCGTTGCCCTGATAATCCATCGTCGCCGTGCCAGCGCAGGTGGTGCCGGGGCCTGCCGCGCAATCGTTCTGGCCGGCCATCGCGACGCCATAGCATTTTTCCATCGCGCCTTCGGCATGAGCCTGGGCGGCGGCCAGCGTCATCGCGGTGGCAAGGCTTGCGGTCAGCGTCAGGGTGCGGGTCATCATCGTCATGTGTGTCTCCTGTCTGTTGGTGTGATGAGCGACCTGTGTCGGTCCTCGGATGTCCGTTCGTGTGGGGGCGGCACGGCGTTACGCCGCTCACGCGTTGGTGTTCGAAATCCCGGGGGGCTGTGATCGGGCGGCAGGTTTTTCATGGAATTTTCGCCGCGCGCTGTAACATTGGCCATGGCGCGCACGAAGTGCAGGGGACAATGACGAACGCATCGGATGACTGGGCGGGGCTGTTGCGGGCCGCGAATGCCGGGGACGGGCAGGCCTATGCCCGCTTCCTGCATGCCGTCACGCCGGTCGTGCGCGGCATCGTCCGGGCGCGGGGACGTGGCTTCGGTCCCGATCAGCACGAGGACATCGTGCAGGAGGTTCTGCTGGCCCTGCACCGCAAGCGCCATACCTGGCGCGAGGATCACCCGCTGCGTCCGTGGCTTTATGCGATCGTGCGCTACAAGGTGGTTGATGAGTTCCGTGCGCGCGGCTCTGCGGCGCATCTGCCGATCGAGGATTTTTCCGAAATCCTGGCGGCGGACCCCGGGGCCGATCCGTTTGCGGCCCGCGATGCGGCGCGGCAGACCGAGGCGCTTCTGGGTCAGCTCGATCCGCGTTCGGCCGAGATCGTGCGCGCGCTCAGCCTGCGCGAAGAGGCGCCCGCCGAGGTCGGCGCGCGGCTGAACATGACCGAGGGCGCGCTGCGGGTCGGCCTGCATCGCGCGATGAAGAAACTGGCGGCGCTGGCGAAAGGAGGTACCGATGAACACCGATGATCTGATCGCGGATCTGGCGGCCGAGCCGCCGCCACCGCGTTTTCGTCCGGCGGTTCTGGCCGGACGGATCGTGGCGGCGGTCCTGCTGCCGGTGGCGTTGTTTCTGGGGGCGTTGGGCACGCGGGCCGATCTGGCACACGCCTGGGCCAACCCGGTGGTGCCGTTGAAGACGGCTTTGCCGCTGATGCTGTGCGTGCTTGCACTGGGCGCCTTGCTGCGGCTGGCGCGGCCCGAGGCGCAGGCGCGTGCGCTGCTGCGCGGATTGGCCTTGCCGCTTCTGGTTGCGGCGGGGCTCTGGATCTGGGCCTTCGCCACGCTCCCGCCCGCGGCACGGTTCGCCGAACTCGGGCTGTTTTCGCTGTCGGAATGCCTCGGCCTGATCGTGTTGCTGGCGGTTTTGCCTGCGGCGGTGGCGTTGCGGGTGATGCGGCGCGGTGCCCCGCAGCGGCCCATGCTGTCGGGGGCGCTGGCGGGATTGGCGGCCGGTGCGGGGGCGGCGACCGGCTATTCGTTGTTCTGCACGCAGGACAATCCGCTGTTTTTCGTCACCTGGTATGGTGTGGCGATTGCCGTCGTGACGATTGCGGCAGCGCTGGTGGGGCAGCGCCTGCTGCGCTGGTAATGAAAACGGCGGCCGCTGAGGGTTCAGCGACCGCCGTTCAACCGGCCTGCGAGGTGGAGGACCCCGCCTTCCACCCGGTTGCAGAGCACGAGGCGCCGGGGGAAAGGGCCGAAAATCGGTCCGCCGGTCAGGCGGCCAGTTTGCCGATCTCTTCTTCGGCGCGGGCGATGGCGGCGGCTTCGTCCACGGCCACGCCTTCGGCTGCAACGAAGGTCACGTCGGTGATGCCGATGAAGGCCAGCACCTGCTTGATATAGGCCGAGGCCAGATCATAGGCCGACCCCTGCGGCACGCCGCCCGAGGCATAGGCCACGATCACGCGCTTGGCGCCTGCCAGGCCGACCGGCCCGGTTTCGGTGTATTTGAAGGTTTCGCCCACGCGGCAAATCTGGTCGATCCAGGCCTTGAGCGGGCCGGTGACGCCGAAGTTGTAGATCGGCGCACCGATCACGATCACATCGGCGGCCTTGATTTCGGCGATCAGCGCATCCGACAGCGCCAGCGTTTCCTTCTGCGCGTCGGTGCGGGCATCGGCCGGGGTGTAGGCGGCGCCGATCCAGGTGCCGTCGATCAGCGGGATCGAGGTGGCGTCACGCTCGGTCAGATCGCCGCCGAGGCGCGCGACGATCTTGTCGGTCAGCTTGCGGGTCACCGAGGCGGGGCCTTTGATCGAACTGTCGATCCGAAGAACTTTGGTCATGTCAGTCTCCTGGGGAGGTGTTTGCGGTTGCAGCAAAGATTGCCCTTTGCGAGTGTGAACGCAACTGGCATGATCGCACGGCAAATGTTCGCGGGTGCACACATGAATTTTGAGAACTGGGACGAGATCCGCACCGCCTATCAGGTGGCGCGTGTAGGCACGGTATCGGGCGCGGCCGAGGTGCTGGGGGTGCACCACGCCACCGTGATCCGCCATGTCGATGCGCTGGAGGCGCGGCTGGGCGCGAAGCTGTTTCAGCGCCACCCCCGCGGCTACACGCCGACCGAGGCCGGGCAACAGCTGCTGGCGGTGGGGCAGGCGACCGAAGACCAGTTCGCGCAACTGGCCGCGCGGATCGCGGGCGCGGGCGAGGAGGTGTCGGGCGAGCTGATCATCACCTCGTTGCCGACGCTTTCGGCGCTGGTCCTGCCCGCGCTGGCGCAGCTGATGGCCGATCATCCCGGGCTGAAGCTGCGCTATCTGACCGATCAGCGGGTGTTCCGGCTGGAATATGGCGAGGCCCATGTGGCGATCCGCGCAGGCTCGCGCCCGACCGAGCCTGACAACGTGGTGCAGGCCCTGGGCGCGCATCACGTCGCGCTTTATGCCAGTGCGTCCTATATCGCGCGCCACGGCCTGCCGACCGAGGAAACCCTGGCCGAGCATCGCTTCATCGGTCCCGAACAGCGCGACAGCCGCGCGCCCTTTTATCGCTGGCTGAATGACACGATCCCCGCCGCGCAGGTGGTGTTTCGGGGAAATGACCCCGAGGGGCTGGCGGCGGCGGTGCGCGAGGGGCTGGGACTGGGCTTCCTGCCCGCGCTCGACGGGCGCGCCAATCCCCACCTGACCGAGGTCATGGGCCCCCGCCCGGAATGGCAATCGCCGCTGTGGCTGGTCAGCCATGTCGACCTGCACCGCACGCCCAAGGTGCAGGCCGCGCTGGCCGCGTTCAAGGCGATGTCGCAGCACTGCGAGGTGATGTAACCCTTAGTGGGCGGGATTGGCCTGCAACTGGCTTGACGCGCCGTGCTGTTCGGGGGCGGTCTTTGCGGGGGTGGGCGGATGCTTCGCTGCGGCCTTGTTGCCGCCGCCCTTGCCCGAGAGCTTTTCGCGGGCGAAGGCCAGCGCATATTGCACCCCCAGCCCGCCGAGGATCAGCACGCTGTCCTGCGCAAACCCGCCGGGATGCACCTCTTTCACCGCCTGCGAGAAGATCGCCAGCACCGTGCCCGCGGCAAACACCGGCAGGCCGTGCCGCCCCAGCAGGCGCACCGGCGCCATCGCCCGGCTGGCCGCCACCGCCGGCACCAGACCGGGCAGCGACAGAATATAGGCCAGCGCCATGATATGCGTCAGCCGCGGCCCCGACACGAAGGTCTTGTCGAAATCGACCAGGAAGAACGGCACACCCCATTGCCGCAACTGCCACACCACATGGCCCAGCGTGCCCATCAGATAGTCGGATTTGACCCAGATCGCGCAAATCACCAGCCAGATCGCCGCAGGCCAGATCAGCCAGGATTTCACCGGCACGAACCGCTCGCCCCGGCGCAGCGCCAGCCCGGTCAGCAGGCCCAGACTGAACAGCAATTGCCAAGCCAGCGGGTTGAAGAACCAGCCGCCTTCGAACGGGTAGTTGGGCAGGTTCAGCCGGAACATGCCGGTCAGTACCCAAAGCCCGATGCTGAACGCCAGAAGCCCCATCGGCGCGCGTTGTCCCAGCCGGATCAGGAAGGGCGTGGCCAGCAACATCGCCGCATACATCGGCAGGATATTCACATAACCCAACTGATGGCCGAGCGTGGCGATGCCCACCAGAAAGGCCAGCGGCTCTTGCGTCAGGGGTTTGAAGGCGTTGCGCGTCAGCAGGGCCTCTCCGCCGAACCACAGCGCCGCGCCCGAGACAATGGCAATCGCCCAGACCGCCGTGAACAGATGCACCAGATACAGCTGCCAGGCGCGGCCCCAGATCTTGCGCATGCCTTCCCAGTTCAGCCCGTGCAGCAGTTTCGGACCATAGGCCATGGCCGCCGCGGTCCCCGACATGAAGACGAAGCCTTCGGCCGCATCCGAATGGCCGAAGTTGCGCGAGGTGAACATCTCGTAAATCGTGCCCGGAACGTGATTGAGGTAGATCATCACCAGGCTCAGCCCACGGAAGAAATCGAGCCGCGGGTCGCGGCTCGTGGGCAGCTTGGGCAGAGTGTCAGGCATGGGTCGTCTCCGGGGCCGGTTCGGCATCGAGTGCCGCGGTCCAGCGCGCAAAAATCTGATCATGCAGAACCATGATCGGCGGGGGTGCATATTCGGTGGGCACCCCCATCAGACGTCCGG
Organism: Rhodobacteraceae bacterium UBA6796; assembly: GCA_002452815.1. Classification (GTDB taxonomy): domain Bacteria; phylum Pseudomonadota; class Alphaproteobacteria; order Rhodobacterales; family Rhodobacteraceae; genus Rhodobacter. Next base: position 112,298 of record DKFM01000003.1, read on the forward strand.
TCGAGGGATGCGAGGACCACCACAGCAAGACCGGCGCAAAGATCATCGGAACGCCCACGGGCAGCAGCCACAGGAACAGGCCGGGGGCAAACAGCCAGGTCGCCGCCAGCCCGATCAGGCCGATGCTGACGATCCAGTGCGCGGCCAGAAAACTTTCGCGCAGGCTCAGCGAGCCGTCGCCGCGGTTGTTGGTCGGCCAGCCGCCATCACGGCCCAGCAACACCTGAAACACCGAGCGCGTGGCATACATCAGCAACACCGGCGCGGTGAGCGAGGAGAACGCCAGCTCGCCGATCGTCGAGGCGAAGGCCAGGGCCGGGCCGCCAAATCCGCGGGCCCGTCCGCTCAGCGCGGCACGGGTTGCGATCAGGATCTTGGGCAGCAGCAGCAGGCCGAAAATGCCGATCGCCAGACCGATCGCCTTGGAGGCCTCGGACGGCGGGAAATAGGGGAAGGGCCAGTAAGGCTCGGGGAAGTAATCCGGCGGCGGGGCCATCAGCGGCGCGGCGATCGAGGCGAGGATAAAGCCCAGCCAGAACAGCGGCGCGATATAGGCCATGATGCCCTGCGCAAAGACGAAGCGCGACCAGGCGCGCAGCCCGGGCGCGCCGATGATGCGCGAATGTTGCAGGTTGCCCTGGCACCAGCGCCGGTCGCGTTTCGCGTGATCGACGATGTTTTCGGGGCCTTCCTCGAAACTGCCGTCAAGGTCGTCGTCCAGCCGCACGATCCAGCCGGCGCGCGCCAGCAGCGCGGCTTCGACATAATCGTGGCTCATCACATGGCCGCCAAACGGCGGCTTGCCACGCAGCGCGGGAAGGCCGCAGCTTTCGGCAAAGGCGCGCACCCGGACCAGCGCGTTATGGCCCCAGAATGGCCCGGTCTCGCCCTGCATCATCGCCAGACCGCGCGCGAAGACGGGCGAAAAGAAGCTGGCGGAAAACTGCATCGCCCGGCCAAAACGCGAGCGCGCGCGGATCACCTTGGGCAGCGTCTGCAACAGGCCAAGCCGCGGTTCGGCCTCCATCCGGCGGATCATCTGCAGGATCGTCGCGCCGTCCATCAGGCTGTCGGCGTCCAGGATCAGCGCATAATCATAGGCCGCGCCGGACCGGGTGATGAAATCCTCGATGTTCCCGGCCTTCTTGCCGGTGTTCATTTCGCGCCGCCGATAGAAGAACCGCCCCATCCCGTGCCGGTCCGCGACCAGATGCGCAAACAGCTGCACTTCGCGCCGGGCGATGGTTTCGTTGCGGGTGTCCGACAGGATCGCGAAATGGATCTGCGCGGAATCGCCCACCGCGGCCAGCGAGGCATCCATCGCCGCCACCCGCGAAAACGTGGCCAGCGGGTCTTCGTTATAGACCGGCATCAGGATCGCGGTGCGCCCGCGGATTGGTGCGGCGGGGTCATAGGCCGGGGGGCGCGCGAAACTGGTCAGCCCGATCAGCGCCTGAACCGCCCCCCATGCCAGCCAGAGGGTCGAGATCAGGATCAGCAGCGCGCGCAGGATATCCAGCGCATCCAGCCCGTCGGCATCGCCGAACTGCAAGAACAGCACAAAGGCGCCCAGGCCCGCCAACAGGCTGAGCGCGAGCGCGAGCCCGCGCAGGGCATAAAGCCCGACACGCGACTGGCGATGTGTCATGGGATCAGACGCCAGCGCCTGTCGACGGCGCGGTCGGGTGGTGCGGGATCAGGCCGGAAATCAGGCGGCGCAGCAGGCCGGTCGGGGCCTCGATCACCTGTGCGGGCATCGCCAGCGGTGCCTGCGGCAGCGCGCAGGGCCCCGCGATCAGTGCGCCGGGGGTATAAGCGGCCACGCAGTCGATCGGGTGTGCCGCCGAAGGGGGAAGATGTGCGGTCATGCCTTGATCCATTGATAAAGCCAGGTTTCGGTAAGCTTGCGGTCGTAACCCGCAATATGGGCACTCAGTTCCACGGTTGCACCCCGCGGCGCTGCGACATCAAGTACCAGACGCCAGATGTCGGTGCCCCACAGATGCGAAAGCGTCTGGGTCTTGATCTCGCCATTGACCGCAGTGCTCACGACTTTCAGATCCTCCTGACGGTCGCCCGGCAGGTTGCCCAGCAGTCCGCCCTTGAAGTCGATCACGAATTTCCGTGTGCCATCGGCATTCTCGACGCCCGACACACCACCCACGCCTGCGCGGGTCTCCAGAACATAGGCGCGTTCGTCGCGGGTGTCGAAGGGCAGATCGCCCCAGCGCAGCCGATAGGCGAATTCACGCGTGTCGCCGGCCTTTGCCGGGGTCTCGGGCACCCAGAAGGCGACGATGTTGTCGTTGACCTCCAGATCCGACGGGATCTCGACCAGACGGATCGCGCCCTTGCCCCAGTCGCCCATCGGTTCCACCACGCAGGACGGGCGGCGTTCGTAGAACGCGGCGGCATCCTGATAGTGGTCGAACTCGCGATCGCGCTGATACAGGCCGAAGCTTTTCGGCGCGGTTTCGACGAAATAGCTCGACGCCAGCCGGGGCGGGTTCGACAGGGGACGCCACAGCAGATCGCCATCGGCGCGGGTAATGCCCAGACCGTCGCTGTCATGCACATTCGGGCGGAAATCGTCGAAAGCGTGGCGGTTGCGTTCCGCGAACAGGAACATCGAGGTCAGCGGCGCAATGCCCAGCTGTTCGACATCGGCGCGGAAATAGAGCCGCGCAGTCACGTCCATCAGCGTTTCGGTGCCCGGGGTGATGACGAAACGATAGGCCCCGGTCAGCGAGGCGCTTTCCATCGCGGCATAGACCACGACGGTGCCCGCGCCCGCAGCCGGACGTTCGATATAGAACCGGGTGAAGCGCGGGAATTCCTCGGCCACCGACAGCCCGGTGTTCAGCGCCAGCCCGCGTGCCGACAGACCATAGGCCGAATTGCGGCCGAGCGCGCGGAAATAGGACGCCCCCTGGAACGCCGCCAGTTCGTCGAACACATCCGGCCGGTTGAGCGGATGATGCAGGCGGAACCCCGCAACGCCGGGCAGTTGGGCGTGTTCGGGGACGTGGTTGCGCGCTTCGCGTTCATAGATGAAATCGTCGGTATCAAAGCCCATGATCCGGGCCTGACCGTCGGCCACTTCGTAAAGCAGCACGGGTTCCTTGAACAGCCAGCCCATGTGGAAGGCGTGCAGCTGGAATTGCGATCCCTCGATATCGGCAAACCGCGCCCGTTCGGGGTTGAAGCGGATCAGGCGGTAATCGTCGTAGGTCAGCCCGGACAGGAAGCTTTCCGGCATTTGCACCGGCACCGGCGGCTTGGCCGCCATCGCCTGCATCTCTTGCGACAGGCTGTCGAAGTCGAAATTTTGCTGCGGCGCGGCAGGTTCGGCCAGGGTTTCGGGGGCTGCCACCGGCGCGGTCGCATCCTGCGCGAAGGCCAGCCGGGGCAGCGCCGTGCTGCAGGCCAGGAAAACGCCCGCAGGCGCCGCTGCAAGCAGACGGCGGCGGGTCAGAACCGAACGGGTGTCAGGGCGCATCGCGGGCATATATTTTCCAAGTGATCTCAGATAGTTCTCAAGGCCGGTCAGGCCGGCCTGTTTGCTGATTTCTTACGCATAGAGCCGAAAAACTTGCAAGGTGGCATCGTGTTACAAAAGCGTCAAAGGCGCGTGACGAGGATGCAATCCGCGCAATGTTGCCGAGCTGCCGCGCCGAACTTGCGGAATATTGCGCATTCTGCGGCTGCGAAGGGTTTTGCCGCGCAATTTTGCGGGGGTTCCGGCGGCCTGCAACGCCGCCGCGCCATGCCGGCCCGGATGTCTGGCGGCCGCGGCAGGGGGTGAGTCGCGCCGGTTTGTTCCATTGGTCGCGCCCGAGAGGCAAAAGAATGGGCCGGTTGTGCTTGACAGTCGGGGGTGGCTTTCGCACTTAAGGTAAACCCTTGTGCCACAGGCCCGGCGCGCATCTTCGGTGACCCAGCCAAGCTGCCCACGCCCCCAAAGGCCCGCCAAAGAACGGACCAAAGACCGATGTCGCCTGCCCTCATCGCCGCCTTGCCCTTCATCGGAGCATTCCTGCCCGCGCTTTTGATCCGAACCGGGCGCACCCATGCGGCGGCGGCTGCGGGTCTGACCTCGGGGCTGGCGCTGCTGGGGCTGTTGCTGCACCTGCCTGCGGTGTTGCGCGGCGAGGTGATCCAGGCGCGCATCGAGTGGTTGCCCTGGCTTGGTCTGAATGCGAACTTTATGATCGACGGGCTGGGCATGCTGTTTGCCACGCTGATCCTTGGCATCGGCATCCTGATCATCCTTTACGCCCGCTACTACCTGACCAAGGCCGATCCGGCGGGGCAATTCTATACCTATCTGCTGCTGTTCCAGGGCGCGATGGTGGGCATTGTCCTGTCGGATAACATCCTGCTTTTGCTGGTGTTCTGGGAATTGACCTCGCTCAGTTCGTTCCTGCTGATCGGGTTCTGGAAGCACCTGCCCGAAGGCCGACAGGGCGCGCGCATGGCGCTGACCGTCACGGGCCTCGGCGGGCTGTCGATGATTGCGGGGATGCTGATCCTTGGCAATATCGCGGGCAGCTACGACATTTCGGAAATCCTGAAACACCGCGAGGCGATCCAGTCCTCGGACCTGTATCTGCCCGCGCTGATCCTGATCCTGGGTGGGGCCTTCACCAAATCGGCGCAGTTCCCGTTCCACTTCTGGCTGCCGCATGCGATGGCCGCGCCGACGCCGGTGTCGGCCTATCTGCATTCCGCGACGATGGTGAAGGCGGGGCTGTTCCTGATGGCGCGGCTGTGGCCGGTGCTGTCGGGCACGCCGGAATGGTTCTATCTGGTGGCCACGACCGGCCTGATCACCATGCTGATCGGCGCCAAGATCGCGATCTTCAAGGACGATCTGAAGGCGCTGCTGGCGTTTTCCACGGTGTCGCATCTGGGGCTGATCACCTTCCTTCTGGGCCTGGGCACGAAAACCGCGGCGGTGGCGGCGGTGTTCCACATCATCAACCACGCCACCTTCAAGGCGGCGCTGTTCATGTCGGCGGGCATCGTCGATCACGAGGCTCACACCCGCGATCTGAAACGTCTGGGGGGCTTGCGCCATCTGATGCCGATCACCGCCACCATCGCCGTGATCGCGGCGCTGTCGATGGCGGGGATTCCGCTGTTCAACGGCTTCCTGTCCAAGGAACTGATGTTGGAAGAGGCCGCCCATACCGTCTGGGCCGAGACGACCTGGCTGGTGCCGGTGGTGGCGACGCTCGCCGCGCTGTTCTCGGCGGCCTATTCGTTCCGCTTCATCGCGCATGGCTTTTTCGGCCCGGTGCGCGACGACTACCCCCATACGCCGCATGATCCGGGCATCGGCATGTGGGCAAGCCCTGCGTTCCTCGTCACGCTGGTCGTGCTGATCGGGGTGATGCCGATGACCTTTGCCGGGCCCTATGTGCAGATGGCGGCCAATGCGGTGGTGGGGGGCGAATTGCACATGCATCCGATCAAGCACTGGCACGGGGTGACCCCGGCGCTGATGATGTCGGGCATCGCGGTGGTGGGGGGTATTGCCCTGCTGGCGCTGTTCAAGCCGCTGAAACTGCTGTGGGAAAGCATGCCGCGCCCCGAAGCCAAGGTGATCTTCGACTGGCTGGTCGAGGGTTTTGCCGATCTGTCCGGGCGCTTCACCGCTGCGCTGCACAACGGGGCAATGGCACGGTATCTGATGCTGTTCACGCTGGGCTCGATTGCGGCGGGTCTGTGGGCCTGGACCGGGGGCACGCAGGGGCCGATCACCCGCGCGATGCTGCCGGTGACGCCGGTCGCGCTGGTCGGTTGGGTGATGCTGGTGACCGCGACGCTGTGCGTGGTGGCCTTCCATCACAACCGACTGCTGGCGCTGGTGCTGATTTCGATCGTCGGGCTGATCGTGTCGATCTGCTTCATCTATCTGTCCGCACCGGACCTGGCGCTGACCCAGATCTCGGTCGAGGTGGTGACGGCGGTGCTGATGCTGCTGGCACTGAACTTCCTGCCCAAGACAACGGCGCTGGAATCGGGGCGGCTCAAGCTCAGCGCCGATGCGGCGCTGGCAATGGCGGGCGGTCTGGCGGTCGGCGGGCTGATCTATGCGCTGATGATGCGCGATTTCTCGTTCGAGACGATGGCGGCCTATCACCTGGCAAAATCGTACGAGCTGGGCGGCGGGGATAACGTCGTGAACGTCATTCTGGTCGATTTCCGCGGCTATGATACCTATGGCGAGATCACCGTTCTGGGGATCGCCGCGCTGGTGATCTTTGCGCTGACCGAAGCGCTGCTGTCGGGCACCGCCTCGCGCAAGCTGATCGCCTGGCGCCCGGATATGGTGCGCGGCGGCGACAAGCACCCGCTGATGCTGCTGATCGCCTCGCGGGTGATCCTGCCGATTGCGCTTCTGGTGGGCGTGTTCATCTTCCTGCGCGGGCACAACCTGCCGGGCGGAGGGTTCATCGCCGGGCTGGTCGTCTCGATCGCGCTGGTGATGCAATACATGGCCTCGGGCTTTGCCTGGACCCAGGCGCGGCAGAAGGTCTATTACCACGTTCTGATCGGGGCGGGCGTTCTGGCGGCCGGGATTACCGGCGCCGGGGCCTGGTTCAACGGCATGCCCTTCCTGACCTCGGACTTCGGCTATGTGAAGCTGCCCGGGCTGGAGAAATTCGAACTGGCCACCGCGGCGGGCTTCGATCTGGGCGTGTTCCTGGGGGTGGTCGGGTCGGTCATGCTGTCGCTGGGCGGTCTGAGCCGTCTGGCCCGCCGGGCTGCCGCGATCGAGGATGAAGAAGGCGCCCATATCGTCGCTGAGAAACCCGCCGCGCGCGAGGTTGCCGCGGCTGCCGCAGTGGCCTATCCGGCGGGCACGCCGCTGCCGCGCCGCTGGCTGAGCGCCCGCGCGGCCAAGGGGGAGGAACAATAATGGAAGCGCTGGTTGCAAGTGCCATCGGCATCATGACCGCCGCCGGGATCTATCTGATCCTGCGTCTGCGCACCTTCCCCGTGGTTTTGGGCATGGCGATGCTGTCCTATGCGGTGAACATTTTCCTGTTCGCCACCGGGCGTCTGGCGGTGAACATGCCGCCGATCCTGGGACATGCCGGGGCGAATACCCCGGGCTATACCGATCCGATGCCGCAGGCGCTGGTGCTGACGGCGATCGTGATTTCATTCGGGATGACGGCGGTGGTGGTGATGCTGTCGCTGGGCGCCTTCATCGAGGCGGGCAACGACCGCATTGATCTGGGCGAGGAGGAGAAGACGAAGTGATGGGTCACTGGATCATCGCGCCGGTCGTTCTGCCGGCCTTCCTTGCGCCCTTGATCGTGCTGTGGATGCGGTTTGATCTGCGCACGCAGCGGGTGTTTTCGGTGGCGGGCATGGTCGCGCTGCTGGCGCTGGCGCTGACACTGGCGGCCTCGGCCAGCCTCAACCCGCCCGAGGTGTATCGCCTTGGCAATTGGGAGGCGCCCTTCGGCATCGTTCTGGTGCTTGACCGGCTCTCGGCGCTGATGCTGGTGCTGACCTCGGCGCTCGGGCTGGCGGTGGTTCTGTATGCCATCGGCTCGGGCTGGGACAAGCGCGGCTGGCATTTCCATTCGCTGATGCAGTTCCAGATGATGGGCATCAACGGGGCCTTCCTGACCGGCGATGCGTTCAACCTGTTCGTGTTCTTCGAGGTGCTGCTGATCGCCTCCTATGGCCTGATGATCCATTCGGGCGGCGAGGCGCGGCTGAAGGCGGGCGTGCAATATGTGGTCTATAACCTTGCGGGTTCGACCCTGTTCCTGTTCGCACTGGGCACGATCTATTCGGTGACCGGCACGCTGAACATGGCCGATCTGGCGCAGAAGGTGGCGCAGATGCCCGCAACGGAAACCGGCCTGCTGCGCGTGGGGGCGGTGCTGCTGATGCTGGTCTTCGCGGTCAAGGCGGCGCTGGTGCCGTTCCAGTTCTGGCTGCCCGCGACCTATACCAATGCGCCCGGGCCGGTGGCCGCGTTGTTCGCGATTATGACGAAGGTCGGCGTCTATGCGATCATCCGGGTCTATACGCTGGTGTTTCCGGCGGGCGGCACGATCGGCCTGCTGGCACAAGAGGTGCTGCTGCCCGCAGCGCTGGTCAGTCTGGTGATCGGCATGGTCGGCGTGCTGGGCGCGCGCGACATGGGCCGCACCGTGGCCTATTCGGTGATCGGTTCTGTCGGCACGATGATGCTGGCCTTCAGCCAGTTCGACGAACGCGCGACTGCCGCGGGGCTTTATTACATGGTGCATTCGACGCTGGCCGCCGCCGCGCTGTTCCTGATCGTCGATCTGGTGCGCGAACGGCGCGGGGTGGCGGGGCTGCGGCTGGTGCCGGTGCGCCCGGTCAAGAACGCAGGCCTGCTGGCGGGGATGTTCTTTGCCGGAGCCATCGCCATGGCCGGCATGCCGCCGCTGTCGGGGTTTCTGGGCAAGCTGATGATCCTGGATGCGACGCGCGGCGACTGGCTGATCTGGGGCACGATCCTGGTCACATCGCTGATCGCGATCGTGGGTTTCGGGCGTGCGGGTTCGATGGTGTTCTGGAAGGCCCATGCGGCCGAGGGCATCCCCCCCGAAGGGCCGCGCGATGCCACGTCGCCGGGGCTGGCCTTCACGGCGGCGGGCGGATTGCTGGCCGGGCTTGTGGCGCTGACCGTTCTGGCCGGTCCCGCGACCGACTGGCTGCGCGCGACGGCGGCGCAGATCCACGCGCCTCAGGCCTATATCGACGCGGTGATGCAGGGCGCCTATGAGCGCGCCTGGTCGGCCACTTCGGGGCATGAAGACGGGCATGCCACGCCCGCAGGCGAGCCCGATCCGGCCCATGCCGCCGAACCCGAAGCCGGGCATTGAGGGAGGATGCGATGCTGAAGAAACTGCTTCCCCACCCGCATCTGACGCTGCTGCTGACGGTGGTCTGGCTGCTGCTGGCCAATGCCTATACGCTCAATTCGCTGGTCTTCGGGCTGCTGATGGGCTTGGTGATCCCCTGGATCACTGCGCCCTATTGGCCCGACCGTCCCCGCGTCCGCAACTTTCCGATGATCGTGGAATATGTGCTGATCGTGCTGTGGGATATTTTGAAATCCAACATCACGGTGGCGCGGATCGTGCTGTTCGTGCCCAATGCCAAGCTTGAACCGGCCTGGGTCACGGTGCCGCTGGATCTGCACGAACCCGAGGCGATCACCGCGCTGGCCGGAACGATCACGATGACGCCGGGCACCCTGACGGCGGAGCTGGCCGCCGATGGGCACAGCCTGCTGGTGCACTGCCTGCACGCCCCTGACCCCGACGGCGTGCGGGACGAAATCAAGGAACGCTACGAGCGTCGGCTGAAGGAGATTTTCGAATGATCACCGTTGCGTTGATGTTCGCCATCGCCTGCTATGCCGTGGCGCTGTTGTTCAACCTCTACCGCGTCGTGATCGGCCCCGGCGTGACCGACCGCATCCTTGCCCTCGACACGATGGCGATCAACGCGATCGCGCTTCTGGTGCTGTTCGGGATCTGGGAAGGCACCGCGATCTTCTTCGAAGCCTCGATCCTTTACGCCATGACCGGCTTCGTGGCGACGGTGGCCTATGCCAAATTCGTGCTGCGCGGCGATATCATCGAGTGAGGATGTGATGGAACTGTTCTGGGAAATCCTGATCGCGGCGCTTCTGGTCATCGGCGGCTTCTTCGGGCTGGTGGGCAGCTTCGGCCTGGTCAAGCTGCCCGATCCGATGACGCGGCTGCACGCGCCGACCAAGGCCGCGACGCTGGGCGTGGGGGCGGTGCTGATCGGCTCGATGGTCTATTTCGCGGCGTTCAAGGGCGATCTGAGCCTGCACGAGTTGATGATCACGCTGTTCATCTTCCTGACCGCGCCGATCACCGCACATTTCATCGCCAAGGCCAATCTGTTGCGCGACTGGCGCCCAGAGCGGTTGCCGCCACCCGAGGGAGAGGGCGACTGGGCGGTCTACACGCCCGCAGCCGACACCTCGGCGCTGGAATTGCAAGAGGTCGAGGACGCCGACAAAGAGGCCGCACGCGAAGCCGCGCAGGCGGCGGCGCAAGCGGCGGCCGGGACGACCGGCTCCGAGGCAGAGCGCGGCTGAGCCGTCTCTGCCGGACCCGAGAGCCCGAGTTGACGGCGCAGGAGCCGCATGCTTGTGTGACCCCGATATGGCCCGGAGGGTTTCCCCATGACTGATCGGATCGGCGGTGTGCCTGCCGCGCGGATCGCGGCCCTGGCCGCACATGAAGCCGCGCGATACGCGCAGGCGCGTCCGCGCACGCAGGCAGCACTGGCCGCCGGGGGGCAGCGCTATCTGGGCGGGGTGCCGATGCACTGGATGCGCGACTGGCCGCAGCCCTTCCCGATGCTGGTGGCCCGCGCGAAGGGCGCGGTGATCCACGACATCGACGGCCATCGCATCGACGATTTCTGTCTGGGCGACACCGGCAGCATGTTCGGCCACAGCCCGGCGCCGGTGGCGCGCGCGATCCGTGCGCAGGCCGGTCGCGGGCTGACCTACATGCTGCCCACCGAGGCGGCATTGCAGGCGGGCGCGCTGCTGTCAGATTGTTTCGGGGCGATGCGCTGGCAGATCGCGACCACCGCCACCGATGCCAACCGCTTTGCCCTGCGGGTGGCGCGGGCGGTGACGGGGCGGCGCAAGGTTCTGGTGTTCAACGGCTGCTATCACGGCACGGTCGATGACACGATGGTGCGGCTGGGCCCCGCCGGGACCGAGGCGCGCCCCGGTCTGGTCGGGCAGGTCGCCGATCTGACGCAGACCGCCGTCGTGGCCGAGTTCAACGATCTGGCCTCGGTCGAGGCGGCGCTGGCGGCGGGCGATGTTGCCGCGATCCTGACCGAACCGGTGATGACCAATTCCTGCATGGTGCTGCCCGGTCAGGGCTTTCACGCCGGGCTGCGCGATCTGGCCACGCGCCATGGCGCGCTGCTGATCATCGACGAAACCCATACGATCAGCTCGGGTCTGGGCGGCTATACCCGGGTGCATGGGCTGCAACCCGACATGTTCGTCGTCGGCAAATGCGTGGCGGGCGGGGTGCCCACTGCGGTTTGGGGCATGACCGAAGATGTCGCGCAGCGCTTCGCAGCCTATGACGCCACGCGCCCGGCGGGGCACAGCGGCATGGGCACCACGCTTTCCGCCAATCCGATGCAATTCGCCTGCCTGGTGGCGACCCTGTCGCAGGTGATGACCGCCGACAATTATGCCCGGATGGAGGCGGGCGCCGCGCGACTTTGCGCGGGGCTCAGCAAGCAGATCGCCCGTTTCGCCGCGCCCTGGCATGTGGTGCGCGTCGGCGCACGGGTGGAATTCATCTGCGCCCCCGGACCGCTGCACAATGGCACGCAGGCCGAGGCCGCGCATCACCCCGCGCTCGAGGCCGCGATCCATCAGGCGCTGCTCAACCGCGGCTGCCTGATCGCCCCCTTCCACAACATGATGCTGATTTCGCCCGCCACCTCGACCCGCCAGATCGACCGACTGATCGCCGCGTTCGCCGATGTGCTGGGCCATTTGTTCGAGACCTGACATGACCCACTCTCCCACCGGATCGACCCTCGCCGAAGCCGAGGCCTTTCTTGCCGCCCATCCCGAGATCGAAGCCTTCGACATCGTGCTGCACGACGCCAACGGCATCGGCCGCGGCAAGATCATCCGCCGCCACGAATTGCCCGGGCTTTACAAGAACGGGCGCCACCTGCCGATCTCCATTCTGGGCCTCGATATCGTGGGCGAGGATGTGCATGAAACCGGGCTGATCTGGGATCAGGGCGATGGCGATCTGCGCGCCTGGCCGATCCCCGGCACGCTCAAGCCGCTGCATGGCACCAACCCGCCGCGCGGCGAATTGCTGATGTCGATGTTCCATCTGGACGGGGCCGAGATGACCTCGGACCCGCGCCACGCGCTGCGCCGTCAGGTCGATGCGATGGCGGACGAAGGCCTGTTCCCGGCGGGCGCGTTCGAGCTGGAGTTCTTCCTGCTCGATCCCGACCGCAGCCAGGGCGTGCGCCCGGCGGCCGCCGTTCTGGACGGGCGCCGCAGCGAATGGACCGAGGTCTATTCGGTCGATCACCTGCACGGGATGGAGCCGCTGTTTTCAGACATCTACCGTGCCGCCGAGGCGATGGATATTCGCGCCGAAACGGTGATCTCGGAATATGCGCCGGGGCAATACGAACTCACGCTCGATTACCGCACCGATGTGATGCAGGCCGCCGATGACCTGATCCGGCTCAAACGCATCGTGCGGATGCAGGCGCGCCGGCATGGGGTGGTGGCCTGTTTCATGGCCAAGCCGGTCGAGAAATACGCAGGCTCCGGCATGCATTTCCACGTCTCGCTGCAAGATGCACAGGGCCGGAACGTCTTTGCCGAGGCGGTCGAGGGCGAATGGACCGATACGATCAAGCACGCCATCGGGGGGCTGCGCGCGACGATGGGGGAGTCGATGCTGGTCTTTGCGCCGCATGCCAACAGCTGGCGGCGGTTTGCCAACCAGTCCTACGCGCCGGTCAGCCCCAGCTGGGGGGTGAACAACCGCTCGGTCGCGCTGCGCATTCCGGCCGGGGACATCAAGGCGCGGCGGATCGAGCATCGCCCCTCGGGCGTCGACGCCAACCCCTATCTGGTCGCAGCGACCGTGCTGGCCGGCATCCGCCACGGGCTGAAACACCGCATCGACCCGGGCCCGGAAACCACCGGCAACGGATATGAGGGCAACGAGGACGATCTGCCGATCCCCGGTGACTGGCGCGAGGCGATCGCGGCCGCAAAGGCTTCGGCCTTCCTGAAAGACGCGCTCGGCGCGGACATGCACCGCACCTTCACCGCGATCAAGGCCGCCGAATATGACCGCGTGGCGCGCTGGATCGCGGATGTCGATTACGAGCTTTACCTGCACAACGTCTGACACCGCTTGCCGTGGCGCCCCGGGGGTTTCACACCCCCGGACCCCCGTGGGATATTTCGGCCAGAGTGAAAGCAGCTTTCTCGCTGGTCGAAATATCCTGGGGGGAGCTTTGCTGAAAAGCAAAGCGGGGGGCAAAGCCCCCCGCCGCGGTTTCCAAAAGGGCACAGGCCTCAGATCAGGCCGGCATGTGCCATCGCTGCGTCGATCTGCGCCTTGGTGCTGTCCAGCAGTTCGGTCAGCGGCAGCCGCACCTCGGGCGCGCACATGCCCAGTTTCGACAGCGCGTATTTCGCACCGGCCACGCCCGGCTCGACAAAGATCGCCGTGTGCAGCGGCATCAGCTTGTCCTGATAGGCCAGCGCGGTGGCGTAATCGCCACGCAGCGTCGCCTCCTGGAATTCGGCGCAGAGTTTCGGCGCCACGTTCGCGGTGACCGAGATGCAGCCCACGCCGCCATGCGCGTTGAAGCCAAGCGCGGTGGCATCCTCGCCCGACAGCTGCACGAAATCGGCGCCGCAGGCGGCCCGCTGCATCGAGACGCGCTCGATCTTGCCGGTTGCGTCCTTGACGCCGATGATGCGCGGCAGTCTCGCCAGTTCGCCCATCGTCTCGGGCGACATGTCGATGACCGAGCGGCCGGGGATGTTGTAGATGATGATCGGCAGGTCGCAGGCGTCATGCATCGCGGTGAAATGTGCGACCATCCCGCGTTGCGTGGGCTTGTTGTAATAGGGCGTCACCACCAGCGCGGCATTGGCGCCGGTTTTCGCGGCGTGCTGGATCAGGCGCACGCCCTCGGCCGTGCTGTTCGAGCCCGCGCCCGCGATCACCGGAATCCGGCCTGCTGCGGCTTTCACCACCTCGGTGATGACCAGCATATGTTCTTCGTGGCTCAGCGTCGGGCTTTCGCCCGTGGTGCCCACCGGAACCAGGCCGTGGCTGCCCTGCGCCACATGCCATTCGACCAGCTTCTTGAGCGCGTCCAGATCCAGCGCGCCGTTCTTGAACGGCGTGATGAGGGCGGGGATGGACCCTTTGAACATGACACGCTCCTTGCGGTATGGGCGGATTCGCCCGTTGAAATCGCGCGGAACATAAGACGCCTGTGCGCGCTTGCCAACTTGTGAATTGCACGCGGGGACGTGAGCGGGCAGGAAGGGGAAAACAGCGAGCAGAGCGATGATCCGACCCTTGTCCCGTGCGGCCCTTCTGGTCGCCTGTCTTTCCCTTGCGCCCCTGACCGCGCGTGCCGATGACGCACCCGCATTTGCCGCCGCGATGCAGGCGGTGGCGCGTCAGGACTGGGCGGGGGCCGAGGCGCAGGCGCGTCTGGCCGGGCCGCTGGCCTTCGATATCGTCGAATGGCACCGGCTGCGCGCGGGCGAGGGGGAGTTTGCAGCCTATGCCGATTTCGCCACTCGGCGTGCCGACTGGCCGGGGATGGAGCTGTTGCGCCGCAAGGGCGAGGCCGCGCTGGAGGGCGTGGCGCCCGCGCAGGTCGTGGCCTATTTCGGCGCCACCGCGCCGCAGACCGGCGAGGGCGCGCTGGCGCTGGTGGCGGCGTTGCAGGCCCTGGGGCGCGACGCCGAGGCGGCATCGGTCGCGCAGACCGCCTGGCGCGGGTTGAAGCTCAGCCCCGAGGAACACGCGGCCTTTCGCGCCCGCCATGCCGATCTGATCGGGCCGCATCACGGCGGGCGGATGCAGGCGATGCTGGATCGCGGCGCGCTGGATCAGGCGCGGGTGATGATGGATCTGGTGACGCCGGGCACGCGGGCGGTGGCGGCGGCGCGGATCGCGCTGCAGGCGCGCGAGACCGGTGTCGATGCGCTGGTCGAGGCGGTGCCCGAGCGGATGCTCGGATCGGCCGGGCTGGCGCTGGACCGGGCGACCTGGCGTTGGCGCAACGATCTGGAAGCAGGCGCGGCCGAGATCATGCTGGACCGTTCGGATACCGCCGAAAACCTTGGTGACCCCGCGCAATGGGCCGGGCTGCGCGCCAATCTGGCGCGCTGGTTCCTGCGCGACGGCAACCCGCAGCTGGCCTACAAACTGGCGGCGCGACACCGGCTGGCGGCCGAGGGCGGCGATTTCGCCGATCTGGAATGGGTCGCGGGCTATGCCGCGCTGAAGCTGGGCGACGCGCCGACCGCGCTACGCCATTTCCAGGCGCTCGGCGCCGCCGTGCAAAGCCCGATCAGCACTTCACGCGCGGCTTACTGGCAGGGCCGCGCGCTGGAGGCGATGGGCAAGAGCGCCGAGGCCCGCGCTGCCTATGCCGAAGGGGCGCGGTTCCAGACGGCGTTCTACGGTCTGTTGGCGGCGGAACGTGCGGGCCTGCCGCCCGACCCCGCCTTCACCACGCCCAAACCCCTGCCCGACTGGCAAGGCGCCCCCTTCACCCGTCATTCGGTGTTTCAGGCCGCGCAGCTGTTGCACGCGGCGGGGCAGGATGCGCTGGCCGGGCGCTTCCTGCTGCATCTGGAGGAAAGCCTGCCCGCCGAGCAGATCGCGCCGCTTGCCCGACTTGCGCTGGACTGGGGCGATGCGCATCTGGCGCTGAGCCTTGGCAAACGCGC
Organism: Rhodobacteraceae bacterium UBA6796; assembly: GCA_002452815.1. Classification (GTDB taxonomy): domain Bacteria; phylum Pseudomonadota; class Alphaproteobacteria; order Rhodobacterales; family Rhodobacteraceae; genus Rhodobacter. The sequence continues at coordinate 127,854 of DKFM01000003.1, forward strand.
GGCGGGCAATGGCGAGGTTCTGGTGACCGCCTATTACCCGATCCCGGAACTGACCACCCACGATCTGGGCGTCCCCGAGGAACTGGCCCTGTCGATCGCCAGGCGCGAAAGCGAATTCGACCCGACGGTGGTCAGTCCTGTCGGTGCGCGCGGGTTGATGCAGCTGATGCCGGGCACCGCCAAGATGATGGCCGAAAAGACCGGACTGCCCTATGACCTGGCGCGGCTGACGTCGGACCCGACCTATAACATGCAGCTGGGCAGCGCCTATCTGGGGGTGCTGCGCGATGAATTCGGCGCCTCGCCGGTGCTGGTCGCGGCGGGCTATAACGCGGGGCCGGGGCGGCCGCGTGCCTGGATGGCCGAACGGGGCGATCCGCGCGCGGCTTCGGTCGATGTGGTCGACTGGATCGAGATGATCCCGTTTTCCGAAACCCGCAACTATGTGATGCGGGTGGCCGAAAGCCTGCCGGTCTATCGCGCCCGCCTGGGCCTGCCGGCCAAGCGCTTCACCGACGAATTGCGCGGGCGCTAGGCGGCGGCCTTGCGCGCCCGCCAAAGGGTGAACAGCCCGGCCGAGGCGACGATGGCGGCACCTGCCACCACATTGGGGCGCAGAGTGTCGCCAAACACGCTCATCCCCAGGGCCGCGCCCCAGACCAGTTGCAGATAGGCGAAGGGCTGCAGCGCCGAGGCCTCGGCCACCTCGTAGGCGCGGATCAGCAGGCCGTGCCCCGCAACGGCGGTCAGGCACAGCAACGCCATCCAGCCCCAGTCCGGCGCGCTCATCGGTTGCCAGAACCACATGCCGACGAGGGTCGCAAAGATCGCGCCGACAATGCCGGTCCAGAAGAACGATACCTCGCCCGCGTCCTGCCGCGCCACATATCGGGTCAGCAGGCCATAGACCGCGAACATCGCCGCCGCCGCCAACGGGATCGCCGCGGTCAGGCTGAACATGCCGCCGCCCGGTTGCAGGATCACCAGAACCCCCAGAAAGCCGATGCCGATCGCGACCCAGCGGCGCCAGCCCACCCGCTCGCCCAGGATCGGGCCGGACAGGGCCGCGACCAGCAACGGATAGCAGATGAAAACGGCATGCGTGTCGATCAGACCCAGATGCACGAAGGCAAAGATCATCACATAGATCTCGGCCACCAGCAGCAACGCGCGTAGGCTTTGCAGCCAGGGGTGATGGGCGCGTAGCGCCACGCCCAGCCCTCCGGGCCGCCGCATCACCATGGCAATCACGAACAGCGCAAAGAACCAGTAGCGCACCATCACCACCATATAGGTGTTGTATTGTGCCGCCAGATGCCGCGAGATGCCGTCTTGCAGCGCGAAGATGATCGTCGTGGCGACCATCATCACGATGCCCGCGCGCAGATCCTGCGTTCTCATGCCTTGACCCCGCGGCTCATATGGCGCTTGTGGCCATGGCCCGGGGCGCGGGTGACCGCAAACCCCGCCGCCGCCAGATTGCGCCGCACGAAGCCCGCCGCGGTATAGGTGGCGAAGGTGCCGCCCGGCGCCGTATGGGCACCCACCGCCGCGATCAGATCGGGCCCCCAGAGTTCGGGGTTCTTGGCGGGGGAAAACCCGTCCAGATACCAGGCATCGGCGCGCCCGTCCCATGCGGGCAGGGTTTCGCGTGCGTCCCCGATCACGATGTCCACATCAATGGGGCCCAGCTGGAACTGCCGGTCGCCACGCGCCCAGGCTTCCAGAAACGGTGCGGCCACAGCCTCGGCCTCGGGGAAGGCGGCCAGTGCGCGGGCGATTTCCGCCGCGCTCATCGGGTAGGCCTCGAACGAGGTATAGCGGATCGGCGTGTCGCCGCAGGCGATCAGGGTTGCCAGCAGATTGAGCCCGGTGCCGAAGCCCAGCTCGGCGATCTGAAATCCGGGGTGCAGCCGCGCGGGCAGATCATTGCCTGCCAGAAACACATGCCGGGTTTCATCAAGCCCGTTGGCCAGACTGAAATAGGGGTCGTCGAACCGGGTCGAGACGGGGATCGCATCGTCACGCCATTCAAGCGCGGCTTGGCTCTGGTCAGGAAGGGACATCGGGGGTAGGCCTTGGCACCAATGGGGCAGGGCCGGACAGTGGCGAAAGGGGCGCGCGATGACAAGGGCAGAAAGCGGCGATCAGGTGACGGTGCGCGGCGCGGGGGTCTTCGGTCTGGCCTGTGCATTCACGCTGGCCCGACGCGGCGCCCGGGTGCGGCTGATCGAGACGGTGCGGATCGGCGCGGGATCGTCGGGTGGCACGGTCGGCGCGCTGGCCCCGCATGTGCCCGAACAATGGAACCCGAAGAAACAGTTTCAACTCGACAGCCTGCTGATGGCACAGGCGTTCTGGGACGATGTGGGCGCCATCGGTGGGCGCGATCCGGGCTATGCCAAGGTGGGGCGGATCCAGCCGCTGGCCGATGAGGCCGCCGTCGCCTTGGCGCAGGCGCGCGCGGCAGGGGCCGCACTGCACTGGGGCGATGCGGCGGTCTGGCGCGTGGCCCCGGTGGCCGCGTTTGGCCCGCTTGCCCCACTCTCGCCCACCGGGCTGGTGGTGCATGACACACTTTCGGCACGCGCCGCCCCGCGTGCTGCGGGCGCGGCACTGGCCGCCGCGCTGACCGCCTTGGGCGGTGAAATCGTTCTGGGCGAGGGCGCAGAGGTCGGCCCGGTGATCCACGCCACTGGCGCCCCCGGTCTGGCCGCGCTGTCGGCGGCATTGGGCAAGCCGGTCGGCAATGGCGTCAAGGGCCAGTCGGCGCTGCTGCGCCATGACGCGGGACCGGTGCCGCAGGTTTATGCCGAAGGGCTGCATGTCGTGCCCCATGCCGATGGTACGGTGGCGATCGGCTCGACCTCCGAACGTGACTATGACGCCCCCGATACCGTGGATGCGCAACTCGACGCGCTGATCGACAAGGCGCGGCGGATCTGCCCGGTGCTGGCGGAAGCGGAAGTGGTGGATCGCTGGGCCGGGGTGCGCCCGCGGGCGAAATCCCGCGCGCCGATGCTGGGCGCCTGGCCGGGGCGGCCGGGCCACTTTATCGCCAATGGCGGTTTCAAGATCGGATTCGGCATGGCACCCAAGGTGGCCGAGGTGATGGCCGATCTGGTGCTGGAGGGGCGCGACGCGATCCCGGATGGCTTTCGGGTCGAGGATAATCTTTGACAGAAGGGGGCTCTGCCCCCGCGCGCAGGCGCGCTCCCCCGGGATATTTATGCCAAGCTGAAAGGGGAAACCGGGCGCTGTTTCAGCTTGGTATAAATATCCCGGGGGTGAATTGGCAAAGCCAAGAGGGGGCAGCGCCCCCCTTGCGCGCTTACCAGCGGCGCAGCGCGTCCTCGTCGGCGTCTTTCGCGGCCACCCAGGCGGTCTCGCCGCTTGCGGAATGCTCTTTCTTCCAGAACGGCGCGCGGGACTTCAGGTAATCCATCAGGAATTCCGCCGCCTCGAAGGCCGCGACCCGGTGGCGGGCGGCGGTGGCGACCATCATGATCGGCGCGCCCACCGCGATCTTGCCGATGCGGTGGATCACCAGACAATCGCCCAGCGACCAGCGCGTGACGGCCTCGTCCACGATCTTTGCAATCGCGCGTTCGGTCATGGCGGGGTAGTGCTCCAGCTCCAGCGCGGTCATCTGGCCGCTGTCGTCGCGCACGATACCCGTGAAGCTGACGATGGCGCCGACATCGGCGCGGCCCTGTCCGAAGCCCGCCATCTCGGCGGCGAAATCGAACGGGGCCTCCTGCACCGAAATCCGCATCTCAGCCCCCGGTCATCGGCGGGAAGAAGGCCACCTCGCGCACGCCGGCAAGCGGCGCGTCGAAATCGGACAGCTCCTGATTGAGCGCCACGCGCAGGGCCGAGGTATCGGCAAAGGCCGCGGCATAGCGCGGGTCACGGGCGCAAAGTTCGGCGACGAGATCGGCCACCGTCGCGGCATCTGTCTGCAGGGTTTCGCGCGCCAGCCCGATGCGTTCGCGAACCCAGGCGAAGTAGACGATATCAACCACGGGGCGTATCCTTCAGGAAGGGCAGGGCCTTGCGGAAATAATCCCAGCCGGTTGCCGCGGTCAGCGCGGCGGCGATCCAGATCAGCGCCAGCCCTGCGTGGTTGGCCAGATCGGCGGGCGACACGCCGGTGGGCAGATCGCCCTCGCCCGCACGCGGCGCGCGGCCCTGTTCCAGATAGGCAAGCCCGGTGCCCAGAAACAGCATCGCGATGGCGACCATTTGCGCGGTGGTCTTCCATTTCGCCAGCTTGGTCACCTTCAGCAGCCCCGCCTGCGCGCCCAGAAATTCGCGCAGCCCCGACACGAAGACTTCGCGGAACAGGATCACGGTCGCCGGCAGGATCAGCCAGGGGTTCATCCCCGAATAGCCGGTCAGCACCACCAGCGCGATCACCACCATCGCCTTGTCGGCAATCGGGTCGAGCATGGCGCCGAACTTGCTTTCCTGCTTCCACAGCCGCGCCAGATAGCCGTCGAACCAGTCGGTCACCGCAGCGGTGATGAACAGCGCCAGCGCGAACCAGTCCGCCCAGGGGCGGTGGAAATACAGGAACATTACCGCCACACCGGGGGCGGCGATCAGTCGCAGAACCGTCAGGATATTGGGCAGGGTCCATTTCATGCGCGCACCCTAACGGGGCCGTGGCCCAAGGGGAAGGGGGCGCGTTAGCGCAGCGGGTCGGTGTAGTCGTGCACGCCGCCCTGCCAGTCGGTCACTCGCCACCGCCCCGGGGCCGTGCCGGGGGTGAAGTGATCGGCCGTGATCGGCACCTTGCCAAACCCGCCCGGGATGTCGAGCACATAGGTCGGCAGCGCGGTGCCCGACAGATGGCCGCGCAGCGCGGCCATCAATGCGCGTCCCTCGGCAATCGTGGTGCGGAAATGGCTGGTGCCGCGCGCCAGATCGCAGTGGTGCAGGTAATAGGGTTTGACCCGCACCGCCAGCAGGGCGCGGAACAGGTCGCTCAGCGCGGCGACCGTGTCATTCACCCCGCGCAGCAGCACCGATTGCGACAGAAGCGGCACGCCGGCCTGCGCCAGTCGCGCGAGCGCGGCGCGGGCCTCGGGCACCAGTTCCTGCGCGTGATTGGTATGCACCACCAGCCAGACGGTCGGTCGCGCGGCGGCCAGCGTGTCCACCAGCGCGGGTGTGAGGCGTTCGGGGGCAACCACCGGAACGCGGGTATGCAGCCGCACCAGCGCGACGTGATCCATCGTGCCGAGCCGCGCCAGCACATCGCCCAGCCGCCGGGCCGACAGGGTCAGCGGGTCGCCGCCGGTCAGGATCACCTCGCGGATCGCGGGGGTTGCGGCGATATAGTCCAGCGCGCGCGCCAGATCGGGGGCGGGCAGCGGGCCGGTCTCGCCCACGGTTTCACGCCGGAAGCAGAAGCGGCAATAGACATCGCAGGTCTTGGTGATGTGCACGATGACCCGGTCGGGGTAGCGATGCGTCAGCCCGGGCACCGGAGAATGGGCGGCATCGCCGATCGGATCGAGCAATTCTTCGGGCCGGGTGGTCAGCTCGGCCACGTCGGGCACGAATTGCGCGGCCACCGGATCGCCGGGCGTGGCAATCGCATCCTGCATCGCCGGGGTCACGCGGATACGGAATTCGGCCGCGACCCGGTCGAGCGCGGGCAGATCGGCGGCGCGCACCAGATCGTGGCGCAAAAGATCTGCGGTCTGCGTCAGGGCACGAGAGGGAAGCGATGCATCGGTCATGCGCCGCGCGCTACGCCGCCCCGGCCCGCGCGTCAAGTTTTGTCGTTGAAGAAGTTCCAGATCGTTTCGGCCATCGCCTGACTGATGCCCGGCGCTTCGGTCAGATCGGTGATGCCCGCCCGGCTGACCGCCTTGGCCGAGCCGAAATGCGCCAGCAATGCGCGTTTGCGGGTGGCGCCGATGCCGGGGATTTCATCCAGCGGGTTGGCCATGGTGGCCTTGGCGCGCTTGGCGCGATGCGCGCCGATCGCCCAGCGGTGAGCCTCGTCGCGCAGGCGCTGGATGTAATAGAGAACCGGGTCCTGCCGCTGCAGCGCGAAGGGGCGCGCACCGATGCGGTGGAATTCCTCTTTGCCGTGGTCGCGGTCGATGCCCTTGGCCACGCCCACCATCGGAATGTCGCTGACGCCCATCTGGGCCATGATTTCCGCCACCGCCGAAACCTGCCCCGCGCCACCGTCGATCAGCAGCAGGTCGGGCCAGTGGTCGCCCTTGCGATCCGGGTCTTCCTTGATCAACCGTCCGAAACGCCGGGTCATCACCTCTTTCATCATGCCGAAGTCGTCGCCCGGGGTCAGATCCTCGCCCTTGATGTTCCATTTGCGATACTGGCTTTTGATCAGCCCTTCGGGGCCAGCCACGACCATGCCGCCCACCGCATGCGCGCCTTGGATATGCGAGTTGTCGTAGATCTCGATCCGCCGGGGCGGGGCAGGCAGTCCGAAGGCCTGCGCCACGCCTTCCAGCAGCCGGGCCTGCGCCGCGGATTCCGACATTCGCCGTCCAAGGCTTTCGCGCGCATTGCGCAGCGCGTTTTCCACCAGTTCGGCCTTTTCGCCCCGCTGCGGCACGGCAATCTCGACCCGCCGCCCGGCGCGGGCCGACAGCAGATCGACCATCAGATCCTCGTCCTCGATCGGGTGGCTCAGCAGCAGCAGGCGCGGCGGTTCCTTGTCATCGTAGAACTGCGCCAGAAACGCCTCCAGCACCTCGGGCGCCTCGGCCCCCGATCCGGTGCGGGGATAGAAATCGTGGTTGCCCCAGCTTTGATGCGCGCGGATGAAGAACACCTGCACGCAGGCCTGCCCGCCTTCCATATGCAGCGCGATCACATCGGCCTCGGCCACGCCGCGCGGGTTGATGCCCTGGCTTTGCTGCACATTGGTCAGCGCGCCGATTCGGTCGCGCAGGGCGGCGGCGCGTTCATATTCCATCGCCTCGGAGGCGGCCATCATCTCGGCGGCGAGTTCCTTCTGGATCGTCGTCGATTTGCCTTCCAGAAACCGCTGCGCATCCTCGACCGTGCGGGCATAGTCCGCCTCGGAGATCCGGCCCACGCAAGGGGCCGAGCAGCGCTTGATCTGGAATTGCAGGCAGGGCCGGGTGCGCGCGGCAAAGACCGCGTCCGAGCAGTTGCGCAGCTGGAACACCCGTTCCAGATGGTTCAGCGTGCGGTTGACCGCACTGGCCGAGGCGAAGGGTCCGAAATAGGCGCCCTTCACGGTGCGCGCCCCGCGATGCTTGCGGATCATCGGGAACGGGTGGTCCTGCGGGATGACGATATAGGGGAAGCTTTTGTCGTCGCGCAGCAGCACGTTGTAGCGCGGCTTCAACTGCTTGATGAGGTTCTGTTCCAGCAGCAGCGCCTCGGTCTCGGTCCGGGTCGTCAGAAACATCATGTAAGAGGTTTCCGAGATCATCCGCGCGATCCGCCCCGAATGCCCCGAGGGGCGCGCATAGTTCGACACCCGCGCCTTCAGATTGCGCGCCTTGCCGACATACAGCACCTCTTGCGCGGCATTCAGCATCCGGTAGACGCCGGGCGAGCCGTCAAGCCGGGTGACGTAATCCGCGATCAGCGCATGGCCTTTCAGCCGCGGCGCGGGGGCGCCGGGTTCTGGCGTGTCGGACGGGGAGGGCGCGTCAGTCATCTTTACCTTTTGTTAACGCTTCGATTCCCGGTGGCGCTGCAACGTCGGAGGGACGAGTTCAAGTGTAAACCTGTCCACGGTTTCTGTGGATAACTCTGTTGGAAAGATTTGGGCAGTGCGGATTTTTCCTTGTTTTGTGCCGGGTTTGTTGATGTGCCTGTTTTTTGTGCGAAATTGTAACATATTGCAAATAAACGATAATTTTTTACGCCTGTGACAACCCACTGATTCAATTAAGGAAATCGTAACACTTTTGTTACGCCGTGATGCAGCGTGGACAACTTGTCGCTGGGTAACCTGCCCGGAGCTATTCACGGCCCTGAACATCGGGGGTTTTCCAGCCCAGATGCTGGCCGCCATCGACGCACAGCAACTGGCCGGTGACTGCGGGGGCGTCCAGAAAATACCCCAGTGCGGCACAGACATCGTCGGGGTCCGCCCCGCGCTCCAGCACGGTCGCGGCGCGTTGCCGGGCAAAGGCTTCTGCGGTTTGATGCGTGCCTTGCAGGGTCGGCCCGGGGCCGATCGCGTTGACGCGGATGTCAGGCGCCAGCGCCTGCGCGGCGGTGCGGGTCAGGGCCCAAAGCCCCATCTTGGCCAGGGTGTAGGACATGAATTCGGGCGTCAGCTTGTGAACGCGCTGGTCGATCATGTTCACGACCAGCCCCCGCGCGCGCGGCTCGGGTCCGGTGCGATCGGCGGGCGGCACCTGCGCGGCAAAGTCCTGCGTCAGCACGAAAGGCGCGCGCAGGTTCGATTCGAAATGCCGGTCCCAGCTGATGCGGGTGGCGGTGCGGATGGTGTCATATTCGAAGATCGAGGCGTTGTTGACCAGCACATCCAGCGGGCCCCCCAGGGCATCCGTCGCGCGCGCGATCAGGGTGGCGGTCTGCGCCTCGTCCAGCAGGTCGGCGGCCAGGGTCACGGCCCGCACGCCCAGGGCGCGCGCGTCGGCTGCGGTCGCTTCGGCGGCCTCTGCCGAACCGTGGTAGTGAATTGCCACGTCATATCCGCGCCCGGCCAGATAGAGCGTCATTGCCCGCCCAAGCCGTTTTGCCGCCCCGGTGATCAGTGCCTGCGCCATCGTTCACACCTTGTCCGCCGTCATCAGAATGATGACATAGGCCACATAGATGCCGGTGAAGCCGATGCCGATCAACCGTCGGAACGACCAGCGATAGAAGATGAAGGGCGCGATCAGCAGTGCCGCCCCCAGCATCACCCAAAGGTCGAGGTGCAGCATCGAGGCGGGCACCGGCATCCGCCCGAACAGGCCGGCCACGCCGATGATGCACAGCAGGTTGAAGATGTTCGACCCGATCACGTTGCCCAGGGCCACATCCGCCCGCCCCCTGATCGCGGCCGTGATCGAGGTTGCAAGTTCGGGCAACGAGGTGCCAACGGCAACCAGCGTCAGCCCGATCACCGCCTCGGAAATCCCGAAGGCGCGGGCAACGGAACTGGCACCCTCGACCAGAAATCCGGCCCCCAGCGGCAGGCCGATCAGCCCCAGCAGGATATAGGCCGCGATCCGGCGCCAATCCAGGTGCAGATCGGCGCCCTCGATCTCTTCAGCGGCGGTGTCGACTGCGTCTTCCGCGCGTTCGGCGCGATGGGCCAGCGCTTCGCGGATCTGCCGCGTCAGGATCAGCGCCAGCGCCCCCAGCAGCACCAGTGCGTGCGGCCAGCCGACCGGCCCCATGAAGCACAGCAGGATGAACAGCAAGCTGGCGCCCAGCATGATCAGATAGCTTTCGCGCAGATCCTGTTCATGGGTGTGGATGACCGAGATAATGGCGGGGATGCCCAGCACCAGCAGGATATTGGCGGTGTTCGATCCGATCACATTGCCCAGTGCAATGGCAGGCGTTCCGTTCAGAACGGCGGCGACCGACACCATCATTTCCGGCGCCGAGGTGCCGAAGGCCACCACCGTCAGCCCGACGATCAGCGCCGGGATGCCCAGCTGCAGCGACAGGTTGACCGCGCCCTTGACCAGCAGGTCACCGGCAATCACCAGCAGGCCAAGACCGGCCGCGATCAGAAACAGATCCCAGAGCACCTATGCCCCCTTGTTCTTGCAGGGGCAGGGCCCCGATCCGATTTTCGGGCGTCCGCAGCTGGGGCAGCGTCCCGCCACGCGCCGGGCGCCGGGGCGCTTGAGGCCGGGCAGGCGCAGCTTGCCGAAGATCGCCAGCACCGCCATCACCACCAGAAACAGGGTCATTCCCTTGATCAGCATGGATTACAGCCCGAAGCGCGCCCAAAGCGCGCGTTCCTCTGCCGCCTCGATCACCGCACCGGCCGCGTCGGCGCCAAAGCGGGCGCCAAAGCGGCGCAGCCACGGCTGCCGCAGGCCGTAAGGGATGAAGCGCACCTTGTCGCCATAAAGCGATTTGAGCTTTGGCACCGCATGTGCCACGCCGTCGATCAGCCCGATCTCCACCGCCTGCCTGCCGGTCCAGACATCTCCGGTGAACAGATCGGCCTCGCCGTTCAGTCGCGCACCACGCCGGGCAACGACATGGGACTTGAAGGCCAGATGCATGTCTTCCAGCAGCCGGGTCAGCCGGGCCACATCCTCGGGCTTTTCCGGGCGGAACGGGTCCATGAAGCTTTTCGCACCCCCGGCGGTATGCACCCGCCGCTCGACCCCGTATTTGTCGATCAGCCCCTGCAGCCCGAAGCCCGCCGAGATCACCCCGATCGAGCCCACGATCGAGGTCGCGTCGGCCCAGATGTCATCGGCAGCACAGGCCAGCCAATAGCCCCCGGAGGCGGCCACGTCCTCGACAAAGGCATGCACGGGCAGCCCGGTTTCCTCGGCCAGCCGCCGGATGCGCGCGGCGATCAGCGAGCTTTGCACCGGAGAGCCGCCGGGCGAATTGACGATCAGCGCCACGGCGCAGGGTTTGCCGCGTTTGAAGGCGCGCTCGATCAGGGGCCCGAGCGCGGCATCCGACAGGCCCTGTGCGCCCGGACGGGTGGCGCCGATCGCACCTTGCAGCCGGATCACGGCCACGCGCGGGGCCTTGCGGCCAAAAGGGAGGAGGCGATTGAAATCCATGGCTCCGATGTAGGGGGTCCGTTGCAGGGGAACAAGCCGCAGCCGGGGGCTTTGTCGGATTTGAGCGGGGTTTTTCGGAAGAGCGTGGAAATTGAGTATTTTTGCCAAGAAGAAGCAGCACTGGCGCGCGCAATTCGGGCGCGTTAGCGTGGGGCCATGATCGAGAAGCTCGAGATGTTCATGGTTCTGGCGCGCGAGGGGCATTTCGGCCGCGCGGCGGTGGCCTATGGTGTGACCCAGCCGACGCTGAGTTCCGCGATCCGGTCGCTGGAGGAAAGCCTGGGCGTGCAACTGGTGTTTCGCGGCGCGCGGTATCAGGGGCTGACGCCCGAGGGGCAGCAGGTGCTGGATCATGCACGCCGGATCGTCGGCGAGGCGCGCGCGTTGCAAGACGAGATGCGGCAGGCGCGCCACGGTGTTGCGGGGCATCTGCGCATCGGCGTGATCCCGACTGCGCTGCCCCGGGTGGCGCGGCTGACGGCGCCCTATCTGGCGCGCAACCGGGCGGCGCGGGTGACGGTGCTGTCACGCTCGTCTGCCGAGATCCGCGATGGGATCGCGGCGCAGGAACTGGATGCGGGCATCACCTATCTGGACGGGGCCGGGTTGGGCCGGGTCGATGAGGTCGGGCTGTGGACCGAACGCTATCGTCTGGTTGAGCGTGGCAGCGATGACGCGCCGCTGAACTGGGCCGAGGCGGCGGCGCGCCCGCTGTGCCTGCTGACGCCGGACATGCAGAACCGCCATCTGATCAACGCGCATCTGGCCGAGGCGGGCGCACAGGCCGCGCCGCGGGTGGAGTCGAATTCGACCATCGCGCTGCTTAGCCATGTGGCCACGGGGGATTGGGCCGCGATCCTGGCCGAGGCGCTGTGTGAAGGGTTCGCATTGCCGCCGGGGTGCGTCGCGCGGCCGCTGACTTCGCCAGATGCGCAGCATCGCGTCGGGCTGATCGTGGCGCATCGTCCGACCCATACGCCGAGCCTGCGCGCGTTGATTTCCGAGGCGCGCAGGGTGGCGGATTGATAGGCATACCCTATCAGGCAACGGTCCATGCGAATTGATTTCCCTATGATGTCGCGTTAGCTGAATCCCAGCCATTCCGGGAGAAGAGCCATGTTCGACGCCGCGCGCCTGAGCGAGATTTTGCATGTCCATGCCGGGCGCGAAGGGCCGTTGCTGCCGATCCTGCACGATGTTCAGGCCGAATTCGGTCATATTCCCGATGCCGCGCTGGACCCGATCGCGGGTGCGCTGCGCCTGAGCCGGGCCGAGGTGGCGGGAGTTGTCGGCTTCTATCACGATTTCCGCGCGGCCCCCGCTGGGCGCCATGTCATCAAGCTGTGCCGCGCCGAGGCCTGTCAGGCGATGGGCGGCGCGGGCGTGCAGGTGCGGCTGGAGGCGGCGCTTGGCCAGCGGCTGGGCGAGACGAAGAACGGCGTGACGCTGGAGGCGGTCTATTGTCTGGGGCTGTGCGCCAATGCGCCCGCCGCGATGGTCGACGACCGGCTGGTCGGGCGGCTGGACGGTGCCGCGGTGGATGCGCTGGTCGCGGAGGTTTCGGCATGAAGATCTGGGTGCCTATGGATGCGGCGGCGCGGGCCTGCGGTGCGGATGCCGTCGCGACAGAGATCGCGGCCGAGGCCGAACGGCGCGGGATTGCGGTGCAGATCATTCGCAACGGCTCGCGCGGGATGCTGTGGCTCGAACCGCTGGTCGAGATCGAAACCCCCGCCGGGCGGATGGCGTTTGGACCGATGACCCCGGCCGATGTGGCCGGTCTGTTCGAGGCGCCCGATACCCACCCCAATGCGCAGGGCCTGACCGAGGAGATCGCGTTTTTCAAGCGTCAGACCCGGCTGACATTCGCGCGCTGCGGGCTGATCGACCCGCTGGATCTGGATGCCTACGAGGCGCAGGGCGGTCTGGCGGGGCTGCGCGCGGCGCTGGCGCGCGATCCCGAGGCGGTGGTCGATGAAATCGCGGCTTCGGGGCTGCGCGGGCGCGGCGGTGCGGGCTTCCCCACGGGCATCAAGTGGCGCACGGTGCTGCATGCCAAGGCCACGCCGAAATATATCGTCTGCAATGCCGACGAGGGCGACAGCGGGTCTTTTGCCGACCGCATGCTGATGGAGGGCGACCCCTTCTGCCTGATCGAGGGCATGACCATCGCGGCACTGGCCACCGGGGCCACGCGCGGCTTCGTCTATATCCGGTCGGAATATCCCGATGCGATCCGCCAGATGCGCGCGGCGGTCGAAATCGCCACGCTGGCCGGGGTGATCGGCCCTTCCATCATGGGACATCCACAGGGGTTCGATCTGGAAATCCGGGTCGGCGCGGGCGCCTATGTCTGCGGCGAGGAAACCTCGCTTCTGAATTCGCTGGAGGGCAAGCGCGGCGTGGTGCGTGCCAAGCCGCCGCTGCCCGCACTGGAAGGGTTCATGGGGTGCCCGACGGTGGTGAATAACGTGCTCAGCCTGGCCGCCGTGCCCTGGATCATGGCGCATGGCGCGCAGGCCTATCACGACATCGGGGTGGGGCGGTCGCGCGGCACGATCCCGTTGCAGATCGCCGGCAATGTGCGCTTCGGCGGGCTGTTCGAGACCGGCTTCGGCATCACCCTGGGCGAGATCGTGACCGTGATCGGCGGCGGCACCGCCAGTGGCCGCCCGGTCAAGGCGGTGCAGGTTGGCGGCCCGCTGGGCGCCTATCACCCGGTGTCGGATTTCGGCCTGCCCTTCTGCTACGAGGAATTCGCGGGTCAGGGCGGGCTGGTGGGTCACGCCGGGCTGGTCGTGCATGACGCGGGCGCCGACATGCTGGGGCTGGCGCGGTTCGCAATGCAATTCTGCGCCGTGGAAAGCTGCGGAAAATGCACGCCCTGTCGCATCGGCGCGGTGCGCGGCGTCGAAACGCTGGACCGGGTGGCGGCAGGTGACGCCAGCGCGCTGCCGCTGCTGGAGGATCTGTGCAACACGATGAAGCTCGGCTCGCTTTGTGCGCTGGGCGGCTTCACGCCCTATCCGGTGTTGTCGGCGCTGCGCCACTTCCCCGAAGAATTCACGCCTGTTCAGGAGGCTGCGGAATGAAGGATTTCATCATCCCGACCAAGGACTGGAACAAGGATATGGGCACACCCGCCCGCGCGGGCAAACCCGTCACGCTCAACATCGACGGGGTGGCGGTGACGGTGCCTGCGGGCACATCGGTGATGCGCGCGGCGCAAGAGGCCGGGATCGCGATTCCGAAACTTTGCGCCACCGACAGTCTGGAGCCGATCGGCTCGTGCCGGTTGTGCATGGTGCAGATCGACGGCATGCGCGGCACGCCCGCCTCCTGCACGACGCCGGTGCATGAAGGCATGCAGGTGCATACCCAGACCGAGGATCTGAAGCGCCTGCGCCGCGGGGTGATGGAGTTGTATATCTCGGATCACCCGCTGGATTGCCTGACCTGCGCGGCCAATGGCGATTGCGAGCTGCAGGATATGGCGGGCGCGGTGGGCCTGCGCGAGGTGCGCTATACCCCGGGCGAAAACCATTTCGAGACGCGCAGCAATGGCGAGGCGAACCCGCGCTATATCGCCAAGGATATCTCGAACCCCTATTTCAGCTATGACCCGGCGAAATGCATCGTCTGCATGCGCTGCGTGCGCGCCTGCGAAGAGGTGCAGGGCACTTTCGCGCTGACGATCGAGGGGCGCGGCTTCGATGCCCGCATCAGCCCCGCCGCGCCCGATTTCCTGTCATCCGATTGCGTCAGCTGCGGTGCCTGCGTGCAGGCCTGCCCGACCGCAACACTGGTGGAAAAATCGGTCGAAGACATCGGCACGCCCGAGCGCAGCGTGGTGACCACCTGCGCCTATTGCGGCGTGGGTTGCAGCTTCGAGGCGCAGATGCGTGGTGATGAATTGGTGCGGATGGTACCCTGGAAGGGCGGTCAGGCGAACCGCGGCCACAGCTGCGTCAAGGGCCGCTTCGCCTATGGCTATGCCAACCATGCCGACCGCATCCTGAACCCGATGATCCGCGACAGCATCGACCAGCCCTGGCGCGAGGTCAGCTGGGTCGAGGCGCTGGACTTCACCGCCACCCGGCTGCGCGCCATTCAGGCCCGTCACGGCAAGGATTCGGTGGGCGTCATCACCTCGTCGCGCTGCACCAACGAGGAAACCTTCCTCGTGCAGAAACTGGCGCGCGCGGTGTTCGGCACCAACAACACCGATACCTGCGCGCGGGTCTGCCATTCGCCCACCGGCTATGGGCTGAAACAGACCTTCGGCACCTCGGCCGGCACGCAGAACTTCGATTCCGTCGAAAAGACCGACCTGGCGGTGGTGATCGGCGCGAACCCGACCGATGGCCACCCGGTGTTTGCCAGCCGCCTGCGCAAACGGCTGCGGGCGGGGGCCAAGCTGATCGTGATCGACCCGCGCCGCATCGACCTGCTGGAAACCCCGCATCTGGGCCAAAGCTGGCATCTGGCGCTGCGCCCGGGCACCAATGTCGCGGTGCTGACCGCGATGGCCCATGTGATCGTGACCGAAGGCTTGCAGGACGGCACGTTTATCGCCGAGCGCTGCGATCTGGACGAATGGGCCGATTACATCGAATTCGTGCAGAATCCCGATTATGCCCCCGAGGCGGTCGAGGGCCTGACCGGCGTGCCCGCGCCCCTGCTGCGCGAGGCGGCGCGCGCCTATGCCGCCGCGCCCAATGCCGCGATCTATTACGGTCTGGGCGTGACCGAGCATTCCCAAGGCTCGACCACCGTCATCGCGATTGCCAACCTTGCGATGATGACCGGCAATATCGGGCGCGAGGGGGTGGGCGTGAACCCGCTGCGCGGCCAGAACAACGTGCAGGGCAGCTGCGACATGGGCAGTTTCCCGCATGAACTGCCCGGCTATCGCCATGTTTCGGACGATGCCGCCCGCGCGATTTTCGAGCGCGCCTGGGGCGTGACGCTGGACCCGGAACCGGGCCTGCGCATCCCCAACATGTTGGATGCCGCCGTCGCGGGGCAGTTCAAGGGGCTTTATGTGCAGGGCGAAGACATCCTGCAATCGGACCCCGACACGCGCCACGTCTCGGCCGGGCTTGCGGCGATGGAGTGCGTGATCGTGCATGACCTGTTCCTGAACGAGACCGCGAATTACGCGCATGTCTTCCTGCCCGGCTCGACCTTCCTGGAAAAGGACGGCACCTTCACCAACGCCGAACGCCGGATCAACCCGGTGCGCCGGGTGATGGCGCCGAAGAACGGTTATGCCGATTGGGAAGTGACGCAGATGCTGGCCAATGCGATGGGCGCGGGCTGGAGCTATACCCACCCGCGCGAGATCATGGCCGAGATCGCCGCGACCACGCCCGGCTTTGCCAATGTGACCTACGAGATGCTGGACGAGCGCGGCTCGGTCCAGTGGCCGTGCAACGACAGCGCGCCCGAAGGCTCGCCCATCATGCATGTCGACGGGTTCGTGCGCGGCAAGGGCCGGTTCATCCGCACCGCCTATGTCCCGACCGAGGAACGCACCGGCCCGCGGTTCCCGCTGTTGCTGACGACCGGGCGGATCCTCAGCCAGTATAACGTGGGCGCGCAGACCCGGCGCACCGCGAATGTGGTCTGGCACGATCAGGACGTTCTGGAAATTCACCCGCATGACGCCGAAACCCGTGGCATCAAGGAGGGCGACTGGGTGCGGCTGGCCTCGCGCGCGGGCGATACCACGCTGCGCGCGGTGCTGACCGACCGTGTCTCGCCCGGGGTGGTCTATACCACCTTCCACCACCCCACGACGCAGGCCAATGTGGTGACCACCGACAATTCGGACTGGGCCACCAATTGCCCTGAATACAAGGTGACGGCGGTGCAGGTTGCGCTGTCGAATGGGCCGTCCGACTGGCAGGAACGCTATGCCGTGCAGGCCGCCGCCGCCCGCCGGATCGAGGCTGCCGAATGAAAGGCGCGGTCGCTGTCACACGACCCGATGGCGGCCCCGAGGTGCTTGCGGCCGAGGTGCCCGTGGCGCTGGTCTTCGACGGCACCACCCAGGCGGTGATGATGGCCACCCCCGACGATCTGGAGGACTTCCTGATCGGATTCGCGCTGAGCGAGGGGCTGATCGCCAGCCCCGCCGAAATCCTGCGCCGCGAGATCGTGGAACAACCCGGCGGGATCGAGGCGCGCGCCTGGCTCGCCGCACCCGCCAGTGCGCGCTTCGCCGAACGGCGCCGCGCAACGGTCGGGCCGGTGGGCTGCGGGCTGTGCGGTATCGACAGCCTGGCGCAGGCGCTGCGCCCGCTGCCCGGCACCCGCGCACTGCCCCTTTCGACAGCATCCGGCACCCGGGCGCTGGATGCGCTGCGCGCAGCCCAACCGTTGCAGGATGCGACCCGGGCCTGCCATGCCGCGGGGTTCTGGACCGAAGGCGGCGGGCTTGTCCTGCTGCGCGAGGATATCGGGCGGCACAACGCGCTGGACAAGCTTGCAGGCGCGCTGGCGGCGGCGGGTATCGCGCCGGGCAGCGGCGCGGTGGTGATGACATCGCGGCTGTCGGTCGATCTGGTGCAGAAAGCGGCCATCATCGGCGCGGGGGCGCTGATCGCCCCTTCGGCGCCCACTGCGCTGGCGGTCGAACAGGCACAGGCCGCAGGCCTGCCGCTGATTGCCCGCAGCCCGCGCGAAAACCGGCTGGTGTGCTATACTGCCCCGGCCCAGACCAAGGACGACGCCGCATGAATGCTGCTGACAAGCTGACCAGAATGGCCAATCAGATCGCCACGTTTTTCGAAAGCCAGACCGGCGATCAGGCGGCGGGCGTGGCCGCGCATATCAATGAAAACTGGTCGCCCCCGATGCGCGCCGGTCTGCTGGATCACATCGCGCAGGGCGGCGCCGATCTCAAGCCGCTGGTGATCGAGGCCGCTCCTCTGATCCGCCCGGCCCCGGCCCGCGCGCTCTGATCCGTTTCTTTCTGGCCGAAATATCCCACGGGGGTGCGGGGGTGTGAAACCCCCGCGGCCTGCGCGGGATCAGCAGACCGCAGGCCTTATTTCGATCCGTTCATCCGGTCGATATAGGCGCGCAGCTCCTCGGCCTCGTGACGCGCGTCGCGCAGACCGTCCATTGCGGCGCGCAGCTCGGCCTCGGTCTGGCTGAGCTGGTTCATCAGTTCGGCCTCGCGCGCTTCGATATAGGTGATCGCCTGATCGCGGTTTTCCTCGGCCTCGTGCAGGGCCTGCGCCATCTGCTCCAACTCGCCCATGTCGGCACGGGTCACTCGGGTCAGCCGATGGATCAGCCAGGAGGCGAACCAGCCCAGGCAGAAAGAGAGAAACAGGATAATGGCCGTGGCGATGACGAATTCGGTTCTGTTCATGGGCTTTGTGCCTTCTCAATCTGCGGCGCCAAGGGTGGCGGGGCGCGGGGCCGGTCGACCGGGGGCCTCTGCCGCCGGGGCCACGGGAATTTCGATCGCGGGGTCTTGGGCGGCGGCCACCTCGGGCGGCAGTCCGGCGGTGTGATCCGGGGCGGCGCTGTCGGTGGCAGCGGGGGCATCCTGCGGCCCCGTCGCGGCATCTTCCCCGGCGGGGGCTGTCGCACTGTCGGCGGGGGGCGCATCGCCTGCCGCTTCCACTTCGCCCTCCATCGGTGCGGCCTCTTCCATCGGGCCTTCGTCACCCATCGGGGCTTCGGTGGCGGTCTCTTCCTCGGGCAGGGCGGCGGCCTGTTCCGGCGTCGCGCTGTCTTCGGCGGGGGCCGCCACAGGGGCGGGGGTCTCGACCGGGGCTTCGTCCAGCAGCACGAATTCGATCCGGCGGTTCGCTTCACGTCCCTCTTCGGTGTCGTTGTCGGCGATCGGCTGGCTTTCGCCATAGCCTTTGGCGGTCAGGTTCCCGACCAGAATGCGCCGTTCGCGCAAGGCGCGCAGCACGGCCTGCGCCCGGTCCTGCGACAGCTTCTGGTTCATCTCTTCGCCGCCCTGGCTGTCGGTATGCCCGCCCAGTTCCATGCGGAAATCCTGACAATCCTTCATCGCCGCCGCCAGCGCATCCAGCGGCTGCGCCCCCTCGGCGGCGATCGTCGAGGAACCGGGTTCGAAGGTGATCTTCTTCTCGGCCAGCACCGCATTCAGACGGGCCACGCATTCGGGCCCGTCGGGCAGACCCAGCACCGGATCAAGCCGCTTGTCATAGCGCACGGCCAGTTCGATCTGCGCGCTTTCGCCCAGCCGATCGGCCAGGATGCGCGCGATCTGGTCGCTGGCGGCCGGATTGCCGCTGATCCCGCGGATCTTCACCAGGTCGGGACGCACAGAGACCACGCCCTCGGCCAGTTCGTGCAGCGCTTCAAGCGCGGCCATGGTGCGCACCGGCCAGCCCGACGGCAGCGCGGCATCGACACGCGTCGCGCCATAGACGGTTGCCGAGCCAAAGCGGGCGCGCGCGAAATTCTCCAGCGCCTCGCGCTGGCGGTCGTCGCTGACCCGCCCGCGCAGCTGCACCTGGCCATCCGCGCTCAGGGTGGCGGAAAACTCGGGCACGCCGGTGCCGGTCTCGGGTTTCTTCTGCAGTTCGGCCTTGAGCGAGAAGACTTCGGGCAGGTTCGATTCCAGCTCGCCCACCACCTTGTCGAAGGTCGCGGGGCTGACGCTGTCGGCGGCGATCAGCGCGATGTCGGCATCGGAATAGGTGATCGTTCCGGCGCCGAGTTCACCCAGTGCCTTCAACCCCATTTCCACGGCCGCGGCCCAATCGGGTGAGGGCACGCCCATGCCGACGGTGCAGCCCTGCGCGCCCTTGGCGCCAACGCCGCGGGCGGCTGCCAGAATCCGGTCGCGCGCCCGGACGGTATCGGCCGAGCAGGCATCGAAGCGCGCGCCCTCGGCGTCGATCAGGAAGCGCAGGGTGAAGGGCGTGATGACCGGGCGCGGCGCGGAAATGTCGAAGCTGAGCTTCAGATCGCTGGGGCGGCGGCGCGCAAGCGAGGTTTCGATGCGTGCCTTTTCCGCCGGGCTGTCGGTGATCGCCGTGACCGCCACCTTGCCCGGATCGACCGAGATCTTGGCACGCGGCAGGGTCTTCAGGGTCGTGACCGCAAAGCTCATCGCGGTGTTCCAGCCTGCGGGCTCGGGGTAGTTGGCGGTTTCGAGCATGTCGGTCACCTGACCGTCGGCCGCGACCGCCTTCAACTCGGCCAGCAGCGCCTTGCGGTCCGTCGAGGCGGGCACCAGCCCGATCAGCGAGATCCCGTCATCATTGCGCAGCACCTGCAGCGAGAAGGCGGGCGGCGCCAGATCGGCGGTGCTTTCGACATCGGTGTTGTCGATGATCCGCGTGGCCTCGATCACCGAACCGGCCAGGGCCAGGGTGCGGAACCGTTCGGCCTCGGAAGGGGCGGTGCCCATGATGATCACCTGCAGGCCGTCGGCCTCGATCCGGGTCCAGCTGTGGCCCGCCGCCTCCAGCGCCAACCGCAATTCATTGCGCGAGCGTTTCTCGATCACCGTCGCCGACCCGCCTGCGATTACCGCCGCCAGCAGCAGCGCCAGAACGAAGGCGGTTGTCGTCATGATCGTGGTGCGCGCGCGCATGCGGTCAGGGCCTCCCAGTCTGTTGCTCCTGCTCTTCCTTAAGGGCGTGATCCCGGCGGATCAATTACACGATTGCGGCAATGGCAAGAAACAGCGCAGCAATCAGCCCGGTATCGCGGCTGGCGCGGAACAGGCGCAGGCACACATCGGGGTTGTCGATATCAAGCCGCCGCATCTGCCACAGCATATGCCAGCCAAAGCCCCAGGGCGCCGCCAGACCAAGCGCCAGCGTCACCGGCCCGGCCTGCGGCAGCAGCGCCCAGAGCACCGCAATCGTCATCAGCGCGACCGAGGCGATCAGGAACCCGCCCAGCCATTTCGCACTGTCCGCGCCAAAAAGTCGCGCCGTCGACTTCACCCCGATCAGCGCGTCGTCTTCCTTGTCCTGATGGGCATAGATCGTGTCGTAGAACAGCGTCCAGACGATGCCTGCCGCATAAAGCGCAATCGCCGCCGGGTGCAGGCTGCCGGTATGTGCGACCCAGCCCATCAACGCACCCCAGTTGAAGGCGATGCCCAGAAACGCCTGCGGCCACCAGGTGAAGCGCTTGGCAAAGGGGTAAATCGCCACCGGCCCCAGGGCCAGCAGCCCCAGCACGATTGCGGCGGTGTTGAAGCTCAGCAGGATCAGCGCCGAGATCGCCACCTGCGCGATCATCCACGCCAGCGCCTGTTTCACCGTGACCTGCCCCGACGGGATCGGGCGTGAACGGGTGCGGGCCACCTGCGCGTCGATCTTGCGGTCGGTGATGTCGTTCCAGGTGCAACCCGCGCCGCGCATCAGGAAGGCGCCGATCGCGCAGGCCAGCGCCAGCCACAAATCGCCCAGCCGCGGTGCGTCATGGGCGGCGGCCAGCGCAATCGACCACCAGCAGGGCAGCAGCAGCAGCCAGGTGCCGATCGGTCGGTCGGCGCGCGACAGGCGCAGATAGGGGCGCGTGGCGGGCGGGGCCAGCCGGTCCACCCAGTTGCCGCCCACCGCATCGGCGACGGTGCCATTTTCGACGGTGGGGGCCTCTGGCGTTTTGGTCGCTCCGGTCATAGATTTCGCCTCATGGAACGTGCAAAGATCAGACTTCATGTAGAGCACCCCTTGGGCCCGGGGCAACCCGTGCCCTTGACCGAGGCGCAGGCGCATTACCTTTTCGGCGTCATGCGGCAGGGGGTGGGCGCACATGTCGCGCTGTTCAACGGGCGCGATGGCGAATGGACCGCCACCGTGACCGAGGCCGGCAAGAAACGCGGCAGCCTGCTGTGCGTGGCGCAGGCCGCGCCGCAGCTGAACCCGCCCGACCTGTGGCTCATGTTCGCGCCGATCAAGAAGGCGCGCACCGATTTCATCGTGGAAAAGGCCGCCGAACTGGGCTGCGCGCGGATCGTCCCGGTGCAGACCGACTTCACCAATTCCGAACGTATCCGGCAGGACCGGCTGCAGGCCCATGCGGTCGAGGCGGCCGAGCAATGCCTGGGCACTGCGGTGCCCGAGGTGACCGACCTGCAACCCCTGCGCAAGCTGCTGGACAGCTGGGACGCGGGGCGGCGCATCTTGTGGGCCGATGAAAGCTTGGTCGGCCCGGCACAGACGCTGGCAGGGCTGGCGCCGGGGCCATGGGCGATCCTGATCGGCCCCGAAGGCGGGTTTTCCGAACCCGAACGCACCCGTCTGCGCGCGCAGCCTTTCGTGACCCCGATCAGTCTGGGGCCGCGCATCCTGCGCGCCGATACCGCGGCCTGCGCGGCGATCACGCTGTGGCAGTCGCATCTGGGGGATTGGCAGTGATCCGTCCCGAAGTCGCGGTGGGCCTTGTGCGCTGGCGCGAGGTGCTGGCTGCGGCGGGTGTGGCGCTGCTGGGACTGTGGTTGTTCTCGCTCGGGGGGTATCTGTTGGGGCCACTCGGCGCGGGCGTCATCGCATTGGGGGCGGCCTGGGCGCTGATCGCCTTTCGCCGGATGCGCTTTGATCGCGCCATCGACGCGCCCGGCATGGTCGAGGTCGACGAGGGCCAGATCGGCTATTTCGGTGCGGGGCAGGGCTTGGGCGGCTATGTTGCGCTGCGCGATCTGACCGAGATCCGCCTGCTGATGCTGCGCGGGCGGCAGTACTGGCGGCTGAAGGGGGCGGATGGGCAGGCAATCCTGATCCCGACCGCGGCCGCCGGGGCCGCAGCGCTTTACGATGCCTTCGCCGGCCTGCCCGGTATCGACATGGGGCGGCTCACTGCCGCGCTCGATCGGCGCGTGGCTGCACAGAGCCTGTGGACCCGTGAGCCAAAGAAGCTTGCCCCCAAGGCTTGACTTGCGCGCCCGCCCGCGCCACCTGTTCCTTCCCGGTTACGTTTGAGAGGCGAGCCCATGTCCATTCCCCAACAGGGCGGCGGCCCGATCGAACGGTTCGAGCAACTGGCCGAATACATCGCCTCGGGCGAGAAGCCGAAATCCGACTGGCGCATCGGCACCGAGCACGAAAAATTCGGCTATTGCCAGGACACGCTGAAACCGCTGCCCTACGACGGGCCACGCTCGATCAAGGCGATGCTCGAAGGGCTGCGCGACGATTTTGGCTGGACCCCGGTCTACGAGCAGAACAACATCATCGGCCTGAGCTTCCCCGACGGCTCGAACGTCAGTCTGGAACCCGGCGGGCAGCTGGAACTGTCGGGCGCGCCCTTGGAAACCATCCACCAGACCTGCGACGAGGTGAACGAACACCTGCGCGAAGTGCATCAGGTCGCCGACCGGATCGGCGCGCGCTTCATCGGGATGGGGGCCGCGCCGGACTGGCGGGCGGACGAAATGCCGATGATGCCCAAGGGCCGCTACCGGCTGATGACCGATTACATGGACAAGGTCGGCACCATGGGCAAGACCATGATGTACCGGACCTGCACGGTTCAGGTGAACCTCGACTTCGCCTCTGAATCCGACATGGTGCAGAAGATGCGCGTGGCGCTGGCCCTGCAGCCGGTGGCAACGGCGCTGTTTGCCAACTCGCCCTTCCTCGATGGCAAGCCCAACGGCATGAAGTCGTGGCGCGCGAATATCTGGCAGAACCTGGACCCGGCCCGCACCGGTATGCTGCCCTTCATGTTCGAAGAGGGCGCGGGCTATGAACGCTGGGTCGACTATGTGCTCGATGTGCCGATGTATTTCGTCTACCGCGACGGCAAATATATCAACGCCCTTGGCCAGTCCTTCCGCGACTTCCTGAAAGGCCAACTGCCCGCGCTGCCGGGCGAAAAGCCGACGCTCAGCGACTGGGCCGATCACATGACCACCGTCTTCCCCGAGGCGCGGGTGAAGAAATACATCGAGATGCGCGGCGCCGATGGCGGGCCGTGGCGCAGGCTCTGCGCGCTGCCCGCGCTCTGGGTCGGGCTGATGTACGATCAGGGCGCGCTGGACGCGGCCTGGGATCTGGTCAAGGGCTGGGATGCCGAAACCCGTGAGGGTCTGCGCGTCGCCGCGGCGCGCGATGCGCTGCAGGGCACGGCAGGCGGCGTGAAGCTGCACGATCTGGCGCGCGAAGTGGTTGCGATCGCGAAATCCGGCCTGCAATCGCGGGCCCGTCCCGGCGCCGGGGGGCTGATCCCGGACGAGACGCATTTCCTCAATGCGCTGGAGGAATCGGTCGAAACCGGTCGTGTGCCCGCCGATGAGCTGCTGGCGAAATACCACGGCGAATGGCAGGGCGATCTGAGCCGGATCTACGGCGAATACAGCTACTGATCCAGCGGCCCGCGGTCGGTCGACGGGCCTCTTTCAGCTTGGCCCAAATATCCCACGGGGGTGCGGGGGTGTGAAACCCCCGCTGCACGCTCAGTCCTCGCGCGGAACCTTGGGGATCGAACTGCCGGTTGCCCAGGGCTCCGGTGCGGGTTCTGTGCGTTTGCCGCGCCGCGGGTTCGGGCCAAAGCCGTTGCTGCCCGGGTCCGATGGCTGCACGAAGAAATACAGCAGCACCAGCCCGCCGATCAGCGGCAGGAAGGCAAGCAGCAGCCACCAGCCGCTGCGCCCGGTGTCATGCAGCCGCCGCGCGCCCGCCGCGATCGCGGGCAGCAGCGTTGCAAGGGCGAAAAGGCCGCCCAACGGCCCGCCTTCACTGCGATAGCCCCAGTATCCCGGGCCGTGGCTGACGTTGCCGGTGTGGAACAGCACATTGTCCGCGATGCCCAGAATGATCTGACCCAGAATGATGAACAGCACGAACCACCAATATTCCGGGCGCGATGCGCGCCCCGAAAAGGTGGCGTATTTCTGCAGGCAGGTGCGGACGGCAGTCTGAAAATCCATGGCGGGCTCCGACGTAAGGCTGTCAGCCTATCAGGCGCCTGCCGCGCGGCAAAATCAACCCTTCTTGCCGATTTTCGGCTCGGTTCCGGCGGCCAGACGCGCGATATTCGCCCGGTGGCGCCAGAACACCAGCACGGCCAGCCCGGCGGCCAGCGGCATCATCTCGCGGTGTCCCAGCACCCAGGCCAGCGGCACCGTCGCGGCCGCCGCCACCAGCGCCGAAAGCGACGAGATCCGGCTGACCAGCGCGGTCAGCAGCCACATTCCGCAGGCCGCAAGCCCGACCGGCCAGGCCAGCGCCAGCATCGTGCCCAGGAACGTGGCCACGCCCTTGCCGCCATTGAATCGCAGCCAGACCGGATAAAGATGCCCCAAAAACGCGGCGCCGCCCGCGATCTGTGCCGCGGTTTCACCCAGCAGCGCGCGCGCCACCAGCACCGCGATTGCGCCCTTGCCGCTGTCCAGCAGCAGTGTCGCCAGCGCCGCGGGCTTGTTGCCGGTGCGCAGCACATTCGTCGCGCCGATATTGCCCGATCCGATCTGGCGCAGATCGCCCAAGCCCAGCATCCGCGTGACGACCAATCCGAAAGGCACCGCCCCCAGAAGATAGCTGCACACAGCCACCAGCCCGAGCATCGCAGGCCCGCTCTCGATTCCCGGCATTTGCTGCCCTCGCCTTGTTTTTGTTAGTTCTCGTTGCGGTAAACCTGCACCCCGCCAACGAATGTGGCAAGGGTCTTGCCTTCCATCCGGGTGCCATCGAAGGGCGTATTCTTCGATTTCGACCGCAGCGTGGTGCGATCCAGCACGAAGGGCGCGTCCGGGTCGAACAGCACCAGATCGGCCGGCGCGCCCTCGGCCAGGCGGCCTTGCGGCAGGCCAAGGCGGCGCGCGGGGTTCAGCGCCATCGCGCGGAACAGTTGCGGCAGGCTCAGGTGGCCGGCATGCACCAGCCGCATCGCCGCAGGCAGGAAGGTTTCCAGCGCGACCGCGCCCGAGGCCGCCTCTTCAAACGGCAGGCGCTTGCTTTCTTCGTCGGCGGGCGTGTGCATCGAACAGATCACGTCGATCAGCCCGTCGGCCACCGCCGCCACCATCGCCAGGCGGTCCTCTTCCGAGCGCAGCGGCGGCGTCAGCTTGAAGAAGGTGCGGTAATCGCCAACGTCGAATTCGTTCAGCGTCAGGTGGTGGATCGAGATCCCCGCCGTCACGTCCAGCCCGGCAGCCCGGGCGCGTTCCAGCGCAGGCAGGCTGCGCGCGGTGGTGATCTGATCGGCGTGATAGCGCGCGCCCGTCATTTCGACCAGCGCCAGGTCGCGGTCCAGACCCATCCGCTCGGCCATGGGCGACACGCCGGGCAGGCCGCGCAGGCTGGCGAATTTGCCGCTGGTCACGGCGGCGCCTTTCGACAGGCCGGGTTCCTGCGGGTGCCCGATCACCAGCGCGCCCAGGCTGCGCGCATAGGTCAGCGCGCGACCCAGCACCCTGGTGTCGGTGGTCACATGGTCGCAATCGGTGAAGGCCACGGCACCGGCATCCAGCAGAAAGCCGATCTCGGTCATTTCACGGCCTTCGCGGCCCTTGGTCAGCGCGGCCATGTGGCGGATGCGCACCGGCGCCTCGGCGGCGCGGCGGGTCACGAATTCCAGCGTCTCGGGCGTGTCGATGGCGGGCAGGGTGTCGGGCCGGGCAATGATGGTGGTCACGCCGCCCGCCGCCGCCGCCAGCCCGGCGGTGCGAAAGCTTTCGCGGTGCCGTTCTCCCGGCTCGCCGATCTTGACGCCGATGTCGACGATCCCCGGCGCCAGACAGGCGCCCCGACAGTCGATCACCTGCGCGTCGGCGGGGGCCGACATCGCGCCGATTGCGGCGATCACGCCGTTGTGGATGACCAGATTGCCGGTGCTTTCGGTCAGCGCCTCGGGGTCGATCAGGCGGGCGTTTTCAAGAAACAGGGTCATCGGGGGCCTCTCGGAAGCTGGCAGAGGAGGATGGGGCGGATTGCAGCTGCAATTCGCGGATCAGGCGCAGCACCTTTTCGCCGTCGGCGATATTTTCGAACCCGGCGCGCTGGGTCCGCTCATCGCCGTCGCTGTCGGTTTCGCGCTGGCTGTAGAACCAGACCGAGGCGGCGCGGCGCCCGGTTTTCAGCTCGAGCCCAGAGCTGCGCAGGATCGGATAGATCGCCAGATCGCGGCCCCAGTAGTGTTTCGCGATATAGGCCGCGCGGGTCGAAAGCGCATAGCGCACCCGGCGCGGGGCTTGCGCCGCAATGATCCATTGGCCCACCACCAAAAACAGCCCGACAGCCAGAAACGGCAAGCCAAAGACCGCGGCCAGCAGCGTGCCGCCCAGATCCGTCGCGCTTTTCGCCTGGGTGGCAAAGAACAGCCCGCCCAGGCTCAGTCCGCCGCCCGCGGCCAGGAAGGGAATGCCGAACAGCGTCATGAACACCGCCATCGGCCAGGCGTGAAACCCGGGAACCGGCGCGCCTTGCCACAGCAGCTTTTCGCCCGGCAGGAAATAATCTTCCCAGCGCGCGCCGGTCATCGCGCGACCTTGGCGCGGGCGCTGCGTGCGGCCTCGATCCGGGCTACCACGGCTTCGCCATCGGCCAGATGCTTGATCAGATGCTTGGCGCCCGAATTGGTCACGATCTGAACATCGCCCAGCAGACGCCGCACCTTGTCGATTTCCAGCAGCATCACCTGCCGCCCCTGCGGCCCGATCAGCCGCCGGTCGGTCAGCTGCCAGCGCCGCGCGAAGGCCTCGGAGCGGAAGTAAAGCCCGCGCAGCAGCAGCCCGATCACCACCGCGGCAATCGCCACAGGCAGCTGATCGGCCTTGCCCATCAGCGGCAGGATCGCCAGCAGCGCCGCGATCCCCACGGCAATCATCGCGCCGTGGTCGGTCCAATAGCGGCGATGGTCGGCCAGAAACACCGCCAGCACGGGTTCCCCTTCGTCCAGCGGCAATTCCGATTGCGGCCCGGGGCGGTAATCCATCACCGTGTCGCGTTTCATCTCAGACATAGGTGCCCTCCGTCGCCGCCCGGCCGCGTTCGGCGCGCAGGTTCTGCGCCAGCAGATCCATGCAGGCCATCCGCACGGCAACGCCCATCTCGACCTGTTCCTGGATCACGCTGCGGTTGATGTCGTCGGCGATCTCGCCGTCGATTTCCACGCCGCGGTTCATCGGTCCGGGGTGCATCACGATGGCGTCGTCCTTGGCGTAGCTGAGCTTTTCGGCATCCAGCCCGTAGCGGTGGAAATACTCGCGTTCGGACGGGATGAAACCACCATCCATCCGTTCCTTCTGAAGCCGCAGCATCATCACCACGTCGGCGCCTTCCAGCCCCGCGCGCATGTCGTCGTAAACCTCGCAGCCGAATTCGGAGATGCCCGCGGGCATCAGCGTCGGCGGCCCGATCAGGCGCACCCGGTTTTCCATCTTGTTCAGCAAGATCAGGTTCGAACGGGCAACCCGGCTGTGCGCGACATCGCCGCAGATCGCCACGGTCAGTCGCCCGATCCGGCCCTTGGCGCGGCGGATTGTCAGCGCATCCAGCAGCGCCTGAGTCGGGTGTTCATGCTTGCCGTCGCCCGCGTTCAGCACCGCGCAATTGACCTTTTCGGCCAGCAGGTTGACCGCCCCGGACGAGCCGTGCCGCACCACCAGCAGATCGGGATGCATCGCGTTCAGGGTCATCGCCGTGTCGATCAGGGTTTCGCCCTTCTTCACCGAACTCGTCTGCATCGACATGTTCATCACGTCCGCACCCAGGCGTTTGCCGGCCAGCTCGAAACTGGACTGGGTGCGCGTCGAATTCTCGAAAAACATGTTGATCTGGGTCATCCCCGCCAGCACGTCGGTGCGTTTCACCGTGCGCCGGTTCAGTTCCACATAGCGGTCGGCCAGATCAAGGACGGTGCGGATATCTTCCTGGGTCAGATGCTCGATCCCCAGAAGGTGCCTTGCGCGGAATGCCATTCACCTGCCTCCGATGTTGTGCTGGGGCCTTATGGCAAAAGGCCGCGCGCGCGTCCAGCGCCAAGCGTGCCGCGGGGCGGGCGCTTTACCTTGTCGCCCTGCGCGCATAGCTTGCGGGGATGGAGACTCAGCCCCACGCCGAACTGGATTACTATGCCGCGCTGGCCGCCCTGGAGTGGCAGGTCGAACTGGGCGTGGCCGAAGCGGTGCTGGACGAGCCCGTCGATTGCTATGCGCTGCCCGATGCCGCGCCGCAGATCCATCGCCCCGCAGCCCCCGCACCTGCGGCCGAGGCCCCGGGGCGTCCGGCGCTGCATGTCGTGCCAGAGGCGGGGCCGGACCCGGTTGCCGTGGCCCGCGCGGCTGCGGCGGCGGCGCAGACTCTGCCCGATCTGCGCGAGGCGATGGCGGCCTACGATCTGTGCGATCTGAAGAAGGGCGCGCGCAATCTGGTTTTTGCCGATGGCACCCCGGGCGCGCGCGTGATGATTATCGGCGAGGCGCCGGGCCGCGACGAGGATCAGATCGGGCGTCCGTTCGTGGGGCTCGCGGGCCAGTTGCTCGACCGGATGCTGGCGGCGATCGGCCTGTCGCGGGCCGCACCCGATGCGCTGGCCGCGGTTTACATCACCAACGTGCTGCCCTGGCGGCCACCGGGCAACCGCGACCCGGAACCTGCCGAGATCGCGCAGATGCTGCCGTTTCTGGCGCGCCATGTGGAACTGGCCGATCCCGATCTGATCGTGCTGATGGGCAATGCGGCCTGCAAGGCGGCCCTGGGCAAGGCCGGTATCCTGCGACTGCGCGGGCACTGGACCGAGGCCTTCGGCCGTCCGGCGCTGCCGATGACGCACCCTGCCTATCTGCTGCGCCAGCCGCATGCCAAGCGCGAAGCCTGGGCCGATCTGCTGGAAATCCGTGCCCGGCTGAACGGCTGAGTCTGCTCCGCACCCTGACGATTGCGTGATCGGCAGCGGAAGCGGCCTTGTGCCGCGTAGAAGGGGGATGCTGTTTTTGCGTAAGACATCTGCGATATATCTTTAAGAACGGTGCGCGGGGCCAGGCCTCGCCTTGGCAGGGACAAGACGATGCGGTTTTTGACGCGGAGCCTGATGGGGCTGTTTCTTCTGGCGCTGACGCTGGGGCTGCTGGCCGCAGCGGGCTTTGCCGTGAAATCGGCGCTCGACGCCCGCGCCTCTGGGGGCGGACGGCCGGCTGCGGCGCGCGAGCGGGTGTTCGCGGCGAATGTCGTGACGCTCGACTTCACCACGATCACCCCGGAACTGACCGCCTATGGCGAGGTCCGGTCGACCCGGCGTCTGGAATTGCGCGCCTCGGCTGCGGGCACCATTGCCGATCTGTCGCCGAATTTCGAAGAGGGGGCCGCCGTGGCCGCAGGCGAGGTGCTGGTGCAGCTGGACCCGGCCGAGGCGCGGGCGGTGCGTGACAGTGCCGCCGCATCGCTGGCCGAGGCCGAGGCCGCGCTGGCACAGGCGACCCGCGCGCTTGATATCACGCGCGACGATCTGAGCGCCGCCGAACGTCAGGCGGTGCTGCGGCAAAGCGCGCTGGAACGGCAGCGCGCGATTGATGCCAAGGGGCTTGGCAAGGCCGCCGATACCGAAACCGCCGAACTGGCGCTCAGCACTGCCGAGCAGGCCGTGCTGACCAAACGCGCGGCACTGTCGTCGGCGCAGGCGACGCTGGATCAGGCGCAAAACAGCCGCCGCCGCGCCGAGATTGCGTTGGCCGAGGCCGAGCGGAAGCTTGACGAAACCCAGATCCGCGCGGAATTCCCCGGCCTTCTGGCGCAGGTGACGGCGGTGCGCGGCGGGATCGTGTCGAACAACGAAATGCTGGCCGAACTGATCGACCCTGCCGCGCTGGAAGTCGCGTTCCGGGTGTCGAACGCGCAATATGCGCGGCTGACCGATGCGGAGGGGCGGCTGATCCAGGCGCCCGCGACGGTGACGCTCGATGCGCAGGGGGCAATGCTGCAGGCCCAGGCGCGGCTGGTGCGGGTCGGTGCGGCGGTGGACGAGGGGCTGACCGGGCGGCTGCTGTTCGCGCGGCTCGAACAGGGCGCGGCGAGTTTCCGTGCGGGCGATTTCGTCACCGTGCGTCTGCAGGAGCCCGCGCTGGAAAATGTGGCGCAGGTGCCTGCCGCGGCCGTGGGGGCCGATGGCCGGGTGCTGGTGCTGGCCGAGGGCGACCGGCTGCAGGATGCGCCGGTCGAGGTGCTGCGCCGGCAGGGCGATGCGGTGCTGATCCGCGCCGCCACGCTGCGGGCGGGGCAAGAAATCGTGGCCGAGCGCACGCCGCTGCTGGGCACCGGGCTGAAGCTGCGCCCGTTGCGCCCCGCGCAGGACGGGGCCGCCATCCCGGCCCCCGAAGAGACGATCGCGCTGGACCCCGAACGCCGGGCGCGGCTGTTGGCCTTCGTCGAAGGCAACAGCCGGATGTCGGAAGACAACAAGACCCGGCTGCGCGCGCAACTGGCGCTGGATCAGGTGCCGGTTTCGGTCGTGACCCGGCTGGAAGAACGGATCGGGGGCTGAGCGATGAGTGACCCCGATACGCCCGTTCAGGCGCCCGATCCGAATGCCGCGGCCGCGGCCGCCGCGATGGCCGAAGGGGATTTTGCGCGCCCCGGCGACCCGTTGCCGCCGCCGCGCGGCATCTTGGGCCTGTTCACGCGCCACGCGACGCTGGCCAATATCGTTCTGGTCGTGCTGCTGTGTGCGGGGCTGGCCGCCGCGCCGCGGATGCGCGCGCAGTTCTTTCCCGATTCCGTGGTCGAAGAGGTCAATGTTTCCGTCACCTGGGAAGGTGCCGGGGCCGAGGATGTGGACCGCGCCATCGTCGAGGTGCTGGAGCCCACGCTGATTGCAGTCGAAGGTGTGGAGGCGTCCGAAAGCCGCGCCACCGAAGGCTCGGCCAAGATCACGCTGGAATTCGAACCCGGCTGGGACATGGGCCGCGCGGTCAATGATGTTGAACAGGCCATCGCCACCGCGGGCGACCTGCCCGAGGCCGCCGAGGAACCCGAGGTCACGCGCGGGGTGTGGCGCGATACGGTCACCGATGTCGTCATCACCGGCCCTCTGGCGCCCGAACAGCTGGGGCGGCTGGCCGATGAACTGGTTGTGCGGCTCTATGCCGAAGGGGTGACGCGCACCACCGTGCAGGGCATGGCCGCGCCGCAGACCGTGGTCGAGGTGCCGACCGTCAAGATGATGCAGCACGATGTCACCCTGTCCGAGATCGTGGCGGTGATCGCCGCCGAGGCCTCGACCAATCCTGCGGGGGATGTGGCGGGGGGGGCTGCGCGGGTGCGCACTGGCGAGGAACGCCGCGATGCGCGCGAGATCGCGGCGCTGGTGCTGCGGTCCGAAGCCGACGGATCGCAGCTGACCGTGGGCGATGTGGCCACCGTCCGGGTCGAGGGGGCGAACCGCAACCGCGCCTATTTCGTGGGCGATAACCCGGCGATGTCGATCAATGTCGCGCGCTCGGCCCAGGGCGATGCGATTGCCCTGCAGCGCAAGGTCGAACAGGTGAAGGCCACGATGGAGCCGACGCTGCCCGCGGGCACGACGATCGACCTGATCCGCACCCGTTCGGACGCGATCACGCAGCGGCTGGAACTGCTGATCGGCAACGGGGTGATGGGGCTTGGGCTGGTTCTGGTGCTGCTGTTCCTGTTTTTGAACGCGCGCACGGCGTTCTGGGTGGCGATGGGGATTCCCACCTCGATGGCGGCGGCGATTGCGGTGATGTATGTCTCTGGCATGACGATCAACATGATCTCGCTGTTCGCGCTGATCCTGACGCTGGGCATCGTGGTGGATGACGCGATCGTGGTGGGCGAGCATGCCGATTTCCGCGCGCGCAGCTTGGGCGAGCATCCGGTGCTGGCCGCCGAACAGGGCGCGCGGCGGATGGCGGCGCCGGTCTTCGCCTCGACCCTGACGACGGTCATCGCCTTTGCCGGGCTGACGATCATCGGCGGGCAGATGGGCACGATGGTGACCGACATTCCCTGGACGGTGATCGCGGTGCTGTCGGCCTCGTTGATCGAATGCTTCCTGATCCTGCCCAATCACATGGCCCATGCGCTGACCCATACCGCCGAAGGCGCGTGGTATGACTGGCCCTCGCGGCAGGTGAACCGCGGGCTGGAATGGGTGCGGGTGCGGCTGATGCGGCCGCTCACGCGGGCGGTGATCGCGGCGCGTTATCCGGTGCTGGCGGCGGCGGTGGCGCTGCTGGCGTGGCAGGTGTCCTTCCTGATTTCGGGCAAGGTG
This sequence comes from Rhodobacteraceae bacterium UBA6796, assembly GCA_002452815.1. Taxonomy (GTDB): domain Bacteria; phylum Pseudomonadota; class Alphaproteobacteria; order Rhodobacterales; family Rhodobacteraceae; genus Rhodobacter. Next base: position 160,787 of record DKFM01000003.1, read on the forward strand.
CAGTGGCGGTTTTTCAGCCCGCCCGAACAAAGCACGGTGTCGGGCGCCTTTGCGATGGTCGCCGGTGCCTCGCGCGACGATACGCTGGACATGATGCGCGGGTTGCAGGCCGCGGTCGAGAAGGTCGGCGCCGAATATCAGGCGGAATACGGGGTGAACCCTGTCGAATATGCCATCGCGCAGGTCGGTGGCGCGGCGGGGCGGGGGCTCGCCTCGGCCGACAGCAAGGATGCCGACCAGCTGGGCAGCATCTCGGTCGAGCTGATCGACAGCGATTATCGCCCCTATTCCAGCGCCGATTTCGTCAGCCGCCTGCAGTCCGAGGCCACGCGCCATCCGCTGCTGGAGGAAATCAGCTTCCGTGGCTTCCGCTTCGGGCCGTCCTCGGACGGATTGTCGGTGCAGTTCACCGGCGCGGAAAGCCGGGTGCTGAAGGACGCCGCCGAAGACCTGAAAACCGCGCTTGCCGCCTTCCCCGAGGTGTCGGCGGTCGAGGACAATCTGGCCTATGACAAGGACGAGCTGATCCTGAGCCTGACCCCGCAGGGCGCCGCACTTGGCTTTGACATCGACGCCCTGGGCCGCGAATTGCGCGCTCGGCTGAACGGGACCGAGGCGGCAAGCTTCCCCGACGGGGTGCGTTCGGCCACGATCCGGGTGGAACTGCCCGACAGCGAACTGGCCGCCGATTTCACCGAGCGGATGCAGATGCGCACGCCGGCGGGTGAATGGGTGCCACTGGCCGATATCGTCACCGTGCGCTCGGAAACCGGGTTTTCGACGATCCGGCGCGAAGATGGGCTGCGGCTCGTGTCCGTGACCGGCGACATTTCCGAAGACGACCCCGAGCGCGCCAATGAAATCACCCGACAGCTGAGCGAGGTGATCCTGCCGCGCATCGCCGAAGAACGCGGCATCGTCTATCAACTCTCCGGCGCCGCCGAGCAGGAGCGCGATTTCATGGCCGATGCGGTGTTGGGCCTGACGCTGTGCCTGATTGGCATCTACATCGTTCTGGCCTGGATCTTTGCCAGCTGGACCCGGCCCATCGTGGTGATGTCGGTCATTCCCTTCGGCCTGGTCGGGGCGATCTGGGGCCATTACATCTGGCAATTGCCGATGTCGATGTTTGCCGTGGTGGGGGCCATCGGCATGTCGGGCATCATCATCAACGACGCGATCGTGCTGATATCGACCGTCGATGAATATGCCGAAAAGCGCGGGCTGATCCCGGCGATCGTGGATGCGGTGGCCGACCGTCTGCGCCCGGTTATGTTGACCACGCTGACCACGGTTCTGGGGCTGGCGCCGCTGCTGTATGAACAATCCAGCGCGGCGCTGTTCCTGAAATCCACCGTCATCACGCTGGTTTACGGGCTGGGGTTCGGCATGGTGATCGTGCTGCTGGTGGTGCCGGCGACGCTGGCGGTGCAGATGGATTTCGCCCGTCAGGTCCGCGCGATGCGGCACGGGGCGCGGGTGCCGGGGCTGCGCACGGTGCTGTGGGCAGCGACGGCGCTGGTGGCGCTGGCCTTCGCGGCCACGCTGGGGCGCGCGCTTTGGTCGGGCACGGGCGTCGGCGCGGCCCTGGGTGTCTTTGTGATGCTGGCGGCGGTCGTGGTGCTGGCGGCGGGTATTCTGGCGCCGCGCGTGTTGCGCGGACGGGTGCGTCACCTCAGCCCGCGGGGCTGAGGGCCAGCGGCTTAGTCGGGGCAGCCGTTGATCTCCACGGCACCCTCGGCACTCAGCACGGTGATGCGCAGATCGTTCTGGTCCAGTGCGAAGGGCTGCGCGTTTTCCGGCACGAATTCGGCCATCGCGGTCAGCTGGCCGCCCTCGCGATGCGCCACCGTATCTGACACCCAGACCGGGGTCGATTTCAACTCGAACAGCGCCACTTCCTGCGCCGCTTCGGGCAGGTCGATCGTTGCGGTCACGCGCATTCCGTCGGCGATCGGTTCGACCGTGCAGCGCGCACCGCCGTCGATCGGGCGCGGCTGTTCGGTCAGCGCGGTGCGGATCATCGGATCGGGCGCGCCCGGCCCGTCCAGATTGGCATCGAGCGCGACCGAGACCGGCACGCAGATTTCATGGCAAATCCCGAATTCCAGATCGGCCGACAATGCAACCGGCTGCGTCGGATCTGCGGGGGTGATTTCCAGCGGCAGGATCAGTTCGTCGTCATAGCCGACGGACCGCAGGCCGTTCTGATCGAAAATCTCGGGCGTGGGCCAGTGCACCGTCACCCGCGCCACGTTTTGCGAATCGGCAAAGTTCAGGCTGGGGGGAATGCCTGCATCGCCCGGGCTGCGCCAATAGGTCTTCCACCCCTTGTCCAGCGCGATCCGCACCCCGGCCATCCGCGCACCCGTCGGCGTCTGCCAGCCGGGCAGCAGTTCGGCCCCCTCCATGCCGGGGGGCAGCAGGGTGTCCTGGGCCTGCCCGGCAAGCGGGGCGGCCAGGGCAAGGCACAGGACAGTCGAGAATTGGGCAGCGGCAAATCTGGTCATGCCCTTGCGATACCGCTGGAAAGGGGGGCAGGCAAAGTCACAAACGCGCCAGTTGCGCGTGTTGTGCGTTCTTGCCACACCCCGGGGCTTGATCGTGGGGCGGCGGGGGGCCACCTTGAACGGGAAGGGGGCAACGGGCCCCAAGGCGCACGGAGGCGGCGATGGATCTGACCGGAAAACTGCTGATTGCCATGCCCGGAATGGGCGATCCGCGATTCGAGCATGCGGTGGTGGCGGTCTGTGCGCATTCGCCCGAAGGCGCGATGGGTCTGATCGTGAACAAGCCGCTGCCCAAGCCCGGGATGAACGACCTGCTGGAACAGCTGGGCATTTCGGTCACCGCCTCGGACCGGGCCGAAACCCGGCCGATCCTGTTTGGCGGCCCGGTCGAGACTGGGCGCGGGTTCGTCCTGCACAGCCCGGAATGGCAGGGGCGCGGCAAGCCGATGCCGGTCACGCCGCAGATGTCGATGACCGCCACGCGCGACATTCTGGAAGATATAGCTGCCGGCTGCGGCCCGGACCGGGCGCTTCTGGCCCTGGGCTATGCCGGTTGGGGACCGGGGCAGCTGGAGGAAGAAATCCTTGATAACGGCTGGCTGATCGCCGATGCCGATGCCGATCTGGCGCTGAGCGGCGAACATGCGACGAAATGGATGCGCGCCCTTAGCGGCATGGGCATCGACCCGCGCAGCCTGTCTGCGGCGGCGGGGCGGGCCTGAAATCAGGGCCGCGGCGCGGCGGCGCGGCGCAGGCGGTCGTTGATGGCGCGGCCCAGCCCGTGGTCGGGCACCGGCGCCACGGCAATGCGCACCGCCCCCGCGGCGGCAGCCATCCGGTCGGCCTGCCGCAGGGCACCGAACAGGTTTGCCGCAGCCTCGACCAGATCGCCGCCGGGCGACAGGTTCAGGTTCGCCAATTCGCATTCGGGGCCGAAGCCGATCCAGATTTCGTTGCTGGCCGGTGCGCTGGCCTCCAGTCGCACCAGCGCGCCGGGGGCGTAATGCGACAGCAACTGCCCGGGCGCGGTGGGTTTGGTCGCGTCGCCCCCCATGTCCAGCGGTTGACCAAGGGCGGCCTCCAGCGCCTCGGACGGCAGGCCACCGGGGCGCAGCAGCACAGGCGGATCAAGCGCAAGGATCGTCGATTCGACGCCCACCGCGCAGGGGCCGCCATCGACGACCGCCGCGATCCGCCCGTCCAGACCATCGAACACGTCATCGGCGCAGGTCGGGCTGATCTTGCCCGAGGGGTTGGCCGAGGGCGCCGCCAGCGGCCCGCCATAGGCCGCCAGCAGGGCACGCGCCACCGGATGTTCGGGCACCCGAATCGCCACCGTCGGCAGGCCCGCCGTGACCAGATCGGAAATCCCCGCCTCGGGGCGCAGCGGCAGCACGAGCGTCAGCGGCCCGGGCCAGAACGCCGTGGCCAGCGCGCGCGCCTGCGGCGAGAAGACGGCGATCGTCTCGGCGGCGGCCAGATCGGGCAGATGCACGATCAGCGGATTGAAGCGCGGGCGGCCCTTGGCCTCGAAAATCCGGGCGACGGCCAGATCGCTGCGCGCATCCCCGCCCAGGCCGTAAACCGTCTCGGTCGGGAAGGCGACCAGCGCACCCGCGCCCAGCAATTGCGCAGCACGGGCCAGCCCCGTAGGATCGGTGCCAAGGCGTTCGGTTTTCTGGTTCATCGGGGTTTCGTGACGCAGCGTTGGTGTTGAAGGGGCCTGACCTTGCGGTAACTTACCCCCGGAAATCAGGTCATACGCGTGCAGCCCCCATTTGCCAAGCCGCGCGCCAAAGGAGCATCCCATGCCGTATCGTTCGCCCGTCGCGGAAATCCGCTTCATTCTGGATCAGGTGGTGCCGCTGGCCCCGGTCGCCGCGACCGAGATGTTCGCCGAGGCCACCGGTGACACGGTCGAGGCGATCCTGACCGAGGCGGGCCGGCTGTGCGACGAGGTGATGGCGCCGCTGAACCGCAATGGCGATCTGACGCCCGCGCGGCTGGAAAACGGGGTGGTGCGCACCTCGCCCGGGTTCAGGGAAGGCTATCAGGCGATTGCCGAGGGTGGCTGGGTCGCGATCGCGGCGCCGCAGGAGTTTGGCGGGATGGGCCTGCCGCAGACGCTGTGCGTGGCGGTCAATGACCTGATGTCGGGCGCGTGCCTGTCGCTGCAACTGAACCCGCTGCTGACGCAAGGCCAGATCGAGGCGCTGGAGCATCACGCCAGCGACGAGATCAAGGACCTGTATCTGCCCAAGCTGATTTCGGGCGAATGGTCGGGCACGATGAACCTGACCGAACCGCAGGCCGGGTCCGACGTGGGGGCGCTGCGCACCAAGGCCGAACCGCTGGGCGATGGCACCTATGCGGTGACCGGGCAGAAGATCTTCATCAGCTGGGGCGATTCGGATGTGACGGCGAACATCTGCCATCTGGTGCTGGCGCGGCTGCCCGATGCGGCGCCGGGGACCAAGGGCATCAGCCTGTTCATGGTGCCGAAGTTCATTCCCGATGCGAACGGCAACCCGGGTGTGGCCAACAGCCTGAAGGTGGTGTCGCTGGAACACAAGATGGGTCTGCACGGGTCGCCGACCTGCGTGATGGCCTTTGACGGCGCGACCGGCTGGATGGTGGGCGAGCCCGGCAAGGGCATGGCCGCGATGTTCACGATGATGAACAATGCCCGTCTGGCCGTGGGCGTGCAGGGCATCGGCATCGCCGAGGGCGCCTATCAGAAGGCGCTGGAATACGCGCAGGAACGTGTGCAGTTCGCGCCGATCATCGAACATGCCGACGTACGCCGGATGCTGGCCGAGATGAAGGCCGAGGTCTTCGCCGCGCGCTCGATCGCGCTGGCCTGCGCGGTGGCGCTGGATATGGGCCGGGCCACGGGCAATGACGACTGGGCCGCGCGGGCCGCACTGCTGACCCCGATCGCCAAGGCCTATGGCACCGACATCGGCATGTGGGTGGCGGAGCAGGGCGTGCAGGTGCATGGCGGCATGGGCTTCATCGAGGAAACCGGCGCCGCGCAATTCTACCGCGACGTGCGGGTGACCGCGATCTACGAAGGCACCAACGGCATTCAGGCGATGGACCTTGTGGGCCGCAAGATGATGGATCAGGGCCGCGCCGCCTTCCGTCTGCTGCAAGAGGTGGAAGACGAGGCCAAGGCCGCGCGCGCCGTCCTGCCGGATCTGGCCGAGGATGTCTGGGCCGCCGCGGAAACCCTGCGCGAGGCGACCGAGGTTCTGCTGGCCCAGGGCATGCAGGATCGTTTCGCGGGCGCCGTGCCCTATCTGCGGGCCTTTGCCCGGGTTCTGGGTGCGCATTACCACCTGCGCGCGGCGATTGCCGCGGGCGCAGACAGCGCGCGGGCCAAGCTTGCCGCGGTCTATATCCGCCGCTTGCTGCCGCAATATGCCGCCGCTCTGGCCGAGGCCCGTGAAGGCGCCGAGGGCCTCTATGCGCTGAGCGTGGAAGACCTGAGCGCATGAGCACGCAACGGGGCGGGCTGCGCTATCCGTGGCCCGAACCGCCCGCCTTTGGCGACGCGATCAAGGTCGCGCCCGGTGTGCTCTGGGCGCGGCTGCCGCTGCCGATGGCGTTGGATCACGTCAATTGTTTTGCGTTCGATGACGGCGAAGCGGGTTGGACGCTGGTCGATCCCGGCATCGACACGCCCGCCTGCCGCGCGGCGCTGGATGCCCTGATCGCGGGGCCGATGGGCGGACGCCCGGTCTGGCGCGTTCTGGTCACGCATTACCACCCCGATCATATCGGTCTGGCCGGGCTGTTGCAGGCCCGCGGCGCCGAGCTGTGGACCACCCGCACCTCGTGGCTGTTCGCGCGGATGCTGGTGCTGGATGACCAGCCGGTGCCGCGCCCCGAAACGCTGGAATTCTGGCGGGCGGCGGGGATGACGCCCGAACTGTTCGAAAAACGCCGCGCCGCGCGGCCCTTCAATTTTGCCGATTGCGTGCATCCGCTGCCGCTTGGGTATCGCCGGATCGACGAGGGGCATGAGATTGCCATGGGCGGGCGCCGCTGGCAGGTGCGGATTGGCCATGGCCATGCGCCCGATCACGCGACGCTGTGGAGCCTAGACGACGACCTGATCGTCGGCGGCGATCAGCTGTTGCCCTCGATCTCGGCCAATCTGGGGGTCTATGCGACCGAACCGCTGGCCGATCCGGTGGCGGACTGGCTTGACAGTTGCCGCGCATTTCAGCCGCTGGCAGATGACCGGCATCTGGTTCTGCCGGGTCACAAGCTGCCCTTCACCGGCTTGCCGCTGCGGCTGCGGCAGATGATCGAGAACCACGAAGGCGCGCTGAACCGGCTGCGCGGCATGCTGGCCGAGGCGCCGCGCAGCGCGACCGAATGCTTCCCCGCGCTGTTCAAGCGTAGCATCGGCGAACGCGAATACGGGCTGGCACTGGACGAGTCGGTGGCGCATCTGAACCATCTTTGGCACAAAGGCGAGGTGACCCGCGAAAGGCGCCCCGATGGCGCCTGGGGCTGGAGCCTGAAATGACCGAGATCCGCACCACCGCCGAGGCCCATGAGGAAAGCGCACTGCCCCGTGCCCGGGCGGTGCATATGGCCGAGAATGCGCCCGACACCCCCGAGAACCTGCCACTGCCGCCCGATCTGGCGGCCGAGCCGGTCGAGGGCAAGAGCCCGGCGCAATGGGCCTATGAACGGCTGGTGCTGTATATCCAGAACTTTGAACAGCAGCTGCAAGCGGATGAAGAGGTGGCGCTGGGCTTTGCGGGCGGCGATGTCGGTGTGTTGCAGATCGAGGGCCTGGGCTATTTCGCGCCCGATCTGCTGACATTTTACGGACGCGATGAGGATGGTGTGCGCACGCAGCTGATTCAGCACGTCAGCCAGTTGAACGTGATGCTGGTGGCGATTCCCAAAGGCCCCGAAGAAAACGAGGGCCGCCGCATCGGATTTCGGTTGGGGCGGGGACTCGAACCTGTCGGGCCGCCCGATCAGCAGGCGTGACAGAGTGCCGCACATGCGCTAACCCTAAGGCAGGGAGCCAGTAAGGGAGGACGCAATGGCCGATTATCAGCCGGGCAAAATGGATATTCGTGTCCAGGAGAAGACATTCGCCGGATTTGTGCGCTTCGTAACCTATGCCGTGGTTGCGATTGTCATATTTCTGGTGTTTCTCGCTCTGGCAAACGGCTGAACTACCAGCCCCACCAAGAGTTTGAGGAGGGTCAGGCAGATGCGCCGACTTTTCATCTGCCTGGCTATGACGCTGGCATTGGGCGCGTGTGGCGCCGAACAGACCTGGGCCCCGGATGCAGAGGTGCAACGTGCCGCCTATGTGTCGGGCGAACCGCCCTCGGTCACGCTTTATACGGTGATCAGCACCTCGTCGGGCGCGGGCGGTCATTCCTCGGTGATGATCGACGGCACGCAGCGGGTCATGTTCGATCCGGCGGGCAGCTGGTATCACCCCTGGGTGCCCGAACGGAATGATGTGCATTACGGCATCACCGAAAAAATGCGCAAGTTCTACATCGACTATCACGCCCGCGCGACCTGGGACGTGCTGGAACAGAAGGTTCCGGTGACGCTGGAACAGGCAGAAATGTTGCGCGCGCGCGCCGAAGGCTATGGGGCGGTGTCCAAGATGATGTGCGCCCGTTCCACCTCGTCGATCTTCCGCGGGGTGCCGGGGTTCGAGAGTATTCCGCAGACCTTCTCGCCGTTGCGGTTGTCGGCGGCCTTCGGCAAGTTGCCCGGGGTCCAGAGCAAGCTGAACCATGACGGCGATCCCGACAACAATTCGGGTGTGCTGATGATCCAGCAGGAAGAAGTGCGCTACCAGCCGGTGAACAGCGTCAAGTGACGCTGGCCGGCGTCAGCCGAGCAGCCACAGCGCCAGATAAAGCGTGCCCAGACCACCCGCGATGGCAGCCAGCACATTGCGGGTGACCACCCCCACCAGAACCGTGGCGCAGGCCGCCAGCAGGCGCGCCGGATCGAACGCGCCGCCGGTCGCACTGGGCCAGATCACCAGCGGCGCGACCAGACCGGGCAGCACCGCCACCGGCGTATACCGCAGATAGCGCAGCGCCCATTCCGGCAGCGGGCGGTTGCCGATCAGCCCCAGAAACGAATAGCGCAGGAAGAACGTGCCGATCCCCATCACGACGATGATCAGCCAGATTTCGGGTTTGCTGTAGTGTTCCATCACGCACGCCGCCTTTGCATCCAGACCTCGACCTTCGCGCCGGTAACCATGGCCGCCCCCGCCGCGATCAGCAGCCCCAGCCCCGAGGGCAGAAACGCCAGCACCAGCGCCACGATCACCGACACCGCCGCCGCCGCCACATGTGCCAGTGTGCGCATTGCGGGCGCCAGCATCGCCAGAAAGGTGATGGGTGCCGCGAAATCCAGCGCGAATTCCGGCGGGATCGCCTGCCCGATCACCGCGCCGACCCAGGTCGAGACATACCATTGCGGGCACAGCGGTGTGCAGACCCCGGCGTAATAGGCCAGCTTCTGCGTCAGGCTCTGCTTCGGTCGGGCCTCGTAATCCTGAATCGACAGGACATAGGCCTGATCGACCATGAAATAAGCGATCAGCGTCTTGTGCCAGCGCGAGGCGGCCCCCAGATGCGGCGCCAGCGAGGCGGAATACATCGCCATTCGCAGGTTCACCGCCAGCGAGGTCAGCAGCACCAGAATGACCGGGGCATTGTCCGACATCAGCTGTACGGCGGTAAACTGCGAAGCGCCTGCGATGACGAGGATGGAAAAGCCCATCACCTCGGACAGGTTCAGCCCGGCCTCGGTGCCGGCCACGCCGAACAGCAGGCCGAAGGGCACGATGACCAGCATGAAGGGCAGGCCTTGACGAAAACCGCGCCAATAGGCGCTGGAGGGCGAGGTGGGGTCGGTCATGGATCGGCCAAGGTTGGGGCTTGTGAAGCGGGCGGGGTTGCGCCAGTCATAGGCCCGGTATGGCAGCGATGCCAGCGCGGGATTGTAACGGGGGCAATGTGGCGATCGCAGGACTGATCCTGGCAGGAGGCGCGGGGCGGCGCATGGGCGGCGCCGACAAGGCGCTGTTGCCGCTGGCCGGGCAGCCGCTGGTGGCGCATCTGGCTGCGGCTTTGGGGCCGCAGGTGTCGGTGCTGGCGATCTCGGCCAATGGCGATGCGGGGCGGTTTGCGGATCTGGGCGTGCCGGTGCTGGCCGATGCGCCCGGAACGATTGGCGAGGGGCCGCTGGCCGGGGTTCTGGCCGGGCTAGACTGGGCGGCGGGGCAGGGGGCTGCGGCGCTGGTCACCGCTTCGGTCGATACGCCGTTCCTGCCGCGCGATCTGGTGGCGCGGCTGCGCGATGCCGCGCAGGGGGGCATGGCGCTGGCGGTCTCGGGCGGGCGTATCCATCCGACCGCGGCGCTTTGGCCGGTGGCGGGGCGCGATCGGCTGCGGGATCTGTTCGACACGGGCGAGCGGCGGATGCGTCTGGCCTTGCAGGGCGCGGCAGAGGCCGTCTTCGACGCTGCCCCCGATCCGTTCTTCAACATCAACACCCTCGAAGATCTGGCCCGGGCCGAAACCCTGTTTGCGGGGCGCGCGTCATGAGCATCTGGGTCGGTCACGGGCTGCGCCCCGAACATCGCGCCCCGGCGGCGCAGCTTTACTGGCAGGCGTTCGGCGGCAAGCTGGGGCGGGTCATGGGCCCCGAAGCCAAGGCGCTGCGCTTCATCGAGCGGGTGATGTCGGACCGTCACGTCATCAGCGCCTTCGACAGCACGGGGCAACTGGTGGGGGTGATCGGATTTCGCACCCATGGCGGGTCTTTCGTGGGGGGCGATCGCAGCGATCTGGTCGCGGTCTATGGCCGTTTCGGTGCGGTCTGGCGCAACGCTTGTCTGGCGGTGTTGGCAACCGATCAGGAGGCCAGCGTGATGATCGTCGATGGTCTGGCGGTCAGTTCCGCAGCCCGCGGCGCGGGCGTCGGTGCCGCGCTGATCGAGGCCCTGTGCCGCGAGGCACGGGCCCGCGGCTTTCGCGAACTGCGGCTGGATGTGGTCGGGGAAAACCTGCGGGCGCGGGCGCTGTATGAGAGGATGGGCTTTCAGGTGCAAAATCGCAGCACCAGCCGCCTGACCGCGCTGATCTTCGGCTTTCACACGGCTTTCGTGATGGCGCGCGTGCTGTGACTCAGTCGAAGGTGCCGGTCACGCGGCCCAGCAGCATGAAGGCGCGCGCGGTGCGGGTTTCGGCCAGTTCGGCCACTTCCTGATCGGAGGCGTTCTTTTCGAATTCGGCAAAGGTCTTGTCGAACTGCCGCAGGAAGTGGTGCGCGGCATCGCGGAAGATCGTGTCGTTGCGCATCCGCCCGGCGGTCAGCGCCAGAGAGGAACGGTCACGCACCCCGCCCAGGGCCGCCACCTCGCGGCCGCGTTCACCCTGCGCAAAGCGGCGCCACAGCTCGGGGCGGGCGCGGTCGGGTTTCAGATCGTCCATATAGATGCCGTCCTGCGCCAGCAGGTTCAGCACGTCCTGCGCGGCGCGGATCAGTTTGGCCATGGTGCGATCTTCCAGCGCGCGGCGCAGCGCGCGGAAGCCGTCGCGATCTTCGGCATTGTCGGGGAAGTTCATCGCGCGCACGAAATCGGCGACCGAGACGGGCGTTGCCAGCGCATCGGCGGGCGTGCCCAGGGCCAGCGCGGGCTGATCCTCGCCCGCGGGGGCGGGGCGCGGCGCGGCCAGCGCGGCCTTGCGGTCGGCCGAGGGCTGCGTGGCCTGCACATCGCGGCGCGAGGTGAAGGTGGCAATCGCGGTTTCCGCTTGTCGCGCCGCCTGCGCGATCTCGTCGAGCTTCTTTTCGACGTTCTGCCCGCTGCGCACCTGGTTCTGGTTCAGCCAGGCGCTGCGCATCGCCTCGACCGAGGCTTTCAGCGCCTGCGCTTCGGCGCGCATCTCGCGTGCGGTGCGGGCGGTGACCGCAGCGACCCAGATCATCACGACGGGCAAGATGATGCCCACCACGGTCATCACGGATGACAGCGCACTGCCGCCAGCGGCATCACCCGGTATCAGCGCCCAGAAAACCGCCACCAGCACCAGCCAGGCCGCGCTGAGCGTCAGCGCGATCGCCTCGGTCCGACTCAGGCGCGGGGTGCCGCCGGCGGGGGGCACCAGGCCGTCCGTCGCTGCAGGATCTGTCTGGGTCCGGTCCGGTCTTGCCACGCGCATTCCGGGGGGAACCTTTCTGGCCATGGCCCGTCAGAGATAGCGGACCGAAAGAATTTCGTAGGCTTTCGAACCGCCGGGGGTGCGCACTTCGACGCTGTCGCCTTCGTCCTTGCCGATCAGCGCGCGCGCCAGCGGCGCCTTCATGTTCAGCAGGCCACGCTCCAGATCGGCTTCGGCCTCGCCGACGATCTGATAGGTGCGTTCTTCCTCGGTGTCCTCGTCGACCAGCGTCACGGTCGCGCCGAACTTGACCGAGCCGGACAGCCGCGCGGTGTCGATCACCTCGGCCCGGCCCAGAATCGACTCCAGTTCCTTGATCCGGCCTTCCACGAAGCTCTGCTTCTCGCGGGCGGCATGATATTCGGCATTTTCCGACAGGTCGCCATGTTCGCGCGCCTCGGCGATCGCCTTGATAACGGTCGGACGTTCGACCGATTTCAGGGTTTTGAGTTCTTCGTCGAGCACATCATACCCGGCGCGCGTCATCGGTATCTTTTCCATGGGAGGCCCTGGTCTGAACGGATCTTGTTTCTTCGTGTAAATCCGCGATGCAGGGCAGGTGTCAAGGGTCGGCCGCATTTTCGCGCGGATCGGCGCCGCCTGATTTGCTGCAAAGGCGAAAGAATATTGCGCCGGATCGCTGCGTCACAATTGCTTCGTTCCGTCAGGTAAGCTAGTCACGAGGCCGAGAGCACGCGCGACGCAAGCCGAAGGAGCCGAGGGATGTCCGAGATCGAACGCGAGTCGATGGATTATGATGTTGTGATCGTGGGGGGCGGGCCTTCGGGGTTGTCCGCGGCGATCCGGCTGAAACAGATCGACCCCGATTTGAACGTCGTGGTGCTGGAAAAAGGGTCCGAGATCGGGGCGCATATCCTGTCGGGCGCGGTGCTTGATCCCTGTGGTCTGGATGCGCTGATCCCCGACTGGAAAGAGAAGGGCGCACCGGTCGAGACCGAAGTCAAGAAAGACAACTTCTATATCCTCGGGCCGGCGGGTCACATCCGTATTCCGAACTGGCCGATGCCGCCCCTGATGTCGAACCACGGCAAATACATCGTCTCGATGGCGAATGTCTGCCGCTGGATGGCCGAACAGGCCGAGGAACTGGGCGTCGAGATCTTCCCGGGCATGGCCGCCAGCCAGATCGTCTGGGACGGCAATCGCGTGGCGGGCGTGGTCGCGGGCGAGATGGGGCTTGAATCCGACGGCACCCCGGGCCCGAACTACGAGCCGGGGATGGAGCTGCGCGGCAAATATGTCTTCCTGTCCGAAGGCGTGCGCGGCTCGCTGGCCAAGGAAGTGATGGCGAAATTCGATCTGTCGAAAGGCCATTGCCCGCAGAAATTCGGTCTGGGCATGAAGGAAATCTGGGAAATCGACCCCGCGAAACACCGCGAGGGCACGGTGACCCACACGATGGGCTGGCCGCTTGGTGGCAATGCCGGTGGTGGCAGCTTCATCTACCACCTTGAAAACAATCAGGTCTTCATCGGTTTCGTGGTGCACCTGAACTACGAGAACCCCTATCTTTATCCCTATATGGAATTCCAGCGCTTCAAGCATCACCCGATGGTGGCCGAGCTGCTGGAAGGCGGCAAGCGCGTGGCCTATGGCGCGCGTGCGATTTCCGAGGGCGGCTGGCAGTCGATCCCGAAACTGGTGGCGCCGGGTGTGGCGTTGCTGGGCTGCTCGGCCGGTCTGGTGAACGTGCCGCGGATCAAGGGCAACCACAACGCGATGCTGTCGGGGATTGCTGCGGCCGAAGCGGCGGCGGCGGCGATCAAGGCCGGGCGCGAGGGCGACGAGCTGACGGCCTATGAGGCCGACCTGCGCTCGGGCCCGATCGCGAAAGATCTCAAGAAGGTGCGCAACGTCAAGCCGATGTGGTCGCATTGGGGGATGATCCCCTCGCTGATCCTGGGCGGTCTGGACATGTGGACCAACAACCTGTTCGGCTTCTCGTTGTTCGGCACGCTCAAGCACGGCAAGAACGACGCCGCGCATACCGGCGAGGCCAAGAATTTCAAGCCGATCGACTATCCCAAGCCGGATGGCAAGATCAGCTTCGACCGGCTGACCAACGTCGCGTTTTCCTTCACCAACCATGAGGAAAGCCAGCCCTGCCACCTGAAGCTGAAAGATCCCTCGATTCCGATCTCGGTCAACCTGGCGAAATATGCCGAACCGGCGCAGCGCTATTGCCCGGCTGGGGTTTACGAGGTGCTGGAGGGCGACAATGGCCCGCGCTTCCAGATCAACTTCCAGAACTGCGTGCATTGCAAGACCTGCGACATCAAGGACCCGAGCCAGAACATCACCTGGACGACCCCGCAGGGCGGCGACGGCCCGAACTATCCGAACATGTGATCGGTGGTCCGGCGCGAAGTCTTGCGTCAAATCAGCGTGTAAAGCGATCTGCGGGGGGTGCTTGGGGCGCCCCCCGCATTGCTTTGGCCGGACGCGGCGGATAGTTTCGACGAAACGACAAGAAGGAACAGCCCGTGCCGCTTCGCCTCACGACCGTCCGCCCCGCCTTGCTGGCCGTTTTGCTGGGGACTGCGCTGGCCGCACCCGCAGCGGCGGATCTGGCGGGCCCCTATCTGGCGGCGCGCATCGCGTCCGGGCTGAACGACTATACGGCGGCTGCGGGCTATTATGCGCGGCTGTTGCAGTCGGACCCCGACAATCTGGGCGTGCAGGAATCCGCGTTGATTGCGGATCTGGCGCAGGCCGATTTTGAAACGGCGGTGGCATTGGCGGCGAAGATGGGGGCGCCTGCGGGTGGCAGCCAGGTCGCGGCGTTGACGCTGGTTGCGGATGCCGCGCAGCGCGAGGATTTTGCCTCTGTCGTCAAGCTGCTGGACGACGGGGCAGAGCCGGGCCCGCTGGTCGCGGGTCTGGCGCGCGCCTGGGCGCTGGCCGGGCTTGGCCAGATGTCCGAGGCCACGCGCGCCTTTGACGAGATGGCGAAGGAACCGGGCGTGGCGGCCTTTGCGGCCTATCACAAGGCGCTCGCGCTGGCCTCGGTCGGTGATTACGAGGGCGCGGATCAGATCTTTTCGGGGGCAACCGGACAGGTTTTGCGGGCATCGCGTCGCGGCGTTCTGGCCCATGCACAGATCTTGTCGCAGCTGGAACGCGATGTCGACGCCGTGGCGCTGATCGACGCGGTGTTCGGTGCCGATCTCGACCCCGAACTGAGCGCCCTGCGGGCGCGGCTGGAGGCGGGAGAGGCCCTGCCTTTCTCGTTGATCGGCGGTGCGCGCGACGGCATTGCCGAGGTCTATTTCACGCTGGCCTCGGCGCTGTCGAACGATGCCCCCGACACGTTCACGCTGATCCACGCGCGTCTGGCGCATTACCTGCGCCCCGATCATGCCGATGCCATCCTTCTGACCGCTGCGATCTTCGAGAAGCAGGAGCAGTACGATCTGGCCATCGAAACCTATACGCTGATCGCCCCCGACAGCCCGGTTTTCACCGCTGCCGCCTTGGGGCGCGCCGAGGCGATGGTGCAGGCGGGCCGGACCGAAGCCGCGATCGAGGCGCTGGAGCAGATCACCCGCGCCGCCCCGGATCAGCAGGGCGGCTGGGTTGCCTTGGGCGATACCCTGCGTCGGGAAAACCGTTTCAAGGAAGCCGCCGCCGCCTATGACAAGGCGATCGCACTGGCAGGCACGCCGCAGCCGCGCGACTGGTTCGTATGGTATGCCCGCGCGATTGCGCAGGAACGCTCTGACCAGTGGGACAAGGCCGAGCCCGGGTTCCGCAAGGCGCTCGAACTCAGCCCCGATCAGCCTGCGGTGCTGAATTATCTTGGCTATTCCTATGTCGAGAAGGGCGCCAATCTGGACGAGGCGCTGGACATGATCCAGCGTGCCGTTCTTGCGCGTCCCGATTCCGGCTATATCGTCGACAGTCTGGGTTGGGCGCTCTATCGGCTTGGCCGCTATGAAGAGGCCGCCGTGCAGATGGAGCATGCGGTCGAGCTGGAAGCCGTGGACCCGCTGGTCAACGACCACCTGGGCGATGTCTACTGGGCCGTGGGGCGCAAGCGCGAGGCGGAATTCCAGTGGCGCCGGGCGCTGAGCTTCGGCCCCGGCGATGATCTGGATATGGAGCGGGTGCGGCGCAAGCTGGAAGTCGGGCTCGATCAGGTGCTGAAAGAGGAAGGCGCGCCGCCGCTGAAGGCCAAAGGCGATGCCGGAAATTGAGGTTCTGGCCCCGGCCAAGATCAACCTGACGCTGCATGTCACGGGCCAGCGGGGCGACGGCTACCATCTGCTCGACAGTCTGGTGACCTTCGCGCCGGTGGGCGACCGGCTGCGGATCGCCTCGGCTGATGCGCTGTCGCTTGCCGTCGACGGCCCCGAAGCTGCCGGCGTGCCCGCGGATGCGCGCAACCTGGTGCTGAAGATGGCGGCCCTGTTGCCGGCAGGGCGCGGTGCGGCGCTGCAGCTGACCAAGACCCTGCCTGCAGCCTCGGGGATCGGCGGCGGATCGTCCGATGCTGCGGCGGCGCTGCGCGGGCTGGCCGCCTTCTGGCACCTCGGCCCCGGCGATCTGCCGGCCGCCGGACAGCTTGCCGCGCTGGGGGCCGATGTTCCGATGTGTCTGACGCCCGAGCCGTTGCGCGCGCAGGGTATCGGCGCCGATCTGTCCCCGGTTGCCCTGCCGCCCTTGCCCGCGATCCTGGTCAATCCGCGGGTCGAGGTGCCGACGCCTGCGGTGTTCAAGGCGCTGACACAGAAGGGAAATCCGCCGATGCCCCCGGCGCTGCCGCATTTTGCAGATGCCGCTGCGCTGATCGGATGGCTGGCACAGCAACGCAATGATCTGCAGGCCCCTGCCCAGGCCGTTCAGCCGCTCATCACCACTGCACTGGCTGCGTTGCAGGCTTTGCCGGCGGCGCGTCTGGCGCGGATGTCAGGCTCCGGCGCAACCTGCTTTGTGCTCTTCGCCACCCTGCCCGAGGCTGAGGCCGCGTATCGCATCCTCAGCGCCGCCCATCCCGACTGGTGGAGCGCCTGCACCTGTCTGGGCGATCAGCGTGCTGCCGCCGCCCCGCGGGCGATCTGATCTTCACTTTGGCACAAATATCCTCGGGGGTCCGGGGGCAGACAGCCCCCGGCGCCGGTCTCTGGCGCGCTCAGCGCACCCGCGCGACGACGAAATCCGCCAGATCATCCAGCATGCCGCGCAGGGGATGCGCGGGCAGGGGCGCCAGTGCAGCGCGGGCACGATCGGCCCAGGCAATTGCTTCGGCGCGCGTCGCTTCCAGCGTGCCATGCGCCCGCATCAGCGCCATTGCCTGCTCCAGATCGCCCTCGGCCTGCTGGCCCTTCTCGATCGTGCGGGTCCAGAAGGCGCGCTCTGTGGCATCGGCCCGGGCGATCGCCTTGATCACCGGCAGCGTCAGCTTGCGTTCGCGGAAGTCATCGCCAACGTTCTTGCCGATCACCTCGGTCGCGCCGCCATAATCCAGCAGGTCATCGACCATCTGGAACGCAATCCCCAACGCATCGCCATAGTCGAACAGCGCGCGCACCTGATCCTCGGGTGCCCCTGCGATCACGCCGCCCACTTCGGTTGCGGCGGAAAACAGCGCGGCGGTCTTGCCGCGGATCACCTTGAGATAGATCTCTTCGGTGGTGCCCAGATCCTGCGCCGCAGTCAGTTGCAGCACCTCGCCCTCGGCAATCACCGCCGAGGCATTGGCCAGGATATTCAGCACCCGCATGTTGTCGGTTTCGGTCATCAGCTGGAAGCTGCGGGCAAACAGATAATCGCCCACCAGCACGCTGGATTTGTTGTCCCACAGCAGGTTTGCCGTGGGGCGCCCGCGGCGCTGCTTGCTTTCATCGACCACGTCATCATGCAGCAACGTCGCCGTGTGGATGAATTCGACCGTGGCGGCCAGATGCACATGATAGGGGCCGTCGTAGCCCAGCAGGCGGGCCGCGGCCAGCGTCAGCATCGGGCGCAGGCGTTTGCCGCCCGCTTCGACCAGATGCGCGGTGACTTCGGGAATGCGCGGCGCATGTTCCGAGGCCATCCGGTCCCGGATCAATGCGTTCACGGCATCCATGTCGGTGGCCAGCGCTGCGGCCAGACGGTCGTGCGGTTTTGCGGCCTTGTCGTCGAGGCTCATCATTCTTCCTTCCCGATCCCCTCATCTCGACAGAGCGTCAGCTTGCCCCTAAGTGAAGGATTATGAAAGAGCTTCTGCGCACCACCGACCCGGTCAAAATGGCCTTCGCAACCGCCCTTCTTGCGGGCGAGGGTATAACGGCCTTTCAGATGGACGTCCACATGAGCGTGCTGGAAGGCAGCATCGGCATATTGCCGCGCCGCCTGATGGTGCATCCGCGCGACATGTTCATGGCGCAGGCGATTCTGGCTGACAATGAAATCGGGTCCGACTAATGTTCGGGCCCGGGGATCTGACGCTGGACAAGTTTCTGGACGGGCGGCTGATGGTGGCACAGCCGCGGCATGGCTATCGTGCGGCGATGGACCCGGTTTTGCTGGCTGCGGCCTGCCCCGCACGGCCGGGCGAAAGCGTGCTTGAGCTGGGCTGTGGCGCGGGGGTTGCCAGCCTGTGTCTGGGCTGGCGCGTGCCGGATCTGGCGCTGACGGGGCTGGAATTGCAGCCCGCCTATGCGCAACTGGCGCGCGACAACGCGGCGCGCAACGGGATCGCGTTGCAGGTGGTCGAGGGCGATCTGGCGCAGATGCCCGCGGGGCTGCGGGCACAGAGTTTTGATCATGTCATTGCCAACCCCCCCTATTTCGCGGCGGGCGGCGGCACGGCGGCCACCGATCCCGGACGGGAAGTCGCGCAGCGCGAGGCCACGCCGCTGGCGCTTTGGGTGCAGCAGGGGCTGCGGCGGCTGCGGCCCGGCGGTTGGATCACGCTGATCCAGAATGCCGATCGGCTGCCGGATTTGCTGGCCGGGCTGGCGCAGGGCGGCGACAAGGCGGGCGGCAGCATTTCCGTCCTGCCGATCGCGCCGCGTGCCGGGCGCGCGGCGGGCCGGGTGCTGGTACAGGCGCGCAAAGGGGGGCGCGGGCCGTTCAGATTGCTGGCGCCGCTTGTGCTGCATTCTGCCCCGGATCATGCTGCGGATGCCGAAAATCTGACGGATATTGCGCAAAACGTGCTGCGCTGCGGCGGAAACTTGCGCATATCAAATTAAATGTTTCGCAATATTTCGCGCGCAGATCTGAAATTGTGCCTCTGGTTTGCGACAAACCCGTGACACGACTCAAAAACTGTGCTGCAATCAACTTATTCGAAACAGGAGAGGAGACTGCCATGTCGCTGAGTTCGCATATCACCGAACTTCGCAAGAAACATGAGGCATTGTCGGTCGAGGTCGAAAAGGCGACCCGTAGCCCCGGCTTTAGCGATCTTCAGATCTCGAGTCTGAAGAAGCAGAAACTCCGCATCAAGGAAGAAATCAGCCGTCTGCAACAGGCCTGAATCGCCATTTTTCGCCCTGCCTGAAGGCAGCCGTTCATTAGCGCGATCTGCTTGCCATGGCGGCAAGAAAGGCCCCGGCAGCAATCATCGCGGCCGCCAGCGCCAGTTTCAGGCTGGCGGTCGCGACGCCCGCTCCGACCAGAGCCAGGGTCGAGAGCAACGGCGCGGCATAAGACGCCGTGCCCAGCATCTGGATATCACCGCGTTTGACGCCAATATCCCAAGTGTAGAAGGCGAGCCCGACCGGCCCCATTCCCAAAGCCAGAACCGACAGCCAGCCCAAGGTGTCTTGCGGCCAGATCGTCGGCTCCAGCGCGACATGGGCGATGGCCGACAGCAGCGCGGTGGCCAGGCAATAAACCGCGACCGCCGCCGTGGGCACCGTGCCCAGCCGCCGTGAAATCAGCGAATAGCCCGACCAGGTTAGCGCGCACAGAAACGCCAGCCCATAGCCGGGCAGGGCCTCGGCCCGGGCGTTCAGCCCGCTGCCCGCAACGATCAGCGCGGCCCCGCCAAAGGCCAGCAGCGCGCCCAGAATGTGCAGCGGGCGCAGATGTTCGCCCGGCAAGAGCCCGGAAAACAGCACGATCAGCAGCGGCCAGAGATAGGCGATCAATCCGGCTTCGGCCGGAGGGGCCAGCCGCAGGGCCGAGAAATACAGCAGGTGATAGCCGAAAAGCCCTGCCGTGCCAAAGGCATAGACTTTCCACGACACAGCGCGCAGCGCGCCGATCTCGCCCGTGCGCAGGACCCAGATCACACCGATCGTGCCGCCGATCGCAAAGCATAGCGCATTGAGCAAGAGCGGCGGCACAGGGGCCGAGCCCACCGTGAACAGCGCCAGCAGCGACCAGAGCGCGACGGCGGAAAAGCCGATCAGTGTTGCGCGCAGCCTACCATTCGGTTCTGAAGTCACGCCCGGCCTCCTGTTCGGCCAGCGGTGCGGCCTCGTCTTGCAACCAATCCAGAAATGCGCGCACGGGCGGGCGGGTTTCCGCCCCCGGCGCGCACAGAAATCTGTAGCTTTCCCGTGGCATGAGCGAAAGCGCAAAAGGCGCCACCAGCCGCCCGCTGCGCAGCGCGTCCTGGGCCAGCGTATAACGCCCCAAAACCACGCCAGCGCCGCTTATCGCCGCATCAAGCGCATGATCGGCCTGTGAAAACTGCACCCCGGCGGCGGGTGGGGGCGGCAGTCCGGCGGTGCGAAACCACGCTGCCCAATCTACGGGGGGATGCATGAACGCGGTTTCATCATGATGCAGCAGCGGCGCCTGCAGCAGGCTTTCCGGCGTCGGATAGGCGGTGGCGAGGTCGGGCGCCATCATCGGGGTCAGCCATTCGCGCAGCAAGACCCCGCTGAAAAAGCCTTCCGCGCGATCCGGGCCGAAGCGCAACGCAACGTCGACATCGTCATGGCGCAAATCCAGCAATCGCAGCGTCGCGGTGAAGCGCAGCTCGATGTCCGGGTGGGCGCGGGCAAAGTTGAACAACCGCGGCGCCAGCCATTTCGAGGTGAAGGCCGGGCCCGCGGTGATGCTGACGGCGCGATCCTGTGCCTGCCGCTGCGCCGCCCGCCAGGCGCTGCGCAGGCTGTCGATTCCGTCGCGCACCCCGGGCAGCAGGCGCCGGCCTGCCTCGCTGAGGCTGACGGTCCGGTGCGCGCGGATGAAAACCTGCTCTCCCAAGGCCTGTTCCAGTTGCCGGATCTGAAAGGACAATGCGGCAGGAGTGACGTTCAGTTCCGCCGTCGCCTGCTGGAAGGACAGGTGGCGGGCGGCGGCCTCGAAGGCGCGCAGGGCGGTCAGGGGCAGGTGATCGGCCATATATTCGGACAAGAATTTCTTTTCGTTCCTCGAAAGATTACGCGTTTGTTGCACAAATGGATAGCTGCGATCCTTGATGGGAAAGAAATTCAAAAGACAGGTGTGCCATGCTGCAAATCCCCACCTCGGCCCGTCAGGAACAGGCTTTCGCACGGGCGCATGCCCTGCGGCGCGCGGCTTTCGCCCGGCTCTGGCGTCAACTGATGCACCCGCTCCGCTGGCGCGGGCATAAAAAAAGGGCCGCCCCCCTGCGGGAACGGCCCGGATGCTGTTAGGCGCCGATCAGGTCAGATACTGGCCGCCGTTCGCGGTGATGGTCGAGCCGGTGATGAAGCTCGCCGCGTCCGAGGCCAGGAAGACGACGCAGCGTGCGATGTCTTCGGGCTCGCCCAGGCGGCCGACCGGGATCGTGGCGATGATCGATTCGCGCACCTTTTCCGGCACCGCCATGACCATTTCCGTGGCGATGTAGCCCGGGCAGATCACGTTCACGGTGATGCCCGCGCGCGCGCCTTCCTGCGCCAGCGCCTTGGTGAAGCCGATGTCGCCCGCTTTCGCCGCCGAGTAGTTGGCCTGACCGAACTGGCCCTTCTGCCCGTTGATCGACGAGATGTTGATGATGCGGCCGAATTTGCGTTCGCGCATGCCGGGCCACAGCGGGTGGGTCATGTTGAACACGCCCGACAGGTTGGTGTCCATGACCTGCTGCCACTGCTCGCGGGTCATCTTGTGGAACGGGGCGTCGCGGGTGATGCCGGCGTTGTTGACCAGCACGTCGACCGGGCCCAGCTCGGCCTCAACCTGCGCGATGCCGGCGGCGCAGGCGTCGTAATCGGCAACCGACCATTTGAAGGTCTTGATGCCGGTTTCGGCGGTGAATTTTGCTGCCGCTTCATCATTGCCAGCGTAGTTCGCGGCCACGGTGTAACCCGCATCTTTCAGGGCCATCGAAATGGCGGCGCCAATACCGCGGGTGCCGCCGGTGACGAGTGCAATTCTGGACATGATTCCTCCTCTGGATCGGATGTCTTTGAAATCCTGTTACCGAAAAGAACCGGGGCGAGCAACATTGTTGCGCGCCCCTTTTTTGCTTTTGCAGAAAAAAGCGCGCGTCAGAGCCCTTCGAGGCACATCGCAACGCCCATGCCGCCGCCGATGCACAGCGTTGCCAGGCCTTTTTTCGCGCCCGAGCGTTTCATCTCGAACAGCAGGGTGTTCAGGATGCGCGCGCCCGAGGCGCCGATCGGGTGACCGATGGCGATGGCGCCGCCGTTCACGTTAACCTTCGAGGTATCCCAACCCATGTCCTTGTTCACGGCGCAGGCCTGCGCGGCGAAGGCTTCGTTGGCTTCGATCAGGTCCAGATCGCTGGCTTTCCAGCCGGCCTTTTCCAGCGCCTTGCGCGAGGACGGGATCGGGCCGCAGCCCATGATCGACGGATCAAGCCCGGCGGTCGCATAGGAGGCGATCCGCGCCAGCGGCGTCAGCCCGCGCTTGGCGGCCTCTTCTTCGGTCATCAGCAGCACGGCAGCGGCGCCGTCGTTGATGCCGCTGGCATTGCCCGCGGTGACCGAGCCGTCCTTGGTGAAGGCCGGGCGCAGCTTTTGCATCGATTCCAGCGTTGCGCCATGACGGATGTATTCGTCGGCGTCGACCACGGTCTCGCCCTTGCGGGTCTTGATGATGAAGGGCACGATCTCATCGGCGAACTTGCCCGCTTTCTGGGCGGCTTCGGCCTTGTTTTGCGAGGCCAGCGCGAATTCGTCCTGCATCTCGCGCGAGATCTGCCACTGGTTGGCGACGTTTTCGGCCGTGATCCCCATGTGATAGCCGTTGAAGGCATCCCACAGACCGTCCTTGATCATCGAGTCGATCATCTTCATGTCGCCCATTTTCTGCCCGGCGCGCAGATGTGCGACATGGGGGCTCAGCGACATGCTTTCCTGACCGCCCGCGATGACGATGCCCGCATCGCCGCAAATGATGTGCTGGGCGGCCAGCGCGACCGAACGCAGACCCGAGCCGCACACCTGGTTGATCGACCAGGCCGCGGATTCGATCGGCAGACCGGCGTTGATATGCGCCTGACGCGCCGGGTTCTGGCCCTGGCCCGCGGTCAGAACCTGCCCGAGAATGGTTTCAGAGACCTCCGCCTTGTCGATCCCGGCACGCGCGACGACCGCTTCCAGCACAGCGGCGCCCAGCTCGTGAGCGGGCGTATTGGCGAACGATCCGTTGAAACTGCCGACAGCCGTGCGAGCTGCCGAAACGATCACAACATTGGTCATGGGGTCCTCTCCTCATAGGGTTCTGGGGCGTCAAGCCGCCCCTATGCCGCTGGGCAGCATGCCCTAAGGAAAGGTCAGGTCAAGCACAATCGCCAAGGCCATAACGAATGTGGCGCAATTATCTTTCGTGTCGAAGGCGGTATGATCCGCTGCACGACCCGGCGCTGAATTCCGCGTCAAAGATGCTGTTCGGGGCATCTGAGTGCTTGGGGAAGTGCCGGTTTTTGCCGCGCTGCAGCATGACGCCATGGCTGTTTTTGCCCGACAGGCCGCACCTTTGTGGAATTGCTCAGGCGCGCAGGGCGGTTTGCGGGGTTTTCCAGGGGGGCATGATCGTGGGTGCCCCGAAATAGAACCCCTGCATGCAATCCACGCCCAGACCGGTCAGGAAGGCCGCGTCTTCGGCGTTTTCGATGCCCTCGGCGACGGTATACATGTCAAAATGCCGCGCCACCGACAGCAGGGCCTGGGTCAGCACCTGATTGTCGGGGTTGCTGGCAATGCCGCTGATGAACTGGCTGTCGATCTTGAGGATGTCGAAAAAGAATTCGCGCAGATAGCGGAACGAGGTGTAACCCGCCCCGAAATCGTCCAGCGCGAAACTGACCCCGCGGGCCTGCAGATCCTGCATGAACACGATGACGAGTTCGGGCATCATCATGGCGGAGCTTTCGGTGATTTCGAGAATCAGCCGTTCCCCGATCGTGTCGTCCAGCGCCAGCCCCCTGTTCAGCGTCGTGAGCCAGTGCGGATAACCGATCGAACGCGCCGACATGTTGATGGCCAGACGTAAAGTGGGGTCTTCGGCAAGCGAGGTCAGCCCCATTTCCAGGGCCAGGCAATCCAGCTGACGGCCAAGTTCGCTGGTTTCGGTCGTCTGGATGAAGTCTTTCGCCGGAATGATCCGTCCGTTTTCATCCAGAACCCGGATCAGCCCCTCGTAGAATGCGGGGCGATCGGGTCGAGCTGTCTGCATCACCGGCTGGAAGGCCAGAACCACGTCGTGCCGTGCCACCGCACGCCGCACCATCGACATGGTTTCGCGGTCACGCTGAGCGACGGCGAAATCAAGCGGGCTGGCCATGTCGCGATCAACCGGCTCCGCCTTGGGAAATTGGCGTTTCGACATCTCTCTTCTCTCCTGCACGGACATCCCGAGAATGTGGCAAAGCAGCTAAGAAGCGGTAAAGCGTGCCAATTTCTTGCAGGAATGGTTAACGCGCCGCGCGGCAAATTCAGGATCGGCGTAAACCTTGAAGTAAGATTGAACCCGTAGCCTGCGCACTGCCAACTCTGCCATGGAGCCACGATGAACGCGCAGCTTGGGTTCGCCCGTCAACAAAGCGGTGAAGCCGCCTTCTCCTTCGAGGAGCTGTTTTATTCCCGCACCGACGACCGGGGAGTGATCCGCGCGGGCAACGATGTGTTCCAGCGTATTTCGGGCTTCGACTGGGCCGAGCTGATCGGCGCGCCGCACAGGATCGTGCGCCACCCCGATACGCCGCGGGCGGTGTTCCGTATCCTTTGGGATGCGTTGAAAAAGGGCAATCCGATGGGGGCCTATGTCAAGAATCGCACGAAGTCGGGTGAATTCTACTGGGTGTTCGCGGTCGTTCTGCCGGTGGAGGACGGATATCTTTCGGTGCGGATCAAACCCTCCAGCCCGCTGTTCGAACGTGTGCGCGGCTATTACGAAAGCTTCAGCGAGCGGGAGCGGGTTGAAAAGATCGAGCTGGAACAGGGCGCCGACGAGTTGCGCGGGCTCGCGGCGGCGAGCGGATTTTCAAGCTACACCAGCTTCATGGCTTTCGCGCTAGGCCAGGAACTCGCGGCCCGGGATGTGCGCCTGCGCCGCCCGGTCGACGGGCGGACGGGGATGCTTGTCGAGATGAACGAGGCGCTGGAAAAGGCAACCAGGGAACAGGTCGGCCTGCTGCGCAGCTTCGAGGCGCTGCAATCGATCCCCAACAACATGCGCATCGTCGCCTCGCGGCTCGAGCCTTCGGGCGGCCCCGTCTCGGCGATTTCCGAGAATTACAAGGCGTCGTCGCTGGTCATCTCGGACCGTCTGCGCAGCTTTGTCGCGGGCAAGGGAAACCTGTGCGACCAGATGTCACGAGAGGTTGCGCGGGCGTTGTTTCTGCTGGGCTGTGGCCGGGTGATCGCCGAGATGAACCGCAACTTCGCGCATGTGCGGCCCGTCGAAGGCATCGACTGGGAGGTGGAGCGCGAATTGCTGGCGCGGCTGGAAAGCTCCTGTGCGGCAATGGCGCGCGATGCGATGCTGCAGGCGGCGGAACTTGCAACCGCCCTCAACCGCGCCAGTGCGGAAATCCGACGTCAGATGCTGGGGCTCGATACGATCCGCGTTCTGGGCCGGGTGGAATGCGGCCGGATGCGCGACACCAACGGCGGGCTTTCTGCCACGATCGACCAGCTGGATTCGTTTCATGCCGACATCAAGGCGCGCCTCGAAGCGATCATGCGCCTGTCTGAAGTGATCGGCACCGCGATGACGAACTATCTGCGGGTCGAATTGCGTTGAACGCACTCACCCGTCGATCACGGCCTGCAGCAGTGCTTTCGCCTCGGGGGCATCCCAGGCCGCCTCGCCGATCAGCCGGGCGACCTCGTTTCCGTCGGCATCCAGAATCACGCTGACTGGCAGGCCGACCACACCCATCGCGCGGGCAATATTCTGGCGTTCGTCCTTGAATTTTGGCAGGCTGCTCACACCGGCCTCGGCAAAGAACTTCTCGATTTTCGGCAGCGGGTTACGCCCGGTCGCCAGGGTAACCACCTGAAACGCCTCGCCGCCCATATCGGCCTGCAACCGTTCCAGCGCCGGCATCTCTGCGCGGCAGGGGGCGCACCAGGTGGCCCAGAAGTTCAGCAGCACGACCTTGCCGCGAAACTCGGTCAGGCTGCGTTCGGCGCCGGTTTCGTCGACGAACGGCAGGGCGGGTGTCGGCAGCGGTTCTTCGTAGACCACCAGCTTGCGCATGTCGCCCGCCTTCAGCGCCTCCAGATCGGCGGCGGCGGCGGCATTTGCACTGAGCCCAAGGGCCGTATAAAGGACGAGAAACCGTAGCATTTTGCCTCCGACAAAGGGCCAGACCATGACCGACAGCAAGGATAAAGCCTCCAACGCGATGTGGGGCGGGCGTTTCGCCGCAGGACCGGACGCGATCATGGAGGCGATCAACGCCTCGATCGGATTCGACAAGCGGCTTTATGCCCAGGATATCCGCGGCAGCCGGGCCCATGCAGCGATGCTTGCCGCACAAGGCATCATCAGGGATAGCGACGCCGAGGCGATCCGGGAAGGGCTTCTCACGGTCTTGTCAGAGATCGAGGCCGGAAACTTCCCGTTCCGCACCGCGCTGGAAGACATCCACATGAATGTCGAGGCGCGGTTGAAGGAAGTCATCGGTGAACCGGCGGGCCGGTTGCACACGGCGCGTTCGCGCAACGATCAGGTGGCGACCGACTTCCGGCTGTGGGTGCGTGACCAGTGCGATGCGGCGATTGCGGGGCTTGACGCGCTGATCCGGGCGATGCTGGGCCAGGCTGAGGCGGGCGCCGATTGGGTGATGCCGGGCTTCACCCATCTGCAGACCGCGCAGCCGGTGACCTGGGGCCACCACATGATGGCCTATGTGGAAATGTTCGCGCGGGACAAATCGCGCTTCGAGGATGCGCGCAAGCGGATGAACGAATGCCCGCTGGGCGCGGCCGCGCTGGCCGGCACCGGCTTTGCCATCGACCGTTTTGCCACTGCCGCGGCGCTGGATTTCGACCGCCCGATGGCCAACAGCCTTGATGCCGTGTCGGATCGCGATTTCGCGCTGGAATTCCTGTCGTCGTCGTCGATCTGCGCGGTGCACCTGAGCCGCCTGGCCGAAGAACTGGTGATCTGGTCCTCGGCGCAGTTCCGGTTCGTCGCGATGTCGGACAAGTGGTCGACTGGCTCCTCGATCATGCCGCAAAAGCGCAACCCCGATGCTGCCGAGCTGATCCGCGCGAAAATCGGCCGGATTCTGGGGGCGACGGTGGCGCTGTTCACGGTGATGAAGGGGCTGCCGCTGGCCTATTCCAAGGACATGCAGGAAGACAAGGAACAGGTCTTCGATGCGGCCGACAGCCTGATGCTGGCGCTGGCCGCGATGGCGGGGATGATCGGCGATCTGACCGTCAACACCGACAAGCTCGAGGCCGCAGCCTCGAGCGGCTTTTCCACCGCGACCGATCTGGCCGACTGGCTGGTGCGCGAGGCGGGCCTGCCGTTCCGCGATGCCCACCACGTCACCGGCACGCTGGTGGCGATGGCCGAGGCGAAGGGCTGCGATCTGCCCGATCTGAGCCTGACCGAGATGCAATCGGTCAATCCGGCGATCAACCAGGAAATCTATTCGGTTCTGGGGGTTCACAACTCGGTCGCCTCGCGGCAATCTTACGGCGGCACCGCACCCGATCAGGTGCGCGCCCAGATCGCCCGCTGGAAGGAACGCCTTGCGTGAAACTCGTCCCGTTGCTTGCCCTGGCCCTGATGGCCGCCTGCACGAACCCCAGCCTGAATGCCGGTATCGGGATTTCGGCCTCCGGCGTGCGGGTCTATCCGTCGGTTTCGGGCACGGTGGGCGGCGCGACCGTTTCGGTGTCGCCATGATCCGCGCGGCATTGATCGCGGGTCTGCTGGCGCTGGCGGCCTGCGGGGTCGACGGGCCGCCGGTGCCGCCCGATCAGGTTCAGGCGCGCTGACGCCGTGTCCGGGCTGCGCCTGAGCTACCTTCTGGCCGCTTTGCTTGCTGCGGGGTTTGCGGTTGCCGACGGGGGCTTGCCCGCTTGGGCAGGGCTGACGGCGGCACCCGCACTGGTCTGCGCGGGTGTGGCCTTCGTGTTGTGGGTGCTGGCCGAAGTCATGGTGCGGCGCAACTGGATTGCGCTTGTGGTGTTGCCCGTCGGCCTGTTACTTGGGCTCGGCCCGGCCTTGCCGCTTTACCTTTTCATTCGCACCCGGAAGATCAGCTGATGGACCATTTTCTGTATCGTGACGGCGTCCTGCATGCCGAAGACGTGGCGATCCCCGAGATTGCCGCCGCCGTCGGCACGCCGTTCTATGTCTATTCGACCGCCACGCTGGAACGCCATTTCAAGCTGTTCGATGATGCCCTGGCGGGCACCGATCATCTGGTCTGCTTCGCGATCAAGTCGAATTCCAACCTGGCCGTGTTGCGGGTGCTGGGCAATCTGGGCGCGGGCATGGATGTGGTTTCGGGCGGCGAATACCTGCGCGCGAAAGCGGCCGGTGTGCCGGGCGATCGCATCGTGTTTTCGGGCGTGGGCAAGACCCGCGACGAAATCCGCATGGTCCTGCAAGGCGGCATCCGGCAGTTCAATGTCGAAAGCGAGCCGGAACTGCGCGCGATTTCCGAAATCGCCAGCGAGCTGGGCCTGAGCGCGCCGATCGCGCTGCGCGTAAACCCCGATGTCGATGCCAAGACGCACGAGAAAATCGCGACCGGCAAATCCGAAAACAAGTTCGGCATTCCGATTGCCAAGGCCCGCGCGGTCTATGCCGAGGCGGCCGCGCTGCCCGGTATCGCGGTGGTCGGTGTCGACGTGCATATCGGCAGCCAGCTGACCGAACTGGCGCCGTTCGAGGCCGCCTTCACCAAGGTGCGCGAACTGACGCTGGCGCTGCGTGCGGATGGCCACGCCATTACCCGCCTTGATCTGGGCGGGGGCTTGGGCATCCCTTACGAACGTTCGAACTCGGCGCCGCCGCTGCCGGTGGAATATGCCGGGGTCATCAAATCCGTGCTGGGCGATCTGGGCTGCGAGATCGAGATCGAGCCCGGGCGCCTGATTTCGGGCAATGCCGGGATCATGGTCAGCTCGGTGATCTATCTCAAAGAGGGCGAGGGCCGCGATTTCCTGATCCTCGACGCGGCGATGAATGATCTGGTGCGCCCCTCGATGTATGGCGCGCATCACGACATCATCCCGGTGATCGAACCCGCGCCGGGGACCGAGGGGCAGCCCTTCGACATCGTGGGCCCGGTCTGCGAAACCGGCGATACCTTTGCCAAGGCGCGCGTGATGCCACCGGTGGGCCCGGGCGATCTGGTCGCGTTCCGCTCGGCCGGGGCCTATGGCGCGGTGATGTCGTCGGAATATAACTCGCGCCCGCTGATCCCCGAAGTTCTGGTCAACGGGGATCAATTCGCTGTCATTCGGGCACGTCCGAGCTTTGAGGAAATGCTGGGCCGCGATAGCATCCCGGAATGGCTCTGACGCATATGCCGCGCCCGGGGCCGGAAAGGACCGATGCTGCATCGCACGCGCCCCAAACCTGCCACGCCGCTTGACGCGCTGGCCCGTCCGATCGCGCTGACCCGGGCGGGGATGGTGCTGGAACGGGCCTTGCGCGCGTTCTGGCCTGCGCTGTCGGTGCTGGCGCTGATGTTGGCGGCGCTTGCCTTCCGGTTGCCAGATGTGATGCCGCAGCTTTGGCTGCGGGGCGCAGCGGCGGGCGTGCTGCTGGTGCTGATCGTCACGCTGGGGCTGGGTCTGCGGCGGTTCCGCTGGCCTGCACGGGCCGAGGCGATCGCGCGTCTGGACATGACCCTGCCGGGCCGCCCGCTGACCGCGCTGACCGATCAAATGGCTCTTGGCGGGCAAGATCCTGCCACGCAGGCCCTGTGGGCCGCGCATTTGCGCTGCATGGCCGAGCGTGCCGCGGGCGCGCGCCCTGTTGCCCCCACCCCCGACCTGTCGCGCCGCGATCCCTTTGCCCTGCGGCTGAGCGCGCTGACCGCGCTGGTGGTTGCGCTGCTGTTCGGCGCGCCTGCGCGGATGCTCGACCCGGGGGCGAGCATGGGCGGCGCTGGCCCGGCCGAGGCGGCGATGGGCCCCAGTTGGGAAGGCTGGGCCGAGCCGCCGCGCTATACCGGCAAGCCGGGGATCTATCTCAACAGTCTGACATCGGATGACCTGGCCGTGCCCGAGGGCACGCGCCTTGCCTTCCGCTTCTACGGTGCCCCGGGTGCGATAGATTTCGACGAAACGGTGTCGAGCCCGGCGGCACAGCCCCTGGCCGAGGCCGCAGCGGATGTGCAGCGGCGCGATTTCGATGCCGTGCGATCCGGCGTGATCGAGATCGGCGGCGCGGCGGGGCGGCGTTTTGCGGTGACGATCCTGCCCGATGATGCGCCAGGCGTCGAACTGGTCGGTCTGGCCGAGCGGCGCGCCGACGGCAAGCTGAGCCAGCCGTTCCATGCCACCGACGATTACGCGGTCACGGCGGGGCGGGCCCGGATCACGCTGGATCTGGCCGCCGTGCCGCGCCGCTACGGGTTGGCGCTGCCGCCAGAGGCGCGCAACGATCTGGTGTTCGACCTGCCGCTGCCGATTTCGGGCAATCGCGCGGATTTCACCGATGCGCTGGCCGAAGACGCCGCAAAACACCCCTGGGCCAACCTGCCCGTCCGCCTGACGCTGGAGGTCGAGGACGGGCGCGGCCAGACCGGCACGACGGGGGCGCAAAGCCTTGATCTGCCGGGGCGGCGGTTTTTCGATCCTCTGGCGGCCAGCCTGATCGAGGCGCGGCGCGATCTGCTGTGGTCGCGTGACAATGGCCCGCGCGTGGCGCAATGGTTGCGCGCCGTGGTCAACCGCCCCGAGGGCTTTGTCACGCGCCCCGGGATGGCGGGTCTGATCACGCTGGTGTCGCGCCGGATCGAGGCGGCGCCACTGACGCCCGAAGTGCGCGACGAACTGGCCGAAGACCTGTGGCAGATGGCCGAGATGCTGGAAGATGGCGGGCTGGCCGATGCGCTGGCCGCGATGCAGCAGGCGCAGCAACGGCTGTCCGAGGCGATCCGCAACGGCGCCTCGAAGGACGAGATCGCCAAGCTGATGGCCGAACTGAAAGAGGCCACCGACCGCTACATCCAGATGCTGGCCGAACGCGCAGAGGCACAAGAGGAAGGCCCGCAGTTCGGGCGCGAACAGCAAAGCCAGCAGATCACCGGCGACCAGATCCAGCAGATGATGGATGAGATCCAGCGGCTGATGGAAGAGGGCCGGATGGCCGAGGCGCAAGAGTTGCTCGATCAACTGGCGCGGATGATGGAAAATCTGCAGGTCCAGCAGGGGCAGGGCGGTCAGGGCGACACGCCCGGCGGCAAGACGATGCAGGATCTGGCCGACACGCTGCGCGATCAGCAGCAACTGTCGGATGACGCCTTCCGCGACATGCAGGAAGGGCCGTCGCAGCGCGGCAATCAGGGTGGCGCGCAGGATCAGGCGCAGGAGCCGCAGGACGGCGGCCAAAGTCTGGCGGATCGTCAGCGCGCGCTGCGCAAGGAGCTTGGGCGCCAGCAGGGGCTGATGCCGCGTCTGGGCAACGAGGCGGGCGATGCCGCGCGCCAGCGGCTGGATGATGCAGGCCGCGCGATGGACGAAGCCGAGCAGGCGTTGCGCGACGGGGACACCGGGCGCGCGATCGACCGGCAGGCCGATGCGATCGAAGCGCTGCGCGAGGGCATGCGCAATCTGGGCGAGGCCTTCGCACGCGAACAGGGGCGTCAGCAGGGCCAGCCGGGGCAACAGGGCGCCGAGCAGCAAGGCCAGGCCGGCGGTCGCGGATCGCGCGAGTTGCCGCGTGATCCGCTGGGCCGCAATCTGGGCGATGGCGGGCGTCTTGGCGCGACCCAGAACATGCTGCAGGGCGAAGACATCTATCGTCGGGCGCGCGATCTGCTTGATGAAATCCGGCGCCGTTCGGCCGAACGGCTGCGCCCCGAGGCGGAACTGGACTATCTGCGCCGTCTGCTGGATCAGTTCTGACCGAACCCCGCAATCCGCGCGTCAGGTGTCGGGTTTTTCCTGCACGCTGACGATGATCGCCTGCAATTGCGCGTCCAGCCAGATCCGGCCACGGTCCACCGTGTTGACATAGGACGACAGGGCAGGGGTCAGCGCGGGGGCGATCTGCACCAGCCGCGGCGCGGTTGCATAGACGGTCATCGCCGCGATCCCCAGCGTCAACACCGACACGAACCCGAGCCGGAACCCCGAGCGTTGCCGCGCAAGCGTCTGCGGCGCATCCTTGGCGGCGGCATGCTCTGCCCGGTCCGAGGTGGCACGCAGGGTCGAGTTGATCTCTTCGATGTCCGGCAGCCGTTCGCGGCGCGACACCTGCGGTGCGGCGGGTTCGTCCTCGCCGTCGTCATGCAGATGGGCGACGCGGTCGGCGGCAGGCGCGTCCTCGGTCGTTTCGGAGGCACGTTGCAATGCGGCCAACTTGGCGGCGGCACGGCTTGCGGCGCGGCTGGCCGCGGGCTCCAGGTTCAACTCTTCCTGGGTTTCAAGCGTGCTGCCCTCGGCCCGGCGGGCCGCGGCCTCGCGCTCGGCCTCTTCGCGCAAGATTGCGAGCAGGCTGTCGTCGAGCGCGCGGCGCGGTGTGCTGCCCGCCGCAGGCGCGGGGGCAAGGCCGGGGCCATCGTCACTGGCCTGCGTGGATGGCGGTTGAACCGGCGCCGGGGGGGCTTGGGCGGCCACCATCGCCGCCACAGTGGCGGTGATCGTGTCATCTCTGCCGTCGTCTTCCGCGTCTTCCTGCGCTGCGGTCGGGGGCTCCGCCGGTGGCGTTGCGGGGGTGCCTTCCTCGGTCAGGTCCTGAGCGGGCGGGGGGGCTTCTGCCACCGCCTCCTCGGTCTCGGGCGGTGTTTCATCCGGAGGCGCGTCGGCAAAGGCGGTCGTGAGGGCGTCGGGGGCGGTTGCCATCGGCGCGTCGGCGGGAACTTCCCACTCCTGCGGCTCGGGGGCGATCGTCTGGGCGGCGGCTTCGGCCTGCAGCATCAGCGCACTGGGCTGAAACCATGTCTGCCCGCAGTTCGAACATTGCACATCGCGGCCTGCGTCGGGGATGACGCTTGCATCAACCTCGTATTGCGCGGCGCAATTCGGGCAGATCAGCCGCATCCCATTCCTCACCCTCAGACCCTCGATCGCCGATCTGGCAATTCTCTTGCGCATGTTGTAGCAAGCGCCAAACCAATATCCAAGGGTTTGCGTTGTCCGGGCGGGGTCTGTCTGCTCAAACACTCACCAGATGAAGGGGCTGCGCAGTGATTGAGCTGCAAAATGTCGCAATGAGCTACGGCGGGAGCGAGTTGCTTTCGGAAATGACGCTCAAGCTGGTGCCGGGGTCGTTCCATTTCCTGACGGGGCCGTCGGGTGCGGGCAAGACCACGTTTCTCAAGTTGTGCTATGCCGAACTGCTGCCCTCGGCGGGGCATCTTGCGCTGTTCGGGCGTGATGTGCGGGGGCTGGGGCGCGACGATATTGCCGGGCTGCGGCAGAAAATCGGCGTCGTGCATCAGGATTGCCAGTTTCTGGACCATCTGCCCGTGGCCGAGAATGTCGCCCTGCCGCTGAGCGTGGCGCATCGCCCGGTCGATCCTGCCGAACTGCGCGAATTGCTGGGCTGGGTCGGGCTGAAGACGCAGGCCGGGGCCTTGCCGCCGCAGCTGTCGGGGGGCGAACGGCAACGTGCCGCGCTGGCCCGTGCGGTGATGATGTCGCCCGACGTGATCCTGGCCGACGAGCCCACCGGCAACCTGGATTGGGAAATGTCGCTGCGGCTGCTGTCGCTGCTGGTCGAGCTGAACAAGATGGGCAAGACGGTGGTGATCGCGACGCATGACCTGAACCTGATCCGCACGGCGAAAAGCCAGGTTGCGGCGCGGGTGCTGCGGATTGCGAACCGGCGGCTGCAACTGGCGGGGGCGGATCTGTGATGCGCGCGCTGCTGGCCCTGTTTCCCGCCGATCTGAGCGGTGCCGACCGGGTGGTGCCACCCACCGGCTTCACCGCGCGGCTGACCTTGCTGACTGCGGCGGCGATGGCGTTTCTGGCGGTGTTTGCGCTGGCGCTGTCGCTGGCGACCGGGCGGCTGGCCGAGCGCTGGTCCGAGGCGCTGGCGCGTTCGGCCACGATCCGCATTTCCGCGCCGGCCGAGCAGATGCAGGCGCAGACCCGCGCAGTGCTGGAGGTGCTCGCGACGACGCCGGGCGTGGCCAGCTATCGCGCGCTGGAAAGTGCCGAGATGGAGGCCCTGCTGCAGCCCTGGTTCGGTCCCGATCTGCCGATCGACAGCCTGCCGCTGCCGCAACTGATCGAACTGACCGAGACCAGCGCCGGGATGGATGCCGAGGGGCTGCGGCTGCGGCTGTCGGCCGAGGCGCCCGGCGCGGTGCTGGACGATCACACGCGCTGGCGGCGTCCGCTGGTGTCGGCCGCGGGGCGGCTGCGGCTGCTGGGGCTGTTGTCGCTGGTGTTGATCGGCAGCGCGATGGCGGGAATGATTACGCTGGCCGCGCAGGCGGCGCTGGCCGCCAATGTGCAGGTAATCCGGGTGCTGCGACTGGTCGGTGCGCGCGACGATTTCATTGCCGGGGCCTTCGTGCGCCGGTTCACGGTGCGCGGGCTGGCGGGCGCGGCCCTGGGCACGGTGCTGGCGATGCTGGCCGTCGCCGCGCTGCCCGCGACGGATGAGGCCGGCGGTTTTCTGACGGGTCTGGGCTTTGCCGGTGCCGGCTGGCTCTGGCCTCTGGTTGTTCCGCCGCTTGCGGCTGCCGTGGCCTGGCTGGCCACCCGCGCGGCTGCGCTGCGCATGTTGAAGGGAATTCGCTGATGTCGGTTCTGCAATTTATCCGGTCCTATATCTTCGTCGCGCAGATGTATCTGATGCTGGCGGTCATCGCGATCGGCTTCCTGCCCGTGGGCGTGCTGGGCGGGCGTGCCGGGGCGGTCTGGGTGTGCCGGCTGTATTGCCACTGGGTGCGCTTCTCGGCGCGCTGGATCATCGGGCTGCGCAGCGAAATCCGCGGCACGCCGCCCACCGGTGATGTGCTGATCGCGGCCAAGCATCAAAGCTTCTTCGACATCCTGATGATCTATTCGGCGGTGCCGCGGGGCAAGTTCATCATGAAGAAGGAACTGGTCTGGACCCCCTTCGTCGGCTGGTATGCCTGGCTGATCGGGTGCATTCCGGTCGACCGCGCCAAACGCGGGCAGGCGATCAAGGGCATGGTCGAGCAGGCCCGGAGCGAGCGTCAGCACGGCGGTCAGCTGATCATCTTCGCGCAGGGCACGCGCGTGGCACCGGGTGCAAAGCCGCCCTACAAGATCGGTCCGGCGATGCTGTATCGGGATCTGGGTTTGCCCTGTGTGCCTGCGGCAACCAATGTTGGGGTGTTCTGGCCGCGCCGCTCGATGCTGCGCAAGCCCGGGCTGGCGGTGGTGGAATTCCTTGATCCGATTGCGCCGGGTCTGGAAACCGCCGAATTCATGGCGCAGGTGCCCGCGTTGATCGAAACCCATTCCGACAAGCTGATGGCCGAGGCGGGGTTCGACGTGAACGATCCGGCCAACCGCGTGGGGGGCTGAGGCGGCGGCGCCTCAGGCCAGTTTCAGCGCCGCGATCCCGGTGACGATCAGGGCAACCCCTGCCACGCGCAGGGCGTTCACCGGCTCGGCGAACAGGAAGATGGCCAGAATGGCCGTGCCAAGCGCACCAATCCCCGTCCAGACCGCATAGGCGGTGCCCACCGGCAGGCTGCGCATCGCCTGCGCCAGCAGGAAGAAGCTGGCCGTGGCGCCGATCAGCGTCAGCGCCGAGGCCAGCGGTTTGGTAAAGCCTTCGGAATATTTCAGCCCCAGTGCCCAGGCGACCTCGAGCAGGCCGGCCAGCGTCAGCAAGACCCAGGGATTCAAGCCGCCAGCCCTTTCGAGCCCATGTCGAGGTATTTCTTTCGGCGATCCTTGATCAGCTCGGCGGGTTTCCGGCCCGACAGCTCGCCCAGCATCAGCGCGATTTCCGACCCGACCGAGGCAATCGCCGCGGCGCGGTCGCGCTGCGCGCCGCCCAGCGGTTCCTTGATGATGCGGTCGATCACGCCCAGCTTCTTGAGGTCTTGCGCGGTCAGGCGCAGTGCCTCGGCGGCCTCGCGCATCTTTTCGGCGTCTTTCCACAGGATCGAGGCACAGCCCTCGGGCGAGATCACCGAATAGACCGAATGTTCCAGCATCGCGATGCGGTCGCCCGTGGCGAACGCGACCGCGCCGCCCGAACCGCCCTCGCCGATGATGACCGAGATCAGCGGCACGCCGATCGTCAGGCATTTCTGGGTCGAGCGGGCGATGGCCTCGGACTGGCCGCGTTCTTCCGCGCCCTTGCCCGGATAGGCGCCGGGCGTGTCGATCAGCGTGACCACCGGCAGGCCGAAGCGGTCGGCCATGTCCATCAGCCGGATCGCCTTGCGATACCCTTCGGGGCGCGCCATGCCGAAGTTGCGCGCGATGCGCGAGGTGGTGTCATGGCCCTTTTCATGGCCGATCACCATCACCGGCTGATCGTTCAGCCGCGCGATCCCGCCCATCACGGCGTGGTCGTCGGCGAAATTGCGATCCCCGGCCAGCGGCGTGAATTCGGTGAACAGCGCTTCGATGTAATCCTTGCAATGCGGCCGGTCGGGATGGCGTGCCACCAGACATTTGCGCCAGGGCGACAGATCCTTGTACAGATCCTTCAGCAGTTGCGCGGCCTTCTTGTCCAGCGCGGCGGCTTCCTTTTCGACATCCATCTCTTCGTTGGTGCGCGCCAGGGCACGCAGTTCTTCGGCCTTGCCTTCGATTTCGGCGAGCGGCTTTTCGAATTCGAGATAGGTCG
Organism: Rhodobacteraceae bacterium UBA6796; assembly: GCA_002452815.1. Classification (GTDB taxonomy): domain Bacteria; phylum Pseudomonadota; class Alphaproteobacteria; order Rhodobacterales; family Rhodobacteraceae; genus Rhodobacter. The sequence goes on from DKFM01000003.1 coordinate 197,880, forward strand.
TCATCGGAACCCTCCGTTGCGGAATGCTGCCTATATGAATGCGGCGGCGCGGAAATGCAACTGACCCAAGGGGACGGGCGGCGCAAATGGAAACGCCCCGATCCGTGATCGGGGCGTCCCTGTTCCCTCATGCCGCCGGGCCTCCCCTCCCTGCCGCTCCGGGATTCGATTCTGCCGGAAATTTAACCCTTAATCATTTCCGACTGTCTGACAATAACTTCGGCTTGTTTGATCGACGCAATATCGACCAGACGTCCCTTGTAGACGGTTGCGCCTTCGCCGCGGGCCTTGGCATCTTCCATCGCGGCCAGAATTTCGCGGGCTTCGGCGACGGCGGCGTCCGAGGGGGTGAAGACCTCGTTCGCAAGCGCGATCTGTTTCGGGTGGATCGCCCATTTCCCGACCATGCCCAGCGTGGCCGAGCGCAGCGCCTGCGCGCGGAAGCCCTCGTCATCGCTGAAATCGCCGAACGGGCCGTCGACCGGCAGGATGCCATGGGTGCGGCAGGCCGCGACGATGGCGGTCTGCGCCCAGTGCCACGGGTCCGACCAGTATTTCGCGCCGTCGCGCAGCATGTAATAGTTTTCCTGCGTGCCGCCGATGCCGGTGGTCTGCATCCCCATCGAGGCGGCGAAATCCGCGGCGCCCAGGCTCATCGCCTGCAGGCGCGGGCTCGACGCGGCGATTTCCTCGACATGGGCGATACCGGCGGCGGATTCGATGATGACCTCGAGCGAAACCTTCTTGGTGCGGCCCTTGGCGGTCTCGATCGCGGTGATCAGCGCGTCGACGGCATAGACATCGGCGGCGCAGCCCACTTTCGGGATCATGATCTGGTCGATGCGCTCGCTGCCTTCTTCCAGCAGCTCGACGACATCACGATACCAATAGGGCGTGTCGAGGCCGTTGATCCGCACCGACAGGTATTTGGTGTTCCAGTCGATCTCGTGGCTGGCCTGAATGATGTTGCGGCGGGCCTGCGCCTTGTCATTCGGCGCGACCGAGTCTTCGAGGTCGAGGTTGATGACATCGGCCGCCGAGGCGGCCATTTTCGCGAACAGCTTGGTATTCGAGCCGGGGCCGAACAGCTGGCAGCGATTGGGACGGGCGGCGGGGGTCGGCTGGACGCGGAAGCTCATGGTTGTCTCGCAATGATGTTTCGAGTTTTGCTGCTGGCGGGATATAATATTGCGCACTTCCTTTCAAGTCCATTTCGCGCTTGCAGAATCGGCGCCCGGCGGCGCGCGATCATGCTGCACTTGCAGCGTGATGCGCACATTTCTGCGGAAAATTTCTGCATATGGCGAAGAATCGCCTGATATGTCTATTTTGAAGGCATGAATTCCCCAGAAAATCCCCTGCGGGCGCTGTAATCTACGGGAAAATCCAACAGGAGGCCCCCATGGCGCTGATCGAGACCCCCTATCTGCTGTTTCTGGGCGATGCGCCCGACCAACTGGCCGCCAAGGTGGCGCAGGGCATCAAGGACTGGCGCCCGGAATTTGCCGTGGGCCAATACCGGATGGAGGGCTGCAAGGCCGATATGGGGCTGGTCGACATGAACCTTGCGACCGCCAAGGCGGCGGGCTGCAAGACGCTGGTGATCGGCGTGGCGAACCGTGGCGGGATCATCAGCCCGGCCTGGAAGAAGGTTCTGGTGCAGGCGCTGGAAGAGGGGTTCGATCTGGCCTCGGGGCTGCACAACCTGCTGCGTGACGAACCCGATCTGGTCGCCGTCGCCGCCGCCTGCGGGCGCCAGCTGCACGACGTGCGCGTGCCCAGCGTCGACTACCCGATCGCCAACGGGATCAAGCGCACCGGCAAGCGGATGCTGGCGGTGGGCACCGATTGTTCGGTCGGCAAGATGTATACCGCGCTGTGCATGGAACGCGAGATGCGCGAGCGCGGCCTGAAGGCCACGTTCCGCGCCACCGGCCAGACGGGCATCCTGATCACCGGCGACGGCGTGCCGCTGGATGCGGTGATCGCCGATTTCATGGCCGGCTCGATCGAATGGCTGACGCCCGACAATGATGCCGATCACTGGGATCTGATCGAGGGGCAGGGCAGCCTGTTCCACGTTTCGTATTCCGGGGTGACGCTGGCGCTGGTGCATGGCGGTCAGCCCGACGCGCTGGTGCTGTGCCACGAACCGACCCGCCCGCACATGCGCGGCCTGCCGGGCTATACCGCGCACAGCCTGGAAGCGCTGCGCGATGTGGCGCTGACGCTGGCGCGGGTGGGCAACCCGGCCTGTCAGGTGGTCGGCATCTCGGTCAACACCCAGCACATGCCCGAGCCCGAGGCGCGCGCCTATCTGGCCAAGCTGGAGGCCGAAATGGGCCTGCCCGCCACCGACCCGTTCCGCTTTGGCGCGGGCAAGCTGGTGGACGCGCTCGCCGCGATCTGATTGCATGAGCCCGCCGGGGGATGCCTCCGGCGGGAGTATTTTTGCCAAGAAGAAACGGGGGGCGCGGATGATTTCTGTGCAGGCAGATGTGTTCCGGCTGGCCGAGGTGTTCACCATCTCGCGCGGGTCGCGGACAGAGGCGAAGGTTCTGACCGTGACGGTCAGCCGGGGGGGTTACACAGGCTGGGGCGAATGTGTGCCCTATGCGCGCTATGGCGAAAGCCTGGAAAGCGTGACTGCGCAGATCGAGGGCCTGCCCGCCGGCATCACCCGCGCCGAGCTGCAAGAGGCGCTGGAACCCGGCGCGGCCCGCAACGCGGTGGATTGCGCGCTGTGGGATCTGGAGGCGAAGGCCGCAGGCAAACGTGTGTGGGAGCTGGCCGGGCTGACCGCGCCGGGGCCGATGGTCACGGCCTATACGCTCTCGCTCGATACGCCCGAAAAGATGCAGGCGGCGGCGGCAAAAAATGCGCATCGTCCGTTGCTGAAGATCAAGCTCGGCACGCCTGACGACATGGCGCGGCTGGAGGCGGTGCGTGCGGGCGCACCCAAGGCCCGGATCATCGTCGACGCCAACGAAGGCTGGTCCGCCGAAGTCTATGCCGATCTGGCGCCGCATCTGGTGCGTCTGGGCGTTGCGCTGGTGGAACAGCCGCTACCCGCTGCGGATGACGCGGCCCTGATCGGGATCGACCGTCCGGTGCCGGTCTGTGCCGATGAAAGCTGCCACGACCGCGCGAGCCTGCCGCATCTGGTGGGCAAGTATGACATGGTCAATATCAAGCTGGACAAGACCGGCGGGCTGACCGAGGCGCTGGCGCTGCGCAACGCGGCGCGGGCGGCGGGCTATCAGGTGATGGTCGGCTGCATGGTCGGATCGAGCCTGGCGATGGCGCCTGCGGTGCTGCTGGCGCAGGGCGCGGAATATGTGGATCTTGACGGGCCGCTTTTGTTGGCAGAAGACCGCAGCACGCCCTTGGCCTATGCCGATGGCATGGTTTACCCCCCCGAAGCGGGACTTTGGGGCTGAGAAGGAGAGACGAATGAGCCGGATTGTCTATCTGAATGGTCAGTATCTGCCCGAGGAAGAGGCCAGCGTCTCGATCTTCGACCGTGGCTTCGTGATGGGCGACGCGGTGTACGAGGTGACCTCGATCCTGGACGGCAAGATCCTGGAATTCGAAGGCCATATCGCGCGTCTGAACCGTTCGCTGTCCGAGCTGGAAATCACCTGCGACATCACTCCCGAAGAATGGCTGGAAATCCACCGCGAATTGATCGCGCGTAACGATCTGGTCGAGGGGATGATCTATCTGCAGGTCAGCCGCGGCAATGCGGGGGATCGCGATTTCCACTATCCGCCCGCCGGCACGCCGCCGACCGTGGTTCTTTATACCCAGTCGAAGCCCGGGCTGGCCGACGACCCGAAGGCGAAAAAGGGTATCACCGTGATTTCGGTGCCCGATCTGCGCTGGCATCGCCGTGACATCAAGACCGTGCAGCTGCTTTATGCGTCGATGGTCAAGATGGCGGCCGAGAAGGCGGGCAAGAACGATGCCTGGTTCGTCGAGGATGGCTTCGTGACCGAAGGCTCGTCGAACAACGTCTATATCATCAAGAACGGTAAGATCATCACGCGGCAGCTGTCGAATGACATCCTGCACGGGATCACCCGCGCCTCGCTGCTGAAATACGCCGCTGAATCGCAGATGGAGATCGAAGAACGGCTGTTCACCATCGAAGAGGCGCAGGGCGCGGATGAGGCGTTCTATACCTCGGCCTCGGCTTTCGTGATGCCGGTCGTCGAAGTGGATGGCGTGGCAGTGGGCAGCGGCAAGCCCGGCCCGGTCGCCACCCGCCTGCGCGAAATCTATCTGGAAGAAAGCCGCAAGGCCGCGATCTGATCGTTCAGACAGGACGCGCAAAAGCCCCGGTCCGGTTCGGCCCGGGGCTTTTTGTTGCCCCGCGTTTCGGGGTCATGCGGTGGGCAGGCGGCGGAAACGGAAGATTGCGGGCGAGAGGGTCGCGGCATCCACGCCGGACAGGATCAGCACATCCTCTCCGGCGATCTGAACCCGGGTATCGCCGCTGGGCAGCGGCATGAAACGGATGTCTTCCGGGTGCGGGGCAGGGCCGGGCAGCTCCAGCTCGATCAGATCCCCGGGGGTGAAATCGGTCAGGCGCAGCGGCGGTTCGGAAGGGGTGTGCCTGCGACCCGGGCGCCGCAAGGGCGCCGGTGCGGGCATCTGGGGTGGGGCCGGAGCCACGGTCACCGGGCGCGGAGTGTCGATCTCGCCCCAGACCAGCAGGGCAAGCGCCACGCTCAGAGTGAGAAACAGGGCAAGCATCAGGACATCCTTTTTATTGGTGACAAGATGCGAGGCAAGCGGGCCTTGTGCAACGGGTTTGAGCGGGGTCGACGGTGGCACTGTCCGGGCTTTGCGGACCAATCCGGCGCCGGGGCGCGGATTGGTTCTGGCAAGCGGAAAGTGGACAGTAACACATTGTCAAGAAAGGCAAAACATCGACTGTTCATCGGGGTTTCGTCATCTCGGCCCACAGGTGATTCGGGTGCGGTCAGGCCGCGCTCAGGGTGATCGCGCTGAGTGGCACATCGGCGGGTTTCACGCCTTGCAACACCATCACGTTGAGCCCGTCGACCAGGATCTGGCTGCCCAGACCGTCGGCCGTTGCCGTCACCGACACCGTCGCGCTGGTGTTGGCGATGATCTCGATCATGTCTTCGCCCGGGGTGAAGTCGAGCACGACGACCGCCTCAGAGGTGGTGTCGTAGCTCGTCGCGAACAGATCCGCGCCGGTGCCGCCGGTCAGCTCGTTCCCGTCGGAGCCATAGATCACGTCATCGCCCGCGCCACCATCGACCGTGGTGATCAGATCGTCGTCGAGCGTGTTCGAGGCGACGATCGTGTCGTTGCCATCACCACCATAGACGGTGTCGAGCGTGCCGCCCGCCGCGATGATGTCATCGCCTGCACCGCCGTCGATCAGGTTGCGCCCGAGGCCGCCGGACAGGCTGTCATTGCCATCCTCGCCCAACAGCGTGTCATTGCCCGCGCCGCCCAGCATCATATCGTTGCCGGCCCCGCCGATCAGGTGGTCGTAGCCCGCGCCGCCATCCATCACGTCGTTCTGTGCGCCGCCAACCAGCGAGTCGTCGCCGTCATTGCCCATCAGCGTATCGGCGCCATAGCCGCCCAGAAGGGTGTCGTCGCCGTCATTGCCGGTCAGGCTGTCGGCGCCAAGGCTGCCATAAAGACGGTCATCGCCTTCGCGCCCGGTCAGCACGTCATTGCCGTCCGTGCCGATCTGGGTATAGCCGGGGTAGGTGGGCGTGATCACCGTGCCGGTGCTGGCCGAGATCAGATAGATGCCATTCCCGTTCAGATCGGCCAGCGTGACGCCTTCCAGCGTGGCAGCGGTTTGGCCATTGATCAGCACATTGACCCCATCCGCAGTCTGGTCGAGCGTGAAGGTCGAACTGTCAGACCATGTCTCGACGTTGAAAAGCAGATCTTCGCCGGTGTATTCGGTCGCCCCGGTGTCAACCGTGCTGGTGTCCGAGAGGTAGTTGAAATCGGTGATATGCACCGGATCATCGCCGGGCTGCCAGTTTGCCAGGAAGGTATCGGTGCCGCTGCCGCCGGTCATCGTGTCGCCGTCATCGCCCCACAGCGCATCATCACCGACGCCGCCATCCATCACATCGGCCCAGGGGCTGTCGTCTTCGTCCAGCGCGATCAGCTCGTCATCGCCATAGCCGCCGTGCAGGCTGTTGGCGCCGCGGGTGTCGATCAGCAGATCGTTGCCCAGATTGCCGCGCAGCGTGTCATTGCCCGGCCCGCCGGTGATCGCATCCTGACCGTGGCCACCGTCGATATAGTCGTCGCCGGTGCCGCCCTCGGCGCCAAACAGCCCCTCGTCCGAGAAGGTCTGCATCATCGCGCCCAGATCGCCGAACGTGCCCATCGCACCCGTGGCGACGGCGATGTCTTCGGTGAGCGGGCCGCGGTCATCGCCGGCGCCCAGCCAGATCTTGTCTTCGCCCGCGCCGCCCGAAACGGTGTCGTTGCCGTCGGTGCCATAGATCGTGTCATCGCCCGAGGTGCCCTCGGTCGCGGCGCCGTCGCCGGTCAGGGTGATGCTGGCGCCTTCGCCGCTTTCCGGGTCTGCATCGCGCTCGGGTTCGTCGGATTTGTCGTCGTCGTCATCATGCGTGTTCTGGTAGATGCCGACCATCAGGGCCAAGGGCAAAAACGACATCATCAACAGCGTAAACATGGGACCCTCGACTCGGATAACGGGATTAAGAATAGTTAACCAAAGTCCCAAAGCTCGGCGGCTGTCAAACGCTTTGGCGGGGCGTCATGGCGGCTTTGCGATGCGATTGAAACAATCGCACCCCGCTGGCCCGGATTGTTTCCGGTTCGCATTGGGCTCACAGCCCGCTTTGCATCAGCACCCGTTCCAGCACCGGCGCGATTCGATCCGCCCAGGCGATTTGCCCATCCGCCTGAGCAATCAGATCGTTACGCAATTCGATCAGCACATTCGGGCGGCCCGGCACAAGGGCGTGCCGGTCGATACTGTCACCATCAAGATGGCCAGAATAAGGCTCGTTGTCGCCAACACAAAGGCCTTCGGCGGCCAGTGCGGCAACCAACGGCTTTCCAAGGCGTTCGTCGCGGTGCGAATACAGCACGCCGACCTGCCACGGCCGCGGCGCGCGACCGCGCAGGCAGGGCGTGAACGAATGCATCGCGCAGATCACCGTATCGGGCCTGCGCCCGGCCAGATCGGCCAGCGCGCCGTGATAGGGGCGGTAAAGTCGCGCTAGGCGATGTTCGACCTCGGCCGCATCGACATGGCGGTTGGCCGGAATGATCGTGCCGTCATACAGCTTCATCACCAGTGTCGGGTCGTCCTCGCCGCGGTTCGGGTCGATCACCAGCCGCGAGAAATCGGTCGCGATCAGCGGCGCATCCAGCCGTTCGGCCAGCCGCTGCGCCAGTCCCAGAGCACCCACGTCATAGGCGATGTGACGCGCCATATCCGCAGGCGCGATCCCCAGATCGCCGCCGGCCACCCAGTCGGGCACGGTATTGGTCGCATGATCGACAGTCACCAGCCAGCGCGAGGGCCGGTCGGCGCCGATAATCTGATAGGCAGGGTGGTGCGTCATGGTGTCGTTGCTCAGTGCAGTCACAACAGGTTTACGCCACCGGCCGCGGTTGTGCCAGTTGCTCTGAGCGACATTTTGCGTCATAGCTGACGGCGGCCCATATATAATGAACCAACAGGGGGGAACGAGGACGTATGAGACGCCTTCGCAACGTAAAAATCGTGGCCACACTGGGCCCGTCTTCCTCGGATTACACGACGATCCGCGCCTTGTTCGAAGCCGGGGCCGACGTGTTCCGCCTGAACATGAGCCATGGCACCCATGAGGAACAGCAGGCGCGCTATGACATCCTGCGTCAGGTCGAGGCCGACACCGGGCGCCCGGTCGCCGTGCTGGCCGACCTGCAGGGGCCCAAGCTGCGCGTGGGGGTATTTTCCGCCGGCGCCGCCGATCTGGAAGAGGGCGATCTGTTCCGGCTGGATCTGGACCCGACCGAAGGCGACGGGCACCGTGTCTGTCTGCCCCATCCCGAAATTTTCGCGGCGCTGGAGCCGGGCGCGCGTCTGCTGGTCAATGACGGCAAGATCCGCCTGCGGGTCGACCGCTGCGGCCCCGATTTCGCGGATTGCATCGTCACCACCGGCGGCACGATTTCCAACCGCAAGGGCGTGAACGTGCCCGATGTGGTGCTGCCGCTGGCGGCGCTGTCGCAAAAGGACCGCAAGGATCTGGAATTCGCCTGCGAGCTGGGCGTCGACTGGCTGGCGCTGAGCTTCGTGCAGCGCCCCGAAGACGTGCTCGAGGCGCGCGATCTGGCGCGCGGGCGGGCGCAGGTCCTGTCCAAGATCGAAAAACCCGCCGCGGTCAGCGCCTTCGACGAGATCCTCAAGGTTTCCGACGGGATCATGGTGGCGCGCGGCGATCTGGGGGTCGAATTGCCGGTGCATGCGGTGCCGCCGATCCAGAAGCGGCTGATCCGCAAGTGTCGCGCGGCGGGCAAGCCGGTGATCGTGGCGACGCAGATGCTTGAAAGCATGATCGAAAGCCCGATGCCGACCCGCGCCGAAGTGTCCGACGTGGCCACCGCGATCTATGAAGGTGCCGATGCGGTGATGCTGTCGGCGGAATCCGCCGCAGGCCGCTACCCGGTCGAGGCGGTGGCGACGATGAACAACGTCGCCGAAAGCGTCGAAAGCGACCCGACCTATCGCGACATCATCGAGGCCTCGCGCACCGCGCAGCGCCAGACCATTGCCGATGGCATCGTGGCGGCCGCGCGCGAAATCGCCGAAACCACCGATATTTCCGCGATCTGCTGCTACACCCAGACCGGCAAGACCGTGGCGCTGGTGGCGCGCGAACGGCCCCGCGTGCCGATTGTCGCGCTGTCGCCGATCACCACCACGCTGCGCAAGATCTGCCTTTACTGGGGCGTGCATTCGGTGCGCTGCGAAAAGGTCGAGCGGTTCAAGATGGCGGTGGTCAACGCTGCCCGTGCCGCGCGCGACTATGGTTTTGCCGATGAAACCAACCAGATCGTCGTGACCGCGGGTGTGCCCTTCAACGTGCAGGGCACAACCAACATCCTGCGGGTGGCGCCCTGTGACGAAAGGTTGATCTTCCGCACCGACCCGGAGTAATCTTGCCGTGGGGTAACCTTTCGCCGGGGAGGCAAAGGTATGATGGTGATAGACAGCGATCTGTTTCTGGTGATGGGCATCATCGTCGGTGCCTTCGCCGTGCCCGCCGTCATTGCGGCCTTCGCGGATTCGCGCCCGCCCCGGGCCGCCGCGGTCGCGGTGCTGGTGGGGGGCGGGCTGATCCTGCTGGCCTTCCTGTCGAAACCCGGCGGCTATGTGCCCGGCCAGATCCCCGAGGTCTTTGCCCGCGTTCTGGCCCGGATTCTGAACTGACGCCCCGGTTTTTTGCCGCTTCCCCCTTGCCAATTGTCCGGGGCGCGTCTATCAGGCGCGCTCTATCAACCGCGCGGCCGGCCTCGAGGCATGCCGAGTCGCGTGAATACCCACTCGAAAGAGGAGATGGAAATGCCCAAGATGAAGACGAAATCCGCTGCGAAAAAGCGGTTCACCTTCACCGCGTCCGGTAAGGTGAAGTCGGGTGCCGCTGGCAAACGCCACGGCATGATCAAGCGCTCGACGAAGTTCATCCGCGACGCCGCGGGCACGATGGTTCTGGCTGATTGCGATGCCAAAATCGTCAAGAAATACATGCCCTACAATCGCTGAACTGGAGGCTTGAAACATGTCCCGCGTTAAATCCGGCAAGGTTACCCACGCCTCGCACAAGAAAATCCTGAAGGCAGCGAAAGGCTACTACTCGGCCCGTTCGCGCAACTTCCGCACCGCCACCCAGGCCGTCGACAAGGCCAACCAGTACGCGACCCGCGACCGCAAGGCCCGCAAGCGCAGCTTCCGCGCGCTGTGGATCCAGCGGATCAACGCCGCTGTGCGCGCCTTCGACGCCGAAATGACCTATTCGCGTTTCATCAACGGTCTGGCGCTGGCCGGGATCGAGGTGGACCGCAAGGTTCTGGCCGATCTGGCCATCCACGAGCCCGAAGCCTTTGGCGCGATCGTCGAACAGGCGAAAGCCGCCGCGGCTGCGTAATTCCCGCAAGGGACTGCACTTCAGACCCCCGCGACGGTTTCGCCCGTCGCGGGGGTTTTTCTTTGACCCGTCCCGGACCGGGGCGCTTGAAATCGGGGCGGGCGGCGGCTAGCACAGGCCCAATCGGCTTTGGCCCGACCAGACAGGAGACACAGGCATGAACGCGCTCGACGTGCTCAAGGCAAACTATCTCGACCGGATCGCGGGCGCCGCCGATGAGGCGAGCCTGGAAGAGATCCGCCTCGCGGCGCTTGGAAAGAAGGGCGAAATCAGCCTGAAGATGCGCGAACTGGGCCAGATGTCGCCCGAGGAACGCCAGACCACCGGCGCCGCGCTGAACCTGCTGAAAACCGAAATCGACGCGGCGCTGCGCGCCAAGAAGGAAGGCCTGGCCGATGCGGCGCTGGATGCGCGGCTGAAATCGGAATGGCTGGACGTGACGCTGCCGGGCCGCCCGCGCCGCATGGGCACCATCCACCCGGTCAGCCAGGTGATGGACGAGGTCACCGCGATCTTCGCCGACATGGGCTTTGCCGTGGCCGAGGGCCCGCAGGTGGAATCCGACTGGTATAACTTCGACGCGCTCAACATCGCGCCCGAACACCCCGCGCGGCAGGAGCATGACACCTTCTTCATGGCGCGCGACGCCGCCGACCCGCGCCCGCCGCATGTGCTGCGCACCCATACCAGCCCCGTGCAGATCCGCGCGATGCAGGAACGCGGCGCGCCGATCCGCGTCATCGCGCCGGGCCGCGTGTATCGGATGGACATGGACCAGACCCACGCGCCGATGTTCCATCAGGTCGAGGGCATGGCGATCGGCCGCGACATTTCGATGGCCAACCTGAAATGGGTGCTGGAGGAATTCTGCAAGGCCTTCTTCGAGGTCCCGAACGTCGAGCTGCGCTTCCGCGCCAGCCACTTCCCCTTTACCGAACCTTCGGCCGAAGTGGACATCCGCTGTTCTTGGGAAGGCGGCCAGCTGAAGATCGGCGAGGGCAATTCCTGGCTGGAAATCCTCGGCTCCGGCATGATGCAGCCCAAGGTTCTGGCCGCGGGCGGGATCGACCCGAACGAATGGCAAGGCTTTGCCTTCGGCATGGGCATCGACCGGATCGCGATGCTGAAATACGGCATCCCCGACCTGCGGGCGTTCTTCGAGAGTGACCTGCGCTGGCTGAAACACTACGGCTTCGCGCCGCTGGACCTGCCGACGGTGTTCGGGGGGTTGAGTAAGTAATGCCGCGCAGAGATCTAAATAGAATTCGAGAACTGATGATCGACGCTGTCACTCGTCCCTGCGAGTATGATGATGGTATAATCGATATAATGAATGAACTTCGTCCAGGGGACGAGTATCAGCTTTACCTCATGAAAGGTGCTGGCTTGATCGAGGGCAACTCCGCAAAGGAAGGCCTTTTCTTTGTGACGAACGAGGGGCAGGACTTTTATGATGCGATAAAAGATCAAGGCACTTGGGAACGCGCTGTAAAGATCGCAACTCGAACAGGCACTTGGACTCTTGGGGCCGTCGTGGAGACCGCGAAATCTGTCGCCGTAGGGTCAATTACAGCGGCGCTCACAAACTTTTTGAAGATGGGTAACTGAAATGAAATTCACCCTCTCCTGGCTGAAAGACCATCTCGACACCGACGCTTCGGTGGATGAGATCGCTGACGCGCTCACCGACCTTGGCCTTGAGGTCGAGGAAATCGTGAACCCTGCGGCCAAGCTGGCGCCGTTCACGCTGGCCAAGGTTCTGCATGCCGAAAAGCACCCCGATGCCGACAAGCTGCGGGTCTGCAATGTGCTGACGGACGAGGGCGAAAAGACCATCGTCTGCGGTGCGCCCAATGCCCGCGAAGGCATCACCGTGGTGCTGTGCAAGCCGGGCGATTATGTGCCGGGTATTGATACCACGCTGGGCGTCGGCAAGATCCGCGGTGTCGAAAGCCACGGCATGATGGCCTCGGAACGCGAGCTGGAACTGTCGGACGAACATAACGGCATCATCGAGCTGCCCTCGGGCGAGGTCGGGCAGAAGTTCATCGACTGGCTGGCCGAAAACCGCCCCGAGGCGGTCGACCCGATGATCCATATCAAGATCACCCCCAACCGCCCCGATGCGCTGGGTGTGCGCGGCATCGCGCGCGATCTGGCCGCGCGGGGTCTGGGCGTGCTGAAACCGCTGGAGGTGGAGCCGGTGCCGGGCGGGTTTGATTGCCCCATCGGCGTGCAGATCGACGCGGGGCTGAAGGAAAAAGGCTGCCCGCTGTTCGCCGGGCGTCTGATCCGCGGCGTGACGAACGGGCCCTCGCCCGCCTGGCTGCAGGCGCGGCTGATGGCGATTGGTCTGCGGCCGATCTCGGCCTTGGTCGATATCACCAACTTCTTCACCTATGACCTGAACCGTCCGCTGCACGTCTTCGACGCGGCCAAGGTCAAGGGCGATCTGCGGATCGTGCCTGCCAAGGGCGACGAGGAACTGCTGGCGCTGGATGGCAAGACCTATGCCCTGCGGGCCGGTCAGATGGTGATTGTCGATGATCAGGGCCCCGAAAGCCTGGCGGGGATCATGGGCGGCGAGCATTCCGGCTGCACCGAGGAAACCGTCGATGTGTTCGTTGAGAGCGCCTATTGGGACCCGATCACCATTGCCGCCACGGGCCGTGCGCTGAAGATCAACTCGGACGCGCGCTATCGGTTCGAACGCGGCGTGGACCCGGAATTCACCCTGCCCGGGCTGGAACTGGCCACGCAGATGGTGCTGGACCTGTGCGGTGGCGAGGCATCGAACGTGGTGATCGACGGCGCCGTGCCCGACACCACGCGCGCCTATAAACTGGACCCGGCGCGGGTGATCAGCCTCGTTGGCATGGACATCCCCGAGGCCACGCAGCGCGAAACGCTGGCCGCGCTTGGTTTCGCGCTCGACGGCGATATGGTCACCCCGCCCAGCTGGCGCCCCGATGTGCTGGGCGAGGCCGATCTGGTCGAGGAAGTGGCGCGGATCGCCTCGCTGACGAAGCTGGTGGGCCGCCCGATGGCGCGCGAGACCAGCGGCGTGCCCGGCCCGGTGCTGACGCCGATGCAGGTGCGCGAACGCATGGCACGGCGCATGGCGGCGAGCCTGGGCTACAATGAATGCGTGACCTACAGTTTCATCGACGCGAAATCGGCCACGCTGTTTGGCGGCGGGGCCGAGGCGACGCGGATCGAAAACCCGATCTCGAGCGAGATGACGCATCTGCGCCCCGATCTGCTGCCCGGTCTGCTGCAGGCCGCGGCGCGCAATCAGGCGCGCGGCTTTGCCGATATGGCACTGTTCGAGGTGGGCCCGGCCTTCCACGGCGGCGAGCCGGGCGATCAGCATCTGCAACTGGCGGGCCTGCTGGTCGGGGCCAGCGCGCCGCGTGACCCGTGGGGGTCGCGCCGCCCGGTCGATCTGTATGATGCCAAGGCCGATGCCGAGGCGGTGCTGGCCGCGATCGGCGCGCCGGCGAAGACGCAGATCAACCGCAAGCTGGCGGGCTGGTGGCATCCGGGCCGCGCAGGCGTGATGGCGCTGGGGCCCAAGGCGCTGTGCGCCTTTGGCGAGGTGCATCCCAAGGCGCTGCGCGAGATGGGCGTGAAGGGCCCGGCGGTGGCCTACACGATCTGGCTGGAAAACGTGCCCTTCCCGAAGGCCAAGACGCCCACGCGCCCGGCGCTGGCAACCTCGGATCTGCATGCGGTCGAACGCGATTTCGCCTTCGTGGTGGATGCGGGCACCGAGGCGCTGGTGGCGGTGAATGCCGCGATGGGGGCCGACAAGGCGCTGATCGAGGCGGTGACGGTGTTCGATCAGTTCACCGGTCCCAAGGCCGAGGAGCAGATGGGCCCGGGCAAGAAGTCGATCGCGCTGGCGGTCCGGCTGCAACCCAGCGGCAAGTCGCTGACCGATGCCGAGATCGAGGCGGTTTCCGCCAAGATCGTCGAAAAGGTCACCAAGGCGACCGGCGGCAGCCTGCGCAGCTGACCTGACACCACGTCACGCTTTGCGGGTGGCGGAAAACGGATAGGCTCCTCCCAAACGGGGGGAGCCGTATGATTTTCGACTATGTGATCCTGGGCGGGGGCTCCGCCGGGGCCGTGCTGGCCGCACGGTTGAGCGCGGATGCGCGGGTGCGGGTGTGCCTGGTCGAGGCGGGCGATCAGGCACGCGACATTCTGGTGCGCGCGCCCGCGATGGTGGCGGCGATGGTGCCGGGACGCCCGCCGGTGCACAATTGGGCGCTGCACACCGTGCCGCAGCCGGGCCTGAACGGGCGGCGTGGGTTTCAGCCGCGCGGGCGCGGGCTGGGCGGCAGTTCGGCGATCAATGCGATGCTGTATGTGCGCGGTCACCCTGCCGATTACGACGATTGGGCCGATCAGGGCGCCGAGGGCTGGGATTGGGCCAGCTGCCTGCCGCATTTCATCGCGGCCGAGCGGAACATGCGCGGCGCGGATTCGCTGCATGGCGCGGCGGGGCCGTTGCAGGTCGGCGATCAGCGCCGCCCGCGCCCGATTTCGCGCGCCTTTGTCGAGGCTTGCGGTGCGGTCGATTGCCCGCCCAATCCCGACTTCAACGGGCCGGTGCAAGAGGGCGCCGGGCTTTATCAGGTCACGCAATTCTGGGACGGGCCGCGCAAGGGCGAGCGGTGTTCGGCGGCGGCGGCCTATCTGCATCCGCTGATGAACCGCTCCAATCTGACCGTGCTGACCCGAACCCGGGCCGAGCGCGTGCTGATCGCGGACGGGCGCGCGACCGGGGCGTTGGTGTGGCGCGGGCGGCGGCAGATCCGGCTGGAAGCGCGGCGCGAGGTGATCGTGTCGGGCGGCGCCTTCGGCTCGCCGCAGTTGTTGCTGCTGTCGGGGGTGGGGCCGGCCGATCACCTGCGCGATCTGGGCATCCCGGTGCGCCACGATCTGCCGGGCGTGGGCGGCAATCTGCAGGACCATCTGGATTACACGATCAGCTACACCTCGCCGCGGCGCGATGTGGTGGGGCTCAATCCGCGCGGACTTGTCCGCATGGCACGGGCGGCGGCAGGCTGGCGGCGTCATGGCGAGGGGCTGTTTGCCTCGCCCATGGCCGAGGGGGGCGCGTTCCTACGCTCCGACCCCGGGCTTGCGCGGCCCGATCTGCAGATCCATTTCGTCGTGGGCATCGTCGATCAGCACATGCGCAGGCCGCATCTGGCCGATGGATGGTCGGCGCATATTTGCGTGCTGCGGCCCTGGTCGCGCGGCACGGTGCGGTTGGCGGGGACGGACCCGTTCGCCGCGCCGCTGATCGACCCGGGGTTTCTGGCCGATCCGCGCGATGCCGATCTTCTGTTCAAGGCCGCGCGGCTGTTGGAGCGGATCACCGAGGCCCCCGCGCTGACGCCCTGGCGCGGGCGGCGACTTTATGCGCCCGACGGTAGCGACGCGGGGCTGATGGACGATATTCGCGCGCGGGCCGACACGATCTATCACCCGGTTGGCACCTGCCGGATGGGGCAGGACGATCTGGCCGTTGTCGATCCGCAGCTGCGGGTGCGTGGTGTGGCGGGGCTGCGGGTGGTCGATGCCTCGGTCATGCCCACGCTGATTGGCGGCAACACCAACGCCCCCACGATCATGATTGCCGAACGCGCGGCGCAGATGATCCTGCGCGATGCGGACGCGGCCTAGCGGCGGCGGCGCACGACAGGGATATTAGAGCGGGAATAGTCGATTTCTGGATGGGGCGGGCGGCCATGGGTCTGGCCCCAGAACAGCACACCACCCATTCGCCGCCAATGCGGCACCATCAGCAACAGCCCGGCGACGAAGCCGCCCGCATGCGCCCAATAGGCCACGCCGTCCGCCATGCCCGCGGTGGTGCCGTTCAGCAGCTGCAATGCGAACCAGATCCCCAGCACGACCCAGGCCGGGATCGGCAGAACCTTGAAGAACACGATGAAGATCAGCAGCACATCGACCCGTGCGCGCGGAAACATCAGCATGTAGCCGCCCATCACGCCCGCGATCGCCCCCGAGGCGCCGACCATGGGCACCGTGCTGGACGGATCGGTCAGGATCTGCGCCGCCGCCGCCGCCAGCCCCGCCGCCAGATAGAACAGCGCAAAGCCGATGTGCCCCAGCTGGTCTTCCAGATTGTCGCCGAAAACCCACAAAAACAGCATGTTGCCCGCGATATGCAGCAGGCCTGCATGCAGGAACATATGCGTCACCAACCCCTGCAGATAGGCGCCATGTGTGATCGCGGCGGGATACAGGGCCCAATCCGCCCAAAGTGACTCCATCCCGCCGACGCCGGGCATGGTCAGCACGAACAGGATGACGTTCAGCGCAATGATCCCCCAGGTGACATAGGGGGTGCGGCTGGACGGGTTATGGTCGCGGATCGGAAACATGGCGCGAGTGTGCCGATCCGCGCCGGGGCGTCAAGCGTTGCCTGCACCGGCCAGCAGCTGGGCGTTACCGCCCGCGGCCGTGGTGTCGATGCAGATGTGGCGTTCGTGGAAGCAATGCGCGGCATCGGGCAAGCCGGTAATCAGCGGCAGGATCGGACCTGACCGCGCGGCCAAGGCACGGGTATAGGCGCGGGCTGCCGTGGCGTCCCCCCAGTAAAGCGCCGCCGAAAAATCCTGGCTTTGGGTCAGGCTTTCGGGGGCGGCATCCGGGGCCAGCCGGGCGGTGCCGCCAAGCGCCTGCACGGTGGCGGCCTGTGCTGCGGCCTGTTCGGCGCCCGGCCCAAGGCACAGGATCGGCGCGCGCGGATGCAGCGTCAGACGGTTCGATTCGCCGGTGGGGCCGGGCAGGCTGCGCTGCGGGGCGGGGGGATGTGCCGGCGGTGTGGCGCCGAACCGCACCAGATATTCGGGCCCACCCGCCTTTGGCCCGGTGCCCGACAGCCCCTCGCCGCCGAAGGGCTGCGCGCCCACGACCGCGCCGATCTGGTTGCGGTTGACGTAGATATTGCCGACATGCAGCGCCTCTGTCACCGCCTGCACGCGGCTGTCGATCCGGCTGTGCAACCCGAAGGTCAGGCCATAGCCGGTGGCGTTGATGTCGGCGATCACCTGATCCAGATCTTCGGCCGCGAAGGTCGCGACATGCAGCACGGGGCCGAAGATCTCGCGCCCGAGCGCGGCGATGCCGGGCACGCGGATCAGGGTGGGCGGGATGAACAGCCCGTCTTTCGGCGCCGCGATCTGGTGGATCAGCTCTGCGCCCGCTGCCGCGATATAGTCGGCGATGTTGCCGAAGGCCTCGGCGTCGATCACCGGGCCGACATCGGTCGCCAGATCCCAGGGGTTGCCCATCCGCAATTCGTTCATCGCGCCGATCAGCATCTCGATCACATGGGGCGCGATGTCCTCTTGCAGATAGAGGCAGCGCAGGGCCGAACAGCGCTGACCCGCCGACTGGAAGGCCGAGGCCAGGATGTCGCGCACCGCCTGTTCGGGCAGGGCGGTGGAATCGACCACCATCGCATTCAGCCCGCCGGTTTCGGCAATCAGCGGCGCGCCCGGGTCCAGCGCCTCGGCCATCGCGCGGCGAATGGCCTGCGCGGTCTCGGTCGCGCCGGTGAAGGCCACGCCCGCCACCCGCGGATCGGAGGTCAGCGCCGCGCCCACCGTCGGCCCGTCACCCGGCAGCAATTGCAACGCAGTCGCGGGCACGCCCGCCTGATGCAGCAGCCGCACCGCCAGCGTGGCGATCAGCGGGGTCTGCTCGGCCGGTTTGGCCAGCACGCCGTTGCCCGCCGCCAGCGCCGCCGCGATCTGCCCGGTAAAGATCGCCAGCGGGAAGTTCCACGGGCTGATGCAGGTGAAGATGCCGCGCGGGGTGGCTGCGACGGGCGCCTGCGCCGCATAGTAGCGCAGGAAATCCACCGCCTCGCGCAGTTCGCCCACCGCATCGGGCAGGTTTTTGCCCGCCTCGCGCGCCAGTGTCGCGAAGATCTGGCCGAAGTTTTCCTCATACAGATCGGCCGCGTGGTTCAGCGTGGCGGCGCGGGTCGCGGCATCCGCGGCCCAGGGGTGCGCGGCCTCCAGCGCGGCGGCCACATCGGCGGCAGAGGCCATGCGCACCTCGCCCACCGGCGCGCCGCTGGCCGGGTCGGTCACCGGAACGGGCGGGCAGGGGGCGCAAGGCGCGGCCAGCAGCGGTTCGGCCTCGGGCAGCAGGGCCGTTGCGAAGGGCGCGCGCGAGGCTTCAATCATGGCCAGCGTGCCCGCGTCGGTCAGGTCGAAGCCGCGCGAATTGACCCGCCCGGGGAACAGAGCGGCAGGCCGGGTCAGCGCGGGGTTTTCGATCTGCGCGCAGGCCTCGATCGCGGCAAAGGGGCAGGCGGCCACCACCTCGGGCGGCACGGTTTCATCGACGATCTGGTTGACGAAGCTGGAATTCGCGCCGTTTTCCAGCAGCCGCCGCACCAGATAGGCCAGCAGGTCGCGATGCGCGCCCACCGGCGCATAGATCCGGCAGCGCGTGCCGTTGGCGCGCAGCACCAGATCGTGCAGCGCCTCGCCCATGCCGTGAAGACGCTGGAATTCGAACGCGCGCAGATCGGGCGCCATTTCAAGGATCGCGGCAACGGTATGGGCATTGTGGCCGGCAAATTGCGGATAGATCCGGTCGCTCATCCCCAGCAGCTTGCGCGCCAGCGCGATATAGCTGACATCGGTCGCCTGCTTGCGGGTGAAGACCGGAAAATCGGCCAGGCCCAGCACCTGCGCGCGCTTGATCTCGGCGTCCCAATAGGCGCCCTTGACCAGCCGCAGCATGATCCGCCGATCCAGCCGCGCGACCAGCGCATGCAGCCAGTCGATCACCGCCCCCGCGCGTCGCCCGTAGGCCTGCACCACCACCGCAAAACCGTCCCAACCTGCCAGCTGCGGATCAGCCAGCACCGCCTCGATCACCCGCAGCGACAGGGTCAGCCGGTCGGCCTCTTCGGCGTCGATGGTGAAGCTCATGTCGGCGGCGGCGGCCATATGGGCCAGCCGGGTGACCACGGGCACGAGTTCCGCCATCACGCGGGTCTCTTGCGCCACCTCGTAGCGCGGATGCAGCGCCGAGAGTTTCACCGAAATGCCGGGGTTGTCGCGCAGCGCGCCCGGTTTGCAGCGCGCCGAAATCGCGGTGATCGCGGAGGCATAGGCTACCTCATACCGCTGGGCATCGGCGGCGGTGCGCGCGGCCTCGCCCAGCATGTCATAGCTGTAGGAATAGCCCTGCGCCTCGCGTTTGGCGGCGCGCTCCATCGCGGCCTCGATGGTTTCGCCCAGCACGAACTGGCGGCCCATTTCCTTCATCGCGCGGCCCACCGCCTTGCGGATCACCGGCTCGCCCAACCGCCGGATCGCGGCGCGCAGATGGCCCGCCATGCCCGGCGCGCGCGGGTCCAGCACCCGGCCCGTCAGCATCAGCGCCCAGGTCGAGGCATTGACCAGCGAGCTGGCCGATTGCCCCAGATGCCGACCCCAGTCCGAGGGCGCGATCTTGTCCTCGATCAGCGCATCCATCGTCTCGGCGTCGGGCACGCGCAGCAGCGCCTCGGCCAGACACATCAGCGCGATGCCTTCGTCGGTCGACAGCCCGTATTCGGCCAGGAACACCTCCATCAGCCCGGGGCGGGCATCGGCGCGGATCGCGCGCACCAGATCGGCGCCCCGCGCTGCGATGCGGGCGCGGGTGGGTGCATCCAGCGCCGCCTCGGCGATCAGGCGGTGCAGCAGCGGCGCCTCGGGCTGCAGGGTCTGCGCGTCGATTTGGGCAAGCGTGGGGGCGGGCATCTGGGAACTCCTTGCCAGATTGGGGCGATTGCACCAGATTACGCCATGCCTGCGCGGCGTTTCGCCCGATTATCGCGGCAAGGCAGGCGATTCGACCAAAGAATGGAAACTATTCATGCCAAACGACCTGCCGGAACTGGACCGCTATGATCGCAAGATTCTGGCCGAACTGGTCGATGAGGGGCGGCTGAGCATGGCCGAACTCGCCCGCCGCGTCGGGCTGACGAAAACCCCGGTGCAGGCGCGGGTGAAACGGCTGGAGGAGCTGGGCGTCATCACCGGCTATCGCGGGGTGCTCAGCCCGATCCGCATGGGGCTGGCGCATGTGGCCTTTGTCGAGCTGCGCCTGTCAGACACCCGCGAAGCGGCGCTCAAGGCGTTCAACCGCGCGGTGCGCGCCCTGCCCGAGGTCGAGGAATGCCACATGATCGCGGGTGGTTTCGATTATCTGCTGAAGGTGCGCACCCGCGACATCGCGGATTATCGGCGGGTGATGGGCGAGAAGATTTCCGCCCTGCCGCATGTCGCCGCCACCTCGACCTATGTCGCGATGGAGGCGGTGGTCGAGGCGGTGGGGGCTATTTCCGTGCCGTGATGAGCACGGCGCCGCCCTGCGTCAGTTCCAGCGTGTCGCCGGAAATTCGCACGCCATCGACCCGGCCGATGGTCGAATGGAAGGCCTGTTCGACCTCCATCACCTCGGGCGCGCACATCATCCGCGTGCCCGCCAGCGCGCCGATCTTCAACCGCGCACCCGCCGGTTCGATCCGCGCGTTATAGCGGTTGCAGCCCGACGACCCGGCCAGCAGCGCCTCTTGCGCGCGGCCGACCGTCACGCTGACCTCGGCGGGCACCGGCGTTTTGGCGATCTGCGTCACACGCCATTCTTCCCCCAGCGGCAGCGCGGCCAGCGGGTTCGCGGTGTTTTCCTCGCGGCAGGCGGTCAGGGCAAGCAGGGCAAGGGCGACAAGGGGCAGACGAGGCATGAAGCATCCTTTCAGGTTGGCGCCACCTTGCGCCGGGGCGCGGGGCAGGGCAACGCACCTCACGCAAGCGTGTCAGAAGCTGGGCGGCGTGTTGACCCAGATCAGGACGGTCTGGCCATCGGCGGCATTGGCCCAGGCATGCGGGCGGCGGCTTTCGAAATAGATGGAATCGCCGGGGCCCAGCTCGTGCACCTCGTCGGTGTCCAGCGTGATGCGGAAGCGTCCCTCGAGCACGGTGATGAATTCCTCGCCCTCGTGGTCATAGCCCCCTTGCGAGGTGGCGCCGGGCGACAGGATGAAACGGTGACAGTCCATCTGCCGCCGCCCCTCGGCCAGCACCTCGACGCGCACGCCTTCGACGGGCATCGGCCAGATCCGCGCGGCGCCTGCGCGCACCACCGCCCCCCCGGGTTCGTCCTGCCCCGACAGCCGCGAGACTGTCGTGCCGTAATATTGGGCCAGATCGGCCAGCACCTTGAAGCTGACGCCGGCGCCGGTGCGTTCCAGCGTGGACAGGGCCGAGGCCGAAATCCCCATCGCCAGCGCCACATCGTCCAGCCGCTCGCCCCGGGCCTGCCGGATCTGACGCAGCGCGGCGCCCAGCGGTTCGTTGGTGATCGCTTCGGCTGCCGGGGCGGTGCCCTCGGATTCCAGCGTGGCACGGATCGCGGCCGGGTTCAGGCCCGCCTCGCGACGCAGGAAGGCCACGCGCTGCAACCGCGCGACATCCGCCGCCGAATATAGCCGCTGCCCCGAGGCCCGCCGGGCCGGGCTGACCAGGCCCTGCGTCTCCCACAGGCGCAGGGTCGACGGCGCCACCCCCGCCGCGCGCGCAGCTTCGGTCACCCGGAACAGCGGTTCGGGCTCTGCCTGCGGGATCGGTTCGGGTGAGTCGCTCATATTTTCAGCCATATACCCACAGGCTGCATCTTGCCACGCGCCGGGTAAAGAAATTTCTTGCAGAAAAAATGCAAAGTGCGATGGTGAAGCATCTCGAATCGGAGCATCCCATGACCGTGCAAACCTCGCCTGAGCTGACCACCCGCAAGAATACCGCCATCGCCAAGGGTGTCGGCATGTCCACCCAGATCTACGCCGCGCGCGCGGAGAATGCCGAGATCTGGGACAAGAACGGCACCCGTTACATCGACTTTGCGGCGGGGATCGCGGTGGTGAACACCGGGCACCGCCACCCCAAGGTGATCGAGGCGGTCAAGAAGCAGCTCGACAGCTTCACCCACACCTGCCACCAGGTCGTGCCCTATGAAAACTATGTCGAACTGGCCGAGCGGCTGAATGCCAAGGTGCCGGGCGATTTCGCGAAGAAGACGATCTTCACCACCACCGGCGCCGAAGCCGTTGAAAACGCCATCAAGATCGCGCGCCACTATACCGGCCGCGCGGGCGTCGTGGCCTTTGCGGGCGGCTTTCATGGCCGGACCTTCATGACCATGACGATGACCGGCAAGGTGCAGCCTTACAAGGCCGGCTTCGGCCCGATGATGAACGACGTGTGGCACCTGCCCTATCCGAACGCGCTGCACGGCGTGTCGATGGATGACGCGATTGCCGCGCTTGACCGTCTGTTCAAGGCCGATATCGAACCGACCCGCGTCGCCGCGATCATTCTGGAGCCGGTGCAGGGCGAAGGCGGCTTCGTGCCCGCGCCCGACGGTTTCATGCAGAAGATCCGCGAGGTCTGCGATCAGCATGGCATCGTGATGATCGCCGACGAGGTGCAGACCGGCTTTGCCCGCACCGGCAAGCTGTTCGCGATGGAACATCACGGCGTGGCCGCCGACATCACCACCATGGCCAAGGGGCTGGGCGGCGGTCTGCCGATTTCGGCGGTGACCGGCCGTGCCGAGATCATGGACAGCCCGAACCCCGGCGGTCTGGGCGGCACCTATGCGGGCAACCCGCTGGGCGTGGCGGCGGCGCATGCCGTGCTGGACGTGATCGAGGAAGAAGGTCTGTGTGCCCGCGCCGAACGTATGGGCGCGCGGCTGAAGCAGCGCCTGGCGGCGATTGCCGACAGCGTGCCGGAAATTGCCGAGATCCGCGGCCCGGGCTTCATGAACGCGGTCGAGTTCAACGTCGCGGGCAGCGCCACGCCGAACCCCGAGTTCGTCAAGCGCGTGCTGGCCGAGGCGCTGGATCGCGGGCTGATCCTGCTCAGCTGCGGTGTCTATGGGAACGTCATCCGCTTCCTGGCGCCGCTGACGATCCCCGAGCCGGTGTTCGAAGAGGCGCTCGACATCATCGAGGCGTCGATCCTCGCCGCGAAGGGCTGAACCATGTGGGGCGAGGGGCCGCGGGCCGAGCGACTGGATGACACCGATCAACGTCTGATCGCGGCCCTGCGCCGCGACGGGCGGGCGGCGGTGTCGGATCTGGCTGCCCAGCTCGGCCTCTCGCGGGCCACGGTGCGGGCGCGGATCGAACGGCTGATGACCCGGGGCGAAATCTCGGGCTTCACGGTTCTGACGCGCTCGGATGTCACCGCGGCGCCGGTGCGCGGGCTGATGATGCTGACCATCGAAGGCCGGGGCACCGAACGGATCGTGCAGCGCCTGCTGGGCTTGCCCGCGGTGCAGGCGGTGCACACCACCAACGGCCAATGGGATCTGATCGTCGAGCTGGGCACGCGCAGCCTGCCCGAGCTGGACGAGATCCTGTTGCAGATCCGGCGGATCGAGGGCGTGCTGCGGTCAGAGACCAACCTGCAACTGTCGAGCCGCCGCCCCTCGGCACGGCTGTAGCCGGGGCGCCATAACAGGCGGGGCAGGGGGCGCTGCCCCCTCTTTCCCTGCGGGAAATTCACCCCCGGGATATTTTTGCCAGAAAGAAGGCCGGATTGCCCGTTGCGGCCTGTGAGGGCGGGCGTTTGCATCACCATCGCGTGCCCCCCGCGACAATGGCGCGCATCCACCTTGGCCCGGGGCGTTTCCCCCTCTATGATCGCGCCGCGAACAGGAGGACCCCCAATGATTGCAGAGCTTGGCCATTTTGCCCTGATCCTCGCCTTTTTCGTGGCGATCGTTCAGGCAAGCGTGCCGTTGATCGGTGCCCAGAAAGGCTGGCGTGGCTGGATGGCGGTGGGGGAACCCGCGGCGACGGCGCAGTTCCTGCTGATTGCGGTGTCCTTCGCGGCGGTGACACATGCCTTTGTCACCTCGGATTTCTCGTTGCAGCTGGTCTACGAGAATTCGCATACCGACAAGCCGATGCTTTACAAGGTCTCGGGCGTGTGGGGCAACCACGAGGGGTCGATGCTGTTGTGGGTGCTGATCCTGTCGCTGTTCGGCGCGGCGGCGGCCTGGTTCGGGCAGGCCCTGCCGCCGACCTTGCGGGCGCGGGTGCTGAGCGTGCAGGCCTGGATCGGCGTGGCCTTCCTGGGCTTCATCCTGTTCACCTCGAACCCGTTCATCCGTCTGGCTGAGGCGCCGTTCAACGGGCGCGACCTGAACCCGCTGCTGCAAGACCCGGGTCTGGCCTTCCACCCGCCGTTCCTTTACCTCGGCTATGTCGGGCTTTCGATGGCGTTTTCCTTCGCCGTGGCCGCGCTGATCGAGGGCCGCGTCGATGCGGCCTGGGCGCGCTGGGTCCGGCCGTGGACGCTGGCCGCCTGGATCTTTCTGACCATTGGTATCGCGCTGGGGTCGTGGTGGGCCTATTACGAGCTGGGCTGGGGCGGGTTCTGGTTCTGGGACCCGGTCGAGAACGCGTCCTTCATGCCCTGGCTTCTGGCCGCGGCGCTGCTGCATTCCGCGATCGTCGTGGAAAAGCGCGAGGCGCTGAAAAGCTGGACGATCCTCTTGGCGATCATGGCTTTCGGTTTCTCGCTGATCGGCACGTTCATCGTGCGCTCGGGCGTCATCACCTCGGTGCACAGCTTTGCCAACGATCCCGAACGCGGCGTGTTCATCCTGGCGATTCTGGCGTTCTTCGTGGGCGGTGCGCTGACGCTGTTCACGGCGCGCGCGGCGTCGATGCAGGCCAAGGGGGTGTTCTCGATGGTCTCGCGCGAGACGGCGCTGGTGATCAACAACATCCTGCTGGCGGTGGCGGCGCTGGTGGTGTTCGTGGGCACCGTCTGGCCGCTGGTGGCCGAGATGCTGTGGGGGCGCAAGCTGTCGGTTGGTGCGCCGTTCTTTGAAAAGGCCTTCACGCCCTTCATGGTGCTGCTGGCGATCTTGCTGCCGATCGGCGCGATGATGCCGTGGAAGCGCGCACGGCTGGGCGCGCTGGTGCGGCCGTTGGCGCCGGCGCTGGTGCTGGCGCTGGCGGTCGCAGGGTTGGCCTGGACGCTGGAAACCGGGCGCTCGCTGCTGGCGATGGTGGCCTCGGGGCTGGGCGCCTGGCTGGTCTTTGGCGCGATGGCCGAGCTGTGGGTGCGCGCCGGGCGCACGCCCGCGCGTCTGACGCGCCTGCCGCGCGCCGACTGGGGCAAGGCCTGTGCGCATTCCGGGCTGGGCATCGTCTTTGCTGGGATCGGATTGCTGATGGCGGGGCAGGTCGAGGATATTCGCGTGGCCCAGGTGGGCGTGCCTTTCGAGGTCGCGGGATACGAGATCACGCTCGACAAGGTCGAGGAAGTGCAGGGTCCGAACTATGTGTCCAACACCGGCACGATGAGCGTGCGCCGCGACGGCAAGCTGATCGCCACGCTGCACCCCGAGAAACGCGCCTATCCGGTGCAGGCGATGCCCACCACCGAGGCCGACATCGACAACGGTTTCCTGCGTGACATCTATCTGGTGATCGGCGATGCGCAACAAGGCGGCGGCTGGGCGGTGCGCACCTATATCAAACCCTTCGCGAACTGGATCTGGGCGGGCTGTCTGCTGATGGCCTTCGGCGGTCTGCTGAGCCTGACCGACCGGCGTTATCGTGTGGCTGCGGGGGCGCGCAAGGCGGTTGCCCCGGCGGTGGCCACCCCTGCGGAGTAAGAGCATGCTGAAACATCTGATCCTGTGCGCGGCGCTGCTGCTGCCGCTTGGCCCGGCCTTCGCGGTGCAACCCGACGAGGTATTGCCCGACCCGGCGATGGAAGCGCGCGCCCGCACGATCAGCCAGGTGCTGCGCTGCCCGGTCTGCCAGGGCGAGAATATCGACGAATCGAATGCCGAAGTGTCGCGCGATCTGCGGCTTCTGGTGCGCGAACGGCTGGTTGCGGGCGACAGCGACAGCGAGGTGCTGGACTACATCACCAACCGTTACGGCGAATATGTGCTGTTCGAGCCGGAAAAGACCGGCGCCAATCTGGTGCTGTGGTATCTGGGGCCGGCGGCGCTGATCGTCGCGCTTGGCGGTGCGCTGATCTATCTGCGCAGCCGCAGGCGGGATCTGAATACCCCCGTCGCGGGGTTGAGCGCCGATGAAGAGGCGCGGCTCAAGGAACTGATGGGCGACTGATCCTCTCGCCGAGTTTCGCGTGACGCACGGTTTTGCTTCCGTCGCCGCGCAGGCGCGGTAATCTGGTGCGAATGCATCAGGGAGGAACCAACCATGCCGTATCAGGCGATCCGCTACGAAATTTCCGAAGGCATGGCGGTGATTACGCTCAATCGCCCCGAGGTGATGAACGCGCTCAGCAGCCAGATGCGCGCCGAGTTGCTGGAGGCGTTGAAGCGCGCTACGGGCGAGGCGCGGGTGATCGTGCTGACCGGGGCAGGGCGGGCGTTTTGTTCGGGGCAGGATCTGGGGGATGGCGCGATGGCGGCGGGCCTGGATCTGGAGCGGGTGCTGCGCGACGAATACGAACCGATGCTGAAGGCGATCTACGAATGTCCGATTCCGGTGATCGCAGCGGTCAATGGCGCGGCGGCGGGGGCGGGGGCGAACCTTGCGCTGGCGGCGGATGTGGTGATTGCGGCGCAATCGGCGGCCTTCATGCAGGCCTTCACCCGGATCGGGCTGATGCCGGATGCGGGCGGCACCTACTGGCTGCCGCGTCAGGTCGGATTTGCGCGCGCGATGGGGCTGGCGCTGTTTGCCGACAAGATCGGCGCCGAACTGGCCGCGCAATGGGGTCTGATCTGGGAAGCGGTGGCCGATGTCGATTTCGAACATCACTGGCGCGCCCGGGCCGCGCATCTGGCCAAGGGACCGACAGCGGCCTACGGGGCGGTGAAACGGGCCCTGCGCGATGGCTATGGCAACGATCTGTCGCAGCAACTGGAGTTGGAGGCGCAGCTGCAGGGCGGGCTGGGCGCCACCCGCGATTTCCGCGAAGGCGTGATGGCCTTCCTGGAAAAACGCGCGCCGCATTTCGAGGGGCGCTGAGCCGCCCCCTTGCCCCGCGCGGTCCTGCGCGCTAGCCAAGGGCTGTGCGGGCGTGGCGAAATGGTAGACGCATGGGACTTAAACTCCCTCGGGCGCAAGCCCATGCCGGTTCGAGTCCGGCCGCCCGCACCAACTTGCCGGCTCTGTGATGATCGTGCTGCGGTGCGGGCGGATTCCACCCTTGCCCCAGCCCGAGCCTGCCCCTAAACCCGTGGGCAACGAAGGGGGGACCGTATGGCACGCAGACCGCAGGCACCGATCGAGGATCGGCCGACGACCAAACGCATCGGCGCACTCAAGGGTCTGGCACCGTTTGTCGCGCCCTACAAGCTGACCGCGATCGCCGCGCTGGCGGCGCTGGCGCTGACCGCCTCGATCAGCCTGATCCTGCCGCTGGCGGTGCGCCGCGTGGTCGACGGTTTCCAGCAAGGCGCGCAGCTGCTGGACGAATATTTCACCGCGGCGCTGGTGATCGCAGGCCTGCTGGCCCTGGGCACGGGTGCGCGCTACTACCTTGTCACCCGGTTCGGCGAGCGGGTCGTGGCCGACATTCGCAAGGCCGTCTTCGACCGCGTTCTGGGCATGAGCCCGGCGTTTTTCGAACGCATCCTGACCGGCGAGATCATCAGCCGGATCACCACCGACACCACGCTGATCCTGTCGGTGATCGGCTCGTCGGTGTCGGTGGCGCTGCGCAACGTGCTGATCTTGCTGGGCGGCATGACGATGTTGCTCATCACTTCGGCCAAGCTGACCGGGCTGGTGCTGCTGGTGGTGCCTGCTGTCGTCGTGCCGATCATCGTGCTGGGCCGCCGCCTGCGGGTTCTGTCGCGTGAAAACCAGGACTGGATCGCCAATTCCTCGGGCGCGGCGTCCGAGGCGCTGCTGTCGGCGCAGACCGTGCAGGCCTTCACCCATGAACCGCAGACCCGCGCGGCCTTTGCGGACGTGACGGAAAAAAGCTTTGCCTCGGCGCATAAGCGGATTTCGACGCGCGCGGTGATGACGGTGATCGTGATCTTCCTGGTCTTTGCGGGGGTCGTGGGGGTGCTGTGGGTCGGCGCGCGCGACGTGCGCATGGGCCAGATGTCGGTGGGCGAGCTGGTGCAGTTCGTGATCTATGCGGTGATGGTTGCGGGTTCGGTGGGCGCGCTGTCGGAAATCTGGGGCGAGATCCAGCGCGCGGCGGGGGCGACGGAACGTCTGGTCGAACTGCTGTCGGCCGAGGACAGCGTGAAGGACCCCACGCATCCGGTGCCGCTGCCGATGCCCGCGCGCGGCGAGCTGCGCTTTGAAGATGTCAGCTTCCACTATCCCTCGCGGCCGGAAACCTCGGCGCTGGATCATGTCACGCTGCATATCGCGCCGGGCGAGACGGTGGCGCTGGTCGGGCCTTCGGGCGCGGGCAAGACCACGGTCATTCAACTGATCCAGCGGTTCTGGGACCCGGAGACGGGCCGCGTGACGCTGGACGGCTACGACCTGCGCGATCTGGCGCGGCACGATTTCCGCCATGCCATCGCGCTGGTGCCGCAAGACCCGGTGATCTTTGCCGCCTCGGCGCGCGAAAATATCCGCTTTGGCCGCCCCGATGCCACCGATCATCAGGTCGAAGAGGCCGCGCGCGCCGCGCATGCCTATGACTTCCTGGCGGCACTGCCGCAGGGGTTTGATACCTATGTCGGCGAGCGCGGCGTGATGCTGTCGGGCGGGCAGAAGCAACGCATCGCGATTGCACGGGCGATCCTGCGCGATGCGCCCGTTCTGCTGCTGGACGAGGCGACCTCGGCGCTGGATGCGGCGTCCGAACGTGAAGTGCAAGCGGCGGTCGAACGGCTGGCCGTGGGGCGCACCACGATCATCGTCGCACACCGTCTGGCCACGGTGAAGAAGGCCGACCGCATCGTCGTCTTCGACGAAGGCCGCATCATCGCGCAGGGCACGCATGATGCGCTGGTTGCCGAAGGCGGGCTTTATGCCGAACTCGCGCGGCTGCAATTCACCGACGGCGCCGCCGTCTGAACGGCGTCGGCGCGACAGGACGCAGGAGGGAAAGCCCGAAGATTTTCCCCTGTTCGATGTCATTCGAATGATGCACCCTGTGCCTATGGTGTCGCTGGCCCGCCCGGGCCGGTCGCACGATCTGGTGCATTGGAAGGAGTGAAACATGGGTCTGTGGAATTTCGTCAAGGGTGCGGGCAAATCTTTGTTCGGCTCGAAAGCCGAAGCCGCCGAGGCGCCGAAGGAAGAGGTGCTGAAAGCCGAGCTGAAAGACCTTGGTCTGAACACCGAAGGGGTCGAACTGACGGTCGAGGGCGACAAGGTCGTCGTCTCGGGCAAGGCGGTCGACGCCGAGACCAAGGAAAAGATCATTCTTGCCGTGGGCAACGTCGATGGCGTGGCCTCGGTCGAAACCTCGCATGACGACGACACTGCCGACGCGGTGTTCCATACCGTCGAAAAGGGCGACACGCTTTCGGCGATTGCGAAAAAGACGCTGGGCAATGCCAACCGCTACATGGAAATCTTTGAAGCCAACAAGCCGATGCTGACCCACCCGGACAAGATCTATCCGGGGCAGGTGCTGCGCATCCCCGGTGGCAAGGCCTGATCCATTGGCCATAGAAGTTTGCAGGGCGGCTCGTATCCCGGGCCGCCCTGTGCATTTCCGGGGGGCGCGGCGGTCCCCTGTCCAAACGTCAACCGGGCTGTGACGTGACGTTTCAGCCCCGCCCTACCCTTGCCGCCACGGGGCCTTTTGCCGCATGGTGAGGGCCAGGTTCGCGGAGGAACGAGCCGAGGGAGGGACTTATGCCGACATTTGCATCCATCGCGGATCGCGATGCTGTTGAAGCTGAAATGCCGTGGGAAGCGCGCGAGCGGGCGACCACGATGTACGATTTTCTGTCGCGGGCCAAGGCCGCGCATGGTGCCCGTCCGGCACTGTCCTTCCAGATCACCTCGGGGCCCAAGGACCGGGCCGAGACCCTGACCTGGGCGCAGCTGCATGCGCGGGTCACCCAGGTTGCGAACCTGCTGCGCAAGCTGGGGGTGGGCGAGACCGACACGGTCGCCTACCTGCTGCCGAACTGCCTGGAAACGGCGGTCACGCTGCTGGCGGGGTCGGTCGCGGGCATCGTCAACCCGGTCAACCCCTTGCTGGAAGCCGAACAGATCGCCGCGATCCTGCGCGAAACCAAGACCAAGGTTCTGGTCACGCTGAAAAGCTTTCCCAAAAGCGATATCGCCCAGAAGGCGGCCGAGGCGGTCAAGCACGCGCCCAATGTGCAGACCGTGCTGGAAATCGACCTCAACCGTTATCTGAGCCCGCCGAAAAGCCTGATCGTGCCCTTTATCCGGCCGAAAACGCCGCTGAAGCATCATGCCGATGTGTTCAACTTCAACACCGAAGCGGCCAAGATGCCGGGCGACAAGCTGATGTTCGCGGATTCGGCGGGCGACCGTGTGGCCGCCTATTTCCATACCGGCGGCACCACCGGCATGCCGAAGGTGGCGCAGCACAAATATTCGGGGATGATCTATAACGGCTGGCTGGGCGGCAAGCTGCTGTTCGACGAGAGCGACGTGATGATCTGTCCGCTGCCGCTGTTCCATGTGTTCGCGGCCTATCCGATCCTGATGTCGGCGATCGACGCGGGCGCGCATGTGGTGCTGCCGACGCCCGCGGGCTATCGCGGCGAAGGGGTGTTCGACAATTTCTGGAAATTGGTCGAACGTTGGCAGGTTACCTTCCTGATTACCGTGCCCACCGCGATTGCCGCGCTGATGCAGCGCAAGGTCGATGCAGACATCTCCAGCCTGCGCACGGCGATTTCCGGCTCTGCGCCGCTGCCGGTCGAGCTTTACAACCGCTTCAAAGAGGCGACCGGGGTCGAGATCTGCGAAGGCTACGGGTTGACCGAGGCGACCTGTCTGGTCGCGGTGAACCCGGTCGACGGGCATAAGAAAGTGGGCTCGGTCGGGATTCCGCTGCCCTACACCCATGTCCGCATCCTGCGCAAAACCAATGGCGCCTTTATCGAATGCGACGTCGACGAGGTGGGCGAGATTTGCGTGGCCAACCCCGGTGTGTTCGAAGGGTCGACCTATACCGAGGCTGACAAGAACCACGATCTGTTTGCCGAAGACCGCTTCTTGCGCACCGGCGATCTGGGGCGGATCGACCCGGACGGCTATTTGTGGATCACCGGGCGCGCCAAGGATCTGATCATCCGCGGCGGGCACAACATCGACCCCGCCGAAATCGAGGAGGCGCTGCTGATCCACCCGGCGGTGGCCTTCGCAGGCGCCATCGGCCAGCCTGACAGCTTCGCGGGCGAATTGCCCTGCGTCTATGTCGAACTGATCGCAGGGGCCACGGTCAGCAGCGAAGAGCTGGCCGCGCATGCGAAACGGCACATCCATGAACGCGCCGCGATCCCCAAGCATATCGAGGTGATGGACGAATTGCCGAAAACCGCGGTTGGCAAGATATTCAAACCCGATCTGCGCAAGCGTGCCATCACCCGGGTGCTGGATGCGGCGCTGGCCGAGGCGGGTATTCCGGCGCATGTCGTGTCCGTGGTCGAGGACAAGAAACGCGGTCTGGTCGCGCAAATCGCGACCACCGGCACGGTGGATGACGATGCGCTCAAGCACAAGCTGGGCGAGTTCACCGTGGCATGGGACTGGGCGAAGTAAGCTGCGGGCCGCGCCCCTATGGGCGCGGCTTGTGCTGACGCGCGGCTTGCCTTTCCCTCTGCCGGCTCCTAAGCCGGAGCAAAGATGGAGGGACCGATGGCGGTAATTGATGATCTGAAAGCCCGCGCGGGCGGCGTTTGCGAATTCTGTGGCGCGGCCGAGGGGCTGGCGGCGCAGGATCTGGCGGGCACGGACGAGCAGCTTCTGCTGTGCGAAACCTGCCGCTCGGATGACGCCCCCGAGGCGCATTGGCGCTGCCTTGAAGGGGCGGCGTGGTCGGCGATCCCTGCCGTTCAGGCCGCTGTCTGGCGCAAGCTTGGGCAGATCGACGCGCCCTGGGCGCAAGAGGCGCGCGACGGCATGATGCTGGAACCCGAGGTGCAGGCCCTGGCCGAGGCCGGGCAGGTGGCGGCAGGCGTGGTGCATCGCGACAGCAACGGTGCCATTCTGGCGCAGGGCGATACCGTCACGCTGATCAAGGATCTGCCGGTCAAGGGCGCAGGCTTCACCGCCAAACGCGGCACCGCTGTGCGCGGAATTTCCCTTGTGGCCGACAATCCCGCGCATATCGAAGGCCGCGTCGAAGGCCAGCGCATCGTGATCCTGACCGAGTTCGTCAAGAAACGGTGATCTGACCAGGCACGCGGGGGGATTGACGAAACCGTTGCCACGGATCATCTGGCAACGGTTCCCTAATCTGGTCAATCATGCGTCAACCTCTGTCGTAACCCGCTCCTGAACGGCGGCATTTCTCCAGTTCAGGACATCTCATGATACCCCTTCAGTTTTCTTCCGGCGATCTGATCGCCGATCGTCGCGCGGACTATGCCGAGGGCTTGTTGGCGGGGGGCGAGGCGGCGGCCGCCGCCGATCTTTATGCGCAGGCGCTGGAAATCGCACCGCAGTGGGGCGCCGGCTGGTATCGGCTGGGCGAGATCCGGGCCGATCACGGGCTTGACGGGGCGGCGGACGCGCTGGAACGCGCGCTGCAGCTTGATCCCGCCGATCCGTTCGGGGCGGCGCTGCGCCGCGATCTGCTGCGCGGTCAGCCCCTGGCAGACACCATGCCCGCAGCCTTCGTCGAGGCGCTGTTCGACCAATATGCCGCGCATTTCGATCATGCGCTGGTCGAGACCTTGGACTACCGCGCGCCGCAACTGCTGCGCGCCGGGCTGGCGGGGCGGTTCGCCCGGGTGCTGGATCTGGGCTGCGGCACCGGGCTGATGGGGGCGGCATTGCGCGATCTGGCCGAGCATCTGGAAGGGTGGGACATCTCGGCCGAGATGCTGCGCGAGGCCGGGACCAAGCAGATCTACGACCGGCTGGAGAAGGCCGATCTGGGGCGCCTCGATCTGCCCGTGGAAAGCTGGGATCTGATCACCGCGGCGGATGTGTTCCTGTATCTGGGCGCGCTGGAGCAGATCGTGGGCTGGGTCGCGCAGGCGCTGGTGCCGGGCGGCATTTTCGCCTTCACGGTGGAGCTGAGCGAGGACGCCCCCGTCATCCTGCGCGAAAGCCGCCGTTACGCCCATTCCGAGGCCTATATCCGCGATCTGCTGGCACAGGCCGGGTTCACCCCGCAGATCACGCGCGCGGTGCTGCGCATGGACCGGGGCGCCGCGATCGAAGGGCTGGTGGTGCAGGCCACCCGCAGCGCACCGGGCCTGCGGCGGCAATCGGATGGCGAGGATATGGCGGTGGCGTGAGGCAACACGCGCGGTTTTCCTGACCGGAGTTTGCGCTATGCTGGGGCATCACGACCACGGGGGCAGGGATGAACTGGCTGGCT
Source organism: Rhodobacteraceae bacterium UBA6796 (assembly GCA_002452815.1). GTDB lineage: Bacteria > Pseudomonadota > Alphaproteobacteria > Rhodobacterales > Rhodobacteraceae > Rhodobacter. The sequence continues at coordinate 231,637 of DKFM01000003.1, forward strand.
TATGAGCATTATTCCTATGCGGCGCTGGCAGTTCTGGGCACGCTGGCGGCCGTGTGGCTGGTACATTGGCTTGCTCATCACGGCATGCTGGCCGGGCGGCTGGAGCGGTTCCGGGGCGTGGCACCGCCGTTTCTGAACGTGAATGCGATGCTGTTTGGCCTGACCTTGGCCTTCATTGCGAATGATACCTGGTCGGCGCGCGACCGGGCGATGGATGCGGTGCTGCGCGAAGCTGACAATCTGCGCAGTTTGCTGGTGCTGGCCGAGGTGCTGCCCGCGCAGCAGCAGGCTGCGCTGACGGGGGCGGTGCGCGACTATGGCACACAGGTGGCGGCGGAGTTCGGCGCATTGCGCACGCGCGAGGTGGCGCCTGGTGCGTCGGTGGCTGCGGATGCCATGCTGCGACTGGTCGCGGGGCCCGGGTTGGCGCAAGCGGCGGGCGACGTGCTGCAGGCCGAGATGCTGCGCAAGGTGATGGTGCTGCGCGACGACCGCGATCTGCGGGTCTCGTTGTCGCGCACGCATCTGAACCCGTTGAAATGGCTGGGAATGGCGGCGCTGGGGTTCCTGACCATCCTGTCAATCGCGGTGGTGCATCTGGAGACGCCCCGCGCCGGGATGCTGGCGATTGCGCTTTTTGCACTCGCTGCCGCGCCATCTGCGGCAATCGTTCTGGTGCAGGGAAATCCGTTTCAGCAACCTGCCGCGATTTCAGCCGAGGCGATTGTAGAGGCGGTGCGCTAGGGGCGCTGCCCCTCTTGGCCTGCGGCCAATTCACCCCGGGATATTTTTGCCAAAGAGAAATCAGACGGGGGCCGTGACCTGCGGAGCGGCGGCCGGGGCTGGCGGGCGGAGGCCACGATCACGCAGACATGGTCGTGTCGCAAAAAGAAAGGCCGGGGGAAGCCCCCGGCCTTTTGCTTTACCGCGTGAACTTCTTGTATTTCACGCGCTTGGGTTCCACCGCATCCGGGCCCAGACGGCGGATCTTGTCTTTTTCGTAATCCTCGAAGTTGCCTTCGAAGAATTCGACATGGGCGTCGCCCTCAAACGCCAGGATATGCGTGCACAGGCGGTCGAGGAAGAAGCGGTCGTGCGAGATGATGATCGCGCAGCCGGCGAAATCTTCGATCGCGGCTTCCAGCGCCTGCAGGGTTTCGACGTCCAGGTCGTTGGTCGGTTCGTCGAGCAGCAGCAGGTTGCCGCCGGATTTCAGCAGCTTGGCCATATGCACGCGGTTGCGTTCACCGCCCGACAGCAGGCCCACTTTCTTCTGCTGGTCGCTGCCCTTGAAGTTGAACGCGCCGACATAGCTGCGGCTGGCGATGGTCGCGTCGCCCAGCGTGATCAGTTCGGCCCCGCCCGAGATTTCTTCCCAGACGTTCTTGTCCGGGTCGAGCGCATCGCGCGACTGGTCGACGAAGGACATCTTCACGGTGTCGCCCACCTCGATGGTGCCTTCATCGGGCTTCTCGTCGCCGACGATCATCTTGAACAGCGTCGATTTGCCGGCGCCGTTCGGGCCGATCACGCCGATGATGCCGCCCGGCGGCAGGCTGAACGACAGGTTCTCGATCAGCAGCTTGTCACCCATGTGCTTTTTCAGGCCGTTGACCTCGAGCACCTTGGAGCCAAGGCGCGGGCCGTTCGGAATGACGATCTGGGCCTTGCCGACCCGGTCCTTGACGCTTTCGTCGGCCATTTTCTCGTAGGCCGAGATCCGGGCCTTGGATTTCGCCTGACGGGCCTTGGCCCCGGCGCGGATCCATTCGAGTTCCTTTTCCATGACCTTCTGCTTGGCCTTGTCTTCGCGGGCCTCTTGCTCCAGCCGCTTGGCCTTCTGTTCCAGCCAGGCGGAATAGTTGCCCTCGTAGGGGATGCCGCGGCCGCGTTCGAGTTCGAGAATCCACGAGGTGATGTCATCCAGGAAATAACGGTCGTGGGTGACGCACAGGATCGTGCCTTTGTAGTCGATCAGGTGCTTTTGCAGCCAGGCGATGGTTTCGGCGTCCAGGTGGTTGGTCGGTTCGTCCAGAAGCAGCATGTCGGGCGCTTCCAGCAGCAGCTTGCACAGCGCGACGCGGCGACGTTCGCCCCCCGACAGGTTGGCGACATTGGCATCGTCGGGCGGGCAGCGCAGCGCTTCGAGTGCGATGTCGACCTGGCTGTCCAGATCCCACAGGTTTTCGGCGTCGATCTCGTCTTGCAGGCGGGCCATTTCCTCGGCGGTTTCATCCGAGTAGTTCATCGCCAGTTCGTTATAGCGTTCCAGCTTGGCGGTCTTGTCGGCCACGCCTTCCATGACGTTTTCGCGCACGGTCTTGCTGTCGTCCAGGTTCGGTTCCTGCGCGAGGTAGCCGACCTTGGCGCCCTTGGCGGCCCAGGCCTCGCCCTGAAAATCCTTGTCGATCCCGGCCATGATCTTGAGCAGGGTGGACTTACCCGCGCCATTGACGCCGACAACACCGATCTTCACGCCGGGCAGGAAGTTCAGCCGGATATTTTCAAAGCACTTCTTGCCGCCGGGATAGGTCTTCGAGACACCATCCATGTGGTAGACATATTGATAGGACGCCATCGGAAAACCTCGTTCGCGGATATGTGGAGTTGGCGCCTATGTAGGCGAATTAGGGGGGCAGGGGAAGGGGCGGGCGGCACAGTTCGGGCCGGATCGGGCCGTGGCGGCAGGGTTGAGGGGCCTTCGCCGTTCGGGCACGGCGGCATGGGGGCGCAAAGCGACAGGTAACGCCGGGTGCCGCAACGGCGATTCTGTGCCGGTGTCTGCTGTGCAGGGGCGATTCCCGGTTGCTGCACCTGTCTTCGGTCGGTTGGTGTTCACGCAAAACCCCCCGATCCTCACGGTTGATCGCAAACATCTGATCGAAGGGTCCGTGACGACGGCGGGCATGCGTGGGTCCCCCGGGGTGGCGGGGGCGGTTTCAGGGCAATGCTGCTTGGCTGAAAGTGAACGCTATAGCGCCCAGATGAATTTCAACACTGCAAAAATGCACAATAATAGGATAATTCTGGGGAATGTCTTATCTGAGCGCGCAGGTCTAACTCTGCCTCATCGAAGGTCGAACGGGCCCGATGCCCGGACCACGAACCAGATACCAAGTGCATAGGAGATAGACATGCGTAACCCGACCATCACCCTGAGCCTGATTGCCCTGCTTGCCGGGGGCGCCGCTTCGGCGCAGGCCATCAGCCCCGCGCAACTGCAACTGGCGGCCCGCCTGGGCGTCGATGCCTCGCAGTATTCGACCAGCCAGCTTGTCGCGCTCGAAGCCGCCAAGAGTGACAATGAAAGTGCCGCCCCGTTCAGCCTGGTTCCGGCCGGCAAGGTGGCAGGTCCGACCGCGGGCGACCGTCAGTTGGCTGCACAGGCTGGTGTGAATGCCGAAGACTACACCACCGCCGAGCTGGTTTCGCTGAACGAGGCGCTGCGGGCGGGCAAGTTCGAAGTGGCCGAGGCGATCATCTCGCATGGTGGCAAGAACCGCACCGATGCGATCACCGCCGGGCGTGCACAGCTGGCCGCACAAGCCGGTGTGAACCCCGCCGACTATACGGTGCCTCAGCTGGTTGCGCTGAACAATCGCAGCGACGACTGATCAAGACGTGACCGGAAACGGAAAAAGGCGGCCTTTCGGCCGCCTTTCAACAATTCGAAAATCCGAAAAGGATCAGGCCAGCGCCAGGTTGGTCGCCGACTCGCGGCCGTCACGGCCTTTTTCCAGATCGAAGGTCACAGCCTGACCGTCGTTCAGGCCGCGCAGGCCCGCACGCTCAACCGCCGAGATGTGAACGAAGATGTCTTTGCCGCCGTTTTCCGGGGCGATGAAGCCGAAGCCTTTGGTGGTGTTGAACCATTTCACGGTGCCGTTGGCCATCGTGTGTCTCCTTTAATATGCTGCCCGCGAGAGTGCGGCAGCCCGGCTCAGTCACGTCAAAATCGCGAACTGAAGCCCAAAGGAGCAGATCGTCGAAAGATAGCGTCTCGCGCCCCTCATATGCCCCCGAATGACGCAAATTGCAAGGGTGAGCTTGGCCGGAGCCTGGAAAAGCGGTAAACCGAACGAAAAGGGTTCGTGATGTTACAGCGGCTGCGGCATTATTACGAAGGCGACAGCAGGGACGCGCAGATTTTTCGTTATGCGATCCTGATTTTCGATCTGATGACGATCGGATTCGTCATCGTGACCTCGTTCTTCGCGCGCCACGACTGGATCGAGGTGGTCGATGCGCTGATCGGTCTGGTGATCGTGGCCGATTTCACCGCCCGCTTCGCCATAGCCGGGCGCAAGCTGAAGTTCTGGACCCGGCCTGCCACGCTGGCCGATGTGGTGGCGATGGTGTCGTTTCTGGCCCCGATCACGGGCGAAAGTTTTGGCTTCCTGCGGATATTGCGCACGCTGCGGCTGTTGCACACCTACCAGCTGATGGCCCGGCTGCGGCAGGATTTCACGCTGTTTCGCAAGCATGAAGAGATCATTCTGGCGGCGATCAATCTGGGCGTGTTCCTGTTCATCATGACCGGGCTGATCTATGCCACGCAATACGGCCATAATGCCGACATCCGAAATTATGCCGACGCGCTCTATTTCACGGTGACGACACTGACGACCACCGGCTTTGGCGACATCACGCTGCAGGGCACGACCGGGCGGCTGTTGTCGGTCGCGGTGATGATCTTTGGGGTGACGCTGTTTTTGCGGCTGGCGCAGGTGCTGTTTCGCCCCACCAAGGTGCGCTACGAATGCCCCAAATGCGGGCTGAGCCTGCATGACGCCGACGCGGTGCATTGCAAGCACTGCGGCGAGGTGGTGCATATCGACACCGAGGGGCTGTATTAAGCCCCTGCGTCAAGCCCCTGCCGCGGTCAGACGATGCGGCCCCAAAGGTCGTATTCGCTGGCCTCTTCGACCTCGACGGTCAGCATGTCGCCCGGTGCCAGCCCCTCGAACCCTTCGTCGATGAACAGGTTGCCGTCGATTTCGGGCGCATCGGCGCGGGTGCGGCAGGTGGCGCCCTGATCGTCGACCTCGTCCACGATCACCTGTTGCAGGCTGCCGACCTTGGCGGCCAGCTTTGCCTCGGAAATCGCCTGCGCCTTTTCCATGAAGCGGTCCCAGCGGTCCTGCTTCACTTCGGCAGGCACATGGTCGGGCAGGTCGTTGCTGCGCGCACCGGCCACGTTTTCATACTGGAAGCAGCCGACACGATCGAGCTGCGCCTCGTCCATCCAGTCCAGCAGGGTCTGGAACTCGGCCTCGGTCTCGCCGGGATAGCCCACGATGAAGGTCGAGCGCAGCACGATGTCCGGGCAGGCCGCGCGCCAGGCCGCGATTTCGTCCAGCGTCTTAGCCGCCGCCGCAGGCCGCGCCATGCGCTTGAGCGTATCGGGATGCGCATGCTGGAACGGGATGTCCAGGTAAGGCAGGATCAGCCCGTCGGCCATCAGCGGGATCAGATCGCGCACATGCGGGTAGGGGTAGACGTAATGCAGCCGCACCCAGGCGTCGGTGCCCTGCGCCAGCTTGCCCATCTCGCGCGCGAGATCGGTGATATGGGCGCGCACCTCGCCGCCCTTCCAGGGGCTCAGGTCATGCTTGCGGTCGACGCCATAGGCCGAGGTGTCCTGGCTGATCACCAGCAATTCGCGCACGCCCGCATCCAGCAGCTTCTCGGCCTCGCGCAGCACGGCATGGGCCGGGCGGCTGACCAGCTTGCCGCGCATGTCGGGGATGATGCAAAACTTGCAATGGTGATTGCAGCCCTCGGAGATCTTCAGATAGCTGAAGTGCCGCGGCGTCAGCTTGACGCCCGTTGCGGGCATCAGGTCGATGAACGGATCGGGGGACGGCGGCACCGCCGTATGCACCGCGTCCAGCACCTGTTCGTATTGGTGCGGGCCAGTGACCGCCAGAACCTTGGGGTGAACCCCGGTGATATACTCGGGCTCGGCGCCCAGACAGCCGGTCACGATGACCCGGCCGTTTTCCTGCAAGGCCTCGCCAATCGCTTCCAGGCTTTCGGCCTTGGCGCTGTCCAGAAAGCCGCAGGTGTTCACGATGACCGCATCGGCGCCGGTGTAATCGGGGCTGATCGCGTAGCCCTCGGCGCGCAGCCGCGTCAGGATCCGCTCGCTATCGACCAGCGCCTTGGGGCAGCCAAGGCTGACCATGCCAATCGTCGGCTGGCCGGGGCGCGGCGCATCATCAAAACGCGCTTTCGGCGCAAGATCGGGGCGGAGGGAGGGCGGATTCTGGCTCATGCGCCGCATATACACTGCGGGCAGGCGGCGGGGAAGGTGGGGAATCGGGGCCGCCTAATGCAGATCCAGCCACAGCTGCCCGTTGCGAAAGCCACCGCGGATCAGATGCCCGGGGTTGTTTATCTCGGGATAGGTCTCGATCCAGTCGCGGTAGCGGTCGTTGGTGACGATCCGCGCGTTCAGATCGCGCGCTGCGGTCAGGATCATCGGATCGGCGGGCGTGCCCCGGGGCACCACCATCACCCGGTCCTTCGGCAGGCCCAGTTGCCGGCCCAAAGCACCGTCATGCAAATATTGCCCGGCCAGCTTGTAGCCTGCATTCGCATCGAACATCACGCCGGGGCTGAACCCCAGCTCCCGCAGATGCGCCAGCACCGCGCGCAGCGTGCCCAGATCTGCCGTGCCGTCTTTCCAGTGCATCACGTTGGAGCCATCGACCACGATCCAGCGTTTGCTTTTGCCGGGCTTGCCCCCCGACGGGCCGCGCAGCCATTCGCGCAGCAGCAAAAGCAGGCTGGCCAGCGCCGCGGGACCGGCCAGAAGGATCAGGTCGGCCGCTGCGGGCCAGACCAAGGCACCGCCCAGACCGAGCAGTGAAATCACCAGCAGGATCAGCGGCGTGCGCATGGATCAGCGGGCAGGCGGTGCTTACCGGCGCCGGTCGCGCCGTGCGCTCATCGGCTGGAAGGCCACGCCGACATGGGCCTCGCAATAGGGTTTGCCGGGCTGGCTCGGCAGGCCGCAGAACCAGAAATGTTCGGTTGCGGGGTCGCCGATCGGCCATTTGCAGGTGCGCTCGGTCAGTTCCATCAGGCTGATCTTGCGGGCGCGTTTCTCGACCTCGCCGACCTTGGCCAGCGCCTCGGGGCTGATCTCATTGGCCGAGGGCTGCGGCGGCAGCGGCTGGCCCGCGGGGATGATCTGCTTGCGCAGCGCAGGCGCGGCCGGGGTTGCGGGCGCCGGCGCAGGTTCGGGGCGCGGCGCGGCGCTGGCGGCGGGGGCCGCAGGCGCGGCGGCGGCCGCTTGCGGCGCGGGTTTCGGGGCCGGGGCGGGTTCCGGCTCGGCGCGCGCGGCGGTGGCCGGTGCGGCTTGCGGTGCGGCGGCCGCGGGTTCGGGCCGCTCGGCCGGGGCGTCGCCGCCGGTGGCCCGGTTCGACAGGCCCAGACGATGCACCTTGCCGATCACCGCATTGCGGGTCACCCCGCCCAGTTCCTTGGCGATCTGGCTGGCGGACTGGCCCTCGGACCACATCTTTTTCAAAGTCTCGACGCGTTCATCGGTCCAGGACATGGGCCATCCTTCCACTAAGCGCCGCGGTGCCCCGCGCGCAGGTTCTGCTTGCCCCTATTCTAATCGGGACGGGCCGAGATACAAGCTCCGCCCCCTGATTTCAAGCGCTGACGCAAGAAGCCTTTGACAGAAAACCGTGCCCGGGCTAAAGCGCGGGCATGATCACCCGGACCGCCCTTATTGCCCGTCCCCGACGTCGCCGCACCCTGCGCTGACGACCGATCACCCGTGGCTTCGTGCCACATCCTGCCAAAACCCCCGCGTCACACCGCCCAAAACCGTTGACAGCCCTCTGGGCCTGTTGCACCCCTTGGCCTTCCCTATTGGAGACATGCGATGATCGCTTCCATTCTGCCGACCTACAACCGCGCCCCTCTCGCCTTCGTCAAAGGCGCAGGCTCCTGGCTCGAAACGGCGGATGGCAGCCGATACCTGGACATGGGCGCGGGCATCGCGGTGAACGCCCTGGGCCACGCCAACCCCGAGCTGACCGCGGCGCTGACCGAACAGGCCGGCAAGCTGTGGCATGTCTCGAACCTGTATCAGATCCCCGAACAGCAAAAGCTGGCCGATCTGCTGGTCGAACATACCTTCGCCGATACCGTCTTCTTCACCAACTCGGGCACCGAGGCCTGCGAGCTGGCGGTGAAGATGGCGCGCAAATACTGGTATGACAAAGGCGAGGACCGGACCGAGATCGTCACCTTCGAGGGCGCCTTCCATGGCCGGTCTTCGGCGGCAATCGCCGCGGCCGGGTCGGAAAAGATGGTCAAGGGCTTCGGCCCGCTGCTGCCGGGCTTCACCCATGTGAAATGGGCCGATCACGAAGGCCTGCGCGCCGCGGTGACCGATAAGACCGCCGCGATCCTGATCGAGCCGGTGCAGGGCGAAGGCGGCATCCGCCCGGTGCCCGACCAATGCCTGAAGGGGCTGCGCGATCTGTGCGACGAGACCGGCGCGCTTTTGATCTTCGACGAGGTGCAATGCGGCGTGGGCCGCACCGGCAAGCTGTTCGCGCATGAATGGGCGGGCATCACCCCCGACATCATGATGGTCGCCAAGGGCATCGGCGGCGGCTTCCCGATCGGTGCCGTGCTGGCGACCGAGGACGCGGCCTCGGGCATGGTCGCGGGCACCCATGGCTCGACCTATGGCGGCAACCCGCTGGGCTGTGCTGTGGGGGCCAAGGTGATGGAAATCGTCGCCGACCCCGCCTTCCTGGAGGCGGTGAACGCCAAGGCGGGCTTCCTGCGGCAAAAGCTCGAAGGTCTGGTCGCCGCCCATCCCGATGTGTTCGAGTCGGTGCGCGGTCAGGGGCTGATGCTGGGGCTGAAATGCAAGATCGCGCCCGCCGATGTGGTCAAGGCCGCCTATGCGCAGAACCTGCTGACCGTGCCCGCCGCCGACAATGTGCTGCGCCTTCTGCCCGCGCTGAACATTTCCGAGGCCGACATGGCCGAGGCTGTCACCCGCCTCGATGCCGCCGCCACGCAGCTAGAAAACGCCAAGGCCTGAGTTTCCCGAGCAAAAATATTCCGGGGCTCAGGGCGCGCCCCTGACCCGGATACGAAAGACAAACCGATGAACCATTTTCTCGACATCCATAAAACCAGCCCCGAAGCCCTGCGCGGCATGATCGACAACGCCCGCGCGATGAAAGACGCGCGCGCCGGACGCCCCAAGGGCGCGCTGGATGACGACCAGCCGCTCAAGGGCCACATGGTTGCGCTGATTTTCGAAAAACCCTCGACCCGGACGCGGGTGTCCTTTGACGTGGGCGTGCGGCAGATGGGCGGGCAGACGATGGTGCTGTCGGGCTCCGACATGCAACTGGGCCATGGCGAGACGATTGCCGACACGGCCCGGGTGCTGTCGCGCTATGTCGATCTGATCATGATCCGCACCTTCGAGGAAGAAACCCTGCTGGAGATGGCCGAACACGCCACCGTGCCGGTGATCAACGGGCTGACCAACCGCACCCATCCCTGCCAGATCATGGCCGATGTGATGACCTATGAAGAACACCGCGGCCCGATTGCGGGCAAGAAGGTGGTCTGGTCGGGCGACGGCAACAATGTCTGCGCCAGTTTCCTGCATGCCGCTGGGCAGTTCGGCTTCGATCTGACCTTCACCGGCCCGCCGACGCTCGACCCCGAGCGGGAGTGGATCGAATTTGCGCGCTCCAAGGGCGTGAAAGCCGAGATCGAGCGTGATCCGTTCAAGGCCGTGCAGGGCGCCGATCTGGTGGTCACTGACACCTGGGTCAGCATGCATGACCCGGAATCCGCCAAGGAACGCCGCCACAACCAGCTGCGTGGCTATCAGGTGAACGAGGCGCTGATGGCCGAGGCGAACCCCGATGCGCTGTTCATGCATTGCCTGCCCGCGCATCGCAATGACGAGGCGACAAGCGCGGTGATGGACGGCCCGCATTCGGTGATCTTCGACGAGGCCGAAAACCGCCTGCACGCGCAAAAGGCGGTGATGCGCTGGTGTCTGGGCAAGTAAGCCTGGGCCGCCGTGGGGAAGGGGGCGCTCGCGCCCCCTCTGGCCTGCGGCCATTCACCCCCCGAGGATATTTTTGCCAGAAAGAATGGCAAGGGGGGCAAACAGACGCCCGGCTCGGGCCGCAGAGGGGCGGGTAAGCCGGGCGCCTGTGACGGGGACGGGAGGACGCGTCCACGCCTGCACCTGGCCTTCAGACTGACAGCCTTGGGTTAACAGAAGCTTTCCGTCTTTCTGTCTGGCCGAAATATCCCGGGGGTGAGGCCCGTTCGGGCCGAGGGGGCAGCGCCCCCTTATGTGCCGCGGGGCTTGGCGCGGGTCGTGGGGTCGGCCTCGCGCGGGTTTTCCGGCCAGGGGTGGCGCGGGTAGCGGCCGCGCATTTCCTTGCGCACCTCGGCATAGCTTCCATCCCAGAAGCCCGGCAGATCCATCGTCACCTGGATCGGTTTCATCCCGGGGCTGAGCAGGCTGATCCGCAGCGGGTGGCGTTTGGGGCCCACGGTCGGGTGGGTGGTCACGCCATACATCTCGGGCAGCTTGACCTCGATCGCGGGGGCCTCGCCGTCGTAATCAATCGGCACCCGGCGGCCCAGCGGGGTTTCGAAATGGCTGGGCGCCAGACGGTCCAGAAGGCGCATCTGCTCCCAGTCGAGTTGCGCGCGCAGCGCCTCGGTCAGGTCCATGCCGCGCAGATCGGCCTCGGTCCGCTTGCCGCGCAGGAAGGGCAGCAGCGCCTCGCCCGCCAGCAGGGCCGCATCCGACAGGTCGGGCAGATCGGCGCCATCGGCGCGCAGGATGTCGACGCGGGCCCGGAACCGGCGTGCAGCGGGGGTGAGCGTCAGGCCGATCTGGCGCAGCCCGTCCAGCGCGCCGCGTGCCAGCGCCTCGGGCGGGGCGTCGGGCCAGTGCCGGTCGTCCAGCACCAGCGCGCCGAACCGTTCCTGCCGGCGGGCCAGCACGCGGCCCTCGCGGCGCGACCATTCGCAGACATCGGTCCAGCCGATCTGATCGCTATAAAGTGCGCGCAATTCCGCATCGGCCAGCGCGATGCCCTGCCGCACCCGCGCCTCGCGCGGGTCGCCATCCAGATCACTCGCCACGATCAGCCGCGATTTGCCCAGCGGGTCGACGCCATCCACCACCGCGCCCTTGCCGCCCGACAGCACATAGCGCGCGTCATCGCCCTTGCGGCGCAGCCCGATCCGGTCGGGGTAGGCCAGCGCCGCCATCTCGGCCAGGCTGAAGCGGCGGGCGGCGGGCTGCACCATGCGCGCCAGACGTTTCGCTTCGGTGCGGATGCGCTCGACCGTGCCGCGGTGCACGGTGTGGGGGTGATCGGATTCGTAGCGCCCCGGGTTGGCCACGGCGGCGATGCGCAGGGCCAGATCGGCGGGCGCGCCGCGGATCGGGTCGCGTTCGGCCAGGGTGGCGGCCAGGGTCGCGGCCTCGGGGCCTGCAGTCGCGAGCATGTGACCCAGTCGCGGGTGCAGCGGCAGCGCGGCCAGCGCCCGGCCATGGGCGGTGATCCGGCCCTGCGCATCCAGCGCACCAAGCCCCGTCAGCAGTGCGCGCGCCTCTGCCAGTGCCGGCGCGGGGGGCGGCGTCAGAAAGGCCAGATCGGCCCCGTCCGACCCCCAGAGCGCCAGTTCCAACGCCAGCCCGGCCAGATCGGCCACGGCAATTTCGGGCGGCGCGAAGGCGGGCAGCGCGCCCTCTTCGCCCTTGCTCCAGAGCCGGTAGCACAGGCCTTCGGCGACGCGCCCGGCCCGGCCTCGGCGCTGTTCGGCCTCGGCCCGGCTGACCCGTTCGGTCACCAGCCGCGCCATGCCAGAGCCGGGATCGAAGCGCAGGCGCCGGGCGCGGCCGGCATCCACCACCACGCGAATATCCTGAATCGTCAGCGAGGTTTCGGCAATCGAGGTGGCCAGCACGATCTTGCGTCCGGTGGGGGCGGGGGCGATGGCGGCACGTTGGGCGGCGAAATCCATCGCGCCGAACAGCGGGCGGATCGCCACCCCGGGTGGCAGCCGTCCGCTGAGCAGGGCCTCGACCCGGCGGATCTCGCCCTCGCCGGGCAGGAACACCAGAACCCCGCCGCCAAGGCCGGTTTCGGCGCTTTCAATAACGGCCTGCTCGATCAGAGCGGCCACGGCGGGTTCCAGCCGCATTCCGGTGGCAACGGGGCGGGGCAGCCAGCGGGTTTCGACCGGATAGGCACGCCCTTCCGAACGCACCACCGGCGCGTCGCCCAGCAGGGCGGCCACGGGTTCGGCATCAAGGGTGGCGGACATCACCAGGATCTGCAGATCCTCGCGCAGGGCCCCGCGTGCCTCCCACACCAGGGCAAGGCCCAGATCGGCGTTCAGGCTGCGTTCGTGAAATTCGTCGAAGATCACCAGTCCGATGCCGGTCAGTTCGGGGTCGGACTGGATCATCCGGGTCAGGATACCCTCGGTCACCACCTCGATCCGGGTCGCGCGAGAGGTTTTCGCCTCGCCCCGGATGCGGTAGCCGACGGTCTGCCCTATCGGCTCGCCCAGGGTTTCGGCCATCCGTTCGGCTGCGGCGCGGGCGGCCAGACGGCGCGGTTCGAGCATCACGATCCGCCCCGTCACCTGCCCCAGCAGCGCCAGCGGCACGCGCGTCGTCTTGCCCGCGCCGGGGGGCGCCATCAGCACGGCACGACCCGCCGCAGCCAGGGCGGTTTTCAGCGCGGGCAGCGCGTCATCTATGGGCAAGCGGTCGGTCACACCGCCTTATCGCCGTTTCAGCCGACCTTTTCCATAGATCGTGTCGGTCGAAATCTCGACCACGCGCAGGCGGCCATCGCCGGTGGGCGCATAGGTCAGAACGAAGGGGAAGCGCGTCTTTTCGGCCATGTCCTTTTCCGAGAACCCCTCGAGGCGACGGTATTCGCCCGCACATTTCACGCCCTCGCCCGCCGATTGCGGTGCGGCCAGCGCGACCTGCGAACGCCGCGCGCCGTCATACATCGTGACCTTGAGCTTGCAGGCTTCTTCGCGCGGCACATCGCGCAACACCGCATAAAGCGCGGTCAGTGGGTCGATCGTGCCGCCTTGCTGGTCGGGGGCCACGTCGCGGTCGCGCGGGGTGCGCGGCGGGTTGCGGGTGACGGACACCGGCTTGCCGTTCTTGTAGACAATGCCATGTTCGACCGTGTTGCCCGAGCGCAGCGCGGTTTCTGCAAATTGCAGCGGCGTGAAAACCCCGTCCACATAGCCACCCGAAACGCGGGCATCATAGCGGATGGTCTTCAACGCGCCGATAAGACCTGCGGTCTTCATCACGCCATTGGCACCGTAGGAATTGCCTTCGATCTTGCCGTCGATGGTCAGACGCCCGGCGGTGATCCCCTTGAGAACCACGTCAAAGTCGATCCGGTCGGTCTGATCGGCGTGCAACGGCTGCGCAAGCGACAGCGCGGCAGCAAGGGCCAGCGGCAGGCTCCGGCGCAGGGTTTGGGTCAGCGAAACCATGTTACTCCTCACGAATTCTGCCTTCGCTCTGGACATACACTGCCGCGAGGGGGCAAGAAACCGAAACCGTTTCACGTTTTCTGACGGTTTCGTCAGAAGCCCCCGACCCGAAGGCCTTTTCGATGACCGCTCAGACGCCCGCCGCCGATCTTGCTCCGAAAATCCTGCAAGGCGACCGCCGCGCCCTGGCCCGGGCGATCACGCTGGTCGAATCCGGGCGGGCCGATCATCGCGCGCAGGCTGCGGCGCTGCTGGAGGCGCTGGCGCCCTGTGGCCGTCAGGCGTTGCGCATCGGTCTGTCGGGCACGCCGGGCGTCGGCAAATCGACGTTCATCGAAAGTTTCGGGATGATGCTGACGGCGCAGGGGCTCAAGGTCGCGGTGCTGGCGGTCGATCCCAGTTCGGCGCGCTCGGGCGGCTCAATCCTTGGCGACAAGACCCGGATGGAGCGGCTGTCGCGCGATCCGATGGCCTTCATCCGGCCGTCGCCCAGTCAGGCGCAGCTGGGCGGCGTGGCGCGCCGCACCCGCGAGGCCGTGTCGCTGTGCGAGGCCGCGGGCTTCGATGTGGTGCTGATCGAGACCGTGGGGGTGGGCCAGTCCGAAACGCTGGTGGCCGAGATGACCGATCTGTTCATCCTGCTGATGGCGCCCGCAGGCGGCGATGAACTGCAGGGCGTCAAACGTGGCATCATGGAAATGGCCGACATGATTCTGGTGAACAAGGCCGACGGCGATCTGAAGCCCGCGGCGATGCGCACGGTTTCGGATTATGCCGGCGCCTTGCGGCTGTTGCGTAAGCGCCCGCAGGACCCCGAAGGTTTTCCCAAGGCGCTGCCGGTGTCGGCGCTGGCCGAGGACGGGTTGGCGAAGGCCTGGGACGAGATGAGGACGCTAGCCGAATGGCGCCGCGAAAACAGTCATTTCGCACGACGCCGGGCCGAGCAGTCGCGCCATTGGTTTGAAACCGAGGTGCGCGAAGGGTTGCTGGCACGGTTGACCGCCGATGCGGCGGTGCGCGCGAAGTTGCAGGCGCTGGGCGATGCGGTGGCGGCGGGGCAGGCGGCCCCTGCGGCAGCGGCGGCCGAGATGCTGGCGGTGCTGAACGGCTGAGCCGCACGCGGGTTCATTCCGAATGACAAAGCCCCGGCCATCTGCCGGGGCTTTTGTTATCCGGGTCAGGTCTCTGTCCCCGCCGACCCGCAAGGGCATGTGGGCGGCAGGGACAGACCTTGACCTGCGGGCGGACCATCAGGGAGAGCGGCCACCCTCATTTCAAGACACCGCATCCAAGCTCGGGAAAACCCGGTGGCGGTGGTCCACCCCGCGGCAAGGGACGCGTTACGGGGTGGGGGAGATTTCGAAGACGCGCAGTCGGGAAACCCGCGCGGCCCCGCTTAGTTGTTCGGCATATGCATCGGCATCGTGCCGTCCGGGGCGCCATGCATCATCTGCATTCCGCCCATCGGCATGTTCGCCATGCCTTGCCCGTCACGTTTCAGATCGACGGGCACGTCGACAGCCACATCGCCCGCATGTTCGAAATGCAGCACCAGGTGCAGCACGTCGCCATCGGCAACGGCGTCTTTCAGGCCAAGGAACATCACATGATCGCTGCCACGCTGCAGCGCGTGCGTGCCATGCATCGGGATCGGGAAACCCTCGGGCACTTCGACCATCTGCATCACCCCATTGCCATCGGAAATATGGGTGTGCAGCTCGGTCCGGTCCGCCACATCCGAGCTGACGCTCACCAGCCGGTCGGCCTGGGCGCCATGGTTTTCGATCACCATGAACGCCGCACCCGATTTCGACATCGTGGTAGAGACCCGTGCATAGGGATCGGTGATCACGATATCACCGGCCACTGCAGGGAGCGCAAAAGCAACCGCAGTCGCGGCGAGAATCAATTTGAAGGGGGACATGCCGTCTCCTGTCTGGTCTGAAATCTGAAACGAAGGAATCAGACCAGGGCAGGCGGCCCGCGCGCCCGCGCGACCGGCGCGGACTGGGCGCTCAGGCGGACAGGCTCCGGCGTCTCGATCCGCTCCACCCGTCCTTCGGGACGCGTGACGACAGGCGGAGGGGTATCGAGCGCGGCCATCAGGCCAAGCACCATATCGGGGCACAGATGAACCGGGCCAACGGGGTTGCCGTTCGCATCTACCGAGATCGTCGTCACCCCGTAGCCGGTGCAGATCACGACCTCTCCGGCCACACGCGTCTGTCCTCGGGCAACGGCCATGGTCAGGCTCGTCGCCGCAAGGATTGCCGCCAGAACAACGGCGGCCACGATGCGAAGGTTCCGGTTCATGCCGCAAATCTAGCGCGGCGACTCGGGTCGCGCCAGTACTTAGGTCAAGTCGGGCGGGGTGCAGTGAAAATAATTCGGCGCGTCGAAACGGGCGCCAGATATGCAAAAGCCCCGCAAAAGCGGGGCCTTTTCATCAGCTTGCGCTAGAATCAGGCGGCAGCCTGAGCCTTGGCGATCGCTTTTTTGATTTTCAGCGCCGAAGCCGACAGCTCTTCGTCCTTGGCTTTCGCCAGGAAGGCGTCGAGCCCGCCACGGTGGTCGACCGAGCGCAGGCCAGCGGCCGAAATACGCAGTTTGAACGACTGACCCAGCACGTCCGAGATCAGGGTCACTTCGTTCAGGTTCGGCAGGAAGCGGCGACGCGACTTGTTGTTCGCGTGGCTCACGTTGTTGCCCGTCATCGGGCCTTTGCCGGTCAGTTCGCAGACGCGCGACATGGCATCAATCCTTCGTTTCCTCGGGGCGTGATCGCCCGTCTTTCCTAACACCAACGGGCGCCGTCAAGCAGCGCCCGGAAATCCGTTTGCGGGGGATAGGGGCAAACGGGCCCTTCGTCAAGCGATTCATTGCGCCCTTGTGGCGGGTTTTGCGCCTCAGGCCAGCATCTCGCGCACCCAGGCGGGCACGATTTCCGTGGCCGGGCCGTGGCGGGCCGTGTCGAACCAGCGCGTGCCCGACGAGCGCTCGAGGTTCAGTTCCAGCGTTTCGACACCGGCGCGCACCGCGTCCTGCACGAAACCCGCCGCCGGATAGACATTGCCCGAGGTGCCGATGGAGACAAACAGATCGGCCGCGCGCAAGGCGGTCCAGATCTCTTCCATCCGATAGGGCATTTCGCCGAACCAGACGATGTCGGGGCGCGTCGCGGGCACGCCGCAGGACGGGCAGGAATCGGTTCGGTGCATCACGGCAGGGGCGGGCCAGCGGTGCCCGCACGCCGCGCAGAGTGCCCCGTTCAATGTGCCGTGCATGTGGATGACGTGGCGCGAACCGCCCCGTTCGTGCAGATCATCGACGTTTTGCGTGACCACCAGCACCTCGTGGCGGCCGTCCGCTTCCAGATCGGCCAGGGCGCAATGGGCGGCATTGGGTTCGGCGGCGGTGGCGGCCGCCCGGCGCGCGTTGTAGAAACGGTGCACCAGATCGGGGTCGGCGGCAAAGCCTTCGGGCGTGGCCACATCTTCGACCCGGTGTTCCTCCCACAGCCCGTCCTCGGCGCGGAAGGTGCGAATCCCGCTTTCCGCAGAAATCCCCGCGCCGGTCAGTATCACGATCTTGGCCATCGCCGCCCCCTTCGTTATTACCGCCCTATGCGTATCCTGTTTCTCTGCCTTGGCAATATCTGCCGGTCCCCCGCCGCCGAAGGTGTGTTTCGCAAACTGGCCGCCGAGGCGGGCCTGCGGGCCGAGGCCGACAGTGCGGGCACCGGCGGCTGGCACGCGGGCGAACCGCCCTATGGCCCGATGCAGGCCGCCGCGCGGGCACGGGGCTATGACCTGAGCGCACTGCGCGCGCGGCAACTGATGCGCGCCGACTTCGCGGCTTTCGATCTGATTTTGGCGATGGATGGGCAGAACCTGCGCGATGCGGCGCGGCTGGCGCCAGCGGGCGCGCGCGCCGAATTGCGGCTGTTCCTGGATGGGGTGCCGGGCACGCAGGATGTGCCCGACCCCTATTACACGCGCGACTTCGACGGGTGCCTGCGCCTGATCGAACAGGGTGCGCAGGCGCTGATCGCCCGGCTTCAGCCGCCGCAATAAGCCTCGGCCGTGCTGGCGAAGGATTTGTAGCGCAGCCAGAAATCCTCGTCCGATTTGCGGTCGGACTGGCGCACTTCCTGGGCCTTGTGCGGGTCTTTGAAGAAGCCCGAGGCCCGGCGTTGATCGGCCCGCGACAGGGTCATGTCGGCGACCTGCTGGATGCAGCCGCACAGCTGGCGGTTCGCGGCCGAGCGCCCGGCGTTCAGACAGGCGTTGTCGATCGGGCCGGCATGGGATTGGGTTGCGCCCAAGGCCACGAACGCCACCGCAAGGAGGGAAGTCTTCATTGCTCTGCCTCTTTGATTCCGGCGGGGTCATGGCCCCGGCCTGTTATTTGCACCGCATTATACAAAAAATCGCAAGAATTCACAATGTCGCGCGCGAAAATCCGCCGGTCCAGGCGTCCGGGGCATGCGGCCCACCATGGCTGGTGGGCGGCAAAATCAGGCCCGCAAGCTCTGGCGTCAGGCGATGACCTCGGCTTCGTAACCTGCGGCTTTCAGCGCGGCCAGCACCGTCGCTTCGGGCAGGCCGTTCACCTCGATTTCGCGGTCTTCGAGACTCACCAGCGCCTTGCCGCCGACCTCGGTGATCGCGGCTTCGACGGCGGCCTTGCAGTGGCCGCAGGTCATGTTGGGAACGGACAGGATCATGGCATCTTCCGAATTGAGTGTGGGAATCGATGGCGCATATTCCTACCATCTCGACGCGGGGGCAATCGCAGATGGACGAGGGGGCCGGAAAGGGACGCGGTTTCATCGCTGGCGTTCCCCGGGGGGGTGATTGGCATGCCATGCGCGCGGCGCAGGCCGGTTTTCTGGAAGATGCGATGAAGGCCTGTGCCGGGCGCGCGATCGATGTCTTTCTCAAGGCGTAGCGCGCCCCTTCAATCCCCCTTCCCGGCCTCTGTTTTTATCGCTATATCGCGCCCATGACCCAGCTCGATCACATCCGCAATTTCTCCATCGTGGCGCATATCGACCACGGCAAATCCACCCTCGCCGACCGGCTGATCCAGCTCACCGGCACGGTGGCTGCGCGCGACATGAAGGCGCAGATGCTCGACTCGATGGATATCGAGCGCGAGCGGGGCATCACCATCAAGGCCAACACGGTGCGGATCGAATATCCCGCCAAGGATGGCCAGACCTATATTCTGAACCTGATCGATACCCCCGGCCATGTCGACTTCGCCTATGAGGTCAGCCGGTCGATGCGCGCGGTCGAGGGATCGCTGCTGGTCGTCGACGCAAGTCAGGGGGTCGAGGCGCAGACGCTCGCCAACGTTTATCAAGCGATCGACGCGGGCCACGAAATCGTGCCCGTGCTGAACAAGATCGACCTGCCCGCGGCTGAGCCTGACCGGGTCAAGGAACAGATCGAGGATGTGATCGGCATTGACGCGTCCGACGCGATTCCGATTTCCGCCAAATCGGGTCTGGGCATTCCCGACGTTCTGGAAGCCATCGTCACCCGTCTGCCGCCGCCGAAAGGCGACCGCGACGCCCCCCTGAAGGCGATGCTGGTAGACAGCTGGTATGACAGCTATCTGGGCGTCGTCGTGATGATCCGGGTGATGGACGGCGTCATCCGCAAGGGCGACAAGATCAAGATGATGCAGACCGGCGCGGTCTATGGCATCGACAAGCTGTCGGTGCTGAAACCGCAGATGGTCGATATTGCCGAACTCGGGCCCGGCGAGATTGGTGTGTTCACCGCCTCGATCAAGCAGGTGCGCGACACCCGCGTCGGTGACACGATCACGCATGAGAAGAAACCCTGCGCCGCCGCTCTGCCGGGGTTCAAACCGGCGCAGCCGGTGGTGTTCTGCGGGCTGTTTCCGGTCGATGCGAATGATTTCGAACCGCTGCGCGACGCGATCGAGAAGCTGGCGCTGAACGATGCCTCGTTCAGCTATGAAATGGAAACCTCGGCCGCGCTTGGCTTCGGCTTCCGCTGCGGCTTCCTTGGCCTGCTGCACCTCGAGGTGATCCGCGACCGTCTGGAACGCGAATATGACCTTGATCTGATCACCACCGCGCCGTCGGTCGTGTTCAAGCTGCATATGAAGGACGGCGAGGTGCGCGACCTGCACAACCCCGCCGACATGCCCGACCTGACGCTGGTCGACCATATCGAAGAGCCGCGGATCAAGGCCACGATCATGGTGCCCGACGAATATCTGGGCGATGTTCTGAAACTGTGTCAGGACCGGCGCGGCATCCAGATGGACCTGACCTATGCCGGTTCCCGCGCGATGGTGGTCTATGACCTGCCGCTGGCCGAGGTGGTGTTCGACTTCTACGACCGGCTGAAATCGGTCACCAAGGGCTATGCCAGCTTCGACTACCAGATCTCGGGCTATCGCGAGGATTTCCTGGTGAAAATGTCGATTCTGGTGAACGACGAGCCGGTCGATGCGCTCTCGATCATGGTGCATCGCGACCGGGCCGAGGCCCGGGGCCGCGCGATGGTAGAAAAGCTGAAAGAGCTGATCCCGCGGCACATGTTCAAGATCCCGATCCAGGCCGCCATCGGCGCCCGCGTGATCGCCCGCGAAACGCTGTCGGCGATGCGCAAGGACGTGACCGCGAAATGTTATGGCGGTGACGCGACCCGGAAGAAGAAGCTGCTTGAGAAGCAGAAGGCCGGGAAGAAGAAGATGCGCCAGTTCGGCAAGGTCGAGATCCCGCAGACCGCGTTCATCTCGGCGCTGAAAATGGATAACTGAGTCTTTCGCCCCGCCGTTGTGCGGGGCGATTTCTTTCTTGCCTGTGTATTGTGCAAGGCAAGGCATCCCCCTGAAATCTTGCGTAAGTTTGTGGCGCCGCTGGTTCTCTGGTGGTGCTTTGGCTGAAATTAATTTGCGTATACGCAAATTTTTCTCACATATGGTGGAAACCCCCGGAGCGGAGCCCGCCATGTGGAAGACGATCCAGCAAGACATACCCGACAGCCTGCCTAACCCCCCGGAGCCGCTGGCCCTGGGCGATAACCTGCGGGCGATCCGGCTTGACCGGGGCCTGACGCTGACTGCACTTGCCGCGCAAAGCGGGGTGTCGGCGGCCAGCCTGTCGCGGATCGAGGGGGCGCAGTTGTCGCCGACTTTCGATGTGCTGGTGAAGATCTGCAAAGGGCTGGATCTGGCGATCCCTGAACTGCTGAACTACCGCCGGATGCAACGGCTTTCGGGCTGGCGTTCGCTTGCGCGGGCGGGGCAGGGGCGGGTGATCGAAACCCCGCAGTATCGGCTTGAACCGCTGTGCGACGACGTTGCGGCCAAGCCCTATCTGGTGTTTCGCGCCACGATTCTGGCGCGCAGCCTTGAGGCTTTCGAAGCGCTGCAAAGCCACCCGGGCCAGGAACAGATCGTCGTGCAAAGCGGGCGTGTGCGGGTTCACACCGAACATTACGCCCCCGTCGATCTGGGCCCCGGCGACAGTTTCGCCTTCGACAGTGCGATGGGCCATGCGCTGATTTCCCTCAGCGATGCCCCGGCCGAAGTTCTGTGGGTCTGCGACCTGCACGAGACCCCCTGAGGAGAGACAGATGCAAGATGATCCGATCGTGGTGATCGGCGCGGGGGTCATCGGCACGATGACTGCGCGCGCCTTGGCGAAACGGGGCAGGCGGGTGACCGTGATCGAGCGGTTGCCGGGCCCCGCGCAGCTGTGTTCGCGCGGCAATGCCGGGATCATGGCCGTGGGCCATGCCAAGGCCTGGGCCGAGCCCGCGGCGATTCCGGCACTGGGGCAGGCGCTGCTGGGGCGGGCGCCGGGCATTCGGGTGACGCGGCTGATGGACCCGGCACTGTGGCGCTGGGGTGTGGAATTCCTGCGCCACTGCACCACCGCTGCGAACAAGGTGAATACCGACAGGGAGCGGCGGCTGAGCCGCTATAGCCGCGACATGTTGCACGCCGCCGAGGCCGAGATGGGCCTGCCTGCCGCAACCTGGCATGCGGGCGCGCTTTATCTGTTTCAGGATGCCGCGCAGTTTCGCAATTATGCCGCCAAGGTCGGCGCGGGGGCCGAAATCACTGCGCTGAGCCGCGATGACCTGATTGCGCGCGAACCCGGGCTGGCGGCGATGCGCGACCGGCTGGCGGGGGGCTTGCTCAGCCGGATTGATTCTGTCGGCGATTGCCATCTGTTCACCGGGCGCACCGCGGCTTGGGCGGCCGAAAACGGCGTCGAATTTCGCTATGACACCGATGTCACCGGGTTTACCCGTGCGAATGGCCGGATCACGGCGGTGCAGACCGATGCGGGGCCGATTGCCTGCGCGGGGGTGGTGCTGGCGACCGGGGTCGAGACGCCAGATCTGACCCGGCCGCTGGGCTTTGCGCCGGCGATCTATCCGGTCAAGGGGTATTCGGGCACCTGGCGGATCACCGACCCCGCGGGCGTGCCGAAGCTGCCCTTCGTCGATGAAACCGAATTGCTGGCAGTGGCCAATTACGGCGACCGGCTGCGGGTCACGGCGATTGCCGAATTCGCCGGGCGCGACCGCAGCCTGCCTGCCGATCGCGTGAAGCTGCTGGATGCGTATGTGCGGCGCAGTTTTGGCGCGGCGGTCGATCTGGACCACCCGGAATTCTGGACGGGCCTGCGCCCGACCACGCCCGCCGGACCGCCCTATCTGGGGCGGGTGCGTCGGTTCGAAAATCTTTGGATCAATGCCGGTCATGGCCAGCTTGGCTGGACGATGAGCCTGGGCGCCGCAGAAATTCTGGCGCAGGCGATGGCTGGTGAACCCCCGGCGCTGCGCGATGTGTCGTCGCGTGCGCGCTGGCTTGAGGCTCTGTGAGGTGACATGCAGGTTTTGACGCTGGAAGAGACACGCGCCGCGCTGCCGTTCGGGCCGCTGATCGACGCGCTGGATGCAGGATTTCGTGCGGGCGCCGAGGTGCCGCTGCGCCACCATCACCCGATGGTCAACCCCGGTGCCGCCGATGACATGCTGCTGCTGATGCCCGCATGGCAGGCGGCGGGCTGGGGCGGGGTGAAAATCGTCAATGTCCATCCGGGCAACGCCGGGCGCGGGCTGCCCGCGATCGCGTCAAGCTATATCCTGTTCGATCGGGTGACCGGCGCGCACAAGTTGTTGCTCGATGGTGGCGAGTTGACCGCGCGGCGCACGGCGGCGGCCTCGGCACTGGCGGCGCGCAGGCTGGCGCGACCCGACAGCCGCCGTCACCTGATCGTGGGGGCGGGGCGTGTCGGCGCCAATCTGGCACAGGCCTATCGCGCCGCGCTGCCCATCGAGGCGGTGGAAGTCTGGAGCCGCACCGCGGCTTCGGCCGAAGCGCTTGCCGCCGATCTGCGCGCGCAGGGCATTCCCGCGGTGGCCGCGCCCGATCTGCAAGCCGCCGTGGGCCGCGCCGATATCGTGTCCTGTGCGACGCTGTCGCGAACGCCGCTGATCCATGGTGACTGGCTGCATCCGGGCCAGCATATCGACCTGATCGGATCGTTCACCCCCGAGATGCGCGAGGCCGACGACAGGGCGCTGCAACGTGCGCGGATATTTCTGGATACCGATCATGCGCGCATCGAAAGCGGCGATATCGCGCTGCCGCTGGCTTCGGGCGCGATCACCGAGGCGGATATCGAAGGCACGCTCGAAGCGTTGTGCCGTGATAACAGGCACCCGCGCCGCGGCCCCGGCGAGATAACGCTGTTCAAGGGGGTAGGCTCGGCCGTCGAGGACCTGAGCGCGGCGATCCTGGCCTGGGACAGTCTGGCGTGAAGATCAGCCTGCCGCCCGCGCCGCTTCGAAGGCGCGGGTCTCGGCGCTGAGCCAGGTGCAGAACAACCGCAGCGGTTCATAACTTTCCTGATCGCGCGGCCAGCACAGGTAATAGGCCTCGTCCGAGCGCATCGGCGCATCAAGCGCGCGCACCAGACGCCCGGCCGCGATTTCATCTTCGATCAGAAAGGTCGGCAGCAGCGCCACGCCCATGCCCGCCGCGGCCGCTTGTGCGGCGGTGGCGAACTGGTCGAACAGCATGCCGTGGACATTTTGCGCATCGACACCGTTGCGCAGGAAATACTTCTCCCAGGCGTCCGGGCGCGAAGTCAGGTGCAACAGCGGTGCGGCGCGCAGATCGGCCGGTGTGGCAAAACCAAACCGCGCGGCCATTTCCGGCGCACAGGCCGGCACCACATCTTCGCCCATCAGATAGGCGGAATCGGCCCCGGGCCAGTCGGTGCGGCCGAAATGAATTGCCGCATCCACCGCCTCGGTCGAGAAGTCGAACTGCGTCAGCCGGGTCACAAGATTGATCGTGATGCCCGGATTTTCGGCCAGAAACGCGGGCAGCCGCGGCGCCAGCCAGCGCGTGCCGAAAGTGGGCAGGATCGCCAGCGACAGCGTGCCCCCATGGGGATTGGCGCGCAGGTTCATCGACGCCTGCGAGATTTTCTGCAACGCCTCGCGCACCTCGCGGGCGTAGGACACGCCGCCCAGTGTCAGCCGGATCGTCTGCTTCTCGCGGTGAAACAGGGTGGTGCCCAGCTGTTCCTCCAGCGCGCGGATCTGCCGTGACACCGCGCTTTGCGTCAGCGACAGCTCTTGCGCGGCGCCGGTGATGGATTGCAGGCGCGCCGCCGCCTCGAACGCCTGCAACAGCGACAGAGAGGGCAGAAAGCGACGCGGGGTTTTCATCAGCAGGGCTCCGATCTGGTCGCGCCTGATGTCGCCCGGGTGTCGCGCCGAGACAAGCATTTTCTGTGCCTCTTTTCAGACCGCCAGCCGCCGCAGGATGCGGGTTTCGACACGGCCGACGATGCGGGTCAGCGGGAAGGCCACGGTGAAATAGATGATCGCGATGGCGGTCAGCATCTCGACCGGGCGCCCGGTGCGGTTGGCGATGGACGAGCCGATGAACATCAGATCCGCCATCCCCACCGCCGAGATCAGCGCGCTTTCCTTGAACAGCGCAACCGCGTTCGACAGAAGCGTGGGGATCGCGCGCAGCAGGGCCTGCGGCAGCACCACCCAGATCGCAAGCCGCAGTCCGGTGATCCCCAGGGCGCGGCAGGTGTCATATTGCTCGCGCGGGATGGATTTCAGCGCCGCGCGGAAGGTCTCGGACGTGATCGCCCCGGCATAGAGCGACAGGCTCAGCACGGCCGAAATGAAGTTCCCGGGTTCGGCCCCGATCAGCATCGGCAGACAGTAGAAGATCCAGAACAGTTGAATCAGAACCGGGGTGCCGCGGAACAGTTCGACATAGAAAATCGCCACCGCGCGCACCGGCATCAACCGCGAGCGCCGCGCCTGCGAGGTCACGAACCCAAGTGCGATGCCTATGGCCAGACAGATCAATGTCAGCCGCAGGCTGGTGCCCAGCCCGATCAGCAGTGCATCCCAGTATTTGAACGGGATCGTCGGATCGAAATGCATGCTGCTCTCCTCAGGCCTGAACGCGGTCGAACCGCGCCTCGATACGTTGCACGATCAGCGAGATCGGCGCCGAAATCGCGAAATAGATCGCCGCGACCACGGTATAGGTCTCGATCGGGCGGTAGGTTTCGGTGGCCAGCATCTTGCCCTCGTACATCAGGTCCGGGATCGCCACGAGCGCGACCAGCGCGCTTTGCTGAAAGATCGTGATGCCATTGGTCATCAACACCGGCAGGGCCGCGCGCAGGGCATGGGGCAGCACGACGTGGCGCACCCGGCTCCAGCCGCCAAGCCCCAGCGCCGCGCAGGCATCGTATTGTTCGCGCGGCACCGACTGGATCGCGGCGCGGTATCCTTCGGCGTTGAACGCCGCCAGGTTCAGCCCCAGCGCCAGCACGCCCATCACCATCGGATCGACGAACAGGTTGAACAGGATCGGCACGCAGTAAAAGAACCAGACGACCTGGATCAGCACGGGAGTGCAGCGGAACAGCTCGACCAAGGCCGTGGCAGGCAGGCGCAGCACCGGCATCCGGGCGCGCAGCATCAGCGCAATCGCGAACCCTGCGGTCAGCCCGATCAGATTGGCCAGCCCGGTCAGTTCCAGCGAGACCAGCAAGCCTTGACCCAGCTTGTCGAGATTTTGCCAGACATAGAAAAACTGCAGCTCGTAACCCATGGCTCATTTCTTCCTGGCAAAGACGCGCTCGACGAATTCGCGGGTGCGGGCGACCTGCGGGTTGTCCAGCACCTGTTCGGGCGGGCCGTCCTCGACCACCACGCCACCCGCGGCAAACACCACGCGACTGGCGATGTTGCGGGCGAAATGCATGTCGTGGGTCACGATCATCATCGGCATGCCATGATCGGCCAGTTCCATCATCACCGCCTCGACCTCGGCCACCAGTTCGGGGTCGAGCGCCGAGGTCACCTCGTCGAACAGCAGCAGGTCGGGATCGAGCATCAGTGCCCGGGCAATCGCCACGCGCTGTTTCTGGCCGCCCGACAGTTGCGAGGGATAGGCGCGCGCTTTCGCCGCCAGCCCGAACCGTTCGAGCAGCGCCATCGCCTTGGCCTCGGCCCGGGGAATGCCGCGGGTCTTCACCGGCGCCAGCGTCAGGTTGCGCAGGATGTCCAGATGCGGAAACAGCGTATAGTGCTGAAACACCATGCCGACGCGGGCTTGCAATTTGTGGTCGATCTTGGTCTTGCCGCCATCGCGCAGAATATAGGGTTTGCCATCCAGATAGACATCGCCGCCGGTGATGTCCTCCAGCCCCATCACGATGCGCAGAAGCGTCGATTTGCCCCCGCCCGAGGGGCCGATGATGACTAGCCGGTCGCCCCGGTCCATCGCAAGGCTGAGCCCCTTGAAGATGTCCAGATCGCCATAGGATTTGTGCAGATTGTGAATTTTAAGGAGCTTGTCCTGAACCATCGTCTTCGTCGCTTTGCACCAAGGGTGAAGGCGGGGGGCAGGCCCCCGCCGCCGAGGTCACTGGCCCTCGGCCAGAACCTGTTGCACGGCCTTGTCGACCAGCCGGTCGACCTGACCTGTCGCCACCTTCTCTTCGATGAAGATGTTCAGCGCGGCCACGTCCTTGGCCGGGAAGGCCGCGTTCAGGCCAAAACCCACGCCCTGTTTGGCAATCGCAGGGGTCGGCGCCATCGCCACGGCCCAATCCTTGTTCGCCTCGACGAACAGGCGGTTGGTGTCGGACGGATCGGCCAGCACATCGGCGCGGCGCGACATCACCGCAAGGCGCGCCTCGTCCGAAGACGGCAGGCGCAGGATCGTGGCGTTCTGGATCAGCGGCGAAACCGATTTGTCCATCGCGGTGCCCGACGCCACGGCGATCGTCATGCCCGCGACGTCGAAATCGGCCAGGCTTTGGGCATCGGCGGGCACTTTCGGATTGGCCTTGTTGTAGACCAGCGTGACCTCATAGGGCACGGCAGGCTCCGAAAAGGTGACGGCCAGCGCGCGGGTCGGCGTGCGGTTCAGCGCCAGCGACATGTCCCATTTGCCCGCCTGCAGCCCGGCCACGATATTGTCCCAGGTGGTGTCGACGAATTCGACCGGGACATTCAGCACCTCTTCGCCGAACTGGCGGCACAGGTCGGCGAAGAAGCCGGAATAGTCGCCGGTCACCGGGTCGCGCATGACATAGGGCGGATAGACGGCGGCGCCGCAGCGCAGCTTGCCCGCAGCCTGCACACCACCCCAGCCGTCCTCGGGCGATCCGGCGATGGCGGGGGTTTGCAGGGCTGCGGCAAGGGCCAGCCCAAGGGCAAGGCTGCGAAGCGGGAATTGGAACGGGTTGATCACGGGCGGTCTCCCTGTTGGGGTGTTATGGGTCTCGCCCGGGCCGGTGGGCGGCGGGCTTGGCATCAGAACGGGGCCGGAAAAGGGGTGGGGACAATCAACCGATAGGCAAAAGATCATTCTTTTTTGGAATGATCTTTTGGCGTTCCCTTGAAAGGCAGAGGTTTTTTGCTGCGTTGCGGCGTTCCGCGCGCAGGTATTGTTTTCATGGATTTTCCAGGTGCATGATTTTTGGGCGGATTTTGCGCGAGAATGATTGCTTCTCGATCTCTTGCTGAAAAGCGATGTTTTGCATGGGTATGGGCGTCCGAGGGGCCTTTGCGCGGCTGGTGTCCCTGTTTCGGGGCATGTTGTGGGGATGCGTGCACGCGGAAAGGCCCTCTCGGTTTCTGCGGGTCTGGCAGGGGGCGCCTTCGCATTCCGCAATGGAATGATGTCAGGCGCACACGGAACTGGCCTTCCGGGGCGTTTTGGGGCACTTCAAAAAGGCGCGGCACTGTCGCCGCAGATTTCTTGTCGGAGCCCGATGATGCGCAACGATCCCCGCAGCCATGGTCTTTGGGAGCTGTCCGCCCCCGCCGCCCCCCCGCTGCCGCCGCTGAATGGCGCGGCGGAAACCGAGGTGGCGATCATCGGTGCAGGCTACACCGGGCTGTCGGCGGCGCTGCATCTGGCCGAGGCCGGCGTTTCGGTGACGGTGCTGGAGGCGGTCGAGCCGGGGTTCGGCGGCGCAGGACGCAACGTCGGGCTGGTGAACGCGGGCATGTGGGTGATGCCGCAGGAATTGCCCAACGTGCTGGGCGCCGACTATGGCGCGCGGCTGCTCGATTTTCTGGGCAATGCCCCTGCCGAGGTCTTCGGGATCGTGCGCCGCCACGGGCTCGACTGTCAGGCGGTGCATAATGGCACGCTGCATCTGGCCGTCGGCGCGTCCGGTTTGCGGGAAATCACCGACCGCATGACGCAGTGGCAAGCCTGCGGTGCGCCTGTCGAGTTGCTGGATGCCGCGCAGACCCGGGCGCGGGTGGGCGGCGGGCGCTATACCGGCGCGTTGCTGGACCATCGCGCGGGCACGATCCAGCCGCTGGCCTATGTGCGGGGGCTGGCCCGCGCGGCGCTGCAGGCCGGGGCGGTGATCCATGCCAATTCGCCGGTGACCTCGGTCGCGCGCGATGGCAATGACTGGCGGTTGCGCACCGAGGCCGGCACGCTTCGGGCGAAATGGCTGATCCCGGCATCGGACGCCTACACTCAGGCGGTATTCCCAGAAATCGTGCGCGAACAGGTGATCCTGCCCTATTTCAACATGTCCACCCCGGTTCTGCCCGACGATATCCGCGCGACGATTCTGCCCGGGGGCGAAGGGTGCTGGGATACGCCCGAGGTGTTGTCGTCCTACCGCATGGATGCAGCGGGGCGGCTGATTTTCGGATCGGTCGGGCGGCTGGGCGGGATCGACCGCGCCACGCACCGGGCCTGGGCGCTGCGCGCGATGCACCGGATCTTCCCGCAGTTGCGCGGGATCGGGTTCGAAACCGAATGGTGGGGCCGGATCGGCATGACCTCGGACAACTTGCCGCGTCTGCATGTCTTTGGCGAGCGCGCGCTGGGATTTTGCGGCTATAACGGGCGTGGCATTGCGCCCGGCACGGTGTTCGGCAAGGCATTGGCACGACATATTCTGGGCGATCTGCCGCTTGATGCGATGCCGCTGCCGGTGACGCGCTCTGAAGCGGCCAGTCTGCGCGACGCGAAATTCGCCTGGTATGCGGCGGGTGCGGGGCTGGTGCATTTCGTGTCGGATCGGATCTGAGGCGGGAATGACGGACAGGCATGTGAATGGCGGCATGGGGCTGACGCGCGGGGATGTCATCGCGCGTGTGGCCGGGCTGCTGGCGGTGGTGATGATCGGGGCGCTGGTCGCCGGGCAGATCGGCATGCGCATCGCGCCGGGCTGGGCCGCGCTGAACTGGGTCGCGGCGGCGGCGGCGGTGATGCTGGCGCTGATCCGGCTGCCGCATGTGCAGCGGATCGCGCGGATCTTTGCCATCGCGGCCCTGGGGGTGGCGGCGCTGGTCGCGCTGGCCGCGCCCGAAGCACTGCCCGCGATGACCCGGGCGTTGTTTCAGGGCACTGCGTTTTCCGCCTTTCTGACGACGCTCGGACTGATCCGGGCGCCGGTGCGGGCCTCGCGCGTGATCGGCGTGGCGGCGGCGCGCCTGTTTGCCTACCCCGCCCGGATGCGCAGCGCGGCGATGACCTTCGGTGCGCAGTTCCTGTCGGTGCTGTTCAACATCGGCACGATCGGGATGATGTCCGACATCGCGACCGACCATGCCGCCCGCGCCCGGGCCGAGGGCAAGCCGGGCATCGACCCGGCGCCCGTGACGCTGGCGGCGCTGCGCGGCACGATCCTGATGACGGTCTGGAACCCGATCGGCGTGGGCTTTGCCATCGTCACCTCGGCAATCCCGGGGCTGGATCCGGTGCGTTTTCTGGCGCTGAGCTTCGGCGCCGCGATGCTGGTGTCGGCGGGCAGCCTGCTGATCGGGCGCACCGCGGCCACCGCCGACCCGGAAAGCACCGCCACCGTGCAGGGCGGTCGGGCGCTGGCGGCAATTCTGGCCGCCGTGGCCGGGCTGATCGCGGTGACGCTGGCGCTGCATCGCGGGCTCGACATCAGCTTTCTGGTCGCGGCCTGTCTGGTGTTGCCGCTTCTGGCCGTTCTGTGGCCGCGGATCGAGCCTGCCGCACGCGCCCCCAAAGGCACCAGCCCGCTGGCCGCGCTGTCCGAGGCTTCGGCCGTGATGGCGAACGAGGCGACGATCTTTCTGGCGGCAGCCGTGATCGGCGCCGGGGTTTCGGTGGCGCTCAATGCACTGGGCATCGGTGCGCTGATCGAAAGCGGCGCATTGCCGGCGCTGGCGATCATTCTGGGTTGCCTCGTGCTGATCCCGCTGGCGGGTGCACTGATGATCCCGCATTCGATTGTCATGGTGATGGCCGCGCAACTGTTCGGTGCGGGGCCAGTGGGTGCGGCCCATCCCTTTGCGCTGGCGCTGGCGCTGTGCTTCGCCTGGGCGCTGGCGATTTCGGCCTCGCCGATTTCGGCCATGTCGATCATCACCGGACGGCATCTGCACATGCCGCCGACCCGCGTCACTTTCGCTGTCAACCGCGCCTTCACCCTTTACGGGTTGGCCGCGTCGGCGGCGCTGATCACCCTCATCTATTTTCTCGAATAAGCCCCAAGGAAGGACACTCCATGTCGCTTGCAACCGAAACCCGCACCCTGCTTGACACGCTTGGCGTCGATGCGGCCCGTTATACCGGCGGCACGATGGCCAGCTTCAGCCCAGTGACCGGCGAGCAGATCGGTGCGCTGGTCGCGGACACGCCCGACACCGCCGCGGCCGCCATTGCCCGCGCGAAAACCGCGTTCAAGGCCTGGCGCATGGTGCCCGCGCCCAAACGCGGCGAACTGGTGCGCCTGCTGGGGGAAGAGTTGCGCGCCTCGAAAGAGGCATTGGGCAAACTTGTGTCGATCGAGGCCGGCAAAAGCCCGTCCGAAGGTCTGGGCGAAGTGCAGGAAATGATCGACATCTGCGATTTCGCCGTCGGCCTGTCGCGGCAGCTTTACGGCCTGACCATCGCCACCGAACGCCCCGGGCACCGGATGATGGAAACCTGGCATCCGCTGGGGGTCGTGGGCGTGATCTCGGCCTTCAACTTTCCGGTCGCGGTCTGGTCGTGGAATACGGCGCTGGCCCTTGTCTGCGGCGATCCCGTGATCTGGAAGCCGTCGGAAAAAACCCCGCTGACCGCACTTGCGAGCCAGGCGATCCTGGAGCGGGCACTGGCCCGCTTCGGTGCCGCGCCCGCGGATCTGTGCCAGGTGCTGATCGGCGCGGGGGATGTCGGCAATGTGCTGGTCGAAAGCCCGGATGTGGCGCTGATCTCGGCCACCGGCTCGACCCGGATGGGGCGGATCGTCGGGCCCAAGGTGGCGGCGCGCTTCGGGCGCACGATCCTGGAGCTTGGCGGCAACAATGCGGGCATCGTCTGCCCCTCGGCCGATCTGGACATGGTGCTGCGCGCGGTCGCGTTCGGGGCGATGGGCACGGCGGGGCAGCGCTGCACCACGATGCGGCGGCTCTTCGTGCATGACAGCGTCTATGACGCGCTGGTGCCGCGGCTGATCAAGGCCTATGCGAGCGTTTCGGTGGGCAACCCGCTGGAAACCCAGGCGCTGGTCGGGCCGCTGGTCGACAAGCTGGCCTTCGACGCGATGCAGGATGCGCTGGCCGCCGCGCGCGCCGCGGGCGGCACGGTGCATGGCGGCGAACGCGAGGCTGTCGCCTCGAACGCGGCCTATTATGTGCGCCCGGCGCTTGTCGAGATGCCCGCGCAGCTGGGCCCGGTGCTGGAGGAAACCTTCGCGCCGATCCTTTATGTGATGAAATACGGCGATTTCGATGCGGTGATCGAAGATCACAACGCGGTCGGCGCGGGCCTGTCCTCGTCGATCTTCACGCTGGACATGCGCGAGATGGAAACCTTCCTGTCGGCGCGCGGGTCTGATTGCGGGATCGCCAACGTCAATATCGGCACCTCGGGCGCGGAAATCGGCGGCGCCTTCGGTGGCGAGAAGGAAACCGGCGGCGGGCGTGAAAGCGGCTCGGACGCGTGGAAAGGCTACATGCGGCGGGCGACCAACACGATCAACTTCTCGCGCGAGCTGCCGCTGGCGCAGGGCGTGACCTTCGACATCGACTGAGGCGAACATGACCGCAGATCTTCCTGAAACGGCCGGGTTCGCCCCGGCCGACCGGATCGCCGCGCTTGGCGTGTCTGAAATCCTGCAGATCGGTGCGCGCGCGGCAGCGCTGAAGCGTGCAGGCAAGCCGGTGATCATTCTGGGCGCGGGCGAGCCCGATTTCGACACGCCCGACTGGGTGAAGGATGCTGCCACGCAGGCCATGGCCGCGGGACAGACGAAATACACCGCGCTGGATGGCACGCCCGAACTGAAGGCGGCGATTGCCGGGAAATTCCGGCGCGAAAATGGCGTGGACTATACGCCGGCCGAAATCACCGTGGCGACGGGTGCCAAGCAGGTCTTGTTCAACGCGCTGATGGCGACGCTGAACCCCGGGGACGAGGTCATCATTCCGACGCCCTGCTGGACGTCCTATTTCGACATCGTGCGGATTGCGGGGGGTGTGCCGGTCGCGGTGGCCTGTGACGGTGCGCAGGGCTTTCGCCTGAGCGCCGCCGATCTGGCCGCGGCGATCACCCCGCGCAGCCGCTGGGTGATCCTGAACTCGCCCTCGAACCCCACAGGTGCAGCCTATTCCGAGGCCGAGTATCGCCCGTTGCTCAAGGTGCTGCTGGCCCATCCGCAGCTGTGGCTGATGGTCGACGACATGTATGAACATATCGTCTATGACGATTTCCGGTTCGTCACGCCCGCCGCGCTGGAGCCACGGCTGAAATCGCGCATCCTGACGGTGAACGGTGTGTCCAAGGCCTATGCGATGACCGGCTGGCGGATCGGTTATGCCGGCGGACCCGAGGCGCTGATCCGGGCGATGGCGGTGGTGCAAAGCCAGTCGACCTCCTGCCCCAGCTCGATTTCTCAGGCGGCGGCGCTGGCCGCGCTGAACGGGCCGCAGGATTTTCTGGCCGCCCGGACCGAAAGCTTCCGCCGTCGCCGCGATCTGGTGGTCGCCGCGCTGAACGCGATCCCGGGGATCAGTTGCCGGGTGCCGGAAGGTGCGTTCTATACCTTCGCCTCCTGCGCGGGGCTGATCGGCAAGACTACGCCCTCGGGCCGGGTGATCGGGTCTGATCGCGACTTCTGCGCCTGGCTGCTGGACGAGGCCGATGTGGCGATGGTGCCGGGCGCGGCCTTCGGCCTGTCGCCGTATTTCCGCATCTCCTATGCGACCTCTGAGGCGGAACTGACCGAGGCGCTGGCCCGGATCGCGACGGCCTGCGCGACGCTTTGAAACCAATGTGCCCGGCCTGCAATCGGGCCGAGCACATCCGTTCGCCTGTGGGGCGCCTGCCCCGGTTGGTTACTGTGCTGCGGGCGTGGCCTGTGGCGTCGTATAATACTCGGCCAGTGCGCAGGCCGCGGCCGCGCCGCATTTGGTGCATTGCGCCCGCAAGACATGCCGTTCAAGCCGCCCCTTGCGCACCAGCCGGTCGGTCATGTCGCGCATCGTATCGAGCGAGGTGTCGAAGCGCAGGCTCAGGTCGCTCAGCGTCACCCGGCCATGGGTTTCGACATAGGCCTGCACGTCGCGAAGTGCCATCTTCTCCTCCTATTCGGCGATCTGCATCACAAGCGCGTCGCGCCGTCGCGCCGACCACATGCGCAGCGCAAGCAGCATCAGCACGAGCGTGGCCGCCATCGCGGCAAGCCAGGCGCCCGAGCTGGCCGGATGCATCGGCAGACGCGCGCCCTGATAGAAGAGTGTCGCCGCGATATAGGCCACCGATGTCGTCCAGCCCGCCACAAACAGCGTCCAGCCACGCCCGGCCTCGCGGTAGATCGCCGCCAGCGCCGCCGTGCAGGGGAAGTAAAGCAGGATGAACAGCAGATAGGCGAAGGCGCCTGCCGCACCGTCGAAGCGCGCCTGCATGGCCTGTCCAGTCGGGGTCAGTTCTGCGCCCGCTGCGCCCTCGATCTCGCTTTCGAACCCGAGCGGGTCGGCCCAGCCGCCCAAGGCGTCGGAAAGGTTCGCGGGGATGGTGGCCAACGCTTCGGAAAGCGCGGCGCCAAGGCTAAACGCCTCTGCGTCCTCTTGCGCGGCCTCGGTGCCGGCATCGGCACGCCCGGCCTCGGCATAGAGCGCGTCGAGTGTGCCGACCACCGCCTCTTTCGCCAGAACGCCGGTGAAGATGCCCACCGCGGCGGGCCAGTTCTCTTCGGTCATGCCCATCGGTGCGAACGCGGGCGTGATCGTGCGCCCGATGGCGCTGAGCACGGAATTGCGGCTGTCGCTGTGGCCATAGCTGCCGTCGGTGCCCAGAGAGTTGAGCACGTTGAGCACCAGAACCATCGGCACGATCACCCGGCCTGCGCGCAGGATGAAGCCGCGGGTGCGTTCCCAGGTCAGGGTCAGGATGCCGCGCAATGTGGGCAGATGATAGGGCGGCAGCTCCATCACGAAGGGCGTCACCGGCCCCGCCAGCAACGAGGATTTCAGCGCAAGCCCGGTCAGGACCGCCACCGCGATGCCGATCAGGTAAAGCGCGAACACCACCAGATGCCCGCTTGCGGGGAAGAACACCGCCGCAAACAGCGCATAAACCGGCAGCCGCGCGCCGCAGGACATGAAGGGCGCCATCACGATCGTTAGGATACGGTCGCGATGCCGTTCGATCGTGCGCGTCGCCATAACGGCGGGCACGGTGCAGCCGAAGCCCACGATCAGCGGCACGAAGGCCTTGCCGGGCAGGCCGATCGCGCGCATCGCCCGGTCCATCACGAAGGCCGCGCGCGCCATGTAGCCCGAATCCTCCAACACCGAGAGGAACAGGAACAGGAAAGCGATCACCGGAATGAAGGTCGCCACCACCTGCACCCCGCCGCCAAGACCGCCCGCCACGATCTCATGCAGCCAGGCGGGCGCACCCAGCCGGTCCAGCACCTGGCCAAGCCCGTCTACCATGATCGCGCCCGTGGCCATGTCGAAGAAGTCGATCAGCGCGCCGCCGATGCTGATGGTGAACAGGAACATCAGATAGATCACGGCCAGGAAGATCGGGACGCCCAGCACCCGGTTCAGCACCACGCGGTCAAGCCGGTCGGACAGGGTTTCGGACAGGCAGCGGCTGTCGTGCATCGCCGCCGCCATCACCTTGGCCACGAAACGATAGCGTGCATCGGCAAAAGCGATGTCGATATCCTCGTCGAGTTCGGCCATCAGAGCCGCGCGCAGCGGCTTCAGCTCTGCCGCGATTGTCTTGCGTTGCTCGGGGTCGGCGCCGGTGAGCAGGCTGTCGCTTTCCAGTAATGACAGGGCCGCCCAGTCCGCATCGACCCGGCGCGCCTGTGCCAGCGGCGTGATCGACGGGCGCAGCGTGGCGACGGCGCGGCGCACGGCGGCATCCTGCAACAGATCGACCCGGGGCAGTGCCGGCGCGGCCGCCTGCGCCGCAAGTGCGGCCTTCAGTGTGGCGACGCCCCGCCCTTCGGAGGCGACGACGGCAAAGACCGGACAGCCGAGTGCGCGGCCGAGCGCATCCAGATCGAGCTTCATCCCCCGGCTGGCGGCGATATCGACCATGTTGACCGCCACCACCATCGGCACCTTCATCTCCAGCAACTGCGTCGTGAGATAGAGGTTGCGTTCCAGGTTGGAGCCATCGACGATGTTGAGCACCAGATCCGCCTCGCGCGCGGCGACGAAATCCCGCGCGATCCGCTCGTCGGGGGACAGATCGCCCTCGGCCGCGTCAAGCGAATAGGTGCCCGGCAGGTCGATCAGCTCGATCGTCGTTTCGCCCAGCCGGAACCGGCCGCTTTTGCGTTCGACGGTCACGCCGGGCCAGTTGCCGACCTGCTGGCGCGATCCGGTCAGCGCGTTGAACAATGTGGTCTTGCCGCAGTTCGGGTTGCCGACGACCCCAATCACGAAATGGCGCATCAGTTCCGCTCCTCGTTCAGGCGCTCGACGTCAAGCGCGTCTGCTTCGGCCTTGCGCAGCGTCAGGCGAAAGCCCCGCAGCGTGATCTCGACGGGGTCGCCCATCGGCGCCACCCGCTGCACCGCGAATTCGACCCCCGGGGTCAGCCCCATCGAAAGCAATTTCGCCCGATACCCCCCGGAACCCGGGCGCAGGCTGACGACGCGGCCGCGCTCTCCGATCTTCATGTCCTTCAGCAACACCGGCATCGGCGCCTCCTTCTTCGCGAATTCCGTCTATCCGACCGCAGCCACCAGGATTTTCTGGGCGATCCCCCGGCCCAGGGCGAGGCGGGTTTCCCCGACGATCACCACCATCTGGCCGCCCTCGCGCTGGGATACGCGCAACCGCCGCCCCGGCCCGAGCCCCATGGCCAGCATGCGGCGTTCGAAATCTCCGCCGCCGCGCAGCTGGCGCACCTCGCATTCGGTCCCGGGCGAGGCCATCGCCAGCGGCATCTGCGAAAGGCCGGGGGGGAGCGGGAAGCTCATGATTTGCTGCGCCACTTATTCCTGATAAATATTGTCGCCTTTATACAGGGGGGCCGCCTCCGCACAAGGGGTCAGATTGTCCCGGCCCTCGTTTTTCGCGCGAACTGGCCGCTCGAAATATTTTCGACAAAAATAGTCAATTAATACCTTGACCCGAAAACGGACACGATGTGAAAGTCGGCCGCGTCAAACGGGCGGCCCATTTTGAACCGGGTCACTAGGCTCAGGACTCATAACCAGAA
>DKFM01000024.1:0-138438 GCA_002452815.1 Rhodobacteraceae bacterium UBA6796
CCGTGCGTTGTTCGATCCGTTTCTCGTGCTGGCCCGCGATGATGCGGTGCACATAAATCCCCGGCAGGTGGATGTGATCGGGGTCGAGGCTGCCCACCGGCACGATTTCCTCGACCTCGGCCACGCAGACCCGCCCGCAGGTGGCCGCCGGCACGTTGAAATTGCGCGCCGTCTTGCGGAAGACCAGGTTGCCCGAGGTATCGGCTTTCCAGGCCTTCACGATCGCCAGATCCATCACGAGGCCGGTTTCGAGGATATAGGTCTCGCCGCCGAAGTCCTTGTGCTCCTTGCCGTCCGCGATCACCGTGCCGACGCCGGTCTTGGTGTAGAAGCCCGGAATCCCCGCGCCGCCCGCGCGCATCCGCTCGGCCAGCGTGCCCTGCGGGTTGAATTCCAGCTCCAGCTCGCCCGACAGATACTGGCGCATGAATTCCGCATTCTCGCCGACATAGGACGAGATCATCTTCTTGATCTGCCGCGTGTCCAGCAATTTGCCCAGACCGAACCCGTCAACCCCGCAGTTGTTCGAGGCGATCGTGATGTCCTTCACGCCGCTGGCCACCAGCGCGTCGATCAGCAGTTCAGGAATGCCGCACAGGCCGAACCCGCCTGCCGCCATCGTCATGCCGTCGAACAAAAGCCCATCCAGAGCCTCCGACGCCGTGCCGTAAACCTTCTTCATAACCCTCACTCCCATAGTCATATCGCAAATGTGTGGCGAAGGGGGCGGCCCGAGTCAATTGCCGCATCGCGGCGGGGCTTAGCCGTCGTCTGACCCGGGGGCCGGTTTTGCAGATGCCTTCTTCGGTGCTGCCTTCTTCGCCGCCGGTTTCTTGGCTGCCGGCTTCTTTGCCGTAGCCTTCTTCGCAGGCGCCTTGGTTGCGGCCTTTTTCGGCGCGGCTTTCTTCTTGCCGCCTTTGCTGGCCTTAGCCTCGATCAGCGGCAGCGCCAGCTCCAGCGTCATCGCCTCGGGGTCCTGATCCTTGGGCAGGGTAGCATTGACCTTGCCCCATTTCACATAGGGGCCATAGCGGCCGGGCATCACCTGCACCGGGCCGCCATCGGGATGCTCGCCCAGCTCTTTCAAGGGCTGGGCGGCTGCGCCCCGGCCCGGGCCGCGGGCGATCTTCTGCGCCAGAACCTCGACCGCGCGGTTCATGCCGATGGTGAAGACCTCTTCGGCATCGGGCAGGTTGGCGTAGGTCTTGTTCCATTTCACATAGGGGCCGAAGCGCCCGAGGTTGGTTTCGACCGGCGCGCCGTCTTCGGGGTGGGCCCCCAGTTGCCGCGGCAGCGACAGCAGTTGCAGCGCGCGCTCCAGATCCAGCGTGTCGGGCGCCCAGCCCTTGGGCAGGCTGGCCCGCGGCGGCTTGGGCTGTTCCTCGGTGGCCTCGCCACGCTGCACATAGGGGCCGAAACGGCCGATGCGCAGGGTGATAAGATCGCCCCCGTCCTCGCCCAGGATCTTGCCGTCGAGCCCGGCCGTGTCATCGTCGCCTGGCGCCGAGAGCGGGCGGGTATAGCGGCATTCGGGGTAATTGCCGCAGCCGATGAAGGCCCCGCCCGAGCGCGCGGTTTTCAGATGCAGACGCCCGGTGCCACAGGTCGGGCAGGCGCGCGGGTCGCTGCCGTCGGGGCGCGGCGGGTAAAGATGCGGGGCCAGAACCTCGTCGATCTTGTCCAGCACCTCGCCGATGCGCAGATCGGCGGTCTCGCCCAGGGCGGCCGAGAAATCGCGCCAGAACCGTGCCAGCACATCCTTGTAATCACGCGACCCGGCCGAGATGTCGTCGAGCTGATCTTCCAGATCGGCGGTGAAATCATATTCGACATAGCGGCGGAAATAATTGCTCAGGAAGGCCGTCACCAGCCGCCCGGTGTCTTCGGGGATCAGGCGGTTCTTGTCCTTGCGGACATAGCCGCGGTCCTGAATCGTGGTCACGATCGAGGCATAGGTCGAGGGCCGGCCGATGCCCAGCTCTTCCATCCGTTTCACTAGTGTCGCCTCGGTATAGCGCGGCGGCGGCTGGGTGAAATGCTGCTCGGGGGTGATCTGGCCCTTCTTGGCCGCCTCTCCCTGCATGATCTGCGGCAGGCGGGCGCCGTCTTCGCCCTCGTCATCGTCGCGGCCCTGATCGTAGATCTTGAGGAAGCCGTCGAAGGTCACGACCTGGCCGGTCGCGCGCAGTTCCACTTCGCCATCGGTCGAGCCCACGTCGACCGTTGTGCGTTCCATCACCGCCCCTGCCATTTGGCTGGCCAGCGTGCGCTTCCAGATCAGGTCATACAATTTCGCCTGATCGTCAGCGAGTTTCAGCGCCTCGGGGCCAGCCGCCATATCGGTGGGGCGGATGCATTCGTGGGCTTCCTGCGCGTTCTTGGCCTTGTTTTTATAGATCCGCGGCGTCTCGGGCACATATTTCGCGCCGAAGCGGGACGCGATCTCGGCGCGCGCGGCGGTCACCGCCTCGGGGGCCATGTCGATGCCGTCGGTCCGCATATAGGTGATGTGCCCGGCCTCATACAGTCGCTGCGCCGCCGACATGCAGGCCTTGGCGCCCATGCCGAATTTGCGGCTGGCTTCCTGCTGCAGGGTCGAGGTCATGAAGGGCGGGTAGGGGTTGCGGGTCGCGGGCTTGGCCTCGACCGATTTCACCACCAGATCGCGCGAGGTCACCGCCTGCACCGCCAGTTCGGCATCGGTCGCGGTCTTCAGATCGAACTTGTCGAGCTTCTTGCCGCCCAGAACCGTCAGCCGGGCGGTGAAGGTCTGGCCGCGCGGTGTGGTCAGCTCGGCGGTCACGGTCCAGTATTCACGGGCCTTGAAGGCCTCGATCTCCATCTCGCGCTCGACGATCAGGCGCAGGCAGACCGATTGCACGCGCCCGGCCGATTTCGCACCGGGCAGCTTGCGCCACAGCACCGGCGACAGGTTGAACCCCACCAGATAATCCAGCGCGCGGCGCGCGAGGTAAGCTTCGACCAGCGCGGTGTCGACCTGACGGGGGTGTTTCATCGCCTCGGTGATCGCCGGTTTGGTGATCGCGTTGAAGGTCACGCGGCTGACCTTCTTGCCCTTCAGCTTCTTTTCCAGCGCCTGTTCCAGGTGCCAGGAAATCGCCTCTCCCTCGCGATCGGGGTCGGTTGCGAGGATCAGTTCGTCATCATGCGCCAGCGCGTCGGTGATCGCCTTGATATGCTTCTTGGAATCGCTCGCGACTTCCCATTTCATCGCGAAATCGGTTTCGGGGTCGACCGAGCCATCCTTGGGCGGCAGGTCGCGGACATGTCCGAAGGACGCCAGAACCGTGTAATCCGAACCCAGATATTTGTTGATTGTCTTGGCCTTGGCGGGAGATTCGACAACGACAACGGCCATGACTTCCTCTTCACTTCACGCGCTAATGCTTTGGCCGGGCAACATGTGGGGCAAGTCCCCGCTTGTCAATGCGCCGCGCATGCCCCCGATTGCCAGAGGGCGTTGGCGCGGCCATGATGGGACAAAGTGAAAAAGGGGGTATGGAATGCGGCGGATGATCCTTGCGGGGTTGATGATCTTGTTTCCGGTGATGGCCGGGGCGCAGGGCTGGTCCACGCCCGAACGCGGCAGCGCGCTGCGGGCCGATCTGATGGACGCGCTGCGCCCGATGGTGGAATGGGAACTGGGCGCGCCCGTCGAATTCGTGATCCACGATCTGCGGGTGGCGGGCGATCGCGCCTTTGCCATGCTCGAGGCGCAGCGCCCGGGGGGACAACCCATCAACATGTGGGCAACGCCGATGGTGCAGCGCGGCACCTTCGACCCCGAACTGATTGACACCCCGCATATAGAGGTGTTCTGGCGCAAATCCGGGCGGATGTGGGCGGCTGTGCACTGGGCCATCGGCGCGACCGATGTCTGGTATCAGTATGAACCGATCTGTGCCGAATATGGCGCGCTGATCCCCGAGGTTTGCGCCGGGCTTTATCGTTGAGCCTCAGGCGATGCGGCTGAGCAATCCGCCGGCGTGGCGCTGCACTTTGCCCTCCATCTCCAGATCCAGCAGGGGGCCAGCCAGTGCCGCGGCATCCAGCCCCAGATCGCGGATGATCTGATCCTCTGGCGTCGGGCTGGGCCCAAGCGCGTTGAGAACCTGCTGGGCGATATCGTCGGGCATCGCGTTCTGGCGCGGCGCGGCGGGGGCGGGCGGATCGGTGGCCGTGACAGCCTGCGCCCGGGGCGCGGGCGCCAGACCCAGCGTTTCCAGTACATCCTCGGCGCCGCGCACC
This sequence comes from Rhodobacteraceae bacterium UBA6796, assembly GCA_002452815.1. Taxonomy (GTDB): domain Bacteria; phylum Pseudomonadota; class Alphaproteobacteria; order Rhodobacterales; family Rhodobacteraceae; genus Rhodobacter. The sequence goes on from DKFM01000024.1 coordinate 4,270, forward strand.
AGGACCGCGCCGTCGCGGATCAGCATGTTGCACCCCCAGGCGCGCCCATCCATCGGATGACCCGGCACCGCCATCACCTCGCGCCCCTGATCGAGTGCATCTTTCGCGGTCAGCAGGCTGCCCGAGCGGGCGGCGGCTTCGACCACAACCACGGCGCGGGACAGCCCCGAGATGATGCGGTTGCGCTGCGGGAAATGCTGCGCCTTGGGTGCCATGCCGGGGGGCTGTTCGGACAGGCGCAGGCCGCGCTCTGCGATCTGGCGCGCCAGATCGGCGTTTTCCAGCGGATAGATCACGTCGATACCGCCCGCCTGCACGCCGATTGTGCCGCTGGTCAGGGCCGCGCGATGCGCCTCGGCGTCGATCCCGCGCGCTAGGCCCGACACCACGGTGACCCCCGCCGCGCCCAGGCCCTCGGCCAGGCGGCGCGCCATCCGCAGCCCCAGTGACGAGGCATTGCGCGCCCCCACCAGTGCCACGCGCGGGCGCGCCAGCAACGCCAGATCGCCCACGGCCCAAAGCACGGCGGGCGCATCGCTGATTTCGGCCAGATCGGCGGGGTAGTCGGGCGAACCGGCACAGATCAGCCGCGCGCCCGCGCGTTGCCCGGCCTTCAATTCCGCCAGCGCGACGCCTTCAGGGCAGATCTGATAATCCTGCGCGCCTGCGGCCCGGGCCACTTCCGGCAGGGCGTCCAGCGCGGCTTGCGCCGTGCCATGTTCGGCCATTAAACGGTGAAACGTGCTGGGGCCCACGCGACGAGAGCGAATAAGGCGAAGAACCGAAAGTTCATCTTCTTCCGTGGTGGGTGGGGTGAAGGGGGTGGGGTAAGAAAACAAACGCGTTTTCATCCGATCCTCCGCCTCATTCGCCCCCTCTTTTTGCAACCTTAACGTTAATAATTGGTTACCGCGCATATGATTCGTACGGGTTTTCGGAAATATATTTCCATCAGGGGGCACGGCCGGCCGGGGCTTCGCCACGTCCCGGCCGATCTGGTTAAGGACGCGCCCGATCTCAGGCGGCGGAACCGCCCACTGTCAGCCCGCCGATCATCAGCGTCGGCTGGCCCACGCCCACCGGCACCCATTGCCCGGCCTTGCCGCAATTGCCGATGCCGGGGTCCAGCGCCATGTCGTTGCCGATCGCGCGGATCTGGCGCATCGCGGTGGGGCCGTCGCCGATCAGCGTGGCGCCCTTGACCGGCGCGCCGATGATGCCGTTTTTCACCCGGTAGGCCTCGGTGCAGGAAAACACGAACTTGCCGTTGGTGATATCGACCTGCCCGCCGCCGAAGCCCACCGCATAGATCCCGTCTTTCAGATCGGCCAGGATCGCGGCGGGGTCGGTGTCGCCGCCCAGCATGTAGGTGTTGGTCATCCGCGGCATAGGCGCATGGGCAAAGCTTTCGCGCCGCCCGTTGCCGGTGGGGGCCACGCCCATCAGCCGCGCGTTCTGCCGGTCCTGCATGTAGCCCACCAGAATGCCATCCTCGATCAGCACATTGCGCCCCGAGGGCGTGCCCTCGTCATCGACCGAGATGGAACCGCGCCGGTCCGGGATTGTGCCGTCATCCAGCACGGTGACGCCTTTGGCCGCGACCTGCTGGCCCATCAGCCCGGCGAAGGCCGAGGATTTCTTGCGGTTGAAATCGCCTTCCAGCCCGTGCCCCACCGCTTCGTGCAGCAGCACGCCGGGCCAGCCCGGTCCCAGGACCACGTCGAACTGTCCGGCGGGCGCGGGTTCGGCCACCAGATTGACCAGCGCGATGCGCAGCGCCTCGCGCGCGACCGGCTGCCAATGCGCGGGCTCGATCAGCCCCGACAGGCCAAAGCGCCCGCCGCCGCCATGCCCGCCGCTTTCGCGCCGCCCGTTTTCCTCGACGATGACCGAAACGTTCAGCCGTGCCATAGGGCGGATGTCGCTGACCAGCCCGCCTTCGGGGCGCAGGATGAAGACCTCTTGCAGGCTGGCCGCCATGCTGGCGGACACCTGCACGACACGCGGGTCAAGGCCCCGGGTGAAGGCGTCGATCTCGCGCAGGATGTCGATTTTCGCCCCGAAGGTCGCATCGGCCATCGGGTCGGCATCACCATAAAGCCGCCGGTTGGTGCCCGCGGGGGGCGGGGCCATCACGCCGCCGCCATCGCCCACCGCCAGCCGCGCGGTTTCCGCCGCACGTTTCAGTGCGCTTTCGGAAATCTCGGTCGAATGGGCATAGCCCGCGACCTCGCCCTTGACCGCGCGCAGCCCGAACCCTTCGGAAGCGTCGTAAGACGCGGTCTTGATCCGGCCATCATCGAACACCAGCGCCTCGGAGCGGCGACGCTCCAGAAACAGCTCGCCATCCTCGGCGCCCGCCGTGGCCTCGCGCAGAACCTGCAACGCGCGGGCCTCGTCCAATTGCTGTTCGAATGGCGCGAAATGATCCTGGCTCATGGCACTTCCTTCTCCGGCGGCGTCCCAAAAAGCGACAGAGTGTCGCAGCTTTTGCTTGTCGGACCCAAATGAATATGTTTTCCATAGGAATACATACAGCGCCAAGAGGTGAAGGGAAGCACAGCTTTGCGCTGGCGGCAGGGAGAGCCGCATCAGGGAGAGAGAATTCGAATGCGCTTTGCGTCTATCCGCTGCGGTTTCGCGGCCGCTTTCACGTCGGCATTCGTTGCCGGTCAGGTTCACGCCCAGGACATGATCAAGGGTCTGCCGGTGATCGGCAAACCGCATGCGCAGGGCGTGGGTTTTCAGCCCGCCTCGTCGGAACTGGCGCATGACCAGCAATGGCTGGACCATATGCTTCTGACGATCATCACGGTAATTACGTTGTTCGTGGTGGCGCTGCTGATCTATGTGATCGTGCGCTACAACAGCCGGGCCAACCCGACGCCGTCGCGGTTCACCCACAACACGCCGCTGGAAATTGCCTGGACCATCGTGCCGATCCTGATCCTGGTGGTGGTGGGGGCGTTTTCGCTGCCCACGCTGTGGAAGCAGCAGGAAATTCCCAAGGGCGATATCGTCATCAAGGTCACCGGCTATCAGTGGTATTGGGGTTATGAATACCCGGATGAAGGCGTCAGCTTCGATGCGCTGATGCTGGCCAAGGAAGACCTGGCCGAGCATGGCTATGCCCCTGACGAATATCTGCTGGCGACCGACAATGCCGTGGTGGTGCCGGTGGGCAAGACCATCGTGATGCAGGTGACCGGCGCCGATGTGATCCATTCCTGGGCGCTGCCGGCGTTCGCGGTCAAGCAGGACGGCGTGCCGGGGCGGATCGCGCAGCTGTGGTTCAATGCCGACAAGGAAGGCGTCTATTTCGGCCAGTGTTCCGAACTGTGCGGGCAGGCGCATGCCTATATGCCGATCGTGGTCAAGGTCGTCTCGGACGAGGTCTATGCCCAGTGGCTCGACCGCGCCAAGAACGGCTTTGCCGCGCTGGACACGCCCGCGCCGGTGAAGGTCGCGTCGAACTGACGGCGTGCCGGGGAGGGCAGCGATGAGCGATATCGGCATTCTCGAGCGCGACACCGAAGGCCAGTTCGGCGATTACATCGCCCTGCTGAAGCCGCGGGTCATGTCACTGGTGGTGTTCACCGCCTTCGTCGGTCTGGTCGTGGCGCCGGTGGGGGTGCATCCCTTCGTGGCCTTCGTCGCGGTGCTGTTCATCGCGCTGGGGGGCGGGGCTTCGGGCGCGCTGAACATGTGGTATGATGCCGACATCGACCGGCTGATGCGCCGCACCCAAAGCCGCCCGATCCCCGCAGGTCGGGTGACCGAGGGAGAGGCACTGGGCTTCGGGCTGGCACTGGCGGGGATTTCCTGCGTGATGCTGGCGCTGGCCGCCAATATTTTTGCCGGGCTGTTCCTGGCCTTCACGATCTTCTTCTATGTCGTGGTCTACACGATCTGGCTGAAGCGCGCGACGCCGCAGAACATCGTGATCGGCGGCGCGGCCGGGGCGTTCCCGCCGATGATCGGCTGGGCCGTGGCCACGGGCGGCATCAGCATGGAATCGCTGGCGATGTTCGCGATCATCTTCCTGTGGACCCCGCCGCATTTCTGGTCGCTGGCGCTGTTCATGAAGGATGACTACTCCAACGCCGGCGTGCCGATGCTGACGGTGACGCATGGCCGCCGGGTGACGCGCGGGCAGATCCTACTTTATACGCTGATCCTTGCGCCTGTGGCGGTGGGCACCGCGTTCACCAGCATCGGCGGGTCGGTCTATCTGGCCGTGGCGCTGGTGCTGAATGCGCTGTTCATTCGTGGCGCGGTCCGGCTGTGGCGGCGTGACGATGCGGCGGCACTGGCCGAGAAATACGCCACCGAAAAGCGGTTCTTCTATTTCTCGCTGCTCTATCTGTTCGGGCATTTTCTGGCGCTGCTGGCCGAAAAGGGCCTGAGCCTGTTCGGCATGGGGGGCTGGTGATGGCTTTTACGCGCGATCACGAATTGCACCGCCGCCGGTTCGGCCGCAATGCCGGGCTGGGGCTGGTGCTGATCGGCTTTGTGGTGCTGGTCTTCGGGCTGACCATCGTCAAGGTCCAGCGCGGCGACAAGATGCAGGCATATGACCACCAGCCGCGCGTCAGCATGCTGCCTGCGTCCGATCCCGCGCCTGCGCGGCCTGCGAAAATCGCCCCCGGCGCCCCGATCGGACAGGTGAGCGAATGACAGCCCCGGCTCGCTCCAACCGCCGTATCGTGCTGCAACTGGTGGCCGTCATCGTGGTGATGGGGGCGGGGGCCTGGGCTGCGGTGCCGTTCTACGACTGGTTCTGCCGCACCACCGGCTTTGCCGGCACCACGCAGGTGTCGCAGGCCGGGTCCGACGTGATCCTCGACGAAACCGTCACCGTGCGTTTCGACGCCAATGTGGCGCGCGGCATGCCGTGGAAATTCCGCCCGGTCCAGAACGAAATGACCCTGCGCATCGGCGAAACCGGGCTGGCCTATTTCGAGGCCTACAACCCCACCGACCGGGTCGTCGCGGGCACGGCGAGCTATAACGTCGCCCCCGATCTGGCGGGCGGGTTCTTCGACAAGATCGAATGCTTCTGCTTTACCGAACAGGTGCTGCAACCGGGCGAGCGGGTCGAGATGCCGGTCTCGTTCTTCGTCGATCCGGCGCTGGTCACCGACCGGGATGCGGGCCGCATTCGCAATATCACGCTGTCTTATACTTTCTTCGAAACCGATCTGCCTTCGCAGCAGGCCGCGCTTGCGCCCGTTGCGAAGATCCCCGTCAACTGAGGCCGACAGGACAACCCAAATGGCGCATGCAAAGAACCACGACTATCACATCCTGCCCCCCTCGATCTGGCCGCTGCTGAGCGCGCTGGGGGCGTTTGTCATGCTTTTCGGGGCGGTGATGTGGATGACCAAGGTCACCCCCTTCATCTTCTTCGCGGGGCTGCTGCTGGTGCTGTATTGCATGTATGGCTGGTGGTCCGACGTGGTGGCCGAGGGCGAGCGGCACGAACACACGCCGGTGGTTCGCATCGGGCTGCGCTATGGCTTCATCCTGTTCATCATGTCCGAGGTGATGTTCTTCGCCGCCTGGTTCTGGAGCTTCTTCAAACACGCGATGTATCCGATGGGGCCCGAAAGCCCGGCGGTCGACGGGCAGTGGCCGCCCGCCGGCATCGAGACCTTCGATCCCTGGCATCTGCCGCTGATTAACACCGTCATTCTGTTGCTGTCGGGTGTCACGCTGACCTGGGCGCACCATGCGCTGGTGCATGAAAACAACCGGCAGGACGTGAAAAACGGGCTGATCCTGACGGTCCTGCTGGGCGCGCTGTTCACCTGCTTTCAAGCCTATGAATACAGCCACGCGGCCTTTGGTCTGGCGGGCAATATCTATGGCGCGAACTTCTTCATGGCGACGGGGTTCCACGGGCTGCATGTCATCATCGGCACGATCTTCCTGCTGGTCTGCCTGATCCGGGTGATGAAGGGTCAGTTCACCCCGGACGAGCATGTCGGCTTCGAGGCTGCCGCCTGGTACTGGCACTTCGTCGATGTGGTGTGGCTCTTCCTCTTTGCTTCGATCTATATCTGGGGCAGCGCGTAAGCGCCCCTTGGCGCCCGGGACATGCGCGCGGCGCGGGGGGCAACCTTCGCGCCGCAATCTTTGGAGGGGCGATGAAACGCTATATCTTTCCGCTGATCCTGGGCGTGGTGGGCTGCGCGATCTTGCTGAACCTCGGGTTCTGGCAGTTGCGCCGTCTGGCCTGGAAAGACCAGATTCTGGCCGAGATTTCCGCGCAGATCGCGGGCCCCGCGCAGGATCTGCCCGCCGAAGGCACCGATACGCGCGCACTGAAATACACGCCGGTGATGATGGCGGGGGCGACTACCGGCGCGGAAATTCTGGTGCTGTCGGGGCAAAAGGGCGTGGGCCCGGGCTATGAGGTGATTTCGGCCTTCGAGACCGGCGAGGGGCGGCAGGTGCTGCTGGATCGCGGCTTCATCCCCGAGGCGGCGCGGCGCAGCCCGCGCCCGGGCACCGCGCTGATCGTGGCCGGCAATCTGCACTGGCCCGAGGAAACCGACAGCTACACCCCCGCGCCCGATCTGACGGCGCAGGTCTGGTATGCCCGCGACGTCCCCGCGATGGCCGAACATCTGGGGACAGAGCCGGTTCTGGTCGTTGCCGCCCGGATCGAGGGCGACACGCAGGGGGTGACGCCGCAGCCGATTGCCATTACCGGCATTCCAAATGATCACAGAAACTATGCAATCACGTGGTTTTCGCTCGCAATCGTCTGGGCGGGGATGACAGCGTTCCTGTTGTGGCGTATCAGGCGGCAACAGATCTGAGGGTGACTGATGCGGTATATCTCGACCCGGGGGCAGGCCCCCGTGCTGACGTTCGGCGAAGCGATGTTGACGGGGCTGGCGCGCGATGGCGGGCTGTATGTGCCGCAAACCGTGCCCGCGATGAGCGCGGATGACATCGCGGCGCTGGCGGGGCAAAGCTATGAAGAGGTCGCCTTCCGCGTGATGTTCCCCTTCGTGGGCGAAACCTTCACCGAGTCCGAACTGCGCGGCGCCATCGCGCGCGCCTATGCGGGCTTTGGCCATGTCGCGCGCGCGCCGCTGGTGCAGCTTGATCAGGGGCATTTCCTGCTGGAACTGTTCCATGGGCCCACGCTCGCGTTCAAGGATTTCGCGATGCAGATCATCGGCCAGCTCTTTCAGATCGAACTGGCCAAGCAGGGCAAGCGCATCACCATTGTCGGCGCCACCTCGGGCGATACCGGATCGGCCGCGATCGAGGCCTTCAAGGGGCTGGAAAACGTGGATGTCTTCATCCTGTTCCCGCATGGCCGCGTCAGCGAGGTGCAGCGCCGCCAGATGACCACGCCGCCCGAGGCCAACGTGCATGCGCTGGCGCTGGATGGCACTTTCGACGATTGCCAGAACCGCCTGAAAGACATGTTCAACCATTTCGAATTCCGCGATGAGGTGGGGCTTGCTGGCGTCAACAGCATCAACTGGGCGCGGGTTCTGGCGCAGGTGGTCTATTACTTCACCGCCGCCGTCAGCTTGGGCGCACCCGGCCGCAAGATCAGCTTCACCGTGCCTACGGGCAATTTCGGCGACATCTTCGCGGGCTTCATCGCGCGCGAAATGGGCCTGCCGATCGACAAGCTGGTGATCGCGACCAACCAGAACGACATCCTGCACCGCTGCCTGACCACGGGCGAATATCGGATGGACGGGGTGAAGCCCTCGATCAGCCCGTCGATGGATATTCAGATTTCCTCGAACTTCGAACGGGCGCTGTTCTGGGCCTATGGCCGCGACGGTGCCGCCGTGGCGCAGCTGATGGACGAGCTGAAAACCGAAGGCGGCTTCCGTGTCAGCCAGGGCGCGCTGCAGGCGCTGCGCGAGGTCTATGTCTCGGGGCGGGTGTCCGAGGGCGAGACCAGCGAAACGATCCGCGACGAACTCGCGCGTTCGGGTGAATTGCTGTGCCCGCATTCGGCGGTGGGCGTGCGCGTGGGCGCGGCCCATGTCGCGGCGCCGGTGCCGATGGTGACGCTGGCCACCGCGCATCCCGCGAAATTCCCCGATGCGGTCGCGGCTGCAACGGGCATTCGCCCCGGCCTGCCGCCGCGGATGGCCGATCTGTTCGATCGCCCCGAGCGGGTGACGCGCGTGCCCAACGATCTGGCCGCGCTGGAAGCGCTGATCGAAGAGGGACGGCGCAAGTGATCCAGACGACGACGCTGCCGAACGGTCTGCGGATCATCACCGAGGCGATGCCGGGGCTTGCCTCGGCCACGGTGGGCATTTGGGTGACTGCGGGCGGGCGCCACGAACGCCCCGAACAGAACGGGATCGCCCATTTCCTGGAACACATGGCGTTCAAGGGCACCCGGACCCGCACCGCGCTGCAGATCGCCGAGGCGATCGAGGACGTGGGCGGCTATATCAACGCCTATACCTCGCGCGAGATGACGGCCTATTACGCCCGCGTGCTGGGCGGCGACGTGCCGCTGGCGCTGGAGGTGATTTCCGACATCGTTCTGAACCCGATCTTCGATCCGCGCGAGATCGAGGTCGAGCGGCATGTGATCTTGCAGGAAATCGGTCAGGCGCTCGATACGCCCGACGACATCATCTTCGACTGGCTGCAAGAGGCCGCCTATCCCGATCAGGCGATGGGGCGCACGATTCTGGGCCCGGCCGAACGGGTGCAGGCCTTTGGCCGCGCCGATCTGGCGGGATTTGTGGCCGAGCATTACGGCCCCGATCAGATGATCCTGTCGGCGGCGGGGGCGGTCGATCACGACGCCATCGTGAAACAGGCCGAAGCCGCCTTTGGCGGGCTGTCGCCGGTGGGGGCGCATCCGGTGCAGGGCGCGCTGTGGCAAGGGTCCGAACGGCGCGAGGTCAAGGATCTGGAGCAGGTCCATTTCGCGCTGGCCTTCGAGGGCCCGGCCTATCGCGACGCCGATCTTTACACCGCGCAGGTCTATGCCACCGCGATGGGCGGCGGCATGTCGAGCCGGCTGTTCCAGAAGATCCGCGAGGAACGCGGCCTGTGCTATTCGATCTTTGCGCAGGCCGGGGCCTATGACGACACCGGCATGGTGACGATCTATGCCGGCACGTCCGAGGAAGAAATCGGCGCGCTGTGCGGCCTGACCGTGGACGAGCTGAAACGGGCCGCCGACGACATGTCCGAGGCCGAGGTGGCGCGGGCGCGCGCGCAGATGAAGGCGGGCATGCTGATGGGGCTGGAAAGCGCCTCGAGCCGGGCCGAGCGGATGGCGCGCAACCTGTCGATCTGGGGCCGGGTGCCCGGGCTGGAAGAGGTGTCGCAAAAGATCGACGCGGTCAGCTGCGCGGCGGTGCGCGACTATGCCGGCCGGCTGGCGGCCTCGGGGCGCTCGGCGCTGGCGCTTTACGGCCCGGTCGGCGATGCCCCCGCGCTGGAGACCCTGCGCGAACGGCTTGCCAGCTGATGCTCGGGCGGCGTCGGAAGCCCTCGGTAGAGACGGCGCGGATGGTGCTGCGCCTGCCGATGCATTCCGATTACCGCGACTGGGCCTTGCTGCGCGAGGAAAGCCGCGATTTCCTGACCCCGTGGGAGCCCGCCTGGGCGCCCGACCATCTGGGCCGCAAGGCCTTTGCCGACCGGGTCTATTGGGCGGCCCGGGCCGAGGGCGCGGGCACTGCGTTGCCGTTCTTCCTGATCCGCAAACAGGATGCGCGGGTGCTGGGGGCGATCACGCTTGACAGTATCCGGCGCGGCCCCGCGCAGGCGGGAACGCTGGGCTATTGGGTGGGGCAACGCTACGCCCGGCAGGGATATATGCGCGAGGCGATCGGCGCGGTGGTGGATTACGCCTTCAGCGTGCTGGACCTGAGCCGGATCGAGGCCGCCTGCCTGCCCGAAAACGTGGCGTCGCGCGGGGCGTTGGAAAAATCGGGCTTCAAATACGAAGGCGTCGCGCAGAGCTATTTGCAGATCAACGGGCGCTGGCGCAATCATGTGCTGTATTCCAACCTGCGCCCGGATCGGCGCGGGCGGACCGATATCGGCTGAAACGCATATGGCCCGCGCCGGGGGCCAGCCCCCGGACCCCCGGGATATTTCGGCCAGAAAGAAGAGGCAAAAATGCTGAACCCCGCAGATCAGGCCTTTGTTGCGCATCTCGCGCAGGCGGTGCCCGGGCTGTCGCTGGGCGCACCCGAGCCGCGCTATCTGGAAGAGCCGCGGGGGCTGTGGCAGGGGCGGGGCGGCGTGGTGGCGAAGCCCGCCGATACCGCGCAGGTGGCGGGGGTGTTGCGCGCCTGCCATGCCGCGCGGGTGGGGGTTGTGCCCTATGGTGGCGGGACCGGGCTTGTGGGCGGGCAGGTGCAGACCGAAGGCCCGGCGCCGGTGATCCTGAGCCTGGAAAAGATGGCCGCGGTGCGCGCGATCGACGATCATGTGCTGGTGATCGAGGCGGGGGCGACACTGGCCGAGGCGCAGGCCGCCGCCGCCGCGCAGGGGCGGCTGTTTCCGCTGACCCTGGCCAGCCAGGGCACGGCACGGATCGGCGGGTGCCTTGCGACCAATGCGGGTGGCGTCAACGTGCTGCGCTATGGCAATGCGCGCGAGCTGTGTCTGGGCATCGAGGCGGTGCTGGCCGATGGTACGGTGATCGCGGGGCTGCGGCGATTGCGCAAGGACAACACCGGCTATGANNTGATCGGGGCCGAGGGCACGCTGGGGGTGATTACCGCTGCCAGCCTGCGGCTGTTTCCGCAGCCGGCCAGTCTTGGCACGGCGATGTTCGTGGTGCCGTCCCCGGCCGCCGCGCTGGAGCTGCTGGCACTGGCGGAGGCGCGGATGCCGGGCTGTGTCAGCGCGTTCGAACTGATCGCGCGGCAGGGGCTGGAGTTTCTGGACGAGGTCGGCCCGCCGGTGCATCAGCCCTTTGCTGTGCGCCCGGACTGGATGGTGCTGGTGGAAGTCGGCCTGCCCGAGGGGATCGACCCCGAAGAGGCACTGGCCGGGCTGTTCGAGGCGGCGGGCGCGTTGGTCGAGGATGGCGTGATCGCGCAATCGGGCGCCCAGCGTGCGCAGATGTGGACGCTGCGCGAGTCCCTGCCCGAGGCGAACAAGCGGATCGGCTCTATCTCCAGCCATGACATCTCGGTGCCGCTGCCCGATCTGGCGCAGTTCATCGCGCAGGCCGGGGCGGCGGTGCGCACGCTGGGCGATTTCCGGATCAACTGCTTTGGCCATGTCGGTGACGGCAATCTGCATTACAACGTCTTTCCCGCGCCAGGGCGCAGCCGGGCCGACTATGCCAATCTGCGCGGCCAGGTGAAGGATCTGGTGCATGCGATCGTCGACGGCTTCGGCGGTTCGGTTTCGGCCGAGCATGGTATCGGGCGGCTGAAAGTGCCGGATCTGGAGCGGTACGGCGACCCCGGCAAGCTGGCCGCGATGCGGGCGATCAAGGCGGCGCTGGATCCGTTGGGCATCATGAACCCGGGGGCGGTGTTGCGCTGAACGAAAGGCGCCCTGCCGGGGGAGGCAGGGCGCCGCGCTTTTGGTTCACATGTTTGCAAGCAGCCGAACCATCAGGTCCGCTTGGGATAGCCTGATTCCGGTTGAGGAAAGGTTACCGCCCCTCTCAAACCCCGTCGAATTCGCACAGGACATTGACCTGCATGCCCAGGCCTTCCAGCAGCTTGCGCCCGCCCAGTTCCGGCAGATCGACGATGAAGGAACAGCCGACGATCTCGGCGCCCAGCCGTTCGATCAGCTTGATCGAGGCTTCGCAGGTGCCGCCCGTGGCCAGCAGGTCGTCGACCACCAGCACCCTCTCGCCCGGTTGCAGCGCGTCTTCGTGGATCTCCATGATCGCCTCGCCGTATTCCAGCTTGTAGGCCTGGCTGATCGTCTGCCCGGGCAGTTTGCCCTTCTTGCGGATCGGCACGAAGCCTTTGGACAACTGATGCGCGATCGCGCCGCCCAGAATGAAGCCGCGCGCCTCCAGCCCGATCACCTTGTCGATCCGCTCGCCTGCCCAGGGATGCAGCAGCTGGTCGATCGCCATGCGAAACCCGCGCGCGTCGGCAAACAGCGAGGTGACATCGCGGAACATGATCCCTTCATGCGGGAAATCGGCGATAGTGCGGATGTAATCCTTGACGGTTTTCATGGGGATCAGCCTTTCAGAACACGGCCGGCGACGACCGAGAGTTTTGCCATCACACCGGCGTCACGTTTCCCCGGCGCGGTCATGATCGCACTGTCGAGCGCGCGGGTGCAGCCGCAGGGACATTCGCTTTGCGGCGCCGCCAGAAGCCCGGGCAGGGCCGCCACCAATGCGCGCGCCTTGTCGGCGTTTTTCATCGCGGTGGCAACCACCTGCGCCACGTCAACCGCGTCATGTTCGGGGTGCCAGCAATCGTAATCGGTGATCATCGCGACGCAGGCGTAGCAAATCTCGGCCTCGCGGGCGAGCTTCGCCTCGGGCATGCCGGTCATGCCGATCACATCGGCGCCCCAACTGCGATAGAGGCGGCTTTCGGCGAGGGTCGAGAATTGCGGCCCCTCCATCGCGACATAGGTGCCGCCCTCGTGGACCTGAACGCCGGTGCCGCGCGCGGCCTGCGCACAGGCGGCCGACAGGCGCGCACAGGTCGGATGCGCGACCGAGACATGGCCGACGAGGCCCGGCTCGAAGAACGACTTCTCGCGCGCGAAGGTGCGGTCGATATATTGATCCACAATCAGAAAATCGCCCGGGGCATAGGCCTCTTTCAAGCTGCCTACGGCCGAAACGGCAACCAGATCGGTCACGCCCATCGCCTTCATCGCATGGATGTTGGCGCGGTAGGGCACGGTGGTCGGGGTATGCACATGGCCGCGCCCGTGCCGCGGCAGGAAGGCCATCTTCACCCCGTTCAGCGTGCCGGTGAAAACCTGATCCGACGGCGCCCCCCAGGGCGTGTCGACGCTGATCCAGGCGGCGTTTTCCAGCCCGGCGATCTCGTAGACGCCCGAGCCGCCGATTACGCCGATCATCTTCTCCATGGGGTCCTCCTGCGCTGCACCGCCGCAAGACTAGGCCTCGCGCAGCGTGGTGAAAAGGGCGTATTCATTGCCGCAGTTTTCGCCCATAGTCGCCGCAAAACGGGACAGGCGGGCAGAGATTGGAAAACATTCGCGGATCGGTCTTGATGACGTTGGCCATGGCGGCCTTCGCCGTCGAGGATATGTTCATCAAAAGTGCGACGACGCGCCTGGCCGTGGGCGAGGTGCTGATGCTGTTCGGGCTGGGCGGCATGATCTGTTTCATGCTGCTGACGCGCGCCGCGGGCCAGCGGATCTGGCACCCGGCAGTCATCAGCCCGCTGTTGCTGATGAAGGCCGGGTTCGAGGTGGTGGGGCGGCTGGGCTACACGCTGGGCATCGCGCTGACGCCGCTGTCGAACGCCTCTGCGATCTTGCAGGCGACGCCGCTGGTGGTGGTCGCGGGGGCGGCGCTGTTCTTCCGCGAACGGGTCGGGCCGCGCCGCTGGGCCGCGATCGGTCTGGGCTTCGTGGGGGTTCTGGTGATCCTGCGCCCGGGGATGGAAGGGTTCGTGCCCGCGGCGCTGTGGACGGTGCTGGGACTTCTGGGCTTTGCCGGGCGCGATCTGACGACCCGCGCGGCCCCCAAGGTGCTGTCGAATTTCCAGTTGGGTATCTATGGTTTTGCCGCGCTGATCCCGACGGGGGCGATCATTCTGGCCTTCAGCGGCACGCCCGCCCTGCCGGAAAGCCGAACGCTGCTGCTGATCGGCGGCGCGGTTGTGTTCGGCGTCAGCGCCTATTGGGCCCTGACGGCCGCCATGCGGATCGGCGAGGTCTCGGTGGTCACGCCCTTCCGCTACACCCGTCTGATCTTTGCGCTGATCATGGGCGTCCTGGTCTTTGGCGAGCGCCCCGATCTGGCGACGCTGGCAGGGGCCGGGCTGATCATCGCCAGCGGCATCTATACGCTGCTGCGCGGGGCACGCACATAATAGGGGGCGCTGCCCCCTCGCGGCTGCGCCGCTCACCCCCGGGATATTGGACCCAGAGAGACGTGCAGGGCGGGGTCTTGCTTTCTTTCTGGTCGAAATATCCCGGGGGCCCGGGGGCAGGGCCCCCGGCCTTATCCGCCAGGCGGACGATCCAGCTCAAACGTGTCGCGTTGCGTGGCATAGTCCTTGTAGCCCAGCCGGGTCAGCCGGTCGGGCGGGGCATAGCGCCCGTCCTTCAGGCAATCGGGGCGGATATGCACGCCCGTGACCTCGCCATGGATCAGGAAATTATGCGCGCCCAGAAGCGGGATCACCTGCACCAGGCGGCATTCCAGACTGGCCGGGGCCGCGGCCACGCGCGGGCAGTCGATGGTCTCGCATTGGGCTTTCCCGATCCCGGCGGCGGTGAACTCGTCCTCGCCCGCGGCCAGCGGCGCCGAGGTGGCGCTCATCGCCGCAATCAGCGCCTCGCTTGTCAGGTTCACGCAAAACACCCCGGTTTCGCGGATCTGCGCCAGGGTGTCCTTGGTATCGCCCCGGTCCGGCTTGGCCGAGGTCGAGGCAAAGACCAGTTGCGGCGGGGTATAGGCGACCGCGTTGAAGAACGAATAGGGGGCCAGATTGTCGCCCAGGCTGCCGCGGGTCGAGACCCAGGCGATCGGGCGGGGGGCCACGATGGCATTGAACGGATTGTGCGGCAGGCCGTGGCCGTCTTCGGGGCGGTAGAACATCGCGGCTCCTTTGATTTGAACCTGACATTAACGCGTGTTAGGCGCGTTTTGCGAGGGATTCGCGGGGGATGGGCGCCGATGTATCAGCTTGAGGAAGAGTCCGAGGCCGACTGGTGGGAGGTCGAGGCGCTTTATGACCTGTGCTTTGCCCCCGGTCGCACGGCGCTGTCTTCCTATCGGTTGCGCGAAGGCGTGGAAAAGGTGCATCCGTTGTGCCTGACGCTGCGCGAGGATGGCGTTCTGGCTGCGGTGATCCGCTATTGGCCCGTCATGGTGGGCGGCAAGCGGGTGCTGTTGCTGGGCCCCGTTGCGGTGCACCCGACCCGGCAGGGCGAGGGGCTGGGCGGTATTCTGATGCACGAAAGCCTGGCCGAGGCGCGGCGTCTGGGCTGGGAGCGGGTGCTTCTGGTGGGCGATGCCCCCTACTACACCCGCTTCGGTTTTGAGAAGCTGGACGATGTCATCATGCCGCCGCCCACCAACCCCGACCGCGTTCTGGGGCTGGAATTGCAGCCCGGCGCCTGGGACGGGGTGCGTGGCCCGGTCGAGAAGATGCCGGAAAAACCCGCGCGCTGATCTGGTGCGACGTGCTGTCCCGTCCCATATGATGGACAAAAGGGAGGCCCGCGATGACGCCTGAAATTCTGTTGCCGGTCAGCGACCCGGCGGTTCTGTCCGAACTCGACGCCCTGGCGAAACGCCATCGGGCGGCCTCGGGTGTCGGGATGCAGGTTCTGGGGTTCATCGGCGGGTCGGCCGAGGGGTTGCTGGGCAAGCTGCCATCCGGGGTCCGCGACGGGCTGGAAGGTGCCACGGCGCGCGCGCTGGAAACCGCGCTGAGCGCGGCGGGGCGGTCGCGCGGGGTGGTTTCGGACCGTGCCGATTGGGTCAATACCGCGCTGACCACGGCGATGGGCGCTGCGGGGGGCTTGGGCGGTTTGCCCGGGGCGCTGACCGAACTGCCCTTCACCGTCACCATGCTGCTACGCGCGATTCAGGGGATTGCGGCCGAGCATGGCTTCGATCCGGGCTCGGAAGAGGTGCGTGTCGAATGTCTGCGGGTTTTTGCCAGCGCCGGACCGCTGGCGCAGGACGATGGCACGGACATGGGCTTTCTGACCGCTAAGGTCACGATCACCGGCCCGGCGCTGAACGGGTTGATCGCCCGGGTCGCGCCGCGTTTCGCCGCTGTTCTGGGCCAGAAGCTGGCCGCGCAGGCGGCACCCGTGCTGGGCGCGGTGGCGGGGGCCGCGGTGAATTACACGTTCACCAGCTATTACCAGGACATTGCCCGTGTGCATTTCGGGCTCAAACGGCTGGCCCGTGACAGTGGCGAAGACGAAGGCCTGCTGCGCGAGGAACTGGTCGCGCGGATCGTGAAGAAAGCCTGAGCCCCGCGCAGCGGGGCCCGGGGCCGGCTTATTGGGTCGCGTCCGGGGCGGGGGCAGCGCCCGCCGGGGCGGCAGTTTCCGCTGGCGCGTCGGTGGTTTCCTCTGCCGGGGCCTCTTCGGTCAGGGTGTTTTCCGACCAGGTGCCCGAGGCGACCTCGCCGGTCTTGTAGCGCATGACGCCCTTGCCCTGCCGCTTGCCCTGCACGAACATGCCCTCGTAGACATCGCCATTGGCGTAGGTGGCCACGCCCTGGCCGTCGATCTCGCCGTTGCGCCAGCCCCCCTGATAGGTGAAGCCGTCGGGCATGGTGATGTGGCCCTGTCCCGCGCGCTGACCGGCCTCGAAGGTGCCTTCATAGACGGTGCCATCGGCATAGGTCGCGCGGCCTTGTCCGTGGCGCTGGCCATCGGCCCAGTCCCCGTCATAGATATAGCCGTCCGGGTAGGTCATCCGGCCCTTGCCATGGTTGCGCGCGGCCAGAAACTGCCCTTCGTAAACCAGACCGTTGGCGTATTTTGCGATGCCGGTGCCCTCGATCACGCCCGCGACCCAATCGCCCTCATAGCTCGACCCGTCGGGATAGGTGATCTTGCCGCGGCCCTCGGGCAGATCGTTCACGAATTGCCCGGTATAGACCGAGCCGTCAGGATAGGTAACCGTGCCCATCCCCTCGATCCGCCCGCCAGACCAGTCCCCGTCATAGACATAGCCGTCGGTGCCGCGGAAGATGCCCTTGCCGTGGCGCTGGTCAAGGATGAAGCCGCCCTCATAGGTGTCGCCGTTGGCATAGGTCACCTTGCCCTGACCCTGCCGCTTGCCCGCGACCATCTCGCCTTCGTAGATGTCACCGTTGGCCTGCTGCAGCCGGCCGGTGCCGTTCATCTGGCCTTCCTGCCAGCCGCCTTCATAGGTCAGCCCGTCGGCCATGGTCAGCTTGCCCTGTCCGGCCCGCAACCCCGCCAGCATGTCGCCTTCGTATACCGCGCCGTCGGGATAGGTGATCTTGCCGCGGCCCTGCTTCACGCCACCGACCCAGTCGCCATCATAGCGATAGCCATCGGTTCCGGTCAGCACGCCCTTGCCGTCGTGGAGCGCATTCTTGAACGTGCCGGTATAGGTCGTGCCATTGGCATAATGTGCTACGCCCTCGCCGGTGATCTGGCCCGCGACCCAGTCGCCCTCGTAGGTGCCGCCATCGGCAAAGACGATCTTGCCCTTGCCGTTAGGCTCGCCCCTGGCGAACTGCCCCTCGTAGACCGAGCCGTTGGGAAACCGCGCCCGGCCCTGGCCCAGGATCTGGCCCATCACCCAGTCGCCTTCGTATTCATACCCCGAAGGCAGCTTGTAGGTGCCGCGGCCATGTTGCTTGCCGTCCTTGAAGGTGCCCTCGTACAGCCCGCCATCCTCGTATTGCTTGGTCACGATTTCCTGCGCGAAGCCTGCCGTGCCCGACATGCCCAGCCCCAGCCCCGCCAGCGCCACCGCCAGAGACATCGCCAGAGACATCGCCCGAAGTTGACCGTTCATGCCCGAAATGCGCGCCATGTTATGTTCCCTGTCTCGTGTCCCGAAGGAACCCGGGGGATGGTCCGGCCCGGGCGCGGCCAGACTAAAGCCCGCACGCCCCCGAGACAAGCGCCCGGCGGGCGCCGGGCGCGGGCTTGCGGGTTTTTGCGCGCAGGCGCTTTCAACCGGGGCGATCAGCCGCTAAATCTGGGCGGGACCGCACAAAAGGACCGTGCCATGGCCGACAGATTTCGCCTGACCCTTGCCCAGTTGAACGCCACGGTGGGTGCCTTCGCCGCCAATGCCGAAAAGGCGCTGGCCGCCTGGGCGCAGGGCCGGGCCGCAGGGGCCGACATGGTGGCGCTGCCCGAGATGTTCCTGACCGGCTATCAGACGCAGGATCTGGTGCTCAAACCCGCCTTCGTGCGCGAGGCGATGGCCGCGGTCGAGGCACTGGCCGCGCAGATCACCGACGGCCCGGCGTTGGGGATCGGTGCGCCCTATTGGGACGAGACCGGGCATTACAACGCCTATTATGTGCTGCAGGACGGCAAGGTCGTGGCGCGCCTGCTGAAACACCACCTGCCGCATGATGATGTGTTCGACGAGATGCGCCTGTTCGATTCGGGCCCGATTTCAGGGCCTTACCGGATCGGCCCGTTGCGCATTGGCACGCCCGTTTGCGAAGATGCCTGGCACCCCGACGTGGCCGAGACGCTGGCCGAAACCGGCGCCGAGATCCTGCTGGTGCCCAACGGCTCGCCCTACCGGCGCCGCAAGCTCGACCTGCGGATGAATGTGACGGTGGCGCGGGTTGTCGAAACCGGGCTGCCGCTGGTCTATCTGAACATGGTGGGCGGGCAGGACGACCAGCTGTTCGATGGCGCCAGTTTCGTGCTCAGTCCGCATGGCCAGCTGGCGGTGCAGATGGCGGCGTTCGAGGAACAGATCGAGCATGTCGATTTCGAGCGCGGCCCCGATGGTTGGCGCGCGGTTCCGGGGCGGTGCGATGCGCAACCTGACGACTGGGAACAGGACTATCGTGCGATGGTTCTGGGGCTGCATGACTACCTGACGAAATCGGGGTTCTCGAAGGTGGTTCTGGGCCTGTCTGGCGGGATCGATTCGGCGCTGGTGGCGGTGATCGCCGCCGATGCCTTGGGCCCGCAAAACGTGCATTGCGTGATGCTGCCCTCGGAATACACCTCGCAAAGTTCGCTGGACGATGCGGCGGATATCGCCACGCGGCTGGGAACGCGGCTCGATACGGTCAGCATCGAAGGCGCGCGTGATGCCGTCGAAGGGGCGCTGGCGCATCTGATGGGCGGCACGAAACCCGATGTGACCGAGGAAAACATCCAGTCGCGTCTGCGCGGCGTGATGCTGATGGCGATTTCCAACAAGTTCGGCGGTCTGCTGCTGACCACGGGCAACAAATCCGAAATGGCGGTGGGGTATTGCACCATCTACGGCGACATGTCTGGTGGCTATAACCCGCTGAAAGACCTGTATAAAACGCGGGTATTCGAAACCTGCCGCTGGCGCAATGCCAACCATCGGCCCTGGATGCAGGCCCCCGCGGGCGAGGTGATCCCGCCCAGCATCATCGACAAACCGCCCTCGGCCGAACTGCGCCCCGATCAGAAGGATCAGGACAGCCTGCCGCCCTATGAGGTGCTTGATGCGATCCTAGAGCGGCTGGTGGAAGAGGATCAGTCGGTCGCCGAGATCGTCGCCGCAGGGTTCGATCACACCACCGTGAAGCGGGTCGAGCAATTGCTCTACAGGGCGGAATGGAAGCGTTTCCAGTCGGCGCCGGGGCCGCGCCTGACGACGCGGGCCTTCTGGCTCGACCGGCGCTATCCGATGGTCAACCGCTGGCGCGATTCCAGCTGAGCGGGCAGGGGGCGTCTGCGCCCCCTTTCAAACCTCTTCCAGGGTGCAGCTGCGCAGCAGATGCTTCACGGCGCGCTCTGTGCCCAGATCTGTCGCCGGGGTCATCACCGTTGCGGCGGCCGCCGAAGACCCCCAGCGCAGCGCTTCGGGCAGGGGCAGGCCGCGCCCGCGGGCCAGCACGAAGGCAGCGACAAAACTGTCGCCGGCGCCGACCTTGGAAACCACCTTGTCCGGCACGGATTGTGCCACCCAGCGGGTCTGATCGGTGGCCAGAACGTTGCCATCCGCCCCCCGCGCGACGATCACCGCATGGGCCAGACCGCGCCGCACCAGACTTTGCGCGAAGTCGGCGCTGTCCTTGCGGGTGGGCAGCGGGTGGCCTGCCAGCTCTTCGGCCTCCAGATCATCCATCCGCAGCACGTCGGCGGGTTTTGCGCCTGCCTCCAGCAGCTTGTGCAGCGCCTTGCCCGAGGTGTCGAGGAAGAATTGCGCACGGGTGCGGGCAATGCGGGTGGCCAGCCGCGCGGGGAAGTCATCGGGCACGCCGGGTGGCTGGCTGCCGGACAGGACGACGATGCCGTTTTCGGGCGCGGCCTTGCCGATGCGATGCAACGCCTTGCTCACGTCGCGTGGCGTCCAGTCCGGGCCGGGCATGACGAAGCGATACTGCTCGCCGGTGGAGTCGTCTGTCACCGTCAGGCTCTGGCGGGTTTCGCCGGGGGCCGGGAAGGGCGCCAGGCCGATACCTGCCTCGGCCAGCAGATGCATCACCATGTCGCCTGTCGGCCCGCCAAGTGCCACGAAGGCGGTCGAATGCCCGCCCAAAGCCGAAAGCGCGCGGCTGACGTTGATGCCGCCGCCGCCCGGATCGGTCTCGGGGCGCGAGCAGCGCAGCTTGCGCTCGGGGGCGACATGATCGGCGCTGATCGACAGATCGACGGTGGGATTGAGCGTGATGGTCAGGATCGAGGTCATGGTGTCCTTTTCTGCGCCGCGGCGGTAACGCCAGCATGACAGGTTCGCCACAGGGCGCCAAGGCCGGACCACGCAACCAAACTGCCGAGCGCGGCGGAGACAGGCAATTCCGCTGCAGGGGGGCGAACTGACGCATAATCAGGCAGGCGGCGGACCCCTGCGCAGGTGCGCGCGAGGTTGCGACCGAATGGCCGGTTGCCCGGACCCGCGATCACAGCGTAGTGTGCGATCATCGACTGTCCTGACACGCAAGAGACATGCGCGCACGCCGAGCCTTTTCCAACCGCTTCCGGGCCCTGAGCTTTGCCCGGGCGCTGGCATTGGTGGCGATGCTTCTGCAGGCAGTGCTCTATGCCGAGCATGCCGGCGCCAGCGCGGTTGCGGCGGCAGGACATGCGCCGGATGGAACGCGGGGCGGATTTCTGCAGATCTGCACGGGCGAGGGTATCATCCTGATGCCGGTGGGTGGCGCCGAGCCTGCGTCACAGACCGGTGCCCATTCCAGTTGTCCGATCTGCACCAGCCCGGGCGCTTGCGGCTTCGACATGCCGCAGGCCAGTGCTGCGGTGGCGTTCCAGCCTGCCGTTTTTGCGCCGGTTGCGCGGCGCGTCGAGGTGCCTGCACCCGTCAGTCTGCGTCTGGTCGGACTGGGCCAGATCCGCGCGCCCCCGCATCCGCTTTCCTGAACGATCGGGCCGCACGGGCAGTCCGCCCCGGCCTGAACCTTCCACATCGTCGCCCAAGACCCCGTGCCTTGCTGCGCGCGCGGCTTCGGTTGACCCCCTTCAGGAAAGATAACTCCATGAAACGTCGTAATTTTCTTCTGACCACTTCGACCGGCATGCTGTTTGCCGCTGCAGGCACTGCGCAGGCGCAGGAAAAAATGGTCATGCCCTGGGACTGGACCGATGAGAACGGGCTGGCCCGGTTTCTGAAGGTCGATCCGAACCCGCTGGAAAACGAGTTCGAGAAATACCCGCGCTGCCCCTATTGCGGCATGGTGCGCAAGATGTTCAGCCAGACGCGCCACCTGATCGTTTACGATGACGACACCGTGGACGGCACCTGCTCGCTGCATTGCGCGGCGATCAGCCTGTCGCTGAACCTCGATCGCGGGCCCAAGACCATCTATGCGGGGGACGCGGGCGCCGAGGACGAGGTGAAGCCCTTGGTCGATGTCGAACAGGCGACCTATGTGATCGACCCGTCCAAGCCGGGCACCATGGCGGCCGTGTCGAAATACGCCTACGCCGACAAGGCCAAGGCAGAGGCTGCAATGGTCGAGGGCGCCGAAATGACCGATTTCAACGGGGCGCTGGTGCGCAGCTATGCGGACATGGCGCAAGACACCATCAACATCCGCGCGCGCCGCGCCGAGCGCCGCGCGCGCGCCGGAAACTGAGGCCACGCGCCTTTGGCCCGCCCCGGTCGTGCATCGGGGCGGGCGCAACCGATAGGAGAGAGCCGATGTGCGACCATTCCGACTGCACCCATGCGCCGCGCCCCGACCGGCGAAAACTTCTGGCTGCGCTGCCGTTTGGCGCGGCACTGCTGTGGCTGGGCACGGGGCTGCGCCCTGCCCATGCCGACGCCCCCCCCGTCGATCTGCCGCCGCCCGGCCCGCGCGATACCTGCCCGGTTTGCGGCATGTTCGTGGCGAAATATCCCGAATGGGTCGCCACCATCCTGTTTGCCGACGGCACGGCGGTGCATTTCGACGGCGCCAAGGATTTCTTCAAATATCTGCGGGACATGCAGAAATATGCCCCCGACCGCAGCCCCGATCAGATCGCGGCCATGGGCGTGACCGAATATTACGGGCTGGCCCGGGTCGACGCGCGCACGGCGCTTTATAGCGTCGGATCGGACGTTCTGGGCCCGATGGGGCACGAGTTGGTGCCGCTGGCCAATGACGCGGATGCCGCCGATTTCACCCGCGATCACAAGGGCCGCAAGCTTCTGGCCTTTGACGAGGTGGCGCTGCCGCTTTTGGCCGATCTGGATCAGGGGCATTTTGAATGAAGCCAGCGGCGGGCCTGCGGCGCAGCAGCGTTGTTTTCGCGCTGATCGGCGCGCTTGCGCTGATGCTGGCGCTGGAAGTCGCGCATGCCGCCTGGCGCGCCCCGGCCGAGGCACGGCGGATCGCCGCCTCGGCCGGTCTGGTGCGCAGCCTGGGTCTGACCGACCTCGCGCTGTTCACCGAGGCCCGCTATGCCCGCCACCCCGCGCTGGCCGATCTGCACAGCGCGTTTCAGGATAACCCGATGTCTTTCGAACATTTCCCCTCGGGCAGCTTCGTGCCGCTGCCCCATGCGCTGCCTGCCAGCGCGCTGGGGTTCAGTGCCGACGAGGTGAGCCGATGACCCCCTTCCTGCGCCGTCAGCGCGCACTGGCCGATTACACCCTTGCCGCGCTGGCCCGCCGCCGCGGCAAGAACCTGGCGCTGGTGGTGATCTTCTCGGTCATCGTCTTCGTCGTGGCCTCGGCGATGCTGTTTTCCGCGGCCCTGCAGCGCGAGGCCGATCTGGTGCTGGCCGAGGCGCCCGAACTGATCGTGCAGCAGCTGGTGCTGGGGAGGCAGGATCTGATCGCGGAAACCGAGATCGCCAAACTGACCGCCATTCGCGGCGTGACCGCGGCCAAGGGGCGGTTGTGGGGGTATTTCTATGACCGGATCAGCGGTGCCAATTATACCGTGATGGTGCCTGACGATCCGGCGATGATGCCCGAGCCGGGCACGGTGGCGGTGGGCGAAGGCATCCCGCGGGCGCGCGGCTTCACCTTTGCGCAGGCGCCGCTGTTCCTGAGCCGCTGGCCGGGCGAGTTGCAGAAATTCGCCGTGGCGCGGACCTTCGACAGCGATTCCGCGCTGGTCTCCAGCGATCTGGTGCTGATGGCCGAGTCCGATTTCCGGCGCTTTTTCGAGGTGCCGCCCGGGGTTTATACCGACATCGCGGTGTCGATCCGCAATCCACGCGAAATCGCGACGATTGTCGAGAAAGCCACCCGCGCCATGCCCGCCGCGCGGTTCGTGACACGCGACGACATTGCCCGCACCTATCAAAAACTGTTTTCTTGGCGCGAGGGCCTGCTGGTGGCGCTGGCCGGGGCGGCGATCCTCGCCTTCGCGATCTTTGCCGCCGAAAAGGCCTCGGGTCTGTCGGCGGAAGAGGCGCGCGAGATCGGCGTGCTCAAGGCGATCGGCTGGGACAGTTCGGACGTGATCGCGATGAAGCTGTGGGAAGGGGCGCTGATCGCGATTGGCGCCTTCCTGATCGGCACGGTGGCGGCCTATCTGCATGTGTTCGGGACGGGCGCGGCGCTGTTTGCGCCGGTGCTGAAGGGGTGGTCGGTGATCTACCCCGATTTCCGGCTGGCGCCGCAGATCGACGGGATGCAGCTGACCGCGTTGTTTCTGATTACCGTGGTGCCCTATGTGGCCGCCACACTGGTGCCGATCTGGCGCGCGGCCTCGGCCGACCCTGACCAGATCATGCGCTGAAAGGGCCCTGTGATGATTTCTCTGCAATCCGTCAGCAAGCTTTACAACGAAGGCCGCCCGAACGAGGTGCAGGCGCTTCGCGACATCGACCTTGAAATCGCGCCCCGGGCGGTGACCGTGTTCAAGGGGCCGTCGGGGTCGGGCAAGACAACGCTTTTGTCGATCGTCGGCTGCATGGCGCGGCCATCGACCGGGCGGGTCTTTGTCGACGGGCAGATGGTGTCGGGCCTGCCCGAGAAATTCCTGACCGAACAGCGCCGCACGACCTTTGGCTTCGTATTCCAGCGGTTCAACCTGATCCGGGGCCTGAGCGTTCTGGAAAACGTGATGCTGCCTGCGGTGCCGCTGGGCCCTGACCATGCCGCGCTGAGGCGGCGCGCGCTGGACCGGCTGGAACAACTGGGGCTGGGCGCCAAGGCCGATATGAAGGTCGAATATCTGTCGGGCGGTGAAACCCAGCGCGCCGCCATCGCCCGCGCGCTGATCAACGATGCGCGCATCCTGATCGCGGACGAGCCGACGGCGAACCTGGACACCGAACTGACGCATCGCTTTCTGGAGATCGTGGCTGCCCTGCGCGACGAAGGCCGCACGGTCATCATGACCAGCCACGACCCCCGCATCTGGGAGGCGGATATGGTCAACGCGGTGATCGAGATGCAGGACGGGCGGATCAGCGGGGCCTTCGCATGATCTTTCAGACCCCGATCCTGGCGCTGCTGCTGGTGTCGCTGCTGGCCAGCCTCGTGGCCGTCTGGAGCGGCTGGTTCGGGCTGCGCGTGTTGGCGCGCTGGAACCTTGCGTCGGGCAGTCGGGCGCAGTTGCAGATGGAACGGCTGACCGAACTGGTCTCGACGCTGTTTCGCTTCGTGATGCTGGCCGAACTGGTGGCGCTGCTGTTGTTCGTGTTCAATGCCGACCGGATGGCGAGCCTGTTCGTGGGTGCGATGTGCGCGGTCGGCACGCTGAACGTCAACCCCTACGGCTTCCCGGCGCTTTACGCGAAGATCGCGGTGTTCTTCGCCGCGGCCGTCTGGCTGATGCTGGACCGCGCCGACCGGATGGGCCGCGACTTCCCGCTGACCCGGGTGAAGTATGTGGCCCTTGTCGGGATTGCACCGCTGGTCCTGCTCAGCGCGGGGCTGGAGCTGACCTATTTCCTGAACCTGCGCACCGATGTCATCACCTCGTGCTGTTCGAAACTGTTCACGCCGGTGAACCCCAACCTCGCGGCAGAGCTGAGCGGGCTGAGCCCGGGCGCGGCGCTGTGGTTGTTGGGCGGCAGTGGGGCGGCGGTGGTGCTGGCCGGGGCGGGGGCGCTGATCCGGCGGCGCGGCGCGCAGGGCTTCGCGCTGGCCGGGGCGGTGCTGTTCGGGGTGGCGATCGCGGCGATCATCTCGGTCGTGTCGTCCTATATCTATGAACATCCGAACCACCATTGCCCGTTCTGCATCCTGAAACCCGAATACGGCTACTATGGCTATGCGCTTTACGGGCCGCTGTTCGCGGGCACGGCGCTGGCGCTGTCGGCGGGCGTCTTGCAGGGCTTTGCCCGGGTGCCGAGCCTGACGGGCGTCCTGCCCGCGCTGATCCGGCGGCAGATCTGGCTGTCCCTCGGGGCGTTCGCGCTGTTCGGGGTGGCGGTGATCTGGGCGATCGTCCGGTCGCAGCTGATCCTGTTCGGCTAAGGATGCCGTAAGGGAATATCCTATTTGCGACATTCGGGTTGAAAAACGACACTTAACGTGGTCCAATCTGACCGCGCTCCGCAGGCGTGCCCGTTTTGGGTAGGCTACCGGGCCGTGTTGGCATGCCCGATGCGGCCCGTTCAGGCGGAGAAATCGCCCAATCGGGTGGTGACTTGAGCCTTGTGGCCGTCTGGCCGCGCCAAGAACAACCAACGAAACCGGGGGACTTCCCATGACTATCCGCAAAATCGGCGCGCTGTGCGTCACTGGACTTATTGCTTCGACCGGCGCTGCAATGGCGGCCGACAGCTGCGGCCAGATCTCGCTGGCCGAAATGGACTGGGCTTCGGCCGAGCTGATGGCCAATGTCGACGCGATCATCCTGGAAGAAGGCTATGGCTGCGAGGTCGAGCTGGTGCCCGGCGCCACGACCACGACCTTCGCCTCGATGAACGAAAAGGGGCAGCCTGACGTGGCGCCCGAACTGTGGATCAACGCGGTGCGTGACCCGCTGAAGGTCGCGAAAGACGCCGGCACGCTGGTCGCGCTCAATGCCGGGCCGATCACCGATCTGGGCGAGGGCTGGTGGGTCACCCCCGCCTTTGCGAAGGCGCATCCCGAACTGGACACGGTCGAGAAGATCCTCGAACACCCCGAGTTGTTCCCCTACAAGGAAGACGAAACCAAGGGCGCCTTCTACGGCTGTCCGGCGGGCTGGGGCTGCCAGTTGGTGAATGCCAACCTGTTCCGCGCCTTCAAGATGGAAGACAAGGGCTGGGTTCTGGTCGATCCGGGTTCGGCCGCGGGGCTGGACGGTGCGATGGCCAACGCGGTCGAACGCGGCGAGCCGTGGTTCGGCTATTACTGGTCGCCCACCGCGATCATCGGCAAATACAACATGGTCATGCTGCCGTTCGAGGCCGAATGGGGCGGGCGTGACAACTGGGATGGCTGCATTGCCCTGTCCGAACAGGACTGCGCCGATCCGAAGCCGACCTCGTGGACGGTGTCCGAGGTGGAAACCGTCGTGACCGCCGAATTCATGGAAAAGGCCGGCCCCGCGCAAGAGTATTTCAAGAAGCGCGTGTTCCCGGGCGACGTGATGAACGCGATGCTGGTCTTCATGAGCGACAATCAGGCGACCGGCGAGGACGCGGCCTATGAATTCCTGGCCGAACATGCCGATGTCTGGACGCAGTGGGTCAGCCCCGAGATCGCCGACAAAGTGAAAAGCGCGCTTTAAGCGCCGGACCCGGTTTTCGCAGGCCCGTGCGCGATGCGTGCGGGCCTGTGGCTGTTCAAAGGATAAGCTATGGATTTCCTGACAGAATTTCCCTCTTTGGGCCGTCGTGACCTGAGCGCGCTGCGCCAGGCCATCGACGGCGCCTTCCGCAATTTCACCCGCGCCTATGGCGAGGGGATCGAGGCCTTCTTCGATCCGCTTCTGCGCTTCATGATCTGGTTCGAGCGGCTGCTGATCCATGCGCCCTGGCCCGTCGTGATCGCCGTGCTGGCGGGGCTGGCTTGGCTCGGCTCTCGGTCGTGGAAGATCACGGCAGGCACGGTCGCGGCCTTTCTGGCGATCGGCTGGCTCGGGATGTGGGAAAACACCATGTCGACGCTGGCGATCATCTCGGTCGCGACCTTCCTGTGCATCGCCATCGGCATTCCGATCGGCATTCTGATGGCGCGCTACAACCGCGCGCAGACGCTGATTACCCCGGTGCTGGACGTGATGCAGACGATCCCGTCCTTCGTCTATCTGATCCCGGTGGTGATGCTGCTGGGCATCGGCAAGGTGCCCGGTCTGCTGGCGGTCTGTATCTATGCGCTGCCGCCCATCGTGCGGCTGACCAATCTGGGCATCCGCCTTGTCGATACCGAGGTTCTGGAAGCCGCCACCGCCTTTGGCGCGTCGACCCGCGAAAAGCTCTGGGGGGTGCAGATCCCGCTGGCGCTGCCCAACATCTTTGCCGGTGTGAACCAGACGATCATGATGGCGCTGTCGATGGTTGTGATTGCCTCGATGATCGGGGTGCAGGGGCTGGGCGTGCCGGTGCTGCGCGCGATTTCGAACCAGTATCTTGCGCTTGGCCTGATGAACGGGCTGGCGATTGTCGCGCTCGCGATCATCTTCGACCGCGTCAGCCAGACCTATGGCAAACGCCTGCAAAGCTACAAGGATCAGGGCCATGGCTGACGATGTGACCGAACCGAAAATCCGTATCCGCAATCTGTACAAGATCTTCGGCGAAGATCCTGCCGCCGCGCTGGCGCAGGTGCAGGCGGGCGCCAGCAAGGCCGAGCTGCTGGAGACCAGCAATCATGTGCTGGGGCTGCGCGACATCAACCTGGATATTCCGGCGCATGGGTTGCAGGTCATCATGGGGCTGTCCGGGTCGGGCAAATCCACGCTGATCCGCCATTTCAACCGGCTGATCGACCCCACTGCGGGCGAGATCCTGGTCGATGGCGAGGATGTCATGGCGATGAACGACACCGCGCTGCGCGATCTGCGGCGGTTCAAGATGTCGATGGTGTTCCAGAAATTCGGCCTGCTGCCGCATCGCACGGTGCAGCAGAATGTCGAATACGGCGTGCATATTCAGGGCCTGAGCGATGACGAGGCGCAGCGCCGTGCCGCGCGCTGGATCGACCGCGTGGGTCTGGCGGGCTTTGAGCAGCACTACCCCGGGCAATTGTCGGGCGGTATGCAGCAGCGTGTGGGTCTGGCCCGGGCGCTGGCCACGGATGCGGATATCCTGCTGATGGACGAGGCGTTTTCTGCCCTCGACCCGCTGATCCGCACCGATATGCAGACCGTCCTTTTGGACCTGCAGGCCGAGCTGCAAAAGACCATCGTCTTCATCACGCACGATCTGGACGAGGCGCTGCGGATCGGCGACAGCATCGCGATCCTGCGCGACGGCGAGGTGGTGCAGGCGGGCGATCCGCAGGCGATCATCATGGACCCGGCGGATGCCTACATCACGGATTTCATCAAGGATATCAACCGTGCCAAGGTGATCCGCATCCGGTCGATCATGGTGCCGGGGCCGGGCGGCGGGCAGGGCGCGCCGGTGCGCACCAGCCAGACCATCGAGGAAATCCTCGGCGTGCTGCATGACAGCCCGGACGGGGTTTGCCCGGTGATCGACAAGGCCGGCAAGACGGTCGGCACGATCAGCATGAACGCGGTGATCGGCGCGCTCGAATCGCGCAAGACTGCGGAAGTCGCCCGCTATTCCTGACCCAGACCGCCGCCGCCCGTGATCTGTGCAAGCAGCGCGCGGGCGGCACGGGTGCGATGACGCGCGGGGTGGCTAAGCACGGCAAAGGGGCGCTCTGCCCCGGCGATGGGCCGCGCGATCAGCCCGCCGGGCGCCGTGGCCACCGCCCGCGCCGACAGCGCGCTGACGCAATCGCCCGCCGCAACCGCGGTCAGCACGGCGGCGTTCGAGGGCATTTCCAGCGCCACCTGCAGATCGTCTGGCATCAGGCCCTGCGCCGCCAGATGCGCCTCGAATTCCGAACGCGTGCCCGACCCCGCCTCACGCAGAATCCAGCGCAAGCGCGGATAATCGGCGGGCGCAATCGTGCTGCGTCCGGCCCAGGGGTGACCCTGTGCCATGATCAGCACCAACTGATCGCGCGCCACCACCTGCCGGTGCAGGTCACCCTGCGCCACGGCCCCTTCGACAAAGCCCAGATCGGCCTCGCCCGCCTGCACGGCCTGCGCCACCTGCGCGGTATTGCCGACGCTCAGCGTGATCTCGACCTTGGGAAAAGCGGCGTGAAACCGCACCAGTTGCGGCGGCAGCCAATAGCTCGCGACGGTCTGGCTGGCATGCAGGCGCAGCCGCCCGCGGGGTTCCTGCGCCAGATCCTCCAGCACCAGCCGGGCGGTTTCGGCCTGTGCCAGCACCGCGCGCGCCGCGGGCACAAAGGTCGTGCCGGCCTCGGTCAGGGTGATGCCGCGCCCGATCCGGTCGAACAGCGCGACGCCATGCGCCCCTTCCAGGGCGGCCACAGCTGCCGAAACCGCCGATTGCGTCAGCCCAAGCGCCTGCGCGGCACGGGTGACGTGCTGGCGTTCGGCCACGGCCAGAAAGATGCGCAATTGCTCCAGGGTCATGAGGGAGTAATCGCCAAAATCGAATGATTAGACAAGAATAATGCGTTGGATTGAATGGTTTTGAGGCGACATTCTGGTGCGGCAGGCAGAATGACGGAGACAGAGATGCGCAGCCAGATGATCGACACCACGGCCCGGCCCTGGGCCGCATACCCGCTTCTGCCGGGGCTGGCGCTGAGTTTCGGGCTGGCGCTGGCGGCTGTGGTGCTGCAACGCACGCTGGGGGTGGCAGGGCTGAGCCCGCTGGTGCTGGCGATGGTTGGCGGGATGGCACTGCGCAATCTGGGGCGGGTGCCTTTCACGGCGCAGCCCGGAATTCAGTTCACGCTCAAACGCATCCTGCGCGCGGCGATCGTGCTGCTGGGGTTTCAGCTGACGCTGACGCAACTGGCGGCGGTTGGCGGGCGCGGGGTGGCGGTGATCGTGGTCACGCTGGGGGCGACCTTTGTCTTCACCAAGGCGATGGGCCGCGTGATCGGGGTCGAGCGGCGCCTGGCCGAACTGATCGCGGCGGGCACCTCGGTCTGCGGGGCCTCGGCGGTGATCGCCTGCAACACGGTGACGCGGGGCAGCGACGAGGATGTGGCCTATGCCATCGCCTGTGTGACGGTGTTCGGCTCGCTTTCGATGCTGATGTTTCCCGCACTTGGCGGGATGCTGGACCTTGGCGCCACGCGCTACGGTCTGTGGGCCGGGGCCACGATTCACGAGGTGGCGCAGGTCGTCGCCGCGGCCTTCGCGCGGGGCGAGGCGGCGGGGCATGCGGGCACGGTTGCCAAGCTCAGCCGGGTGATGCTGCTGGCGCCACTGATCCTGTCGCTCGGGGCGCTGGCCGCGCGGCGGGGGGATGCGACGGGCGCGCGCGCACCGATGCCCTGGTTCGCCTTCGGGTTCATTGCGGTGGTTTTGCTGAATTCCGCGATCGCGCTTCCGGCCGATTGGCACGCAGGCATCGCCACGGGCACGTCCTTTCTGCTGACCATGGCGCTGGCTGCGATGGGGCTGGAAACCGATGTGCGGCGGTTGCGGCTGCGGGGGCTGCGGCCGCTGGTGCTGGGCGCGCTGGCCTGGCTGTTCATTTCCGCCCTGGGGTTGGGGCTGGTGCAGATCGTGTGATCAGAGCCGGGCGAGGTAATGCGTGACGGCGGGGCGCACCGATTGCGCGCCGCCCTCGCGGGCCTCGTGGATGACGCGGTGCAGCTCGGTCAGATTGGCACGCCGGATCAGATGCTTGACCGGGCCGATCGAGGCCGGACGCATGCTGAGCGTGCGGATGCCGAGCGCGGCGAAGGTCAGCGCCTCGACCGGGCGGCCCGCATCCTCGCCACAGAAGCTCAGCGCCACGTCATTGGCTTCGCAGCGCACGATCAGCTTTTCAAGGAAGGTCAGGAAGCTGACATCCAGCGTATCGTAGCGGCGGCGCACACGTTCGTTTTCGCGGTCGGCGGCGAAGAAGAACTGTTTCAGGTCATTGCCGCCGATCGAGATGAAATCGCAGGCCTGATAGAAACTGTCCGGCGCAAAGCCCAGCGACGGGGTTTCCAGCATCGCGCCGATCTTCAGGCTTGAGGGCACGGGGCGCCCCATCTGCGACTCACGTTCGATTTCATGCATCAGCGAGGCGCGCGCGTCATGGAATTCGTTCGGCGTGGCGATGAAGGGGAACATCACCGACAGCGGCCGTCCGGCGGCGGCGCGCACCAGTGCCTGCAACTGCATCCGCAGCACGCCGGGCTTGTCCAGCCCGACGCGGATCGCGCGCCAGCCCATCGCGGGGTTGGGCTCGTCCTGCGGTTTCATATAGGGCAGCACCTTGTCCGACCCGATGTCGAGCGTGCGGAAATAGACCGGCTTGTCCCCCGCCGCATCCATCACCCGGGCATAAAGCGCGGCCAGCTCGCCCCGGCGCGGCACGCGGGTGCGGGTCAGGAATTGCAATTCGGTGCGGAACAGGCCCACGCCATCGGCGCCCGACCCCACCAGCGAGGGCAGATCCGCCATCAGGCCGGCGTTCATCACCAGGCTGATCGTCTGGCCGGACTGGTCGGTCGCAGGCAGGGTGCGCAGATCGGCATAGCGTTTCTGCGCCTCGGCCTGCATCGCGATCTTGTCGCGGAACGCGGCGGCCACGCTGTCTTCGGGGCGCAGGTGGACGATGCCCTGATCGCCGTCGATCAGGATCGCGTCGCCGTTCAAGGCCTCGGTGGTGATCCGTGCGGCATGGATCACCAGCGGGATCGACAGGGCCCGCGCGACAATCGCGGCATGGCTGCCGACGGAACCCTCCTCCAGCACGACACCCCTCAGCGCCCGCCCGTATTCCAGCAATTCCGCAGGGCCGATGTTGCGCGCGACCAGAACCGGGTTTTCCGGCAGCGCCGCACCGGTGTCGCTGCCCTGGCCGGTCAACAGACGCAGCAGGCGGTTGGACAGATCGTCTAGATCGTTCAGCCGCTCGCGCAGATAGGGGTCGGGAGATTGTTCCAGCCGCGCGCGGGCGGTGGATTGTTCCTTCTCGACGGCGGCTTCGGCCGACAGGCCCAGACCGATGTCTTCGCTCATCCGGCGCATCCAGCCGCGCGAATGCGCCAGCATTTTGTAGGTTTCCAGAACCTGCCGGTGGTCCTTGTCCATCCCGGCGGACCCTTCGAGCATCTCGTCGATCTGCGCGCGCAGCGCCTCGATGGCGGTGTCCAGCCGTGCCAGTTCGGCTTCGGGGTCGTCACCGACCGGATTGCTTACCACCACGCGCGGTTCGTGCAGCCAGACACGGCCCTCGGCGGCGCCTTCCTGCCCGCAGGTGCCGCGGAACATCACCGGGAAACGATGGGTCGAGCCGATGCCGTTGCCCTCGGCGGTGAAGGCGCCGAGTTCGGTCATCTCGGCCAGCACCATCGCCACGACCTCAAGGCCATAGACCTCGTCTTCCGAGAATTCGCGGGCCTGACGCGACTGCACGACCAGCACGCCCAGCTTTTCGCCGACACGCTGGATCGGCACGCCAAGGAAGGACGAATAGATCTCTTCGCCGGTCTCGGGCATGTAGCGGAAGCCCGGGGCCGAAGGCGCATCGCCGGTGTTCACCGGCACGCCCGTGCGCGCCACGCGCCCGACCAGGCCTTCGCCCAGCCGCATCCGGGTCTGGTGGACGGCTTCGGGGTTCAGACCCTCGGTCGCGCAAAGTTCCAGGGTTTCGGGGTCACGGAACAGGTAGATCGAGCACACCTGCGTGCGCATCGAATCGGCAATCAGATGGGTGATCCGGTCCAGCCGGTCCTGACCACCGCCGGGGGTGGCCAGCGTGTCGCGCAAACGCCGCAGCAAACTGCGGCTGTCGCTTTCACTGCGGTCCACCATCGCCCTGTTCAGCCCCGTTTCTGAAGGGCCTGATTTAGCTCAGGCCGCTTTTTCCAGTTCAAACGCATCATGGAGGGCCTGCACGGCCAGTTCCATATATTTCCGGTCGATCAGCACCGAAATCTTGATCTCGGAGGTCGAGATCACCTTGATGTTGATGTTTTCGGCAGCAAGCGCCTGGAACATGGTCGCCGCAACCCCAGCGTGCGAGCGCATACCGATCCCGACCACGGAAACCTTGGCCACCTCGGTGTCGATGATCAGCTCGTCATATTTGATCTGGCCGGCGGCCTTGGCATCTTCCAGCGCCTTCTTGGCGCGGGCGACCTGATTGATCGGGCACGAGAAGGTCATGTCGGTGACGGCGCCGGGGTGGCTGTCGTCATAATCTTTTTCCGAGATGTTCTGCACGATCATGTCGACGTTCACGCCGGCCTCGGACAGCGGGCCAAAAATCGCCTGGGCGACGCCGGGGCGGTCCTCGATGGTGAACAGGGTGATCTTGGCTTCATCGCGCGAATAGGCAACGCCAGAGACGACTTTCGATTCCATGATTTCATCCTCACCGCAGACAAGGGTTCCAGAGGTTTCGTCGGTGTCCTCAAAGGACGACAGCACCCGCAGGCGCACATTGTAACGCATCGCCAGCTCGACCGAACGGGTCTGCAGGACTTTCGCACCAAGCGAGGCCAGTTCGAGCATTTCCTCGAAGGCGATCTTGTTCAGCTTGCGCGCTTTCGAACTGATCCGCGGGTCGGTGGTATAGACCCCGTCCACATCGGTGTAGATGTCGCAGCGCTCGGCCTCGAAGGCGGCGGCGAAGGCCACCGCGGTGGTGTCCGAACCGCCCCGGCCCAGCGTGGTGATCCGGCCTTCGGGCGACAGGCCCTGGAAGCCCGCGACGACCGCGACCTTCATGCCTTCGGCGAATTTCGCATCCAGATTGTCGCGCGGGATCGACACGAACCGCGCCGCCGAATGCGCCGAGGTGGTGTTGATCGGCACTTGCCAGCCTTGCCAGCTGCGCGCGGGCACGCCCATTTCCTGCAGCGTCAGGGCCATCAGACCGGCGGTCACATTCTCGCCCGAGCTGACCACGGCATCATATTCGCGCGCGTCGAACAGCGGCGAGGTCTGTTCGACCCAGCCCACCAGCTCGTTGGTCTTGCCCGACATGGCCGAGACGATCACGATCACATCGTAACCCCGTTCCACCTCGCGGCGGACCTTCTCGGCGGCGTTCTTGATCCGCGCAAGATCGGCGACCGAAGTGCCACCGAATTTCATGACGAGAAGCGGCATCATACCCCCCCAATGTGCCCGGACACGATGCCCGGATAAATCCCGCCCCTGCTAGCGGATGGGGGGCGCGCATGCAAGGGCTCGCTGCGGTGCGCGCTCACCGCAACGTAATCGCGGTGTCGCCTGACTGTCACGGAACTGTTGCGCTGGGGCGGTAGCGGTCGCCCTGTGGTTGCGCGAAGGAGGAGAGCATGAGTCTGGCCGAGGTTGAGGCCCGCGAACGGCGGGCACAGGCGCGGGGGCTGTATCGGGCGCTCGAGGTGCTGCGGGGCGATATGGCGCGCCGGGCAGAGGCGACGCTGGAACATTGGGATAGCCTGATCCAGCGCCCGGAATTCATGGCATCGGCGCGCAATCTGGCCGATTATCTGGCATTGCGGCGGGGCGATCTGGTGCCGTTTCAGGCACCGCTGGCCTCGCTCGGGCTCAGTTCTCTGGGCCGGGCCGAGGCGCATGTGCGTGCCTCGCTCGATGCGGTGCTGGCCTCGCTGGCGCTGATCGGGGGCGAGGGCGAGGCGGGCTATCCGCCGGTCGAGGTCTTCGCGGCGGGGCCGGCCCGGCTGGCCGCGCGGCGCGATGCGCTGTTTGGCGCGCGGCGTGGCAATCCGCAGACCCGCACCATGGTCACGCTGCCCTCCGAGGCGGCGCAGGGCCCGGAACTGATCGCCGCGCTGCTGGCCGCGGGCGCCGATTGCCTGCGGATCAATTGCGCCCATGATACGCCCGAGGACTGGGCTACGATGATCGGCCATGCGCGCCGGATCGGGGCCGAGATGGGGCGCCGCGTGCCGGTCCAGATCGACCTGCCCGGCCCGAAACTGCGCGTCGAAGAGGTGCTGGGCGCGGATGAGCGGCTGCAGGTCGGCGACCTGTTCGAGATTGTCGACGCGCTGCCCGCGTCGAAGAAATACCGCAAACACGACCGGGTGCGCGCCACGCTCAGCCATCCGGCGCTGATGGCGGCGATGACCGAAGGCTGCGCGATCTGGATCAACGACGGCAAGCTGCGCGCCAAAGTGGTCGAGCTGGAGCCGGGCCGGGTGGTGGCCGAGGTCACCTCGACCCCCGGCAAGGGCGCACGGGTCCGCCCGGAAAAGGGCGTCAACCTGCCGGGCACCGACCTGCGGGTGCCCGCCCTGACCGAGGACGATCTGGCCTGCCTCGATTTCGCGATGCGCCATGCCGACATCATCGGCTATTCCTTCGTGCAGACCGGCGCCGATCTGCGCCGCCTGTTTGCCGAGATGGAGGCGCGCGCCCCGAAATCCGAGGGCAGCGGAGGGCGCGACTGGCCCGCGCTGATGCTCAAGATCGAAACGCCGCTGGGACTGCGCAACCTGCCCGCGCTGATCGTCGAGGCGGGCGGGCGGATACCCGTGGGCGTGATGATCGCGCGCGGCGATCTGGCGGTCGAGATCGGGTTCGAGCGGCTGAGCGAGATTCAGGAGGAAATCCTGTGGCTGTGCGAAGCGGCCGAGGTGCCGGTGGTCTGGGCCACGCAGGTTCTGGAGGGACTGGTCAAGGAAGGCCAGGCCAGCCGCGCCGAGATGACCGATGCCGCGATGAGCCAGCGCGCCGAATGCGTGATGCTGAACAAGGGGCCGCATCTGGTCGAAGGCGTCAGCTTCCTGCGCGATGTTCTGGTGCGGATGGACCGGCACACCAACAAGAAATCGCCCCGTCTGGGTGCATTGGGGCTGTGGCACGACTTCTGAGCGAGGAGGGGGCGCTGCCCCCGCTACGCTCCCCCGGGATATTTGGGCCAAGATGAAAGGGCGGGTCGGCGGAGGGGGGCTTGCCGATCAGAACGGGATCGCGGTGCCGTCGTAGCTTTCGAAACAGCCGGTGGTGCTCACGTCGAGGGCGGCGAAGCGTTGCGCCAGCCCCGCGACCGATTGCGCAGTGCTGATCTCGGCTGCCGGACCGCCCATTTCGGTTTTTACCCAGCCGGGGTGGTAGATGCCGACGGCAATTCCTTCGCCGCGCAGGTCTGCGGCCAGGTTGCGGCCAAGGTTCAGCGCGGCAGCCTTGCTGGCGCGGTAGATATAGCTGCCACCCGGCGCCCGTGCGTCCGACCCCATCGCCGAGGCGATGATCGCGATCTTGCCATGGGCGGCCCGCAGGTTCGGCAGCAGGGTCTGGATCGTCAGGAAGACCCCGGTGACATTGGTGGCAAACCCCTGGGCCCACAGCGCGGGGCCATAGCCCGCCTCCAGCGTCTGGCCCTTGTCGGGATAGATCCCGGCATTGCACACCAGCAGGCTGATCGGCAGCCCGTTGAGCCGCCGTGCCAGCGCGTGCTGGCTGTCGGTATCGGTCACATCGAGCGGTAGCAGATCGCCCGCAGGGCGGCGTGCCGTGCCGAAGGCCACCGTGCCCGTTGCGCGATACTGGGCCAGAAGGGCCGCGCCGATCCCGCGGTTCGCGCCGGTGATGAGAATGGTCATGGGGGCCTCCGTCCGTCGTCACTGCATGCCGTGCGGCTAACATGCCGCTGCAGGCCCCGGAGGCAAGCGCTAATTGATCTTCCGCGAGGGCTTGAACGGCAGGGGAGCGACCGGGATGCCATCTTCCAGCAGGGCGCGCGCCTCGTCCAGCCGCGCCTCGCCGTGGATCGCACGTTCGGGGGCGTTGCCCTCATGCATCGCGCGCGCTTCGGTGGCGAAATCCGCGCCGACGTAATCCGAGTTCTCTTCGATATACCGGCGCATCGTGGCCAGTGCCGCCTCGGCCTCGTTTTGCGGGGCCGACAGCGGATGCCCCGCTTCGTCCGCCTGGCCGGGCGCGTTTCCGGTCGCGCGCGCCGGTTGCACCGAGGGTGTCATCAGCGCCTTGTCGACCACAGTCGATCCGCAATGGGTGCAGGAAATCATCCCGGCGGCGCGCAGCTTGTCAAAGCTTTCGGCCGAGTGGAACCAGCTTTCGAAGCTGTGGTCACGATCGCATTTCAACGTGTAGCGGATCATCGCGGGCACCCATGGGACTGCAGCATCAGATAAGCCAAGCGGCAGCGAATGCAAGCATGCAGCATGCGTTCCGGGATCAGGAGTGGTTTCTGAGCCCGCGCAGCAGTGCCGCAAGTTCGGGCTCGGCGACGGCCTTGGCGGCCTTTTTCGCGGTCATCCACTTGCGCTGCCGCTGGCCCTTTTCGGGGAAGTGCTGGGCCAGACGTTCGACCTTCATCGGATGCACCTCTACCCGGCAGGGCAGGGCACGTCCGGGGGCCAGAACCTTGTTGTAGATATAGCTGCCAACGGCAGGCCCGGTGATTGCGCCGACCACGCCTGCCTCTTCCCAGGCCTCCATCACGGCGGTTTCGGCACCGCTGCGTCCGGGCATCGGCCAGCCCTTGGGCAGCACCCAGCGTCGGGTGTCGCGCGAGGTGATCAGCAAGACCTCGATCCGCCCTGCCTTGTGACGGGTGCACAGGGCCGCGAATTGTGCCGGGGTTACCCCTTCGGCCGCTTTCAGCAGGGCAAGCTTGGTCTCCATCTTCATGCGGGGCCTTCGATTGGGGGCTGGGACTGCAGGCGGGCCTTCGAGGATAGGGGGCGATGACGCAGCGGTCTACGCGGCGGGCATGACAGTTTTGTGACGTTTATCCCGGATTTGGCGTATCCCCGCGCAGGATCTGCGCAAAAGCCCCCGCATCCAGATTGCCCCCCGACAGGATCACGCCCACGCGGCGCCCCTTGATCCGGGCGGCGTCTTGCAGGGCGGCGGCAAGTGCGGCGGCCCCTGCGCCTTCGGCCACGTTATGGGTGGACGTGAAGTAAAGCCGCGCGGCCTGCGCGATCTCGTCATCGCTGACCGCGACGATCCGTGCCGCGCCCCTGGAATAGATTGCCAGCGCGTCGGGCACCGGCACCCGCACCGCCAGACCGTCGGCAAAGGTGGTGGCCGCATCGCTGGGCACCGGGCGCCCCGCCTCGAACGACAGTTTTGCAGTGGGGGCGCCGGTCGCCACGACGCCCACGATCTGCGTGTCCAGCCCCAGGGCATCGCGCGCGGCAATCGTCCCGCAGATCCCCGAGCCGCAGCCGATCGGCACATAGACCACATCCAGCGGCGGGGCCGCGCGGAAGAATTCAAGCCCGTAGCTTGCCACCCCGCGCACCAGTTCACGGTGGAACGGCGGCACCGGCATCAGCCCCTCGGTCTCGGCCATGCGCATCGCCTCTTCGCGGGCGGTGTCGAAATCGGCGCCATGCTCGCGCAGCTCGGCCCCGAAGGCGCGCATCGCGGCGTTCTTCTCGGGCGAATTGCCCTGCGGCACATAGACCACCGCGCGCAGCCCGGCGGCGGTGGCGGCCCGCGCCTGCGACTGGCCGTGATTGCCGCGCGTGGCGGTGATGATGCCGGGGCAGTCGGGATGGGTGCGGGTCAGCCAGTCGATGAAGGTGATCCCGCCGCGCGCCTTGAACGCCCCGGTTGGCCCGTGGTTTTCATGTTTGACCCAGACCTCGGCGCCCAGGGCGGCCGACAGCTGCGGCCAGGCATATTGCGGCGTGGCCGGATGGGCGCGGTGGACCAGATCGGCGGCGGCTTCCAGTTCGGCAAGGGTGAACTGCATCGGGGATCTCCGTTTTGGGCGGGGCCATCAAAGCCCCGCACTCCGGGGGATGCAAGGGCACAGGGCTTTTCTGCACCTGCATTCACCCGGTTTCGCAAAAAGCGCTTTGCAAGATTGCCTGTGTCGCGTGGGCGGTGTGGCGGGTTACACCTTTAGAACGCCAAAGCTGCGGGAGGGAGCCCGCAGTGCCGGATGCACGGGGGGACGGAATGGATCGTTACGATTATATCGTGGTCGGCGCGGGCAGCGCGGGCTGTGTGCTGGCCAACCGGCTGTCGGCCGATCCGAAAAACCGGGTGCTGTTGCTCGAGGCGGGGGGGCGCGACAATTATCACTGGGTGCATATTCCGGTGGGCTACCTTTACTGCATCGGCAATCCGCGCACGGACTGGGGGTTCAAGACCGCGCCGGATGCGGGGCTGAACGGGCGCTCGCTGACCTATCCGCGCGGCCGTATCCTGGGCGGCTGCAGCGCGATCAACGGCATGATCTACATGCGCGGGCAGGCGCGCGATTACGACATGTGGCGCCAGGCGGGCTGCATCGGCTGGGGCTGGGACGATGTGCTGCCGCTGTTTCGCCGTCAGGAGGATTTCTTCCGCGGTGCGGACGATCTGCACGGGGCGGGCGGCGAATTGCGGGTCGAACAGGCCCGGGTCCGCTGGGACGTGCTGGATGCGTTTCTGGACGCCGCCGAACAGGCGGGCATTCCGCGCAGTGACGATTTCAACCGCGGCGACAACGAAGGCGGCGGGTATTTCCATGTGACGCAAAAGAATGGCTGGCGCTGGTCGGCGGCCACGGCGTTTCTGAAGCCCGTTTTGAAGCGCCCCAATCTGCGGGTGGTGACCGGCGCGCAGGTCGAACGCCTGCTGATCGCCGAGGGGCGGGTGACCGGCCTGCGCTATCTGCAAGACAACGCCCCCTTCGAGGCGGCGGCAGGCGAGGTCGTTCTGGCCGCAGGCGCAGTGGGCAGCCCCCATATTCTGGAACTGTCGGGCATCGGCCAGGGCGCGGTTCTGGCTTCCAATGGCATTGCCCCGGTCCTGGAGGCGCCCGGCGTGGGCGAGAACCTGCAAGACCATCTGCAACTGCGGCTGATCTACAAGGTGCAGGGGGTCAAAACGCTGAACACGATGGCCAATTCGCTGTGGGGCAAGGCGAAGATCGGCCTTGAATATGCGGCCTTCCGCAGCGGGCCGATGTCGATGTCGCCCAGTCAGGCGGGGATTTTCACGCGTTCCTTCCCGGAAAAGGAAAGTGCGGATCTGGAATATCACATTCAGCCGGTCAGCCTCGACAAGTTCGGTGACGCGGTGCACCCGTTCCCGGCGATGACGGCCAGCGTGTGCAACCTGCGCCCGGAAAGCCGCGGATCGGTGCATCTGAACGGCCCCGATTGCCGCGCCCATCCGGTGATCGCGCCGAATTACCTGTCGACCGAGGGCGACCGGCGCGTCGCGGCACAGTCGATCCGGCTGACCCGGCAGATCGCCGCGCAGCCCGCGTTTGCGCGCTTCCGCCCCGAGGAATTCAAACCGGGGCCGAGCTACGAATCCGAGGCTGATCTGGTGCGTGCCGCGGGCGAGATCGGCACCACGATCTTCCATCCCGTCGGCACCTGCCGGATGGGGGCCGATCCGGGCTCGGTCGTCGATCCGCGGCTGCGGCTGCGCGGGCTTGCCGGGCTGCGGATCGCGGATGCCTCGGTGATGCCCACGATCACCAGCGGCAATACCAACGCCCCGACGATGCTGATCGCGGAAAAGGCCGCCGCGATGATTCTGGAAGACGCCCGCGGCTGACGGGCGGGCAGGGGGCGCTGCCCCCGGCTGCGTGCCGCAGCCCCCCCGGGATATTTGAACCAGAAAGAAGCCGCTGATTTCTTTCTGGCCTAAATATCCCCGCCGGAGGCTCCGACACTGGCCAGAATGCAAAACGGGGGGCGCAGGGCCCCCCGGTCTGATCCGTGCCGTTTGCAGGTGTCAGCCCGCGGCGATGCGGCGTTCGTTCGCCTCGCGCCAGGCTTTGTCCGAGGGCGAGATGAAGGTGTAGAACATCGGCACCACGAACAGCGTGAACAGCGTGCCGATCATCAGCCCCGAGAACATCACGATCCCCATCGCCTCGCGCGCGGCGGCGCCCGCGCCTTCGGCCAGCACCAGCGGCACCACGGCCAGCGCCATCGCGGCGGTGGTCATCAGGATCGGGCGCAACCGGGTCTTGGCCGCGGCCACGATCGCCTCGCGCCGGGTCAGCCCGTGGTCCTGGCGCTGCTGATTGGCGAATTCCACCATCAGGATGCCGTGCTTGGTAATCAGCCCGACCAGCGTGATCAACCCGACCTGGCTGTAGATGTTCAGCGTGCCCAGCCCAAGGTTGAGCGGCAGCACCGCGCCGAAGATCGTCAGCGGCACCGACATCAGGATGATGAACGGGTCGCGCAGGCTTTCGAACTGGGCGGCCAGCACCAGATAGATCACCAGAACCGCCGCGCCGAAGGCGATCAGGATCGTGTTGCCCTGCTTCACCTCAAGCCGTGATTGGCCCGAATAGTCGATGAAGAAGCCTTCGGGCATGGTTTCATTGGCGATCCGCACGATTTCTGCGAGGCCGTCGCCGGTCGACTGACCGGGCAGCGGCAGCGCCGAGATGGTGGCGGAGTTCAGCTGGTTGAACTGTTCGACCGAGGCGGCGGCAACGCCGGTGTCGATCTTCACCACCGAGGACAGCGGCACCATGTCGCCGGTCGCGGCGCGCACGAAGTAGTCGCCCAGCTGTTCGGGGTTCGCCCGGAAGTCCTGCGGCACCTGGGTGATGATGTCGTAGCTGTTGCTGTCGCGGTCGAATTGCGCGACGGCCCCGCCGCCCACCAGCAGCCCCAGCGTCGACCCGATGTCCGACACCGGCACATTCAGCGTGGCGGCGCGGTCGCGGTCGATCGTCACGCGCACTTCGGGCGCGTCGAAGGCGAGCGAGTTCTGTACGACGATGAACTTGCCAGATTGCTGTGCCTTGAGGCGGATTTCTTCCGAGACTTCGGCCACCCGTTCGGGGCTGTGGATCGACTGGATCACCACGGCAATCGGCAGGCCGCCACCGGTGCCCGGCAGGGTCGGCGGTGCGAAGGCGAAGCCTTTCAACCCGGTCGATTTGTCCAGCGCGCCCTGAATCTCGGTTTGAATTTCCGCCTGCGAGCGCGAGCGATCGGCCCAGTCTTTCAGCGCCCAGATATAGATCCCCTGGCTGTCCGATCCGCCAAAGCCCGCGATCGAGAAATCGGTGCGCACTTCGGGGATGTCCGCGGTCGCGCGGCCCAGATCGTCGATATACATCTGGGTATAGTCCGAGGTCGCATAGCGCGGGCCGTTCAGAATGGCGAACAGGGCGCCCTGGTCCTCATCCGGGGCCAGCTCGGTCGAGGTGTTGAGGAACATGAACCCGGTAACGCCCGCCAGAACCAGAACCATCAGCGTGGTCACCGGGCGATAGTCGAGCGACGACGCCACGCGGCGTTCATACCAGCCGGCAAAGCGATCGAAGGTGCGGTCGACCCAGGCCTGGAAGCCCGAGGCATGGCCTTCCTTCAGAATACGCCCCGACATCATCGGCGTGATCGTCAGCGCGATGATCCCCGACAGGATCACGGCCCCGGCCAGCGTGAAGGCGAATTCCGAGAACAGCGCCCCGGTCAGACCGCCGGTGAAGGCCAGTGGCGAGAGCACGGCGGCCAGGGTGATGGTCATCGCGATCACCGGGCCGGTGATTTCGCGCATGCCCTGCACCGCGGCCGGGATCGGCTTCATCCCGTCTTCCATGTGGCGGTGGATGTTTTCCACAACAACGATGGCGTCATCGACCACCAGACCGATGGCCAGAACCATTGCCAGCAGCGTCAGCAGGTTGATCGAATAGCCAAGTGCCAGCAGCACCGCCATCACCCCGATCAGCGACAGCGGGATCGTGACGATCGGCATCAGAACCGAGCGGATCGAGCCGAGGAACAGCAAGATCACCACGACCACGATGGCCACCGCTTCGGCGATGGTCTTGAACACCTCGTCGATCGAGGCGGAAATCGTGTCGGTCGAGTCATAGACCAACTCGATCCCCATGCC
This sequence comes from Rhodobacteraceae bacterium UBA6796, assembly GCA_002452815.1. Lineage (GTDB taxonomy): Bacteria > Pseudomonadota > Alphaproteobacteria > Rhodobacterales > Rhodobacteraceae > Rhodobacter. Next base: position 47,478 of record DKFM01000024.1, read on the forward strand.
TTCGGGCAGGGCGGCGTTGATCGCGGGCAGTTCCTCGACCACGGCCGCGGCGGTATCAAGCGGGTTGGCCGCCGGGGTCGGGTAGACCGCGATGAAGGTGCCCGGCTGGCCGTTGAAGGTCACGATCTCGCCGGATTCGTCCGAAGCCAGCGCGACATCGGCCACATCGCGCAGCCGCACCACCGCATCTCCCGAGGCCCGCAGCGGCAGGGCGCCGAAGGCTTCGGGGGTTTGCAGCGTCGATTTCAGGGTGATCGACTGGGCGAAGAACTCATTTTCGGTCTTGCCCGGCGCCGACAGGAAGTTCGAGGCGCGGATCGCCGCCAGCACTTCGGAAGCGGTCACGCCCCGCGCGGCCAGTTTGTTCGGATCGAGCCAGACCCGCATCGCATAGTTCGATGCGCCGATCACCTCGATCTGGGCGACGCCCGGGATGGTCGACATCCGCGGCCGGATCACGCGTTCCAGGTATTCGGTCAGCTGTTCGGGCGTCATGTTGGGGTTGATCGCCGCCAGATACATCAGCGCGAAGGTTTGTCCCGTGCCCTTGACGATGATCGGATCGTTGGCGTCATCGGGCAGATCGCCGCGCACCTGCTGCACCTTGGCCAGCACTTCGGTCAGCGCCACATCGGGATCGGCGCCCAGTTTCATGTTCACCGACACGACCGAGGCCGAGGGCCGCGAGGACGAGGTGACGTAGTCGATGTTTTCGGTGGTGGCCACCGCGGCCGAGATCGGCGCGGTGATGAAGCCCTGGATCAGTTCGGGCGCGGCACCCGGATAGGTGGTGGTGATCGTGACCACCGTTTCATCCACCTTGGGATATTGCCGCACCGGCAGGTTGAAGAAGGCCTGAATGCCCAAAAGCAGCATGAAGGCGCCCAGCACGGTGGACAGCACCGGGCGGCGGATGAAGAGTTCGGTGAAATGCATCGTCCGTCCCTCAGTTCGTCGCCGCGACGGGCGCGAGGCTGTTGTCGATGGTGACCGTGGCGCCCGAACTCAGCCGGTTCTGGCCCGCGTTCACCACCTTGTCGCCCGCTTTCAGCCCCTCGGTGATCTCGACCAGCGCATCCGAGCGGCGCCCGAGTTTGACGAAGACCTGCTTGGCGATCAGCGTGGGTTCACCGCCTTCCGGGGTCTCTTCGCGGACCACGAAGACCGAGTCGCCGTAGAGGTTGGAGCTGACCACCGTCTGCGGCAGTGCGATGATGCCCTCTTCTTCGGGCAGCGACACGCGCACGCGCAGGAACTGGCCGGGGGTCAACCGATCCTCGGCATTGGGCACGCTGGCACGGATCGTCACCAGACGCGAATTGGCGTCGATCTTGGGTTCGATGCCGGTGACTTCGCCCGCCAGCGACAGATCGCCCACTTCCGACGTCACGGTCACCTTCTGACCGGGGGCCACCACACCGGCCTGTTGTTCGGACAGGGTAAAGTCGACGCGCATCTGGCTGCGGTCCTGCAGCGTGGCATAGGGGGTGCCTGCGGTGACGAACTGGCCCAGTTCGATCTGCGGAATGCCGATCGTGCCGCCGAAGGGCGCGGTCAGTTGCTTGGTTTCCAGCACGGCCTTGAGCTTGGCCACGGTCGAGCGGGCCTCGACCGCGGTCGCCTCGGCCTGATCGAGCGTGGTGGTGGCCGACACACCGCGTTCGCGCAGCTCTCGCGCGCGCGTCAGCGAGGTTTCGGCCAGATCGAGGGCGGCTTCGGCCGCGGCCAGATCGGCGCGCTCGGTGCGGTCGTCGATCTGCACCAGAAGCTGGCCTTTCTCGATCCGGTCGTTCGCCTTGAAGCGGATTTCACGGACGATCCCGGCCGCCTCGGTGGCCAGATCCACGCCCTGCGCGGCGGCGGCGGTGCCGATCGCCTCAAGCCCGGGCGCCCAGAGCTGCGGCGTGACTTCGGACACCGAAACCGGCACCGGGGCGGGCTTCATCGTGGCGAAGAACTGGCCGATCATCTTCGCGCGGAACAGATTGAAGCCGACAATGCCGCCGCCGATGAGGCCCAGCAGCAGAATGGCAATGATGAAGCGCTTGATCATGGTATCTCCGGGTCTGTCACGCGACGTTTTGGGCGGCGGTTTGTTCAAATGGCAAAGCCAGCGTGACGCATCGCGCCCACTGGCCCCCTCCTGAACCGAATAGTTCAAAGGGCGGGCGGGAAGTCAATCACCTCGCTGTGAGGATGTGGGGCACGAAACGGTGATAACAAGCAATTCCGGCGTTCCGATCTGTGCGCATGTGCATAGAGCGGCAAAGATATGCGTGCCCTTGCGCATTTCGCGCATGTGGACGCAAGGGAGCTATGCATTGGCGGGGGTTTCGCCTGGCGAGGATTGCGCGCATAAGCGCCCATTAACATATTGCAGTATAAGCTGGATGTCTGGTCCGGGCACCGTGCCCGGGCTCTGGAAGACACGGCCGGAAAGGTCTTCGATGTTCATGAATCCCCTCGCCCCGTGGCTTTTGTCGCTTGAAGCAACGCGTATCGGGATGGAGGCACAGGCAGTGATCGCGCTGCGGGTCGCTGGCATGGCGGGGCTGTGGGATACCTCGCCCGAGGAAATGACGCGCATGGTGTCGGAAAAACCGCAAGCCGTTGCCCAGGCCATCCAGGCTGCGGCCCATGCGGTGTTGTCGGGCCATAGCGCCGACAAGGTGATGCACGCTGGCATGCGCGAAATCGGGCGCCACACGGCAAACAATGTCGCGCGTCTGTCGAAGATGGGCCCGGCCAAGCATCCGTTGCTGTGGTAATCACGTTAGCACATTTTTAACCTTGTTCGCCGATCCTGCCCTCGGGTTTTACGCGAGGGAGCGATGCGTCTGTGGATCTGTCTGGGTGTTCTGGCGCTGAGTTCCTGCGGGGCCTCGCCCGCGCCGCAGTTTTTCGGCGCCGAACGGCACGAGGTTACGCTGGACGGCTATCGCTTCGTGGTCTTCCACAAGGGAAATGACGCCGAGGTGATCCGCCTTGGCTATCTGGCGCGGGCCGAACGCGATCCGGTTCCGGCACTGATGGTGCAGGCGGTCGAACTGACCACCGGCTGCACTGTGCGCGGCCCTGCGCTGGGGCGCGAACGCTCCCCCGCGCTGCCCGGCGATACCGGCGAGGCGCGCTTTCGTCTGAAATGCTGAACTGGCGGGCCACCGCTGCGACAGCCTGCCGCGCCCGCGGGGCTGCACAGATGACTCAGATCAAAGATCGCCTGTCTGAAAAATGATTCATGAATACATGAAACGCGTCCCAGATGGAGACACTCATGTTCCGCCTTTTCGGCATTATTTATGCGCTCGCCGGTCCGACCCTTGCAGGGATCATCATCACTGCGGCCCTGACCATGAACAAGTTTGACACGACGTCGATGATCTATTCGGCGGCTGCAGGTTTCCTGGTGGCGATTCCGGTCGCCTGGATCGTGGCCAAGCAGATCAACGAAAACGCCTGAACAGGCGGGGCCGGTTTGCCATGGCGGGCGGGCTGCGGCTTGCCGTCATGGCTGTGATGATCGGGGGTCATGGAATGCCGTATTGCGGCTTTTCATGACCTGTGCAACCTGAGGGAACGAGGTTGTTCTCTTCCATGAGGTCGTCATGCCCACTGCCCAAGGTTATTCCCGTCTGCATATCGCGCTGCACTGGCTTGTTGTCGCGCTGATCGTGCCGCAATTCCTGTTCAATGAAACCATCGCCGAGGCCTTCGATGCCACGCTGGAGGGGCGCGTTGCCGATCCTGGCGTGCTGGGGCCGCTCCATGTGCTGTGCGGGATGGCGATTGCGATCGCCGTCGTGTGGCGCATCGCGCTGCGCGTCAAAAATGGCGTTCCGGAGGCCCCCGCGGCGGAATCCGCCGTGCAGAAGATGATCGCCACGGGCACGCATCTGGGGCTCTATCTGGTGCTGTTGCTGACGGCCGCCACGGGTTCGGTCGCGTGGTTCGGCGGGGTCGAAACCGCGGGCGATGTCCACGAGGCGATGACCACCGTGCTGCTGATCCTGGTCGGCCTGCATGTCGCGGGCGCGCTGTATCAGCAGTTCGTGTTGAAAACCAACATCATGGACCGGATGCGCACGCCGCGCGTCTGAGGGCCGGACAGACGAAAAAGCCCCGGATCGTGCCGGGGCTTTTTTCATGCGATGAAATCCGCCACCGCCGCTTCGAATTCGCGCGGCCGCTCGGCATGCAGCCAGTGGCCTGCGCCCTCGATCGGGTGGAATTCGGCGTTCGGGAATTTCTGGAAGATCGCCGGGCGATATTCGGGCGTCACATAATCGGACTGCATGCCATAGACGAACAGCGCAGGCCCGGTAAAGCGGCCCGGCGGCGCAGGCCAGTCCAGCACATCGCCCAGATGCGCGTCGAGCACGTCGAGGTTGAGCTTCCAGCGCGGCGGGTCGGACTTGAGGTCCAGCGATTGCAGCAGGAAGGCGCGCACCTGTTCCGAGTCAATATCCTTCGCCAGCCGCCGGTCGGCTTCGGAGCGCAGGGTCAGGTTGGACAGATCCATGCGCTGCATCGCACCGATGAAGCTGGCGTGGGAATGACCGTGGTCATAGGCGACGGGCGCCATGTCGGCCACCACCAGACGGCGCACCAGTTCGGGGCGGGTCAGTGCCAGCACCATCGCCGCCTTGCCGCCCATCGAATGACCCAGCACATCGGCCCGCCCGCCATGCGCCTCGATCACGCGGGCAAGATCGGCCGCCATGTCGGCATAGCTGTGGGTCTCGGTCCAGGGGCTGTCGCCATGGTTGCGCTGATCGACGGCGATCACTTCGCGGTCGGTGGACAGGCGGCGGGCAATCACGCCCCAGTTCCGCGCCGAGCCGAACAGCCCGTGCACGATCAGAAGCGGCGGTTGCTCGGTCGGCGAGCCATAGATTTGTGTGTTCAGCATGGCGCACAGATAGCGCGCGCGCGCGCCGCTTTCCAGTGGCTTTGGGCGTGGTTGCACCAGGTTCGGGCGCCCGCTAGGTTGCGACGACAGGAGTGCCCAGGATGAACCCGACCACCGTGCATCAGATGACAGAACGTGTTTCGCAACTGCTGTTGCAGCGGTTGGGCGCCAGGGGGCACACGCTGCAGGCCCGCTTGCAAAGCCGGTCGCGGGCGTTGCCACGCCGGGTACGTCGGGCGGCAGAGGTGCTGATCCGGGCCGAGGCGATGGCGGCATCGCCGAAAATGATCCGTCAGGTCGATATGGAAGAGATTTCCAACGCCTATGATCTGTGCCTGCACTATCTGCAACCGCTGGGCGCGGGTGCACGGTTGCGCGGCATGATGCTGAGCATCACGGCATCGGCGCTTTTCGCGCTGCTGGTGACGGCCGGGGCGGTGACGGCGGTGCTGGCCTGGCGCGGGCTAATTTAGCAAAAGGGCCCCGCGAGGGGGCCCTTTCAATCCGGTCTCGGTCGAAGATCACAGATTCGGATAGAGCGGGAAGCGCGCGCACAGGGCGGCGACTTCGGCGCGGACCTCGGCCTCGACGGCGTCGTTGTCATCCTCGCCATTGGCCGCAAGCCCGTCGACGACCTTGACGATCATCCGCGCGATCTGGCGGAATTCCTCTTCCTTGAAGCCGCGGGTGGTGCCGGCGGGCGTGCCCAGACGGATGCCCGAGGTCACGGTCGGCTTTTCCGGGTCGAAGGGGATGCCGTTCTTGTTGCAGGTGATATGCGCGCGGCCCAGGGCCTTGTCGGTGGCGTTGCCCTTCACGCCCTTCGGACGCAGGTCGACCAGCATGACATGGGTGTCGGTGCCGCCGGTGACGATGTCCAGACCGCCCTTCATCAGCTCGTCCGCCAGCGCTTGTGCGTTCGCGATGACCTGCTTGGCATAGACCTTGAATTCGGGACGCAGCGCTTCGCCGAAGGCCACGGCTTTCGCGGCGATGACATGCATCAGCGGCCCGCCCTGGATGCCCGGGAAGATGGCCGAGTTCACCTTCTTGGCGATTTCCTCGTTGTTGGTCAGGATCATCCCGCCGCGCGGCCCGCGCAGGGTCTTGTGCGTGGTGGTGGTCGCCACGTCGGCATAGGGGAAGGGCGAGGGATGCGCGCCACCAGCGACCAGACCGGCGAAGTGGGCCATGTCGACCATCAGGTAGGCGCCGACCTCATCCGCGATCTCGCGGAACTTGGCAAAGTCGATCTGACGCGGAATCGCGGAACCGCCGGCGATGATCAGCTTGGGCTGATGTTCGCGGGCCAGCGCGCGCACCTCGTCATAGTCGATCCGGCTGTCTTGCTTGCGCACGCCATACTGGATGGCGTTGAACCATTTGCCCGACTGGTTGGGCGCCGCGCCATGGGTCAGGTGACCACCCGAGGCAAGGTTCATCCCCAGAATGGTGTCGCCCGGTTTCACCAGCGCCTGGAACACGCCCTGGTTGGCCTGCGAGCCCGAGTTTGGCTGCACGTTGGCAAATTCACAGCCGAACAGCTGTTTCGCGCGCTCGATGGCCAGGTTCTCGGCCACGTCCACGAACTGGCAGCCGCCGTAATAGCGCTTGCCCGGGTAGCCTTCGGCATATTTGTTGGTCATCACCGAGCCCTGCGCCTCCATCACGGCGGCAGAGACGATGTTCTCCGAGGCGATCAGCTCGATCTCGTCGCGCTGGCGGCCAAGCTCGTTCTGGATCGAGCCAAAGAGTTCCGGGTCACGGGTGGCAAGGCGTTCGGTGAAAAAGCCTTCGTCGCGTTGGGCGGTCATGGGCGTCTCCTCAATGGGTCATCGCCGCCCGTTTATCGCAGAAGTTCGCACGCCGGAAGCGCTCAAAACGACCAAAAGGCAATTTGGCGCGGCACAATGGGGCGGCGATTGGTGCTTGTGTTTCCTATCGGCGCTTGCCACACCTTTGGGGAAACCAAGGGTGCGGGCGTGAACAAACCGAACCATATCCATTTCGCGGCCTCTGGAAGCGAGATCGCACAAGAGGCGCAGGCCGATCTGATCGCGCGTTACGGGCAGGTTCCGCGCTATGCGGCCGACGTGATCGTGGCGCTCGGGGGCGACGGCTTCATGTTGCAGTGCCTGCACGAAGGCACCGGCTTGCCGGTCTATGGCATGAACCGCGGCACCGTCGGCTTCCTGATGAACGACTATTCGCCCGACGATCTGCCCGCGCGGCTGGCCGCCGCCGAAGAGGCGCTGATCAACCCGCTGGCAATGCGGGCGAAAACCGCCGACGGGCGGCTGCACGAGGCGCTGGCGATCAACGAGGTGGCGCTGCTGCGCGCCGGTCCGCAGGCCGCCAAGCTGCGGATCTCCGTCAATGGCACGGTCCGCATGCCCGAATTGCTGTGCGACGGGGTGATCCTGTCGACGCCGGCGGGCTCGACCGCCTACAACTATTCGGCGCACGGACCGATCCTGCCGATCGGCTCGGACGTGCTGGCGCTGACGGGCATTGCCAGTTTCCGGCCGCGGCGCTGGCAAGGCGCGATCCTGCCGCGCAGTGCGGTGGTGCGGTTCGACGTTTTGGAGGCCGAGAAACGCCCGGTGATGGCCGATGCCGACAGTCGCTCGGTCAAGCCGGTGCTCTGGGTCGAGATCCGGTCCGAACCCTCGGTCACGCATCGTATCCTGTTCGATCCCGGCCACGGCCTGGAGGAACGGCTGATGCGCGAGCAGTTCGCCTGAGGGTTCAGGCGTCTTTCCAGCCTTCGATCTTGCGATAAAGGGTCGAGGGGGCAACGCCCAGTTCGCGCGCGGCCCGCGGCACCGAGCCGCCCTGACGCGCCAGCGAATCCTCGATCACGATCCGCTCGATGTCCGCCAGCGTGCGCCCGGCCAGGGCCTGCAGGCCAGGGCCGGGCTGTTCGGCGGGCATTTCGGCGCTGGCCACCTGCGACAGGTCGGGCGGCAGCATGGTTTCGCTCAGCTCGGTTCCGTCATGCATCACGATGGCCGAACGCAGCACGTTCATCAGCTGACGCACGTTGCCCGGCCAGTCCTGCGCGCGCAACACGGCTTCGGCCTGCGGGCTGATCGCGCGAAAGCTGCGCGCCTCGAGTATGGCGTAATGGCGCAGCGCGGCATGGGCGAGGGCGGGGATATCCTCGCGCCGGGCGCGCAACGGCGGCATGTGGATCGGCACGACATGCAGGCGGTAATACAGATCCTCGCGCAGGCGCCCTTCGCGGACGGCCTGCAAGGGCGGCAGGCTCGACGCGCTGATGATGCGGACATTGACCTTGCGCGGTTCGGCGGCACCCAGCGGACGGATCTGCGCCGTTTGCAGAAAGCGCAGCAATTTCGTTTGCAGTCCGGGGTCGAGCCCGCCGATTTCATCCAGAAACAGCGTGCCGCCATCGGCCAGCAGCGCGGCGCCCGGCTTGTCGGTAACCGCCCCGGGGAAAGAGCCGCGCAAATGGCCGAATACCTCGGATTCCAGCCGGTCGGACGGGATCGCCCCGCAGTCGAGCGTGATGAACGGCGCACTGGCGCGCGGCGAGAGCGCGTGGATCGACTGCGCGCACATTTCCTTGCCGGTGCCGCTTTCGCCGGTGATGAAGACCGGCGCCATCGAACGCGCGGCCGAGCGGATGCGGGTATAGACCGTCTGCATCGGTTCGGAATCGCCGATGAAATCGCCCATCGGGTGGCGGGTTTCTGCGGCGTCGGGCGGCAGGGCCCGCTGGGCTGAATGGCGGGCATTCTCGATCGCGGCCATCAGCCGCGCCTCGTTCACCGGCTTGACCAGAAAATCCTGCGCCCCCGCCCGCATCGCCGCCACCGCCCGGTCGATCGAGCGATCGGCGGTGATGGCCACGATTGCCGTGCCCGGGCGCAGCGCCAGCATGTCGGTCAGCAGCTCGATCCCGTCGCGGTCGGGCAGCATCAGATCCAGCAGCACGACCGATGCGCCGTATTCGCCAAACAGCGCCAGCCCCTCGGCGGCGGTCGCGGCCGAAAGCACCGTCTGCCCGAGGCCGCGCAGATGCGCCTCGTAGATCGCCCGCAGGCTCGACGTGTCCTCGACCAGCAGGATGTCGGGCGCCGGGCCTGGATCTGGACGCGGGATCGGGCCGGTCATGCGCGGCCATCCCTGCGGCTGGCCACCTCATTGGTGGCGAAATGGATCATCCGGTCCACTTGTGCCAGCACCGCCCGGCCTAGGATTTCGGTGTCATGGCGGTTGTGGCCATGCGCCGCCTGATTGAGGGCCTCGGCCTGTTTTTGCAGCCGCTCGGCCCCAAGCGCGCCCGAGATTGCGATCAACACATGGGTGTCGGCGCAGATCGTGTCGAAGTCGGGTTTCGACAGGGCGGTGACCAGACCGCGCTCGATCCGGGCCAGATCCGCGATCAGTCGCGACAGCAATTCCAGCGCGCCATCACGCCCCGAAACCTCCATCAGCCGATTGAACAGCGCTTCATTCATTTCGACCACGTCGCGGGGGGCGGGCGTCAGCTCCGCGTCCGTTCCCTGGGCCGTCCGGGCCCGGGCGCGGGTGATCGCGTTGCCCAGCGGCTCGATCCCGACCAGTGGCTTGGCCACGATGGAATCGGCCCCCGCCGCATGGATTGCCTCGCGGTTGGCGCGCAGCACATAGGCGGTGCAGGCGACAATCGGCAGATCCGCCAGAGGGCCCGCGCCGGCGCGCAGCAGGCGCACCAGTTCCAGCCCGGACATGCGCGGCATCTCAATGTCGATGATCGCCAGATCGAAGGGGCGGCGCTGCAACAGCGTCAGCGCCTCGCGGCCATCGGCGGCCAGATCGAAGGTTGCGCCCATCGCTGTCAGCATGTGACCGATGACCGCCTGATTGATTTCGCTGTCTTCGGCGACCAGCACATGCTGCCCGTTCAGATCGGGCAGAGGCTGGGCATGCGGCAGGTCGTTGGGAACCGGCCGTCGCACCGGCAGCGCCAAGGTCACACGGGCGCCACCCTCGGGAAGATTGTCGACGGCGACGGTGCCGCCCAGCCGGGCCGTCATGTCCTTGGCGATGAACATGCCCAGCCCCTGACCGGGTTTGTCGGCCCCGGTGTGGCGGGCGCCGGGCTGGAACAGGCGCGCCAGCACCTCGGGGGCGAAGCCCGGGCCGTCATCGGTCACGGTCACGCGCATCTCGTCGCAGCTGTCGAGCGTGAAGGAAACCCGCACCGCGCCAGCGTCGGTATATTTGATCGCATTCGAGATGATATTGGCCAGAACCCGCTCCAGCGCGATCCGATCCAGCACCAGAACCGGCGGCACATCGGGGGACAGGGCGATCTGCAGATCCAGCGCCTTTTCCCGCGCCCGCGGCGTCCAGCGCATTTCCAGATCGTACAGCAGTCGTGCCACCGGCACCGGAGTGCCTTCGCCCGCGCCGGTTTGTTCGGCAACCAGCAGCAGCCCCTCTTCCAGCAGCCGGGCCATCACCTCGCCCGCGGCGCGGACGCGTTCGAACTGCAGGCGGGAATGATCGTCCAGCGCGCCGGGCGCAACCAGCCGCAGCCCGCCGAGAATATCGGAAACGGCGGCGCGAAGATCATGGCCCAAAAGCGAAATACGGGCGCGGAGCGCTTGATCTTCAGAGGCGCCCGTAAGGGGATCTGACGGCTGTATAGTTTTGTTCATGATGAAACCTTTGCCGGATCATCCCGGCTGTGCGGTTCCATTGCAAGCTGTGCGTGACAAATGCCCCGCATTTTACCCGAATGCGCAATAACGTTGGGGAACTGGCCGGGGCGGAGGCCGAAAACGGTTTCCGCCCCGGGGCATTGGTGTCAGGCGGCCGGGAAGCCCAGCGTTTTCAGCGCCACGGTGATCTCGTCAAGAATCGCGGGATCGTCGATCGTGGCGGGCATCTTGAACGGTTTGCCATCGGCGATGGCGACCATCGTGCCGCGCAGGATCTTGCCCGAGCGCGTCTTGGGCAGGCGGTCGACGACGCAGGCCAGCTTGAAGGCCGCGACCGGGCCGATCTGATCGCGCACCAGTTTCACGCATTCCTTGACGATTTCGGCCTCGGGGCGGGTGCAGCCCTTGTTGAGGCAAAGGAAGCCCAGCGGTTGCTGGCCTTTCAGATCGTCGGCGATCCCGATCACCGCGCATTCGGCCACGTCGGGATGGCTGGCCAGAACCTCTTCCATCGCGCCGGTCGACAGGCGGTGGCCGGCGACGTTGATCACGTCATCGGTGCGCGCCATGATGTAGACATAGCCGTCTTCATCCATGTAGCCCGCGTCGCCGGTTTCATAGTAGCCGGGGAAGTGCTCGAGGTAGGATTTCTTGTAGCGCGCTTCGGCGTTCCACAGCGTCGGCAGTGTGCCGGGGGGCAGCGGCAGCTTGATCGCGATCGCGCCGAGCGTGCCCGGCTCGACCGGGTGGCCGCCTTCGTCCAGGACCTGCACGTCATAGCCCGGCATCGGCACGGTCGGGCTGCCGATCTTGGTCGGCAGCTCTTCGATCCCGATCGGGTTGGCGGCGATCGCCCAGCCGGTTTCGGTCTGCCACCAGTGGTCGACCACCGGCACGCCCAGATGTTCCTGCGCCCATTTCACGGTGTCGGGGTCGGCACGCTCGCCGGCCAGGAACAGCGCCTGCAGATCGTGCAGCTTGTAGCGCTTGATCCACTCGCCCGTCGGGTCTTCGCGTTTGATTGCGCGCAGCGCGGTGGGGGCGGTGAAGAACGACTTGATGCGGTGGTTCTGGATGATACGCCAGAACACGCCGGGGTGGGGCGTGCCCACCGGCTTGCCCTCGAACACCACGGTGGTGGCGCCCGCGATCAGCGGCCCATAGCAGATATAGCTGTGGCCCACGACCCAACCCACATCGGATGCGGCCCAGAACCTGTCGCCCGCCTCGATGTTGTAGATCGCCTTCATCGTCCAGCTGAGCGCGACCAGATGGCCGCCGGTGTGGCGCACGACGCCCTTCGGCTGTCCGGTGGTGCCCGAGGTGTAAAGGATATAGGCCGGGTGGTTGCCCTCGACCGGCACACAATCGGCCGGTTTCACGCCATACTGGAAGCCATGCCAGCTGAAATCGCGGCCCTCGACCAGTTTCGCGACCTCTTGTTCGCGCTGGAAGATGACGCAGAATTCCGGCTTGTGCGCGGCCTGATCAATGGCCGCGTCCAACAGCGGCTTGTAATGCACCACGCGGTTGGGTTCCAACCCGCAAGACGCCGCGATGATCGCCTTGGGCTGGCAGTCGTCGATCCGCACGGCCAGTTCGTGCGCGGCAAAGCCCCCGAACACGACCGAATGCACCGCGCCCAGACGCGCGCAGGCCAGCATCGCCTCCAGCGCTTCGGGGATCATCGGCATGTAGATGATGACGCGGTCGCCCTTTTCGACGCCGCGCATGCGCAGCGCGCCCGCCAGGCTGGCCACGCGTTGCTGCAGTTCCTTGTAGGTAATGCCCTTGGTCGAATGGGTGATCGGGCTTTCGTGCATGATGGCGATCTGATCGCCGCGCCCGGCCTCGACATGGCGGTCGACGGCGTTCCAGCAGGTGTTGACCATGCCGTCCGAGAACCATTCGTAGAGGGGGGCGTTATCGTCGAACAGCGCCTTGCTCGGCTGTTTGTTCCAGTCGATCGCCTCGGCCGCCTGCATCCAGAACCCGTTCGGGTCGGATTTCCAGGCCTCGTAAACCTCTTTGTATGCCATAGCATGCCTCCTCCAAGCTTGAACGCTTGTTAGGAAGCCTGAAAGATTCCCGCAAGATTGTTACCGCCCACAGAGACATTTTGGCACAAACTATTTGCAGAAAGGCGCGTCAGAGACGCGCAAACTTTTGCAAATCCCTCGCAATTATACAGTATGCGGGCGTGTGCGCCGGGGTTTGCAAATTTTTCGCCATTTGCAGGGCTGCAAGGGGTGTGTCCCTCGCAGCCCCGTCATATCCGCTCTGCGCCGGGGGCGGGGCTCAGCCGTAATGCGCCACCGGCGTGCCCGCGATGGCGGACATGTTCAGCAGCCCGCGCGCGGTGATCGAGGGCGTGACGACATGCGCCTTGTTGCCCATGCCCATCAGGATCGGCCCGACCTCAAGCCCGCCAGCCTTCATCTTGAGGATGTTGCGCACCCCCGAGGCCGCATCGTTATTGGCAAAGACCAGCACATTCGCGGTGCCCTCGAACCGCGCGTCGGGCAGCAGCCGTTCACGCGTCGCCTGATCGAGCGCGGCATCGACATGCATCTCGCCCTCGAACGCGAAGTCGACTTCGCGGCGTTCCAGCAGTTGCATTGCCGCGCGCATCCGCCGCCCCGAGTCGGTATCGAGGTTGCCGAACTGCGAATGGCTGCACAGCGCCACCTTCGGCACCAGCCCGAAGCGGCGCACATGCCGCGCGGCGCCGATCACGGTTTCCATGATCTGTTCGGGCGTGGGTTCGGGGTGAACGTGGGTATCGGCGATGAACAGCGGCCCGTCTTCCAGGATCATCAGCGACAGCGCGCCCACCGGATGCAGCCCGCCGCGCGCCAATACCTGCCGGACGTAGTTCAGGTGCCACAGATACTGACCGAAGGTGCCGCAGATCAGGCTGTCGGCCTCGTCGCGGTGCACCATGATCGCGCCGATGGCGGTGGTATTGGTGCGCATGATTGCGCGCGCCAGATCCGGCGTCACGCCGCGCCGCGCCATCAGTCGGTGATAGGTTTCCCAGTAATCGCGATAGCGCGGGTCGTTTTCGGGGTTCACGATCTCGAAATCCTTGCCCGGACGGATCGGCAGGCCGGCCCGTTCGCAGCGCATCTCGATCACCTCGGGGCGGCCGATCAGGATCGGGCGGTCGGTGGTTTCCTCGATCATGCCGTTGGCGGCGCGCAGCACGCGCTCGTTCTCGCCCTCGGCAAAGACGATGCGGCGCGTCGCGGTGGCGGCGGCCTCGAACACCGGGCGCATCAGCAGCGCCGATTTGAACACCGAACCGTCGAGCTGGCGCTTGTAGGCGTCCAGATCGGTGATCGGGCGGGTGGCGACGCCGGTCGCCATCGCCGCCTTGGCCACGGCCTTGGCGACCGTGCCGATCAGCCGCGGATCGAACGGTTTCGGGATCAGATACTCGGGGCCGAAGGTCAGCTTCTCGCCGCGATAGGCGGCGGCGGCCTCGGCGCTTGTGGTGGCGCGGGCAAGCGCCGCGATCCCCTCGATGCAGGCGATCTGCATTTCGTCGTTGATCGTCGTGGCCCCCACATCCAGCGCTGCGCGGAAGATGAAGGGGAAGCACAGCACGTTGTTGACCTGATTGGGGAAATCGCTGCGGCCGGTGGCGATGATCGCATCCGGCGCGACAGATCGCACCGCGTCGGGCAGGATTTCCGGCGTCGGGTTGGCCAGTGCAAAGACGATCGGGCGCGGGGTCATTTTTGCCACCATGTCCGGTGTCAGAACCCCGGGGCCCGACAGGCCCAGGAACATGTCCGCGCCGCCGATCACCTCGTCCAGCGTGCGCTTGTCAGATGCTTGCGCATAGGCGGCCTTTTGCGGGTTCATGTCGATCTCGCGGCCCTGATAGACCAGGCCGTGCACGTCGCACAGCCAGACATTCTCGCGTTTCACGCCCAGTTTCAGCAGCATGTTCAGGCAGGCGATCCCCGCCGCCCCGCCGCCGGTCGAGACGATCTTGATATCCTCGAAGCTCTTGCCGGCGATGCGCAGCGCGTTGGTGGCCGCCGCGCCCACCACGATTGCGGTGCCGTGCTGGTCGTCGTGGAAGACCGGAATGTTCATCCGTTCGCGGCAGATCTTTTCCACGATGAAACAGTCGGGGGCCTTGATATCCTCAAGGTTGATCGCGCCGAAGCTGGGCTCCATCGCGCAGACGATCTCGGCCAGTTTCACCGGGTCGGGTTCGTTCAGTTCCAGATCGAAGCAGTCGATATTGGCGAATTTCTTGAACAGGACGGCCTTGCCTTCCATCACCGGCTTTGACGCCAGCGGGCCGATGTTGCCCAGCCCCAGCACCGCGGTGCCGTTGGTCACCACCGCCACAAGGTTGCCGCGCGCGGTGTAGCGGGCGGCATCGGCCGGGTTGGCCTTGATTTCCAGGCAGGCCTCGGCCACGCCGGGGCTGTAGGCACGGCTCAGGTCGCGCCCGTTGGCCAGCGGCTTGGTAGCGCGGATCT
Source organism: Rhodobacteraceae bacterium UBA6796 (assembly GCA_002452815.1). GTDB lineage: Bacteria > Pseudomonadota > Alphaproteobacteria > Rhodobacterales > Rhodobacteraceae > Rhodobacter. Next base: position 62,564 of record DKFM01000024.1, read on the forward strand.
CCAGCTTTCCGGGCTTGGGGAATTCGTGATAATCCAGCGCCGGGTGGCGCGCGGTGTCGTGCCGTGGCTCTTCCATAAGATCCTCCCTGAAACTGGTTTAGCTTTAAACTAATTGTTTTGCGGTTGGAATAGGCTGGTCGCGCACGGATCGCAACAGCAGGTTGCGGTGGGCGCATGGCCGCGCTTGCATCGGGCGCGCGCCCGGCGCAGGATCGGGAAAACTGAACGGTTGGACAAATCAGGCAGGAGGCCGGGGTCATGTCGCTTCTGGAAGCTGCACGCGCGGTGCGCGAAAATGCTTATGCACCCTATTCGAAATTCAAGGTCGGCGCGGCGGTGCGCGGCAAGTCCGGGCAGATCTATCAGGGCGTGAACGTGGAAAACGTGGCCTATCCCGAAGGCACCTGCGCCGAGGCCGGGGCGATTGCGGCGATGGTCGCGGCGGGCGAGACCGAGCTGATCGAGGTCGCGGTGATCGCCGACAGCCCGACGCCGGTGCCGCCCTGCGGGGGCTGCCGGCAGAAGCTGGCGGAATTCGGGCGCGCCGAGGTTCCGGTGACGCTTGCCACGACCGAGGGGGCGCGGATGGACACCACGATCGGCGATCTGTTGCCGGGGCGGTTCGACGCCAGCCACATGGACAAATGCTGATGGATGCCCGCACGATCATCGCCGGGGTGCGCGACGGCAAGGGCCTGGCGCCTGAGGCCGCGCAATGGTTCGCGCGCGGGTTGGCCGATGCCTCGGTGTCGGATGCGCAGGCCGGGGCCTTTGCGATGGCGGTCCTGTTGAAGGGCATCGGCCCCGACGGGCGCGTGGCACTGACACAGGCGATGCGCGATTCCGGCTCTGTGATCGGGTGGGATCTGCCGGGGCCCGTGGTCGACAAGCATTCGACCGGCGGCATCGGGGACAGTGTGTCGCTGTTGCTGGCGCCCGCGCTGGCGGCCTGCGGGGTCTATGTGCCGATGATTTCGGGGCGGGGCCTTGGCCATACCGGCGGCACGCTCGACAAGATGGAGTCGATCCCGGGCTATCGCGCGCTGCCGGGGATCGAGAAGCTGCGCGCCGTGGTGGCCGAGGTCGGCTGCGCCATCGTCGGCGCCACGGAAGAGATCGCGCCTGCCGACAAGCGGCTTTACGGCATCCGCGACATTTCCGGCACGGTCGAAAGCATCGACCTGATCACCGCCTCGATCCTGTCCAAGAAGCTGGCGGCGGGGCTGGATGCGCTGGTGCTGGATGTCAAGGTCGGCTCGGGCGCCTTCATGAAGGATATGGCGGATGCGCGTGCGCTGGCGCGCTCGCTGGTGGAAACCGCCAATGGCGCGGGCTGCCGCACCAGCGCGCTGATCACCGACATGAGCCAGAGCCTCGGTCATTCGGCGGGCAACGCGCTCGAGGTGCTGGAGGTGATGGAGACCCTGACGGGCGCTTCGGTGAACGAGGCCTTGTGGGACGTGACCGCGGCCCTGGGCGGCGAGGCGCTGGTGCTGGCGGGCAAGGCGGACGACATGGATGCCGGGGCCGCGATGATCGACACCGCGCTGGAAACCGGACGCGCGGCGGAGTGTTTCGGGCGGATGGTCGCGGCTCTGGGCGGGCCTGTGGATTTCGTCGAACGCTTCCCCGACCGGCTGCCCTCGGCCCCGGTGTTTCGCATGGTGCCGAGCCCGCGCGCGGGCTATGTCGCCAGCGTCAATGCGCATGCTCTGGGCGATGCGGTGGTGCATCTGGGCGGCGGGCGGCTGGTGGGCAGCGACCGGATCAACCCGTCGGTCGGGCTGTCCGGGCTGGCGGTGATCGGCGAGGAAATGGCCGCGGGCGAGCCGCTGGCGATGGTCCATGCCAGTTCCGACGCCAAGGCCGAGGCAGCGGTGGCCGCGGTGCTGGCCGCCTATACCCTGAGCGAGGCAATGCCCGACGAACCCGCGCTGATCCACGAACGGATCGGGCCGGAGGATGTGAAATGAGCCGGGCGTTCCTGATCGTGATGGACAGCGTGGGCATCGGCGGCGCGCCCGATGCCGCGCGCTTCTTCAACGAGGGCCGCCCCGATACCGGCGCAAATACCGTCGGCCATATCGCCGAGGCCTGCGCGGCGGGGCGTGCCGACATCGGGCGCGCGGGCCCGTTGCGCCTGCCGCATCTGGATGCGCTCGGGCTGGGGGCGGCGGTCGCGCTGGCCTCGGGGCTGCGCGCGCCGGGGCTGGGGGCGGTGCCCCGCGGGCTCTGGGGGGCGGCGACCGAGGTGTCGAACGGCAAGGACACACCTTCGGGGCATTGGGAACTGGCGGGCGTGCCGGTGCCGTGGGACTGGCATTATTTCACCGACACGGAAAACAGCTTTCCGGCCGATCTGCTGGCGGCGGTGGCGCAGGCGGCGGGGACCGGGGGCACGCTGGGCAATTGTCATGCCTCGGGCACACAGATCATCGCGGATCTGGGGGCCGAGCATATCCGCACCGGCTGGCCGATCTGCTACACCTCGGCCGACAGCGTGTTCCAGATCGCCGCGCATGAGGAAAGCTTCGGCCTTGGCCGCCTGTTGCAGCTGTGCCGCGACATGGCGCCGATCCTGCACGGCATGCGCGTGGGCCGGGTCATCGCGCGGCCCTTCACCGGACGCCCGGGCGCCTTTACCCGCACCCCGAACCGGCGCGATTTCGCCATCGAACCGCCGGCGCCCACCTTGCTGGACTGGGTGCAGGGCGCGGGCCGGGTGACCCATGCCATCGGCAAGATCGGCGACATCTTCAGCCATCGCGGCGTCAGCCATCTGCACAAGGGCAAGGGCGATGCGGATCTGATGGAGCATCTGCTGCGTCTGGCCGACGAGGCCGAAGAAGGCAGCCTGACCTTCGCCAATTTCGTCGAATTCGACAGCCTTTATGGCCACCGGCGCGACATTGCGGGCTATGCCCGCGCGCTCGAATGGTTCGATGTCGAGGCGGGCAAGTTTCTGGCGCGGTTGCGGCCTGGCGATCTGGCGATCTTCACCGCCGACCACGGCAACGATCCCAGCTGGAGCGGCACCGACCACACCCGCGAGCGGGTTCCGGTGCTGGGCTGGGGCGTGGGCGCACGGGCGGTGGGGCAGGTGGGTTTCACCGATCTGGGGGCCTCGGTCGCCGCCCATCTGGGGGTGCCGGCCCAGGGGCCCGGACGCAGTTTTCTGACAGAACAAGACACGAAGAACAGGGACATACCATGACAGAGCATCTGACCGTCGTCACCCACCCGCTGGTGCAGCACAAGCTGACCCTGATGCGCGAGAAGGATACCTCGACCGCCTCGTTCCGGCAGCTGCTGCGCGAAATCAGTCTGCTTCTGGCCTATGAGGTCACCCGCGGGCTGGAGCTGACCACCAAGCGGATCGAGACCCCGCTGGAGCCGATGGACGCCCCGATCCTGGAGGGCAAGAAACTGGCGCTGGTGTCGATCCTGCGGGCGGGCAACGGTCTGCTTGATGGTATTCTGGAGCTGGTTCCGGCCGCGCGTGTGGGGTTTATCGGCCTGTATCGCGACCCGGAAACGCTGAAACCCGTGCAATATTACTGCAAGGTGCCGGGCGAGCTGGAAGACCGGATGGTGATTGTGGTCGATCCGATGCTGGCCACCGGCAACAGTTCGGCCGCGGCGATTGATCTGCTGAAGGAAAAGGGCGCCAAGAACATCCGGTTCCTGTGTCTGCTGGCCGCGCCCGAAGGGGTCGCGCGGATGCGCGAGGCCCATCCCGATGTGCCGATCGTGACAGCGGCTGTGGACAAATGCCTCAATGACCATGGATATATTGTCCCCGGCCTAGGGGATGCGGGCGACCGGATGTTCGGCACAAAATAGGCCGTTTCTCCTTTACTCAGCGACAATATTGCTGCATTTTTGCCTATAGGTGACAAGGGGGCAATAATGCGGTTGGGTCGGGTTCTTTCGTCTGCATTGCTGATGGCTGTGATGGGCGCGACCGGGGCTTGGGCCGAGTTGAGCATCAACGGGCCTGCCGATGTGCCACCCGCCTCGTTCACGGGGCGCCAATATGTCGACAGCGCAGGCTGTGTATTCGTGCGCGCGGGCTATGGCGATGCGGTGCGTTGGGTGCCGCGTGTGACCCGCGATCGCAAGCAGCTGTGCGGCTACAAACCGACGCTGGCGCCAGGGGCGCCAGTGCTGGACGTGGCGCGGAGCGCCCCTGCCGCGCCCGCAAAACCTGCGGTCAAGCCTGTCACTGTTGCGGCTGCCCCCGTGGCCGCGCCGCGCCCGGCTGTGACCACGCCCTTTGCGCCAACGCCGGGTGTCGGGCGCCCGATGGCCACGATCGCCTCGACCACGACACCGCCGCGGATCGGTCTGGCGGCGGCCCGTCCTGTGGCGCCGATGCCGCCCGTTCCGGCCGCGCCGCCGGTGGCCGCTGTGCCCGCGCCGACGGCGCCTGCGGGGCGTTATGTTTCGCCTTATGCGCTGGACGGGGCGCCCGCGCCGGTGGTGAACAGCCCGGCGCCGGTTGCCGTGGCTGCGGCCCCGGTGACGATCGTGCGGGTCGAAACGGTGGCGGGGGGCGTGACCGCCTGCCCGAACCTTTCGCCGGTGGCGCAACGCTACATGTTGTCGGATGGGCGCCGCGTGGTGCGCTGTGGTCCGCAGACGGATGACCCTGCGGGCTTCATCAACAGTGCGGGGCTTCCCGGGCTGCGGGTGGCTGGCGCGCCGGTGCCTGCGGTGGCGCCGCGTGCGATGCCGATGGCTGCCCCGGCACCGGTCGGGATGACGCCGCAGCAGGCCTATGCCGCCACCAGCCCCTATGCGGTCCCGCAAAAGGTCTATGTCCGCAATCCGGCCACGGGGACGACCACGCTGACCCCGGTGACCGTGTCGACGAAATCGCCGACCGGAGCCTACAGGCCCGCGTTCGAGGACGGGCGGTTGAACCCCTATCGCGGTCCGCGGGGGGCGATGGGCGATGCGATGCAGGGCCAGATCTGGACCAATCAGGTGCCCGCGCGGCTGGTCACGGCGCAAACCTCTGCGCCTCAGGGGCAGCAGGTTCTGGCACAGGCCCGGGTGTCGAGCAAATCCCTGCCGCACATCAAGGCAAGCGCGCCCAGCTCTGTTCCGCAGGCCGCAGGCGCGCGTTTCGTGCAGGTCGGAAGCTTCGGTGTGCCCGCCAATGCCGAAGGCGCCAAGGCGCGGTTGCGGGCGCTTGGTCTGCCGGTCTCGACCGGGCGGGCGGGCAAGCTCGTGGTGGTCTATGCCGGGCCGCTGCGCGGTGCGGATGCGCCCGCTGCGCTGGCCCGGGCGCGGGCCGCAGGCTTTGGGGACGCGATCCTGCGCTGAGGGTTCATTCCTGCTGACCTCCGGAACGGCGGCCGCACGGCCGCTGTTTTCACATGGGGCTTAGCCGCCGCAGATTTCCTGCAACGCGATCCATTGCGCATCTTCCAGCACCGGGCGGGGTGCGGGGGCCCCCTTGAACGGATCGGCCTCGATCAGGCTCAGCACGCTTTCGCCGCTCGGGTCGAGCGAATAGGCATAGGGCGTGGCGCTGACACCCGCGGCGGCGAAGGCGGCCAGCAGCGGTTCCGTCGCGGGGGCCTCGGGCGGATGATCCAGCAGTTCCTTGCCATATCCTTTCAGCGCGCCGGGCGGTAGATCGCCGGTGGTCAGCAGCTTGAAGGCCGCGCCCATGCCTGCCCAGTGCAGCAGCGCCAGCAGCGGGTCCTGATCGGCCGAGGCCAGTTCTGCCGCGATGATATGGCCTGCGGCCACCTCGGGCGTGTCGGGGGCCTCGACCATGTCGCGGCCGATCACCGCGATCCGGCCGGGCAGGCGGCGTGCGCCGCTCAGCGCCTGCGGCAGCACGGCAATCTCTTCGGGGCCCGACAGACGTTCGGCCAGCGCGTCCAGCGCCTTGCTGCCCGCAGCCGTGCGGCAGGGCGCGCCGGTCAGCGTGGCAAGTTCGGCCAGCACCTGATGGCCGATCTCGACCCGCTTTGCCGGCGGTGCGACCCGGGCCGCGTGGTCGATCAGGGCGCCGGGCAGCCAGAACAGCCCAAGCCCCACCGCCAGCGCCGCCGCCCCGCCACTGAGCCAGCCGCGCAGCCGCCCCGGATGCGGGCGGCGCGACTCCAGCACCTGATGCACCTTTTCGATCGCGTCGATGATCGTGTCGTCGTCCAGCTCTAGCTCTTCGCCGGGTTCTTCGGTGGGCGCATAGATCGCAGGCCGCTTGCCGGGGTTGCGCCGGATCATCGCCGGCAGCGACCAATGCGCCAGTGCCCGCACCGAGCGGTCATCGGCGATTACCAGCGTGGCATCGCCGAACGAGACGATGACTTCCTGCCGTTGCGCATCGGGGGTTTCGCGCCAGATGCCGGGGGCTTCAAGGCGGTCATATTGCGGGAGTGCGGTCATTCGGACCTTTGGGCTGCTCGTGTCGATGGCACGATAGGGATCGGGCGCCCCGGGGTCAATCGCGGCTCAAGCCGCGGTGCACATGGAAAGGCCGGTGGGCTGCCTGCCCTCCGGCCTTTGGGGATGTTTCCGTCGGGTTGACGGCCGCCCGATCAGTCGAGCAGCTTTGCCACGGCGCGCAGTTCGAACTTCTGGATCTTGCCGGTCGATGTTTTCGGCAGGTCGGCGAAAACGACGCGTTTGGGCGTCTTGAAACCTGCAAGACGTTCGCGGCAATAGGCCATGATTTCCTTGTCGGTGACCTCGGCGCCGTCTTTCAGTTCGACGAAGGCGCAGGGCACCTCGCCCCATTTCTCGTCGGGTTTGGCTACGACCGAGCACAGCGAAACGGCGGGGTGCGACGCGATCACGCCCTCGACCTCGACGGACGAGACATTCTCGCCGCCCGAGATGATGATGTCCTTCGCGCGGTCGGTGATCTTGATGTAGCCGTCGGGATGCATGAAGGCGATGTCGCCCGAGCGGAACCAGCCGCCCTCGAAGGCCTCGTTCGTGGCCTGCGGGTTCTTGAAATACCCTTTCATCACCGCATTGCCGCGCATCACGATCTCGCCCAGATGCACGCCGTCGCGGGCGACTTCATGGCCACGGTCGTGCACGGTGATGGTTTCCATCATCGGCATCAGAACCCCGGTGCGGGCCTTGATCGTGGCGCGTTCGTCGCCGGTGATGCCGTCCCATTCGGGTTTCCAGTAGCAGGTGGTGGCGGGGCCGTAGACCTCGGTCAGGCCATAGACCTGGGTCACGTTGAAGCCGAGCGGCTCGATCGCGGCCAGGGTCGCGGCGGGCGGCGGGGCGCCGGCGGTGAACACCTCGACGATGTGATCGAAGGGGCGGCGGTCGCTGTCCTTGCAGTTGATGATGGTGTTCAGCACGATCGGGGCGCCGGCGAAATGGGTCACGCCCTCGTCCGCGATGGCGTCATAGATCGCCTTGGCGGTCACGTCGCGGCAGCAGACCGTCGTGCCGCCCAGCATCGGCATCATCCAGGGGTGGGTCCAGCTGTTGCAATGGAACAGCGGCACGATGGTCAGCAGCACCGGATACATCCGCATCTGCCACGAGATCGCGTTGCCCATCGTCGCCAGATAGGCGCCGCGGTGGTGATAGACCACGCCCTTGGGCTTGCCCGTGGTGCCCGAGGTGTAGTTCAGCGCGATGCTTTCCCATTCGTCCTTCGGCATGATCCAGTCGAACATCGGATCGCCCATCGCGACCAGATCCTCGTATTCCAGATAATGCCCGCCCGCCGGGAAGCCATGTTCGGGATCTGCCACTTCGATGATCTGCGGCGGCGTGCCGTGCATCTGCTTGATCGCGGCTTCGGCCAGTTTCAGGAACTGGGTGTCGACCAGCACCATCTTCGCCTCGGAATGTTCGAAGATATAGGCGACGGTGTCGACGTCGAGCCGGGTGTTGATCGCGTTCAGGATCGCACCGCAGGCGGGCACGCCGAAATGCGCCTCAAGCTGCGGGCCGCTGTTGGGAAGGATCGCCGCCACCACATCGCCGGATTTGATGCCGCGCTGCTGCAGCGCCGAGGCCAGCTGGCTGACGCGGGCGTGAAATTCGACATAGGTCCGTTTGGTGGAGCCATAGACCATCGCGATGCGTTCGGGGAACACCTCGAGGGCGCGGTTCAGGTGCGACAGGGGCGTCAGCGGCACATAGTTCGCGGCGCATTTCTCCAGACCCGTTTCATCAGCAAGCCAACCCATCGCGTTCCTCCTCAGTCCAAATGCATATTTCGGACAACATGTCGTTTCCGGGCGCGATATTCGATCTGAGACAGAGGAAAGGAAAGGGGGGGCGGGGCCCGGAAACCGAGGATTACGTTACGTCATGCTTTTCAGAAATGCCACCTTGCAGGCGGCTGCCGCGATCTGCGGCTATGCGCTCATCATCGGGTTCACCGACAATTATGTGCGGGTGATCGCGGCCGAAATCGGGTTGTGGCAGTTTCACCTGATGCGCTCGGTCATGGTTGCGGGGATACTGGCGCTGGCGGCTCCGGCGCTTGGGCTGCGGCTGATGCCGCGGCGTTGGGCCGGTGTCGTGGCGCGCTCGGGCGTGCATGGGGCGGCGATGCTGTGCTATTTCGGCAGCCTGGGGTTTCTGCCCGTCCCGCAGGTCGCCGCAGGCCTGTTCACCGCGCCGATCTTCGTGCTGCTGATCACGCGGCTGGTCTATCACGAACCGATCGGGCGCTACCGGATCGCGGCGGTGGCGCTGGGGTTTGCCGGGATCTTGCTGGTGCTGGGGCCGGGCAGTCAGGCGCCGATCGGGCCTGCGGCCCTGGTTCCGGTGCTGGGCGGTGCGCTCTATGCCCTGGGCAATGTGGCAACGCGCGCCTGGTGTGCGGGAGAAAGCGCGGTGACGCTGACGGCGGGGTTCTTCGCCGCGCTGGGGCTGTTCGGGGCGATCGGTCTGGGTCTGGTGGCGTGGATCGCGCCCGAGGCGGCGCCGGGTGCTGCGGGCTTCATCCTGCGCGGGCCGGTGTCGCCCTCGGGCACGGTGGTCTTCTGGGTCTTCGTGCAGGCCCTGGGGTCACTGGTCGGGGTCGGGCTGATGGTGCGGGGGTATCAGCTGGCTGATCCCTCGCGGGTGGCGGTGTTCGAATATGTCGTGCTGCCGGCCGCGGCGCTTTGGGGTTGGCTGCTGTGGGCCGAGGTGCCGGGCCTGCGCGACTGGGCGGGGATGGGGCTGATCACCCTGGCGGGGCTTTTGATTGTCTGGCGCGCCCGCTAGGCTGTCGGGATGATCGTATCGCACGGCCGCCGTTATATCTTCGTCCATATCCCGAAAACCGGCGGCACCGCACTGGCGCTGGCGCTGGAGGCACGGGCGATGGCCGACGACATTCTGGTAGGCGACACGCCCAAGGCACGCCGCCGCCGCACGCGGCTGAAGGAGGCGCGGACGGCTGGCAGGCTGTGGAAACACGCCACCCTGGCCGATGGCGTCGGGCTTTATTCCGAGGAGCAGGCGCGCGATTATTTCACCTTCACCCTGGTGCGGAACCCCTGGGACAGGCTGGTCAGCTATTACCACTGGCTGCGGGAGCAACGCTTTGACCACCCGGCGGTGGTCCTGGCGCAGGGGCTGGAGTTCAGCGCCTTCCTGCGCGCGCCACAGACGCAGGCCAGCATCGGTACGGCGCCTTATGGCAGCTATCTGCGGCTGGCGGACGGGCAGGAACAGGCGCGTGCCTTCCTGCGGCTGGAACATCTGGAGGAAGATGCCGCCCCGCTGGAGGCACATCTGGGCTTTCGGATCACCCCGCTGCCGCGCGCCAATGCCTCGGCCCGCGGGCGCGACTGGCGGCCCTATTACTGCGATGCCGATGCCGCGCTCGTCGGGCAGCTTTGTGCCGAGGATGTGGCGCGCTTCGGCTATGCCTTCTGAACGAAAACACGAAAAACGCCGGGCGCAGCCACGCCCGGCGTTCTGATTTTCTTGCCTCCGGCGGGAGTATTTGAGCCAAGAAGAAATGGTGTCTTCTTCTTGGTCCAAATACTCGAATTCCGACGGATGCTCCGGGATCAGGCCGCTTTCGCCGCCTGACCGCCGCCAAAGCGGGCATAGAAGCTGTCGCCCTTGGTCGCGATGTCGCGCAGCAGGGCGGGGGTCGTGAAACGGGCGCCGTGTTTTTCGGTCAGCGCATCGCAGATCTCGGTCGCGCGGGCCGCACCGATGATGTCGAGCCAGCTGAACGGACCGCCCGACCAGGGCGCGAAGCCCCAGCCCAGAATGGCGCCGACATCGCCTTCGCGGATATCGGTCAGAACGCCATCCTCGAAGGCGCGCACCGCTTCCAGAACCTGCGCCATCAGCAGACGGTGCTGGACCTCGTGCAGCTCGGGCTGGGTTTCAGCCTCGGGGTATTGCGCCGCCAGACCCTCCCACAGCCCGCCACGCTTGCCGTTCGCATAGCTGTAGAAGCCCGCATCGGCCTTCTTGCCCATCCGGCCCTGATCGGCCATCCAGAACAGCACCTCGTCCACCGCGCCGTCGGGGTAGGCATCGCCCATCGCGGCCTTGGTCGCCTTGGCGATCTTCACGCCCAGGTCGATCGAGGTTTCATCGACGAGTTGCAGCGGCCCCAGCGGCATGCCGACCAGTTTCGCGGCATTCTCGATCAGCGTGGGGTTCACGCCTTCGGCCAGCATGCGGATGCCCTCGTTGATATAGGGGATGATGCAGCGGTTGGCGTAGAAGAAGCGCGCGTCGTTCACCACGATCGGGGTCTTGCGGATCTGGCGTACGAAATCGAGCGCCTTGGCCACGGCCCGGTCGCCGGTCTGTTCGCCCTTGATGATTTCCACCAGCAGCATCTTGTCGACGGGCGAGAAGAAGTGGATGCCGATGAACTGTTCGGGCCGCGCACTGGCGCGGGCCAGCATCGAGATCGGCAGGGTCGAGGTGTTGGTCGCAAAGATCGCATCGGCGGGGATCACCGCCTCGGTCTTGGCGGTGACTTCGGCCTTGACCTTCGGGTCCTCGAACACCGCCTCGACGATCAGATCGCAGCCCGCGAGCGCGGCGTAATCGGTGGTCGCCGTAATCCGGGCCAGAACTTCGGCCTTCTTCTCTTCGGTCGATTTCTTGCGGCTGATCGCCTTGTCCAGAAGCGCGGTCGAATAGGATTTGCCTCGATCCGCGGCCTCTTGTGCCGCGTCGATCAGGACCACCTCGATCCCCGCCATGGCCGAGACATAGGCGATACCCGCGCCCATCATGCCCGCGCCTAGGATGCCGACCTTCTTCACCGTCTCGTCACCGACGGCCGGCCGGTTCGCGCCTTTTTCCAGCGCTTCCTTGTTGATGAAGAGCGAGCGGATCATCGCGCTCGACGACGGGTTCAGCAGCACATTGGTGAACCAGCGCGCCTCGATCTTGAGCGCCTGATCGAAGGGCACCAGCGCGCCCTCATAGACCGCCGACAGCAGCGCCTTGGCCGCCGGATAGACGCCCATCGTCTTGCCGTGCACCATCGCCGAGGCGCCGACGAAGGTCATGAAACCTGCCGGGTGATAGGGCGCGCCGCCAGGCATTTTGTAGCCCTTGGCATCCCAGGGTTTCACGAGGTCCGCGTCCTTGGCATTCAGCACCCATTCCTTCGCCGCGGCGACCGGATCGTCGGCCACTTCGTCGATGATGCCCGCGGCCTTGGCCGCCTTCGGGTTCGACAGCTTGCCTTCCAGCAGGAAGGGGGCTGCGACCATCGCGCCCATCTTGCGCACAAGCCGGGTGGTGCCGCCCGCGCCCGGGAAGATGCCGACCATGATTTCGGGCAGGCCGATCTTGGCCTTTTCATTCGGTGCGGCAAAGATCCGGTGGGTCGACAGCGGCAGTTCCAGCCCGATGCCAAGCGCGGTGCCCGGCAGGGCGGCGGCAATCGGTTTGCCGCCTTTCAGGGTCTTCGGGTCCATGCCCGCGCGTTCGATCTTGCGCAGCACGGCATGCATCTGCATCACGCCGTTGAAGATCGCCTCGGCCCCGCCTTCGCGCATCTGCGCGATGACGTTCAGATCCATCCCCCCGGCGAAGTCCTTCTTGCCCGAGGTGATGACGACGCCTTTCACGGCCTCGTCTGCCAGTGCCTTGTCGATCATTGAATCGAGCAACGCGAAGCCTTCCAGGCTCATCACGTTCATCGACTTGTTCGGAACGTCCCAGGTGATGATGGCGACGCCATCGGCGCCTACGGCATAGGTGAAATCGGTCATGTCGCCCTCCCTCAGACGCGTTCGATAATGGTGGCGGCGCCCATGCCGGACGCGATGCACAGCGTGGCCAGACCACAAGACAGGTCGCGGCGTTCCAACTCATCCAGCAGCGTGCCGATGATGATCGCGCCGGTGGCGCCCAGCGGGTGACCCATGGCGATGGCGCCGCCGTTGACGTTGACCTTGGCCGGGTCGACATCGAAGGCCTGCTGGAAGCGCAGCACGACGGCGGCGAAGGCCTCGTTCACCTCGAACAGGTCCAGGTCGTTGATCGACATGCCCGAATCCTTGAGGATCTTCTCGGTCACCGGCACCGGGCCGGTCAGCATGATCGTCGGATCGGTGCCGATCTTGGCGGTGGCGCGGATGCGCGCGCGCGGCTTCAGCCCGTGGGCGATGCCGAATTCCTTGTTGCCGATCAGCACGGCCCCCGCGCCATCGACGATCCCCGAGGAGTTGCCGGCGTGGTGGATGTGATTGATCGCGGTCAGATGCGGGTATTTCAGCATCGCGACCTTGTCAAAGCCGGGCATCACCTCGCCCATGTCCTTGAAGCTGGGCTTGAGCGCGCCGAGGCTGTCAACGGTGGTGCCGGGGCGCATGAATTCGTCGCGGTCCAGAATGACGATGCCGTTCTGGTCGACCACCGGCACGATGGATTTCGCAAAGCGGTTCTCGGCCCAGGCGGCGGCGGCGCGGTTCTGGCTTTCGACGGCCAGCGCGTCAGCCATTTCGCGGGTGAAACCGTATTCGGTGGCGATGATATCGGCGGAAATGCCCTGCGGCACGAAATAGGTCTTCATCGCCAGGCTCGGGTCCACGGCGATCGCGGCACCGTCGCTGCCCATCGCCACGCGGCCCATCATCTCGACGCCGCCCGCGATATAGGCCTGACCGGCCCCGCCCTTCACTTGGTTGGCGGCGATGTTCACCGCCTCCATCCCGCTGGCGCAGAAGCGGTTGATCGCCAGGCCGGGGATGCTTTCGTCCAGATCCGACAGCAGCACGGCCGAGCGCGCCAGGCAGCCGCCCTGTTCGCCGACCTGGGTGACGTTGCCCCAGATCACGTCTTCGACGGCATGGCCTTCCAGACCGTTGCGGGCCTTCACCGCATTCAGCAGCCGCGCCGACAGCGCGACCGAGGTCACTTCGTGCAGGCTGCCATCGGGGCGGCCCTTGCCGCGCGGGGTGCGGCAGGCGTCATAGATATAGGCTTCGGTCATTGGTCCTCCTCAGGCCCGGTCCGACGGGTTGCCGGGCATCAAATCATAGGGGTGCTTCCAGCCGGGCAGCGCCGCGATGCGGTCGAGCCAACGGCTGATGGCGGGGAACTGGTTACGGTCGAACCCGAAAGGCTCGGGGTAATACAGGTAGCCGCAGCAGGCGATGTCGGCCAAGGTCGGGCCCGTGCCCACCATCCAGTCGCGGTCTTGCAGATGTGCGTCGAGCGTCTTCAGCGCGGCCTGCGCCCGGCCCGACAACCATTTGATCGCCTCGGCGGGGCGTTTTTCTTCGGGCAGGAAATTCATCATGAAACGCAGCGCGCCGAATTGCGAACTGCCCTTGTGGTTGTCCCAGAACAGCCAGCGCATCACCTCGGCGCGGTCTTCGGGCGCGCCCATCAACTGCCCCGTCGCCTCGGCCACATGCAGCTGGATCACGCCCGATTGCGTCAGTTTCAGATCGCCCTCGACGAAAACCGGCGCTTCGCCCATTTCGTTCAGCGCCAGATAATCGGGGCTGCGGGTGGCGCCATTGAAGAAATCCACGAAGACCGGCTGCCAGTCATAGCCCGTCAGCGCCATCGTCAGCGCCGCCTTGTAGGCGTTGCCCGATTCCCCGAAACAGTAAAGCTGTGCGGTCATTGGATCCCTCCCAAGATCAGAGTCATATTGTCATGAATTGACGCGCGCGTAAGGGGCGCAGGGCCTTCGTTGCGCAACGTCACGACGGTGTGCCGCTGCGTCCATCGTGGGGATTTGAGTATTTTTGCCAAGAAGAAGTTAGGGCGATACGAAGAATTAACCATGTGCTGCCAGGCTTGCCGGGCGGAACAGGCTGGAGAGCCGATGGCCGCCCAAGGAGAAGTCGCCCCGGCGGCGGAGTGAAGCTCTCATAATGGGTCCGCGTGGCCCCCGCTGCCGGGGCGCATCGGGCGTCTTCTTGGCAAAATACTCAGGCCCGCATGACCGACCGCGCGGCCCTCAGGCCTTGCGCGCGTCCAGTTCCGCCTTGAACAGCCGTAGCCGCGCGGTCAGGTTTTCGTGGTGGGTGACCGAGTTGAAATGTTCGAACAGGAAGGTCAGCGCCTCGTCGGTGCTGATCCCGGCCTCGGTCGCGAAACGGTGCAATGTGCGATAGGCGTCGTTGGTCAGGGCCACCGGAAAGCGGCGGGTCAGGCGCAGGCGTTTGGGCATCAGTCTTCCCTGGATTGGTATGAGGTGACATGGGCGACCAGCGCGGCCTGGGTTTCGAACCGGGGCCGGTCGGTCATATGGTCAAGCCAGCCGAGGCGGGATTCCGCGCCGGTTTCGAACAATGGTTCGGGGCGGAAGTCGGGGGTGAAGCAGCCCGCCATGATCTCGATCCCTTCGGCGTCGCGGTAATAGAGCGGTGTGCCGCAGGTCGGACAGAACCCGCGCCAGGCCAGGTTCGAACTGGCCCATTCGCGGGCGGTACCATGCCAGGTCACGCGATCCGCGGGCACCTGAAACAGCGGTGCGAAGGCGTTGCCGGTGGCGCGTTGGCACATCCGGCAATGGCAGATCCCGTAATCGGCGGGGCCTGCAGAGATGGTGAACCGCACGGCGCCGCACTGGCATCCGCCACGGGCCTGCGGGTAATCGCGTTCAAAGCGGCGCATCGGAGCCTCCGGTTTTCAGGCAGGTTAGGGCGCGGCGCGGGGTTGCACCAGAGGAAAGGGATCTGCCTGCCGTCATCCGTATCGGCGGGGGGCTCAGGCCGGATCGGCAAGGGGGCCGTTCTCCGCCAGGGCCGCCCGTTGCCGGCGTTGCAACAGGGCGCCGAGCTTTCGAAACACCTCTGCGCGCGCGGAGCCGGGGCGCCAGGCTAGGACCACGCGACGGGGGCAGGCATCGGGGAGGGGGGTCAGGCGCACCTGCTCTGCCCCGGCCACCCCGGCGGTCACCGCGAGGTCGGGCAGGAGCGTGACGCCCAGCCCTTCCGAGACCATGGCGATCAGGGTGGTCAGGCTGGTTGCGGCGAAACTGTCTTCGGCGGTCACGATGCGCCCCGGATAGGCCTCGAGTGCGTGGCGCTGCAGGCAGTGGCCTTTTTCCAGCAGCATGAGCTGCCCGCTCTGGGTCAGCGCGTCGGGCCCTTGCGGGGCGGGCCAGTGCGCGGGGGAGGCCAGATGATAGCCATCTTCGAACAAAGGCAGGATTTCCAGCGCGCCGGTCTCGAAGGGCAGGGCGATCAGGATCAGGTCGAGCCGCCCCGCATTGAGGCCCTCGATCAGGCTCTCGGTCATTTCCTCGCGCAGGTAGACGCGCAGATCCGGGAAGGCGCGGCGGATTGCGGGCAGTGCGCGCGGCAGCAGGTAAGGCCCGATGGTGGGGATCGAGCCGAGCTTCAGATCACCCTCGAACGGGTTGCGATGGGTCTGCGCCAGCGTTTCGATTTCGGCGGCATCCAGCAACAGGCGCCGGGCGCGGGCGGTGATCTCTGTGCCGACGGGGGTCAGCATGACGCTGCGCCGGGTCCGTTCGATCAACTGCACGCCAAGACGGTCTTCCAGTTCCTTGATCCCGGCGCTGAGGGTCGGCTGGGTGACAAAGCAAAGGTCCGCGGCGCGCGAGAAATTCAGCGTCTCTGCGACGGCGGTCAGGAAACGCAGCTGGCGGAGCGTTACCATTGATAGATTCCTTCTATAATTTTGAACGTTATATTCAATTTCAACTATAAATATCCAGTCGCTATCTGTGGGTCATCGAAACACTGACACAAAGGACCGCAGAAATGACCGAAGAGATCCAAGCCGTCGGGCCCCGTCTGAACGAAGCAGCCCCGGCCTTCGACGCCCCCACCACCCATGGTCGCAAGACGCTGGAAGATTACCGCGGCAAGTGGCTGATCCTGTTTTCCCACCCGGCGGATTTCACGCCGGTCTGCACCACCGAATTCATCGCCTTCGCCAAGCGCCAGGATGACTTTGCCGCCCGCGATACCGAGCTTCTGGGTCTGTCCATCGACAGCCATTACAGCCACATCGCCTGGGTTCTGAACATCAAGGAGAAGTTCGGCGTTGATGTGCGCTTCCCGATCATCGCCGATCTGAACATGGCGGTGGCCAATGCCTATGGCATGATCCAGCCGGGGGCCTCGGATACGGCGGCGGTGCGTGCGACCTTCATCATCGACCCCGAGGGCAAGCTGCGGGCGATGGTCTATTACCCGATGGTTGCGGGGCGTTCGGTCGATGAAATCTATCGCCTGCTGGTGGCGCTGCAGGTGGCGGATGCGAACAAATGCGCGATGCCCGAGAACTGGAAACCCGGCGACGAGGTGATCGTGCCCACCCCCGCCACGCCCGAGGCCGCGCTGGCCCGCGCGGGCGAAGGCTACAACACGGTCGACTGGTATTTCTCGACCCGCGCTCTGTGATCTGACCGGGCGGGCCGCACAAGGCCCGCCCCGATCCCCCGAACAGGAGACAGTCCCATGACCCCCACGACCCACGCCAATATCGCCGCCCTGAATGCCGTGCTCGGGCAGACTTTCCGCCTTTATGTGCAGACGCACGGTTACCACTGGAATGTCGAAGGGCCGAATTTCCGTCAGCTGCACGCGCTGTTCGAAGATCAGTATCAGAACCTGTGGGCCGCGCTGGACGAGATCGCCGAGCGCATCCGCATTGAGGGGGCTTATGCCCCCGGCAGTGTCGCCGCGCTGATGGCGCAGGCCGGAGATGAGGAGACACCGGCCCAATCTGCGGGGGACATGGTGTCGAAACTCGTCGTCGGGCACGAGGCGATCTGTGCGACCCTGCGCGATGCCATCGCCACAGCGGGCGAAGCCGGCGACGAGGTCTCTGCCGGTATGCTGACCGATCGGCTGGAATGGCACGAAAAGGAACTCTGGATGATGAAGGCCAGCATGCGCTGACCCTGCGGCCGGGGACGACCGGACCGCCGATGCACAGAAGAACGAAAACGGAGCACAGAGATGACCAATCCCATTGTCAAAGGTTTCTGGGACCAACCGACCGGCAGCTGGCAATATGTCTTTCATGACCCGGACACGATGAAGGGCGCGATCGTCGATCCGGTGCTCGATTTCGACCCGCTGGCCGGGGCCACTGCCACCACGAATGCCGCACGTCTGCTGGACTATGTGCGCGAAACCGGGATCGAACTGGTCTGGATTCTGGATACCCACCCCCATGCCGATCATTTCTCGGCGGCGCAGTGGCTCAAGGCGCAGACCGGCGTGCCCACGGCGATCGGCGAAAAGGTGACCGAGGTGCAGAAGCTGTGGAAGGACATCTACAACCTGCCCGCGGATTTCCCGACCGATGGCCGCCAGTGGGACCGCCTGTTCGCCGATGGCGACCGGTTCATGGTGGGCAACGTGCCGGTGCGGGTGATGTTTTCGCCGGGGCATACGCTGGCCTCGGTCAGCTATGTCGCGGGCGATGCGGCCTTTGTGCATGATACGCTGATGATGCCCGACAGCGGCACCTCGCGCGCCGATTTCCCGGGCGGCAGTTCCGCCGCGCTTTATGACAGCATTTCGGCGATCCTTGCGCTGCCGCCGCAGACGCGGGTTTTCGTGGGCCATGATTATGCGCCGGGCCGGGCCGCGCAATGCGAGGCGACGGTGGCCGATCATCTCGCCCGCAATATCCACTGGCAGAACGCCCCGGACGCGGCCGCATATCGCGCCCTGCGCGATGCGCGCGACGCCACCCTGCCGCTGCCCAGGCTGATGCTGGCGGCATTGCAGGTGAATATCCGCGGCGGCCGGCTGCCCGAAGCCGAGGGCAATGGCCGGTCCTATCTGAAACTGCCGCTCAACGCGTTTCAAACCCGCTGACCGCTTGGGCGCCTCAGCGGCGGTGGCGCCACTCGGAGGGCGTCATCCCGCTTTGGCGGCGGAAGGCCGCAACGAAGGCCGAGGGGGAGGAATAGCCCAGCGATGCGGCCAGGTCGGTGCTGGAGCGGCCAAGCTGGAGCCCCTCCAGCGCCAGAACGAAGCGCATCCGGTCGCGCCACGCGCGCCAGCTCATGCCGGTTTCGTTCTGGAACAGGCGGCTGAGGGTGCGTTCGCTGCTGCCCACATCGGCCGCAAGCCGCGCCAGATTGCCCGCGTCACGGGGACGGTTCAGTAGGTGGGACATGGCGCGGGCAAGGCGTGGATCGCCGCTGCCCGGCAGATGCAGGTCGGGCCGCTCGAGGCGCGCGATCTCGTCCAGTGCGACCCAGCCGAGGCGGCGGCGTTCCGCGGCGGGCAGGGGGGCAGAGGGCATCAGCCGCCGCCCGATCCCACGTATCAGGGGCGTTGCGCGCAGCACGGTTGGGTGGCCGGGCAGGCCCAGCCGGGGGCAGAACCGCGGGTGCAGCAGGAAGATCTGGAATTCGATCCGATGGGCCAGCGTGACGTGCGGCGCGGTGCCGGGGGGCAGCCAGATCCCGAACCTGTCGGGAATGAACCAGCGGTCCGCGCCGGTTTCTACCCGCATCAGCCCGTCGAAACAGAACATGACCTGGGCCCGGTCGTCACCACGGGCGGCCCAGCGGGCGCCCCTGTCCAGATGCCCGGACCACGCCGTGACCGGCTGGCCGTCATTTGGCGGAAATTCGACATCTTTTGTCATGTTGTCATTCTATGACATCCCTGCCCGAAGGGATAGTCCGGGGCCGGACCGGAGTGAAAGGAAAACCATGACCCGCCTGCGAGAGATCATCTTTGCCCTGGCGCTGATGCTGGCCGCCTGGGCCGCCGTGGCGCAGCCTGCCGCAATGACCGCGGATCAGGCGCTGACTTTCGGCATCATGCTGATTACCCTGTCGCTGTGGGGCACCGGGCTGGTGCCGGGTTACGTCGCCTCGACCTTCCTGTTTGCGGCGCTGATCCTGACCGGGCTGGCGCCACCGCAACAGGTCTTTGCCAGTTTCGCATCCTCTGCGATCTGGTTGGTGGTTGCGGGATTCGTGATCGGGGCGGCGATCACCCATTCCGGGCTGGGGGCCCGACTGGGCGCGCTGGCGCGGCCGCATCTGTCGAGAAGCTATGCCGCGCTGATCGGCGGGCTGATGCTGCTGGGCATGGCGCTTGGCTTCGTGATGCCGTCATCGCTGGGCCGTGCGGCGGTGCTGGTGCCGGTGGGCATGGCGCTGGCCGATGCGCTGGGTCTGGCGAAGGGCTCGCCGGGGCGAACGGGTGTGGCGGTCATCATCGCGATCGGCACCAACATGCCCAGTTTCGCGATCCTGCCGTCGAACATTCCCAACGTCATCCTGTCGGGCGTGGCCGAGCAATCGCTGGGCGCGCATTTCAGCTATGCCGATTATCTGCTGCTGCATTATCCGGTGCTCGGGCTGCTGAAATCGGCGGTCATCGTGGCACTGGTGCTGGCGTTCTTTCCCGGACATGTGGCCGCAGGGGGTATGGCCCCGGTCACGGTGCCCGGCTCGGCACGGCGTCAGCTGATGCTGCTGGCGGTGCTGCTGGGGGTTCTGGCATTGTGGTCGACCGACCGGGTGCATGGCATCAATGCCGCCTGGATCGGTCTGGGCGCGTCGCTGCTGCTGATGGTGCCGCAACTCGGCTTCGTGCCGCCGCCGGTGTTCCGCTCGGCTGTGGATTTCTCGATGCTGCTGTTCGTGGCAGGGGCGCTGACCCTTGGCGCCGTGGCCAATGCCAGCGGTCTGGGCGCGATCATTGCGGGCAAGCTGTTCGCCGCATTGCCGTTCGCGCCGGGGCGGGATTTCGTGAACTTCATCTCGCTTTCGCTTCTGGGAACCTCCACCTCGGTCTTCACGACGATGGCCGGTGTTCCCGCGGTTCTGACGCCCCTCGCGCCCGAGCTTTCGCAGGCCACGGGCTTTTCGCTCAACGCGGTGTTGATGACGCAGGTGATTGGCTTCTCGACCGTGGTCTTTCCCTATCAGGTCGGGCCGCTGATCGTTGCGATGGGGCTGGCCGGGGAAAGCACGCGGCCGCTGCTGAAGGTCACGCTGGCGCTGTTCGCGATCACCGTGCTGGTTCTGCTGCCGCTGGATTTCCTGTGGTGGCGTGTGCTGGGGGTGATCTGAGCCGGGCGCCGAAATCGCGCGGGCCCGGGATGCGCCCCGGGCCCGCATGTCGTTACACCTCAACGCTGACCTTGCCGATCGGGTGCGAACAGCAGGCGAGGATGAAGCCTTCGGCCACATCGTCGTCGCTGATCCCGCCGTTGTGGACCATGTGCACCTCGCCGCTGGTCTTTTTGACCTTGCAGGTGCCGCACAGACCGAAGGTGCAGCCCGAGGGGATGTTCAGCCCCGACTGTTTCGCCACCGCCAGCACGGTATCGGTTTGCGCGCAGCGCGCGGTGATGCCGCTGGCGGCAAAGGTGATCTCGGCGCCGGTGTCGGCATCGGGCACCACATCGTCGATCGGCGGGGCCTCGGCCTCGGTCCTGACCGGCGCGCCGAAGCTTTCCTGATGGTAATGCTCCATGTCGAAGCCAAGCGCGTTCAGCATGTCGCGCACCGCCTGCATGAAGGGTTCGGGCCCGCAGCAGAACACTTCGCGTTCCAGATAATCGGGGGCCATCAGGCCCAGCATGATCTGGCTCAGCCGGCCTTCGAACCCGTGCCAGGTGCGGAACGGATCGGGTTCTTCCACGGTGAACCGCAGCTTCAGCCCCGGCACGCGATTGGCGAATTGTTCCAGCCGTTCGCGGAAGATGATCTCGGACGGGCGGCGGGCGGCATGCACGAAGACGATGTCGGGCATGTCGCCCGAATCCCACGCCCAGGTCGTCATCGACATCATCGGCGTGATCCCCGACCCGGCCGAGATGAACAGGTATTTCCGCGCCGGATGGCGATGCGACGAGAAGACCCCGTTCGGGCCATAGGCGCGGATCGTCATGCCCGGCTTCAGGTGATCCAGCATCCAGCGCGTGCCGATGCTGCCGGGCTGCGCCTTGACCGTCACCGACAGCGACAGCGGCCGCGAGGGGCTGGAACTGATGGTATAGGTGCGCTGCACGTTGCCCCCCGGCACCTGCAGGTCCAGCGTCAGGAACTGCCCCGGCTGATAGTCGAACCACGCGCCCGAAGGCGCGCGGAAGGTGAAGGTGGCGGTGTCGGCGTTTTCCGGCACCACCATGGCGCATTCCAGCGCCTCGGTGTCCGACCAGGGTTTCGCTGTCCAGTTGACCTGCGCCATGGCCTACTCCGCCGCCAGCGGGGCGCCGGCGGGCAGCCGCGCGGCCATTGTTGCGCAATACCAGTCGACGAACTGCGCCACGCCTTCCTCTTGCACCGGCGAATAGGGGCCGGGTTCGTAGGCGGGCGACAGGATGCCACACTGGTTTTCCTCGACCACCTGACGGTCTTCGTCATTGGTCGCCATCCAGACCTCGGTCAGGGTCTTGAGGTCGTAATCCACCCCCTCGACCGCGTCCTTGTGCACCAGCCAGGTCGTGGTCACCTCGGTCTCGGTCGGGCTGATCGGCAGGATGCGGAAGGTGATCGCGTGATCGGGCAGGAAGTGGTTCCAGGTGTTCGGGTAGTGGAACATCAGCAGGCTGCCGGCATCGTTGAAGGGCATCGTGCCCATCCGCCGCGCCACCGCGGCCTTGGTGCTCATCGTGTAGCTTTCGGCGTGGTTCAGCAGCGGGATGCGCGCCAGACGCCATTGGTAATCGGGGTGGTTCACGAAGCGCGAGGGCAGCCCCGCCTCTTCGCAGCGCTTCCAATGCGCCAGAATGTCGGCGCTGGCAGAATCCGGCCCATCCATCGCGGTCATCTTCGGGTTGTCCGAATAGGTCCGGCACAACGACGGGTGCGAGCCGCCGCAGTGATAGCATTCGCGGTTGTTCTCGATCACCAGTTTCCAGTTGCCCTTTTCGACGATGGTCGAGGTGAAGGCGACTTTCGCGTCGG
This sequence comes from Rhodobacteraceae bacterium UBA6796, assembly GCA_002452815.1. GTDB lineage: Bacteria > Pseudomonadota > Alphaproteobacteria > Rhodobacterales > Rhodobacteraceae > Rhodobacter. The sequence continues at coordinate 84,879 of DKFM01000024.1, forward strand.
CCAGCCCCGAGGGCGCCAGATAGGCCGCGGCGGCCTTCGCCAGATCGGCGATCGGCGGCGGCACCTCGGCCAGACAGATATAGATGACGCCCCCCAGATCGACGCAATGCACGCGCTTCAACCCGTATTTGCCGGCGTCGAAATCCTCGCCCATGTCGCGGGCGAACAGCAGTTTGCCGTCCAGCTCATAGGTCCATTGGTGATAGGGGCAGACCAGTTTCGGCGTGTTGCCCGCGGTTTTGGAGCACAGCCTTTGCCCGCGATGGCGGCAGACGTTGTGGAAGGCGCGCACCCGGCCATCGCCGCCCTTGACCACGATCACCGGAAAGGCGCCGACCTGCACGGTCTGGTAATCGCCCGCCTTCTGCAGCGCCGCCGTGGGCAGGGCGAACAGCCATTCCTTGTACCAGATCTGTTCCAGATCGGCCTGATACACGCCCGGATCGCAGTAAAGAGCCCGGGGAAGCGAAAAATTCTGTTGCCGCGCGGCAAGTTCCGCGGCGATCTGGGGCTGGCTCAGCATCTTTGTCCTCGCTGGCCCGTGCCTCCCCGCACGGGCGATCTGCATGAAGCGGAGGCCGGGGCTGCGCGGCACCTCCGGGCAGGCCCGGCGCGAACGCATCGCCCACCGCCCACCGCGGCTTGACGTCGTGATGCAGGACCGGTTTTCCGGGGGGGCGGATCGGGTTTGTGGGGCGGCGCCGTCATGGCATCGTCCCGGCATCCCGGTTCCACGGTTCCCAGCGGCACCCTGCGCGGCCAGATTAGTCGTGAAACCGGATATGCCTGCGATGCTTGCGACCAAACGCCGCCGTATTTCGACAGGCCCGCAGGGAAATCGCCACGATGACAAGTCTGCCGATATGCGGAGAACCGCAGGCACCGTTCAAACAGAAAGGGCGCGGTTTCCCGCGCCCTTTTCGTGTCTTTTCGGGTTTCGAGTGCGATCAGAACTGATCGACGCTCAGCGCCATGACCGGCTCGGCCCCGCTTTCGATGCGCGCAAGGTGCATGCCGCACGCGGGCAGCTGGCGCGCCATGTAGTAGCGGCCGGTCGCGATCTTGCCTTCGTAGAAGGCGGTATCGGTGGCGCCCGCGTCCAGCGCCGCATAGGCGGCCTTGGCCATCCGGGTCCACATCAGGCCAAGGCAGACATGGCCCATCAGGTGCATGAAATCATAGCTGCCCGACAGCGCCGCGTTCGGGTTCTTCATGCCGTTCTGCATGAAGAACATCCCCGCCGCCTGCAGTTGTTTCGAGGCCACTTTCAGCGCGTCGGTGAAGGGCTTCATCCGCTCGTCGCCCTCATGCGCCTTGCACTCGGCCTTGACCATTTCGAAGAAGGCCATGACGTGCTTGCCGCCATCCTGCGCCAGCTTGCGGCCGACCAGATCCAGCGCCTGCACCCCGTTCGCGCCTTCGTAGATCATGGTGATCCGGGCATCGCGGGCGAACTGGCTCATGCCCCATTCTTCGATATAGCCGTGCCCGCCATAGACCTGCTGCGCGGCAACGGCGGTCTCGAAGCCCTTGTCGGTCAGGAAGCCCTTGAGCACCGGCGTCATCAGCCCGACCAGCCCTTCGGCAGCGGCGTCGCCGGCCTTGTGGCCGCGGTCGATCAGATGTGCGCCCCAGAAGGTGAAGGCACGGGCGCCTTCCAGAAACGCCTTCTGGTCCATAAGGTTGCGGCGGATGTCGGGGTGCACGATCAGCGGGTCGGCCGGGCCGTTGGGGTTTTCGGCGCCGGTCACTGCACGGCCCTGCAGGCGGTCCTTGGCATAGGCCAGCGCGTTCTGATAGGCGGCCTCGGCCACGGCATAGCCCTGCAGGCCCACGCCCAGACGCGCCTCGTTCATCATCGTGAACATCGCGCGCATGCCCTTGTGCAGATCGCCCAGCAGCCAGCCGGTCGCTCCGTCATAGTTCATCACGCAGGTCGAGTTGCCGTGAATGCCCATCTTCTCTTCGATCTTGCCGACCGAGACCGGGTTGCGCGCGCCAAGCGAGCCGTCGTCATTGACGATGAACTTCGGCACGATGAACAGCGAAATCCCCTTGGTGCCCTCGCCGCCGCCGGGGGCCTTGGCCAGCACCAGATGGATGATGTTTTCCGCAAGGTCGTGGTCGCCCGCCGAGATGAAGATCTTCTGCCCGGTGATCTTGTAGCTGCCATCGGCCTGCGGTTCGGCCTTAGTGCGCATCATGCCCAGATCCGTGCCGCAATGCGGTTCGGTCAGGTTCATCGTGCCGGTCCAGTCGCAGCTGACCATCTTGGGCAGGTATTTCGCCTTCTGCTCGGGCGTGCCATGGGCATGGATCGCCGAATAGGCACCGTGCGTCAGGCCCTGATACATGTTGAAGGCCATGTTGGCCGACACGAACATCTCGCCCACCGCCGTGGCCAGCACATAGGGCATGCCCTGACCGCCATATTCCGGGTCGCAATCCAGCGCGGTCCAGCCGCCTTCCTTCATCGCGGCAAAGGCGCGGTCAAAGCCGGTCGGCGTGCGCACGACGCCGTTTTCCAGAACGCAGCCTTCGGTGTCGCCGACCGTGTTCAGCGGCGCCAGCACCTCGGCGGAAACCTTGGCCGCGGCGTCCAGCACCGCTTCGGTGAAGTCGCGGTCCATGTCCTCGTAGCCCGGCAGGCCGGCGCTGGACACGTTCAGCACATCGTGCAGGACGAATTGCATGTCCTTGGTATTGGCGGTGTAGGTCGGCATGTCTCTCTCCCTAAAACTCGTCTCAGGCGGTGGGCGTCTCCTGCTCTTTGCGGATCAGCTCCTGCTCGCCCCAGTTGATCTGGTCGCTCAGTTCGGCAATCGCCTGGCCAAGCTCGTCACGCTGGCGGGTCATTTCCTCAAGGCGTTGACGCGCCAGCTTGAGCGTCTCGGCCAGTTGCGTTTTGCGCTGGTCGCCCATCGTGTACATGTCCAGCAGCTGGCGGATATCCTCCAGGCTGAAGCCGAAACGCTTGCCGCGCAGGATCAGTTTCAACCGCGCCCGGTCCCGCCGGGTAAACAGCCGCTTCTGACCCTCGCGGATGGGGAACAGCAACTCCTTGCTCTCGTAAAACCGGAGCGTCCGCGGCGTCACGTCGAACGCATCGCACATCTCCCGGATCGTCATCACATCTTCACTCATGCATCTGCCTCTCTTGTCGTTGCGTAATGCGAGGCGGCAGACACACTTTCCGCCTCTACATTACAAGCAAAGTTGACGTGCGCGTCACCGTAACGTGGCGTCACAAGTCCGCTGACGTAATGTCAAAAAAAATTGACCTAAAGGTAAAGCAATTTTGTAACCGAACAATCGCACGCACATCGGCAGCCGTGCCCCGGGGCGGCACGGCTCAGGCGCGATTCGAAGCGTTTTGAAGGTCAGGAATCAAGCATTTTCGCGACCTGATTGCGCAAATGACGCAGGTCGTCGATGGTGCTGTCCAGTTCGGCGCGCTGCGTTTCCAGCACATTCAGCTGGCGGTCGGCCAGTTCGACCCAGACGCGGTTCTGCTCTTCGGTGCCCTGCTGATCGTAGATCTGCAGCCATTGGCGCAGTTCTTCCAGACTGAAGCCGAAACGCCGTCCGCGCAGGATCAGGGTCATCCGGGCAATCTCGCGCGGGCCGTAAAACCGCGACCGGCCCTCTTTCTGGGGGGCCAGCAATTCGATGTATTCATAATAGCGCAGCGTCCGCGGGGTCACGTCGAAGCGCGCGCACATTTCCTTGAAGCTCAGAATATCGGGCATTCGGGCCTCCTCTTCGCGGCGCAAGCTAGCGCGCCGGGGCGCGGGCTTCAACACGCTTTGCGCGCGGGCGGGGCGCCATATGCGGCCGTAATGTCGTTGCGGCATTTGCCGCGGCGCGCGGCAGGGCGGCGTGATCCACCCCTTGCGTTGCTGCGCGCCGCGCCGGATAGTCAGCGAAAGAACTGGAGTCAGACATGAGCGGAACCCCGACGCCCCCCCCACAAGAGAGCGACGCGCAGAAGCTGGAACTGGCGCGTCAGTTCATCGAAAAGATCCCGCACAGCCGCGCGCTGAGCATGCGGGTCGACGCCATCGGCGGGGGCGCCGCCGTGATCTCGATGCCGTACGATCTGCGGCTGGTGGGCGATCCGCGCTCGGGGGTGATCCACGGCGGTGCGGTCTCGGCGCTGATGGATACCTGCTGCGGGGCGGCGGTGATGAGCCATCCCGAGGCCCCGGCCGGCACCGCGACCATCGACCTGCGGATCGACTACATGCGCGCGGCCACCCCCGGCCAGCGGATCACCGCGCGGGCCGAATGCTATCACATCACCCGCTCGGTCGCCTTCGTGCGCGCGACCGCGCATGACGAAGAGGCGGGCCTGCCCGTGGCCTCGGCCACCGGCGCCTTTACCGTCGAACGCCCGAAAGGGGGTGCGCAATGAGCCGCCCGAAACCCGAACCCGTCCAGATCGTCAAGCAACGCCGCGACGCCGCCCTGCGCACGCTGGTGTCCGGCGTGCCCTATATCCAGTTTCTGGGCATCGAATTCGACCGCCGCGGCGACGAGCTGACCGCGACCCTGCCCTTCGACGAAAAGCTGATCGGCAACCCGCTGCTGCCCGCGCTGCATGGCGGGGTGACCGCGGCGTTTCTGGAGGTCACGGCGATCATCGAACTGAGCTGGTCGCTGTTGTGGGAAGATGTCGAGGCCGGGCGGATCGACCTGACCTCGCTGGATCCCATGCACCTGCCGCGCCTGCCCAAGACGATCGACTTCTCGGTGGATTATCTGCGCTCGGGCCTGCCGCGCGATGCCTACGCGCGGGCGCGGGTCAACCGCTCGGGGCGGCGTTATGCCAGCGTGCATGTCGAGGCCTGGCAGGACAATCGCACCCGGATGTTCGCGCAGGCGACCGGGCATTTCGTGATGCCCGATCCGGGGAATGGCTGAGCTTTCGCACCGAAGGGTGCTGGCGATTGCCGGGCCGATCGTGCTGTCCAATGCGACGGTGCCGATCCTGGGCGCGGTCGATACCGGCGTGGTGGGGCAACTGGGTGCAGCCGCGCCAATTGGCGCGGTGGGCATCGGCGCGGTAATCCTGGCCTCGCTTTACTGGATCTTCGGCTTTCTGCGGATGGGCACCAGCGGGCTTGTGGCGCAGGCCCATGGCGCGGGGGATCACGCCGAGGTTTCGGCCGGGCTGATGCGCGCGCTGATCGTCGCGGGGCTGGCGGGGCTGGGGCTGATCGTGTTGCAGGGGCCGCTGTTCTGGGCGGCGTTCCGGCTGGCGCCCGCCTCGGCCGAGGTCGAGACGCTGGCGCGCAGCTATCTGTCGATCCGCATCTGGGGCGCGCCCGCGACGATCGCGCTTTATGCCTTCACCGGCTGGCTGATCGCGCTGGAACGCACCCGCGCCGTGCTGGTGTTGCAGCTGTGGATGAACGGGCTGAATGTGGGCCTGGATCTGTGGTTCGTGCTGGGGCTGGGCTGGGGCGTGACCGGCGTCGCCAGTGCCACGCTGATTGCCGAGGCGACGGGGCTGGCACTGGCGATCTGGCTGGCACGCGGGGCCTTCGCGGGCAACCTGTGGCGCGCGCGCACAATCCTCGACCGCGCCCGGCTGGCGCAGATGGCGCGGGTGAATACCGACATCATGATCCGCTCGGTCGCGCTGCAGGCCAGTTTCACCGCCTTCCTGTTTCTGGGCGCGGGGCAGGGCGATGTGAAACTGGCGGCCAATCAGGTGCTGCTGCAGTTTCTGGAAATCACCGCCTATGCCCTTGATGGTTTCGCCTTTGCCGCGGAAACGCTGGTGGGGCAGGCGGTGGGCGCGCGCTCGGTGCCGCGTCTGCGCCGGGCGGCGGTGCTGACCTCGCAATGGGGCGTGGGGGGCGCGGCGCTTCTGGGGGGCGTCTTCTTTCTTGCCGGCCCCGCGATCATCGACACCATGACCGCCTCGCCCGAGGTGCGCGAGACCGCCCGGATCTATCTGCCCTGGCTGGCCATCGCGCCGCTGATCGGCATTGCCAGCTGGATGTTCGACGGCATTTTCATCGGCGCCACCCTGACGCGCGAGATGCGCAATGCGATGCTGGTTTCGGTCGCGGTCTATGCGCTTGCACTGGCCGTCTTGTTGCCAGCTTTGGGCAACCACGGGCTTTGGGCCGCGCTGATGGTGCTCAATGCGACTCGCGGGGTCAGCATGGCGCGGCTTTATCCCCGGGCCGAGGCGAAAGCGGGCAGGGGTTAGGGGGCGCTGCCCCCCTTTTCCTGCGGAAAATTCCCCCCGGGATATTTATGCAAGGTGAAGGGATGTCTTTCACCTTGCATAAATATCCCGGGGGTCCGGGGGCGGCGCCCCCGGCGCTCAGCGCGAGCGCACCATCCCCATGATGTCGAGCGTTTTAGCCAGGATCGGCTGCGCGATCTCGTCGGCCTTTGCCGCGCCCTGGCCCAGAATGCGGTCGATCTCGGCGGGGTCGTTCATCAGACGTGCCATTTCGGTCGAGATCGGCGCAAGCTTGTCCACCGCCAGATCGGCCAGCGCGGGTTTGAACACGCCCCAGCCCTGACCGCCGTATTCCGCGATCACGTCCTCGACCGTCTTGTCGGCCAGGGCGGCATAGATATTCACCAGATTGCGCGCTTCGGGGCGTTCGGCCAGACCGTCGAGCGTCTCGGGCAGCGGCGCGGGGTCGGTCACGGCCTTGCGGAACTTTTTCGCGATCGTGTCGGCGTTGTCGGTCAGGTTGATCCGGCTGGCATCCGAAGGATCGGATTTCGACATCTTTTTCGACCCGTCGCGCAGGCTCATCACCCGGGTTGCGGCGCCTTCGATCAGCGGCTCGGGGCTGGGGAAGAAATCGGTCTTGTAGTCATGGTTGAACTTGGCCGCGATGTCGCGGGTCAGTTCCAGATGCTGCTTCTGATCCTCGCCCACCGGCACCATGGTCGCGTGATAAAGCAGGATGTCGGCGGCCATCAGCGAGGGATAGGCCAGGAGCCCGAGCGACGAGTTTTCCGCATTCTTGCCCGAGGTCTTGTCCTTGAACTGGGTCATCCGGTACATCCAGCCGATCCGCGCGACGCAGTTCAGCAGCCAGGCCAGTTCGGCATGGGCCGACACCTGGCTCTGGTTGAAGAGGATAGAGCGCGCCGGGTCGATCCCTGCGGCGATGAAGGCCGCAGCGGCCTCGCGGGTCTGGCGTTTCAGGGCTTCGGGTTCCTGCCAGACGGTGATCGCGTGCAGATCGACGAGGCAATAGATCGTCTCGATCCCCTCGTCCTGTTTCTGTGCAAAGCGTTTCAGCGCCCCCAGATAGTTGCCCAGCGTCAGGTTGCCCGAGGGCTGAATCCCCGAAAAGATCCGGGGTTTGAATTTGGCATTGGGGGTTTGCGCGGCGTCGCTCATCTTGTGCTCCTGCGGGCAGGCTGGAATTCCGGTCCCCGAGGGCTTATCGCTAAAGCGCGCGGGGCGTCAACCGGAGCGCCAAAGGAGGCAGGGATGCACGAAGGCTATAACGAACACCCGATCAACCCCTTGCCGGCGGTGGTCTGGCTGCTGGCGGCGCCGATCCTGATTGGCGAGATCGCCTTTGGGCTGGGGCAGGCGGGGGTTCTGGGGCCGCAGAATATCGGTCTGCGGCTGGACATGTTGCAGCGCTTCGCCTTCGATCCCGGGATCGCGCGTGCGATGGTCGAGCAGAACACCTGGCCCTGGACGCATGTGATCCGCACGATCAGCTACGGTTTCGTGCATGCCTCGCTGACCCATGCGCTGATGGTTCTGGTCTTCGTTCTGGCCCTGGGCAAGATGGTGGGAGAGCTGTTTTCCGGCTGGGCGGTGGCGGCGGTGTTCTTCGGTGCCACGATCGCCGGTGCCGTGGTTTATGCGGCGCTGCCCTTCACCACGGTTGCGATCTATGGGGGCTATCCGGGCGCCTATGGGCTGATCGGGGCCTTCACCTGGATCTTGTGGACGCGGCTGGGGGCCGCGCAGGCGAGCCGCGCGCGCGCGTTTTCGCTGATCGGGATGCTGATGGCGATTCAGCTGCTTTTCAGCGTGTTCTTCGGCGGGCGTCCTGACTGGATCGCCGATCTGTCGGGGTTCGTGGCGGGATTCGGGCTCAGCTTCTTGGTCGGCCCCGGCGGCTGGCGGCGGGCGCTGGCGCGTATCCGCCAGCGCTGATCCCGCGTATCAGCCCCGTTTGCGGCGCAGCATCTTGCCCAGATCGCCGGTGCGATAGGCGCCCAAGGCGGCGCCAAGGCCGAAATAGGTCACGATCCCGGCGCCGCACAGCAGCGCCAGCGCGCCCCAGCGGGTGCCCCGCGCGATCAGCGCCTCGTGCAGCCCTTGCGCCGCGCCCCACAGCACCAGCCCCATCAGGGCCGAGGCCAGAACGATCCGCCACAACCGGCGCCAGAACCGTGCGTCGGGGCGGGCGGCATCGCCCATCTTGCGCGCGCCGAGCCACAGTTGCGCGACCATCACCCAGCCCGAGACGGTCGTGGCCAGCGCCGCCGCCATGAAGCCCATCACCGGCATCATCCCCACGGCAAAGCCTGCGTTCACCAGCATCGACACCAGCGCGAAGTGGAACGGCCGCCGGGTATCCTCGCGCGCGTAGTACAGCGGCTGCAGCACCTTTTGCAGCACGAAGGCGGGCAGGCCCAGCCCATAGGCCGCCAGCGCCAGCGCGGTCGCCTGCGTATCCTGCGCAGTCCAGGCGCCGCGCCCGTAAAGGACCGAGACCAGCTCGGTCGCGATGACCACCAGTGCCACGGCGGCGGGCAGGGTCAGGAAGAGGGCAAACTCGGCCCCGCGCGAAAAGCTTTCGCGCCCGGCTGCATGGTCGCCCGCGCGCAGCTGGCGTGACAACGTCGGCAGCAGGACGGTGCCGATCGCGATGCCCACCACGCCAAGCGGCAGCTGATACAGACGGTCGGCATAGCTGAGCCATGCCACCGCGCCTTCGGTGAACGAGGCCACCTGACGCCCGACCAGCAGGTTGACCTGCACCACGCCGCCTGCCAGCACGGCAGGCCCCGCAATCACCAGAAGGCGTTTCAGATCGGGGGTCATGTGCGGCCAGCCGGGACGCAGGCTGTAGCCCAGCTTGCGCGCGGAAAACCAGGTGAAGGCCAGTTGCGCGATGCCGGTCAGCGGCACGGTCCAGGCCAGTGTCAGCCCGTAATCCCAGCCCGCGATCCCCGCCAGCCAAAGCGCCACGATGAACATCAGGTTCATCAGAACGGGCACCAGGCTGGCCTCGGTGAACCGTCCGAAGGCGTTCAGAACGCCCGACAGCAACGCCACGAGCGAGATGAACAGGATATAGGAAAACGAGATCCGCCCGAACAGCACGGCCATGTCGAAGCGCGCATCGCCCACGAAGCCCGACGCCATCAGCCACACCAGCCCCGGCATCGCGATGGTGCCAATGACGGTGAAGGCGATCAGCACCGCGCTGAGCCCGGCAAAGGCATCCTGCGCGAATTTGCCCGCATCCTCGCCGGTTTCCAATTTCTTGGCGAAGATCGGCACGAAGGCCATGTTGAAGGCGCCCTCGGCAAAGAACCGGCGGAACATGTTGGGCAGCGAAAACGCCACCAGAAAGGCCTCGGCCACCGGGCCCGAGCCCAGATAGGCCGCGATCATCATGTCGCGCACGAAGCCCAGAAGGCGGCTTGCAAAGGTCCACAGGCCCACGGTCAGGAACCCCTTCACCAGACGAATGGGCTGCATCAGGTATTGGCCCTTTGCGCGCCCGAGGCGATGGCATCGCGCAGGCGTTTTTCCAGCGCTTCCTGTTTGCCCTTGGCGTGCAGCTTCAGCCCGAACATGTCCTTGACGTAGAAGGTATCGACCACCTGCGCGCCATAGGTCGCGATCACCGCGCTGGCGATGTAGATATTGGCAGAGGCCAGCGCGCGGGTCAGGTCATACAGCAGACCGGGGCGGTCGCGGGTGTCGACCTCGATCAGCGTGTAGATATCCGATCCTTCATTGTCGAAGGTGATATGGGTCGGGAACTTGAACTCGCGTTCACGCTTCTTGATCTTGTCGCGGTCTTTCAGCGCCTCGCGCGCCACGACCTCGCCTTTCAGGGTTTTCAGGATCATCTGGCGCAGCCGCTCCAGCCGGCCCGATTCATACGGGTGGCCCTCGGCGTCCTGCACCCAGAAGACGGCGGTCGCATAGCCGTCCTTCGAGGTATAGGTGCGCGCATCGACCACGTTCGCGCCCACCAGCGCCAGCGCGCCCGCCAGCCGCGAGAAGATGCCCGGATGGTCGGCCAGCGCGAAGGCCGCGCGGGTCGCGTCGTGATCGGGGTCGGGGTGCAGGTCGATGCGGATTTCGTCATCGCCCAGATCGCGCAGCATCTTGGCAAAGATCACATGGGTCTCGGTCGACAGGCCCTGCCAGTAAGGGTCGTAGTGGCGGGCGGCCTCGGTGCGCAGATCCTTGGTTTCCCACCCCGCCAGCGCCTCGCGCAGCGCGCGCTTGGCCTCGTCGGTGCGTTGTTCGCGGTTCAGCGCCTCCAGCCCGTGTTCCAGCGCGCGGGCGGTATCTGAATGCAGCCGCCGCAGCAGCGTGGCCTTCCAGTTGTTCCACACCCCGGGGCCCACGCCGCGGATGTCACACACCGTCAGCACCGTCAGCAGATCGAGCCGCTTCTTTGTCTTCACCAGCTTGGCAAAGTCGCGGATCGTGCGCGGATCGGACAGATCGCGCTTTTGCGCCACGTCCGACATCAGCAGGTGATGCCGGATCAGCCATTCGACAGTTTCGCATTCCTCGGCATTCAGCCCCAGCCGCGGCGCCACCTTGCGCGCGATCTGGGCGCCCAGGATCGAATGATCTTCAGGGCGGCCCTTGCCGATGTCGTGCAGCAACAGCGCGACATACAGCACCCGGCGGTTCAGCCCTTCGTCCAGGATGTGCGAGCTGAGCGGCAGTTCCTCGACCAGTTCGTGCCGTTCGATCTGCGCCAGCGCCGAGACCACCTGAATCGTGTGCTCGTCCACGGTGTAGTGGTGATACATGTTGAACTGCATCATCGCTACGATCGGTTCGAATTCGGGGATGAAGGCCGACAGCACTCCCAGCTCGTTCATCCGCCGCAGCGCCCGTTCGGGGTTGCCGTGCTTGAGCAGCAGATCCAGGAAGATCCGCCGCGCTTCGCGGCTTTCGCGCAGATTGTCGTCGAACTTGTCCAGATTGGCGGCAACCAGACGCATCGCATCGGGATGGATCAGCAACCCTGTGCGCAGGCCTTCCTCGAAGATCCGCAGCAGGTTCACCGGATCGGCCAGAAACGCCTTGGCGTCCGACACGTTGATGCGGTTGTTGTCGTCGATATAGGGCGCGCGCAGCTTGCGCTTGCGGCGGAAGATGCGCTGCAACATCGGCGCGTGCTTGACGTGCTGGGCCTCCAGCGCGGTCAGGAAGATGCGGGTGACCTCGCCCACACGGGTGGCGTGGCGGAAATAGTCCTGCATGAAGACCTCGACCGCGCGGCGCCCGGCAGTGTCGGTATAGCCCATCCGCCGGGCGACCTCGACCTGCATGTCGAAGGTCAGCTGATCGGCGGCGCGCCCGGCGATCAGATGCAGATGGCAGCGCACTGCCCAGAGGAAATCTTCGGCGTCGCGGAAATGCTGGTATTCCTCGGCGGTGAAGACGCCCAGCGGCACCAGTTCGGCCGCCCGGTTCACCTGATGCAGGTATTTCGCGATCCAGTAGAGCGTCTGCAGATCGCGCAACCCGCCCTTGCCCTCTTTGACGTTGGGTTCCAGCACATAGCGCTGCCCGCCCTGGCGTTTGTGCCGCTCGGCGCGTTCGGCCAGCTTGGCCTCGATGAACTCCGGCGCGGTGTTGCGGAACAGATCGCTGTGCAGCCGTTCGGTCAGATCATGTGCCAGGGCTGCGTTGCCGTCGATGAAGCGATGCTCCAGCAGGGCAGTGCGGATCGTGTAATCCTCGCGTCCCAGCCGGATGCAATCTTCGATGCTGCGCGAGCTGTGGCCGACCTTCAGCTTCAGATCCCACAGCATGTAGAGCATCGACTGGATGACGTTCTCGGCGCGTGGGGTCAGTTGCGCGGGCGTCAGGAACAGCAGGTCGACATCCGAGGATGGCGCCATCTCGGCCCGGCCATATCCGCCCACGGCCAGCACCGCCATCCGCTCGGCGTCACTGGGGCGGGGCAAGGGGTGCAGCCGTTCGGTCGCGACCTGAAACACCGATTGCACGATGCCGTCGGTCATCAGCGAATAATGCGCAACGGTTTCGCGTGCGACGCGGGGATGGGCGGAAAAGGCGGCCTCGATCCAGGGCGTGGCGGCATCGCGCGCCTGGGCCAGAAAGCGCACGGTTTCCGTGCGGATCTCACGCTCGTCGCTCAGCGTGGCCAGCGTGCTGGAAAGCGCAGCCTTCAGCGCGGGCGGGTCCAGAAGCAGGGGCGCCCCGGACAGATCCGGGGCGAAGGGGGTCGTATCTGTCACTTGCTCGCCATGTCCCGTTTGGGTCTGCAGGGTGGGGGCGCGCCGGGTCAGAACCCGGCGCCACCAAAGGATCTGGGCGCGGGGTCGATGACCACGGCCTGCCCGTTTCGGACCTCGGCCACGGCCAGGCCGCGCTCGTTGCTGCCATCGGGGCGCAGCCGGAAGATGCCGTTGACGCCGACAAAACCCGAGCCCTGCGTCAGGCCCGCACGGGTCAGCGCATTGGGGTTGCCCGATTTGACCAGCGCGCCGATCGCGGCGATCCCGTCATAGGCCAGCCCGGCGATCGGATGCGGCATCTCGCCATAGGCGGCTTGATAGCGGCTCTGGAACTGTTGGTTCATGACCGGATCGGGCATCGCGAACCAGCCGCCCTGCACCCCCGGCAGCGACAGGGTGGCGGGCGGAATATCCCAGCGGGTCAGGCCGATGAACTTGGCCATATCCGGGGACACGCCCTGTTCGGGCAACAGTTGCGCCAGCAGCGGCAGTGCGCCCGCCGTGTCGGCAGTCATGAACAGCGCGTCGATATCGCCCGCCTTCACGCGGCTGGCAATCGCGGGAACGGCGCTGGCCACCCCCTGCTGCGAGAACGGATAGGCGGCCTTGCCGGCCACCACCGCACCGCTGCGTGCAACTGCGGATTCGATCGCCCGCGCGCCGATTTCGCCCGCAGTGGTCTGCTCATGCACGACCATGATCCGACGCTTGCCCTGCCGCGCGGCATAGCTGACCAGCCGGTTGGCGGTATTGGGGAAGGTCGGCCCCAGCACGAAGACGTTACCGCCTGCGATGTCGGTGTTGTTCGAGAACGACAGAACGTTCACGTTGCGGCTGGCAACGGCGAGGCCCGCGGCATTCGCGGCCTCGGCGAACACCGGCCCCAGAATCACCTTGGCGCCGTCGTCGACCGCCTTGGATGCGACCTGGGCCGCCTGCGCAGGGGTGCCGCCGGTGTTGTAGACGCGCAGATCGACCTTCACCCCCTGCAGATCCGAAATCGCCAGTTCTGCCGCCTGCCGCAGGGATTTCGCCAGCATTTCATCGCCGGAATTGGCCGATCCGCCCGGCACAAGCAGCGCCACCGGCACCGGGGCAGAGGTGTCGATCCGCTGGCCGGTATTGCCGCCCACCGTTGCCATCGGCTCGCAGGCGGCCAGCCAAAAGGCCGACAGCAGCACGCCGATTCGAAGCAACGGGTTGCGGGGGGAGCGTAAAGTGGCAAACATAACAGCGTCCTCTGTTCTGGGAGCAGGGGTGTAAAGACGGGCGAACCCTAGGCGTTTCCCGGTGCGAAGTAAACTTTGCTGGATGCGGGAAAGGTATCAGGATGGAACAAGGCGAAGCGTTGGGCGGAACTGCGCCGAATCCCGGCGGACGGCGGGTGGGCAAGCCGCTGGAGGCGGGGCTCTATTTTCTGGCAACCCCGATCGGGGCGGCGCGCGATATCACCTTGCGGGCGCTTGATATTCTGGGGGCGGCGGATGTGATCGCCGCGGAAGATACGCGCACCCTGCGCCACCTTATGGAGATCCACGGCGTGGCGCTGGGGCACCGGCCGCTGATCGCCTATCACGATCACAATGGCGAGGTCGCGCGGCCCAAGCTGCTGCGCGCCCTCGCCGAAGGCAAATCGGTGGCCTATGCCTCCGAAGCGGGCACGCCGCTGGTTGCGGATCCGGGCTATCAGCTGGGGCGCGCGGCAATTGCGGCCGGATATCCCGTCTTTGCGGCGCCGGGCCCGTCTGCGGTGCTGGCCGCACTGACGGTCTCGGGGTTGCCTTCGGACAGGTTCCTGTTTGCAGGCTTCCCGCCCAATACGGCCAGCGCCCGCCGCAAATGGCTGCGCGAGGTCGCACAGGTGCCCGCGACCCTGATATTCTATGAATCCCCCAAGCGCGTTAGCGAAATGTTAGCAGATTGCGTGACAGAGTTCGGAGAGGAGCGGCTGGCGGTTGTCTGCCGCGAACTGACCAAACGCTTCGAAGAGGTGCGCCGCGGAACATTGCGCGATCTGGCCGCTGAATTTTCCGGCCAGTCGGTGAAGGGCGAAATTGTCGTGCTCGTCGACCGGGCGCGGGGTCGGCAATTCGGCCCCGAAGATGTGGATGCGGCGTTGCGTGATCGTTTGGGGCGGATGAGTGTGAAGGATGCGGCGGCCGAGGTGGCCGAAGCGTTGGGTCTGCCCCGGCGCGAGGTCTATCAGGCGGCTCTGGCGCTGGAGAAAGACAAATGAGCGGTGCGGTTTCCTATTATGCGGGGTTGGCGGCCGAAGATCAGGTCGCAGCCCATTATCAACGGTCTGGTCGCCGTATCGCGGCGCATCGCTGGCGCGGGCGTTACGGTGGCGAGATTGATCTGATCGCCCGTGAAGGGGATCAGGTCGTTTTCATCGAAGTGAAGCGTGCCAGAACCCATGCCTGGGCTGCCGAACGGCTGTCCCGGCGTCAGATGCGGCGGATCTGCATTTCCGTCGAGGAATTCATGGCGTCTGATCCTGAATTCGCCAATCTGGACGTGCGTTTCGATCTTGCACTGGTCGATGCGACCGGGCGCATCGAAATTGTAGAGAACGCCTATCACGGCGACTGATCGCGGCAGTTCGAGGCCCCTGGTCAGGTTTGTGCGCCTGTGCAGGGGGGCTGTGCGGGATGCGCAAAGGTCCAGATTGCATCGCGGGGCTGGGCGGGGCATCAAGAGGGCAACGAAAGGGGGCGCTCAATGGCCTTGAAAGTTGCGATCCAGATGGACCCGATTGGTGCGGTGAATATCGACGCCGACAGCACCTTCCGCCTTGCCGAGGAGGCGCAGGCGCGGGGGCATACGCTTTTCTACTACACGCCCGATAAGCTGATCTATCGCGAAGGTCACGTTTTGGCACGCGGTTGGCCTTTGACGGTGCGGCGTGAGCGCGGCAATCATTTCACGCTGGGTGCCGAGGCCGAAGTCGATCTGGCCGATTACGATGTGGTCTGGCTGCGTCAGGATCCGCCTTTCGACATGGGCTATATCACCACGACGCATATTCTGGATCGTATCCATCCGGCGACTTTGGTGGTCAACGATCCGTTCTGGGTGCGCAACTCGCCCGAGAAATTGCTGGTGTTGAACTTCCCCGACCTGACGCCGCCCACGCTGATCGCGCGCGATCTGCCGACGATCCGGGCCTTCAAGGAGGCGCATGGCGACATCATCCTGAAGCCGCTTTACGGTAATGGCGGGGCGGGGGTGTTCCGGCTCGACCCGAACGACCGCAACCTCTCGTCGCTGCACGAACTGTTTACCGGCATCAACCGCGAGCCGCTGATCGCACAGAAATATGTGCCGGCTGTGGTCAAGGGCGACAAGCGGATCATCCTTGTGAATGGCGAGCCGGTGGGGGCGATCAACCGGGTGCCCGCGGCGGGCGAGACGCGCTCGAACATGCATGTCGGCGGACGGCCTGAAAAGGTTGGCCTGACGGCGCGCGACCACGAGATTTGCGCCGCCATCGGCCCTGTTCTGCGCGAGAAGGGCCAGATTTTCGTCGGTATCGACGTGATCGGGGACTGGCTGACCGAGATCAATGTCACCTCGCCCACCGGCATTCAGGAGCTGGAGCGTTTCGACGGGGTGAACATCGCCGAAAAGATCTGGCAGGTGATCGAGGCCAAACGGGCGGCACGATGAGCCTGCGGCTGCGCGGGCTGAACTTGGCGTTGCGCTTGTTCGCCAAGCCACGCCTGACCAGGTTGCGCGCGCTGGATGTCGTCCGCCGGGATGTCGAGCGGGTCGGGGGCGGGATTCTGCGCCGCCCACCGTTTTTGTGCGCCTTGCAATTGGATCTGGGCGCGGGGCTGGCTGCGCTGTCGGTGCGCGCAGGGCAGGTTAAACGGCCTGGCGCTGTCGGGCTTTATCTGCATGGTGGGGCCTATATTGCGGGGTCGCCGCGGGCCTATCTGCCGTTGCTGGGCCGCTTGGCCGGTCTGGCGCGGGTCGAGATCGTGGCGCCAGACTATCGGCTTGCGCCCGAGCATCCCTTCCCCGCCGCGTTGCAGGACGCGGAGGCGGCATGGAATGCGCTGTTGGCGCGCGGCTATGCGCCCGAAAATATCGTGCTGATCGGTGACAGTGCGGGGGGCGGGCTGGCGCTGGCGTTGCTTGCGCGGCTTTGTGCGCGGGCCACGCCGCCTGCCGGTCTGGTGGCCTTCAGCCCCTGGACCGATCTGACCGGGGCGGGCGCGTCGATTTGGGAAAACCGCAACAGCGATTCGATGCTGGTCGCTGCCCGTCTACCGGAAACCGCGCAGATGTATCTGCAGGGCGCCGCGGCGGATGATCCCGGGGCCTCGCCGCTGTTTGCCCGGTTTCCCGACTGTCCGCCGGTGCTGATCCAGCTGTCCGACAGCGAAATCCTGCGCGACGACGGGTTGAGGATGGCGGATCGGCTGCGCGCATTCGGGGCGCGGGTCACCGTTCAGACCTGGGTCGGCGCGCCGCATGTCTGGCACATGTTCGACGGCTATGTCCCCGAGGCGCGCGCCGCGCTGCAAGATGCGGCGCGGGCGATGCGGGCAATGCTCAGGCTGTCGTCAGCGTCAGGCGATAGCTGACGGCTTCGGCCAGATGCGGGCTGCGCACCCTGTCCGACCCGTCCAGATCGGCAATCGTGCGCGCGGTGCGCAACACCCGGTGATAGCCGCGCGCGGTCAGCCCGATGCGCTCGGCCACGCGGGCCAGAAGGGCGCGGCCTTCGGCATCTGGGCTGGCGATCTCTTCGAGCAGCGCGCCCTCTGCCTCGGCATTGACGCGCACGGCGGGATGATCGGCAAAACGTGCGCTTTGCCGGGCGCGGGCCTCGGCCACCCGGGCTGCGACGGTGGCGGAACTGTCGCCACGGCTGGGCAGGTCAAGATCGGCATAGGCCACGGGTGGCACCTCGATGCGCAGATCGAAGCGGTCCATCAGCGGACCCGAGATCCGGCCCAGATAATCGCTGCCGCAATTGGGCACCTTGGCGCAGGCCCGCGCCGGATCGCCCAGATAGCCGCAGCGGCAGGGATTGGCCGCCGCGATCAGCAAAAACCGGCAGGGATAGCGCACATGCGCATTGGCGCGCGCCACCACCACCTCGCCCGTTTCGATCGGTTGGCGCAGGGTTTCCAGCACGGCACGCGGGAATTCCGGGAACTCGTCCATGAACAGCACACCGTTATGCGCCAGGCTCACCTCGCCCGGGCGGGCACTGCGTCCGCCGCCGATCATCGCCGCCATCGAGGCGGTATGATGGGGTTCGCGAAACGGGCGGGTTCGGGAAATTCCGCCCTCGGACAGCAACCCCGACAGCGAATGGATCATCGAGGTTTCCAGCGCCTCGACGGGTGACAGCGGCGGCAGGATGCCGGGCAGGCGGGCGGCCAGCATGGATTTGCCCGATCCGGGCGCGCCGACCATCATCAGGTGGTGACGCCCGGCCGCGGCGATTTCCAGGGCGCGCTTGGCCCGTTCCTGGCCCTTCACGTCGCGCAGGTCGCGGGCCTGCGGGGCCGAGGCGACCTCACCCGGGGTGGCCTGCGGCAGGGGCGCTTGCGCGGTGATGTGGCGCAGCGCCTCGTTCAGCGTGGCGGGGGCGAAGACCGGGGTCGCGCCGACCCAGGCTGCCTCGGCGCCGCAGCCGCGCGGACAGATCAGCGCGCGGTTGTCTTCGGCGGCGGCCATTGCGGCGGGCAGGGCGCCCGCGACCGGGGTCAGCCGTCCATCCAGCGCCAGTTCGCCAATCGCCACCAGCGATTCGATCTCTTCGGGCGGCAGAATTCCGATCGCCGCCAGCAGTGCCAGCGCGATCGGCAGGTCGAAGTGCGAACCCTCTTTCGGCAGGTCGGCAGGCGACAGGTTGACGGTGATCTTCTTCATCGGCAGCGCGATGGCCAGCGCGCCAAGTGCCGCGCGGACGCGCTCGCGCGCTTCGCTGACCGCCTTGTCGGGCAGCCCCACGATGGAGAACGACGGCATGCCCTGCGCCAAGGCGCATTGCACCTCGACCAGGCGCGCCTCGACCCCTTCGAAAGCCACTGTGTAGGTTTTTGCCACCATCGCCGCCCCACCGCTATGGTTAACGGCTAGCGGGCAGGCGTTTAAGAATCGTTAACGCGGCCTGTTCAGGCGGGCGTGGCGGCGACCATCTCCATGAATTTCGGCCAGGCTTCGGGATCGGCCAGCGTCTTGTCGCGGCAAAAGGCGTTGCAAAAGCCCCAGACGCGCCCGTCCATTTCCAGAAAATCGGTGACCGGCTCGCCCGAGTAGGGGCAGGCCGTATTGACCGACGGGCCAGCGGCCACGCGCGCGGCCCGCTTGGCCGGGCCGGGCCAGGGGCGGGTCGGCCAGTCGCGTTTGTAGAAGGGCTGATCGGGGCCATCGGCCGCGCCCATCGCGCGCCAGCGGCGGAAATGCGGGTCCGCAAGCTGCGTGGCCACATAGGCCGCAGCTTCGGGGCCGACCGGCAGGTTATACCCCGCGATCCGTGCCGCCACCGGGGCGAAGAAGGCATCCGCAATGCTCCACCGCGCGAACAGCCACGGCCCACCCGCGCCGAATTTTTCCCGCGCCATCGCCCAAAGCTGTTCGATTCGCGCCAGATCCTGCAGCACCGGCGCAGGCGGTTCGCAATCGGAATAGCTGACGCGCAGGTTCATCGGGCAATGGCTGCGCAGCGCGTCAAAGCCCGCATGCATTTCCGACGCCAGCCAGCGTGCCGTTGCGCGCGCGGCCGGATCGGCGGGCCAGAGCCCGGCTTCGGGGTGCCGTTCGGCCAGGGTTTCGGCAATCGCCAGCGTTTCGCCGACCAGCGTGCCATCGGGCAGGCGCAGTGCGGGCACCAGGCGCGCCGGGGCGAAATCGGCCAGAAGCCGTGCGAAATCATCAGAGTAAAGCCGTCCGAGAGCCACCTTCACCGGCAGCCCGGCATGTGCAAACAGCAACCAGCCGCGCAAAGACCAACTGGAGTAACTGCGATCCCCGATCGCAAGATGATAGCCCATCGCGCCCTCGCTCTGTGTTCGATTCCCGGGGGACAAAGCTAGCATCGCTGCACGGCTTGCCAATGGTGTATCTTGGAGTGAACAATTTCGTGAGATCGCTAACATCGCCCGGGACAACCTGACAAAACTATTTCATAGTTGCACGGCAGAGCACGCCAACAGTTGGGTGGGAGACCCGGGAGACTGCCATGGCACTCGATGGTATGAACGACGACACGCTGCCGCGGCAGGCGATGCGCGCGGAATATCTGGATGCGGAAACCGAGGCCGAGCTGGCCCGCGCCTGGCGCGACCGGCGCGACGAGGCCGCGATGCATCGGCTGGTGACGGCCTATATGCGGCTGGCGATTTCGATGGCCGCCAAGTTCCGCCGCTATGGCGCGCCGATGAACGACCTGATCCAGGAAGCCAGTCTTGGCCTGATGAAAGCCGCCGACAAGTTCGATCCGGACCGCGGCGTGCGGTTCTCGACCTATGCGGTGTGGTGGATCAAGGCCTCGATCCAGGAATTCGTGATGCGCAACTGGTCGATGGTGCGCACCGGATCGACCTCGTCGCAGAAGTCGCTGTTCTTCAACATGAAGCGGGTTCAGGCGCAGATAGAGCGCGAGGCCGATGCCGAAGGGCAGACCCTGGATGGCGCGCAGATGCGTCAGCGTCTGGCCGAGGTGATCGGCGTGCCGCTGGCGGATGTCGAGATGATGCAGGGGCGTCTGGCGGGATCGGATTTTTCGCTCAACGCCACCCAATCGACCGAGGATGAGGGCCGCGAATGGGTCGAGGCGCTGGAAGATGACAGCGCAGGCCCCGAAGAGCAGGTGGCCGAGGCGCATGATGGCGCGCTGATGCGCGGCTGGCTGGTCGAAGCGATGGGCCAGCTGTCGGATCGGGAGCGGTATATTGTCACGCAGCGTCGTCTGATCGAAGCGCCGCGCACCCTTGAAAGCCTGGGTGAAGAACTGGGCCTGTCGAAGGAACGCATCCGTCAGCTGGAGGCGCAGGCCTTCGGCAAGCTGCGCAAGACCCTTGAAACCCATGGCCCCGAGGTCCAAAGCTACTTCGCATGAAGATGCTTGCCGCCCTGTTGACCTGTGCGGCGCTGACCTGTCCGGTCAGCGCCGAGGAAATCACCGCCGCCGATCTGCCTGCACGCATTGCACAGGCCGATGTCGAGATTCTGGTGCTGGGCGAGGTGCATGACAACGCCACCCATCACCTGACGCAGGCGGCGGCGATCGCGGCATTCGCCCCGCGGGCGCTGGTGTTTGAAATGCTGACCCCCGATCAGGCGACGCGGGTGACCCCGGCCTTGCGCGCGGACCCGGTGGCTCTGGGGCAGGCGCTTGGCTGGACAGAGGCGGGCTGGCCCGATTTCGCGCTTTACGCGCCGATCTTTGCGGCAGCCCCCGATGCGCTGATCGTCGGTGCCGCCCTGCCGCGCGAAGAGGTGCGCCGCGCGATGACCGAGGATCTGGCGCGCGTCTTCGGCCCGGATGCCCCGCGTTACGGGTTGGATCAGCCCTATCCCGCCGAATTGCAGGCCGAACTGGAGGCGCAGTCGCAAGCCGATCACTGCGGGGCGCTGCCGCCCGAGATGCTGGGCGGCATGGTGGCCGCGCAGCGGCTGCGGGACGCGGCCTTCGCGCGCGCCGCGCTGCGGGCGCTCAAGACCTCGGCGGGGCGGGTGGCGGTGATTACCGGCACCGGGCACGCGCGCAATGACCTGGCCGTGCCTGCGATGATCCGTGCGGCCAATCCCGGCGTGCGGGTCGCGAGCCTGGGCCAGTTGGAGGCCGCGCCGGACGAGGCCCTGCCCGCAGATCAGCCCTTCGATTGGTGGATCGTGACGCCGCCCACCCCGCGGGACGACCCCTGCGCGGCATTTCGCTAGCTGCCAAGGCGGGCAGGGCGCTTGCGTGCCACGCCCCCGGCCCCTAAACCTTTGGGAAACCGGGGAGGGCAGACAATGCTGGCGGGCAAGACGATCCTTTTGATTATCGGCGGCGGGATTGCGGCGATCAAGACGCCCGAGCTGATCCGCAGCCTGCGTGCGCAGGGCGCTGCGGTGGTGCCGGTTCTGACCCGCGCGGGGGCCGAATTCGTTACACCGCTGAGCATTTCTGCGCTGGCGGGGCACGCGGTGCATCAGGATCTGTTCGATCTGACGACCGAGGCCGAGATGGGCCATATCCAGCTGTCTCGCGCCGCCGATCTGGTGGTGGTCGCCCCTGCGACCGCCGATCTGATGGCGAAGATGGCCGCCGGGCTTGCCAATGATCTGGCCTCGACCCTGCTGCTGGCGACCGACACGCCGGTGCTGATCGCGCCCGCGATGAATGTGCGGATGTGGCAGCACGCCGCCACGCAACGCAACCGCGCGCAGCTGGCCGCCGACGGCATCCGTTTTGTCGGCCCCGCCGAGGGCGAAATGGCCTGCGGCGAGTTCGGCCCGGGGCGGATGTCGGAACCCTCTGAAATTCTGACGGCGATCGAGGCGGCGCTGAGTGACGGCCCGCTCAAGGGGCGGCATGTTCTGGTAACCTCCGGGCCCACGCACGAGCCGATCGACCCGGTGCGGTATATCGCCAACCGCTCGTCGGGGGCGCAGGGCACGGCGCTGGCGGCCGCGCTGCGCGATCTGGGCGCCGATGTCAGCTTCATCACCGGCCCGGCCACGGTGCCGCCGCCTGCGGGTGTGCGGGTGATCCGGGTCGAAACCGCCCGGCAGATGCTGGCGGCCGTGCAGGCGGCCTTGCCCGCAGACGCCGCGGTATTCGCTGCGGCCGTGGCCGACTGGCGGGTCGCCAATGCCGCCGACAAGAAGATGAAAAAAGACGGCACCGGCAGCCTGCCCGCGCTGGAATTTGCTGAAAACCCCGACATTCTGGCCACCGTCAGCCAGATGAAAGCCGGGCGGCCCGGCCTCGTGGTGGGGTTCGCCGCCGAAACCCACGAGGTCGAGGCCCACGCCGCCGCCAAACGCGCGCGCAAGGGCTGCGACTGGATCGTGGCCAATGATGTCAGCCCCGCCACCGGCATCATGGGCGGCAGCGAAAATGCAGTGACGGTGATTGATGCGGCCGGGGCAGAGGTCTGGCCACGGATGGGCAAGGATGCGGTCGCCCGCAAGCTCGCGTCGCGTATCGCCGCCGCTTTGGGGGCTGTGTGACAGGGCGCAGCCTCCGGCGGGGATATTTCGACCAAAGAGAAAGCTGCTTTCTTTCTGGCAAAATATCCCCCGCGGAGCGTCCGCAGAGTGGCCCGGGCGGGCCGTTTGAAAGGATCGAAACGATGAACAGTCCGGTTCTGAAGGTGCTGCGCGAGGATTGGGCCGATCCGGCCATTGCGCTGCCTGCCTATGAAACCCATGGCGCGGCCGGGGCCGATCTGCGCGCCAATCTGCGCCCCGAGGATCGACTGCAGGGATTTACCCTGTATCCGATGCAGCGCGCGATCCTGCCCACCGGGCTGCGCGTGGAAATCCCCGAGGGGTTCGAGATGCAGATCCGGCCGCGTTCGGGGCTGGCGCTCAAGCATGGTATCGGCCTGCCCAACACGCCCGGCACCATCGACAGCGATTATCGCGGGCCGCTGGGGGTTCTGCTGATCAATTTCGGGCACGAACCCTATACCATCCAGCATGGCGAGCGGATCGCCCAGGCGGTGATCGCGCCGGTCATTCAGGCCCGCTATCAGATCGTCGAGGGGTTGAGCGACACCGCGCGCGGTGCGGGCGGCTTCGGGTCGACCGGCAAGGGGTAGGCGATGCTGGGGCTGGTGCTGATGGCGGGGGTGGTGGGCCTTGGCCTGCTGATGAAGGTGCCCGCGCGGCTGATCGCGGTGATGCTGGGCATCCTGTGGCTCGGGTTCACGGGGGTGCATCTGCTGTTCTTTGCCGCGCCGCACCCGGTGAAGGACGCCATTGGCGGCAGCCTGCCGGGGTGGCTGGGGCTTGGGGCCGTGGCGGTTCTGGTGCTGGCCTATCGCGCGCTGCTGGCGCGGCTGCGCGCGCGGGCGGTCGACCCCGTGCAGGCCACTTTGAGGCCCGGCAGCTTTTCCGAGGCTGAACTGGACCGTTACGCCCGCCACATCATGCTGCGCGAAATCGGCGGGCCGGGGCAGAAGAAGCTCAAGGCCGCCCGCGTTCTGGTGGTGGGGGCAGGGGGGCTGGGCTCTCCGGTGCTGCTGTATCTGGCGGCTGCCGGGGTCGGCACGATCGGCGTTGTCGATGATGATGTGGTGTCCAATTCCAATCTGCAGCGGCAGGTGATCCACCGCGATGCGGATATCGGCATGCCCAAGGTGTTTTCGGCGCAAGCGGCGATGCTGGCGCTCAACCCGTTCATCACGGTGCATCCCTATAACCGCCGCCTGCAGGCCGAGGATGCGGCGGCGCTGGTGGCAGATTATGACCTGGTGCTGGATGGCACCGACAATTTCGACACGCGCTATCTGCTGAACGCGGCCTGCGTCGCGGCGGGCAAGCCGCTTTTGTCGGGGGCGATTGCGCAATGGGAAGGGCAGCTGTCGCTTTACGATCCGGCGCGCGGCGCGCCGTGCTATGCCTGCGTGTTTCCGCAGGCCCCCGCTGCGGGGCTGGCGCCCAGCTGCGCCGAGGCGGGCGTCGTCGGCGCGCTGCCCGGGGTGATCGGCGCCATGATGGCGGCCGAGGCAATCAAGGAAATCACCGGCGCCGGGGCCTCGGCCCGTGGCCGGTTGATGATTTATGACGCGCTCTGGGGCGAAAGCCGGCAGATCGCGGTGCGCAGACGGCCCGATTGCGCGGTCTGCGGTGGCGCGCACTGAGGCCGCAGCCGGGGCGTGGCATTGGCCCTTTTCCTTCGCGCGCCGGGGCCCTAGCTTGGGCGCAAAGGAGAGTTCCGATGACCAATCCGCTTTTGTCCGACTGGACCGGCCCGTTTGCCCTGCCGCCCTTTGCCGCGATCCGCGACGAGGATTTCGCCCCCGCCTTCGACACCGCCCTGACCGAGGCCCGCGCCGCGATCAACGCGATTGCCGATGCGCCCGAGCCGCCGACATTCGCCAACACGATCGAGGCGATGGAACAGGCCGAGGCGCTGCTCGATCGGGTGTCGGGGGTGTTCTACAACCTGGCCGGTGCCGACAGCACCCCTGCGCGCGAGGCGCTGATGCGCGATCTAGCGCCGAAGATGGCGGCGTTCTCGTCCGAGGTGACGATGAATGCGGCGCTGTTCGGGCGTATCCGCACCTTGTGGGAGGCGCGTGATACGCTGGGCCTGAGCCCCGAACAGGCGCGCGTGCTGGAACTGTATCACCAGATGTTCGTGCGCGCCGGTGCCGCGCTGACGGGGGCCGAGGCGGCGCGGATGGCCGCGATCAAGGAACGGCTCGCCGTGCTGTCCACCGCGTTCAGCCAGAACCTGCTGGCCGACGAACGCGACTGGTTCCGCCCGCTCGGCGAAGACGAGTTGGAAGGCCTGCCCGACTTCGTGATCGCTGCCGCACGCGCCGCCGGGGCCGAGCGCGGACAGCCCGGGCCAGTGCTGACACTCAACCGCTCGCTCATCGTGCCGTTTTTGCAATTCAGCCCGCGCCGGGATCTGCGCGAAATCGCCTATGAGGCGTGGGTCGCGCGGGGCGCCAATGGTGGCGAGACCGACAACCGCGCCCATGCCGCCGAAATCCTGGCCCTGCGCGAAGAACGCGCGAAATTGCTTGGCTTCGACAGTTTCGCGGCTTTCAAGCTGGAACCCGAAATGGCGGGCAGCCCGGCCCGGGTGCGCGATCTGCTGATGCGAGTCTGGGGCCCGGCCCGCGCCCGCGCCGAAGCCGATGCCGCGATCCTGACGCAGATGATGCATGACGATGGCGTCAACGGCGATCTGGAGGCCTGGGACTGGCGCTATTATTCCGAAAAACGCCGCGTGGCCGAACATGATTTCGACGAGGCGGCGCTGAAACCCTATCTGTCGCTCGACGCAATGCTGGGCGCGATGTTCGACACGGCCACGCGGCTCTTCGGGCTGGAATTCCGCGAAATCGACGGCCCGTTCTATCACCCCGACGTGCGCGGCTGGGAGGTGACCCGCAAGGGCCGTCACATCGCGGTGTTCCTGGGCGATTATTTCGCGCGTGCCTCGAAACGTTCGGGCGCGTGGTGTTCGGCGATGCGGTCGCAAAAGAAACTGGGCGGCGAGACCCGGCCGATCGTGGTCAATGTCTGCAACTTCACCAAGGGCGAGCCCGCACTGCTGAGCTATGATGACGCGCGCACGCTGTTTCACGAATTCGGCCATGCGCTGCACCAGATGCTGTCGGATGTGACCTATCAGTTCATCTCGGGCACCAGTGTTGCGCGCGATTTCGTCGAACTGCCCAGCCAGCTTTACGAACATTGGCTCGAGGTGCCCGCGGTTCTGGAAAAACACGCGCGGCATTGGCAGACGGGCGAGGCGATGCCCGCGGCGCTGCGCGACAAGCTGCTGGCGGCGGCAACCTACGATCAGGGTTTTGCAACGGTGGAATATGTCGCCTCGGCGCTGGTCGATCTGGCCTTCCACGAAGGCGCGGCCCCCGCCGATCCGATGGCGATGCAGGCGCAGGTTCTGGCCGATCTGGGGATGCCCAAGGCGATCCGCATGCGCCACGCCACGCCGCATTTCGCGCATATCTTTTCGGGCGACGGCTATTCGGCGGGCTATTACAGCTACATGTGGTCCGAGGTGATGGACGCTGACGCCTTCGCGGCCTTCGAAGAGGCGGGCGATGTGTTCGACCCGGCGATGGCCGACAAGCTGGAAAAATTCATCCTCTCGGCGGGGGGCTCGCAACCGGCGGATGCGCTTTACACCGCATTCCGGGGGCAGATGCCGGGGGTCGAGGCGCTGCTGAAAGGGCGCGGCCTGCTGGAGCCTGCCTGAAATCGCCTCCGGCGGGAGTATTTGGACCAGGAGAAACGCAGGCCTTTCACTTTGGTTCAAATATCCCGGGGGTCCGGGGGCAGGGCCCCCGGCGCGACGGTCAGTCGTGCCAGACATCCTTGTGGATGATCACATCGGCCTGCGGATAGGCCTCGATGATCGCGCGTTTCAGGCTGGCAGCGATGGCATGGGCCGCCGACAGGCTTTGCGCGCCGTCCAGTTCGATATGCAACTGCACGAAGATCCGCGCCCCGGCGGTGCGGGTCTTCAGGTCGTGAAAGCCGCGCACGCCGGGCCAGATTTCGGCGATTTCGGCGATGCCGTCGATGATCTCTTGCGGGGCTGCGCGGTCCATCAGCGCGTCCCAGGCGCTCAGCCCGATATGGATCGCGCCGCGCGCCATGATCGCGGCTGCGGCCAGTGCCACGAGGCTGTCCACCTTGGTCCAGCCAAAGCGCACGGACACCCACAGTGCCGCAATCGCCCCCAGCGTCGGCAGCAGATCGCCCACATAATGCAGCATGTCGGCGGCCACGACCCGGTTTCCCGTGCGTTGGGCGACGCGGTATTGCCAACCGACCAGCCCGGCCGTGACCAGCGCGGAAATCGCCATCACCGCGATGCCGATGCTCTGCGCTTCCAGGGGCGCGGGGGCGGGGGCCAGAAGCCGCCCGATGGCGGCTGCGGCAATTGCCCCGGCCGAGCCCAGGATGAACAGCGCCTGCCCCAGCGAGGCCAGATCCTCGACCGAGCTGTGACCGAAGGCGTGATCGTCATCTGCCGGGCGCGCGGCATAGATGATCGCGCCCAGCCCGGCCCCCGAAATCAGCAGGTCCATCGCGCTGTCGGCCAGCGATGCGGCGATCGAGAGTGCGCCGGTCTGCCAGAACGCCCAGAGCTTCAGACCGACCAGCAGCCCTGCCACCGCAACCGAGGCCAGCCCCGCCGAAAGATTCAGGCGGGTGTCACTGTTTGAATAGGGCATGATCGGCTCCTGAGTCGCAGGCGCTTTTGCCTACCGCCTGAGGCGGGGTTAGTCACGCAGTTCCTCGGGGGAAACCCCCCAGATCGCGGTTTTGGGCACCCATCCGTCGGCAGTGTCGGCACTGATTTCACACCAGTCCCGGGTGCAGTCGCCCAGTTTCGCGATCGCCCCGGCTTCGGCCAGTGCGGCCACGGCCGAACTGGGATCGGCCCGCACATGCAGTTCGGTCATGTCCTCTTCGACGATCACGGTGCGCACCCCGGAAATCAGCGAGTAATGCACCCAGCCGCCCGCACCGTCGCGGTCCTCGACCCGGCGCCAGTGGCCGAATTCGGCCGTCACCCGCAGCGGCATGCCGGCATGGGTGAAGACCCAGTCGATACGGTGGCTCAGCGAAGGGCCGCGCCGCGCGTTGCCTTCGGAGCCCTTGAGCGAGACATAGCGCGGCAACGGCAGATTCGTCACAGGCCCGCGTCCGGTTTGCGCGGCCACCGCGGCGGCCACGGCCATGTCATCGGGGGGGGCGCCGTCTTCCTCTTCCTGCGCCTGTCCGGGACCGGCCAGCCCCAGACCCAGAATTATCGCCAGCATCCAGCTGTTGCGCATCGCCCGTCTCATCATTTTTGCCCCAAATGTTCGCTTTTGGACGCAGTCTCAAAACGGTCACGCAAGAAAATTGCGCTAACACGCCAAAAAACGCCATTATTGCTCGGTAAGGGCCTTGTGTCTTGCCCCGTTGGAGGTCACTTTGCACCCAAGATGAGGCCATTGGAAGAGAGGAGAGCCCCACCATGCCCGCACCGCGGCTGAGTGTTGTCGTGACGCGACGGTTGCCCGAGGTTGTTGAAACCCGGATGAAGGAGCTGTTCGATGTGGAGCTGCGCAGCGAAGATGCTCGCATGACCCGCGAGGAGTTGATCGCGGCGATGACGCGTGCCGATGTGCTTGTGCCATCGCTGACCGATCATATCGACGCAAACATGCTGGCCGCCGCCGGAGACCGGTTGCGGCTGATAGCCAATTACGGCTCGGGGATTGACCACATCGACGTGACCTCAGCGCGCAGCCGCGGGGTTCTGGTGTCGAATACGCCCGGGGTGGTGACGGAAGACACCGCCGATATGGTGATGGCGCTGATTCTGGGTGTGACCCGGCGCATTCCCGAGGGGATCGCGGCGATTCAGGCGGGCAAATGGGCCGGCTGGTCGCCCTCGGCCTTCCTCGGGGGGCGGATCGGCGGGCGCAGGCTCGGGATCATCGGGATGGGTCGCATCGGTCAGGCGGTCGCACGGCGGGCGGCGGCCTTCGGCATGCAGATTCACTATCACAACCGCCGCCGTCTGCGCCCCGAGACCGAGGCCGAATTCAACGCCACCTATTGGGACAGCCTCGATCAGATGGTGTCGCGGATGGATGTGATTTCGGTCAACTGCCCGCATACGCCCTCGACCTTCCACCTGCTCAACGCCCGGCGGCTCAAGATGCTCAAGCCCACAGCGGTGATCGTGAACACCTCGCGCGGCGAAGTGATCGACGAGAACGCGCTGGTGCGGGGCCTCAAGGCGGGCGAGATCGCAGGCGCCGGTCTGGACGTGTTCGAGCATGGCTCGGAGTTGAACCCCGAGCTGGTGGCGATGCCCAATGTGATGATGCTGCCGCATATGGGTTCGGCCACCATCGAGGGCCGCATCGAAATGGGCGAGAAGGTCATCATCAACATCAAGACCTTCGCCGATGGTCACCGGCCGCCGGATCTGGTGGTGCCGGGGATGGTGTGATCCCCGCGCCTGTCTGAACGGGGCCCGGAAAACGCGATGCGTTTTCCGGGCCCTTTGCTTTGCGCCGCCGATGTCGCTTTTTGCCCGAGAATGTCGGGACGGTTTGCCCGAAGCGCGCCCAACCTGTCAGAACGGGGAAAAGTCCTTGCAGGAGTGGCCCGATGAAAACCCATGTCAAAGCTCTGGTCGTCGGCGGTGGTGCCGTCGGTTGCGGCATTTCCTATCATCTGGCCAAGGCCGGATGGGAGGTGATGCAGGTTGAACGCGACGAGCTGACCTCGGGCTCGACCTGGCATGCGGCTGGGCTTCTGCCGCTGTTCAACATGGGCTATGCCACAACCCATATCCACAAGTATTCGGTCGATTTCTACAAGACGCTGGAGGCCGAAACCGGGCTGAACGCGGGCTTCTCGATCTGCGGCAACCTGCGCATGGCCCAGACGCAAGAGCGGATGGACGAATACATGCTCTATTCGAGCGTGGCGGAAACCGCCGATGTCTACCACGAATTCCTGACCCCCGCGCAGATGAAGGAACGTTGGCCGCTGATGCGCACCGACGATCTGAAAGGCGCGCTGTTCCACCCGCAGGACGGCTATATCAACCCCGCCGATGTGACCCAGGCGATGGCCAAGGGCGCGCGCCAGCGCGGCGTGGATATCGTGCGCAGGATGCAGGTCAACGCCTATCGCTGGACCGGCAGTGAATGGGTCGTGACGCTGGAAAAGATGGTGGAAAAGGGCGGCAACCTGGTCGGCTCGGGCGAGCTGGTCGAGGTGCATGCCGAGCATGTCGTGACCGCCACCGGCAACCACGCGCAGCGCACCGCGCGGCTGTTGGGCATCAAGATCCCCGCGATCCCGGTCGAGCATCAGTTCATCGTGACCGAACCCGACCCGATGCTGCAGGCCTGGCGCGCGGCGGGCAACCCCGAACACCCGGTGCTGCGCGATGCCGACGCGAAATGGTATGTCCGCGAGGAACGCGGCGGCTGGATTCTTGGCCCCTACGAGCGCGGGGCGCCCGCGCGGTTCCTGTATGACGTGCCCGAAACCTTCCGCGCCGATCTGTTCCCGCTGGATCTGGAGCGGATCGAAGAAGAATACATGTCGATGATCCATCGTCTGCCCAGCTCGGAAACCGTGGGTCTGAAAGACGATTTCAACGGCCCGATCTGCTACACCCCCGACGGCAACCCGCTGGTGGGTCCCGCACCCGGCCTGCGCAACATGTGGCTGGCCGAAGGCTTCAGCTTCGGCATCACCGCGGCGGGCGGCACCGGCTATTACCTGGCGCAGCTGATGACCGAGGGCGAGGCCGAGATCGACATGGCCAGCCTCGATCCCAAACGCTACGGGTCGTGGATGACCACCGAATATGCCGCGCGCAAGAACGAGGAATGCTACGAGCATGTCTTCATCCTGCATCACCCGGATGAGGAGCGCGAAGCCTGCCGCCCGCTGCGCACCGCGCCCGCCTATGACCGCCAGCTGGCGCTTGGCGCCCAGATGGGGCAGGTGAACGGCTGGGAACGCCCGAACTATTATGGGCCCCTCGATGCGCCGGCCGATTTCGACCACAATTCGCGCAGCTTCCGGCGCGGCGCCTGGTGGCAATATGCCGAGGCCGAGGCCCGCGCGATCCGCGAAACCGCAGGCATCATCGACGCCTCGGCCTTCACCAAGCATCTGGTGCGTGGCCCCGGCGCGACGGCGTTCCTGGACCAGTTCACCACCAACAAGCTGCCGAAGGTGGGGCGCATCAACCTGACCTATGCGCTGACCGATGCGGGCACGACGCGCACCGAATACACGATCGTGCGGCTGAAGGATGATGAATATTACCTGATCTCGGCCGGGGCCTGGACTGCCTATGATGGCGATTTCCTGATGAAATCCATCGAAGATTTCATCGCGGCGGGCGGCGCGCATGTCGATTGTCACGACATCACCACGCAATGGGGCGTCTTCGCGCTGGCCGGTCCTAACGCCCGCGCGATCCTGAACGAGGTGGTGAAGGATGCGTTCCCGGAAACCGTGCTGAGCAACAAGCGCTTCCCCTGGCTCAGCTATCGCGACATCGAACTGGGCATGTGCCCGGTGCGCGCGGTGCGCGTGGCTTATACGGGTGAACTCGGCTGGGAATTGCACCACCCGATCGAGATGGGCCGCTATCTGTGGGATCTGCTGCTGAAGGCGGGCGAAAAACACGGGCTCAAACCCGTGGGGGCGCGCGCCCAGAACTGGCTGCGGCAGGAAAAATCCTATCGCGCCTTCGGCACCGAACTGGGCCGCGATGCCACCCCGCTGGAAGCCGGGCTCGACCGTTTCGTCGACCTGGACAAGGAATTCCGCGGCAAGGCCAAGATGCTTGAAACCGGCATCCGCGCGAAATGCGTCACGCTGCTGATCGACGGGCCGGCCGACGCTGACCCCTGGGGCAAGGAGGCACTGATCCTTGACGGCAAGAAGATCGGGCGGCTGACCTCGGGCGGATATTCGGTCGCCTTCGGCAAGCAGATCGGCATGGGCTATGTCCGCCCCGATCTGGCCGAAGTGGGCACGAAGCTGAAGGTCAAGATGCTGTTGCAGGAATGGGATGCGGTGGTGACCGAGGACAGCCCGCACGACCCCAGCAACGCCCGTATCCGGCAGGATGGCTGAGACAGGAAGGCCCCGCATCGCGGGGCCTTTCCCTCATTTGCCGGTCATCTTGCGCAGCCACCACCGGGTGCCGACGAACAGGAACCGCCAATCGGTCAGAAACTCCGGCGGTTTGCCCTCGATGGCATGGCCGATGAACTGCAAGATCCAGCCCAGCACGAACAGCGCCAGCGCCCAGGGCCAGAGCCCGGCGACAAAGGGCGCGGCCAGCGCCAGAACCACCGAGACCACGATCATCGGAATTCCGAACGTATGCGTCAGCTGGTTCCAGCGGTTCTGATGGCTGAGCGCATATTGCGCGATCCATTCATCCATACTGCGTGATTTCATCATGCTGCACCTCCCCGTGCATCGCATTGCTCCGGGCGCTCCCATCGCCCGGAATCACGATACGAAGCGGATGTTGTGCGATCAACGCGCGCGCCGGATGACGTTGCAGCCCCCGGGGGATCAGCGCTGCCGCCGCGCGGCAAGCCACGCGGCCCATTCCGCGGGACCGCCCGCAAAGGCGTTCAGATCGACCGTTCCGCCGATGCCCGGCACCACCCCGGTGCCGGTATATTGCCAGAAGGTCCAACTCGCGCCCGGGTACCGCACCGAGGGGTGGTCCGCGACTGAGCGCAGCCAGAAATCATAGCCCCGCATCTGGCCCAGATCGTTGTCGGCCCAGAAGTCCACCGTTGTATAGATGACCGGCGTGACGTGGTAATGCGCGCGCAGGATTTCCAGGAAGGTGCGCATCTCGGCGCGGACCTTGGCCGGATCGGGGCGCAGCTGGCAGCTGGGCGATGTGTGATTCCACTCGATGTCCAGCACCGGCGGCAGATCCCCCTTCACCCGCGGAACATTGCGGATGAACCATTCGGCCTGCTCGGCGGCGGTGCGGCAGAAATAGAAGAAATG
Source organism: Rhodobacteraceae bacterium UBA6796 (assembly GCA_002452815.1). Taxonomy (GTDB): domain Bacteria; phylum Pseudomonadota; class Alphaproteobacteria; order Rhodobacterales; family Rhodobacteraceae; genus Rhodobacter. The sequence goes on from DKFM01000024.1 coordinate 117,606, forward strand.
ATAGCCCCCCACCGGCACCCCGGCGGCGCGTGCGGCCCGGGCGTTGGGCGCAAAGCCGGGGTCGATGCGGTCGCCGCCTTCGGTGGCCTTGAGCCAGGCGAAGGATACGCCTGCGGCCCGCGCACGGGGCCAGTCGATCAGCCCCTGATAGCGTGCCGCGTCGATGCCATGCACGCCGTGATAGGCGGGCGTGATCCCGGCCCAGTCATGCGGCGCGGTGTCGCCGAATTGCCCGGGGATGCCTTCGGCGCGATAGGCCGCAGGGTCCAGCAGGGCAGGGGCCATCAAGGCGCCCTGTTTCGGGCCGCTGTCACCGCCACAGCCCGCCAGGGCCAGGGTCAGGACTGCAATTGCCGAAAAAAGCCGTGATCTGCGCATCGCATCCCCCTGTTTCGCCTGTGCAGCATCGCGCCAAAAGGCCCGGCTGTCACCAGACAACCGGGCCTTTTGGCGGAAACCCGCGAGGGACGAGCGGGCCTCCGAACTTCTTGCTTATGGCCGCCCGAAATCGGCCGTGGTCAGGACGCCGTCACCGTTACGGTCGCGCATCGTGAACCAGCCATCGGTGCCTGCGATGAATTCGGCTTCGGTCACGGTGCCATCGCCGTTGGAATCAAACAGCCGCATACCCTGCGCTGCGGGCACATCCAGCCCCGTCAGCGGATTCACCGGACCCATCCCCGGCCCCTTGCCCATGCCCAGCCCTTTGCCGGGGCCCTTGCCTGGCCCCATGCCGGGCGGCGGTGTGCCCGCGGGCAGGTTGTGACCGGGGCCTTTGCCAGCCTCCAGCTGCATCGCCTTGTGTTCGTCAATCCCGGCCAGTTCCTCGTCCGAGAAGGTGCCGTCGCTGTCCTGATCGAACATCACGAAGATATTGCCGCGCTGTTCGCGGGCCTCGGCACGCGTGACCTTGCCATCACCGTCAAGATCCCATTGCAGCATGAAATCCTCACCCGGAACGAAAGGCCGGGTCTGTGCCTGTGCGAGACCGGCACAAAGGCTAAGGGCGGCAGCAACTATGAGGGCGCGTTTCATGGCCAGATCCTTTTCAATCATCTGATTGCATAAACGCGACAGCCCGCAACTTCCGCCGCGGGCCGTCAAAGTGCCGCAGGCTCAGCCCTTGGCGGCGGCCAGTTCATCCCAGCAGGCCAGCGCGTGACCGGCATACATCATGCCGGGGCCGCCGCCCATCTGAATGGCCATCGCCAGCACATCGCCCAGCTCTTCACGCGTGGCGCCGGAATTCATCAGCGCTTCGACGTGGAACATGATGCAGGGCTCGCAGCGCAGCACCACGGCCATGCCAAGCGCCACGAATTCCTTCTGCTTCACATCCAGCGGCCCGTTTTCCTTCACCGCTTTGGACAGCACGCCAAAGCCTTTCATGGTGTCGGGGATCGCTTTGCCAACTTCGCGCAGTTCGTTGCGCACGTCATCGAGTTTTGCCTTGTAGCCCATGGCTTTCTCCTGTTCGTCATCTGAGGTGGGTTGTGTCATGCGCGCCGCGTTGCGGCATTGACCTGCGTCAATTAACCGCTGGTATACAAATGTTTATCTGAACCGGTCCGGGGCCAGGGCCGCGATCGTTTCGGGGGGCAGTGCGGGGGGGCGCCCGGCGATCAGATCGGCGGCCAGCTGGCAGGCGGCCGGTGCGGATTGAAAGCCATAGCCGCCTTGCCCGGCCAACCAGAAGAACCCCGGCGCCTGCGGATCGTGGCCGATCACCGGCGCGCGGTCGGGCGCGAAGGTGCGCAGCCCGGCCCAGTTCGCCAGCATCCGGTTCACCGGTTCGGTCACCATCGCCTCATAGCGCGCCAGACCCTCGGCCAGAACCATATCGTCGGCAAAGGCGTCGTGCGGTTCCATCGGGTCGGCCTCGGCGGGCGAGACGATCACCGCGCCCGCATCGGGTTTCATATACCAGTCTTCGTTGCCGCCAATGACCATCGGCCAACCCGATACGTCATGCCCGCCGGGGGCGGGCAGCCGCGCCATCGAACGACGGCAGGGTTGCAGGCCGATGGGGGCCACCCCCGCCAGTGCCGCGATCTGGTCGGCCCAGGCCCCGGCTGCGTTGACGATCAGCCGCGCGGTATGGACCTGCCCGCCCGCAGTCACGGCCCAACCCGCAGGGGCCCGCGTGATCCGCGTGACCGGGGCGGCCGTGCGTATCTGTGCGCCCTGTGCCCGCGCCTCGCGCGCGAAATTCTGGATCAGCAGATCGGTGTCGATGTCCCAGGTCCGGGCGGTATGGCCCGCATAGGCCACGGTTTCGGGGTTCAGGATCGGCACCATCGCGCGGGCCTGATCGAGGCTCAGTTCCTCCAGCTCGAAGTCGTGCAGATGCGTCTCGAACCGGGCGCGCTGGCCGGGGCCATCGACGAACATCAGCCCGCGCGGCGCCAGCGTGCCGGAGGCCTGGAAATACTCGCCCGAGGCCTGCGACAAGGCCACCACCGCGGCATTGCCGTAATGCGGCGCATACAGCGCGGCCGAGCGGCCAGAGGCGTGGTAGGCAAGGTTTCCTTCGCTTTCCACAAGAAGGACCCGACCAAGCGGCGCCAGCCGCGCCGCCGCTGAAACGCCCGCAATACCGCCGCCGATAATCAGAAAATCATGTTCCATGGCGGGACTGTGCCATGCGGTCGCGGCCAAGGAAAGGGGCTGTCCACGGGCCGGGCACGGGCGTAGACTCGGCCCCGAAAACGCGTGACTCAGGAGGTTCCGATGAAGGTTCTTGTAGCGCTTGGTCTGTGCCTGGCACTGGCCGCCTGCGGCAACGGCATCCCGCTGATCCCGTTCATTTGATTAAGGAGCGGTATGAGAAGCGCGCCCGTAGGCGCGCTTCGATTTCACTTCTCTTTCCGCACGCCTTTGAAGGGCGTCTTGGAAGAGGTTTTCTGGTCCATGAACTTGCCGGTCTTGGTGTCGCGCTTCACCCAATTGCCCGAAGGCGTTTGGGTTTGAGAGCGGCCTTTGACCATGCCGTTGCGATGGTCGTCGCCAGAGGGCGGGTTGGTTGCCATCTTAAAGCCCTTTCCATTCCGATGACGAAACTTCTGAGAAGCGCTTTCCGTTCTTGATCTCGGAAACGCGTCCTTGGTTGATACTTCCGACTGCGGCAGCAATCTGGGCATGGTTGAGGTTGGTAGTTTCAAGCAAATGCTTGATATGGGCCGCCATTTGGCGGGTCAGGGAAGGTCCTTTTTTGCGCATGGAAAACCTCCATTGTTGCGCGTTGCGAAAAGCCCGCACAAAAGTGCGTTGCAGTTTCGCGAGACATTCCTTAGGATTCTTTCCGCGACAGATTGATCTTGCGGGAATGTCTCGCAGGTCATCGGAGGGCCGGCCTTAGGGTCGGCCTTTTCCGTTTGCGTGGTGATTATACTCGCGTGCTGCCTCCATCAAACGACATTAACGGTTAGGCACTACATATAGATGCCATGCGTACAATGCTGCCGTCGCGGAGAAGCTGCGTCAACGGAAATTTCACCACTTTTGGGGCGATTTCACACTTGACCCACATATTCTTGAAGATAACCACAGACTGCGCGAGGCTGTCAACAGCCTTGTCCTCAATATCTTGAATGGGTCTTAAACGGATCGTAAATCGCCTTATTTTTAAAAAAGCCGAATCGGTCATGAGCTGCGACCTAAAGAAAGGCCGCAGCTCAATAACATTTTCGAGGTCACGTCTGGGCCTTACGCCTGCAGCGGGCGGACCGAGATTTCCCCTTCTTCGCGCGATTTCATCGCGGCGACTGCGGCGATCGAGGCTGCGGCGGTTGTGAAATAGGGGATCTTGTCATACAGCGCCACGGCGCGGATGTCGCGGCTGTCGCTGACCGACTGGCTCGAGTCGGTGGTGTTGAACACCAGCGCGATGTCGCCATTCTTCAGCCGGTCCACGATGTTCGGGCGGCCTTCATAGACCTTGAGCACCGCTTCGGCCTCGACGCCGTTTTCCTTCAGCCAGGCGGCGGTGCCACGGGTGGCTATCAGGCTGAAGCCCATCCCGATCAGATCGCGCGCGGCCTGGGCCAGCTCGGCCGATTTGTCGGCATCCTTGATCGAGAAGAACACGCGGCCTTCGGTCGGCAGCACGGTGCCCGCCCCCAGCTGCGCCTTGAGGAAGGCGCGCGGGAAGTTGCGGTCCCAGCCCATGACCTCGCCGGTCGAGCGCATTTCCGGCCCCAGCAGCGTGTCGACACCCGGGAAGCGGGCGAAGGGCAGCACCGCCTCCTTGACCGAGAACCACGGCGTGTTCGGATCGGCCAGCGTCAGCGGATCGGCGAAGGGCAGGTCGGTTTCCGGGCCCACACCTTCGGGGTAGGGCGCACGCTGCGGGAAGTTCGCCATCGGCTCGCCCGCCATCAGGCGCGCGGCGATCGAGGCGATCGCGCTGTCGGTCGCCTTGGCCACGAAGGGCACGGTGCGCGAGGCCCGCGGGTTCACCTCGAGCACATAGATCACGCCGTCCTTGATCGCGAATTGCACGTTCATCAGACCCACGACCCCAAGGGCCAGCGCCATCTTCTCGGTCTGGACCTTGAGTTCGGCCACCGTTTCGGGGCTGAGCGAATAGGGCGGCAGCGAACAGGCGCTGTCGCCCGAATGGACGCCCGCCTCTTCGATGTGCTGCATGATGCCCGCGACATGCACGGTCTTGCCGTCGGACAGCGCATCGACATCGACCTCGATCGCGCCGGACAGATAGCTGTCGAGCAGCACAGGGCTGTCGCCCGAGACCACCACGGCGGTGGCGATGTAGCGTTTCAGATGGTCCATGTCGCGCACGATTTCCATCGCGCGGCCGCCCAGAACATAGGACGGGCGGATCACCAGCGGGAAGCCCACGCGCTCGGCGATCTGGATCGCCTGCGCCTCGGTCGAGGCGATGCCGTTGACCGGCTGTTTCAGCCCAAGCCGGTTCAGAAGGTCCTGGAACCGCTCGCGGTCCTCGGCCAGGTCGATGGCGTCGGGGGTGGTGCCCAGGATCGGAATGCCTTCGGCTTCCAGCGCATTGGCCAGTTTCAGCGGCGTCTGCCCGCCGAATTGCACGATGACGCCATGCAGCGTGCCGTTTTCCTGCTCGACCCGCAGAATTTCCATCACATGTTCCAGCGTCAGCGGCTCGAAATACAGACGGTCCGAGGTGTCATAGTCGGTCGACACGGTTTCCGGGTTGCAGTTGACCATGATCGTTTCGTAGCCGGCCTTGGTCAGCGCGAAACAGGCGTGGCAGCAGCAATAGTCGAATTCGATCCCCTGACCGATCCGGTTCGGGCCGCCGCCCAGGATCACGACCTTCTTGCGATCCGAGGGCCGCGCCTCGCATTCCACGTCGCCCATCGCCGGGGCTTCGTAGGTCGAATACATGTAGGGGGTCTGCGCCTCGAATTCGGCGGCGCAGGTGTCGATGCGCTTGAACACCGCGGTCACGCCCAGATTGCGGCGGGCGCGGCGCACCTGCGCCTCGTCGCGGCCGGTCAGCTTGGCCAGACGGGCATCGGTGAAGCCCATCATCTTCAGCGCGCGCAGGCCCTTTTCGTCCAGCGGCAGGCCGGATTTGCGGATCTGCGCCTCGGCATCGACGATCTCGCGGATGCGGGCCAGGAACCACGGATCGAACGAGGTGGCCGCGACGATGTCGTCGTCGGACAGCCCGTGCCGCATCGCCTGCGCGATCAGGCGCAGCCGGTCGGGCGTCTGCACCGAAATCGCCTTGATCACGGCGGCGGTGTCGGGCGCGCCGGGAATTTCGATTTCGTCAAAGCCGGTCAGGCCGGTTTCCATCGACGCCAGCGCCTTTTGCAGCGATTCGTGGAAGGTGCGGCCAATCGCCATCGCCTCGCCCACCGATTTCATGGCGGTGGTCAGTTCGGGTTTCGAGCCCGGGAATTTTTCAAAGGCGAAGCGCGGGATCTTGGTCACGACATAGTCGATGGTCGGCTCGAAGCTGGCGGGCGTGACCTTGGTGATGTCGTTGTCCAGCTCGTCCAGCGTGTAGCCCACGGCCAGTTTCGCGGCGATCTTGGCGATCGGGAAGCCGGTGGCTTTCGATGCCAGCGCGGACGATCGCGACACGCGCGGGTTCATCTCGATCACGACCATGCGGCCATCGACCGGGTTGATCGCCCATTGCACGTTCGAACCGCCGGTTTCGACGCCGATTTCACGCAGCACGGCGATCGAGCCGTTCCGCATGATCTGGTATTCCTTGTCGGTGAGCGTCAGCGCGGGCGCGACGGTGATACTGTCGCCGGTATGCACGCCCATCGGGTCCACGTTTTCGATGGAACAGACGATGATGGCGTTGTCGGCTTTGTCGCGCACGACCTCCATCTCGTATTCTTTCCAGCCCAAGAGCGATTCATCGACGAGGATCTGCGCCACCGGCGAGGCATCGAGCCCCGAGCGGCAGATCGCCTCGTAATCGTCGCGGTTATAGGCGACGCCGCCGCCGGTGCCGCCAAGGGTGAAGGCGGGGCGGATGATCGCGGGCAGGCCGATGTGCTCCAGATCCGCCATTGCCTGTGCGACGCCAGCGTTGATGTCGTATTTGCCATTGGGCAGTTTCGGCGCGGCCACGATGGTGGCTTTCGGGTTTTCGATGCCCAGGCGGTCCATCGCCTCGCGGAACAGCTTGCGGTCTTCGGCCATTTCGATGGCCTCGCGTTTCGCGCCGATCATCTCGACGCCGAATTTTTCCAGCACGCCCATGTCGGCCAGTGCAAGGCTGGTGTTCAGGCCGGTCTGACCGCCCATCGTCGGCAGCAGCGCATCGGGGCGCTCTTTCTCGATGATCTTGGCGACAACCTCGGGGGTGATCGGCTCGATATAGGTGGCGTCGGCCATTTCCGGGTCGGTCATGATCGTCGCCGGGTTCGAGTTGACCAGGATGACGCGATAGCCTTCCTCGCGCAGCGCCTTGCACGCCTGGGCGCCCGAGTAGTCGAACTCGCAGGCCTGGCCGATCACAATGGGCCCGGCGCCGATGATGAGGATGGACTTGATGTCGGTTCTCTTCGGCATGGTGGACCCCTTGATTCTGTTCGGCAGCACGACAGGCGGAGACTGGACAGGCTCCGCGCAAATTGGTGGGGGTTATAGTCAGCCGGACGCGCGGCGCAAGGGTGAAAGGGGTCTTGCGCACGATCTGTGACGCCGGGGATGGTTGTGCCCGGGCGATGCAACGGCCCGGAGGCGGCTTTCACCCGCGGCAGGGCGTGCAAATGCAGGGTCGCGCTTGACTTCCGGGCGCTCTCGCTGTGTATCGGGCCGACTGACGCCAAAGCCCGTTGAAAGGGGAGTCCGATGCACGCCTATCGCAGCCATACCTGTGCCGCGCTGACCGCCGCGAATGCCGGCGAAACCGTCCGCCTCTCGGGCTGGGTGCATCGCGTGCGAGATCACGGCGGGGTGCTGTTCATCGACCTGCGCGACCACTACGGCATGACGCAGCTGATCTGCGACGGCGACTCGGGCGCGTTCGCGGCGCTGGAAAAGGTGCGCAGCGAATGGGTGATCCGCATCGACGGCAGCGTGAAACTGCGCGACGCGAGCCTCATCAACCCGAAGATCCCGACCGGCGAGATCGAGATCTATGTCCGTGAAGTCGAGGTTCTGGGCCCGGCCGAGGAACTGCCGCTGCCGGTCTTCGGCGAACAGGACTACCCCGAGGAAACCCGCCTGACCTATCGCTTCCTCGACCTGCGCCGCGAGACGCTGCACAACAACATCATGCTGCGCTCGAACGTCGTGCGCTCGATCCGCAACCGGATGTGGGATGCGGGCTTCAACGAATTCCAGACCCCGATCATCACGGCGTCCTCGCCCGAAGGCGCGCGCGACTTCCTGGTGCCGTCGCGTCTGCATCCGGGCAAGTTTTACGCGCTGCCGCAGGCGCCGCAGCAGTTCAAGCAGCTGATCATGGTTGCGGGCTTCGACAAGTATTTCCAGATCGCGCCCTGCTTCCGCGACGAAGACCCCCGCGCCGACCGCAGCCCGACCGATTTCTACCAGCTTGACCTGGAGATGTCCTTCGTCGAGCAGGAAGACGTGTTCGCCGCGATCCAGCCGGTGATCCAGGGCCTGTTCGAGGAATTCGGCAAGGGCCGCCGCGTCGATGCCGACTGGCCGCGCATCGCCTACAAGGACGCGATGCTGAAATACGGGTCGGACAAGCCCGACCTGCGCAACCCGATCGAGATGCAGGTCGTGAGCGAGCATTTTGCGGGCTCGGGCTTTGCGATCTTTGCCAAGCTCTTGGAACAAGAGGGCACCGAGGTGCGCGCGATCCCCGCACCCAAGGGCGGCAGCCGCAAATTCTGCGACCGGATGAACAAGTTCGCGCAGGAACAGGGCCTGCCGGGCATGGGCTATATCTTCTGGCGCAAGGCCGAGGATGGCTCGGGGATGGAAGCCGCGGGCCCCTTGGCGAAAAACATCGGCCCCGAGCGCACCGAGGCGATCCGCCTGCAACTGGGTCTGGGCGAGGGCGACGCGGCCTTCTTCCTGGGCGGCAAGCCCGAGGCCTTCGAGGCCGTCGCGGGCCGGGCGCGCAACGTGATCGGCGACGAGCTGGGCCTGAGCGACAAGGACTGCTTCAAATTCGCCTGGATCGTCGATTTCCCGATGTACGAGAAGGACGACGAGGGCAAGATCGACTTCAGCCACAACCCGTTCTCGATGCCGCAGGGCGGGCTCGAGGCGTTGAATGGCGATCCGCTGGACGTGCTGGGCTATCAATATGACCTGGCCTGCAACGGCTATGAACTGATCTCGGGCGCGATCCGTAACCACAAGCCCGAAATCATGTTCAAGGCCTTCGAACTGGCGGGCTATCCCGCGTCCGAGGTCGAAAAACGCTTCGGCGGCATGGTCAAGGCGTTCAAATACGGCGCCCCGCCCCACGGCGGCTGCGCGGCGGGCATCGACCGGATCGTGATGCTGCTGGCGGATGAAATGAACATCCGCGAGGTCATCATGTTCCCGATGAACCAGCGCGCCGAAGACCTGATGATGGGCGCCCCGTCCGAGCCGCTGAACGAACAGCTGCGCGAACTGCGCCTGCGCGTGCTGCCGAAAGAGGCCTGATCGGCCCTCACACGCAAGAGTGAGCGAAAGGGCGCCCGGCCAGACCGCGGCGCCCTTTCCTTTTGTCCGATGCTGTGGCGCAATCGGGCGCAGAAGAGGTGCCCCATGGATTTTGCCACGCTCGCCCCGGTGCGGTTCGGATTTGGCCTGTCGCCGCGCGCGGCAAGTCCGCTGACCGTGCCCGAGATGCTGGCCGCGCTGCGCAGCGATGGGGCGGGGGCGCAATTTCCGGGTATGCAGACCGATGTCGCGCTGAAGATGCGGGTCGATTTCGTGCGGCTGAAACGGGCCGAACGCGATGATGAACCGGGCGCGGCCGCCGCGCTCAAGGCGCATAAGGCGGCCTTGCACGATGCGCTGGTCGACAGTTTGCAACTGGCGCTGGCGCGCGCGGTCGACGACCCGGCCGGCATGCGCGAGAGGCTGTTTGCCTTCTGGCGCGACCATTTCACGATTCAGGGCAAGCGGCGCGAGGATTACGCGCTGGCCGCCAGCCATGCCGAGGCCCTGCGCCCGCATCTGACCGGCAGTTTCCCGGCACTGCTGCGCGCGGCGGTGCTGCACCCGATGATGCTGATTTATCTGGACCAGACGTCCTCTTTCGGGCCCGGCTCGCGCGCGGCACGCAAGAAGCCCGAGCGGGGGTTGGGCCTGAACGAAAACCTTGCGCGCGAGGTGATCGAGCTGCACACGCTGGGGGTTGGTGGCGCCTATACGCAGGACGATGTGCGCCAGCTGGCCGAGCTGTTCACCGGGCTGCGGGTGCTGGGCGAGGCGGGGACGCAGTTCAGCCCCGATCTGGCCGAGCCGGGCGCCGAGCAGGTTTTGGGCCGCAGCTTCGGCGGCGATCCCGCGCGGCTGGACGACATTCACGCGGTGCTCGACGCGCTGGCCCTGCACCCCGATACCGCCCGCCATCTGGCGCGCAAGCTGGCGGTGCATTTCGTGGGCCCCGACCCCGCCCCCGATCTGACCGCGGCGATGGCCGAGGCCTATTTGGGCGCGAACGGGGCGCTGATGCCGGTCTATCAGGTTCTGCTGGAACATCCGGGCGCGCGCGGCGACGACTTGTTGAAGGTGCGCCAGCCCTTCGAATTCATTGCCACCTCCTTGCGCGCGCTGGGGTTATCGGGGGCCGAGGTGATGGGCCTTTCGGGGGCAATCCTGCGCAAGCAGGGCTATTGGCCGCTGCGTTCGATGGGGCAGCAATGGCTTGCGCCGCGCGGGCCCGATGGCTGGCCCGAGGCCGCCGAGGACTGGATCGCGCCGCAAACCCTGTCGGCCCGGATCAACTGGGCGCTGAAGGCGCCTGCGGCGATTGCGAAAGATCTGAGCCGCCCGCTGCCCGACGCGCGGGACTTCCTGCCGCAGGCGTTGGGGCCGCGGGTCACCGAGGCGCTTTCCTTCGCCGTCCCGCGCGCGGAAAGCCGGGCCGAAGGGATCGCGCTGGTGCTGGCCTCTCCCGAGTTCAACCGGAGGTAATGCGATGATTTCCCGTCGTTTCTTTCTGCGTGGCGCGGCGGTTCTGGGGTGTTCGGCGGCCGCACATCCGCTGCTGAGTACGGTGACACTGGCCGCAACGCCGGGCGACCGGCGGCTGGTCGTGATCATCCTGCGCGGCGCGATGGACGGGCTTGATATCGTGCAGCCTTACGGCGACCCGCTCCTGGCGCAGATGCGTCCCGATCTGGCGGTCGGCCCGCAGAACGGCGCCGCCGATCTGGACGGGTTCTTTGCGCTGCATCCTGCGATGGCGGATCTGATGCCGCTTTGGGCGGCGGGCGAGCTGGCCTTTACCCATGCCGTTTCAACGCCTTACCGCGACAAGCGTTCGCATTTCGACGGACAGGACATGCTGGAGGCGGGCACCGGCATGGATGTGCCGGTGGCGATGATCCGCGACGGCTGGCTGAACCGGTTGCTGCAATCCATGCCCGGCGCCCGGGCCGAGACCGCCTATTCCGTGGGGGCCGACGAGTTGCCGGTGCTGGCGGGGGCGGCGCCCGCGATGGCCTGGGCGCCGGATGCCTGGCTGAACCTGAGCGGGCAGGGCCGGGCGCTTTTGGAACATGTCTATCACGACGACGCCCTGTTTCGCGAGGCGGCGGCCGAGGCGATGACGATCACCGACACCCGGGCCGCCGAGATGCTGGCCGCGCAAGACATGATGGCGCCCGCAATGCAGGCCACAGGCGCCGGGGCGCTGCAAAAGGCCGACGCGCTGGCGCAATTCGCCGCAAGCCGGCTGCGCGAGGAGACACGGATCGCGGCGTTTTCGCTGACGGGCTGGGACACGCATCGCGGGCAGGCGGGGGCGATCCGTGGCCCTGCGGCGCGGCTTGCCTCGATGATCCTGACGCTGAAACAGGGGCTGGGCCCCGAGTGGGGCAAGACGCTGGTGCTGGCGATGACGGAATTCGGCCGCACCGCGCGGCAGAATGGATCGCGCGGGACCGATCACGGCACCGGGGGCGCGATGGTGATGGCGGGGGGCGCGCTGCGCGGTGGCCGCGTCTATGGCCGTTGGCCCGGTCTGGCCGAGGCTGATCTCTATGCCGGGCGCGACCTGATGCCCACCGCCGATATCCGCGCCTATGCGGGCTGGGCGCTGGCGGGGATGTTCGGCGCCGACCGGGCCTTGCTGGAGGGCACGATTTTTCTCGGGCTCGATCTGGGCGACGACCCGAAATTCCTGCTGTAACACCCGATGGCCGTGCGGTGTTTTCCCATGTGTCGCAGGTGATTGTGCGGCGCCGCGCCGCGCGCTAGCCTGTCTGCAGTACGGGGCGCAGCGAGGGGGGCGGCAATGACGCAAAAGCGGTTCGGAGAGGCGCTGACGAATTGGATCGCGCCGCGCAGGCCGGATGCGATGGTCCTGGAAGGGCGCTATGCCCGGCTCGAACGGTTGGAGGAGCGTCACGCCCATGCGCTGTTTCGCGCCAATGCCGACAGTGACGCGATCTGGGATTATCTGCCCTACGGACCGTTCGCCTCTGAAGTCGGTTACATGCGTTGGGTCAAGGACATGGCCGGGCAGGCCGATCCCTATTTTTATGCGGTTGTCGACGCGGCCAACGGCCATCCGGGCGGTGTGATGTCCTATCTGCGGATCGCGCCCGAGTCCGGCTCGATCGAACTGGGGCATATCAATCTGGCGCCGGGCCTGCAGCGCAGCCGTGCCGCGACCGAGGCGATGATGCTGATGATCGGCTGGGCCTTCGACGCGGGCTATCGCCGGTTCGAATGGAAATGCGATGCGCTGAATATTCCGTCGCGGCGCGCGGCCGAACGGCTGGGGCTCAGCTACGAAGGCACCTTTCGTCAGGCCACGGTCTACAAGGGGCGCAATCGCGACACCGCCTGGTTCGCCGCGATCGACAAGGATTGGCCCGCGCTCAGCGAAGCCTATGCAGCCTGGCTGGCGCCCGGAAATTTCGATGCCGAGGGACGGCAGATCGAACGCCTGTCGGACCTGACGCAGCTTGTGCGTGTCTCGTCCGACCCGGTGCTGGCGGCGTTGTAACGGGCGTGGGGGGGACGGTTCAGAACGCCGCCCCCGCCGCCAGACGCGCCTGCACCAGCCCGGAAAGCCGGGTGATATCTGCCGCCGAGGCGCCCCCGCGGCGGGCCAGCGCCACGGCCGCGGTTTCCAGCGCATCATCATGGGCCGAGCGCGCGACCCCGGTCAGAAACTGCGCGACATAGCCCAGAGCGGCGGGATCATGCGCGTCGGCCAGAACCTCGGCCATGTGGCTCAGATCGTCGCGCAGGGCGATCGGATCGGGGGCGATGGTGTCGTCACTGACCAGATGCAACTCGCTCGGGCGGGCCTCGGCGGGCAGGGTGGCGATGATCGCCTGCTGAAACATCGCAAGGCTTTCGACCGGTTTCGGCAGGAAGCCGTCGGCCCCCGCCTGAAGGGCCGCCGTTTCGGCCCCCGGGTCGCCCGAGGTGCCCAGAACCACCGGCACCGGCGGGGTCATCGTGCGGATGTGCCGGATCAGATCGGCGCCCGATCCGTCGGGCAGGCCCATGTCGACGATCACCACGCCGGGGCGATAGGTCTGCAAATGCCGGTGCGCCGAGCGCAGGCAATCGGCGCGCCGGATGCGCGCGCCCGAGCGCAGGCACAGCAGTCGCATCGCTTCTGATGCGAAACGGCTGTCTTCGACCACCAGCACCGTCAGCCCCAGCAGGGGGCGTTGCGCGGTGGCCGGGCGGGTGGCCAGGAATTGGGTCAGGTCATCGGTCATGGGCATCACCTTGGCAGAGGGGCGAAAGGAATCAGGTCATGTCCGAGTTAAGCGCTGATTTGGCTAACAGAGCGTTAAGCCTCCCCCACGCGGGCCTTGCATCACGCCCCCCCGGCCCCTAAAGCCAAGGGCAGGAGTAATGGAGGCCCCCATGATCGGACGTTTGAACCATGTCGCCATTGCCGTGCCGGATCTGGCCGCGGCTGCCGCGCAATATGCCAATACGCTGGGCGCGAAGGTGAACCCGCCGCAGGACGAACCCGACCACGGCGTGACCGTGGTGTTCATCGAACTGCCCAATACCAAGATCGAGCTGCTCTACCCGCTGGGGGAAAACTCGCCGATCCAGGGCTTCCTCGACAAGAACCCCGCCGGCGGCATCCATCACATCTGCTACGAGGTCGATGACATCTTGGCCGCGCGCGACAAGCTCAAGGCCTCGGGCGCGCGGGTGCTGGGCTCGGGCGAGCCGAAGATCGGTGCGCATGGCAAGCCGGTGCTGTTCCTGCATCCCAAGGATTTCAACGGCTGCCTGGTTGAGCTGGAGCAGGTATGAACCTGACCGGCGGCATCGTGCTGTTTGCCGTGATCTGGTTCATGGTGTTCTTCATCGTGCTGCCGATCCGGTTTCAAAGCCAGGATGAGGCCGGGCATGTCGTGCCCGGCACGCCCAGAGGCGCCCCGCATGAGGCCAATATCGGCCGCAAGGCGAAGATCACCACCGCCGTGGCCGTGGTGATCTGGGCGGTGGTGGCCGGCATTATCCTGTCCGGCGTGATCGGGATCGAAGATCTGGACTGGTTCGGCAGGTTGAACCCGCGCTGAGGCGAAAGCAGACCACAGGCCACTGAAACGGGCGCGCGGGGTTCCCCGACGCGCCTTTTTTCATGCGCGCGGGAATAAGGTGCGGATGCGGGCGTATCTGTTGGTATCACAGCAAGGAGTTTCGGTGATGAAACAGATCCTGATGAGTGCGGCACTGGTGCTGGTGGCGGGGATGGCCGCGGCCGATCCGGCGACGGTTGCGCAAACGGCCAAGGGCGCGACGCTGGTCGATGCCGCGGGGATGACGCTTTATACCTTCGACAAGGACAGCGCGGGCAAATCGGCCTGCAACGGGCCGTGTGCCGGCAACTGGCCGCCGCTGATGGCCGAGGCGGGCGATGCGGCGATGGGCGAGTGGAGCGTGATCACCCGTGAAGATGGCAGCGCGCAGTGGGCCTACAAGGGCAAGCCGCTTTACACCTGGGTCAAGGACGCCAAGCCCGGTGATATCACCGGCGACGGTTTTCTTGACGGTGCCTGGCACGTCGCGCAACCTTGATCCTGAGGCGGCGGTGCCCTGCGGGGCGCCGCTGGCCGCTGAACGGAACTCGCCATGGCCGGAGCGCAGAAGCGACATGTGATCGAGGCGCAAATCCCCGCATTGCGGCGGTTTGCCTATGCGTTGTTGCGCGACCCCGAGGCGGCAGACGATCTGGTGCAGGATTGTCTGGAGCGCGCGTTGTCGCGCTGGCATCTGTTTCGTCCCGAGGCGGCGCTGCGACCGTGGTTGTTTCAGGTGTTGCGCAACCTGCATATTGACGGGATGCGCGCGCGTGCGCGACGGGGCCCGCATCTTGCCTATGACGAGGCGTTTTCGCCCGCCATTGATGGCGGGGCGGAAGCTGCGGCGCATCTGGGGGATGTTCTGGCGGCGCTGGATCTGCTGACGCTGGAACAGCGCGAGGTGATCTTGTTGGTCGGTGTCGAGGATTTCAGCTATGCCGAGACGGCGCGGATCCTGGGCGTGGCGCAGGGCACGGTGATGTCGCGGCTGGCGCGCGGCCGGGCGCGGCTGCGCGCGCTGGTCGAGCCCGGGCCGGACAGCGGCGACAACGAAGGCGCGCGCGGGCCTGCGACGGGGGCGCCGTTGCGGCGGGTGAAATGACGGGGCAGCAGCAGATGGCGGTAACGGAAGACGACATTCAGGCTCTGGTGGATGGCCGGTTGCACGGCGCGGATGCGGCAGCCGTGGAAGCGGCAGTGGCGCAAGATGCGGTGCTGGCGGCCAGGGTTGCGGGCCTGCGCGCCGATCGTGCGGCCTTGCGCGCGGCACTGGCGTCAAAAGCCGCAGAGCCGGTGCCTGCGCGTCTGCGTGCGGCTACGCGGCGGCCAACGCGCAGTTGGCAGGCAAGCTGGGGCGGGGCGCAACTGGCGGCGGGGCTTGTCATCCTGGCAGTGGGGCTGGGCGGCGGCTGGGTTTTGGGCAGGCAAGGGGCGGTTGGCCCCCAGCCGGTGGTGGTGGCGGGGTTTGCGCAGGCGGCACAACTGGCCCATGCGGTCTATAGTGTCGAGGTGGCGCATCCTGTCGAAGTGGGGGCGGCCGACGAAGGCCATCTGATGGCCTGGCTGTCCAAACGGCTGGGTCGGACACTGCAGGCGCCGGACCTGCGCGCGCGTGGGTATGCTCTGGTGGGGGGGCGGCTCTTGCCCGGCAGCACCGGCGCGGCCGCGCAGCTCATGTATGAAGATGCGAGCGGGGCGCGACTGACGCTTTATGTCGCGGCGGTCGAGGGGGGCGAAACGGCGTTCCGCTTCGCCCAGGGCAGTGAAGCCGCCAGCCTGACCTGGGTCGACGCGGGCATGGGGTTTGCGGTGTCGGCCGCATTGCCGCGCGCCCGTTTGCTGCCGATCGCCGAAGATGTCTATCACGCCCTGGCGCTGTAGCGCGTCAGGCGGTGGAAGATATGGGTGAAGGTCGCGGCCCCCAGCACCGGCACCAGCAGGTTCAGCAGCGGAATTGACAGCGGCACCGCCATCAGCGCACCCGCCAGCCAGATCACCGTGCGGTTGCGGGTATAAAGCGCCAGCGCCTCGTCGCGGTGCATCCGCCGGAACGCCGCCATCTGGAAATATTCCCGACCCAACAGATACCCGTTCAGGGCAAAGAACAGCACGGGCGCAAACGGGATCACGAAGGGATAGACCATCAGCGCCAGAATGTTGGCACCGATGATTACCCCCAGAAAACGCAGCGTATCGCCGAGGCTTTCGGCCAGCGTCAGTTTGCGCACCGGGGGCAGGGTCGGATAATGCGCGTCCTCGACCACTTCGGCCACGTCCTCAAGGAAGAATCCGGTAAACAGCGAGGCAACCGGCACCATCAGGAACATTGAGGCCACCAGCATCAGCCCCAGCGAGGCGATCGAGAGGAAACTGTCGATCCAGGTCACCTCACCGATCCAGGGCAGGGTGAAGGTATCGGGCACGAAAGCGCCGATCAGGCTGACCAGCCCGATATAGATCGCTACCAGCAGCCCAAGCGAAAGCGCCACGCCCAGGCCCAGCACTTTCAGCGCGCCGGGGCGGAACACATCGGCCCAGGCCAGAAGAAAACTTTGCACGATCATGCGTCTACCCAGGTGACAATCTGGTTCAGATCAGGCCGGGGGCGTTCAGGCGGGGCCACGGTCTGCGTGCCGATATGCACCAGCCCCGCGACCCATTCCCCCGGTGCCAGCCCGAAGGCCGGCGCGGCAAAGCCAGGATCATGCGAAACCCAGCCCGAAAGCCACCCGGCCCCCCAGCCCGCGGCCAGCGCGGCATTGACCAGTTGCGTGCAGGCCGCCCCGACCGAGAGCGTCTGTTCGATCGCGGGCACCTTGTCGGTCGGGCGCGGCACGGCGATCACCGCCACACACAGCGGGCTTTGCGCGAACTGCCCCACGCCCTTGGCGGCCATATCGTCGGGAATGGCCTGCGTGCGGGCATACTCCGCCGCCTCGGCTGCCAGCCGCGCCAGCGCGGGACGTTCCAGCACGACAAAGCGCCAGGGCTCCAGCTTGCCGTGATCGGGCACGCGCGCGGCGATGGTCAGGATTTCCTGCAGCGCCGCCCGATCCGGCGCAGGGCCGGTCAGGGTTTTCGGTGGACGCGACCGCCGGGTCAGCAGGAACCGCATTGCGTCATCGTTGCGTTCTGCGGGGTTCACGGTGCCGGGGGCACTATCCATGGCTCTCTCCATTCGTCTGCCCCCCATATCGGTGGGCAAGGGTGCGATTGCAACGGTTCAGAGCCCGAATTCCGCCGCCAGTTCCGCCAGATACCCGGCCACCGGCGCTTGCCAGCGCGCGTCCGGCTGACGCGCCGCGATGGTCGCGCCCAGCGGGTCCGGCACGGCGATGGCACTGCCCGACAGCGCCTCGAGCACGGCATGCCCGCAAAACGGCACATGCACCTCGGAATAGCCACCCTCATGGGTCATCGCCAGACGCCCGCCGCACAGATCCTCGGCCGCCGCCATCGCCCGCAGGGCAAGCGCGCGGAACCCCGCCGCGCCCAGCAGCATCCGCCCCAGCGGGTCCATCGCCGAGGCGTCGAACCCGCAGGCGATTACGATCACATCGGGCGCGTGCCGCGCCAGCGCGGGCGCCACGATCCGGTCCCAGGCCTGCAGATAGCTTGCCTCGCCACAGCCCGGTGGCAGCGGGATGTTCAGATTGCTGCCCTCGGCCCCGCGGGTCGCGGCCCCCCCGGTATCGAGCGGGTAGTTCCATTCCTGATGCAACGAGATCGTCAGGACCTCGGGGTCGTCCAGAAACACCGCCTCGGTGCCGTTGCCGTGATGCACGTCCCAGTCGACCACGGCCACCCGCCGCGCCAACCCCGCAGCCTGTGCCGCACGCACCGCCACGGCGATATTGTTGAGCAGGCAAAACCCGTTCGGCCAGTCGGGCAGACAGTGATGCCCCGGCGGGCGGCTGAGCGCATAGGCGTTTTGCGCGCGCCCCTCGAGCACCGCAAACAGCGCGGCCTTCGCAAGCCCTGCGGACAGGGCCGCAATCTCGTAACCGCCCGGCCCGAAGGGCGTGCGCAGGCCCAGCTCGCCGCCGCCTGCGTCGGAGGCTGCCTTGAACGCGTCCAGATAGCTGGCGGGATGCACCCGCTCCAGATCCGCGCGGCTGGCCTCGGGCGCCGAACCGGCGTCGATCTCGCTCAGCAGCCCTGACACCCGAAGCAGGTTCACCAGCCGCCGCTTGGTTTCAGGGTTCTCGGGCAGGCCACCGCCCGGCTGCACGAAACCGCCCACCGGCAGGGTCAGGGCGTAATTGCCGCCGCCATGCCAGAAACTGCGTTCGTCGTGAAAGAAAGCGGTGCGCATCGGCCGAGATCCTTTTCCTGCGCGCCCGGGGGCGCTATGGATCGGACCATGACCGACCTCACCCACCTTGCCAAGCCCGGCGCCGAGATCGCGCTGCGGGTTACGCCGAAAGCCTCGCGCAATGCCATCGTGGCCGCCGGGGATGGCCTGCGCGCCTATGTCACCGTAGTGCCCGAAGACGGCAAGGCGAATGCCGAGGTGCAAAAGCTGCTGGCCAAGGCCCTGGGCGTCGCGAAATCACGGCTGACGCTGATCCGGGGCCAGAGTGCGCGGGACAAGGTGTTTCGCCTGGACTGAACCGGGCAGGGGGCGCTGCCCCCGGCCTGCGGCCTCCCCCGGGATATTTCCTGCAAGGTGAAGGGAACCTTCTGGCCCGGTCATTCACTCTGGTGAAAATATCCCGGGGGTGAGGGCCGCAGGCCCGAGGGGGCAGCGCCCCCTGCGCGGCTATTTCTTGGCAACCTGCCGCAGACGGTAGACGCCTTCGGGCAGATCCAGCGCGGCGGCCAGTTCGCGCAGCTGGGCATGCGAGAAGGTGATGTGCTGCACGATGTCGGTCTGATCGTCGAGCTGTTCGATCACCACGCATTCCTCGAAGGACTGGATGGTGATGTCTTCCTGCAGATAGTCGCGCGGATCGTCCCCCTCGTCGACGAGGGTGATCACGGTGGCGTCGAATTCGTGCTCGATGGTAAACATGGGGTGATGCTAGCGCGCCGGACGCCGCCGGGAAAGGGGGAACATTTCGGTGAGCGCGGCGGGCCCGGGCTTTTCGAGGCAGGGGCGGGCGGCTAGACTGCGCGCGCGAATTTCGGAGGGGTCATGGCTGCGCGGATCTGGCGCCTGGGGGCGATTGTCGGGATGATGGCCCTTGCGGCCTGCGAGGCTCCGCAGGGGGCCGTGCTGTCCCGGCTGACGGCAGAGCGCAGCGCGGTCGAGCTGCCTTCGCCGGAGCAGGCCGCAGAGAATTTCGTTTCGGTCGTGCGCCGGATGGAGCCGCAGATCGAGGCTGAATGCTATGCGCGCACCCGCGGGCGCAATTGCGATTACCAGATCATGGTCGACGACCGCCCCAGCACCGATCCCAATGCGTTCCAGACCGAAGACAGGCAGGGCCGTCCCGTGGTGGCCTTCAATCTGGCGCTGATCGCCAGCGCGCAGAACCCCGACGAGCTGGCCTTCGTGATGGGGCACGAGGCGGCCCATCACATTGCGGGCCATCTGGCCGCGAAAGAGCAGGACGCGCTGCGTGGTGCCGTCCTGCTGGGCACTCTGGCGGCGGTTGCGGGGGCCGATGTCAGCGGAATTTCCCGGGCGCAGGATATTGGCGCCTCGGTCGGCAGCCGCACCAATTCCAAGGATTACGAATTGCAGGCCGATCGTCTGGGCACGATCATCACCTGGAATGCCGGCTACGATCCGTTGCGCGGGGCCGAATTCTTCCGCCGGATTCCCGATCCGGGCGAGACCTTCCTTGGCAGCCATCCGGCGAATGCATTGCGCCTGGATATTGTGCGCCAGACTGTTGCGGAATTGCGCGCCGGGCGGATCTGAGCCGCCATCTGGCAAAAACCGGCCCATGCTGGGGCCCTGTGACGGCCTGATTGATCTGAATCATGGCTTCCTGAGGGTTTTGCCCCGACTTTCGCCCCAGTTTTACCAGAAGGGACGCGCGAGATGTTCGGAGCAAGAACGCTGAACCGCCATGCGGCACTGATGAACCGGATGGCAGAAGTGCTTGGGGTTGATCTGACCGAAGCGATGGCCAAGGGGCAGCTTTCTGGCGAAGGCTGGCGCGAGGCGGTCGTGCGCTGCACCAGCTGTGACGATCCAACCGCCTGTCAGCACTGGCTTGCCGAGCGTGACGGCGACGAGGGCGCGGCAGAAGCGCCGGATTACTGCAACAACCGCCTGATGATGGCGCGTCTGCGTCAGGCCATCGAGCTGGAGTAACCGAAGGAGCGAGCAAATGGGTGTGCAGGGAAACATTGATCTGCATTTCTGGATCACGCGCGGCATGGCGCGGCGCATGGGGGTGAACCTGACCGAGGCGATTCACGAAGGTTTGCTTTCGCAGGCGGATTTTGCGGCGATGATCACGCGTTGTCGCAGTTGCCCGGGGGCGCAGGGCTGTCTGGCCTTCCTGTCCGAACATCCTGAACGGGTCGATGCGGTCCCGGACTGGTGCGGGAATGCCGCCATCCTGAGCCGTGCGCGCGCCGCCGCGCATTGAACGCAATCGCCACCGTCGGGCAAACCATCGCAACGCTCTAGCGAGGCGGCATGGCGTTCTGCATTGTCGGAATGGAAGTGGCAGCCCGTAGGGGAGTCGAAC
>DKFM01000024.1:138515-199621 GCA_002452815.1 Rhodobacteraceae bacterium UBA6796
TCCTAACCGATAGACGAACGGGCCAGCCTTGCAGCGTGGGGCGGTTCATACGGCAGCCCGGATGGCCGCGCAAGAGGTTTTTTCGCGAATCCCGCAACTGTCGTCACGCGTCGACGAAGCGCCTTTGCGACAAGGATTATTCGACGCGCGCGGCATCCTCCAGCCGCAGCTGCACCTTGGCGCGCCCGCCCCAGGTGTTGATTTCCAGCCGGCCCGCCAGATGAAAGCGACTGGCGCCCGGATCTGACAGCACCGGCCCCAGGGCACCGTCGAAGGCGCCGAAGCTGACCGCGTCGATCCGTGCGCCCATCCCGTCCGAAAAGGTGAAGCGCAGATGGTTTTCGCCGATCCGGCGGGGGCTGCGAATCTCCATCGCCGGGAAGGCGAAGCGCGGCGCGGGGGCGCCTTGACCGAAGGGGCCGGCCTTGTCGATTTCCTCGATCAGTTGCGGTGTGGCGGCGCCGGGCATCAGCAACCCGTCAAGCCGCAGATCGCGCGGGCCGCCCGCACCCGCACCCTGCCGTGCCAGCAGTTCGGACAACCGCGCCATGGCGGGTTCGAGCTGGTCCTCGGCGACGGTCAGACCGGCGGCCATCTTGTGCCCGCCACCTTTCAGCAACAACCCTTCGGCCGCGACCCGCTGCACCGCCGCGCCCAGATCCACCCCCGCGACCGACCGGGCCGATCCCTTGCCGATGCCGCCGTCCAGCCCGATCACCACGGCGGGGCGGTTGGTGGCCTCTTTCAGCCGCGCCGCGACAATGCCCACCACGCCGGGATGCCAGCCTGCGCCTGCGGCCCAGACCAGCGGCGCGTCAAAGCCGCGTGCCTCGGCCTGCGCCAGTGCCGCGTCGCGCACCCGGTTCTCGATATCGCGGCGTTCGGTGTTCAACTCGTCCAGCCGGGCGGCCAGCGCCTCGGCCTCGGCCGGATCGGTGCAGGACAAGAGCCGCGCGCCCAGATCGGCGGCACCGATGCGCCCGCCCGCGTTGACACGGGGGCCAAGCAGGAAGCCCAGGTGATAGGCACTCGGCGCCTGATCCATCCGCGCCACATCGGCCAGCGCCTTCAGCCCGGGCCGGTCGCGCCGCGCCATCACCTTCAGTCCCTGACGCACCAGCGCCCGGTTGACGCCCACCAGCGGCGCGACATCTGCGACCGTGGCCAGCGCCACCAGATCCAGCAACGTCATCAGGTCGGGGCCCTGCACGCCCTCGGCGCGCAGTTGCCGGTTGGCCTCGACCAGCATCAGGAACACCACCGAGGCCGCACACAGATGCCCCAGCGCGCCGTCTTCGTCCTGCCGGTTGGGGTTGACCACAGCCAGCGCGGGCGGCAGCGTCTCGGCGCCCAGGTGGTGGTCAAGGATCACGACATCTGCGCCCTTTGCCGCTGCCACCGGCTCGTGGCTGAGCGTGCCGCAGTCGACGCAGACGATCAACGAATGGTCCCGCGCGAGCGCCTCCATCGCGGGCACGTTGGGGCCATAACCCTCGTCGATCCGGTCGGGGATATAGAGCGTCGCCTCGCGTCCCATCGCGCGCAGCCAGACGATCAGCAGCGCCGCGGACGACCCGCCGTCCACATCGTAATCGGCGAAGACGGCGATCTTTTCGCGCCCCTTCACGGCGGCCAGAAACCGGCGCGCGGCCTTTTCCATATCTTTCAGCATATGCGGGTCGGGCAACAACTCGCGCAGCGTGGGTTCCAGAAATCCCGCGGCCTGCTCGGGGGCGACCCCGCGTGCCACCAGAACCCGCGCCAGCGGCAGGGGCAGATGGGTTTCCTGCACCAACGCCTCGGCCAGCCGGTCGGCCTCGGCCGTGGGGCCGATCCAGCGCCGGCCCGTCAGGGAGTGTTCGACATTCAGGTAACTGCTCATGCCCCCTCGATACCGAAAAGCCAAAGCCCCCGCCAGTGGCGAGGGCCAGAAAGGGGGCGCTGCCCCCTCGGGCCTGCGGCCCTCACCCCCGGGATATTTCAGCCAGAAAGAAAGACTGTCGCGGTCATCTTCTTTCTGGCTGAAATATCCCGGGGGTCCGGGGGCAGGGCCCCCGGGGCGCGCGGATCACTTGATCGGGTTGCGATAGATCATCCGCCGCACCGATCCGGTTTTCGAGCGCATCAGGATGGTTTCCGTCTCGATGAAGTTGGGTTCGCGCTTCACGCCCTTCACGATCGACCCATTGGTCACGCCGGTAGCGGCGAAGATCACGTCGCCGGTCACCAGCTCGTCGCGCGAATAGATCTTGTCCAGATCGGTGATGCCCGCCTTTGCGGCGCGGCCGCGTTCGTCATCGTTGCGGAACAAGAGTTTACCCCACATCTGCCCGCCCATGCATTTGAGCGCCGAGGCCGCCAGCACGCCCTCGGGTGCCCCGCCCGAACCCATATACATGTCGATGCCGGTGATTTCTGCTTCGGCGCAGTGGATCACGCCCGCCACGTCGCCATCGGTGATCAGCCGGATCGCCGCCCCGGTTTCGCGCACTTCGCGGATCAGGTCTTCGTGGCGGTCGCGTTCCAGGATGCAGCAGGTGATGTCTTCGGGTTTCACGCCGCCTGCCTTGGCCAAGGCCAGAACCCGCTCGGTCGGCGTCATTTCCAGGCTGACCACATCCTTGGCGTAGCCCGGGCCGATTGCCAGTTTCTCCATATAGACGTCGGGGGCGTGCAGCAGCGTGCCGCGCTGTGCCATCGCGATCACGGTCAGGGCATTGGGCATATCCTTCGCGGTCAGCGTGGTGCCTTCCAGCGGATCGAGGGCAATATCCACCGCCGGGCCGTCGCCGGTGCCGACCTCTTCGCCGATATAGAGCATCGGCGCCTCGTCGCGTTCCCCTTCGCCGATCACCACCACGCCCTTGATGTCGAGCATGTTGAGCTGGTCGCGCATCGCGTTCACAGCGGCCTGGTCGGCGGCTTTCTCGTCACCGCGCCCGATCAGCCGGGCCGAGGCATGGGCGGCGGCTTCGGACACCCGGGCAAGCCCGAGGCTGAGCATACGGTCATTGAAATCGGTGGGGGGGGTCATGGGAACATCCTGTTTTGCGCGTCGCAAATAGGCGGCGACGGTGGGGTCGCGCACAGGTAAGCCCGTCCGGCGCAGGGTTACAAGACTGAGAACGCTAACACAGGGAACGATGGCGGCAGCCCCGCGCGGCGCGGCACTCTGCGGGCGGGACGCCGCTCTTGCAGGAGCGATAGCGGGGGGAGGGCGGGGCCCGTGCCCCGGGCCCTCAGACCTCTTCGATGCGGATGGCGACGGGCTCGCCCTCGACCACATTGGTCGCGGGGAAGCGGGCAATCGCCACGTCGATCGCGTCGCGCGTCGTCTTGTGGGTGACGATCAGCACCGGCGCCGAGGTGTCCGCATGGCCATATTGGCGCATCCGGCTGATCGAGACACCGGCATCGCCCAGCACCGTGGCGACCTTGGCCAGCGCGCCGGGTTTGTCCATCAGCTGCAGGCGCAGGTAATAGGCCGCGGGGGCCGAGGCCACGGCGGCCACCGGGGTGGACAGGGTCGCGGCCGGCTGGCCGAAGGTCGGCAGACGCAGCCCGCGCGCCAGATCCAGCACATCGCCCATCACCGCACTGGCGGTCGGGCCTTCGCCCGCGCCCGCACCGCGCAGCACGATCTGCCCGACCGAGTCGCCCTCGAGCACGACCATGTTGGTGCCGCCCTGCAGCTGCCCGAGGGGAGAGCTGTCAGGCACGAGGCAGGGCGTCATGCGTTGTTCCAGCCCGCGGCCGGTCATCTGCGCCACGCCCAGCAGCTTGATCTTGTAGCCCATGTCGCCCGCGCGGCGGATATCGTCGATGGAAATGCGCCCGATCCCTTCCAGCACCACATCGTCGAAGCTGACCTTGGTGCCAAAGGCGATGGCGGCCAGGATCGCCAGCTTGTGCCCGGCGTCGATGCCGCCCACGTCGAGGTTCGGATCGGCCTCCAGATAGCCCAGCTGGCGGGCCTCTTCGAAGACCGTGTCATAGGGCAGGCCTGCGGTTTCCATGCGGGTCAGGATATAGTTGCAGGTGCCGTTCATCACGCCCATCACGCGGCGGATCTGGTTGCCTGCCAGCCCTTCGGTCAGCGCCTTGATGACGGGGATGCCCCCGGCCACGGCGGCCTCGAAGCGGATCACGCGGCCCGCGGCCTCGGCCATCTCGGCCAGGGCATGACCATGATGCGCCAGCAGGGCCTTGTTGGCGGTTACCACATCCTTGCCCGCGGCCAGTGCGGCCTCGGTGGCGGCGCGGGCTGCGCCTTCATGGCCGCCCATCAATTCGACGAACACATCCACGTCGTCCCGAGTGGCCAGGGTGACGGGGTCCACCTCCCAGGCGTAATTCGACAGATCGGCGTCACGGTTCTTGGTGCGGTCGCGGGCGGAAACGGCGGTAATCACCACCGGGCGGCCGCTGCGCGCCGCCAGCAGATCGGCGTGACGCTGGATGATCTTGACCACACCGATACCCACGGTGCCGAGGCCCGCGATGCCAAGACGAAGCGGGGAAGCGGAAGCGGCAGTCATGGGACCCTCGTGCATTGGAATACTCGGCCCCTGTTAGCGCGTCGGGGCGAGGCTTGCAACGCGGCTGAGGGTTCAGTTCGTCGTGTCCGTCGGCTGGCTGCGCAGCCAGGCAGCGCGGGCGCGCAGATCGGCGGCGCGCGCCTCCAGCCCGGGGGCGGGGTCTGGCGTCAGCGGCTCGTCCGTCAGCAGCTGATCGACCGGCAACAACTGCGGATAGTCCTGCGTGCCGTTGCCGCAGGCGGCCAGCATGGCAAGAAGCAGGATCGGGGCAAGGCGCTGCATCGGCGGTCTCGGGGCTCTGGATTTTGCGCCACGATAGGGGGGCGCGCGCAATAAGGCCAGAGGGGCTTCCGGGTTTGATATTGAACAACTGTTCAGATAACGTGGTGCCATGGCACGCAAGACCGGCTCTCATTCCGAAATCACGGGTCCGAAAATCCGGGCCGAAGCGCAGAAACTCTTTGCGCGGCACGGGTTTGCCGCGGTGTCGATGCGCCAGATCGCGGCGGCGGTCGGGGTGCAGGCCGGGGCGCTGTATCTTTATACGCCCGACAAGGAAGCGCTGCTGTTCGACCTGTTGAAAACCCATATGGAAGAGCTGCTGGCCGCCTGGGCAGCCGAGCCGCGCGGCACCGGTCCGGCCGAGGCGCTGGAGGCATTTGTGCGGTTTCACATCCGCTTCAACCTGATCCGCGCCGAGGCGGTGTTCCTGAGCTATATGGAGCTGCGCAACCTGGGGCCGGAAAACTTCGCGGTGATCGAAGGGCTGCGCAAGGCCTATGAGACGGAACTGGAGCGGATCTTGCAAGAAGGGCAAGAGGCGGGCCGCTTCCTGATCCCCGACACGAAACTGGCGACGATGGCGATCATTGCGATGCTGACCGGGGTCAACACCTGGTTCCGCGAGGGCGGACGCCTGAGCCGCGCCAGCGTGGAAAACATCTACTGGGACATGGTGCGCAAATCGGTGGGCGCCTGAGGCGGCGCCCACGGCCCAGATCGGATCAATGCGCGGGTTTGATGAAGGTGCCGTTGCGCAATTCGGCCATCGCGGTCATCAGCTCGGCCCGGGTGTTCATCACGATCGGGCCGTGCCAGGCCACGGGCTCTTCGATCGGCGCGCCCGAGATCAACAGGAAGCGCACGCCCTGTTCCCCCGCCTGCACGACAATCTCGTCGCCGGTGCCAAAACGCACCAGCGTGCGGTTGCCGGACAGATCGCGGATGTTCAGCTCCTGCCCGTTCACCTCTTTCTCCAGCAGCACCCCCTGCGGGGCCGAGGCATCGGCAAATGCCGCGGCGCCTTCGAACACATAGGCGAAGGTATTGCGGTAAAGATCGGTTTTCAGGCGTTTCTTCACGCCCGGGGGGATCGAGATGTCCAGATATTGCGGATCGGCGGCGATGCCGTCGACCGGGCCGCGTTGGCCCCAGAAGCTGCCCGTTATCACCTTGACGCGGGTGCCGTCATCATCGGTGATGACCGGAATATCCGTGCCCTTCACATCCTGATAGCGCGGGGCGGTCATCTTCAGATCCGACGGCAGGTTCGCCCAAAGTTGAAACCCGTGCATCTGGCCGCGCGCGTTCCCCGAGGGCATTTCCTGATGCATGATCCCCGAACCTGCGGTCATCCATTGCACATCGCCCGCCCCGAGGGTGCCGGTGTTGCCCAGGCTGTCTCCATGCTCGACCGAGCCGGCCAGGACATAGGTGATGGTTTCGATGCCGCGATGCGGGTGCCAGGGAAAGCCCGCCTGATAATCCGCCGGGCGGTCGCCGCGGAAATCGTCGAACAGCAGGAAAGGGTCGGCCTCGGTCGGATCGCCGAAGCCGAAGGCGCGGTGCAGATGGACGCCCGCGCCTTCCAGCGTCGGGCGGGCAGAGCGGGTTTCAAGGACGGGACGGATCGACATTGCGGACCTCCGGTTGCGTTGATCCCAATCTAGGTCCGGCCCGGTCCCGCGCATAGGCCGCTGACGGCACAGCCGATGTGAGCCTGCGCACACAGCGCGCCGAGCCGGAGCCCTGCGCGGCGGGTTCGATCAGGCTCCGATCAGGCGTTGTTGTCCCAGGTGTTGCGCATGCCGCGCGGGCGGGTGACGACGAAGTTGCGCAGGTGCAGGTTCTTGGGCAGGAACATACTGGACCAGCTATTGCGGCCATCAATGGTCAGATCCCGCTCTGCCATGGAAAAGATCGGGTCGAAATAGGACGAGGTTTCGGTGATGACGGCGGTGTCGCCCATCGCCATGACCGGAATCCGATCGAACAGCGCCTCGATATTGGCTTGCGTCAGCGTCTGTTCCGAATCGGTTGCGTAGGATTCCAGCAAGGTCGCGTGTTTTGTCACCCCATCGCAGGGGTCCTTGTCATCGGCCCCGTCTGCCATGCATTCGATCAGCGTGATCCGCACCCAGGAGTCGTCGGTGGTCTTTGCATCGGTCAGGTAGGTGAAGGTGGTCTTCAGCCCCTGCACGAATTTCGGGCCGATTGCGGTATCCTGCCGCGAGATCATGTCTGCGATCGTGTAGGCGGCGCGCTGATGCAGGGTTTTCATGCGAAACGCCTCGTAGATCTGGAACGACAACGCATACCAGGTCAGCAGTAGAAGCGCCCCGAAAAGCCCTTCGATCGGCACCGAACCGTCCGTGCGGCGCAGGAAACGGCGCAGAAGAGAGAACGTGGACATCTGGGCCTCCTTAGCTGCCGGCCGGGGTGCTGCTGGAACTGCTGTCCGTGGCACTGCTGGCCTTGGGTTCGTTCACGAAAACCGTGGTCGTGACCATTCGGAACTGTCCTGCAGCATCGGTGGCAAGGGCGCGGGCCAGCGGATCGACCGAGGTCATCGGGGTGACCTTGAGGCAGGCGCGCAGCATCATCATTTCGTTGATGGCGCCGGTTTCCAGCGTGACGTCGGGGGCCTCCTCGACGGTGCGGTCGGTGCATTTGACCGGGTTGGCCAGCGCGGCTTCCCAATTGTCGGGGTCGATGCGGAAGATCTCGATCGTCAGGTCGCGTTCGCAGTCGCTCATGAAGGGCATGTTGGCGCAGACCGCCGCCTTGAGCGCGTCGTGATCGGGCAACGATTGCGAGCCGGTGCGCAGGGCCCGCGTGGCCACGTCGACCCCGTGTTCAATCAGCGTCCGCTTCATCATCAGCACGCCAAGTTCGACCGAGGCGATCATGATCATGATGAAGACCGGCAAAAACATAACCGCGGGAATGGTGACGGCCCCGTCCTGCGCGTGGCAGAACCTGCGCCATGCACCAAGGCGATACGCACCCCTGCGATGCGTGGCGGTGGCGGTCGTGTGATCGTGCGGCGTCGTCATGTGTTTCGGTCCGGTTGCGCGCGTGGCGCGGTTAGTTGGTCAGCCTGAGGGCGTTGATCGAAGCCGCGATCGAGGCGAAGGCCGTGGTCATTTCGTTCGAGGTCACGTCGTAATAGGCGCTGAGCTTGGTCGCGCAGCCGCCCAGCAGTGGGTCCACCTCTGACGGCGCATCGACGCCGATGGTGAAGACGGTCACGCCCTTGGCTTTGGCGGCCTCGCAGATGCGGCTCAAGTTGGTGTCCTTGTCGGACCCTTCGGATTGCAGCGCCATCTCGTTATAGCGGGTGTTGGCATTGTTGTAGGGCACGCCAAGGTAGTATTTCAGGGCATATTGCAGCGAGAAGCCCTTGGTCTTCCACAGCGTGTCATAGGTGATGTCATAGAGCGTCCCGCTGTAGTTCACCCAGCTGTTCGATGCGAAGCTGTAATAGGACGGGGAATGCGAGGCGTCATAGTAATACAGCGCCTTGTAGGTTTCGTCCTTGTAGACGTTGCCATTCCAATCATAGCTGACGGCGTTGATCGATGTCGCGCTCTTGCTGGATTTCAGCCCCGACGGCCCGCTGCGATAGGGCAGCTTGGTCGAATAGGACAGCGTGTTCATGCCATCGGTCATCAGCACCAGCACCTTCATCGAAATGTCGGTGGCGGTCTTGTCGGTGGCATATTTGAACGGGCGGCCGGTCAGGTCCGACGACACCAGGTTCTTGTTTTTCAGCGCGGTCAGGATCGGCTGAGTGGCGGGGTCAAGCAGGGCCACGCCCCATTTCGCGCCAAAGTCGACAGAGGTGTTGCCCCCGGCCTTGAGGTATTCGATCTTGTTATACAGCTTGGTGTAGTCGTTGCTGAACGCGAGGATGTCGGCGTAGCTGTAATATTCATCGCTCTCGTCGTTGCGTTCGTCGCAGTTTTCGCGCCCGGCATAGCTGGGCGGCCACGAGCCGCTGCGGAAATAATCGTAGGAATCGCCAAACATCGTGCGCGGCAACGTGCTGTCCGGGTCGATCACGGTCGAGGTGTAGTCGGCTTCGTGCAAATCGACGCAGGTGCGCAGCTTGGTGCCGCCGCTGGTGTCGGTGCTCAGCTTGTAGACAGAGGCCAGATCGTCGCCCAGCACCACCTGATTATTATAGGGGATGATCGAGATCGACAGGCGCCCGGGCGGGGCATCGGCCGGCTGCACCATGTCGAACATCGTCTTGATGAAGTTCTGCGCGGCAGGCTTGAGCAAATCCAGGCGCGAGATATAGACCTTGTTGCGTTTGCTGCCCGAGGAATAGACCGTTTCGTTCATCGAGCCCGAAATATCCAGCACCAGCGAGATTTCGACGTTGCCGATGCTTTCCTCGGCGGTGGTGGCGGAGGCGGCCGTCAGCGTGTCGATCCCCACCAGCGGGCCGAAGATTGTGTTCATGTTGTCCTTGACGTTGATCACCACGCGGCGCCATTCCTGATGGGTGCCCTCGGTCACGATCGGATCGGTATCCAGATCCCCCAGACCGGCCTTCTTGAGGTAATCGAGCGCGACCGTCCGCGGGTCCAGCGTCTGGCGCAGCGAGGCGGATGCCAGGGCGGCCCGGTCGATGGTGTTCTGGATCAGCGTGCGGCGTTCTTCCTGACGCACGAAGTCGATGGCGATGCCGGTGCAGACCAGCATGATCAGCAGGATCTGCAGGCTCAGGATCATCAGCGATCCCTCTTCGTCTTTCGCGAACCGGCGCGTGGCTTTGCGCGCCGTGGCGGGCAGCATGGCAAGGGGCGAAAAACGGGTCGGCATGGTCGTATCCCTGATCGAAGGCGGCGCCCGAGAGCCCGCGCAGAGGTCTATCCGCCAACTATGCCGTATCGAGAGGGCTAAAATGAGGCGAGGCTGCCTTTGTTCCGCCCAGTTCGTTGCCTGTTGGTTGCCAATTTGCGGGGCTGCGGGCCACCGATCGCAATCGGGAAACGGCTTCGCCATGATTTTGCCACAATGTGCCCTGTTGCGGGGCCGCAGCCCGTGCTGATTCGCAACGCCTCTGTCGAAAAAGTGCTGATAAATTATGACCAGCGCTCGGGTCTCGACTCTGGCGCGGCGCGGGCCAATATAGAGGGCATGAGCCTGCCACCCGGATTTCTTGACGAATTGCGCACCCGTGTCCCGATCTCTCAGGTGGTCGGGCGCAAGGTCGTTTGGGATATGCGCAAGTCCAATCAGGCCAAGGGCGACATGTGGGCGCCGTGCCCGTTCCATCAGGAAAAATCCGCCTCGTTCCATGTCGACGACCGCAAGGGCTATTACTACTGCTTCGGCTGTCACGCGAAGGGCGATGCGCTGAGCTTCGTGCGCGAGACCGAAAACGTGGGTTTCATGGAGGCGGTCGAGATTCTGGCACGCGAGGCGGGTATGCCGATGCCTGCCCGCGACCCGGTGGCGGCGCAACGGGCCGACCGGCGCAGCGAGCTGGCGGCGGTGATGGAAGAGGCCGTGAAATTCTTCCGCATGAGCCTGTCCACGCAGGCCGGCGCGGCGGCGCGCGATTATCTGGCGCGCAGGCGGCTGGATGCGGCGGCACAGGCCCGCTTCGAACTGGGCTTCGCGCCGAATGGCTGGCAGGGGCTGTGGGATACCTTGCGCGGCAAGGGCATTTCCGAAGACCTGATCCTGGGCGCGGGTCTTGCCAAGGCCAGCACCAAAGGTAAGGCCCCCTATGACGTGTTTCGCAACCGGATCATGTTTCCGATCCGCGACGCGCGCGGGCGCTGCATCGCCTTCGGCGGGCGGGCGATGGACCCGAACGACAATGCGAAATACCTGAACTCGCCCGAGACCGAGCTGTTCGACAAGGGCCGCAACCTGTACAACCACGGACCCGCGCGCGAGGCCTGCGGCAAGGGCGCGCCGCTGATCGTCTGCGAAGGCTACATGGATGTGATCGCGCTGGTTCAGGCCGGGTTCGGCGGCGCGGTGGCGCCCTTGGGCACTGCGGTGACCGAGGATCAGTTGCGGCTGATGTGGCGCATCCATGACGAGCCGGTGATCGCGCTGGATGGCGATGCAGCGGGCACCCGCGCCGCGTTGCGGGTGGTTGATCTTGCCTTGCCACTGCTGGAGGCGGGCAAGGGGCTGCGCTTTGCGGTATTGCCCGCCGGGCAGGACCCCGACGATCTGATCAAGGCCGAAGGCGCAGAGGCCATGGCAAAGGTGCTGCACGCCGCGCGGCCGATGGTCGATTTGCTCTGGGCGCGCGAGATCGAGGGCAAGGTCTTCGACAGCCCCGAGCGCAAGGCGGCGCTTGATAAATCCCTGCGCGCCGCGATCAAGCGCATCACCGATCCCTCGATCCGGGCGCATTACGGCGAGGATCTGAAACGCCTGCGCGCCGAGCTGTTCGGTGCTGGCCGCGTGCCGGGCGATGCCGCACCGGGTGGGCCCGATTTCATCGGTGGATCGCGTCGGCCCTTCAGTGCGCGTGGGCGTGTCGGCAAGGGGTGGGGTCCGCCGGCCCTGCCGCAACCGTCGACCCGGGCCAGCCTGTTGGTGGCGGGGCAGGGCGACGACCTGGCCGAACATTTGCGGCAGGCCATGGTGATGGCGATTCTGGTGGCCCATCCGGCGCTGATCGCCGAGTTCGAAACGCAGCTGGAAACCGTTCCGCTCAGCGATCCGGCGCATGACCGGCTGCGCACGCTGATGCTGCGTCACGGCCACGACACCCCCGAGGAAATTTCTGAACGGCTTCTGGCCGGGGCGGGCGCCGACCTTGAAAAGCTGATGGCACTGCCCCATGTGCGCACTGCCCCCCCGGTGCAAAAACGCAACGAGCCCGAACTGGCGCGGCTGTGCCTGGCCGAGGCGCTGGCCAAACTGAAGGCCGAGCGTGCGGTGCGCGCCGAGGTGGTGGATGCGATGGAGGATCTGGAAGGTCTGGCCGACGAAGGCGTGACCTGGCGGTTGCGGCAGGCGGCCGGGCTGATGCACCGGGCGGGCCATCTGGACGAGGTGGACAAGCGCGCCTCGGTTCGGGCCCCCAACGGGGTTGAACTGGATCGCCACGAACTGGAGGAACGCGATGCGCTCTTTGACAACATCGACTATTCGCGCGGCGGCCGTGGCAGCCGTCGCAGTTGAGCCGGATCTGGGCGCCTGGGAGGGGGCAATGATTCGCCTCTGTGATTCGCCCCTGTGATTCGATAAAACGGCAGGAAATGATTCGATCCTGTCTGAGTGCTTGAGCCACCCAAGCCCGACCCCAAGCCCGACCGAGGAGCGCCCATGGCCGCTAAAGACATCGACGAGAACAAGCCCGACACCAGCAGCGACGACGACACCTCGTTCGACATGAGCCAGGCCGCGGTCAAGCGCATGATCGCAGAGGCGAAGGAGCGCGGCTATATCACCTACGATCAGCTGAACGCCGTGATGCCGACCGATCAGGTCTCGGGCGATCAGATCGAAGACGTGATGTCGATGCTGTCGGAAATGGGCATCAACGTGATCGAGGGCGACGAGGCCGAGGAAGGCGAGGCCAACGCCGTGGTCGAGACCGGGTCTGGCTCGCGCGAGGTTGCGGTTGCCACCACCACGACCGAGACGCTGGACCGCACGGATGACCCGGTGCGGATGTATCTGCGTGAAATGGGCTCGGTCGAACTGCTCTCGCGCGAGGGCGAGATCGCGATCGCCAAACGCATCGAGGCCGGGCGCAACACGATGATCGCGGGCCTGTGCGAAAGCCCGCTGACCTTTCAGGCTATCACCATCTGGCGCGACGAACTTCTGAACGAAGACATCCTTCTGCGCGACGTGATCGACCTGGAAGCCACCTTCGGCCGCACGCTCGACGAAGATGGCGAGATGGATGAGCCGGTCGTCGAGGGGCTGGAAACCGAGGCCCAGCCCAAGCGGGCCTCCAGCGACGAGCCGGAACTTGATGCCGATGGCAACCCGCTGTCGCGTGCCGATGACGACGACGACGAGGACGAAGGCTCCAACATGTCGCTGGCCGCGATGGAAGCCGCGTTGAAGCCGAAAGTTCTGGAAACGCTCGAAATCATCGCGCGCGACTATGCCACGCTGGCCGAAATGCAGGATCTGCGGATGTCGGCAACCCTGAATGAGGACGGCACCTTCAGCGTCGCCGAAGAAGCCGCCTATCAGAAGCTGCGCTCGGAAATCGTGTTGCTGGTGAATGAATTGCACCTGCACAACAACCGTATCGAAGCGTTGATCGACCAGCTTTACGGCATCAACCGCAAGATCATGTCGATCGACAGCGGCATGGTGAAACTGGCGGATGCGGCGCGGATCAACCGGCGCGAATTCATCGAGGAATATCGCGGTTACGAACTCGATCCGACCTGGATGGACCGGATGATGGAGAAATCGGGCCGCGCCTGGGCTGCGCTGTTCGAGAAATCCGCCGGCAAGGTCGAGGACCTGCGCGCCGAGATGGCGCAGGTCGGCCAATATGTCGGCGTCGACATTTCCGAATTCCGCCGCATCGTGAACCAGGTGCAGAAGGGCGAGAAAGAGGCCCGTCAGGCCAAGAAGGAAATGGTCGAGGCGAACCTGCGTCTGGTGATCTCGATCGCCAAGAAATACACCAACCGCGGGCTGCAATTCCTTGATCTCATTCAGGAAGGCAACATCGGCCTGATGAAGGCGGTGGACAAGTTCGAATACCGCCGCGGCTATAAGTTCTCGACCTACGCGACCTGGTGGATCCGTCAGGCCATCACCCGCTCGATCGCCGATCAGGCGCGCACCATCCGTATCCCGGTGCATATGATCGAAACGATCAACAAGCTGGTCCGCACCGGCCGCCAGATGCTGCATGAAATCGGCCGCGAACCGACGCCCGAGGAACTGGCCGAAAAGCTGCAGATGCCGCTCGAAAAGGTCCGCAAGGTGATGAAGATCGCCAAGGAGCCGATCAGCCTTGAAACGCCGATCGGCGACGAGGAAGACAGCCAGCTGGGCGATTTCATCGAGGACAAGAACGCGATCCTGCCGCTGGACAGCGCCATTCAGGAAAACCTGAAGGAAACCACGACCCGCGTTCTGGCCAGCCTCACGCCGCGCGAAGAACGCGTGCTGCGCATGCGCTTCGGCATCGGCATGAACACCGACCACACGCTGGAAGAAGTGGGCCAGCAGTTCAGCGTGACCCGCGAACGCATCCGCCAGATCGAGGCGAAGGCCCTGCGCAAGCTGAAACACCCGAGCCGGAGCCGCAAGCTGCGCAGCTTCCTCGATCAGTAAGAAAGGCGCCCCCGCACGGGGGCGTTTTTGTTTATGATTTCACAAACCACATTGCTGGGCGCCGCGGGCTCGGCATTTGGGGGCGGCGGCTCGATCCCTGATCGCGAAGCAGGGCAGCTTCTAACGCCGCACTCTCCCCTTCACCTTGCCCGAAATATCTCGGGGGTGAATTCGGCAAAGCCGAAGAGGGGGCGGCGCCCCCTTTCCTCCGCCTGCCCCCCTTGCTAGGCTCGGCCAAACCCAGACCGGAGCCCTGCATGACCCGCCTTCTTCTTCTCGCGCCGCTTCTCCTTGCCGCCTGTGTCGAGGGGATGGCCGCCGATCCCGCCGCGCCGCGCATGTCGCAGGCGGGAACTTGTTTTGCCTTCGTCACGGCGCAGGCCGACGGCACCTATACCCTGACCACGGGGATCGGCGATGGATCGCGCACGCCGTCGGGTCAGCAGAAGACCGGGCTGTCCGCGAAGGCGGTCGATGCCGCTTTTGCGCAGGAAAACAAGATCATGCAGATCAATCCCGAATGTCTGGCGATCTATGCCAAGGATCGCACGCAGGCGCCGCCGCCTGTGCCGGGGGCCTGATCGCCTGAGTCCGCCGCGCCACAGTGCGCCCACCGCATCTGGTGGGCTCACATTTTCGCTACCCAAAAACTCGGGGCGCCCCTATAGTCCTGTGGATAAGCGGGGCGTCAGACCCCATATGAGGCGGGATCAGGAAAAAGGGGGACGCCATGCGCTGCCCGTTTTGCGGTAATGTCGATACGCAAGTGAAAGATAGCCGACCGGCCGAAGACCACGTCGCCATCCGGCGGCGGCGGTTCTGTCCGGCCTGCGGCGGCCGGTTCACGACCTACGAACGCGTGCAACTGCGCGATCTGGTGGTGATCAAAAGCTCCGGCAAACGCGAAGATTTCGACCGCGACAAGCTGGAACGCTCGATCCGCATTTCCATGCAAAAACGCCCGATCGAGCCCGAGCGCATCGACCAGATGATTTCCGGCATCGTGCGGCGGCTTGAATCGCTGGGCGAAACCGACATCCCCTCCAAGGTGATCGGCGAGATCGTGATGGAGACGCTGGCCCGGATCGACACCGTGGCCTATGTGCGTTTTGCCAGCGTTTACAAGAACTTCCAGGCGGCGGACGATTTCGACAAGTTCGTCTCCGAACTGCGCCCCGGCAGCGCCGAAACCGAGTGAGCCCGGCGGACCGGCGCTATATGGCGCTGGCGCTGACGCTGGCGGGACGGGGGCTGGGTAATGTCTGGCCAAACCCGGCGGTGGGCTGTGTGATCGTGAAAGATGGGCGCATCGTCGGGCGGGGCTGGACCCAGCCGGGCGGGCGCCCGCATGCCGAACGGCGCGCACTGGATCAGGCAGGGGCGGCGGCGCGTGGCGCCACGGCCTATGTCACGCTCGAACCCTGCGCGCATCACGGCAAGACACCGCCCTGTTCCGAAGCGCTGATTGGCGCCGGCGTGACGCGCGTCGTCACGGCGCTGACCGACCCGGACCCGCGTGTCGCGGGGCGCGGGCATGCGATGTTGCGCGCCGCTGGGGTTGCCGTGGACGAAGGGGTGATGGAGGCCGAAGCTCGCGCCTTGCAGGCCGGCTTCCTGAGCCGGATTACCCAAGGCCGTCCGTGGCTTGCGCTGAAATTGGCGACCAGTTTCGATGGCCGGATCGCGCTTTCGAATGGGCAAAGTCAGTGGATCACCGGCCCGGCGGCCCGGGCGCGGGTGCATGCGTTGCGCGCCCGCTTCGACGCGGTGATGGTGGGCGGCGGCACAGCGCGCGCCGACGATCCGCTGCTGACGGTGCGCGGCTTCACCCCCCTGCGCCAGCCGGTGCGGGTGGTGGCCTCGGGTGCGCTCGATCTGCCGCGGGGGCGGCTGGCGGGGTCGCTTGATCAGGCGCCGCTGTGGCTGGTGCATGGGCCGCAGGCACCAGCCGAGGCGCGGGCTTTCTGGTCGGGGATTGGCGCCGAGCTGATTGAAATTCCTGCCTCTGATCCGGGGCTTGATCCGCAGGCGCTGTTGCAGGCGCTGGGCGCGGCGGGTCTGACGCGGGTGTTTTGCGAAGGCGGCGGGCAATTCGCCGCCAGCCTGATGCGCGCCGGTCTGGTGGACGAGCTGATCGGCTTCACTGCGGGTGTGGTTTTGGGGGGCGATGGCCGCGCAGCATTGGGGGCGCTGGGACTGGAGCAGCTGACCGAGGCGCCACGCTACAGGTTGAGCGAAACGCAGGCTCTGGATGGGGACATCCTGCACCGCTGGCGGCGCGATTAACGCCGCCAGATCCCCGCGTAACCTGCGAAGAAGCCTTGCAGTTTTGCCAATGCCCGGTTGCCCGGGCCGGGCCGTGGCAAGGGGCCATGCGCAAGACGCTCCACCACCACCTCGGGCGGACAGGGCAGGCCCGAGGCCGGGTCGAAATAGCGCGGATAGGCGATCAGGACGGCATGGGCGAGTTGCAGCAGATCGGGACGGGCCTGCCTGCGGTCAGGCGTCGCCCCCAGGTCTCGGGTCAGCCCCCAGCCCGCATAGAATGGCGCGCCCAAACAGGTGACCCGCTTGCCGCGCAAAAGCGCCTCGAACCCCAGAAGCGACGTCATCGTCCAGACCTCTTCGACCTGATCCAGCAGGGCGGCAGGGTCCGATTTGTGCAAGACCTGATCTGCATGGCGCAGCGCTTCGGCGTCGGGCACATGGCCTTGTCGCAAGCCGGCCTCGACATCGGGATGAGGTTTGAAAAGGATGATCTTATCCGGGTTTTCGGCGCGCGTTTTGGCAAGTAATGCCAGATTTGTGCAAATCTCGGATGTGCCTAGTCGGATCGAGGCATCATCTTCGACCTGTCCGGGCACCAGAATGCGCGACCCGTCGGGCAGATCGGGCAGCGCGCCACCGATGTTGTATTTTGACAAACCAGTCGCCCGGATCGCGGCGATCAGCCGTTCGGCCCTGACGCGCCCGCCGGGGGGCGGCTCTTGCGCGATCAAATCCTCCAGATCCGACGGGCGGGTCGGATCGTAATAGATGCCCTGTGCATCCGTCGCCAGGGACAAGGGCGGCACCAGATCGGCACCAAGCCCGCGCGAGCGCAGGAAGCCGTCCTCGACCCGCAGCACGGGCACGTCGGGCGTAAACCCCTGCGGTTCTTTTCCGGCCCAGATCAACAGGTTTCGCCCCGTTTCTGCGGCAATTTCGGTGGCTTTTTCCGGGCTGCTGGCGAACCGTAGTGGCGTCTGCTGCCCGAAAAACTGTTGCAGCGGGCGGTGTTTCCACAGGCGCATGCCGCAGGCGACATGGGCGTTTCGGTCGGTGCGGAAGGCGCGGGTCCGGGTCTCCAGATGGTCCACCGCCTCTTCAAAGCTGCAGATCCGCTTGCGACAGGGGTCAAACCATGTCGGTGCGATCAGATACGCGGCGGCAAAAAGCTGTGCGCGGGTGAGGCGGCGGTTGCGGCGTGCGACCGGGTTTTCATCCTGCGTCAGGCCCCAGCCTGCATAGAAGGGCTGGCCAAAGACGCGCGGGCGGTGCCCGGCAAAGATCGCCTCCAGCCCCAGTTGCGACGAGACGGTATAGACCGCGATCGCACCGTCGAGCAATTTCCAGGGTGAAACGGGCGTATCGAGCAGGCTGGTGCGGGCGTCGCAATGCGTGGGGCCGAAATGGCCGGGGCGATGGCCCGCCCGCGTCTCGGGGTGGGTCTTGATGACAATACGCGCGCCTGGATGCTCGATCTGCGCATAGGCCAGCATTTCGCGGAAGGTGGCGGCGTTGGCGCCGCCATGGCGGATCGAGGCATCCCCTGCGATCTGGTCGATCACCAGCACATAGCCGGGCGGAGGAGGGGCCAGCGTTTCATCAAAATTGTTGTATTTGGATAATTCCAATGCGCGAAGCCGGGCCATTCCGTCGCGCGCACGTTGCAAAACTGCACTGTCATCAAGCGCATCCGCGGCCAGTATCCGTTCCAGCCGCGATGGGGTGGCGCTGTCGAAATGCACGCCTTCGGGGTCGATCAGCAGGCCCAGGGGCGGTTCCCCCCCCGCGCGGCCCGGCTGGATCGAACGCAAGAAAGCATCCTCCAGCCGCACGATGCCACAACCGCGCCGGGCCGCCACCGCCTCGCCGCGCGCAGCATAGGACGAACGTCCCCAGACGACCACACGATCACGAGGCCCGGGCAGGCCGACCCGCAGATCCCAGCCCGCCGCGCGCAGGATCTGGCGCAGCTGGGGCTGGCGCAGAAAGCCCGCATTATAAAAGAAAAGCCGCCGGGAGAGCCCCCCGGCGGCGCTATCGTCCGGTGCCGCAGGCATCAGTCGCCGATATTGCTGAGCGAATTCGCCGTGCCGACCGAGCCGGTCAGCGCCGACAGCATCTTTTGCCACTGCACATAGGGCGCTTCGGTCACATAGACCGTGTCGCCATCGCGGATCGCAAAATCGCGGGCCATGAAAATGCCGTTCGGCTCAGTCAGGTCCAGCACATAGATCAGGCGCTGATCGCCGATCAGGTCATTGCGGCCCAGAACGGCGGCGGCAATTTCGGCGGGCTCGTTGCGGAAAACGAAGACACCGGTCGGGTCGGCCAGATGCGAGCTGAGCCCACCCACGGTCGCAATCGCTTCCAGCGCGCTGAGGGTCTGGGTCTCGAAGGGCACGCGGGCCTGCGCGCCGGTGGCGCCCAGCGAGGTGAAGGCGCGGGTGTCTTCCTCGACCAGGATCACGTCGCCCGGACGCAGGGCAATATCCATTTTCGGGTTGGAATACAGATCCTTGAGCCAGACGGTGCCAGACTTGCCGTTGCGCTTGACGGTGATCTTGGCGATTTCCGGCTTGATCGACACGCCGCCGGCACGGGCGATCATCGCCGACAGGGTGCGCGTCGGGCGTTCGATTGCGTAAACGCCTTGTCCACCGATCGCCCCCATCAGCGACACGGTTGCGCCATCGCCCGGCACGCGCGCGACCGAGACCTGCGGGTCCGGGGTTTGCGCGTCCAGCTTTTCGGTGATTACACGGCGCAGTGCGTCGGGCGAATTGCCCGCGGCCTTGATGCGCCCGGCATAGGGCACAAAGATATAGCCCGCACCGTCGACCTGAACCTCGGTCAGCTGGGTCGCATTGGCGCCTTTCTGCGCCAGCAGCCCGTCATCGACGTTTTCCCAGATCGTCAGCGCCAGCGTATCGCCCGGGTTGATCGTGTCAGAGCCGACAACGCCCGCACCCTGGAAGGCCGAGGAAAAGCCCAGTGCGGGCTGCACGGCGGTGGCGCGGGTCACATGGTCGTTGACCGAGACGACGAAAGCATCGCCTTCCCGCAGGGTCGAGCCTGCATAGATTTCCCGTTTGGTGGGGCCAGACCGCGGCAGACCGCAAGACGCGCTGCCCAAAAGAACAACGGACAGGCCCGCCAGCAGGGCCCTCCGGGATGTCATCGCTTTCACTGCTCGAGCTCCTCTTTCGGGATGCTGCTTTAAGTTTTGCCTGCAACGCTACAGAAAGACGCATAAAAAACCAAGTGGGCTTATGTCACGACACGCAACTGTTGCCGTGGTGCCGCTTTGCCTGCGGTCAGCGCATCATAGGGGTCTTCGGGGCTCAGCATCATGTCCACGACACCGCGCAGCAGGGTGCGCCGCCCGCGGGCCGAATAGAACCCGCCCGGAACCTGCGAGGTTTCCAGCAGGAAATGGCGGTAATCGCGATAGGCGCGGCTGTCGGGGCGGTCGGGGGCGGCGAAGAATTCGGGCAGTGGTTGGGCCGAAACGAATTCGGGCTTGTCGAACACCGCGTGGCCAAACGCCTTGAGCGGCAGCCCGTGCCACAGCACCTGTTGCGCCGCCGTGGAATTCACCGTCACGGCCGAGCGCGCCTGCGACAGCAGCTGTGCCAGTTTGCCGCCGCGGACGAAATGCACCCGCCCCGTCAGCCCGTGGGCCTGCGTCGCCCGCCCGATCGCACGGGTGATCGGTGCGCGGCCGTCCTCCAGCGGGTGGGCCTTGAACACCAGGTGATGATGGCGCGGGGCGCCCTCGGCGAAGCCGGCCATCACCAGGTCGATGAAGTCGGTCTGCGAGGCGAAGGGGCTGTGCATGCGGAAACTGGCGTCATGTTCCAGTTGCAGAAGCACCAGATGATAGGGGAAGCCACCCTGCTTGATGCGCCGGGTGGCCAGATGCCGCTCGATCATCTGCACCGGCATCAGCAACAGACGGCGCAGATAGAGCCGGAACTCCTGAAACACGCTCACCCCGCGATGCGGCGTGAAATTGCGATAGGAGCCGTTTTGCAGCATCACGAAGAAATGGTAGAGCGCGCCGTAGAACACATGATGGCGCATGTCGCCCCAGCGGGGCGGTGCGTCGGGCCATTCGATCTCGCTTTGCGCCAGGGCTGCGCGCATCTCGGCCACCGACATGTCCATCAGCCGCGAATGCCCGTTCGAGCCGCCGCGTTCGTAGCTGACCCAATAGGGTCGCAGATAGCCCTCTTCGAACACATGCACCGTGACGCCTGCGGTCCGCG
This sequence comes from Rhodobacteraceae bacterium UBA6796, assembly GCA_002452815.1. Taxonomy (GTDB): domain Bacteria; phylum Pseudomonadota; class Alphaproteobacteria; order Rhodobacterales; family Rhodobacteraceae; genus Rhodobacter. The sequence goes on from DKFM01000024.1 coordinate 159,169, forward strand.
CCGCAGCAATCGCCTGGGCGTGGATCGGGCGGGTGTCGCCATAAAGCACCAGATCGGTGATGCCCTTCTCGGCGATCAATGCGGCGACCCGGTCAGGCCAGTCCTCGGGGCGGTCGGTAAAGGGGATGTAGCTGGCGCGGTTGCGCCAGAAGGTTTCGTCGCCCTTGTTGAAGCCCACGCGCCAGACAGAGCCGCCCGCCGCCTGCAGCATCGCGCCCAATTGCTGAAAGAACGGGCCGTGGGGCCCTTGCAGCATCAGGAAATGGCGGTCGGCATAACGGTTCATCACTGGTCCTTGGTTGTCCCTTCATGCTGACAAATTTCGCGCCTGTCACGCGATTTGCCGCATTTCGCATCGGGGTTCGGGCGTGAATGCGGCAAAATCACCGGGAAATGGTTCGCATCTGCGGGGCATTCTGTGCGCGAACGCAACGGCGCGTGGTGCCTCGGGGCCTTGCGTGGCTGGGGCGCGCGGGCTAGGCAGGGGGCGGATAAAACGGGGGTGTCAATGTTCACCGGGATCGTGACGGACAAGGGCGAGGTTCGGGCGCTGCAACAGGCGGGCGACCTGCGCGCGCGCATCGGCTGCCATTACGACATGGGCGGCGTCGATATCGGGGCCTCTATCGCGTGCAATGGCGTGTGCCTGACGGTCATCGAAAAGGGCGCGGACTGGTTCGATGTGCAGATCTCGGCCGAAAGCGTGTCGAAGACCAATATCGGCACCTGGCAGATCGGCACCGCGCTGAACCTGGAACGCGCGCTGAAGGTCGGCGACGAGCTGGGCGGGCATATCGTCTCGGGTCATGTGGATGGCGTGGCCGAAATCATCGCGATGCAGGACGAGGGCGAGAGCACCCGCTTCACCTTCCGTGCGCCCGAGGCGCTGGCGAAATTCATCGCGCCGAAAGGGTCTGTTGCGCTCAACGGCACCTCGCTGACCGTGAACGAGGTCGCGGGCTGTGACTTCGGCGTCAATATCATTCCGCACACCAAGGCCGTCACCAGCTGGGGGCAGGCGCAGGTGGGCGACAGGATCAATCTCGAAATCGACACGCTGGCGCGCTATGTCGCCCGGCTGCAGGAGTGGAACGCATGACCCAACCGGTGGACAAGTCCGGCAATCACGAGACGCCCGGCCCGGTCGAGCAAAGCTACAGCGACGCGATTTCCTCGATCGAGGACATCATCGAAGACGCGCGCAACGGCAAGATGTTCATCCTGGTCGATCACGAAGACCGCGAGAACGAGGGTGATCTGGTGATCCCCGCGCAGATGGCCACGCCCAATGCGATCAACTTCATGGCGATGCATGGCCGCGGGCTGATCTGTCTGGCGATGCCGGGCGCGCGGATCGACGCGCTTGGCCTGCCCTTGATGAGCGCGCAGAACTCGTCGCGGCACGAAACCGCCTTCACCCTGTCGATCGAGGCGCGCGAAGGCGTGACCACCGGGATTTCGGCGCATGACCGTGCGCGCACCATCGCCGTGGCGATCGACGCGACCAAGGGCGCGGCCGATATCGCGACGCCGGGCCATGTGTTCCCGCTGCGCGCGCGTGAAGGTGGCGTGCTGGTGCGCGCAGGCCATACCGAGGCGGCGGTGGATGTCAGCCGTCTGGCCGGGCTCAACCCCTCGGGCGTGATCTGCGAGATCATGAACGAAGACGGTTCGATGGCACGTCTGCCCGATCTGGTGGGCTTTGCGCAAAAGCACGGGCTGAAGATCGGCACGATCAGCGACCTGATCGCCTATCGCCGCCGCTATGACAATCTGGTGCGCGAAAGCGCGCAAAGCGCCGTGACCTCGGTCTACGGGGGGGACTGGTCGATGCGGATCTACACCGACGAAACCCAGGGCGCCGAGCATGTCGTGCTGACCAAGGGCGACATTTCCACGCCCGAGCCGGTGCTGGTGCGGATGCATGCGCTGGACCCGATGACTGATGTGCTGGGCCTGAATGCCGAGCGGGTGGGCGATCTGGGCCGCGCGATGGAGGCGATCGCCGCCGAGGGCCGCGGCGTTGTCGTGCTGTTGCGCGAAACCGCCATGAAGATGGTGCTGCCGGGCGAGGCCAGCCCGCAAACGCTGCGCCAGTATGGGCTGGGCGCGCAGATCCTGTCGGCCCTGGGCCTGTCGAAACTGGTGCTGCTGACCAATTCGGCGCGGCCCAAGGTCGTCGGGCTCGAAGGCTACGGGCTCGAAATCGACGCGGTGCGGGAGTATTGAGATGGCCGGACATGAAACGCATTACACGCTCGATCTGCCGAAATTCGACAAGCCGGTGCGCCTGCTGATCGTCGTGGCGCCCTATTACAAGGACATTGCCGACAATCTGGTGGCGGGTGCGCGGGCGGTGGCGGCCGAGGCCGGCGCGGTGGCTGATCTGGTCGAAGTGCCCGGCGCGCTGGAAGTGCCGACCGCGATCGCGATGGCGGCGCGGATGGCCGATTACGACGGGTTTGTCGCGCTCGGCTGTGTCATTCGCGGCGAAACCACGCATTACGACACGGTCTGCAACGACAGTTCACGCGCGCTGACGCTGATGGGGCTGGAAGGCGTGTGCATCGGCAACGGCATCCTGACGGTGGAAAACCGGCCCCAGGCCGAGGTGCGCGCCGATCCGGCGGGGCAGAACAAGGGCGGCGGCGCTGCTGCTGCGGCCTTGCATCTTGTCGCATTGTCGCGCAAATGGGCGGGCCGGAAAACCGGGATCGGCTTCAAACCGCAAGGTGAGTCGTTCCGCATCGCCGGGCAACCCGAAGGACCGAGCCGCGCATGACCGACGACACCACGCCCCCGACCCCCGATGACAAGCCGCGCAAGCTGACGCTTGAGGAAAAACGCCAGATGAAATCGGCGTCGCGGCTTTATGCTGTGCAGGCGCTGTTCCAGATGGAGGCTTCGGGTCAGGGCGTGGATCGCGTGATGCGGGAATTCGAGAGCTTCCGTTTCGGCGCGACCTATGACGAAGACGAAATGGCCGAGGGCGATCTGAACCTGTTTCGCCGTCTGTGCGAAGATGCCGTGACCTGGCAGGCCAAGATCGACCAGGCCACCGACCGCGCCCTGGTGGCGAAATGGCCGATCGACCGGATCGACCCGGTGCTGCGTGCGCTGTTCCGCGTGGCCGGGGCAGAACTTGCCAACCCGGCGACCCCGCCGAAAGTTGTCATCACCGAATTCGTCGATGTCGCGCGGGCCTTCTTTCCGGACGGCAAGGAACCGAAATTCGTGAATGCGGTGCTGGATCATATGGCGCGCGAGCTGCGCCCCGAGGCGTTCTGAGCGGTAAAATCCGCGACATAATGTTGCGTCACGGCGTTTTTCGGCGCGATGGTTGTTTGCATCGCTCAAACATGCGCTACATTGAATGCATCAGAAGGAGAGTCGTCATGCCGGAACTGGTGCGCCTTTATATCCGCAATGTCTTTATCGGGCTGGGCCTGTCGGTCGTGTTCGTGGGGCTGTTGCTGTGGTTCAACGTGGCGAACCTGTGGCATCTGATCTCGACGTCGGATGTGGGTTTCATCGCCGTGGCGCTGTTGGTCGTGTTCAACACCGTGGTGTTCTCGGGGGTGAATTTCGCGATCACCATCATGCGGATGGCCGAACCCGAGGATGGTTCGGGCGGTGGCAAGCGCGACGGGATTCCGACCGATCACGCGGCCCAGATGATCGCGGTGCCGGTCCCGGCCGAAGCCACGACCCAGCGGCGCAAACTGCCGCACTGAACGCCGTCTGATCTACAAGATCGCAGCCCTCCGGTCTCGGGGGGCTTTTCTTTTGTCTGCGGGGAAAGGTGGCGGAAACCGCAGCAGCCGTGAAGGCGTGAATTTCCCGAGAGCCTGACTAAATCAGGTGGGAGCCAGATACCGAGACCACGATCCCGGCAGAGCCAGCCCCCTCGGAAATGCTTATCGGCCACTGGAAAAGGGCCTCGCACGAACCGAGCAGTAACCGCCAAGCCCACAGATAGGCGGGCGCGGGCCGTTCGGCAAGGGGGCGCCGGGGCGATGGGCGCGGGGTTGACGATATCGCCCGTGCAGGGCTTGATCGCGCCACACACCGATCCCGTCTCAAGGAGTTGCCGATGCCTGACACCGACCCGCACACCCTGCCGCCGCGTCAGACCGGCGTCGGGCATGTGTTCGCCGCCGGGGGCTATTCACTGGGCGGTCTGACGCGGCTTTGGCAAGAGGCGGCTTTCCGCCATGAGGTGCTGGCCTTTGCGTTGCTGCTGCCGGTCTATGTTGCCGCCGGTGCCCGACCGTTCGAGATTTTCCTGTTCGTCGGTCTGTTTCTGATCCTGGCCGCGGTCGAGGCGCTGAATACCGCGGTCGAGGACATCGTGAACCGCGTCTCGCCCGAATGGTCCGAGATGGGGCGTGACGCCAAGAACCTCGGCTCGTTGGCGGTGATGTTTCTGCTGTTGGCCCATGGCCTGTTGTTGGGTTGGGTCATCATCACCTGACTGGACATTTGTTCGCTTTTCGTTCATGTTTTTTGACATGACGTTTCCACCGACGATTCCGCCCCTCTGCACGTTGTCCCCCGGTCAGACACTGGCCCGGGGCGTGGCGCGGGCCTTCGATCAACTGGGGCTTGCCTCGGTCGCGGAAATGCCGCTGCGGCCCCGGTTGCGTGCTGATCTGATGGCCTTGGGCCGCAAGGGCGAGATCTGGATCGTCGAATGCAAGTCCAGCCGTGCCGATTTCACATCGGATCGGAAATGGCAGGGCTATCTGGAATGGTGTGACCGCTATTTCTGGGCGGTCGATGGCGCGTTCCCGACGGAACTGTTGCCTGCCGATACCGGGTTGATCGTGGCGGATGGCTATGGGGCCGAAATCCTGCGCGAGGCGCCATATGCCCCGCTGGCGCCCGCGCGGCGCAAGGCGGTGACACTGGATTTCGCGCGCGTGGCGGCGCAGCGGCTGCAGGGGCTGCGCGATCCGGGGCGGACGGGCGCGGGGCTGCGGGCTTAGCGCTTGCCCTTCCCCTTGCCGGGTTTGCCGCCTGCGCCCATTTCGCGCGCGGCTTCGGCTGCGGCCATCAACTCTTCAGCGATTTCCTCGGCCTCTTCGGGCTCGAAATCGAGCGGCAGTTCCAGCCCGTCTCCCTCGACATAGATTCGCACCATGCCCAGAGACGTCGGGCCGATTTGCAGGTTAGCGGCGATGTCGCTTTGCTTGTCGATACTCATGGGGCCTCCGGTGTGCGGCTGGGTTCGGATTTGCTGGGTATCCCCGTTACAGCAAGGGTGCAACGAAAATGCGGGGCGCGCCATGGGGCAGGGGGGCGGAAAATGCCACATCCGATGCAATCGGGGCCTTGCAATCGCCTGGCACAGGGGCTAAATCGCGCGCAGTGCAGCTTTAGCTCAGTTGGTTAGAGCACCAGATTGTGGATCTGGGGGTCCCCCGTTCGAGCCGGGGAAGCTGTACCACTAAATCAATCCCTTAGATGAAGTCCGATAGGCCGGTTGCGTCAGCTTGCATCACGGCGGTTGCATCACGATTCGTTGCGCATCTTAATAACCTGCGCGATGCTCATGTTCTGCTCTCGGATATAGCGGTTGGTCGTGTCCAGAGACGCGTGGTTTGCGGCATGCTGCATCAGGATCGGCGAGGCGCCAGCGCGCTTGGCGTGATTGATTGCCCCGGCGCGGGTATCCATCATCCAGACGTCCTCGGGAACGCCTGCGGCCCGGCGGTATTGCCGAAACTTGTCGCTCCAGGTGTAGCGGTTGAACGGCATCCCTTTGCGATCCACGATCACCGGTCCGACGCGCTGCTCTGCCGGTATGGATCGCAGCCGCGCGCGAACCTCTGGCAGCAGGGTGAGGTCAAACTCCAGCGCGTCCGGCGCACTGTCTTCGGTTTTCGAGGGTGTCTTGGTGAGGATGGTCACGTCACTGTCGATCATTTCCCAAGTGATGCCGTCCGCCCAGCGGAACCAGCCGCGGGTGATCCCGCCCTCGGCCTTGGCTATGGCGGCCTCCTCTGCCGTCATGCGCAGATATTGCCCCCTCACGTCTACTGCGCGGAGAGTGAGCCACCACTGCAAGAGAATGCCGAGTGCAAACGCAGTGTCTCCGGCGGTGTCCGCTGCGGCGACAATCGCCAGGATCTGCTCGGGTGTCGGCGATACCTTGCGGGCCTTCGGTCCCTTGATCCTGATCTCGCCCAGGATCTCTTTCACTTCGCGTGCGCCCGGCGCTTGCAGCGCAACGCCATAGCCCGCGACGATCCGCAGCATCGTGAACATCCGCTTGATGTAGGAGGCGGATCTGCCCTTTTGTTGCATCCCCCGCTGCCAGCTTTTGAGTTCGATCAGGGTGGTGCTGGCAATCGGCGCGTTGCCGATTGCCTCTTCCCACCGTCCCAGGCTGAACAGGTAGTCGTCACGCGAATTCGGTTTGAGATCGCGAAATGGCGAGACGTCATCTGATTTGTACCGTGCGATCAGCCATCCCCAGGTGCCCGGGTTGATTCGTGGTGCGATGTCTCCAGACGCCCAGTTGAGCATGTCGATTGTCAGCTCTCGCGCCTTCGCCGCGCGCTCTGCATCACGACCATCATCTGCGCGCCCGGGAAGCCGGACATTGCCGATCTTGTAGCCTGCCGCTCTGTATTTCTTGGGGGGCTGCCAGTAGATCAATCCCTTCACGCGCCGGGTGCAGGGCGCATAGAGCGGGTCTGAGCCGTCCCAGAGTGCCGGACTAAAGTGCATCGAAGTTCACTCCACTCTGCATGCGGTTGTGGGCCCTGCTGTGTGCGGTCCCTTCGGCAGCATCTGGTAGGCGCCGTCGGCGCTCGACCCATGCGATCACATCAGCCTTGATCCGGAGTCCGGTGATCGGATCTGCAGGGGGGAAGCCAGCGGTCGCGAATTCATCTCGGCGTGCGCGCATCCATTCCACAGATCGTCCCAGGGTTCTGGCGACCCATCTTTCGCTGCCATACAAGCTGATCTCGTCGAATGTGGTGTCGTGCTTGCTCATTTGCGTAGTCCGGTTTTGAGGTGACGGTGATCGCGTCGGCTTCGACTGGTCCTGCGGCCGAAATGCGGGCTGGTGATGGCGACATGCGGCGCGCGGATCATTCTCCTGTCCTGCGCAATTCTCTCAGCGCGACCTGCAGTGGGTGCAGGTTCTCGCGTGGCGGGCGCAGGGGTTGTGACCGGATCACGCGGGGGTGCGGAGTGGTCTCGGTGCGCGCGCCGTGACGGATCTCGATCCCGCAGGGCGGGGCGGGCAGGGTGATGCACATTTCGGCGGCCCGGTCATAGCGGATGGTGACGGTGGTGCGGGGCTGCTGGGGGTGAGGGCGGTCAGTCATCGTATCAGCGCCCCTGTGTCGTATCGGCGATCAACGCACAGCGTTGCTCTGCGACGATTGCAACGGCGTGTGTCACGCTGAGCCGTGTCCCGGTGGCGAACAGTGGCCTTGAGCGCGCCGCGGTGAGGTAGCATTTCTCTCGGCGGCTGTAGGCCAGGCGCCCGGGGTGCAGTGCGCCGTAGCTGCGCAGATCCAGCGCGGCCTGCTGCATGCTGATCCCGAACGCCTGTTTCAGGTCGCTGCGATTGATCCGCCCGACGCCGACCAGTCTGGCGTCGATCCAGATCATTCTGGTCAGCTGTGCGTGGTTTAACTCAGCCATGCTCATTGCTCTCCCCAATAGTCCATGTCGGCCTCGGCGCAGGCCTCGGGGCCGTCCGCGCGGCTGGTGGGGTCTTTCCAGCAGATGGCGGCGACCTCGCGGGCGTAGTCCGCAATGGGGGAGCCATCATCGAAGTGCGTGAACCCGCTGCGCGCGAGGCAGTGCGCGACGAAGCGGTCGATGAACTGCGCCTCGGTCAAGGTTTCATCGTCAGCCATGCTTGGCCTCCTGTTGCTGTGCATGCCCGCCCCATTGATCGGCGCAGGCGTTGGCAATGCCTTCGAAGGTGCGCGAGCGGATCTTCCAGCGATCCGGCCCGGGGGCGGCGCGGTGGACGGCCGACCAGTTCTTGTGTTCCTCGGTGCCCGGACGCGGCGGGGTGAGCCGATCGGTTTCCGTCAGCCGGGGAAGTCCGCGCAGATAGAAGCCGGTCGCCTTGAAAAACGGCTCACCAAACCACCACGGCTGCACGATCTGCGGGCACGGCAGATCCGCGGGCAGGCGTTCGCGAGCGTGCGGGTTCATAACCGGGTTCTCGATCGCCACGCGCGGAACCGGCGCGCGCCAGCAGGCGGTGAACAGATCGACGCCGCGCTGCAGGTCGTACCAGAGGAAGGCCAGCCGTTCGTCCCGGCTCATGCGGCCAAAGGCTTCGCGTTCGTGGCGGGCGTATGTTTCCGGCAGCCGTTTGGACGGCTCGGTCAGCCAACGCACGCCGCTGTTACACAGGCGCGTGCAGGGCGGGTGCATGACCGCCAGCAGATCCCAGCCCTCGGCCAGGTGGTCGCGCAGATCGCCGGTGATGTGGCGGTTGCTGCCGTCCTCGGCGGGCAGCAGATCCACCGACCAGGCATCGTGCCCGAGCGCGGCAAATGCCCGGCGCATCACGCCCGAGGTCTCGCAGCCGATCAGGACGCGCATAATTACGCACCACCTTTCAGTTTATCGCGTGCTTTCTCACCAGCCGCCGGATCTTGGCGCAGGTAATCAAGCGCGGGATCAAGCGGGTCGATCAGCGCGATCAGGAATGCCCGCGCCATAGCAAGCGGGGCGCCGTCATCCGTTGACGCCATGAACGCTCCCGCGCCAAAGCATGCGGCGACGACAACGGGATTTGCCGCGCCTCTAAGGCCGTCGTCGTCCAGCGTGTCCAGTAGTGCCCGTGCATGACCTTCGATCATCACACCATCCCCAACGCGGCTTTGTAGATCTCGAGGATCGCTTCCTCCTCGGCCAGATCGTCCTTGTCGCGCTTGCGCAGCGCGATCAGCTTGCGCAGGGCCTTGGTGTCGTAGCCGCGAGCCTTGGCCTCGGCCATCACGTCCTTCTGCTGATCGGTGATCTCGCGCTTCTCGGCCTCCAGCTGCTCGAACTGTTCGACAAACTGGCGCAGCTCGTCGGCGGCCACGGCATAGGCCGCGTCGCGCACCTGCCGGTCTTCGGACGTTTCCTTCATCGGCGGCTTGCCCGCGGTGCGCAGCTCCCCCAGCGCGGCCTCGAAAGCCGCGGGCGGGGCGGTGACGCTGCCGCCTTCGCCGTGCAGGGTGATCGGGGTGACACCCATCAGACCAGCCCCGGCGCGGTGAGGGCGGGCAGGGCCAGCGCGGTGTCGAGCGCGGCGCGGGCGATGACCAGGGCTGCAAGGCACAGCAGGCCGGTCAGCAGCACTTCCGGCCAGCCGAGGCGCGGCGCGATGGTGTCGGGCTGTTCACAGGTGGTTTCGGCGATGCGGGGGCGGGCAGGGCGCAGGCTCATTGCAGCGCCTCCCGGCGGCGCAGGGCCGCGCGCACCAGCTCGGCCCGCATCACGTCGATGTGGTCGCCGTAGCGGGTCAGCACCTCGATCGCGGCGCGCAGATGCTCGGCCGTCGCGGTGCGGGCTTTCAGCACATTGCGCCCGGTCTCCAGCAAAGCCGCCCGGCGCCGCGCCTCCTGGCGCAGCACCACGACAGCACAGGCGGGCGGGGTAGAAATCGGGTGCGGGTGAACAAGCATGACGGCCTCCATCGGTGGGTTACGATAGAGGCAAAGGTAGGCGGTAAAAAAACCGCAGTCAACATGATTGCGGTATAAAAACCGCAAACGGATGGGGGCAAATCATGCGGGCTGCCCTGTAAAGTCTCGTCCACGTGCGCCGCAGCATCGAGAGCAGATGGGCACTTCGGCCACCACGATGCGGCCCCAGAGCCCTCGGTGGAGAGCATGCCTGCGCTGCGGCACGGCTTCCCCGAAGCGGCCGCTCATGGCCTGGCGCAGCAAAATCCGGGGACGAATGTCGCTGATGCGGACAAAGCGGCCATTTGGTCGAACACGCATTGCCTTCTCGCGCCGCCAGCGATATCAGGCCTTCATGATCAGTCAGCACATCCAGCTTGCTCAAGGCACCTATTACCGCCGCTCCTGAGGCGGTGGATGGTGTTGCTGATCCAAACCGCCGTGATTGGGCGGTTTGCTTCTTCGGACATCCCCGGTCGCGGCTCTTTCAATGGAGCTAAAATGACGACCAAACAGCTTTGCATCGACTATCTAAAAGCCCTGAACGAGGGGAATCTCGCGGAGGTGCGCGCCCTCTTCAGCGACAACGCGAAGGTTGTATCCCCGCTCTATGGGGTGCTAGATGCCTTTGATTTCTATGCCGATCTTTTCAAAGATACGAACAGATCAGAAACCTCGTTACTGAATGTGTTCGACACGTCTGAAATGTCGAAATCGGTTGCCCTTCACTTCCGATACGAATGGACCTTGGCTGACGGTAAGCTGGTGTCGTTTGAATGTGTTGATGTGTTTGAACTGAACGACGCGCGAGATCGGTTCGAGAAACTGACGATCATCTATGACACCGCCCCGCTTCGGCAGGACTTCGACAATCTCAGACGCACGTAAGCAAACCGCGTGGCCCGAGTGTGAATGGATGCGCTCGGGCCTCAATGGCGGAAATGGGCTCGAAGCAGTCATGCGACGGTGCGGCAGGTCCGGGGGCGGCCACGCTGATCACCACGGCGCTCCCGGCCCATACCGGACGGTCGAGCGCGCGCCGACGCTGCGCGGCTTCCCCGAAGCGGTCGTTCACAGCCTGGCGCAGCGAAACCATCGTTATCTTGATCTTGGTCGCGAAGCGCAGGTTGCGGACAGAGCGATAGAGGAGGCGTGCTCTGCGCGACCGATGTGGTCGCTTTAGGTCGAGCAGCCGGAAAAGCGGATCTGGTGGCGGATCTCGATATCTCTGCTCTCCTTCTCGCCGAAGATCAGCAGACTGCAAATCGTAGCTAATGTCAGTGTCCGAATTTCGGGGGGTAGCTCAGGTTCAGAACGCTCGGGTGATCCCGACGCTGGCCGACAGGTTGCGATAGCTGTTGAGCACAATCGAGCTGTCCTGCTGCTCGGCCCCCAGTTTCAGCACCGGGGCGAAGCCGCGATAATTCCAGTTCTGATTGGTCAGCTGCACGGTGGCGGCCCATTTTTCGTCGACGCGTTGCACGCCGAACAGCGGGTGGCGCCCGTCATAGGCATTGTGGTCATAGGACAGATCGAGCCCCAGGCGCAGACCACCCGCAAACAGATAGTCGCCGCCGATGCTGGCCCCCATCGCGGCGCCCGCGGCCTGGGTGTAGCTGCTGGTGCGATGTTCGGCGCGCAACGCACCACGCAGCATCAGCTGCGGGCTTGCGGCATAGGCCAGCTGCAGGCTGGCCGCGCTGCGGTTCACGCCATAGGCGCCGCTGCGATAATCGAGCAGCTCATGCTGCGCGCCCAGCGTCAGCCGGGTGCGCGCGCCCAGCACGCGGCCATAGCTGAGCCCGACCCCGCGTCCGCGCGAATAAAGCACGTCATCCAGCCAGCGCTGGCTGGCAAAGACCTCGGCCGAGATCTGCCGCCCGGCATCTCCGAAATGTAGCAGCCCCGCGCTGGCACGCGCTGTCACGTCATTGGGCGCGCGCCCGTCAAAAATGCGTGCGTGCACATCCACGCCGAACCGCGCCCGTAGCCCGTCCGACAGCCGCGGAAGCGCCGCCAGGCCAAAGCCCAGCTCGACCCCGTTGGCCGCCTGCTGGCGCGCGCCCGGAGCCAGATCAAAGACCAGACCGCCCAGATTGACCACCTCCGCCTGGGTGCGGTGGGCGGCGTTGCTTTCAGGCACCAGTGCGAAACGGAAATAGCCCTGCCAGGCCTTAGGCTTTTGCATCCGGTCCAGCTGGGCCTGCACCTGGGCCTGCACTGCGGGCGGCAGATCGGTGCCCTTGACCTGTTCCAGATGATAGCGCGCGCGTTCGCTCTGGCCCGCGCGCAGCAGCGCCCCGGCCAGCTCCAGCCGGAAGGCGGCGCTTTCGGGAACCTGCGCGACCAGCTTGGCCAGGGGCTCCACCGCGGCCTGCGCGCGGCCTGCGCGGTTGTTAGCCACGCCCAGCATCCACAAGCGGCGCAGCGCTTCGGTCCGGGTCTGCGGGCTGTAGCGTTCCAGCATCGGGATCGCGGCTGCGGCGCGGCCCTGCAGGATCGCCTGTTCTGCCTCGTCCAGCGGCGTGGCGCCCACGGCCCAGGGCCACAGGCAGATCAGCAGGATAGACAGCGCGCGCCACATCAGAGACCTCGGATCGGAAAGGAAATGTCACATATGCGCCCGGCGGCGCAGGTCGCGCCGCCGGGACATCTGGCTTATTGCTTGTTGGTGAAGAACTGACCCGATGCCCCCACGTCGAAGACCTGCGGGGTCGGGTTGTCGACATCGTTGATCCCGCCCGACATCGAGCCGACCATCGCATTGCCGCCCGGGCCAAAGAAGGTGCCGCCAAGCTGCATATGGGCGTCGCCGGTGTTCTCGCCGTGGCTCAGCTCGCCGGTCATGTGGAACAGGAACGCGCCGGTGTCGGTGGCAGGGACGGTCTGACCCATGATGACCTGCTCGGGGATGTGGTTGCGCGTCAACGAATAGGGCTGCGAGTCATCCACGCTCAGCGTGCCGTCCAGCGCGACCGAATTGCCGCCGCCCGCCTCGGTGGCCACGATATTGCTGGCCGTGCCCGAGAACGGGTTGGTGTTCTGGCCCTCGGTCCAGGCGACATCAATGTCTAGCTCGCCGGTGATCTCGGCCTGATCGGTGCTGAAGCCGGGTTCGAACAGTTCGGCCGAACCGCCGGTGGTGGTGAGTTTGAACTGGCCCGTGTAATTGCCCGACAGGCTGGTCGGCATGTCGCTGGTCGGGCCGCGGCTGCTGACCGCATCGAAATTGGTCTGGAAATCGCTGCCGGTGCCACCGCCGCCGCCACCACCGCCGGTGCCGTTCGACAGACAGCCCGAGACCGCCGTCATGATCCCGACGGACAGCACCGCCGCGAGAATACGTTTGGTTTGCATGTAATGCTCCCTGAGAGAAGTTTGAGACAACCTTTCTTGGTATCGGAGTTTGCACGCAGACCGTCTCCCCCCTGTTCAGGGGGGGGAGGTGGGGGAAAAATTAGGCTAGGCATGGGCCGAGACTGGGCTAGGCTGGGATCGGGCCGAGGCTGTGGGAGGGCTGGACAGGGCAGTGCGCGGATATTTCGCTCCGGGGTCGTTTTTTGCTTTCAGCGTGCTGTGCTCTCTGGCGCTGGCGGTTGCGCTGGTCTGGCTAGCGACGGCACAGCCCTGGCTGGGGATCGGGTTGGCGCCGCAGGGCGCGGGCGTCGTGGTGGCGCAGATCCACCCGCAATCACCGCTGCCCCAGGAGTTGCGCGGCGCCGCACTGCACAGCATCGCCGCCCCGGGCGCCCCGGCGCTGGAACTCACCCCACGCGATCTGATCGAGGAGCCCGATGTTCTGGACGCAGCGGCGCAGCGCGACTTCTATGCCCGTCAGGCGCAGATCTTTGGCGCGCTGGCGGCGGGGCCGGTGACGCTGACCTTCACGCCGGGCGCAAGGGCGGTGACCCCGCAGGCCGCGCCCAAGCGCCCGCTGGATGATCTGCCCGCAAAATTCTGGATGCAGCTAGGGGTGGCGTTGACCGGGCTGCTGATCGGTGCCTGGGTGGTCTGCCTGCGCCCGCGGGAGGGGGCGGCTTGGATGGTGGCACTGGCCGGGTTGGGGCTGGCGCTGGCTTCGGGGACGGCGGCGCTCTACAGCGCGCGCGAGCTGGCGCTGGCTGCGGGGCTGTTCAGCACGGCCAGCCGGATCAACAGTATCGGCACCATGACCTTTGGCATCGGCATGCTGACGCTGTTTCTGTTCTACCCGCGCCGGATCGTGCCCCGCGCCATGCTGGGGCTGCCCGCGCTGCTGATCGGGGGCTGGCTGGTGGTGTTTTTGCTGCACGACTGGCCGCGCCATGGGGGCCAGCTGCATGCGGTGGTGGCGGCGATTATGGCGGCGCTGGCGCTGGCCATCGGCGCACAGGTGATCGTGAACCGCCGCGATCCCACCGCCCGGGCGATCCTGGGCTGGCTGGGCCTGTCGGTCATGGTGGGCGCGGGCGGCTTTGTGCTGACCGCGATCGTGCCCTTCGTTCTGGACCAGGAGGGATGGCTGGCGCAAAGCACGGCCTTCCTGTTCTTCCTGCTGATTTATGCCGGGATCGCGATGGCGGTGCTGCGCTATCGGTTGTTCGATCTGGCCAGCTGGTCCTTCGGGATCCTGTTCTATGGCATCGGGGTGGCGCTGCTGCTGGGGCTGGACGCGGCGCTGATCTATGGGCTGTCGCTGGATCGTGCGCCCGCCTTCGGCATCGCGCTGGCTTCTGTCGGGCTGATCTATCTGCCGCTGCGCGAGCGGGTCGCGCGCTGGTTGCGGCGCAAGCGCAGCCTGCCCGCCGAAGAGCTGTATCGCCGGGTGACCGAAATTGCCCATGCGATCGACCCTGCGCAGCAACAGGCCCTGCTGCGCACCTTCTGGTCGGATCTGTTCCACCCGCTCTCGATCACCGCGCTGCCCGATCCCCGGGCGGAAACCGCGCTGATCGGGCATGGTGGCGCGCTGCAGCTGGGGCCGGTGCTGGGCCAGCCCGCGCTGCGGCTGGACTGGGCAGGGCAGGGGGCGCGGCTGTTTTCCTCGGCCGATCTGGCGCGCGCCCGGGCGATCAACCAGATCATCGACGGCAGCCTGCGCCAGAACCGCACCTATCTGGAGGCGATCACCACCGAGCGCAGTCGGATCAACCGCGACATGCATGACAACATCGGCGTGCTGCTGCTGAGCGCGCTGCATGCCATCGGAGCCGAGCGTAAGGATCTGCTGATCCGCCAGACCCTGACTGACCTGCGCGAGATCATCTCGAACCCCGATCAGTCGAACTGGAACCTGGGTCAGCTGATGGCCGATCTGCGCGCCGAGATCATCGGGCACCTTGAGGCGGCGGATGTCGCGGTCCGCTGGGAGGCGGGCGATCTGCCCGAGGTCTGGCTGGCGCCGCAGATCGTGCACACGCTGCGCTCGTTCCTGCGCGAGGGCACCAGCAACATCGTGCGCCATTCCGGGGCGCGTGCGGCGGTGATCCACGTTGCGGCGGCGGGCGCGCGGCTGTCGGTCAGCCTCAGCGACAATGGCCATGGCTTCGACACGCGTCAGGTGCAGCTGGGCAACGGGTTTCGCAACCTCGCCGCCCGGGTCAGCCAGTTGGGCGGCGATTTCGCCGTCTCCAGCACTGCCGAAGGCACCCGATTGTCGACCAGCCTGCCCCTAGGCATGGCGGTAGAAAGGGCGGCGGAATGAAGCGCGTGCTGATCGTCGAGGATATCTCCGAAACCAGGCGCTGGCTGGCCGGGATCGTGCAGGGCACCTATCCGCAGGCGCTGCTGGCGCTGGCCGAAAGCGTGCGCGCTGCCAGTGTCTGCCTGACCCAGCCCTTCGATCTGGCGCTGATCGATCTGGGCCTGCCCGATGGGTCTGGGCTGGATGTGCTGCGCCTGTTGCGTCGCGGCAGCCCCGAGGCGATTGCCGTCGTCACCACAGTGATGGGAGATGATGCCAGCATCGTCGCCGCGTTGTCGGCGGGGGCGGATGGCTATCTGCTGAAGGAAAGCACTCCGGC
Source organism: Rhodobacteraceae bacterium UBA6796 (assembly GCA_002452815.1). Lineage (GTDB taxonomy): Bacteria > Pseudomonadota > Alphaproteobacteria > Rhodobacterales > Rhodobacteraceae > Rhodobacter. Next base: position 174,830 of record DKFM01000024.1, read on the forward strand.
GGTTCTGGCCCGTCAGCTGGCGCAGCTGTCGATCGGGATGCCCGCAATCTCGCCCGCTGTCGCGCGTCGGATCATGGAGCATTTTCGCCTGACCGGCCCCACCGCAGAGATCGACGCGCGGCTGACCGAACGCGAGACCGAGGTGCTGGGCCTGATTGCGCGCGGGCTGCGCAATGCCGAAGTCGCCGCCGAGATGGGCATCGCGGAAACCACCGTGGCGGGCTATATCAAGATCGTCTATCGCAAGCTGGGCATCGGTTCGCGCGCCGAGGCGGCTTGGCATGCCAACCGGCTGGGCCTGCATTTGGTGCCGGGGCGGGGTGAGCGGCGCTAGGGTCCAGACGCATTGAATTTCACAGCCAGAACAAGACGGTTGCGGCGAGCATGATCGCAGAGAAGAACGTTTCAGCGTGCTGTTTCCTACATCGGCGTGTGATGGGTGCCGTGGTACGATCGATCGCGTCAGGGCACGCGAGGAGGATCGCAGATACAATCGTTGACGTTGCTGAACGTCTGCTTTGCTGGACGGCCGGCATTCATCACGTAACTGCGGCGAGCTTCGGCTTCCCGCCCATAACGTCGGGGCTTGACCCTTGTCGTGTTTGGCGCGAACGGAAGAAAACAGGCGGCTCCGCAGCTCTCAGGCAAGTAGTGCCTTGAACTGCAGTTGCGTGCGTTGCTCTGCGCGCAAAACGACCAGGGCCGCGGCGCGCGCGTCTTCGCCTGCATCGTGATGCTCGAAGCTCAGCTGTAGGCGATCCTTGAGGTGGGCGAGGCCGTGTCCGCCGTTGCCGATGAACTCGGGCCAAGCGCGGCGGGCTATTTTGACACTGTCACCCCAGATCCACGCAGGAGCGCGGCGCCCCAGCGCCGCATAGGCCCCCTGTATCGCACGTCGGTCAAAACTGCTGTGCTGGATCAGGTGATGACGCCCGAGCAGGGGTTCGATCTCGGCGATCACCTCGGCGAAAGAGGGGGCGCCCTGCACTCGCGCGGAGTCGATCCCGTGCAACTGGGTGTTGAACCGGGAAAACGGCACCAGCGGGTTGATATGGATCGCCCATGTTTCAATCTGGTTGTCCATGTCCACACAGGCCAGGCCGATCTGGCAGATGCTGGCGGCGTCGCTATTTGCGGTTTCTACGTCAAGCGCGATGAAACGATAAGTGCCCAAGGGAGCCGCCGCACTGTGCGGCGCGGCGTACGCATCTAAAACGTGCGGTGCCTGGGCCGGATAATCAGTCGGGGACATGGATTTCGTCTTTCAGGCGGATCGCCTGGGCAAGGGCCGTCTCAGAGACGAACCACAGTTGATAACCTTCGGAAATCAGCTCCTTCGCGCGCTCGATCTTGGTGCCGTAGTGAGAGGCGCGCCAGTTCTTGGAGGCGGTGTTTGAGACGACAACATAGCGGGTCTTGCGGCTGACCGATCCGGCCACCGTGCCGCCGCAGCGGGTGATTTCGTCGATAATGAAGCTGCGCGGACCGAGGCGCATAGGGCCGGTTAGAACGAAGCTGCTGCCTGACAGGGTGATGGCGTTCGCGTCGGTGATCGGGGTGTCGAGTTGAGCGACATTGCCGATGTTTGGAAGGCCGGTATCGGTATAACCATCGCCTACCAGCAGAGCGATCCATTCCCGAAGATCCTCGGATTCCTCCTCGGTCAGAACCTTGTCGGCCAACGCGGCTTCCAGTGCGCGCCAGAGGTCGCGAAATACGACAGATGTTGAAAGGATCATGCTGTCGTGAAAGCGCGCCAGCATTGCCTCGGCTTCCGACTGCAAGATGACCCCGTCGCAGATCACACCGGCGCAAAAGCCAAGAAACTCGTTGATTTCATCCAGCTCGGAATAGGAGGCTACTTCCAGCAGCGCCGTGCGCTTGTCCGAAACGATCCCTTGGATGGCGCTTGCCAAGTCATTCTGGCCCGAAAAACAGCGGGCACGTAGATCTTCGGCAAGGTCCGCAGCGTCGGGGTCATCAAAGAATTCGGCGAACTTGTCGGCCTCGGCGAGGATGGCGTCCTCCTCCGCGCTCTCGATGAATTTCGAGGACAGGGTGCCTTCCAGAAAGCCAACCCAATAGAGATCGCGCTTACGGTCGTTGGCTTTTTTGTGAATGTGGTCAATGTCGGCGCAGCTGCCGCCGTCGCTGCGCGTGCTGTGGTCGAAAGTCATCACTGTAATCTCCGTGAACCTTTGGGGCTGAGGGTAGGCGGCAAGGAACCAGCAGATCAATGAAAAGACGAGCGCCCACCTTTGAACTGCCTGCCCGCTCGGCAGTGGCACGGTTCAGATGGTGATGCGCTTCACATATTCCGGGGGCAGGGCCAGCTTTACGGGTGCGGCCCATTTCAAGCGCACGCCGTGGCGGTTCTCGGCTTCAGGGTTGATCGAGATCAGGCTGAAGGTGCCTTCGGAGCTGCCCGTCTTGAGGTGTTTCACCCAGGCGCGCCCATCAACATCTTCGCAGACACAGATCCGGCCGATGGCCTCGGTCGGGACGCCGAGGGTGTCACGGCCATAGAACAGAACGGTGCCGGGCGGGTAGGCGGGGGACATGCTGTCGCCGGTGACCTCGACCGCAACAATGCCGCTGGGGCTCAGTTGGGGCGGGCAGGCGACGTGATAGAGGCCATCGCCCTTGGTATACGCGTCTTCCAGGTCGACCTCGGCGCCCGCTCCGACACGGCCTGCGACTGCGACGTTGTTCTCGCCCTCCGGGCCATCCCCCAAGCCATGTATCAACCACGTCTCGGAGACACCAAGGACTTTGGCAATTCCAGAAAGTGCCCCGATGGTCGCGCCCGCCGCGTCTTCCCCCGCGTCGAGGCGTCGGCGCCAGTTGCGTATGCCGTCGCGCGACATGCCCGCGCGCTGCGAGAGCGCGTTGTCAGAGAGCCCAAGGCGCTCTTGGCATTTCGTTATGCGAGTCAGAATGTCACGAAGTTCCATGCGGTTATTGTGCCGCATTGTTTGCGAGGGGGTTAGCGGTAATAAAACCGTTGACGGTGCGGTAAAAAATCCGCATACCGTAGGCATGCTGAACATCGCTTACCTCATCAGATTGGCCGATGCTTACAAAGTGGCGCTCGGAGTGACCGAGGACACGACAGTTTCATATCGTGTCTTCGGGGATACCAAGAAGTTAGCTGCGATCCGCGCAGGCGCCGACCTGACCACGCGTCGTTACAACGCTGCGGTTCGCTGGTTTCATGACAACTGGCCCGAGGGTCACAGCTTTCCCTCTTTGGGTGGAGGTGTCGCTGCTGCAATCGAGGAGGGCAACGCCTGATGCGCCATGCTCACCGGTTCTCCCGTTCGTGTCGTGTTGTTTCATTTCCCGACGCTCTCACGCGGGTCTCTCTCTCACAAGAAAACAAGGTTTTGGAGGCAGCCGATGTATGACGTTCGTCTGACGGTCCGGGCGCATATGCGGGCGATGTCCGAGCGGCTTGGCGGGGTCGAGGGGGCTGCGGCTGCGGTTGGGGCGCGGTGGGGTGATCCGGTGTCGAAGGGCACGATCTCGCGCAAGCGCGACGGCTCGCTCGAATGGACGGTGGCCGATGTGGTGGCCTTCGAGGATGCGCTTGGCGTCGATGCGGTGACGCAGGCCCTGGCGCGGCGGTTCGGGGCGACCGAGGCGCCGCGGGGCGGCAATCTGACGGTGCAGGCAGGCGTGATGGCGCGCGAGGTCGGCGAGGCGGTGGGGGCGCTGTTGCATGCGCTTGACAGTGCGCGGCCCGAGGACCGGGCGCGAGCGATCCGCGAACTGGACGAGGCCGCCGCGGCGATCCACCAGGCGCGCGGCCTGCTGGAAGCCGGAGAGACCCCATGATCCCCCGCGCCGTTTCAACTTGCCCGGCGGTGCGGTGCCTCGGTGCGGTGGGGCTGCGTGCCCGCCGCACCGTTTTTCTTTCCGATCTGGTGGCGCATGGGGCTGCGCACCGGATGGGCGCGGCGGCGCCTCTCTCCTCCCTGCGCCGCCGCGCATCCACCCCGCGCGCCTTTTCCACGGGGCACGGGTTACAACGCGAGGTGAGCAGGTGAGCGATAAGGCACAGGCATCGGCGGCAATCCGCGCGGCCACGCTGGATCTGGCGCGACAGGCGGTGCTGCGCGACCGGGCGGCCACGCATGGTGCGCCCGAAGACACGTTCGGGCTGCTGGCGGCGCTGTGGAGCGCGCGGCTCGGGATTGCCCTGAGCCCGGCGCAGGTGGCGATCCTGCTGATCGACCTGAAGACCGCGCGCGCCTGGGGCAACCCGGGTCATGCCGACAACTGGGTCGATATGGCGGGCTATGCCGCCTGCGGCGCAGGGCTTGGCGGTGCCGCGCCGGGGGATCATCCCGGGTGGGCCCAATGATGGCCGAGGCACGGGGCAAGCGGGGGCGTTCGAACAGCCGTGCCAGCGACGAGCGGCTGCTGCACGCCCTGCGGCTGCGCGCCCAAGGACGGGAGAACGCGCAACTTGCTGCGCAGTTCGGCACGACCACGGGCGGGCTGCGGCGCGATCTGAACCGCATCATCGCGGCCGATCTGGCCGAAAGCGGCGAGCCCGCCGCGCAGGTGCTGCGGGCCTATCCGTGGAGGGGCGAGGCATGACCCCGCCGCGCTGGACTGCAGAAGAACAAGAGTGGGCGCGCGAGTTGCGCGCCTGCGGCTATTGGCTGGCCGAGGTGGCGGGGTATCTGGCGCATCGCTTCCCGCGCGAGGACGGCGCGCTGAGCGTGACCGAGATCCGCGACATGCTGGCAGGGAAAGGGGCAGGACATGGCTGAGGCGATGACGGGGGCCGCAGCGGGCCGCAGCGCGCTGTTCACGCCGGTTGGCGCGGGCGAGATCCCGGATTATCCGCTGAGCAACGAGGACCGGCTGGACAGCCACTACTTCGTGCCCTGGGAACGGCGGCGCTGGCTGAACTCGGACATGCGGTTGCGCGGCACGCCGGAATGCCGGGCGCTCTATCTCGATCTGATCTTCATCGCCTATGACCAGTCGCCGGTCGGCACGCTGCCGGTTGACCCCGACGTTCTGGCGCGGCTGGTCTTTGTCGATCCGGCGCATTTCCGGGCGCTGTGCAGCCTGCCGTTCGGGCCGTTGCACCGCTGGGAACGCTGCCGCTGCGAGGGGGGAGAGCTGCGGCTGATGCACCCGATGGTGCTGCGCACGCTGACCGAGGCGATCGCGCGCAAGGAAGACAACCGCGCCAAGAACGAGGCGGCCAATGCGGCCAAGCGGCGCCAGCGGCTGCGGATCACGGTGGCGGGCTATTCGGCGGATCTGGCCAAGAACGACGCGGCGCTGCTGTTCATGGATGACTGGCTGGTGGCACAGGGCTGCGAATACCGCACCTCGATCTGGATCGAGCGGGCGCTGGCCGCCTGGTCGGATCACATGATGGCGCTGACCATGCGCGCCCGGGCGGAGCGGAGCTGAGTGTCCGGGAGTGTCCAAGAGTGTCCGCAGGACAGTTCAAGACAGTCTTGGACAGTCTCGGACTGTCCTGCACGACAGGGAAAGGGACAGGAAATTGAAAGGGACAGAGGTCACTTTGCGCCCAAACGCCCTGCAAGACGCAGGGTTTGGTTGTGGGAAAGAGCCTGGAAAGGGCCGTTGGCGACACTGTCCAACATTGTCCGAGAGTGTCCGAAAGACAGTTCAAGACAGTCCCGGACAGTCTCGGACTGTCCTGCACGACAGGGAGAGGGACAAGAAATTGAGAGGGACACCGGTCAATCCGCGACAAGACGGAAGGTGGCGCGCCGGTGGGGCTGTTGGAAACTGCTGAGAAAAGGAGACAGAGGCGATGGACAGTGCAGAGCAGAAGATGGCCGAGAAACGGGTGCGCGAGATCCTGATCGAACCGCTGGAACGGCGGGGACTGGCGCGGCCTGCGAGCCTGACGCGGGCGCAGTTCGAGGCGATGGTGGCGGATCTGTGCGCCCGGCTGGCCTATATGAGCCCGGCCAATCTGGCGGCGCTCGAAGAACAGGTGGCGGCCAACCCGGCGGGCAAGGACCGCGACCGGCTGCCGATCGGCAACAAGATCCTCGATTGGGCTGCGATGATCCAGCCGCCCGAGGAAAGCGTCTCGCCGCTGATGCGGGCGGTGTTTGCCAGCCGGATCGGGCGCGAGGCGCTGGCCGAGGGCTGGGCGCCGGAACTCCTGGGCAACCTGCGCCGGGTGCGGCAGTTCCCGGGCGCTTTCGCCGCCTCGCAGATCCGGGCTGCGGCGGACGAGGCGCGGCGGCGGATGATCGTGCTCGAGGAACGGCTTGCGGCGGGGCAGGAGCTGCACGCCGATGACCGCGCCTGGCACGCCCGGCGGCAGGCCGTGCTGGCCAAATGCCACGAGATTGCAGCGCTTGCGGGCGAGGTGGCATGATGGGGTTGGCAGCTGTTCACGCCCGTCGCCGCCCGGCGTCCGAGGTTCTGGCGGCGGTGCTGGGCGGGGCCGATCTGGCGGGGTTCCATCCGCTCGATCTGGAGCTGGGCCGCGCCTGGGGTCAGGTGCTGGCTTGGGCGGAACGGGACGGGGCCGCGCGCCCGCGCAGCTTGGGCGAGATGCAGGCGCTGTCGCAGGCCTACATTCTGTCCCGCGCCGCCCCCCCCGAGGCCTGCGGCCCCGAGATCCCGGCGGCGCCTGCGCGGGGTGCGATGCGGCTGGCGCGCCCGGTCAGGATGGCGCTCGACGCCAAGGGCAAGTGGGCGGCGCAGGATGACGGCTGGCAGGGCCGGGCGGCGGCGATCGAGGCGGACGCTTTCGATCTGATGTCCCGCGCGGCGCTGCGCCGGGGCCAGCCCTTGCCGTTCTCTGGGGTGCAGATCGACACGGGGCGGCAGTATCGCGCGCTGGTCGAGTTCCGCGCCGCGGGCGCGATGAAGCTCTCGTCGATCGAGGGCCGGGCCGGTGGCTCGGGGCACGGCGGGTCTGATTATCTGGATCGCTTCCTGCAGGCGGGCGAAAACCTTGCACGGATGCGGCGCGGGATCGGCGACGGCGTGGCGATGGAAGTGCGCCGGGTGCGCCCCTCGAAACGCGGCACAGCGGCGCGGGGCATCATCACCGACCGCGCATTGGTCGATGCGGTTTGCCTGTCAGATCAGACCCTGAGCGCGGTTCTGCAGGGCCATGGCTGGGCCAAGTCCACCGACCACATTGCTGCGCTGCGGGGGGCACTCGCCGCAGCGCTGGACCGGATGGCGGGGCGGGTGCGGCGCGGCTGATCCCTGGCGGCGCGGCCGGGTTCGGGGCGGACCCGGGCCGGGCCTGACATGACGCGCGCGGGCAGGGCCGGGGGCATCCCCCGTCCGGCCCCCAGGCCCCCCGGGGGGTATCTCAAAATCCGGGCTCACGACAGGACACCGGAGAGGGGAGGTGAACAAACTCACCGGGGTATTTGGAGAAAAAAGCCCATTGGGGATTGGGGTTGGAAAGGGACAGGGTGGTTATGAAGACCCGAAACCAACCCCGCCGCCGGTCACGCCGATGAAGGGCGAGGGGCAAGGCGATGTGCCGCCGCCGCCTGTGGGGGGATAAATCGGCTAGCGCGGGAGTTTTTCCGTAAGAGTTGCAGCAGAGCTGGGTTGCGCGCGTCTGGCAGGCTGGGTGATGCCTGATGGGTTTCTTGCGCGGCGCTAAACGTCTTCGTTGGGCTGTTCCGGGGGCTGCGTGGCTCTGCTGCCTCAGCCCCTGACGGGGGCGGCCTGTGTCTCGGGCACGCTTGCGCTTGGGAAAGGGCTGCGCCTAGGGTTAAGAGGGGCAGGGGGAGGCATGTCGGATGCGGGAACTCTTAGAATGGCCGGGCAAAAGCGCGCCAGAGCCCGGTGGTGTCGAACACCCGGCGGTTTATCACATGCTGGACGTGGCGGCGGTGGCCGAACAGTTGATCGCGCCTTTTGGTCTGGAAGCGCCACGGCGTGATGCGCTTGTTTTCCTGATTGCGCTGCATGACCTGGGCAAGATCAGCGAGGGGTTTCGGGCTATGCTGCGCGGGGCTGGGTCGGGCGGGAGCTATCGTCACTGGCAGGTGAGCGAAGTCCTGTTGCGCCAGCACGACGATCTTCTGGCCGAATGCCTGGGCACCGCACCGCACCGCCGCGCGGCGTTGTATGCGGCGGTGGCAGGGCACCATGGACGGCCCTCTGATCTGGCCTTGCCGGTGGGGCCCGGCCCAGCACGCTATGGCCCGCGCGAGGTTGCGCTGAAACTGGCCGGAACCGGCGTGGCGGCGTCGCGCGAGGTGATCGCGGCCTTTGCGGCGCTTTGGCCGGACGCCTCGCTTGAGGGGATCTCTCTTGAAGAGGCGCAGGCGCTTGGTTGGTGGCTGGCCGGGCTGTGCACCACGGCCGACTGGATCGGATCGAACACCGAATGGTTCGTGCCAAACGCGCTGGAAATGCCGTTGGCGGATTATTTTGCGCAAACGCGCAAGACGGCGGCTGATGCCGTTCGGGGCGCGGGTCTTGGCGGCTGTGATCTGCGCGCGGGGCCTTTGTTCGACTTTGCGCTGCGGCCGATGCAGGCCGCCTGTGCACAGGTGCCATTGCCTGAGGGGCCGATGCTTGCGGTGATCGAGGACGAGACCGGCGCGGGCAAGACCGAAGCCGCGCTTTTGCTGGCGCAGCGGATGCTGGCGGCAGGCAAGGGGCGTGGGATGTTCTTTGCTCTGCCGACGATGGCCACGGCGGATGCGATGTTTGCACGTGCGGCCAGGGTGGTGGGCAAGATGTTCGATGCCCCGTGCGTCACGCTTGCGCATGGGCGCGCGGGGCTGTCGGTCGAGTTCAGGGATATTCAACTGGGCCACGCGAACAGCCCCGATGACGTCACCTGCACCGAGTGGCTGGCGCAAAGTCGCCGGCGTGCGTTGTTGGCCGATGTCGGCGTGGGCACGATCGACCAGGCACTGCTGGCGGTGCTGCCGGTGAAATTCCAGACGCTGCGCTATTTCGGGCTGTCGTCCAAGATCTTGATCGTGGACGAGGTGCATGAATTGGGTGAACCCTACATTGGCGCCGAGCTGGAGGCTCTGTTGCGGATGCATCGGGCGGCGGGCGGTTCGGCTATCTTGCTGACGGCGACGCTGCCCATGGCGCTGCGAAAACGGTTGTTGGCGGTCTATGACGGCCAGGCTCACAGTCCTGCCTACCCGGCCTTGACGGTAGCCGGGGGCGCTGCGGTCTGTGATCTGCCGCAGACGACAGGGCCGAAGGGTTCGGTCCGGGTGACGCGGATCGAGCGGATGGAAGAGGCCGTCGAGTTGATCTCGCACGCTGCGGCGCAGGGCGCGGCCTGTGTCTGGGTGCGCAATTCCGTGGATGACGCAATTGCTGCGGTGGCGGCGTTACAGGCGGCGGGTGTCGAGGCTGATTTGCTGCATGCCCGATTTGCTCTTGGAGATCGCAAGAGGATCGAGGCCATCGCGCAGGGCCGCTTTGGAAAGGGCGGACAGGGCCGCGGGGGCAGGGTGCTTGTCGGGACACAGGTTCTGGAATCGTCTTTGGATTTCGACTTCGACGTGATGGTGAGCGACCTTGCCCCTATGGCGGCGCTGGTGCAACGGGCGGGGCGGTTGTGGCGGCATATGACCGAACGCCCGCAGGCCACGCGCCCCGTGCCCGTGCCGGTCTTGCATGTGCTTTCCCCCGATCCGGCGCAAGTGTCCGATGATCGTTGGCTGCAGGGCGTTCTGGGCGGCGGGGCCTTTGTATACCCTTTGGCGGATCAATGGCGCACGGCGGATCATCTGTTCCGGGTCGGGGTGATCACCGCGCCTTCGGGTCTGCGCATGCTGATCGAGGCGGTTCATGGCGCCGATGCATGCGACGTGCCACAGGCGCTTATCACAGCCGAGCTCCGGGCCGAGGGCGAGGGCGCCGCGGCCCGGGGCCATGCGGCGCAGAACATTGTCGATTTCGCTGCGGGCTATCGCTTGGGCGGGCGCGCGAATGACGACGCCAAATATCCAACACGCCTTGGCGAAGAACAGCAAACCCTCGTGCTGGCACGGGGCAACGAGGCGGGTGTGCTTCGGCCTTGGATCGCCGGGTTCGAGGGCTGGGCCCTGTCCGAGCTGTCCGCCAGCCGCAAGCGCCTGATGCGGCTTGACCTGCCTGATCAGGACGCGCCCGAGATCGTCGCGCTGACCCGGGAGTGGCCCGACTGGAAACGCGCGGCATTGCGGGTTTGTCCGGTGGCCGCAGATGGCACGATCTGCGCGGGCCTGCGTTATGACGCAGAGATCGGCCTGATCTTTGGCGACAAAAGTTGACACCAAGCGACCGTACTCGGCTTTACAGAGCGTTGGCGCAATGCTCTGTTCAGGATCAGATTGCGAGGTTTTTCATGTCGCTGAATTTGATTGAAGACGCCTGGATCCCGGTGATCTGCGCGGATGGGACGCGGCGGGTGATTGCACCGTGGCAGATGGCCGAGGCGGGGATCTTGCGGCCTGACTGGCCGCGCCCGGATTTGAACCTTGCCTGTTATGAATTGCTGATCGGGCTAGTGTTTCTGGCCGATCCACCTTGCGATGTCGAGGATTGGGAGGGGCGCCAAGCCCCAGATCCCGTGCGGTTGAAGGCGCGGCTCACCCCCTATGCACCTGCCTTCAACCTGCTGGGCGAGGGGCCCCGATTCTTGCAAGATCTGGAGGCCCTGGAAGGTGAGCCGAATGCGGTGGACCTGCTGTTCATCGACAGCGCCGGGGCAAGCACGGCGAAGAATAATGCCGATCTGATGGTGCATCGCGGGCGCTATCCTGGGCTGGATCTGCCGCTGGCTGCGATAGCGCTTTATGCGTTTCAGGCCTTTGCGCCATCGGGCGGGGCGGGGAATCGCACCTCAATGCGGGGCGGTGGGCCACTGGTCACGCTTTTGGATCCGCAGGCAGGGCTCTGGCCGATGATCTGGGTGAATGTGCCCTGTGGGGTGCCCGGGCAGGTCGTGGATCTGCCGTGGATGCGTCCAACACGGGTGTCGGATGACGGGCGCGAAACCCTACCGCCAGAAGGCAGGCTCTTTGGGGTCGAGGCGTTTTTCGGCATGCCGCGCCGGTTGCGATTGCAGGAAGGCGACGGCCAGATTGTTGGTGTGGTGCAGCGCCCTTGGGGGACGAATTACGCGAAATGGAAGCATCCGCTCAGCCCTTATTACCGGATGAAGCCGGGCGAGGAATGGCTGCCGGTGCATCCGCGCGCGGGGCGGTTTGGCTATCGCAACTGGCTGGGTGTGATCGCGGGAGCGGCTAGCAGCGAGACGCGGGAGTTGGGGCTGATGCTGCGCGAACGCGGCAGTGCGGGCACGGTAATCGTCGCGGGCTGGGCAATGGACAACATGAAGCCGCGCGATTTCATCTGGTCGGTTCAGCCGGTGTTGCACCTCGAGCCGGAGGCCGAATGGCGGCTCGAAGGTATGGTGCGCGCGGCAGAGGCCGCGGCGGTTGTCCTGCGCGGTGCGTTGGAGCCGGTTCTGGCTGGTGGTGAGGCGCGCGAGGCCGAGCGCGAGGCGTTTTTTGCTGCGACCGAGGCCGCGTTTCGGCAACGGGTGGATGCGATGGTCGCGGGCATGGATGTGCGCGCGCTCTGGCTGGCGGATCTGCGCGCGCAGGCCTTGGCGCAATTCGAGGCGCTGGCCCTGCCGGAACTGGCGCTGCGCGAAACCAAGCGGATCGCGCAGATCGTGCAGGCGCGCAAATTACTGTCTTCGGCATTCAAAGGCTACGGCAAGCAGGGCAAAGAGATCTTCGGGCAGCTTGGGCTTGAGGTTCCGCTAGTGAAAAAGGGGAGGGCGGCATGAGCGAGGATCACAAGAGCTTCGGCCAGACTGTGCTGGGCTGGTGGAGCGCCAATATCGGCGCCCGCGAGAGCGCGCAGGCGCGTGCACTGGCTGCACGTTTGCGGCGCGCCGGGCCGGTGGAGGCGCTGAGTGAACGCGCAGTGCAGGATCTGGCTCGGTTGATCCACGTCGGGCCTGCTCAGGCCGAAACGCTGGCACGGATGGTGCGGCTTTTGGCCGACGTTCGCGACCATGACGCCGCGCCTCTGGCACAGCGGCTCGGCAATGGTGTCCTGTCGGAGCTGCGGTTCCAGCGGCTGATGCGGGCGCAGGGCGAAGAGCGGGACGCGTTGATGCGACGGGTCATCAACATGGCAGATAGGCGCTGCAATGTGGCGGCTTTGGCCAAGGATTTGTGGTTGTGGGACGATGCGACCCGCACCCGCTGGTGTTTTCACTATTTCGGGGCCGAGGCCCCCTCGGACGCTGTCAAGGAGGCGACCCAATGACGACCTTTGTGCAATTCCACCTGTTGACGAGCTATGGTCCCTCGAACCCGAACCGCGATGATCAGGGTCGTCCGAAACAGGCCATGGTGGGCGGGGTGCCCCGGCTGCGGATGTCGTCGCAATCAGTCAAGCGGGCACTGCGAGAAAGCGCGTTCTTCGCGTTGGATTTGCAGGGCAACATGGGCGTGCGGACGAAACGACTTTATGAACGGCTCGTCAGCAGGCTGATCGAAGGCGGCGCCTCCGACATTGCGGCGCGGGCTGCGGCCGAACAGGTGGCGGCGATTTTCGGCAAGCTCGATGCGCCGAAAAAAGGCGAAGAGACCCGGGTCGCCACGACGCTGGCTTTCATCTCGCCCGAGGAATGGGCCTTGGCGGAGGAGCTGGCCGCCAAGGCCGTCGCGGGTGACGCGCTGCCCAAGGACAAGGAGCTGAAGAAAGCCGTCTTGCGTCATGCCGACGGGGCGGTGGATATCGCCATGTTTGGCCGGATGCTGGCCGATGATGCGGATTTCAACCGTGACGCAGCTGTGCAGGTGGCGCATGCGATCACCACCCATAGCGCGCAGGCCGAAGAAGACTGGTTTTCGGCGGTGGATGACCTCAACAAGGCCGAAGAAACCGGTGCGGGGCATCTGGGTGAAATCGCCTTCGGGTCGGGGGTCTTTTACCAATATGTTTGCGTGAACTGCGATCTTTTGATCGAAAACTTGAATGGCGACAAAGAGTTGGCGGCGAAAGGGATCGAGGCTCTGGCCCGCGCGCTGGCGCAGTCCACCCCGCGCGGCAAGCAAAACACCTTCGCGCATCATCCGCGCGCGCATTACATCTTGGTCGAACGCGGCCCGCAGGCGCCCCGCGATTTGTCGGGGGCATTCTTCGCGCCGGTCAAGGCGCAACCCTGGTTGGAGACTTCGGTTTCTGTGCTGAAATCGACCCGCGATGCGATTGATGTGGCTTATGGCAAGGTCTGGGATGCGGCGTGCGAGTTGCATGTGGGGCAGGGTGGCACGCTGGCCGAAATCGTGGACTTTGCGGGCCGCGCCGCACGGGAGGCATGATGCAACCCTATCTGGTGTTTGGCCTTTCGGCGACGCTTGGGTCCATGGGCGAATTGGCTGGACACGAACGGCGTGGTTCCTTGGCCTGGCCTGCGCGCTCGGCGGTTCTGGGGCTTTTGGGTGCGGCGATGGGGGTGCGGCGCGACGGGGATTTCTCGGCGCTCGATGCGCTTTCGTTGGCCGTCGCGGTGTTTGATGAAGGTGCGGGGCTGCGCGATTATCATACTGTGGAAACGGTGCCTTCGGCGGTGGTGAAACGACCCAACTCTCGCCCCGAGGCGCTGGCGCAAGCGCGTGGGCGCAGCAACACCACGATCACCCTGCGCGATTACCGTGCGGGGGCGTTCTATGGTGTCGCAGTCTGGGGAGGGGCGCTGGAACCTTTGCATCAGGCGCTCGCCCAGCCCCAGTTTACACTGTATTTCGGGCGTAAATCCTGCCCGCTCAGCGCGCCCGCCGGGGCGCAGATCGTGGATGCCGAAAGCCCCGAGGCTGCCTTGGCATACCTGATTTTGCCGCCCTGGCGCAAAGGTGCCCGCGCCCGGGTTCTGCTGGAATCCGCAGAGCATGGCGAAGAGATCCACGATCTGCCGCTGGACCGCGCGCATTGGCATTTTGCCCCGCGCTATGTGGCGCGGCGTGCGGTGGATATTGCGCCAGGAGGAGAACGGGCATGACGCTGTATCTGTCCCGGCTGCGCCTCTCGCGCGCACCTTCTGCGCAGGCTTTGGCCACGCTAATCTCGCCGCAAGATGCGTCAGCGCGCATTGACGCGCATCACAAGCTGATCTGGGCGGCCTTTGCCGATGGGCCGGAGCGCACGCGTGACTTCCTGTGGCGAGAGGAGGCCGATGGCAGTTTCGTGACGCTTTCGGCGCGGCCACCGATGCCGATGGATCTGTTCGAGCCCTTTGAGCCGAAGCCATTTTCCCCGGTCCTTGCTCCCGGAGACCGTCTGTCGTTTGCGTTGCGGGCCAATGCCACGCGCGTCAAGCGCGAGGCCGGAAGGGTGGATGTGGTGATGGATGCGCTCCATGCACTGCCGTCAGAGGCCCGCGCGACTGCACGGCCCGAGGTGGCGCAGCGCGAGGGGACCGCGTGGCTTGAACGTCAAGGCGCGGCCGCGGGGTTCAAGCCGCTTGTCGTCACCATCGAAGGCTACGCGACCCATGCGCTGCCTGACTATCGTGGGCCACGCAAAGGCCAGCCACAATTTGGAATCCTCGAAATCTCCGGCATGCTCGAGGTAACCGATTCCGCCGCTTTCGGGGCGCAGCTTGCGCAGGGATTTGGGCGGGCAAAGGCCTTTGGTTGCGGGCTAATGTTGATCCGTCGGGCCCGATGACCGAGAGCGCCCTTCCCGGCCTTGCCCCGCCGCGCCCGATCCCGCTCAAGGATCGGTCGTCGCTGGTGTTCGTCGAACGCGCGCAGCTTGATGTACTCGATGGTGCTTTTGTCGCGGTGAACGCAGACGGCACGCGCACGCAGATCCCGGTGGGCGGGCTGGCCGGAATCATGCTTGAGCCCGGTGCGCGAATATCGCATGCAGCGATTGCGCTGGCGGCACGGGTTGGAACGCTGGTTACCTGGGTGGGCGAAGGCGGGGTGCGGCTGTACTCCGCAGGCCAGCCGGGCGGTGCGCGTTCTGATCGGCTGTTGTGGCAGGCTTCGATTGCACTGGACGATGCAGCGCGGCTGCGCGTGGTGCGCAAGATGTTTGCGATGCGCTTTGGCGAAGACGCGCCGCAGCGTCGGTCGATTGATCAGCTGCGCGGCATCGAAGGAGTGCGGGTACGCGAAAGCTATGCCCTGCTGGCGCAGCAATATGGCGTGACGTGGAAGCGCCGATCCTATGACCCCAAGGATTGGGAGGCGGGCGATGTGCCGAACCGTTGCCTGTCCGCCGCAACGGCCTGCCTGCACGGGCTGACCGAAGCCGCGGTTCTGGCCGCGGGATACGCGCCTGCAATTGGCATGTTGCACAGTGGCAAGCCTTTGTCTTTCGTCTACGACATTGCCGATCTCTACAAGCTGGAGACTGTGGTGCCCGAGGCCTTTCGGATTGCCGGGCAGGCAGCCAAAGGCAAGCTGGAGATGTCGCCCGACCGAGCTGTGCGTCTGGCCTGTCGCGATGTGTTCCGTCGCAGCGGGCTGTTGGGGCGGATCATTCCGGCGATTGAAGAAGTGCTATCGGCAGGTGATCTGCCGCGCCCCGAACCGCCCGCCGATACTGTGGCCCCCGCCTTTCCCGATGCGCCACCCTCGGGCGATGCTGGGCATCGCTAGATGCTGGTGGTGGTCGTCTCGAATGCCCCGCCCCGGCTGCGCGGGCGTCTAGCCGCCTGGCTGGTCGAGCTAAGGGCAGGGGTCTATGTCGGCGACTATTCCACCCGTACGCGCGAAATGATCTGGGAGCAGGTGCTGGCCGGGATTGATCAAGGCGATGCGGTCATGGTCTGGAAGGCCCCCACGGATCAGGGATATGACTTCCTGACGACGGGTAAAAACCGGCGCCTTCCGGTGGATTTTGATGGATTGAAGCTAGTAAGCTTCTTTCCTGAAAAGCGTGGTTAAGCAGCAGGACTAAACGCCGAAAAAATCGGTGCGCTCTTTGACATTGTAAAACATGTGGTAGATCAACGCACTGCAGGAAGACTGTTCCCCGCGCCTGCGGGGATNNCTGTTCCCCGCGCCTGCGGGGATGAACCGGTCATGCCGGTCACCTATGACCCGGCGGCGCGCTGTTCCCCGCGCCTGCGGGGATGAACCGTCTTTCTGCATCGTCGTGGCAGTCGTGCTGCCCTGTTCCCCGCGCCTGCGGGGATGAACCGGCTTGCCTCGGCATCGAGCGAAAGCTGCTCGTCTGTTCCCCGCGCCTGCGGGGATGAACCGGTGATGACCGCGCCCCGCGCAGGCGCAGCACTCTGTTCCCCGCGCCTGCGGGGATGAACCTCGCTTTTTTTCTCCTCGGCTGGGTCTGGCTGCCTGTTCCCCGCGCCTGCGGGGATGAACCGTCCTCGTGGAATTCTGTCGGCACCCCCGGCACCTGTTCCCCGCGCCTGCGGGGATGAACCGGATTACGACATCGACACGGACGAGGACGTGATCTGTTCCCCGCGCCTGCGGGGATGAACCGGCGCGCAGATTGCACAGGGCGATGCGGCAGCGCTGTTCCCCGCGCCTGCGGGGATGAACCGCGCATTGCCCCAATCTACGCCATATTGCTGCGCTGTTCCCCGCGCCTGCGGGGATGAACCGCACATCGCCGCCAGTGATTTTTGCCCACTTCACTGTTCCCCGCGCCTGCGGGGATGAACCGCGGTATGCAGGAACCAGACTTGGTCGGCAGGACTGTTCCCCGCGCCTGCGGGGATGAACCGGCGGTGCGGAATGACTGACGAACCTAAACTCACTGTTCCCCGCGCCTGCGGGGATGAACCGGCTGATGCGCTGATGCGGCTAGAAGGGGTTGACTGTTCCCCGCGCCTGCGGGGATGAACCGTGGCTGACGGAAACCGTTCTGAGAGGTGTGCGCTGTTCCCCGCGCCTGCGGGGATGAACCGCCGGAGGAAGTGCGCGGCAGGCTCTTCCTGGACTGTTCCCCGCGCCTGCGGGGATGAACCGGCGAGGTGCAGGCAGATGGGCAAGGAAATCAACTGTTCCCCGCGCCTGCGGGGATGAACCGGTGACGCCGGAGCTGCGCGCCGAGGTGATCATCTGTTCCCCGCGCCTGCGGGGATGAACCGGTCGACGAGAGAGCGTTTGAAATTGGTTCTGGCTGTTCCCCGCGCCTGCGGGGATGAACCGATCAAGGCGATGCGCGTCTGCGTTTGGGTTGACTGTTCCCCGCGCCTGCGGGGATGAACCGCAGAAATCGGCAGATACGCGCTGGATGCGGATCTGTTCCCCGCGCCTGCGGGGATGAACCGTCGGCGCGGGATTGATAGCTCTGTCATCACCGCTGTTCCCCGCGCCTGCGGGGATGAACCGCCACTCGCTATGCCTGGCGCACATCCTCAGCCCTGTTCCCCGCGCCTGCGGGGATGAACCGACTGACCATGCACAGGAAAACGTGAAGGATTACTGTTCCCCGCGCCTGCGGGGATGAACCGGCGGTGCGGAATGAGCAATCTGAAAATCGACCCTGTTCCCCGCGCCTGCGGGGATGAACCGACAGCGTTGGATGAGGCCGGAAAGGCGCTCAACTGTTCCCCGCGCCTGCGGGGATGAACCGTGCCTGTGTTTTCGGTAATCTCGCCCATTGCTCTGTTCCCCGCGCCTGCGGGGATGAACCGCCGCCGCGCTCGCTGAATTCGAGCGGTCTCGCCTGTTCCCCGCGCCTGCGGGGATGAACCGGCGCTGGCGGAATCGTTCCTGTGAATGACATGCTGTTCCCCGCGCCTGCGGGGATGAACCGCACTGGCCCGGCGGCTCTGACCATCTCGCCTCCTGTTCCCCGCGCCTGCGGGGATGAACCGATCGAGGAAATCCAATAATGGGCGATTTCATCCTGTTCCCCGCGCCTGCGGGGATGAACCGCCCTTCGGGTTCGCACTGCCGTATCTGCGCGCCTGTTCCCCGCGCCTGCGGGGATGAACCGATCACGCGCACGCATGGCAACAGCGACACGCGCTGTTCCCCGCGCCTGCGGGGATGAACCGGCCACGCTGAAAGGCGACGGTGAGGCTGGGCGCTGTTCCCCGCGCCTGCGGGGATGAACCGTGCTCCAGCTCGTTCCACGGGTCAACGATGATCTGTTCCCCGCGCCTGCGGGGATGAACCGCTCAGAAAGCAGCCTGTTTGCCTTGCGCTCATCTGTTCCCCGCGCCTGCGGGGATGAACCGCGCCCAGCTATTGGCGAAGCCTTTCTCTATAGCTGTTCCCCGCGCCTGCGGGGATGAACCGAACTGGCTGGCCTTTCGCCGTGATGCCGCCTTCTGTTCCCCGCGCCTGCGGGGATGAACCGGATTGCTATTGATATTCATTCGCGTTGGTCAGCTGTTCCCCGCGCCTGCGGGGATGAACCGGGTCCAATCCCTGTTCGCGGCTTGGGATGCAACTGTTCCCCGCGCCTGCGGGGATGAACCGGGTGCGGCCGTGATCGGACAGGTTCTGACCGACTGTTCCCCGCGCCTGCGGGGATGAACCGAGACCATAATGAGCAAAGACGAGCAGGCCATCCTGTTCCCCGCGCCTGCGGGGATGAACCGGCAGTTGTCGCAGGCGATTGACGCGCCGCACCCTGTTCCCCGCGCCTGCGGGGATGAACCGCTGGTGAGCGCGAGGCGCGGGCGCGCTGGCACCTGTTCCCCGCGCCTGCGGGGATGAACCGATAGCCAGAGAGCCGTTCAGCCCTCTGATTTCCTGTTCCCCGCGCCTGCGGGGATGAACCGTTCACCCTGTCGATCCCGATCTACAACGGTGACTGTTCCCCGCGCCTGCGGGGATGAACCGCTGGGGGCCATGTAAATGTCGCCCAGCAGCTGCTGTTCCCCGCGCCTGCGGGGATGAACCGCCGGAATGGCGCGGGCATCTCGTTGACCCGGCCTGTTCCCCGCGCCTGCGGGGATGAACCGTTGGAATACACGATCATGTGCCAGTGACAGCGCTGTTCCCCGCGCCTGCGGGGATGAACCGAGGTGCTGGCAGAGCTCGCCGGGCTGACCGCCCTGTTCCCCGCGCCTGCGGGGATGAACCGCTGGCGCGCGCAGCGCTACGGTGAAGGAAGCCCTGTTCCCCGCGCCTGCGGGGATGAACCGTCGCGATCCGCAGATTATCGCTGCGGAGCGTTCTGTTCCCCGCGCCTGCGGGGATGAACCGCTTTGCCCCGGGTTTGAGGTTCAGTCGCGTGACTGTTCCCCGCGCCTGCGGGGATGAACCGCCCCAGCAATACCGCTGACAACGCCGCCAATCCTGTTCCCCGCGCCTGCGGGGATGAACCGCAGTTCCTGGCTGTCAGCGCCGTAAAGCGACACTGTTCCCCGCGCCTGCGGGGATGAACCGCATCGAGAGCCTGAAACTAGCAAAGAACACAGCTGTTCCCCGCGCCTGCGGGGATGAACCGGACGTCCCTCCAGGTGCAGTGTGGCGGATTGTCTGTTCCCCGCGCCTGCGGGGATGAACCGTTCTGATGGCAAAAGTTCCAAAACCATCGCACCTGTTCCCCGCGCCTGCGGGGATGAACCGCCGTGAGGGCTGGGTTGGCCGCAAGCCCGAAGCTGTTCCCCGCGCCTGCGGGGATGAACCGTAACTCTCGCCCATTTGCGTTTGATCGAGGAACTGTTCCCCGCGCCTGCGGGGATGAACCGTTCACGCAGGACGGATGCACCACAAGGTCCAACTGTTCCCCGCGCCTGCGGGGATGAACCGCGTTGATGACGCCATTGATCTTCTGTTTCGCTCTGTTCCCCGCGCCTGCGGGGATGAACCGAAATGCGACTTACCAGATCCTCGCCCCCCGTACTGTTCCCCGCGCCTGCGGGGATGAACCGCCAACACGATCAACGAGTGAGGACACCATGACCTGTTCCCCGCGCCTGCGGGGATGAACCGCAATAACCGGCGTCCTTGCGCGTCGGGTCTTTCTGTTCCCCGCGCCTGCGGGGATGAACCGGCCGAGCTATTGCCCGGCCTCTGGTCGCATTCCTGTTCCCCGCGCCTGCGGGGATGAACCGGCCGATGGGACCACAGGTTCCGTCCTGCTGACCTGTTCCCCGCGCCTGCGGGGATGAACCGCCGTGCCTCCCATCAGCGCATAAATCGCGCCACTGTTCCCCGCGCCTGCGGGGATGAACCGACTTGAGCCACTCACCCTGCTTCCAGGCATTACTGTTCCCCGCGCCTGCGGGGATGAACCGGTCTGGCGCGCGGCCTGCAAATGGTGGGAGGACTGTTCCCCGCGCCTGCGGGGATGAACCGGTGACAGTGACAGTCAGCCCGGCCCGCACGCGCTGTTCCCCGCGCCTGCGGGGATGAACCGGCGTCCGAGGAATACGGCTTCAATCCGCTCACCTGTTCCCCGCGCCTGCGGGGATGAACCGGCGATCATGTGGTGGCCTATCGACATGGCTATCTGTTCCCCGCGCCTGCGGGGATGAACCGCCAAATCCGTCAATGTCTCGGGCCGTCCGGGCCTGTTCCCCGCGCCTGCGGGGATGAACCGGCGTCGCTTCTTTCGCATTCCAACATGGTGGTCTGTTCCCCGCGCCTGCGGGGATGAACCGGCCATTACGCGCCCTCCACCTGACCAGAGATTCTGTTCCCCGCGCCTGCGGGGATGAACCGTATGGGGCCGAAAATGTGTATCTCTCCAAACCCTGTTCCCCGCGCCTGCGGGGATGAACCGGGCCGCGCCAGTGTCGTTGCGCGCGGACTTGCCTGTTCCCCGCGCCTGCGGGGATGAACCGCATGATCGAACCCCGTAACATTTTCTGTCCGGCTGTTCCCCGCGCCTGCGGGGATGAACCGACGGTCGAGGATGCCGCGCAGATCGTGGCGTCCTGTTCCCCGCACCTGCGGGGATGAACCGGGGCGGTGCCATTTCCATGCGATGCTGTTTTTCTGTTCCCCGCACCTGCGGGGATGAACCGCGTTGGCAATACTCAACTCGGTAGCAATGCCGCTGTTCCCCGCACCTGCGGGGATGAACCGCGCGCGGCGCTCGGGATGCTGCCGAACAATATCTGTTCCCCGCACCTGCGGGGATGAACCGAAAATGAGCGGCGCCAGCTTCCAGCCGAAACGCTGTTCCCCGCACCTGCGGGGATGAACCGATCGTTCTTCCGGCTGTGCTGGGTGCGATTGGCTGTTCCCCGCACCTGCGGGGATGAACCGTCACCGGAATTTCTGACATCATTCGCGGGCAGCTGTTCCCCGCACCTGCGGGGATGAACCGATCGAAATACCTCTGATTTTCGTGGTGCGTTGCTGTTCCCCGCACCTGCGGGGATGAACCGGCCAATGGGACAACAGGTGCCGTCCTGCTGACCTGTTCCCCGCACCTGCGGGGATGAACCGCTGGAACAGGCGCCGCGAGTTGGCCGTGACCACTGTTCCCCGCACCTGCGGGGATGAACCGGCATCGACCGGATCGACGCGTTGATGACCATCCTGTTCCCCGCGCCGGCGGGGATGAACCGTCCCAGCCCCAGACGAAACCGCCTGTCAGCTCCTGTTCCCCGCGCCTACGGGGGCTTACCTGCAAAATATGTGGTGCAACCGGCCTTGAAACATCAACCTGTTTACTGAGATTGTGGATCTGGGGGTCCCCCGTTCGAGCCGGGGAAGCTGTACCACTCATCAATTCATTAGATGAAGTCCGATAGGCCGGTTGCGTCAGATTGCGGCCCGGCGGTATTGCCGAAGCTTGTCGCTCCAGGTGTAGCGGTTGAACGGCATCCCTTTGCGATCCACGATCACCGGTCCAACGCGCTGCGCTGCCGGTATGGATAGCCGCCGCGCGCGAACCTCTGGCAGCAGGGTGAGGTCAAACTCCAACGCGTCCGGCGCACTGTCTTCGGTTTTCGAGGGTGTCGTGGTGAGGATTGTCACGTCACTTTGGTGAGGATTGTCACGTCACTGTCGATCATGCCGCAAGTGATGCCGTCCGCCCAGCGGAACCGGCCGCGGGCGATCCCGCCCGCGGCCTTGGCTATGGTGGCCTCCTCCGCCGTGATGCGCAGATTTTGACCTCTCACGTCAACCGGGCGGAGTGAGTGCCACCATTGCACTTGCAGGTTCGGGGCGGTGAGGGGGCGGTCAGCCCTTCTGCGGCGTGAATGGCGCGCGATATTGCGACTGGCGTTCCAACATCCAGCCCGGATATTCAGGCGGCAGCTGGGTCACCGCGTGCAGCGCGTCCAGATCCTCGGCCGAAAGGGTGACCTCGGTCGAACGGATGTTGTCTTGCAGCTGTTCGATCTGCTTGGCGCCCACGATCACGCTGGTCACCACCGACTGATGCAGAAGCCAGGCGAGCGCCACTTGCGCCACCGTGCAGCCCTTGGCCGACGCGATCTCGCGCATCACGGCAATGGCGGCATCGCCGCGCTCCAGATCGACGGGCGGGAAGTTGAAGCTCGCTCGACGCCCCGCGTTCGTGGTGCTGCCATCACTGTATTTGCCTGACAGGAAGCCACCCGCCAGCGGGCTCCAGACCATCAGGCCCAGACCTTCGGCCTGAAGCATCGGCACGATCTCCCGTTCGAGGTCGCGACCCACCAGCGTATAATAGGCCTGCAGCGACAGGATCGGCGCCAGCTTGCGCGCCTCGGCGATGCCGATCGCCTTGACGATCTGCCAGGCGGCCCAGTTCGAAAGGCCGATGTAGCGCACGTGGCCCTGCCGGACGAGGGTATCGAGCGCCTCCAGCGTCTCTGTGATCGGGGTCACCGGGTCGAAGCCGTGGATCTGGTAGAGGTCGATGTGATCCATCTGCAACCGTTGCAGGCTGGCCTTGGCCTGCGCCATGATATGCCCGCGCGAGGCGCCCCGGGCGTTCGGGCCTTCACCCATCGGGCCAAGAACCTTGGTGGCGATCACCACATCGTCGCGCGGGATACCGAGGTTGCGGATCGCCTGACCGAGGATCCGCTCGCTTTCGCCGCCTGCATAGACATTGGCGGTGTCGATGAAATTGATTCCGGCGTCGAGGGCCGCCTGTACCAGCGCGTCAGCCTCATCCTGGCGTAGCTGGCCGATCTGACCCCACATGCCGTCCGATCCGCCGAAGGTCATCGTGCCGAGGCAGAGTTCGGAAACCAGAAGGCCGCTCGGGCCGAGAGTGCGATAGCGCATGAGCTGTTCCTTTGTGTCGTGAGGAGGACCGGGGACGAAACGTTCCCCGTGTAAGGGCAAGATAGGGCCATCCCGTCCCTATCCGCGACGCCGATCCTCGCAAATCTTTGCACGATCCTCTCATTCGGGCTGTTTTGGGCTGTCAGCCGCCTGGGCCGCGCGTAGAGTGCATGGCATGGAAACCGATGACCTCGCCCCGCTGAAAGACCTGATCGCCCGCCAATGGCAGGCATATGGCCGGGAAGCCCCGATTGACGGGCTGCTTCTGACCTCGGTCACGGCGCCGACCGGGCCGATCCACGCCGTCTATCGCCCCTCGCTCTGCGTCGTGGTGCAGGGCGCCAAGACCAGCATGTTGGGCGATCGCGCCTATCGCTATGATGCGGGCAAATGCCTTATCGCCTCGATGGAGGTGCCGATCCGGGCCGAGATCACGGGCGCCACGCCGGCGCTGCCCTATCTGGCCTTCAGCCTTGCGCTTGACCCCGCGACCATATCAGATCTGCTGCTGGAGGCGGGAGGTGCGGGCGATGCCCCGGCTGTGGCTGCGCTGGCGGTCCATGGCTTCGGGGCCGAGTTGGTCGATCCGCTGTGCCGGTTGCTGGCGCTGTGCGACCGACCGCGTGACATTACGATCCTCGCTCCGTTGATCCGGCGGGAAATCACCTGGCTGTTGCTCAATGGGCCGATGGGACCGGCGCTGCGCCAGATCGGGCTTGCGGGCAGCCATATGGCGCGGATCGGCCGCGCCATCGCCTGTATTCGCGAGGGCTTCGCCGATCAGTTGAACGTGCGGCAGCTTGCAGATGTTGCCGGGATGAGTCCGGCGACCTTCCATCGCCATTTCAAGGCTGTCACCGCGATGACGCCGGTGCAGTTCCAAAAGCAGCTGCGCCTGCAGGAGGCGCGCCGCCTGCTGCTGGCCGATGATGCCGATGTCGCCCGGATCGGATATGCCATCGGCTATGAAAGCCCCTCGCAGTTCAGCCGGGAATATCGCCGCCTGTTCGGCGTGCCGCCGGGCCGCGACGGCCAGCAGATCCGCCAGATCCTGGCGCCGCAGCTGGACGTCTGAGCCGGGGCTGGCGCGGCATTTGAGCCGCCGGTCGGGTGCGTGCCGTTACTGTAGTAAGGCTTCCCCGAAGCGGACGACCGACGCCGGGTGTGGCGAAGTCGGCCATCTGCTGGTCATTCACGCTGACCGCAGCATCCGGAAAATTGGGCTCGAAGCGGTCATGCGGCGGTGCGGCAAGTCCGGAGGCGGCCGCGCGGATCACCACGACGCACCCGGCCCTTAGCTGACCTTCTTCCTCACCGCGGCGAAAGTCAGCATTCCTCTACGAGCTGTCAGCAATTTCGTATTCCCAATCCTCACCTCAGAGCCGCTATAGAGGGATGGGCACGCTGATCGAGAGTAAATGTGCATCATTCTCGAAGTTCAGCAGCTCGACCAGAGTGGAGCTGCCAGTCTCCGGTTTGCTGGAGGAAAAATCCCGTGGCAAGTCAGGACCTAAGCGGCTGGAACTGCATGGGGCTGGCCTCTGGTTATAGAACGCGGCAAGGCGAGCGTAAGAGCTACCCGACAATGATGCCGTAGACCGTGCTGGCGACCTTGTAGAACTGAGCTACCCCCCGAAATTCGGAC
>DKFM01000012.1 GCA_002452815.1 Rhodobacteraceae bacterium UBA6796
CGGCTTCACAGCGCTCGGAATACCCGTCACTGAAGCTGTGGGATGAGTCTGTCCGGGGAAAGGCGAAACTCGACCTTCAGCTGATTTGGGCAACAGAGTCGTTATTATGGGTAAGCCCATAGTGGCGCAGCACGTGAACATTAAAACTGGCGGATTTACTGTTCACTTTGGGTCTGTTTCGAGATAATGAACACATCACGTCACAGGCACACCCAAAATGAACAGATCGAGCCCCAAAATCGGCTATGCCCGAACATCGACCGTCGATCAGAACCTCGATGCTCAAATCGAGGCTCTGACAGCTGCCGGGTGTGGGATGGTACGGCAGGAACAGCGCAGTGGGGCCACGCTTGAGGGCCGCCCCGAGTTGAAGACGATCCTCGACTTCATCCATCCAGGCGAAACCCTGGTGGTGACGCGGATCGACCGGCTTGCCCGCTCGATGCAGGATCTTCAGACCATCGTTGCGCTGTTAAAAGAAAAGGGCGCGCATCTAGCGGCCACCGAGCAGCCCGTGGATACCTCCACGGCGACGGGCAAAGCGTTCGTCGACATGCTTGGCGTTTTTGCGGAGTTTGAAACCAATCTCCGCCGCGAGCGGCAGGCAGAAGGGATCAAGGCCGCTAAACGGAAAGGTGTCTATCGCGGTCGCCCGCCCAAGATCGATATGGCCACCATTCAGGCCAAGCTTGGTGCAGGCCTCTCGCCCTCGGAAATTGCCCGCGATATGGGGGTCTCGCGCGGTACTGTCTATAAGGCAAAGGCTCAAATGCCGACGGGCAACGGGATCATAGAGGAGCCGACTGTATGAAAAAGTCCCCACGCAAGCGACAGCCGTCTGTGCCCAAGGCACCTGCGCAAACACGGGCCAAGGTGCCACCACCACGTAACCTGACCCCAGAGATCTGCGACCGGCTGCGCCGGGACATGATGAAGGCCTGCCTCACCGTGGCAGAGACGCACGGATTGACAGTCGAAGGGGGCGATCTCGCGGATATCGACCTGCGCCACAGTTTTGAGATCAGCTTCCGCATCGGTATCCCGCAGGAGGACGGCGCGATTTATTCCCCGGACAAGGCCATGTTCGAGGTTCTCGCACCTCATTTTGGGCTAGAGCCGTCAGACTACGGCCGCACCTTCCGATCGAAGGATGAACTCTTCCGCATCGTCGCCATCAATCCCAACAGGCCGAAGTATCCCGTCAGTGCTGAGCGTCTCTCGGACGGGCGGGGCTTCAAGTTCCCTGCGGACAACGTCGCCATGTACCTGCAGCGGTCAGGCGCATAGCTTGTACCCCTTTTGTCCCATCAAACGATCAAATATGCACGCTCGGGCCTGCTACGCCTGACACAGGGGGCCACCTTCACGGCCACCAAACGGGCGCACCATGCTCATCGCCATAACGAAGGCGACCACAGGGCTCAAATTTAAGGGATGTAGGGGGCGTCAGGGCCTTGTGATGCGATCCTGCCCCCTACCGGAATCTACCCCTATATGGGCGCATCTGCGCGCCCGGCAAGAGGATGAAAAGCTGCGCCACCGCGCTCCCGGCATGATGTCATGTCGCACATCCTGCCTTGGGCCCTGCGCTCTTGGTCCGGTCATGCAGATCTGGCCCGAGGGCACTTATTACGGGGGGATGACCCAAGACCAGCTTGATCGGGTCATCGACGATCATGTCATTGGCGGATCGCCTGTGGCCGAGCTGGCCTATACGCCCGGCGGGCCGAAACAGAGGTTGCGCGACACCGCCCAAGATGTCTTTATCCCGGTGCGAGATAAAGACGCATGATCCCCATCGGCCCACGGTTGGGGTGGCGCTGACCAAACGCGGGTTGCGGTCGTTCGTGCCTCGCCCCACGATCCTGACTGTACCGAGCGAAACGCCAAGATTCACCTTAGCGGATTGCCCTTTCAAGATCATTCAGGATCAGCACCGACCAGCGCCTGTCCCGATTGCGGCCCCCGAAGTTTCTTCGCCTACTTGACGGGTTGGCACGCCTCGCGCAGGTAGACCGCGTGATGGAGGCTGCCTGATGCATATGACTCAACACCACCGTAACACCCTGCGCGCATTGCTTGCATGGCGGCGCGACGTGCGCCATTTCCTTTCGGACCCCGTAACGGACGCGGAACTGGACATGTTACGCGCGGCAATGGACAGCGCGCCCTCGGTCGGGAATGCCCGGCCATGGCGAGTTCTGCGCGTTGTCGATCCCGGCCTGCGGGCGCGTGTCCGGGCGGATTTCGCACGCGAAAATGCCCGCGCGGCAGAGGGGTATTCCGAAACGCAGCGCGCCGATTATCTGGCGCTGAAGCTCGCCGGGCTGGACGAAGCGCCAGAGCATCTGGCCGTTTTCACTGACACCGCACCCAGCGAGGGCGCGGGGCTTGGTCGGCAGACCATGCCGCAGACGCTGGAGCAATCGACAGCTATGGCGATCCATGCGCTGTGGCTTATGGCGCGGGCCTGCAATATCGGCGTTGGGATGGTGTCGATCATTGACCCGGAAAGAATAGCGCGGCTGTTTGATGCGCCGCCAAGCTGGCGCTTCACGGCCTATCTGTGCATCGGTCGCGCCGCGTTTGACGACGATACGCCGTTGCTGCACCGGACTGGATGGCAGGAAAACACCGCCACGCGCTGGGAGCAGCGCTGAGGGTCAGCGTGCCACTGCCAGCAGCCCGCCCACATCCAGATGGGTTTCAAGATGCGCGGCCAGCGCGTCGAGCGTGGCATCGACGGACGCCGCGTAGCCCATCTGGGACGTGGTCGCGCCAAGCTTGGCCAGCCAGGCCGTGCGAAAGGCGTCATCGGCAAACATGCCGTGCAGGTAGCTGCCGGTCACGCGCCCGTCTTGCGAGATGGCGCCCTCTGGCTGCCCGTCGATCCGGGCAAAGGGGCGGGCCCGGTCGGGGCCGTCGGACTGGCCGATATGAATTTCATAGCCATGCAGCTTCTGGCCCGTGGCGACATGCAGCGCCTGCACTTCGCGCAGGCTTTTGTCGCCGCCCATCCGGGTGCGGATATCCAGCAGGCCCAGCCCCGCCGTAGTCCCCGCCGGGCCCTCCAGACCGTCAGGGTCCGCGACCTCTTGCCCCAGCATCTGGTAGCCGCCGCAAATGCCCAGCACCGCGCCGCCGCGCCGATGATGGGCCAGAATGTCGATATCCCAGCCTTGCGCGCGCAAAAAGGCCAGATCGCCGCGCGTGGATTTCGAGCCGGGCAGGATGACCAGATCAGCATCCGCCGGGATGGGCTGGCCGGGCGGCAGCATGGTCACGCGCAGCCCCGGTTCCTGCATCAGCGGGTCAAGGTCGTCGAAATTGGCAATCCGGCTCAGGCGCAGGCAGACGATGTGGTAGCCGTGGCGGCGCTGTGGCGTGCCGATATCCTGCGCGTCCTCGGCCGGCAATTTCCACGCATCGGCGAACCATGGGGCGACGCCGAAACCCGGCCAGCCGGTCTGCGCTTCGATCATCCTGTAGCCATCATCGAACAAGCTGGGATCGCCCCGGAACTTGTTGATGACAAAGCCTTTGATCCGGTCGCGGTCCGGCGCGGGCAGCACGGCTTGCGTGCCGACGATCTGCGCAATGACCCCGCCGCGGTCGATATCGCCGCACAGAATGACCGGCACATCGGCGGCGGTGGCAAAGCCCATATTGGCAATATCGCCCCGACGCAGGTTGATCTCGGCGGGGCTGCCCGCGCCTTCGACGATCACAAGGTCATGCGCCGCGCGCAGCCGCGCGAAACTGTCCAGCACCGCGCTCAGCAATTGCGGCTTCAGTTGCGCGTAATCGCGCGCGCGCGCCGTGGTCAGCCATTTGCCCTGCACGATCACCTGCGCGCCAGTGTCGGTTTGCGGCTTCAGCAGCACCGGGTTCATGTCGGAATGCGGCGCCAGCCCGCAGGCGCGGGCCTGAAGCGCCTGCGCCCGGCCAATTTCATGGCCATTCTGCGCAATAGCCGCGTTGTTGGACATGTTTTGCGGCTTGAACGGGGCCACCGACAGCCCGCGCGCCCGCGCCGCACGGCACAGACCCGCCACCAGCATCGATTTGCCCACATTCGAGCCGGTGCCCTGGATCATCACCGCGCGCCCCATGGCCTAGAACTCGACCCCTTTCTGCGCCACGACCCCGTCGCGGAACGGGTGCTTGACCAAGGTCATCTCGGTGACAAGATCGGCGGCCTCGATCAGCTCTGGCTTGGCGTTGCGCCCGGTCAGGCAGACATGCGTCATCTGCGGTTTGTCATGCAGCAGGAAATTCACCACCTCGTCGATATCCAGATAATCGTAGCGCAGGGCGATGTTGATCTCGTCCAGCAGCACGAATTGGATCTCCGGGTCAAGGATTTGCTCTTTCGCGATCTTCCAGCCATTTTGCGCCGCGGCAATGTCGCGCGCGCGATCCTGCGTTTCCCAGGTAAATCCCTCGCCAGAGACGAAAAAACGGCATTCATCGGCGAAACGCTCGCGCAGGAAGGTTTTCTCGCCGGTCTGCCAGTTGCCCTTGATGAATTGCACAACCGCGCAGGGCATCTGATGCGCAATGCAGCGCATGACCATCCCGAACCCGGAGGACGACTTGCCCTTGCCGCTGCCGGTATGCACCATGATAAGACCCTTCTTCTCGGTCTTGGTCTGCATCATCTTGTCACGCGCGGCCTTTATCTTGCGCATCTTTTCATTGTGACGCTGGTTTTCATCGTCGGACATGGGCAACCTCTTTCTTGACAAGTCGTGGCGATTGGGCGCTACTGGAAGTGTGTTGGTGCCTGTTTACACAGGTGAAAAGGGAATGTGCAGCCGCAAAACGCGCGGTCAAGCGCAGCCGCCCCCGCGACCGTGACCGGAGAGGGTTGCTCAAAGCCACTGGCAATAGCCGGGAAGGATGAGCCGCCACTGGGCCAAGGCCCATGATCCGCAAGCCGGGAGACCTGCCAACACGCGCCGTAAGAAACCGGACGGGGTGTTCCGGTGTCGGGATGATGCCGCGTGATGCGGCTGGTTCCGTCATTTGACCCGCGTCTCATCGTGATGGGACAAACAAGATGACCGCCAAAGGCCCGCCAAGGACCGAGCTTCTGGTTTGCGTAAAATGTCGGCGCGGGCGGGACATTCCCGCCGATGACCGCCGCCCCGGACAAGCGCTTTACGACCGGCTGGTTGCGCTGGATGGGACCGACGACCTGCGCATTACTCCGGTCGAATGCTTGCAGAACTGTGACCATGGTTGCGCCGTCGCGCTGCGCGGCGGCGATGCGAAATGGACCTATGTGTTCGCGAATGTCGATGAAATGGCGCATCCGCAGATGATCCTCGACGGGGCGGCGCAATATCATCACAGCGCCGATGGCGTTATCCCGTGGCGCGACCGTCCCGAACATTTCAAACGCAACTGCGTTGCCCGTCTTCCCCCCATAACCTTGCCCCCGGAGGCCCAGACATGACCACCCTCGCAAAACTTCCCGTCACGGTAATCACCGGCTTTCTCGGTTCGGGCAAGACCACGCTGATCTCGCAATTGATGCAGAATCCCGGCGGGCGCAGGCTGGCCGTGGTCGTCAACGAATTTGGCGATATGGGTGTTGATGGCGATATTCTGAAAAGCTGCGCGATCCCGAATTGCCCGGCGGAGAACATCGTGGAACTGGCCAATGGCTGCATCTGCTGCACCGTGGCGGATGATTTCATTCCGACAATCGAAGCGCTGATGGCAATGGACCCGCGCCCCGATTACATTGTGATCGAAACCTCGGGTCTTGCGCTGCCAAAGCCCCTGTTGAAAGCTTTTGACTGGCCCGATATCCGCTCGAAAATCACCGTCGATGGCGTGATCGCGCTGGCCGATGCCGAAGCGGTTGCCGCAGGCCGTTTCGCCCCCAATGTCGCGGCGGTGGACGCACAGCGCGCCGCCGATGACAGCGTCGACCACGACACCCCGCTGTCAGAGGTGTTCGAGGACCAGATGTCCTGCGCCGATATCATCTTGCTGACCAAGCCCGATCTGGCCGGTCCCGACGGCGTGGCCCGCGCCCGCGCGCATATCGCCGCCCATGCCCCCCGTGCGATACCGGTGGTCGAGGTGGCCGAAGGCGTGGTCGATCCGCGCATCATCCTTGGTCTGGAAGCGGCCGCCGAAAATGACCTCGATGCCCGCCCCTCGCATCATGACGGGCATGATGACCACGAACATGACGATTTCGCCTCTATCGTGGTGGATATCCCGGAACTGGCCGACCCGGCCGATCTGGTCGCGGCCATTGAAGGGCTGGCGCAGGACCATAATATCCTGCGCATAAAGGGCTATGCCAGCGTGGCGGGCAAGCCGATGCGCCTGCTGGTGCAGGCGGTGGGCGCGCGGGTGCGCCACCAATATGACCGCCCCTGGTCCCCGTCCGAGCCGCGCGCGGGCCGTCTGGTGGTGATTGCCGAGCATCACGATATCGACGCAGAGGCCATCCGGGCGCGCCTTGCCCCATCCACGCAACACGCCTAGCACACCGGTCCCGCCGTCATGCATGTCGTGTTCCGCGAAAGCCACGGTCTGGAAGAGACAGACACCCCGACCGACCTGCGCCAGGACCGGGCCGATCTTGTGGTGCTGTCCTTTTCCGACAGCGACCTTGGGGCCTTCGCCGAAGGCTGGCGGCGCGGCGGCGGGCGGACCGGCAAGCTGCCCAGTCTGCGGCTTGCCAACCTGACGGCGCTGCGGCATCCGCTGTCGGTGGACACCTATGTGGAAAACACCTTGTCGGCGGCTAAGGGCATTCTGATCCGCCTGATCGGCGGCATTCCCTATTGGGACTACGGCATACAGCAGGTCGTGTCGCTGGCCCGGCGCAAGGGGATTGCCGTCGCGGTCCTGCCCGCGGATGGGCGCGTCGATCCGCGGCTTGATGCGGTCTCGACCCTGCCCATCTCGACCTTGCGGCGGCTGGCGCAGTATTGCGACACCGGGGGGGCAGTCGCGGCACAGGCGGCGCTGGCGCAAATGGCACTGGCCGCCGGGTTCTACGCCGCCCCGGTGCGCGGGGCCAAGACGATCCCCGCTGTCGGGGTCTGGACACCGGAACATGGCGTGTGTTGTCCCCTGATCGACATGCCGAGTGATGCGCCCGACAACGGAACCAGCGCAGCACATCGGGTTCTTCTGGTCTTTTACCGCTCTTACTTGGTCGCGGCCGATCTTGCGCCGATCCATGCGCTGGTGGATGCCCTGCGCGCACAAGGCTGCCATGTGCGCGCGGTCTTCGCCCCGTCGCTGAAAGCGCCCGACGTCGCGGGCTGGCTGGCGCGCCATGTACGCGGCTATGCGCCACATGCGATCGTCAACGCGACCGCGTTCAGCGGCAAGGGCGCGGATGGCACCTCTCCGCTTGATGCGGGGGAAGTGCCGGTATTTCAGGTCGCTCTCTCTACCGCGACCCGTGCGGCGTGGGAGGGTTCCGAACGCGGCCTCTCGCCCGCTGATCTGGCCATGCATGTGGTGTTGCCAGAGGTGGATGGCCGGCTGATGGCGGGCGTCGTGTCGTTCAAGGAACCAGAGCCGCGCGATTCCGATCTGCAATTCTCGCGCTTTGTGCACAGCGCCGATGCCGAGCGCATTGCTGCCGTGGCCGCCCGTCTGCGCGGCTGGCTGGACCTTGCCGCGCGCCCGGTCGCCGCGCGCCGTGTGGCGCTTGTGCTGTCCACCTATCCCGGCAAGAACTGGAATATGGGCCATGCCGTGGGGCTTGATGCCCCGGCCTCGGCCCGCGCGATCCTGAGTGATCTTGCTGGTGCGGGATACGCTGTGCCCGCTGACATCCCCGATCTGGAAACCCGGCTTCTGGCGCGCAGCATGTCCCTGCCGCTTGCGGATTACCGCCGCCAGCTGGCTGTCCTGCCCGAAGCGCTGCAACGCGACCTGCACAAAGCCTGGGGCGCGCCAGAGGAGGACGCGGCGGTGCGCGGCGATGCGTTTCATATCGCGGCACTTGAGTGCGGCACTGCGCTGATCGCGCTGCAACCCGAACGCGGCACACCTGCACAGCGCGATGACGAGTATCACGACCTGTCGCGCATTCCGCGCCATGCCTATGTGGCGTTTTATCTGTGGCTGCAAAACCGGGTCGATGCGCTGGTGCATATCGGCGCGCATGGCACGCTGGAATGGCTGCCGGGCAAATCCGTGGCCCTGTCGGGCACTTGCTGGCCCGAGGTGCTGACCGGGGCGCTGCCCGTCATCTATCCGTTCATCGTCAACGATCCGGGAGAGGCCGCGCAGGCCAAGCGCCGCATTGGTGCGGTGACGCTGGGCCATGTGCCGCCGGCGCTGCGCGCGTCCAGCACCCCCGACCGGCTGGCGCGGCTGGAGGCGCTTCTGGACGAGTTTTCCAATGCCGATGGGCTGGACCCAAAGCGCCGCGCGCGGCTGCAAGCCGATATCCGGGCCGAAGCGCAGGCGCTTGGGGTCGAGGATGATCTGGGCCTTGCGCGCGCCAGCTCGACCGCAGAGGCGATCACCCGGATCGACCGGTTCGTCTGCGATATCAAGGAAAGCCAGTTCGGCGACGGGCTGCATATCTGGGGCCGCGCGCCGCAGGAGGCGGGCGCGTTCGACGCCGCTCCCTCTGCACGGGCCGAAGCCGCAGCGCTGCTGGCCGCGCTGGATGGGCGACGGATCGCTGCGGGCCCTGCGGGGTCGCCCTATCGGGGCCGGCAGGATGTGCTGCCCACGGGGCGCAACCTGTTTACCACCGACCCGCGCGCCGTGCCCACCCGCGCCGCTTATGCCCAGGGCGTGAAACTGGCCGAGGAACTGGTGCGGCGGCATTTGCAGGAACATGGCGACTGGCCGCGCGGGCTGATCGTGGATCTGTGGGGATCGGCCACCATGCGCACAGCGGGCGAGGAATTTGCCATGGCGCTGCACCTGCTGGGTGTGCGACCGGTCTGGGATACGGGGTCAGAGCGCGTCTCGGGGCTGGAAGTGATCCCGATTGCGGAACTTGACCGCCCCCGGCTGGACGTGACGTTGCGGGTCTCGGGCCTGTTCCGCGATGTGTTTCCAACGCTCTCGACCCTGTTCGCGCAGGCCACGCGGGTTCTGGCCGCGCGCGACGAATCGCCCGACTGGAA
This sequence comes from Rhodobacteraceae bacterium UBA6796, assembly GCA_002452815.1. Taxonomy (GTDB): domain Bacteria; phylum Pseudomonadota; class Alphaproteobacteria; order Rhodobacterales; family Rhodobacteraceae; genus Rhodobacter. Next base: position 9,135 of record DKFM01000012.1, read on the forward strand.
CCCTTATGCCCATACCGCTCCCGCCGCGCGGGTCTATGGCCCGGCGCCCGGCAGCTTCGGGTTGGGCATGGGGGCCGCACTTGGCAGCTTCACGCCAGAGGCGCGCCGCGCCGCCGGTCAGGCCTGGCTCGACGCTTCGGCCTGGGCGCTGGACGGCGACAGCGCGCAGCAGGACATGGACGGGCTGAAGGCGCGCGTGGCGCAGGCCGACAGTTTTGTGCATGCGCAGGATCTGCCCGAAACCGATCTGCTTCTGGCCTCGGATTATGTCGCGCATGAGGCAGGCTTCGCCGCCGCCCAAGCCATCACCGGGGGGCGCGCGACGCTCTACCATCTGGACGCCACCAACCCGGACGCGCCGCGTGCCCGGCTCTTGCCAGAGGAAATTGCCCGCGTCGTGCATGCGCGCGCCGCCAATCCGCGCTGGATTGCGGGGATGCGCGCGCATGGCTTTCGCGGGGCCGCTGAAATTGCCACGACGCTGGCGCATATGGCCGAATTCGCGCATCTTGCGGGCGTGGTCGGCCCGCATCTGTTCGACGCCTATTACGAGGCAACTTTGGGCGATCCCGACACCCGCGCCTTCCTGCAACAGGCCAATGCAGAGGCCTGCACCGCAATGCAAGACACGTTCCGCGCCCTGCAAGAGGCCGGTCTGTGGCAGTCGCGGCGCAATTCCATCCTTGCCGAATTGAACCAAGGGGCATCAGCATGACCTTCCCCGACCCGCAAGCGCCCATCGTCAAGGGCTGGTGTCCGGGCGCGCATCGGCCTATGCGGTCGGGCGATGGTCTGGTGGTGCGCGTGCGCCCGTTTCGCGCGGCCCTGACCCCGGCAAAGGTGCGGGGTCTATGCGCGCTGGCCAGGCGCTACGGCAACGGAACGCTGGATCTGACATCGCGGGCAAATCTGCAAATCCGCGCAGTGTCCGATGCGGATTATCCCGATGTGCTGGCAGGGCTGGCGGATTTGTCCCTTCTGGACCGCGACCCGAAGGTTGAGGCACATCGCAATGTGCTGATGGCCCCGGATTGGCGGGCGGGCGATCTGACCGACCGGCTCTATGGCAGCCTGATGGGCGTTTTGCCGCGCTTGCTGGCCCTGCCCGACAAGATGGGCTTCGCGCTGGATACGGGCGCGGCGGGGCGGCTTGCGGATGGCTCTGCCGATTTCCGCTTCGAGTGTGCGGCGCAGGGCGGCTTGCTGCTGCGGGCCGATGGGGCCGCCAAGGGTTGGCCCGTCACGGAAGACAGCGCCATGGCCGCCCTGCTGGAGATGGCGCAATGGTTCATCGACACCGGCGGGGCAGAGGCGGGCCGCATGGCGCGGCACCTCGCCCGCGCGCCCTTGCCAGAGCGCTGGCAAACCACCCCGCCGCGCCCGCAAGCCGCGCCGCTTGCCCCCGGCCCAACCCCCGAAGGTCTGATCCTTGGCGCGCCATTCGGCACCCTGCCTGCCGACCGGCTGGGCGCGGCGATGGACCTGCCCGGCCTGCATCAGATGCGCGTCATGCCGGGGCGGCTGTTCTGGCTGCGCGGCAGTGATGCGCGCGCGCTTGACGGGTTCATCTCGGCCCCAGATTCGGCGCTGTTGCGGGTCCATGCCTGCCCCGGCGCACCGCTTTGCCCGCAAGCTACGGTCGAGACCCGCGCGCTGGCGGCGCACCTCGCCAACCACGTCAGCGGCAGCCTGCACGTGTCGGGCTGCGCCAAGGGCTGCGCCTGGCCGCGCCGCGCGACTGTGACGCTGACGGGCCGGGATGGACAATTCGATCTTGCACATGACGCCGCGCCTTGGGATGCACCGGCGGCAACGGGGCTTTCCCCCGAAAACCTGTCTTACCTTATCGGGACGCCCTGAATGCCATATCACTATGAGATGAACGGTGCGGCGATTTATGCCGAAAGCTTCGCCACGATCCGCCGAGAGGCCAATCTGGCTCGGTTTGACCCGGACGAGGAACCGATCGCGGTGCGCATGATCCATGCCACTGGACTGGTCGGGCTGGAAGAACATATCCGCTTTTCGCCAGGTTTTGCCGCCACTGCCCGCGCGGCACTTGGGGCCGGGGCCCCCATTCTGTGCGATGCGCGGATGGTGTCCGAAGGGGTCACGCGCAGCCGTCTGCCCGCGCGAAACGAGGTGATCTGCACCCTGCATGCCGACGGCATTCCCGATCTGGCGCGCAAGATGTGCAACACCCGCTCTGCCGCCGCGCTGGAATTGTGGCGCCCGCATCTGGCCGGGGCGCTGGTGGCCATCGGCAATGCGCCCACGGCTTTGTTTCACCTGCTCAACATGCTCGAAGACCCGGACTGCCCCCGCCCCGCCGCGATCATCGGCTGCCCGGTCGGCTTTGTCGGCGCGCGCGAAAGCAAGGACGCGCTCTGGGCCGATCAACCGGCGCCGTGCTGCATCGTCGAGGGGCGTCTGGGCGGCAGCGCCATCACCGTCGCGGCCATCAACGCCATTGCGAGCCGACAGGAATGACCCGCGCCGTAGCACCCACCGGCACGGTATTCGGTGTTGGCCTTGGGCCGGGCGACCCAGAGTTGATGTCAGTGCGCGCCGACCGCCTGCTGCGCAATGCAGCGCATGTGGCCTATTTTCGCAAGGCAGGCCGCAGCGGGCAGGCGCGGCGCATTCTGGACGGACTGCTGCGCGCCGATGTGACAGAGATCGCGCTGGAATACCCGGTCACAACCGAAGTGCCCCTGACCGATCCGCGCTACAACGACATTCTATCGGGGTTCTATCAGGATTGTGTCACGCGCCTGCGGGCCATCCTGGACGCCGGGGAAGATGTCGTCATCGTCAGCGAGGGGGATCCGTTCTTCTACGGATCCTTCATGCATCTGCACGCCCGCCTGACGGACCATTACCGGGTCGAGGTCGTGCCCGCCATCACCGGGATGAGCGCCGCCTGGACCGCCACGGGCGCGCCCATCACCTGGGGCGACGACGTGCTCAGCGTGCTGATGGGCACCCTGCCAGACGATGTTCTGGTAGAGCATATGCGCCGGGCCAATGCGCTGGTCATCATGAAGATCGGGCGCAATATCGACAGGGTGCGCCGCGCCTTGCGCCGGGCTGGGCGGTTCGACGCGGCCTGGCTGGTCGAATACGCCGCGATGCCGCAACAGAAGGTGCAAAAACTGTCCGAGGCGGATGATCGTGTCACGCCCTATTTCTCGATCATCGTGGTGCATGGCCATGGGAGGCGTCCGTGATCGGCACGCTGACCATCGCAGGGCTTGGGCCGGGGTCCGAGGCGCTTGTCACATCAGAGGTCAGCGCGGCGCTGGCGCAGGCAAGCGATGTGGTGGGCTACATCCCTTATGTCGCGCGGGTCGCCCCGCGACCGGGCCTGACGCTGCATCCATCGGATAACCGGGTCGAGCTGGAGCGCGCGCAACACGCGCTCGACATGGCCTGCGCGGGGCGGCATGTCGTCGTCGTTTCGTCCGGTGATCCGGGAGTTTTTGCCATGGCCGCGGCGGTCTTCGAAGCGGTCGAGGCAGGCCCGGATGCTTGGCGCGATCTGGACATTCGCGTGCTGCCCGGCATTACCGCGATGCTGGCCGCGGCCGCGCGGGCAGGGGCGCCGCTGGGGCATGATTTCTGCGCGATCAATCTTAGCGATAACCTCAAGCCCTGGGCGTTGATCGAAAAACGCCTGCGCCTTGCCGCCGAGGCCGATTTCGCCATGGCCTTCTACAACCCGCGCTCGCGCTCGCGGCCCGAGGGCTTTGCGCGCACGCTCGACATCTTGCAAGACGCCTGCGGCGACGACCGTCCGGTGATCTTTGCGCGCGCGGTCTCGACCCCGGAAGAAAGCCTGCGCGTCGTGCCGCTTTCCGCCTGCACGCCAGAGATGGCCGATATGCGCACAATGGTTCTGGTGGGTGCCTCGACCACCCGCGTGATCGCGCGCAAGGGGGCACCGTTCGTTTATACCCCAAGATCGGTGGGGGTATGATCCAGCCAATGCAGCACATCGGCGATTGTATAAGCCTCTCTGCGCGGCGGCAGCACCGGGCGCGCGATCATCAGCACCGGCAGGCCAAGGTCGCGCGCGGCGTCGATCTTGGCGCGCGCGCCGGTGCCGCCGGCATTCTTGGACACGACAAGCTCTGTCCGGTGCCGTTCCAGAAGCGCCCTGTCGCCCGCGCGGGTGAAGGGGCCACGATCCACGATTACCTCGGCATCGGGGAAGGCCAGCGGCGCGGTCGGCGGGTCGACAAGGCGCAAAAGATAGCTGTGCTGCGGATTGACGGCGAAGTCGTCCAGATGCATGCGCCCCACGGCCAGCATCACCCGGCGCGGCGCGCCTGTCAGGGCCGTGACCGCGGCGGCAATATCGGCAACCTCGGTCCAGCAGTCGCCGCTTTGCGCGGTCCAGGGCGCGCGGGTCAGCGCGATCAGGGGCGTTCGGCTTTGCGCGCAGGCTTCGACGGCATTGCGGCTCATCTGCGCTGCAAAGGGATGTGTGGCGTCGATGACATGCGTAATGCGCTGCGCGCGCAGGTAGTGCACCAGCCCCGCAACCCCGCCGAACCCGCCGACCCTAAGCGGCAGCCCCAGCGGCGCGGGCCGCGCCACGCGCCCGGCCAGCGACACAATGCCCGCGATCCCCGCATCGGCCAGCGCCGCGCAGAGGCCCCTGGCCTCGGTCGTGCCGCCGAGGACGAGGAGGTTCTTGCGCATGTCTGACACTCCGTGGCTGACCCTGATCGGTGTGGGCGAAGATGGACCGGATGGCCTATGCAGCGCAAGCCGCAACGCGCTGGCACAGGCCGACTGCGTGATGGGGGCCGCGCGCCATTTGTCGCTGCTGCCCGACTTGTCCGCCAAGCGCGTGGTCTGGCCCGTGCCCTTCGCCGACGGGATCGCATTGCTGATGGCCCGGCGCGGCACGCCGACCGTGGTTCTGGCATCGGGCGATCCGTTCTGGTTCGGCGCCGGGGCGGTGCTGACGCGGGACTTGTTGCCCGCCGAATGGCGCGCCTTGCCCGGTCGGTCGGTGTTTGCACTCGCTGCCGCGCGGCTGGGTTGGGCGTTGGAGCGCAGCTTGTGTCTGGGCCTGCATGCCGCCCCGCTCAGCCGGTTGCGCCCGCATCTTGCGCCGGGACACCAGATCATCGCCACGCTGCGCGATGGTCCAGCGGTGGCCTTGCTTGGGGCCTATCTGGATGGCTGCGGCTTTGGCGCATCTGCCTGCACGGTGCTCGAAGCGCTTGGCGGCCCGCGCGAGCGGATCACGACCTGCGCCGCAGACGCGCTGGCGGAATATGCCTTCGCCCATCCGGTCTGCGTGGCGATCCATGTCGCGGGCAGCGGCGCGGCGCTGCCGCTTGCGGCGGGGCGCGCGGATGACTGGTTCGACCATGACGGCCAGATCACCAAGGCACCCATCCGGGCGATGACCCTGGCCGCCCTTGCGCCGCGCCCGTTCGAGCATCTGTGGGACATTGGCGGCGGCTCCGGCTCTGTCGCGATCGAATGGCTGTTATCCGACCCCAGCCTGTGCGCGACCTGCATCGAGCGGTCCAGCGACCGCGCCGCGCGGATCCGGGCCAATGCCGACAGGTTGGGCGTGGATCGGCTGAGCGTGATCGAAGGGCAGGCCCCCGATATGTTGTCCGGTCTTGACGCCCCCGATGCCGTCTTTGTCGGCGGTGGCCTGTCAGCCGCATTGCTGAGCCATCTGGAAACCCTGGCGCCCGGCACACGGCTGGTCATCAACTCTGTCACGCTGGAAAGCGACGCGCTGCTGGCCCAGAATGCCGCGCGGTTGGGCGGGCAGCTGACGCGGCTGGAGATGGCCCGCGCCGTGCCGATCGGGTCCAGACGCGGCTGGCGCGCCGCCTATCCCATCACGCAATGGAGCCATACGTTATGATCGTCGCAGGATTCGGCTTTTCCACGCGGGCGGGGGCGGCCAGCCTGCACGACGCGCTGACCCGCGCTTGCGCCGCTGCGGGCATTGATGCGCCCCACGCACTGGCCACGGCAGAGGACAAGACCGCCGCGCTGACCACGCTGGCCCAGACGCTTGGGGTGCCGGTGCAAGGCATCGCGCCCGACAGGCTTGCCGTGCAGGTGACGCACACCCAGTCCGCGCGGGTGGCGCAGGCGCGGGCCACCGGGTCCGTCGCCGAAGCGGCGGCGCTTGCGGCCGCGGGCCCGCGGGCCCGGCTGCTCTGCCCGCGCCATCATGCGAAAGACCGTCTTGCCTCTTGTGCCCTTGCCGAAGGAGCCCCCACATGACCGTTCATTTCATCGGGGCCGGACCCGGCGCGCCCGACCTGCTAACGCTGCGCGGGCGCGACATCATCGCGCGTTGCCCGGTGTGTCTGTATGCCGGATCGCTGGTGCCCAAGGCCATTCTGGCCCATTGCCCGGACGGGGCGCGCATCCTCAACACCGCATCCATGGATCTGGACCAGATCATCGCCGAAATCCGCCGCGCCGATGAGGCCGGGCAGGACGTGGCGCGGCTGCATTCGGGCGATCTGTCGGTCTGGTCCGCCATGGGCGAGCAAATGCGGCGGCTGCGCGCAGAGGGCATCTCCGTGTCCGTCACGCCCGGTGTGCCGGCCTTTGCCGCGGCGGCGGCAGCGCTGGGGGCGGAGCTGACCTTGCCGGGGCTGGCGCAATCGGTGGTGCTGACGCGGACATCGGGCCGGGCCTCGACCATGCCCGAGGGCGAGAGCCTGACCAATTTCGCCGCCACCGGCGCCACGCTGGCCATTCACCTGTCGATCCAGAATCTGGGCCGCGTGGTTGCCGAGCTGACCCCGGCTTATGGCCCCGATTGCCCGGTGGCCATTGTCTACCGCGCCAGTTGGCCGGATGAGACGATCTTGCGCGGCACCTTGGCGGATATCCAGACCCGGCTGACAGGCGACATCCAGCGCACCGCGCTGATCCTTGTCGGGCCGGCGCTGGCGGGCGAAGGCTTTGATGAAAGCTGCCTTTACGCCGCCGATTACGACCGCCGCTACCGCCCGCAAAGCGCTGACAGCCCCTGGGCCAGCTGGACTGAGGAGACCGATCATGGGTGAACGCATATGAAGGGCCTGATGATCTCTGCCCCCGCTTCGGGGACCGGTAAGACAACTGTCATGCTGGGCCTCTTGCGGGCGCTGACCGAGGAGGGGCTGACCATTCAGCCGTTCAAATCCGGGCCAGATTACATTGACCCCGCCTTTCATCAGGCAGCCTGCGGGCGGGCCAGTTTCAATCTGGATGGCTGGGCCATGGGCCCTCGGCTGTGGCAGGCGATTACTGCGCAGGCCATGGGCAGTGACCTGTGTCTGGCCGAAGGGTCGATGGGGCTGTTCGACGGGGTTGCCACGCGCGGCCAACAAGGCTTTGGCAGCAGCGCCGAAACCGCGCAGGCGCTGGGCTGGCCGGTGGTGCTGGTGCTCGATGTCGGCGGGCAGGCGCAATCGGCGGCGGCCACGGCGCTGGGATTTCGCAGCTACAGGACCGATCTGCCCTTTGCCGGGGTGATCCTGAACCGCGTGGCCTCGGCCCGGCATGAGCGGCTGACACGGCTGGGCATGGAACGCGCCGGGCTGCCGGTTCTGGGCGTGCTGCCCCGGCGCGGGGATCTGGCCTTGCCAGAGCGGCATCTGGGCCTGATACAGGCGGTCGAGCATCCCGATCTGGACGCCGCCATCGCCGATTATGCCGCTTTTCTGCGCGCCAATGTGGATCTGGGCGCGATCCGTGCTGCCGCCGCGGGCCGAGCGCGGCCCGATGCGCCCCCCGCGTCGCTGCCGCGCCCCCCGGCGCAGCGTATCGCGCTGGCGCGGGATGCCGCGTTTTCCTTCACCTATCCGCATCTGCTGCAAGGCTGGCACGATGCGGGGGCAGAGATCCTGCCCTTTTCACCCTTGGCGGATGAGGCCCCCGACCCCACCGCCGATCTGGTCTGGCTGCCCGGCGGCTACCCGGAATTGCACGCGGGCCGACTGGCGGGCGCGCAGACCTTTCGCAGCGGGTTGCGCCGTCATGCCGCAACACGCCCGGTGCATGGCGAATGTGGCGGCTACATGGCCTTGGGCGACGCGCTGATCGACAAGGACGGCACAAGCCACCAGATGCTGGGCCTGCTTGGCCTTGTCACCAGCTATCAGACGCGAAAATTTCACTTAGGCTATCGTCGCGCTGTTCTGAGCGCGCCGATGCCGGGTTTCGCGCCGGGCACGGCGCTGCGCGGGCATGAATTTCACTATTGCAGCATCGTGGCGCAGCCCGACGCACCCCTGGCCGAAGTGCGCGATGCCGATGGCGGGCTTGTGCCCGAGACCGGCTCGCATCGCGGCCATGCCTCTGGCACGTTTTTCCATCTTATCACGCAGGACGAAGGCGCATGACCGGGTTTGTCAGCTTTGTCGGCTCCGGGCCGGGTGATCCCGAATTACTGACGCTGAAGGCGGTGGACCGCCTGAAGCGGGCCGATGCGGTGTTGTTCGACGACCTGTCCTCTGGTCCCATCCTGTCGCATGCGCGCGCGGGGGCCGATCTTGTCGGCGTGGGCAAACGCGCGGGGCGGCCCTCGCCCAAACAGGACCATGTCAGCCGCCTGCTGGTCGATTACGCGCGCGAGGGGGGGCGCATCGTGCGGCTGAAATCCGGCGATGGGGGCATTTTCGGGCGGCTGGAAGAAGAGCTGATCGCGCTGCGCGAAGCGGGGATTGCCTATGAAATCATCCCCGGCGTGCCCTCGGCCTGCGCCGCCGCTGCAGCTGCCGGTATTCCACTGACCCGCCGCCTGACCGCGCGCCGGGTGCAATTCATCACCGGCCATGATGTGACGGGCGCCTTGCCGCAGGACATGAACTGGGCCGCGCTGGCCGATCCGACCGCCTCGACCGTGGTGTTCATGGGCAAACGCACCTTTCCCAAGCTGCTGACGCTGCTGATGCAGCATGGCCTGCCCGACGAGACACCCGCGATTCTGGCTGAAGGAATCAGCACCCCGGCCCAACACATCGAGCGGCACAGCCTACGCTCGCTGGCGGTGCAATTGTCAGAACGGATCAGCGACACGCCCGCCCTGATCCTTTACGGACCGCTTGCGATGCCTTGATTGTCGCTTTTTGTCTTGCCTTGGCTAGGGTCGCTGGCAATACTTGATGTCTATGGTGTCACTTTCGGGTGACGGCAACAGGGAACCGGGTGTGATGCCCGGACTGCCCCCGCAACTGTAAGTGGTGAGCGCCACGGAAAACCACTGGCCCCTGATCGGGCTGGGAAGGCCGGACGCGCAGTGACCCACAAGTCAGGAAACCTGCCATGGAACCGTCCCAAGCCGCGATTGCGGCACCCACGCTGCCGGAGGGGCAGCTTTACAAGAGGAACTACCCATGCATATCGAACCCGGTGTCGTCGATGGCGCCAAGATGGCCTTTGCCTATGCCACCGCCGCTGGTGCGGCAGGATACACCGCCAAGCTGGCGCTGGAAGACCTGCGCAGCCACAATATCGGCTCTTTCGCCAGTCGCACTGTTCTGGCCGCGATCGGCACATTTGTCTTTTTCGAGGTTCTGCCGCATTTCCCCGTCGGCATTTCCGAGGTGCATTTCATCCTTGGCACCACCCTGTTCCTGCTTCTGGGCGCCGCCCCGGCGGCGCTTGGTCTGGGCCTGGGGCTTCTGGTGCAGGGCGTGTTCTTCGCGCCGACCGACCTGCCGATGTATTTCGTCAATGTCACCACGCTTCTGGTGCCGCTCTTTGCCATTACGGCGGTCGCGCAACGGATCATCCCGCATGACCGCGCCTATGTCGATCTGGGCTATTCCGAGGTGCTGAAACTGTCGCTGATGTATCAGGGCGGGGTCGTTGCCTGGGTCGCCTTCTGGGCGTTTTACGGCCAAGGCGTTGGGGCAGAAACGTTCCAGTCGGTTCTGACCTTTGGCGCGGCTTACATGCTGGTTGTCATCATAGAGCCGATCGCGGATCTGGCTGTTCTGGCCGGCGCGAAAACCATGCGCAGTCTGGAGCGGTCCGGTCTGGTCACCAAGCGCCTGTATAACGCGGCCTGATCTGCAAGGTCGCAAACCGCCCGGGCCGTAAAAACGGGCCGGGCTTTGTCTTGCGCAGGTGACAACATGACGCAACGCGACATCTATCTGGTGGGCATCGGAACCGGCAGCCCGTCGCATATCACCCTCGAAGGGGTAGAGGCGTTGCGCAAGGCATCGGTCATCCTTGCGCCGCGCAAGGGGGCGGGCAAGGATGATCTGGCAGAGATCCGCCTCCGAATTATCACGGCATCGGGAACGCAGGCGCAGATCGTGCCTTTCGACTATCCCGAACGCGACCCGGACCTGCCCTATCAGGACCGCGTGGCGCTGTGGCATGACGACATCGCCCGCCGCTGGCAAGCCGCCCTTGCTGCGGCCCACGTGGATGGCCCGGTCGCGCTTCTGGTCTGGGGCGATCCCGCGATTTATGACAGCACATTGCGCATCGCGGCGCGGCTGGACCCGGCGCCGAATGTCACGGTGGTGCCGGGCATCACGGCGATTCAGGCATTGACGGCAGCGCATGGCATTCCGCTGAACACCGTGGACGGCAATGTGCAGATCACGACCGGGCGCCGCCTGCGCACCTTTGGCATGCCCGCCGACACCGAAACCGTGGTCGTCATGCTGGACGGGCGATGCGCGTTTCAGGATCTAGACCCGGAGGGGCTTTATATCTGGTGGGGCGCCTATCTGGGCGCGGCAAACCAATGCCTGCTCAAGGGACCGCTGGATCGCGTCAGCGAACAGATCGTCCGGACCCGCGCAACGCTCCGTTCCAAATACGGCTGGATCATGGATACCTACCTGCTACGCCGCACTTTATAGGTTTGGTATGTCGGTGTCGCATTGCCGTTAAATCGGCGATGCTTTTATCTGTCTGACGGCACTCTGGCATTTTTGCCCGCAACACGACGATATCCGCCTGAGCCTAAAAGGCCATCGTGAGGCGCGCTGCCGCGTATGGCGACGATATCCGATGCAATGCGCTTGGGACGACCCTCGCAAGGTCAGACCCCAAGGAACGCGCGCGATACGTCTTTCCTGCAGGATATGCGTCACGTTGGTCGTGATTTACTTTTGCACCAAGTGTCTCTCCGTCGGGCGTGAGGACCAGATGCCCGCAGAAAACATCATACCGTTTTTGCAAAATTCCTTCATGTCGCGTTGCGCTTAAATCTGAGACGCGACGCTTTCGGCATCGAGTTTTGCCCTTAATTGCGAGATTCAGCTGTCATGGGGCCTTTGCTTTTCGCGCGCCTTTGCGCGATGTGATCGACCGCAGCTAGCAATCGATGCTCCTTTTCGAAGGCGCGCAAGAGAGCAAACCTGGCAAAGTCGTCTATGGCGGAGCTGACGATGGCTGCCTTAGCCAAGGGATGAGATCGCGCGGCGGCGATAGCGGCAAGGCAAAACAGACTCACTTCTGGTCTGTGGCTCTGAAGAGCGAACAACGGCTTCCCGTGGCAGCCCTTAAGTGACATGGCAAATGTGACTGCGCGCATAGCGCGCCGAAGTTGCTTGGGCCCGCGTGATCGCGCGGCGTACTCAAGCATTCCTGCCCCGCGGCGCGCTCGGTAAATCAGTTTCTCGGATATTTGTTCGTCCCCGGTTTTGCCAAGGGTCTGCACAAGTCTGGACCCGCAAACCTGACAGTCAAATGCCCAGACCCGCCTCCAATGCCTGAACGAAAGACCCTCTCTGGAGCATTGCAGGCAATGCTGGAATGGCATCTGGGCCGTCAGCAAGGCCTCTCGTGGCGACATGGCCGGAAAGGTTAAAGATCGCACAACATTTGGGTCGACTCGGGCGACGTTGGCAATCTTCTCTGCCGCAGCCGCGTCGATGTTGAAGTCCAAGGCGGTGCCATGCGCGGTATCGATTTCGATATGAGCCAGCAGTTCGGCGTCATCACAGTAGTTGGCCGCAGCCAACCGAAACAACCAACCTGACAGCAACTCGTCTGGCAGCGGCGCGACAGTCTTGGGCAGCGGGTGCGGCTTCATACCCTGGACTTCTCGAGCCGCCGATGGGCGTTCGCATGGCGCGACCAAACCGGCGTCCACCCGCCGATTGAGTCATCAGTGATGCATTCCTCACCTGTGACAATGGCGTCTATGGAAAGATCCTTGATCAGGGCGAAGATGCGCGAGGTCACCCCACCGGTCAGCGCAAGGATCTGTTTGAGCGACTTGACCTTGAGATTGGATTTCTTCTCGAGGGGCATTGCCGCGATGAGTGTCTGGATCATGTCCGAGAACTCGGCATCGTCGCGCCAGTTTGGGAGGTGATGTTCGTCCAACCGCCTGGCTAACCGGATATCACCACGAATGGCATCGACGGCCTCGCTGACCCCGAGGCAGACCAGCGACACTTCGAGTTCATTGCTGAGATACCGTAAAACATAGAGAAAGCGGCGCTGTTCGCGGTGGGTCCCGGCCAAAAGGTTGTGAACCTCGTCGATCATGATCATCCGCAGGAAAAGGTCACGTAACAGCGCGATGACACGGACTTCGAGGGAAGCCACATTTTGAGCGCGGGCGCTCAGTGCCGTCGCCGGGGCGCCGACGGCGGCCAGGATGTGCAGGTAAAACCGCCGTTCATCAGGTGCGGGCGGCGCTTACAACAGCAGAAGCGGTGTGCGGGTGATGCCCGACGCCGGATCGTATTCTGGTGCGTACTTGCGCGACAGGTTTCGGGCAATCATCGTTTTTCCGATCCCGGAGGCGCCATGCACAAGAAGCTTAGGCATACGGGTTTGTCGTGACGCTTCGATCATGCCCTGCAAGCGGTCCGACACCTGTTCCGCCCGTGGAAAGCCGATCCAGATATCCGATTGAATGAGGGCGATCCGACCGTCTTCTTCAGTTGTCCTTGCCCTCAATTCACCATCTCTCCACCTTGAACAATGGGCGCGACGTATCAGCAGTGTCGATCGCGCGCAGCCCTTCGGTTGTCGCGACAACCGAGTTTGCGCCCTCCAATGTCACTTTTCTTTCACGGGATCGGCGTTCGGCCTTCGTCAGGCCCCGGCTTTCAGCCTCGATCTGGCGTTGCTGTCGGATCAGCTCAGCCAGGACCAGCTCATTGGACCCGGACTTGCCAAGGGCACGGGCCTTCCTCATGGCTTCGCGATATTCCCAGAGGGACACTGGCGGAATTTCCAGGTTTTTGTACCGCGCTTCAACATATCGGCCATCGTCCAATTCGACCGAGATCATTGAGATATCGCGAGGATCGTGGCGAACGACCACCTTTCCATCCCCGCGTCCAATGTGGCCTGCAAGGGCATCCGACCAGTACCGTATCTGGAACAGATGGATGCCGTCACGCCTGATCTTGCGCAGTTCGCTGGGCAGAAAGCTCACCCGAAAGGCTTCCATCTCGAAGGGGGTGTCGCCGGTCATTTGCTCTGAGAGCGCCTCCCATTTGGCGACGGGCGTGCAGCCAAGACTTGAATGTATTCTGTTGTTGTAACGGCAGATTTCCAAAGCAAACCAACGATCGAATTCGCTCAAGTTCATCGTGGCCTGACCTTCGGCGTCATAGTCGCCCTTGGCCGCGATCGAGGCTGGCGTTGTTCCCGGCAACAGGTGAACGGCCCCCATCATCGTCCCGATCAACCGTTCGACGTGACTTCCAAAGTGAGGAATTCCCAGCGGCCGATAGACCAGATCTATCCCCCATTCCGCACATGCAGACCGAAAGGCATGCGACCGGAAATCGCGGCCATTGTCGACGTGGATGCTGTGCGGTTTACCCTGAGCGGGCCAAGGAACACTGCACGCCAATTCCGCCAGAAGCTCCGCCTTAGGGGCCACCGCCTGTGTCAGGCAAAGCGCCACTGACAGACGCGAAGGCGCCTCGAGCAAAGTGTAGTATCCGGTTACCATCCGCGTTGCGATGTCGATCGCCAGCGTGACCCAAGGCCGCCCAATTGGTTGGCGTTCAAAGCTGTCGACCAGAATGATGTCCGCCGGCGTATGATCAATTTGGACGATCTCCAGTGGCACACTGGCCTTGTTCTCACCTGTGACCGGCGCAAATTTCTGGCGGGCCAGCTTTGCGCCCTATCGTGCCTTCGCAACTTCGCGGGCATCCATCGCATCCAGACGACGCTGAACCGTCCGCCTTGTCGGCGGCTGCAAGCCCTGCTGCCAGCACGCGCTGCGGATTTCTGTCACGACGCGCGACAGGCTTGGACGCTCCCGCCGCAAGAAATAACGACGAAGATGGTCTTCGATCACCGCTTCGACCTTGCTGGATATCAATGCCGTACCGGCCGGGCGGCCCCGTTTCCGCGGAGCCAGGGCACTGCTGCGCCCACCCTCTTCCGCCAGCCGCTTTATCCAGCGCCAGACCGTCGCCCTGCTGACACCAAGCTCCCAAACGGCGTCATTGACGCCATTTTCCAGGCTGTCAGTTCCTTTAAGGTGTGCTTGGACAAGCGGACGCAGCACCGCGGCCCTGCGCGCCTCTTCAGCACCAACGGCAACAGAGTCTTCGCCATCATCATCCACCGATACTTGCCGCACATGTCTGTGAACCCTGTTTCAAATTTAATGGCAAAGCGCAGCCGTTGATTTCGTTGGATTTCTCATCTCACAATTAAGGGCTACGTGACACGCACCAACATCCCCACTTTCTTCGTCACTACTTTCTTTCGCTGCCAACCGTCCAACTCCGTGAACCCTGTGTCGGATTTAAAGGTAAGATATCACATTTAACGGCAATGCCGCGACATTGATTTTGTTGACTTTCGTATACCGTATTTAAGAGCTACGCGACACCGAACCTGTTTGCGGATGAGGACCTGCCCGCATGAGCGAGCGTGCCCGATCCTGCCCACGGGTGGGGCGCAGAGCACGTGCCTTGACCTCGACCTATTGACCGATAAGGCAGCGTGCCCGAGGATCGTTCGCCGCGCTGCCTTTTGCCCTGTTTTTGGTCCGCTAAACGCACACGTTCGAAACAATACGATAGCGCGGCTCCGATGACTGATGCGAAAGCGGAAGCCCGCCGCCGCTTTGACGGCGCGCGTCACAACGGCTGATCGTACTGCCGATAGTCCAGCCCGTGTTCTATGTGTCAGCTGCCAGTTGATTGAGGACAGTTTCGCGCGCGTTTTATCGGGATGTTCAAGAGGCACTTTCGCGGCCATTTTCAGCAGACGGCGCGGCGATCACGACGTCTTCACCATCCCATGCAACGGGCAGATGGGTTGGGGTTGCCATCAAGGCGGCATCAAGTTCATGGTTCAGGTGCAAGAGCCTGCTGTCCTGCGGTTCAATCCGGGCGAGGAGTGCGCTTGCCTCGTCAAGGTCGTTGTGATTGCGCGCGCCGGTCGTGCCATTTGGATAAGCGCAGTCAAGCGCCACGAAATCCGGTCTTTGCGCCGCAAGAATGGCGGCTGTCTGGTCCGGCAGGCCCCGCGTATCGCAAAGCCAGGCCAGCCGCAGATCGGCATGGTCAATCACCCAGCCCAGTGTGGGTCGGGAATGGATCAGCGCGACGGGCGTGATGGTAATGGGCCCGACTGAGAAGGCTGCGCCTGCCGCACAGGTCTGGAACCGCAACCGGCCCGGATGCTTCAACAGATCGTCAAAGCCTTTGGGGTCTTGCGGGCACCAGACCGGCAGCTTTGGGGCCATGCTCCAGCGCATCAGCATCAGGCCCAGAACATGATCGGCATGGAAATGGGTCAGCAACACCCCGTCCAGCGTGCCGGGGGGAAAGCGCGTGGTCAGATCGGCGTGGCCTGCATCGATCAGCAGACGCAGACCGGCAACCTCCAGCAAGGCCGATGCCGGGCCGCGCGCGCGTGCGGGATCGCGCCGCGCGGCCATGCAGGCGGGACAAGTGCAGCCATGAACCGGGGCCGCCCATACACCGCCCGTGCCCAGAAAGGTCAGACGCATGTGCAGACCCCGGCCAGAATGGCTGTGCGCAACTGCTGCACCGCTGTTTCGGGCGTGGTGTCATTGACGATGACCAGATCGGCCTGCGTCGGCGCAAGCGCCCCGGTGCGGTTCAGCCGCGCGGCAATGTCGGCAGCACTTTCCCGCCCACGGGCGGCGAGGCGTGCGGCCAGCAGGTCAGGTGGCGCGGTAATCTCGACCACGCGCAGGGCGGGACCAAAGGCCGCGCGCGCGGCTGGGATCGCCGCGCGAGAGCCATTGGCGATGACCTGCATCCCCGCCGCAAGCCAGGGGCGGACCTCGGCCCCAATACCGTAGCGCAACCCGTGGCTGGCCCAGCTGAGCGCAAAGGCCCCTGCCGCGTCCAGCCGGGCAAAGCCGTCATCGGTGACCGACAGATGCTGTTCCGCCCCACCCGGCTGACAGGGCCGGGTGATGATCCGCCGCGCGATCAGCACGCCGTCTGGCAGGGTCAGGCTTGCGGCCAGCCCTGCCAGAACCGTGTCCTTGCCCGCGCCCGAGGGGCCGACGACGAACCACAAGCGCCCGGTCATTGTGCTGCCATGGCGGGCATCGCAGCAGGCATCGGGGCCGCGCCAAAGCCATAGACCTGCCGCCCCGCAACCCAGGTGGCCGCGACCGACAAGGCAGCGCCCGTGCCGCGCACGCGGATCAGGTCGGCGCGCAGGCCGGGCGCGATGGTGCCCCGGTCCGCCAGCCCGGCGGCGCGTGCCGGACCCCCTGCCATCAGCGCTATGGCGTGTGGCCAGTCCATGCCCAGATCGCCTGTCAACACGCCCAAGGCAGGCAACATGGCTTGCGGTGCGTAGTCGGAACACAGCGCCCCCGCGACGCCTGCCGCAATCGCGTCGCGCGCCGACAGCGCGCCCGATTGCGAGCGCCCGCGCAGCACATTGGGCGCGCCAAACAGCGTGACCAGTCCCGCGTTGCAACCTGCATGCGCGGTGTCCATGTCCAGCGGAAACTCGCTGATCGTGGCCCCCAGCGCGGCCATGAAACCCACGCGCTCGGCGCCCTCGTCATCATGGCCTGCCAGCGCCACATTGTGCCCGCGCGCAAGTGCGGCCAGCCGGGTCATGCGGTCGGCGACATGCGCGGCTTCGGCCTCTTTTGCGCTGATCTTTTCGGCGATTTCGCTCGCTGTCTGCGCATAAACGCGCGACAGATACGCGCCGTAAGCGGCGGCATCCTTGAACTGGCCTTGGCCCGGCGTGTGGTCCATGAAGGACAAAAGTGCGGCCACGCCTTCGTGCAAAAGCCGCGTCACCCGTGCCTCAGACCCGGCATCAGTCACCTCATAGCGGATGTGCACGCGATGATCGACCGCGCCTTTAAGCCCATGCAGCGCGCGGGCCAGGGTTTCTGCGAAATCGACATCGCGCACGCCCAATTCGCCCTCGGCAAAGCTGATGCCGTGATAGGCGGTGGTGATGCCCGCCGCTGCCATGCGCCGGTCGATGGCATCGAGTGCCACCGGCAGCGGGAAAAAGGCGTTGGGGCGGGGTTCCACCTCTTTCTCGATCGCATCGCCGTGCAGGTCGATCAGGCCGGGCAGGATCAGGTCGCCCTGCATATCCACCTCGACCCCGCGCACCGGCGCATCCAGCGCGGCGATCTGGCCATCCTCGATGGTCAGCGCGCCGTGGTGCAGGCCGTCTGCCGTGACGATCCGGGCATTGGTCAGGGTCAGGGTCATTCCGCTGCCTCCGCGAACGCCTTGCGGGTGACGGTGATCTTTTGATCGGCCAGCCGCTCGACAATCTCCATATCGTGGAAAATCGCCACCATCGCCGTGCCCTGCGCCTTGGCGCGCTCGATCATGGCGCAGACCTTTTCGCGGCTGAGCGGGTCCAGGCTGGCCGTGGGTTCATCCAGCAGCATCAGGCGGCCCCCTTGGGCAAAGCTGCGCGCGATGTTCACGCGCTGGCGTTCACCGCCCGAAAAGGTGGCGGGTGTCGCATCCCAAAGCTGTTTGGGAATGGCCAGAGCGTCGAGCATCTCGGCGGCCACCTCATGCGCCTCTGCCCGCGCCACGCCCTGCTGCAACAGCGGGCGCGCCACCACGTCAAGCGTGGTCAGGCGCGGCAGGCAATGCAGGAATTGCGTGACAAAGCCGATCTCACTGCGGCGCAGCGCGGTGATCTGGGTTTCCGGCGCATGCGCCAGATCGACCACATCGCCCGCCGCCGTGGTATAGTTCACCACACCTTCAGACGGCACATAGCTGCGATAGATCGCCTTGAGCAGCGAGGATTTCCCCGCCCCCGAAGGCCCCACAAGTGCGGCCAACTCGCCCGCCCGCAGATCAAAGGAAATGCCCACGGCGGCAGGGATATGCTTGGCCCGGTCATGCAGGTAGAAACCCTTGCCCAGGCCCTTTACGGAAAGAATAAAATCGCTCATCGGACCCTCACAAGGCGCTGGAGACAAGTTGTTGCGTATAGGCGGCCTGCGGATCCTCAAGGATCTGGTCGGTCAGCCCGGATTCGATGATGCGGCCGTATTTCATCACGATGGTGCGGGTGGTCAGATGGCGCACCACGCCCAGATCATGCGTGACAACCAGCATCGAGACGCCGGATTCCTCTTGCAATTCCATGATCAGATCGAGGATGCGCGCCTGCACCGACAGGTCGAGGCCCGTCGTCACCTCATCGAGGAACAGCAGCGGCGCGCCGGTCGAGAGCGCGCGCGCGATCTGCACCCGCTGCTGCATGCCGCCCGAGAAATTGCGCGGCAGTTCGTCCATGCGCGCGGGCGGCACCTCGGTCCGGGCCAGCAGCGCGCGGGCCTTTTCGCGGATCACGCCATAGCGCAATTCGTCCGACATCAAGAGCCGCTCGGCAATGTTGCCGCCGGCGGAAATGTCGAAATTCAGCCCCAGCGACGGGTTTTGATAGACCATTCCCATCGCGGTATCGCGCAGGCGGCGTTGCTGTGCCTCGTTCAGCGAAAACAGGTCATGCGACTGCCCGTCCAGATCATAGGTCGCGCGGCCCGATGTGGGCTGGTCATCGAAATAGAGCATCTTCACAAGGCTGGATTTGCCCGAACCGGACTCGCCCATGATGCCCAGAACCTCGCCCCGGTGCAGCTGGAAGGACGCATCGGCCACGGCCACCACCGACCCGCAATGCGGGCAGATATTGGTGTCATGCTCTGGCCCGGTCGACGTGAGGCAGCGGTCGCAGCCCTTGCCATGGATGCGGGTCAGGTGTTCGACATTCAGGATCGGGGTCATTCTGCGGCCTCCTGCTGCATAAGGCGGCTGTCGCAATAGGCGGCATCCGAACATTGGAAGACGCGGTTGCCGTCCTCATCAGGGAATTCGTCCAGAAAGCTGTCGGTCGCCCCACAGCGGCGGCAGCAATGGCGCTTGCCGGTTTTGCGGTCGATGAATTCCTCGACCGTAAAGGGCACATCGGCAAAGGTGATCGGGATCGCGTCGGTGTGGGGCGGCACCGCATAGATGCGCTTTTCACGCCCCGCGCCGAAAAGATACAGGCAATCGGCCTGATGCAGTTTCGGCACGTCATAGCGCGGGATCGGTGACGGGTCGATGATGTAATGCCCGTTGATCCGCGTCGGATAGCGGTGCGAGATCGTGATCTCGTCAAAGGCCACCATATCCTCATAAAGCTTGACCCAAAGCCGCGCGTAATCGGCGCGCCCATGCATCCGGCGGCGTGTGGCGGCGTTGGGTTCGACCAGCACCAGCGGGTCGGGGTAGGGCACCTGAAACACAAGGATCTGATCGTTGCGCAGCGGCAGTTCCGGGATGCGGTGGCGGGTCTGGATGACGCTGGCCGCTTCGGTCAGGGTGGTGCCGCTGACGCCGGGGCAGGTCAGCGAGAAGAACGCCCGGATATTGGCGGCGTTCACGCTGTCATCGGCGCCCTGGTCAATGACCTTGACGCAATCGCGCGGCCCGAGCAGCGCCAGCGTCACCTGCATCCCGCCAGTGCCAAAGCCGCGTGCAATCGGCATTTCGCGGCTGGCATAGGGCACCTGATGGCCCGGAATGCAGACCGCCTTGAAGATCGAGCGGCGCAGCTCGCGCTTGGCGTCCTCGTCCAGAAAGGCAAAGCCATATTCGGCCCCCTCGTGGCCTTGGGCCATTGTGTCAGTTGGAAACATGGCTTGGCTCCTCGGCTTTGCCGCGTGCCGCGCGCAGGCGGTCCATATCGGCTTGGAAAGTGACGTAATGGGGCATCTTGTAATGGGTGCAGAACCCCATGCTTTCGATCCCGTCCACATGCAGCAGCACGAATTCGGGGTCTTCGGACGGATTGTTGATCCGGCCGTTTTGCGCCGCCACGGATATGGCGCGGTCCAGCACGGCCATGGCAATCGCCTTGACCTCGTTATGGCCGAAACAGGCGCCATAGCCCAAGGTAAAGACCGGCGCGCCCTCATCCGTTTTCTCGAACATGGCGACGATTTCGCATTCGGTGACCTGCACCTCGCCAATCTCGACCGGCTTGCCAGTGACCGGATGCGGCACCGTGACCGGCAGATAGCCCACGCGCAATTCGCCCACAGTGGGGTGCACGTCGCCATAGCCGCGCATGTTGGAATAGGCCAGCGCCAGCAGCCCGCCGGTCTCACCACGCGCCATGGTCGCCAGCTGCGCCGAGCGCGGCACGGGAAAGATCAGCGGCGTGCGGGTGATGTCGAACGGCGGCGTGTCGTCCTCTGCAAGGGGCGGCAGCAGGCCTTCGTCGCGCAGGGTATCGAGCACCTTGGGAAAGGTGGTCGGGCGGGTGCCTTCGGGGCGGTTGCCGAACCAGTCGCGAGTGATCTCGTCGAAGGTTTCCGCACCTTCATCCATCAGCTCGAACCGAAACAGGCGGTGCAGGTAATCGGGCGTGGCCCCCAGCATCTGACCGCCGGGAATATCCTTGAACGCGGCCGAGACGCGGCGCGTGACCCGCATACCGCGCGTATCATGCGGTGCGGTTTCGCCCAGGCGCGGCTTGGTCGAGCGATAGGCGCGCAGGAAAAACGCCGCCTCCAGACTGTCGCCAAGGCTCTGTTTCAGCGCAAGCGCGGCCAGACGCGGATGGTAAAGCCCGCCTTCGGACATCACCTTGGTATGCAACAGCGGCATCTGGCGTTCGATCTGGTCCAGTTCGATCGGGTCGCCCGCGCCCATCGTGCGCAGCGCGTCCATGATGCGGGCGGAACCGGCAATCGCCTCTTCCCCGCCGCGAATGGCAACATAGGCCATGGTTCAGCCCTCCGTAATCTTGGTTGTGCGCGGCAGGATCGCCACGCTTGTGTCATCGGCCAGCACCATGTCGCAGCCCATCGGGAAATCGGCGCACCAGCGCGCGCGGGCGGTCAGCCAGTCGGGCGCAAGGCCCGTAACATGCAGGCTGGTGGTGGTCTTGATGCCGGGGCCGGTCAGGATCAGCGGCTGGCCTTCGGTCAGGCTGGCGACCTTCACGATCAGTGTGGCCCCGCCTTCGGGCGCATCAAGTGTGCCAAGCCGGGGCTGGAAGGTCGGCGCATCAGACCCCTGCGCCAGAATAAACGCCGCCTGATCCGCCGGGGCGCGCGCCACGTCCAGAAAGCGCCAGTCGGCATCGGTCAGAGTGCCGGTCAGGTCGGCCAGCGTTTGGGTGTTGTCGCAAAACGTGGCCAGCGCGCCCAACGCGGCATGGGCGCCGCCCAGATGCGGCGAAAGGTCCGCGCCTTGGCCGGGGCGGGCGGTCGCGTCCAGGATCAGGCGAAACAGCGCCTGATGGTTCTCGGGCCGCCAGAGGGCGGGCAGGTCGATCACGCTCATGCGTCATCCTCCGACAAGAGTTGAAAATCAACGCGGGTGCGGTCGAGCACCAGCGCGCGGTCGGCCTCGGTCCGGGCACGGGCGGCTTGCCCTGCACTGATCAGCGCCTCGATCTCGGGGGCCTCGCGCCAACCAGCGGCCAGCGCGGCATCCAGCACGGCGATTTGTGTCGCACGAGCCAGATCATCCGACATCAGAACCGCACCGCCTTCGGCCACCTGCGCGCCGTCCATCAGCCGCAGATGCACCCGCGCCACGGGGATTTCGCCTAAGTGAAACGGGCTGCCCGCCACGCTGTCGCGCATTTGCAGCAGCATCAGCCCTTCGCGCGGGGGGGCCATCGCCTCGACCTTGGCGCGTGCGGTGATCCGCCCGGCCAAGGCCGTGACGGCGGCGGGGTCAGCGGCGGCAAGGGCCGAGCCCCAGTGTTCTCGTTCTGTGTGTGTCATTGTCCTATCCAATCAATCTTGCGCGCAGCTTTGCCGCGACTTGATCCAGCACGAACACGGTCAGAAAGATCACCAGAAGGATCGTACCGACATGGCCGAATTCGAACGTGTCATAGCGGCCCTTGAGTTCCTGCCCGATGCCGCCGGCCCCCACGAGGCCGATGACCGCCGCCATCCGCACGTTGCGGTCCAGAATATACAGCGTATAGGCCACATAGGACGGGGCCACCTGCGGCAGGACGGCAGCGCGCAGCACGCGCAGCTTGCCCGCCCCAAGGGCGGTCAGGGCCTCTTGCGGTTTGCGGTCGGCGCCTTCGATATCCTCGGCATAGAATTTGCCCAGAAAGCCCGCGCCATGCAGCCCCAGCGCCAGATAGCCCGCAATCGCGCCAAAGCCGAAGCCCAGCACAAGGAACATGGCGATAATCAGTTCCGGCATGGCGCGCAGAAAGCTGACGATGCCGCGACTGGCGGAATAGGCGAAACGGTTGGGCGTGTAGTTGCGCGCGCCGAAAAACGCGAGCGGGATCGACAGGATCACCGAAATGATCGTGGCCCAGATCGCCATTTCAAATGTCTCGACCATCTTGCCCAACACGTTCAGCAGATAGCCGAAGGGATGGACCAGATATTCCTTCACATCGACGCGCGGTTCGGCCTGCAAGGTCGCCGCGTTCATGTGAAAGGTCGTGACCTCGACCAGTTCGATCCGGGTGAACATCGGCAGGTTGTCGCGGTCAATGTCGGGCAGCCGGGCCAGTTCGCGCCGGTCCTCGATCACAAAAGGGAAAAGCTGACCGAACATCCGGCCCAGACCTTTGCCGACCTGGCTTTCCTCTTGCAACCCGACGCTGGCCAGCACAGCCTCGCCGGTCAGGCCGATCATCTTGCCCACTTCCATGCGCTGGCCCGACCAGATCAGCGCCAGCGCGATCAGCAGCACCGCCAGCGCCGCGCGCCAGTCATAGGGGGCGGGCAGGTGCCAATCTGCGACCCGCTTGGCGGGGTGTCCGCCCATTTCCAACTCGGCCTCACGCATGGAGGGCCTCCTTTCGGGGTTGCGCCTGTGCAGGGGGTGTCAGACCCTCATAAAGCGCGGCTTCGGCGCGGGCGTCGAACAGATGCGGCGGGCCGTCGAACACGACGCGGCCCTTGCGCATCCCGATGATACGGTCGGCAAATTCGCGGGCCAGATCTGTCTGGTGCAGGCTGCACATCACGGTCGCGCCTTGTTCGCGCCCGGCTTCGCGCAACAGGCCCAGAACCTCGCGGCTGATGGCGGGGTCAAGGCTGGCGACGGGTTCATCCGCCAGGATCACCTCGGGCCGCAGCAAAAAGGCGCGGGCAATGCCGACGCGCTGTTGCTGGCCACCCGACAGGGCCACGGCGCGGCGCGGCAGGTGGATTTCATCCAGACCCACACGGGCGACAACCTCGCAGGCGCGCGCCCGCAACTCGGCGGGATACCAGCCCAGCATGACGCGCCAGAACGGCACCTCGGCCACGGCACCGGCCAGCACATTGGCCGACACGCTGGCGCGTTCGGTCAGGTTGAACAACTGGTGCACCATCGCCACCTTGCGCCGGATGGCGCGCAGGTTTGCCGCACTCATCGGCAGATCGCCCAGCGTCATCTGGCCAGAGCTCAGGCTGGTCAGGCCGTTGACCACGCGCAAGAGCGTGGATTTGCCCGACCCGGATGGCCCCAGCACGACGCAGAACTGGCCGCGCGGCACATCGGCCGACACACCATCCAGCGCCGCCACACCATCGGGATACACCTTGCGCAGGTCCCGGAAGGAAAGGTGCGGCTGCACCTGTCCTCCGATCGTCCGCGCGGCGTTCAGGATCGCGGTAGCCGACATTACTCTGCCGCCCGTGCCAGAATGGCCGCACGCACATCGCCGGACACCAGCGACAGCGTGACCAGCGCCGGGGCCAGCATGGTGTCGGTCACAGTGGCGTCGTAGCGGTCAACCTGCTTGCCGCCGTAACCACGGATCATTTCGGGGGCCACGCCGGGGGCTTCGTGCACGGTGTTGAACGCATCGCGCAGCGCGGTTTTCACACCATCCGGCAGGCCGGTCGCCATGGCCAGCGGCGGGTTCGGGATCGGGTCTGACCGGCCGATGACGATGAATTGCGCGGGGTCCAGCAGGCCCTGATTGACCGCGCGTTCATAGCTGTCAAACGACGCGGCAGAGGCATCAACCATCCCTTCGGCCATCGCCTGAAGGCTGTTGGCATGGCTGCCGGTCACGCGGATTTCGCTCAGGTCGGTGGCCGGGTCCAGATCGGCGGCCAGCAACATCGCCACGGGGTAAACGAAGGACGAGGTCGAGTTCGGATCGCCGAATGCCATGGAATGACCGCGCAGATCGGCAACGCTGGTCAACCCGCTATCGGCGCGGGCGTAAATGCCGGAGTAATAGGTTGACGTGCCTTTCAGCACATCCACCGCCAGCAATTCGGCGCAGCCGCGCTGCTGCGCGGGCAGGTAAGAGGCCGCGCCGAACCAGGCAATATCGACCACATCGGCGCAAATCGCCTCGATCACGGCGGCATAGGACTGGCCCACCCGGATTTCGAAATTCAGGCCGGTGGATTGGGCCACCGCGTCAAACAGCGGCTTGAAATCGGCCTTTGTGCCGTCCTCGGTGCCGCCATCGGCGGGCACCAGCATCACGCGGTAGGGGTTGGCGGCAGAGCCGTCGGCTTGTTGCGCGATGGCAGCAGTGATAGTGATCGTGACCGCGGCTGTGGCCACGGCAAGGGTCTTGAGAAGGGACATCGTGTCTTCCTTGATCTGCGTTGAATGACTGGGGAGTCAGGGTTGCAGCCGCACCTTAATCGGGCGGCGGGTCTTCGGTGGTCCAACCGGGGTCGGCCACGGAAAGCTGAATACGATCGCCGCGAAACTGGCTGATCGCGTATTCCTGTATGACACCGCACTCGCGGCAGGCATTCACGCCCTTCACGCGCAGCACCGGCTGTGTGCGCGGCATCCGCAGCGCAAGCGCGTCTTGGGGCAGGGGCAGGCGCGTGGTGATCAGGCTTGCGACCCGGTCCAGTGTGATGCCCGCCACGTCGCACAAATGGCGCGTCAGCGAACCGCCGTCATAGCTGGTCGCGGCCTCTGCTGCGGCTCCGGTCAGGAAATGCAGCGTCAGGCAATAGGGCAGGTCCGCCTCGCCGCGCAGGGTGCGCAGGCGCAGAACGCGCGTGCCCTCGGGCAGGCGCAGGCGTTTGGCAACGCCGCCCTCGGCCGCAATCTCGGCCCGGTCCAGCAATGTGACCTGTGCCGTGCGACCTGACCCCGCCAGACGTTCGGTAAAGCGGGTGTCGCGGTCGATCCCGTAAACCAGACCGCGCGCCAGAACCCGCGTGCCGCGGCCATGCACACGCTCGACCAGGCCATCCGCGATCAACTCATCCACCGCGCGGCGCAGCGTATGCCGATTGACGCCAAAGCGCGCGGCAAGCTCTGGTTCGGCTGGTAGCCAGTCGCCTTCGTCTAGCGATTGCTCGATCTCGGCGCGCAAGGCCGCCGAGATCTGTGCCCAGACGGCGATCCCTGATTCTCTGACAAGCTGTGGCAAGACGATCTCCCGACTCATGTTGTAGAGACGTCTAGACGACTAGGGTAACAACGCCATGACAGGGGCGAAAAGACCGTGCCGCCGATGTGCCTAGCCTTAGCCGCCCGCCAACCTGCGGCCGCTTTTGCTGTCAAAACCGTGCAGTTTGCGGGGGTCAAGAAACAGCGTCATGGGTTGGTTTGCTGCAAGCTGGTGATCTGCCTTGACCTGAACGACAAGGGGCCGATCCTGTCGCATTTCGGGCAAACCAAAATGCACCAGGTATTCCGCGCCGATATGTTCCGACATCATGACCTCGCCCTGCAGCGGCAGGCAGGCCGCGCTCTTGCGCGTCAATCCGACATGTTCGGCACGAATGCCGATCAGGTCGGCACCCGTTGGCAGATTGGCGCTTCCGGTCGGCAATGCTGCGCGCAACCGGTCGGCGGGCAGAAAGTTCATCGCCGGTGTGCCGATGAATTCGGCAACAAAGGTTGTGGCGGGGCTGTGATACACCTCGGCCGGGGTGCCGATCTGTTCGATCCGCCCGCCGTTGAGCACCACCAGCCGGTCGGCGAGGGTCAGCGCCTCGATCTGGTCGTGGGTGACATAGATGGATGTGGTGCGCAGGCGGGTCTGCAACTGCTTGATCTCGAACCGCATATGGCCGCGCAGCTTGGCATCCAGATTGGACAGGGGTTCGTCGAACAGAAACAATACGGGTTCGCGGATGATCGCGCGCCCCATCGCCACGCGCTGCCGCTGCCCGCCCGACAGCGCGCGCGGCTTGCGGTCCAGCAGCGGGGCGATTTGCAGCAAATCCGCCACCTCGGTCACACGGCGGGCGATCTCGGGCTTGGGCATACGGCGGTTTTCCAGCCCAAAGGTCAGATTGTCGCGCACCGTCATATGCGGATAGAGCGCGTAATTCTGAAACACCATCGCCACGTCACGGTCTGCCGGGTCCAGATCATTGACCACCTGACCGCCAATGCGCAGGATGCCTTCGGAGATTTCCTCAAGCCCCGCCACCATGCGCAACAGGGTGGACTTGCCGCAGCCCGATGGCCCGACAAGCACCAGCATTTCGCCATCTGCAATATCCAGCGTGACGCCATCCACCGCCCGCGTGCCGTCAGGATAGATCTTGGACAGGCTTTCGATCGAGATAGAGGCCATTTTCAAACTCCTGCCAAGTGCTCTGCGTTCAGGCGGCCACAGCGGGCGCCAGCGCCAATTCGCGGTCGATCAGATGGGCGACATCCTCGGGGTGGTGGAACACCCCGATCATGGCGGTGCCCGCGGCCTTCAACGCGGCCAGCCGCGCGACCAATGCCTGTCGCGCCGCCGCATCCAGCGATGCGGTAGGTTCGTCCAGCAACAGCAGCTTGCGCGGCACGATCAGGGCGCGGGCCAGGTTGACCTTTTGCTGCTCGCCCCCCGAAAAGGTGCTGGGATAGGCCGGCCACAACAGCGGCGACACGCCAAAGGCGTGCAGATGCTGGCGCGCGGTTTGCAGTGCTGCGTCCAGCGCCACGCCGCTTTGGGTCAGGGGTTCGGCCACCAGCGCCTCGGCGCTGACGCGGGGGCGCGCGGTCAGGAATTGCGTGGCAAAGCCGATATCGTTGCGCCGCAGCCAGGCGATATCGACATCCGCCGCGCGCAGCAGGTCCACCGGCCCGCGCGAGGATTGAAACACCGCCCGCCCCCCCAACGGCACGCAAGAGCGCCAAAGCGTGCGCAGCAGCGTCGATTTGCCCACACCGTTGGGCCCGCGCAGCAACAGAAATTCACCCTGTGCCAGATCAAAGCTGACATCGGCAAAGGCCGCGATTTCGGTGGACAGATGATGGACGGTGAACCCTTTGGTCAGGGCCTGAACTGAAAGAACCGGGTCAGAGACGGGCATGGACAAGCTCCTGTGCATAGGGGTGTTGAGGGTCGTGCAGAACCTGATCGGTCAGACCCTGTTCCACCACGCGGCCCTGTTTCATGACCAGAACGCGGTCGGCCAGTGTGCGGATCACGCCAAGGTCATGGCTGACCACGATCATGGTGATCGCGCGTTCGGCCTGTAGCCGTTTGAGGGTGTCGATCACCAGCGCCTGCACGCTGACATCCAGCCCGGTTGTCGGCTCGTCCAGCAGCAAGAGTTCCGGCTCCAGCGCGATGGCCTTGGCCAGTTGCACGCGCTGTTGCATCCCGCCCGACAGTTCGATGGGCGGCGCATCCTTGCGGTCCAGCGGGAAATCCGATGCGGCCAGCGCCCCCGTCGCCCGCCGCCGCATCACGGCAAAGCGGCGCTCGCCAGCGACAACCAGACGTTCGGCCACATTGCCCGAGGATGAGTTGTGCATCATCAGCCCTAGATGCGGGTTCTGATAGACGATGCCGATATGACGCGCGCGCAAGGCGCGTTTTTCGAACCGGTCCAGGTCGAACAGGTTCTGTTCCGCGCGCCCCGGCAGGGTCAGCCGGTAATCGCCGCCATTGCTGGGCTCTTCCAGATTCAGCATCCGCAACAGCGTGGATTTGCCCGACCCGCTTTCGCCGACAATGCCGATCACCTCGCCGGGCCAGACCTCCAGCGACACGTCATCGACCGCAACGAAAGAGCCATAGAGGCGGCGCGCAGCCGTCACCCGCAGCAGCGGTTGCTGGTCGATCAGGATGGGCGCATCGGGGATAAAGGCGGTCATGGCTGTGTCTCCGTCACGGGATACCAGGTGGTGCCAATGGGCTGCGGCGTGCCGCCCTGGGTGGACAAGACCTTGATCGCCAGCCCGGTATCCGAGGTCTCGTAAAGCGTGCCGCCGTCATCGAGCGGGATTTCGTTCATGAAGGTGCCGCGCAGACCGGATTTCGCGCAGGTCAGCGTCGCATGATCCTCGACCGCAAAGGGCACGTCGTCAAAGACCAGCGGGCGCACATCGGTAAAGGGCGGCACCGCATGCAGACGCTTTTCGCGGCCTGCCGACAGAAAGGTGATGTGCCGCGCCATATGCAGCTTTGGCAGATCCCAACGCGGAATGGGCGAGGGCGTCATCACATGCCGTCCGTTCACCATCGCCGGATAGGCCGCGCCTTGCGTCACGCGGCCCGAGCGCACGATCTGTTCATACAGCATCAGCCACATGCGCCCGTAATCGGCGTCACCATGCATTTGCCGGGCGGTGGACATGTCCGGCTCGATCGGGCGCAGGGGTTCGGGGTCGGGCACTTGCAGCACCAGAATCTGCCCTTCCGCGAGCGTTTCTTCGGGGATGCGGTGGCGCGACTGGATGATATCGGCCTCCAGCGCATCGGTGGTCTGCTCCACCGCCGCCGTGCGCATCATAAAGCGGCGCAGGTTCACGGCATTGACGCTGTCATCGGCGCCCTGGTCGATCACCTTTACCCGCAAACCGGGGCGCAGCAGGCTGAGCGTGACCTGCAAGCCACCGGTGCCCCAGCCGCGCGCAATCGGCACTTCGCGGCTGGCATAGGGCACCTGATGGCCGGGGATCGCCAGCGCCTTGAGCATGCGCCGCCGCACCTCGCGCTTGGCTGATGCATCGAGAAAGGCATAGGACATCGGCTCCCACGTGCCGGCAAGGGTTGAAAGGCGGGTCATTGGGCAGGCTCCATGGTGTTCCGGGCGGCGGCGGTGCGCGCCTCGGCCTCTTCCATCACCTCATCGGCGCTGCGCACTTGCCCGCCGTCGCGGCGAATACCGCGCAGCGCGTCAAGGGCGGATTGGAAGGTGACATAATGCGGCAATTTCAGGTGGATGCAGAACCCCGATGCCTCGACCGGTTCGACATGCGACAGCACGAATTCCTCATTCGTGGCCGGGCGCGCGCCGCCGGTCTGCATGTTCAGATCCAGCGTGGACCCGGCGATCACCTTGACCTCGTTCCAGCCCAGCGTGGCGGTAAAGCCCAGCTTGAGGTATTCGGCCTTGGTGTCGGGGTTGGTCGTCTTGGACACCATCTCGCACGATGACAGCCGGACGCGGCCCACGCTGAACGGGGTGCCGTCGGGGTGGCGGACGCGCACTTCGGCCTCGGCCAGGCGCAATTCGTTGACCGTGGGATGGGCGGCGGCATAGCCGCGCTGCGCCGAATATCCCAGCGCCAACATGCCGCCGGTATCGCCGCGTGCCAGGCTTTGCAGCCGGTGCGCGCGCGCGGCAGGGAACAACAGCGGCTCGCGCGTCAGGTCGGGGATGTCATCGGGGGCAACGCTGGCGGGCGTCGGATCGTCGATCAACCCTTGCGCCTTTTGCCAGTCGGTCAGCGCGGGCAAAAGCGCAGCGCCGGGCATATCCGCGCTCTCCACGGCGGGCGGCGTGACGGTCTGCCCGTCCAGCACATCGGTGGCCAGCAGGCGGTGCGAATAATCCAGTGTCGGGCCCAGAATTTGCCCGCCCGGCAGATCCTTGAACGCGGCAGAGATGCGCCGATGGGCAAAGGTCTGGTCCAGATGCACCACCTCGGCCACGGCAAGGCGCGGTTGCGTGGTGCGCCAGGCGCGCAGCAGCAGGACCGCCTCATACAGCTCGCCCCCCGTCTGGGCCAGCGCCAGCGCGGCCAGATCACGGTCGTGCAAGGACGCCTCGCCCATCACCCGGTCGATCAGCCAGGGCAGGGTCTGGCGGATGGTGTCCACCTGGCGCGGCGTGATCGGCCCCAGTTCGGCGCGAAACAGCCGCTCGGCCTGTTCGATCGCGGCTTCGCCACCGCGGCTTGCGACATAGGTCATGACAAAACCTCGATTGTGGTGCTGCGGGGCAGGGCGATGATCGTGGCGCCGTCGATCAGGATCAGATCAAAGCCCAGCGGATAGCGGATGGCGGCGCGCCGCGCGTCCCAGAAGGCGGGGTCGATCCCGCCAAGTTGCACGATACGCTGCGTCTCGATCCCCGGTCCGGTCAGGCGCAATTCTGTGCCAGCGCCAAGTGTTGCGGGCGCAATCAGCGTCGCCCCCGCATCGGGATAGAGCAGATCGCCGGTGAAAAGCGCGCGCGCCACATCGGCCGTGGCGGGGGCAAAGACATACTCGGCCTGGGTGATCGGTGCGGCGCGCGCGCCTGTCCCGGTCAGCACGGCAGGATCATCCGCATGGGCCGAGGTTTCACGGTCAAGCAGCGTTTGGGCAACCACGGCGGCCCCGGCCTGGGGCAGGTGACGCGGCAGGCCGGGTTCGGCCATGGCGCGCATCAGCGCGTCGAAACAGGCAAAGGCCGCGCGTTCGGCGGTGTTGGGGTGCAGGGTCATTACAATGTCTCCAGATCAACGCGGGTGGCGGCGATATCGCGCAGGCGCTTTGTGTCTTGGGCCTGTTGATGCGCGGCCTCGGCGCTCAGGAAATCGGTGATCGCGGGCAGTGCGATCCCGGCCTGCCCGGCGGCGTCGATCACGGCCATCGACATGGCGCGTGTCAGATCGCGCCCCGCCACCATGCCATAGCCAAGGCAGCCGGCGGCGCGGATCTGTGCCTCGGCCACCAGAACCTCGCCCAGATGGAAATCGGTGCCCTGAACGGTGTCGCGCATCGGCACCATCACAAGGCCGCTGCGGGAAAAGATCACCTCGACCTCGCCCAGGGCATCGAGCACGCTTTCGGCCAGCGCCGCGGCGCGGTCGGGCCGCGCGCGGGCCAGCACGCTCAGCGCCGCGTCGCGCGGGTGGCCACAGAATTGGCGTGTGTCGGTCATGTGCGGGCTCCGTTTCGTGGGTTGGCGATGGTGAATTGGACGCGTTCGGCGGCCCAGACGGCCTCGGAATAGCCGATGGCGATGTGGGTGCGGTCGGTATCGACCTTGCACGACACAAGGACAGGGCGGTCCAGCGTCAGGGCCAGATTGCGCGCCTCGTGCGGGCGGGCGGGGCGGGCGGAAATCGCCGTGTCCCGGCGTTCGTAATCGGCCAGCCCATGACTGGTATAGATTGCGCTGATGGTTTCGTGCCCGCACCTGCGCTGGATCAGATCGGGAAAGCGCGCGGCGGGATACCATCCGGTGGTCAGACAAACCGGCACCTCATCGGCCAGACCCAGCGCCACGATCCGGTGAACCGGGCCGCCCTGCCCCAGTATCGTTGCGACCCAATCGGGCGCATCGACCGTCTCGGCGCTCAGGATCTGCGACGATGGCACATGACCATTGGCGCGCACGATATCGGAAAACCGGGTCCGCGCGCCGATGGCATAGGTCAGGCGCACCCGCTGGGCGACAAAGGTGCCCGCCCCTTGCTGCACCCGCAATTGCCCCGATGATGCCAGCGCGCTGATCGCGCGGCGCAGGCTGTGACGACCGACGCCCAGCCAGGCGCACAGCTCTGCCTCGACCGGCAGGCAATCGCCCGGTTTCCAGCGCCCCGCCTCGATTTCGGACGCCAGCCGCGCGGCCACATCGCGCCATGACCCGCGCGCGGCGCCGGTCTGGTTGTTATCCAGCATCACGGATCACCCTGCCAGGGCGGTCTGCGCGACCAGCGGGGTATAATCGGTGGATGCGATATGCTGCGCGCGGGTCGGGTTCACCAGACGGTTTTCGACATGGTTATAGGTCAGATAGACCGTGTGCCGCGTGAAGGGCGAGATGTTCGAGGTTGAGGCATGGATGATGTTCGGATCAAAGATCAGCATCGTGCCCGCCGCCCCCTTGGCGCTGACCAGCCCGCCCGCGTCGATGGCCCGGGCAACAGCGTCATGCGTCAGGTTCAGCGCGGTCAGGCCGGGGGTCAGGCTTTGCTCGGTTCCCTCCAGCACGCCGTTCCGGTGACTGCCGGGCACCACGAACAGCGGGCCGTTGAATTCGGTCACATCATCCAGAAACACCGCCACATTCACCGCGCGGTTTTCCGGCATCCCGTCTGCGGTTTGCCAGCGCGGATAATCCTGATGCCATGCCCAGCCGGTCGAGCCGCCAAACGGTGCCTTTGGGTTCATCTTGAACTGGAACAGATGCACGTCACCGCCCAGAATCTGGCGCGCGGGTTCCAGCGTGGTGGCCAGGGTGACAAGATCGGCAAACACCGGTTCGTCCCAATGGCAGGCGTTGTAGGCGCGCACCGGGCCACCTTCGCTTTCCAGAAAGTCCCACTCGCGCGGGCGGGCGATGACGCGGTCCTTGGCTTGCTGTAGCGCCTTGAGCGCCGCGCCGGTGATCGCCTCGGGGATCAGCAGAAAGCCGTTTTCGCGGTAGTCGGCGATTTGTGCGTCGGAAAGGGTCACGGTTTGCTCCATTTTGCATAGGTTTCGGAAAGGGATTCAGGCGGTGTCGGGCCGGGACTGGCCACCTGTTGCGCAGACAATGCGGCGGCAAAGGCCAGCGCGTGCTGCATCGGCCAGCCCGCCAGCTGGCCATGGATCAGACCGGCGGCAAAGACATCGCCCGCGCCGGTGGTGTCGATGGCCTGCACCGCGACGGCGGGCTGGTGCAGAACCTGGCCGCCGTGCCCTTCGGCCCGCGCGCCGTTGGCGCCCAGCGTGACAACCAGCCAGTCGGGCGGGTCTGCCAGATCGGAGAACCGTTGCGGGGCGTTGGTCGCGGCAGAGCTTTCGGAGGTGACCAGCAGATCGGCCGGCGGGGCCGCATGACCGGGATACCACTGCCCCACCGTCACGCATTGCCCGCGCAGGCTGGTGCAGAGCTGGTTCAGCGCGGGCGCGGGGGTTGCGGCATAGATCGCGGCCCAGTCGCGGGGCAAGGCGGCGAAATCCACCGCATCGGATTGGCCGCGCTGGCGGTGGATGATGGTGCGCTCGCCCGACGGCTCGATCAGGATCAGCGGCTCGCAGGGTGGCTCGGGCAGGCGGGCGACCAGATCGGTGCGGATGCCCGCCGCCTGCAACTCGGCCAGCATCTGGTCGCCTTGCGGCCCCTCGCCCAAGCCCGCGGCGATCCAGACCTCGTGCCCGCCGCGCGCCAGCGCCAGCCCGGTATTGGCCGCAGCCCCACCAAGGGCACGCCCCATATCCTGCGCCTGCACCCGGCAGGCGGGCAAGGCGCTGGCCAGCCGGATGGTGTGATCCAGATTAAGGCTGCCGGTGACAAGAATACGCTGTGTCATGGGGTCAGCCCTTGCCACCGGCGCCGGGGGCAAACGCCTCTAACATCGTGCGTTGCGCGGCAAAAAACAGCGCCACGACCGGCAGGATACCCAAAAGCGCCACCGCCATCAGCGGCCCCCATTGCTGGTTTGACGCCTCGACATCGGAAAACACCTTGATGCCGATGGTGATGGTCTTGCGCTCGGGGCTTTCCAGAATCAGCAGCGACCAGAAATAGATGTTCCAGG
The DNA here is from genome assembly GCA_002452815.1 of Rhodobacteraceae bacterium UBA6796. GTDB lineage: Bacteria > Pseudomonadota > Alphaproteobacteria > Rhodobacterales > Rhodobacteraceae > Rhodobacter. The sequence goes on from DKFM01000012.1 coordinate 43,217, forward strand.
CCCCGAGGAACGACAGCACGGTTACTGCCGCCAGCGCCGGTTTCACATTCGGCAGCGCGATGCGCCACATCTGTTTGAACATGCCGGCCTTGTCCAGGCGCGCGGCCTCGAACATATCAGCGGGCAAGGCGCGGAAACTTTGCCGCAGGTAAAAGACGTAGAACCCGATAAAGGGGATCGAGGGCACGATCACCCCGGTCAGCGTGTCATACCAGCCCAGCTTGACCACCGCGATGAAGGTGGGAACGATGCCGATGATCGACGGAAATGTCAGCGTGGCAACGATGATCCAGAACAAGGTGTCGCGGCCGCGAAACTCCATCCGGGCAAAGGCAAAGGCCGCCGGCACGCTGATCGCCAGCTTGCCCGCCGTCACCAGAACCGACACCACCAGCGCATTCCACAACCACAGCCCGACGGGATGACGGGCAAACGCCGTGCGAAAATTGTCGAGCGTCGGTTCCTCTGGCCAGAACCGGATGGCCCGCGACAGCACCTGTTCGTTGGGGGTAAAGGCGGTCGTCAGCATCCACAGCATGGGAAACAGCGTCAGCCCCGTGGCCAGCGCCAGCACGATATGGATCGCCAGACCCGAGAAGCGCCGCTGCCTAGCCATAATGCACCTTGCGTTCCAACAGCTTGAACTGCGCCCATGTGATAAAGCCGATCAGCGCGGCGATAATCATCGTGGTCGCCCCGGCATGGCCGAACTGGAAAAACCGCAACCCCTTTTCCCACAGGTAAAACAGCAGGTTGGTGGTGGCATCAATCGGGCCGCCGCCGGTCATCACATCGACCGCGCCCAGAAGGTCGTCCATCACCCCCAACACCGTGGTCACGATCACGAAAAACAGCGTGGGCGAGATCAACGGCACCTCGATCCGCCACAGAATCCGGGCCGGGCGGGCACCGTCGATGCGTGCGGCCTCGGTCAACTCGGGCGGGATCGCGGTGAAGGCCGCCAGAAACAGCAGCATGTTCAGGCCAAAGGTTTTCCAGAACACCGTGGCACTGACCGACCAGATGGCCAGCTTCGGATCCTCGAGCCAGCGTTGCGGCGCGAACCCGGCCGCCTCCAGCACGATATTGAACAGACCCGTCAGCGGGTTGAACAGCCAAAGCCATGTCGCCCCGGCGATGGAAAAGGCAATGATCGTGGGCAGGAACAACGCGCTTTTGTAGAAATTCGCCAGCCGCGACTTGCCCAGCCGCACCAAAAGCCGCGCCAGCAACAGCGGGATCACCACCTGAAGCGGCGCAAGGATCAACGTATAGATGCCCGTATTGCGCAGGGCGGCGTGGAAATTGGTATCGCCAAGCACCGCGCGATAGTTTTCAAGGCCGACAAACCGCGCATCGGGCCGAATGAAATTCCAGTCCGAGAAGGACAGGGCCAGCGAGACCAGAATCGGCAGGTACAGAAACACCAGCACCATCAGGATCGCTGGCGCCACAAACAGGTATGGCGCCAGCCGGGATGTCATCCGCTTTGCCATCAGGCAATCAGCGGGGCAATATCGGCCTGTGCGGCGCGCAAGGCATCCTCGACCGACATCTGATCTTCCAGAATACGGCCGACATATTGGCGCCAGACGGTCTGCGCCTCCAGACCGCGGGCACCCGGCCAGATCGTCTCGGCGGTCAGGCCGTCCGCGAATTGCGCCTGGGCGGCCTCGGGGCTGGGGATCTCGGCAAAGTCATGCACCGATGTGTTCATATAGCCGACCGAGGACCAGATTTCCTGCCCTTCGCGGCTGGCAGCAAATTCCATAAAGGTCAGCGCGGCCTGCGCTTTTTCGTCGTTGTTGGTATAGACGGCCAGGAAATTGCCGCCCGAATTCATGCGGCGCGCGGCGTCCAGACGGGGGAATTTGCGCGCCACGATGTCGAAATCCTGAGCGTTCATCAGCGGCGCATAGGCCGACGATGTCGTGGTCACAGCCAGCGCCTGTGAGGTAAAGGCGTTCAGCTGCGCCTGCCCATCCACCGGGCGCCACAATCCGCGCCGCACCGGCTCGGCAAAGGCACGCATGCCCGCCGCGGCCTCGGCGCTGTCCAGCGCCAGCTCGCCCGTGGGCGACAGGATATGACCACCGGCATTCTGGATATAGGCCTGCGAGGTCCATTCGTTGCTCGACAGATCCAGCGCCGAGCGATAGGTCGGATGGCCTTGCGCCTTCAGTGCTTCATCCAGCTTGGCGCATTGCGCCAGCAGCCAGTCATGGGTGATATCCATCGGAATATCCGCATCCAGCCCCGCCGCGCGCCACATGTCGCGGTTGATCCAGGTCACCGGCGTGGACATCGCCCAGGGCAGGCCAATCAGCGCGCCGTCGATCGTGACCAGCGGCAGCACCGAGGGCTGGAAGTTTGCAAGAATGGCATTGGCGCGCGCCTCGTCAATCTCGCGCAGGTCGCGGGCATTCAGCGTGCGGCGGGCGAAATAGCCGAATTTCCAGCCGGTCACCATCAGGTCCGGCGCACGACCGGCAGCGATCGAGGTGACGGCGCGGGCGGTCGCCTCTTCGTAATTGCCGTCAAAGCGGTTCACGGCGGTCACGCCAAGTTTCATCTCGTTGAACGCATCAACGACCTTCTGAAAGGGCTTGTCCTGGCCCCAGGTCGAAGAAATGACGATTTCCGTATCGCTTGACGCACGGGCGATGCGCGGGAACGACAGGCTGGACGCTGCCACAGCAGCCGCGCCTGACAGCATCATCTGCCGGCGCGAGAGGGGGGTGTTCAACATGGTGCGGTCCTTTTTTCAGGGGCGGTCAAGGTTGCGGACGATGCCGCAGTTGTGCCGACCCTGTGTGACAGGCCAAAGACATTCGAATGAATTTTTTATTTTTCAGTGCTCCAGACCATTCCGGAAACAAGCTGGCCTGCCAAACGATCTGAGGCCTCATTTTCCCGGTGATGGAGTCTGTTGCCGGGTATCGCGGCGCTGGTTTGCAGCCAGTATCGCAGTGACCCACGACTGTTCGGCGCTGATGCAGACCTTGCATCGTGCATGATAAAAGATGGCTTTGCGCGTCATGATGAGGGGCTGCCTTTTCATTCATGGGAGAGGTCGGCAAAAGGGCGTCCGGGCCGTCGCTGCGGTTCCGGGCGCCCGGCTCAGGCCACCTTCGAAAACCGCGCCCCGAGCGGGGCGAGGCTTTGCGGGGTGGCATCTTGGTGGTCGGCGCAATCCATCCGCAGGGCGGCATCGCCAAAGGCCGCGTCCACAAAGGCACAGTGATGCGGCGCCTCTGCATCCGCAATGTTGACGCGACAGTGGATGTGCCTTTCTTGCGCAGGTGCTGGCATGGTCCGTAATGGGCGTTGGGTCGATCAGACAGTTGCCATCGGGCAGCGGTAAATTTGAGCGACCTTTGTCGTGCTTTGTTGCGGAAAAGCGACGTCTTTAGACAGCCACTCGCCACATGCGGAAACGCCCTTGCCCTGTAACTTCGTAGACAAGTCCGGTTTTTTCCATCCAGGCAAGGTTGCGCTGGACGGCCGCGCGGCTGGCGCCGGTCAGGGCCTCGGCCATGGGTGCAGAGACAAGCGGCCAGTCGGTCAGCGCGGCACGCAAGGCGCGCGGGGTCTTGCCCGAGAGCGATGCCATCTCGGCCGCTGCCCGCTCCGACCACGCCTCGATATCGTCAAGGTGCCGCATCGCGGTCAGGCACGCCGTCCCCATCCCGTCAAGCCAGCGCGCCAGACGGTCGGCGGGTGGGCCGCCGGCGCGCAGCCCCCCCGATCCAGACATGGCCCCGCCCATGGCGAGCGGCGCAAAGACTGCGCCCTTGCTATCGCTCACCGCGATCCGCGCGGCGGTGACTGCCGCTTCCATACGATCACCCTGCTGGCCGAGACCCGCCAGGCTCCAGAGGTGAAAGCCCATGGCGGCACGGGTGATCGGGTGCAGATCGGCGGCTTGTGCCATCAGGTCCAGCCAACCGCCTGCGCGATCTGCAAAGGGTTCGGCCTCATCGGCGAGGGTTTCGGGGTCGCGGCGATCAAGGAACGCGGAAAGGTCCACCTCTGGTCCTGGCCCACCCGTCAGACGACGAACCGCCCAACCGACACGCGCAAGGGCTGCGGTGTCGTCCTGCACCCCGGACAGGCGCAGCGATATCCAGAGCGCCAGCCGATCCGGGCCGATGCGGTCACCCGCGAACCAGCTCAGATCTGCGGCCTCCATCAACGCCAGCCTGTGCCGCCAACCTTGCGGGCTGCGCTTAAGCCGGTCATCCAGTGCGCCCAGGCGACCGGCCACACGGGCAAGACGCGCGGCATGACCCGCCTCTGCCTTGCGCCAATCGTCGAGGACCTCGGCTTCACGCGGTTCGGGCAGCGGTCCGGGCGGCAGGTAATCCGGCTCCTCTTCCATCGGACCGGGCAGGAACCAAAGATCGTCCTCGGACGCCTGTTCCACCTCCTCGGCATCGAGAAAGAGAGTATCAGATTCATCAGAGAAAGCAGGCGCTTGAGGCTTCATATGTGCAAAATATCTGAATTTTGCATTTCGCCCAAGGCTTTTGTCAGAGCGCGCTCGCGCTCCTTATATAGCACGCGTGCGCGATGGTCTGCGAGGGCTCTCTGATCGCGCTCACTTTATAGAAACCAAGGGCTTTGCGTTGAGCAGGACCGCAGAAAGCGCCCTTGTATCCGTTTACAAACGGTCGTTTGTTGACGACGTGAATTGTAAGAGTAATCGGTTTATAATCAAAGCCTTGGAAGATTTTTGACATCTTCCATGTGATCTGGATGGCGTGGTGGAAGGGATCCATGGTGTACGCCGCGTTCATCTTGATGCTTCCGGACATGATCGGTCGATATTTGTTCTATTGGCCAAATACTGTGAACCGTGTCTCAATTGCTGGATGCATCCGCTGCCCGCCGTTACGCCGCCGTTTTGACCCGTCCTGCAAACGGCCGTTCGCTGATCACCGTCGCCGCGCGCCGCTTTTGCAGGCGGGCCACCCGGCGCATAATGTCCGCGTCGCAACCCGCGCCAAGCAGGATCAGCCGCGACCCGGCAAGCCGGGCCCGCACAAGGCTGATCTTCTGCCGTTCCCCGAGCGTCAGGTTGCGCCCGCCCTCGCGCACCGTGGCGTTCAGCCCGCCGAGCCGGTCGAGCATCGGGCCCAGCCCCTCTTGTCGGGCCAGATCTTCAAGCGCGTCATCCGCAGGTCTGTCCGAGCAGCCGAAGGTCAGGGCACGCCGGATCGACCCTTGCAACATTTCCGACGATGGGCCAACCAGGGCGACGCCGCGGCGCAGACTGCCCCGGCTGAGGTTGCGCAGGTCGCGGCCCGACATCAGGATGCGGCCCGACGGCGGGGCATCCAGGCCCAGCAACATCGCAATCACGGCTTCGGCGTCCAGATCATCCAGCGGCAGGCTGGCCGTTTCCCCGGCTGCAACCTGATGCGTGAACGCCTTGCCCGAGGGCAGCATGACGTCTTCGAATGACACAGCGACCGGCCCCTTGGGCAGGCTTTGCCCCGCCCGGTAAAGATCGCGCTGCCCGCGCGAGAGCGCCGCGCTGGCCTTGATTTGTGCCGCAAGAAACGCGGCGCGGTGGTTCCAGACGCCGCCAAGATCGCGCAACGGGGCCAGCAGCAGCCCCAGCACCGCCAGCGCAGCCGCGATGGTGCCGGGGCTCAGCCCGTCGCGGTGCCCAAAGAAGATGACCAACGCCGCCGCGACCCCGGCGGCAAGGTCGGGAGCCGCGCGCAGCGCCTCGGCCACGCGACGATGCCGCAGGGCAGCCCGGATCATTGCATCGGTGCGCTTGTGCAACTGTGCAAGCTCTGTGTTGCGCCGCCCAAGCCGGTCGAGCCAGGGGGCGAGCGGCATCCTCTCGGCCATTTCGGCGGCGATCCGGGCCCGGCGCACCCGCAGGCGGCGCTGCAAGGGAACCAGCCGCAGCCCCCCAACCGCGATCGTCCCCAGGGTCAGCGCAATGACCGGCGCCGTGACCCAGGCAAACACCGGGTCCAGCAGCCACATCACCCCCAGCAAGGCGGGGATCAGGACCGCGCCCGTCACCAGACGCGGCAGGCCAAGGCCCAGCCAGTTGCGAAACGCCGTCATGTCGCCGACAAACCGCAGCGACATATAGCCCGCCCGGCGGTTGGCCACATCCCGCGCGGGCATCCGTGCGGCGTGCTCGAACAATGCCGCGCGGATCTCGCGCGCATAGTCCTGCCCCAGGCGTTCGCCCATGACCCGCGACGCGATGCGGGTGGCCGCGATCACAAGCCCCGCCCCCACCAGCAGGGCCAGAGGCAGAGACGGCAGGGCCGTCCCGCCATGCATCGCCTCGAACAGGGTGCGGGTGGCAAAGGCGGCGGCCCCCGCCGCCCCGGCCTGGAGCAGCGTCACCCCCGCCACGGCGGCAAGCCTGCGCCCGCGCCGGTTGCCCAGCAGGTCGGGCAGGGCCATCACGCGGCCTGCACCCGGCCCGCAAACGCGCGCAGGGCAAAGACATTCGCCTCGGCCGGGTCCGCCAGATCGCTTTTGCGCAGCACGGTCACGCCGGTTGCGGCCTCGGCCTCGGCCACCGCCATGGGCGAGCAGCTCAGGATCCCGGTCAGCGCATCGGGGCGCAGCCCGTGGCGCGCCAGTTCCGCCACACCGCCCGATGCCGCCACCGCGTCACCGCAGGCAAAGACGAGCCCGGCCATGCGAGCCTTCAGCCAGGGATCGGCCACCAGCGCGCCGGTTTCGCGCTGAAAGATGCCGTCGGCGATCTCGATCACCGCGATCTCGCAGCCGCGCTCGGCGGCATGGGCCAGCAACAGGTCGATCCCCGCCTTCACCCGGTCCAGCGGTTCGCGGTAGGTGGTGACCATGCCCGCATCGGTGAAATCGGCAACCCAATGCGCGCCGGTGTCGGCATATTCGTTGAAATCCCCGAAGGCGCCGGTGCCGGTGCCCTTGATCGCCGCCACCTTGTAGCCCGCGCGCCGCAGACCCAGCGACAGTTGCGCCGTGGCCAGCGTCTTGCCCGAATTCATCGCCGTGCCCAGCACGAAGATGACCGGGATCGCGCCGCCATGGGTTGTTTTCGGAAGCGCAAAACGGTCCAAGTTCAACGGCTGGCCGGCGTCATCCAGCAGCCGGGCCATCGGCAACAGGCGCGTGGCGGGCTTGATCCGTTCGTTGCGGGCGATCATCCGGCCGATGCAGCCGCCGCCCGCCAGCAGGTCGGCGCCGTCGGGGTCGATCTCGGCCAGACCTTCGAACTGGTCCGGGGCATAGCGTGCCCCGCAGGCCAGCACGATCAGATCACCGGGATAGATGTTCGACGGCCGCCCCGAGGCCAGTTGCACCCGCCGGTGCTGTCCCAGGCTGTCAACCTGGGCAAGGATCAGATCGCCCGCCCGCGCGGCGGTGAAATCCCGGTCTGTGCCGGCGACAAGGGCCGGGTCCACGCGGCGGGTTGAAAAGGTCCATTTCGCATTGGCAAGCGCGGTAAGTTGAGTGGTTTGCATGATTATTGTCCTGTTGGTGAAGAGGGGTCAGATAGCGTGGGTAAGACGCGGGGTGGGGTCTTGTGTCACAAGGGCGGCAAGGTTGCCCTGCCGGATGGCCTGAGCCACGTCATGGGCCACGCCCGGCAGGCGGGTCAGGGTGATGTCCGGGGTTGCTCCACTGGTAAGCGCCGCCGCGCGAAACCGCGCGACATAGGTCTCGGCCCGTGCGATCCGCGTCGGCCCCTGCCCACGGTCAAGCTGCGGGCTTTGCCGAAGCGCGTCGTCACGCTGATCGTCGGCGGTGCCGACATAGAGCCGCACCGGCAGGCGCAGGAAGGCCGGCAGGGCCTGCCGGTGGCGCCGGGCCCATGTCAGGCTGACGGGGGCGGCATCCACGCCCAGACCATAGGGATAGGCCATGCTGCTGTCGGGCAGGCAGTACCAGCCCGCCGCGGCCAGATGCAGGCGGGCGACCTTGTGCGGATAGAGCATGGCGAACCGATGGGCGAGTTGCGCGCCCCCGGAATGGCCGAACAGGTCCACCTGTCCCGCCAGCGACGGGTCGATCGCTGCCAGATGCGCCAGCAACGCCAGAAGCGCCTGATCGGGCCGCGCCGCGCGGCAGGGACGCTGGAAATGCGGCCAGGCCGATTGCGCGAAATGCGGCACGATCACGATGCGGCCGCTGCGCTCGGCCGCGGGCCGGAACAGCGCCACCAGTTCATCTGCGTTGCGCGAGATGCCATGGAGCACGACCAGCGGCGGCAGGCCAGACAGGCCAGCGGGTCTTATGACACGCGCGGGCAGGTTTCCCGCCGCGGAACCGACGGTATGGGATGTGATCATCGTCTTGAAATCCATTTGTAGCATGCCTGTCTCCTTAGGTTGGGCATGTCTGGAAAACGGCCATCAAGGCACTTTATTCCGCTGCCACGAAACTTTCGTATTTGTGATTGTCTTGCCAAGCAGGTTCAGGCTGCACGCGCGCCACAGGTCACGCCAACAGGTGTGACCTTGACGGGAGGGTATTTCCCGCACCAAATAATCATAGATATATCAGCGTCTAAATTACCATAATGCGCAAAATATCGCATGACTGCGCACTACTGAGAGATTTCGTTTTCCTGATCTACACGCATGATAAGTTTGCCTTATCGTGCGTGTTGAAACAGGCGTAAAAAGCTGGCACCCTGACCCGCGAAACCAATGGGAAACGCCTCGGATCAATGGTCGGAAACAGCGTCCAGCAACGACATCCCGGGAAGGCCGGCGGCTTTGCGGTCGAAGGTGGCCGTCGCTTGGCAGCCAGCCCCCTGCCCTGCCAGCGCGATCATCTGATCGGCAAAGCCGGGACCGCCTTTGCGCAACCGATCCACGGCTACTGCGACGTGATCCGCGGATTCAACAACGATCTCGCGTGCCCCAAGCAGCCCCTCGACCGCGTCGGCGATGTCCGTGCGCGGGAGCCGATAGATCTTCTGCAGCACCCAGACCAGCTCGACCAGTACTTCACGGCAAACGAACCCAGGGGCCACCGCCGTCAATTCAGCGAAAACCGCGTTTGCCAGCGCCGCCTGTTCTGCGTCGTCCTTCATCAGGAAGCGGACAATGACATCGGTGTCGAGGCCCGTCATCGCGTGGGCATGCCATCTTCGGCCGCGCCTTCGGCGATCGCCTCTTCGATCTCTTCAAGTGTCGCCCGGTGCGGTGACCGGCCCTCCAACATGCCCGCCAAAGCCATCACCGGACGACTTCGCACGATCCGCACTTCGCCACCATCAAGAATCATGTACCGAACCCGGTCGCCCGGGTGCAGCCCCAAAGCCTGCCGGACATCCCTTGGCAGGGTGGTCTGGCCTTTGATGGTGACGGTGGACTCTTGCATGGCGCACCCCAAGTCGAACTACGTTGACGCATTACATATGCCGCTTTCGCCTTACACATTCAAGGTATATGCATGAAATCGCTTGCCCTGCCCTCCTATGCGCAACTGTCCGAAGCCGATGAAGCTGCGCTGACCGATCTGTACCGCCGTGGCACGCCCGTCAATACGCTGCGCGCCTGGGAACGGGATCTGGCCTATATCGCGGCCTGGAAGATGGCCTCGTTCGGCAGGCCGCTGGATTGGCCCGAGGATGAAAAAGTGGCGCTGCGCTTCATCCTTGATCACGCGCAGGACCTGACGGAAAAGCCGGGGCCTGCGCAGGACGTGGCGATGGAGCTGATCGCCATCGGGTTGCGCCGCGCGCTGACCTGTCCTGCCCCGGCGACGCTGGACCGCCGGATCGCAAGCTGGCAGGCCTTTCACCGGATGCGCAATCTGCCCTCGCCATTTGCGTCGCCTTTGGTGCAGCAGGCGCGGCAGAAGGCCCGGCGCGCCAATGCCCGGCCCCGTGTGCCCAAGTCGCCCAAGCCCGTAACGCGGGACATTCTGGAAGCTCTTATTGCCACCTGCGACAACAGCCATCGCGGTATCCGTGATCGCGCCATGCTGATGCTGGCCTTTGCCAGCGGCGGGCGGCGGCGTTCGGAAATCACCGCGCTGAATGTCGAGGATATCGGACACGACGATTTCAAGACCAAGGGGTTGCTTTGGATCAGGCTGTTGGCGACCAAGACCACGACAAAGGACCAGGCCCCACGTCTTCCGATGAAAGGCCGCGCCGCGCGCGCGCTGGTGCATTGGCTGGAGGTCACCAAGATCACGGATGGCCCGCTGTTTCGGCCCATCTCCCTGTCCGACCGCCCCCTGCCCCGTCGCTTGGCCTCGGACGCGCTGCGCACGATCCTGCGGCACCGGTTGGTTCTGGCGGGTCTGCCGGTGGACTTCGCCACACCGCACGGCCTGCGTGCCGGGTTCCTGACCCAAGCTGCCTTGGACGGCGCTCCTTTGGCGGCCGCGATGAAGCTCTCGCTGCACCGCTCTGCCGTGCAGGCCCAGAAGTACTATGCCGATGTCGAGATCAGCGAGAACCCGGCGACCGACCTTTTAGGTGACTGACTTTGCAGGGAAATGGTCGTTTATTGGTGATATATTAAATTGCAAACGGCCCAGTTTCATGCCCCTGATTGGCTATGCGCGCGTCTCCACCGAGGATCAGACCCCCCTGCCCCAGTCTGAAGCACTGCAGTCTGCGGGATGCACCGAGATCTTTGAAGAGCACGCCTCGGGCGGCAATCGCGCGCGGCCCGTGCTTGCACGTGTGCTGGAGCGGATTGGCAAGGGCGACACGCTGGTCGTCGTGCGGATCGACCGGCTTGCGCGGTCTTTGTCGCACCTACTTGAGGTGATCGAAAAACTGGAGGGCAAGGGGGCGTTCTTCCGCTCGCTCCAGGACCCGATCGACACTGCCTCGCCCCAGGGCAAGTTCACGTTGCAGGTTCTGGGCGCTGCGGCTGAGTTCGAACGCGCTCTGATCCGCGAGCGTACCAAAGCCGGACTTGCCTCGGCACGCTCAAAGGGCCGCGTCGGCGGCAACCCAGGTCTTCGCGCCAAGGACCCTGAAGCGCTGCGCAAGGTGCGGCTGGCGCGACAGGACGGCTACATGGAGCGCTTGAACGAAACTGCGCAGGATTGGGTGCCCCATGTGCGCCGTTTGCGCCCCGATCTGGCTTGGGAAGACGTCCTGCGGATCATCAATGGCCCCCTGCCCCATGATCGGCGCTGGACGCAAAGCCGCTTGCTTCGCGCCGTGAAGGCATACGTGGCGGACGGATTCCTGCCTGCTGAAGTGCTTGGACGCGCTGGACGTCGCGAAACCGACGATCGCCTGCCTGCGATTGTCGCCGCAATCAAAGGTGCTGACCCCGAGATCACCTTGCAGGCAATCTGCGACCGACTGGAATCCATGCGTGAGCGCACCCCTCGCGGTCGCACCAGCTGGCAGCCTTCCTCAGTCAGAATGCTGCTGGAGCGTGCTGAAAAGCTGGGGCTCCTCTGAGGATCACACTTGTGTTGGCCTAACCGATTTCCACTAAATCTAGAAAGTGCTTGCACGAATCTGGTTGGTCGGGCAATAGTCTCGAAAAATAACGCGCGGTCACATAAAAAACGCGCCCACGGATCGGGGTAGACATGAGCGAAGTAGAGCAGGATCTAGACATCGCCATCGGGCACTACGCGGAACTTCTCGCGTCGAACCTGCATGCTCAGCGCGCCGCACACTTCCCTCCGGATGCAAAGAAGGTGATGCGCACTTTGACTAGCGGCGAAGCTGCTGAGCTCCTTGGCGTCGACCATACCTATCTTCGGAAGCTTCATCGAGAAGGAAAGATCGTTGACGTTGAGACGACGGCTGGAAGTCATCGTCGCTATACGCTCGACGATATCTGGGAAATCCGGCAGACGCTTGAAGGAAACGCAAAAAAGTCTGGAACTTACGTGCCTGGGCGTCGCGACGGTGACGAGCTTCAAGTCGTTTCAGTGGTGAACTTCAAGGGCGGGTCCGGCAAAACGACGACGTCTGCTCACCTCGCTCAACGCTTGGCGCTTAAGGGGTACAGGGTTCTTGCGATCGATCTCGACCCTCAAGCATCCCTTTCAGCTCTTCATGGAATCCAGCCGGAACTCGACCTTATGGAGGGCGGAACCCTCTATGATGCAGTTCGCTATGACGATCCGGTTCCGATCGGCGAAGTGATCCGCAAGACCTACATCCGCGGCCTTGATCTCATCCCGGGCAACCTTGAACTCATGGAGTTCGAGCACGAGACGCCTGCTGCTATCCAGCGAGGAGGAGCGAAGGCGTTCTTTGCGAGAGTTCATGATGCTCTCGATAGTGTTGAAGCAAACTACGACGTTGTTGTGATCGACTGCCCGCCGCAGCTTGGTTTCTTGACGATGTCAGCACTTTCCGCGTCCTCGGGTGTACTCGTGACGGTTCACCCGCAGATGCTTGACCTCATGTCGATGTCCCAATTCCTGCGAATGACTGCGGATCTCCTGGGAGTGATCAGGGATGCAGGCGCAAATCTGCGCTTCGATTGGCTGCGCTTTTTGCCAACGCGATACAAAGTCGGCGACGCGCCACAAACCGAAGTCATCGCTTTCATTCGCGGGCTGTTCGGGAGGTCGGTCCTGACCAATCACATGGTTGAATCGACCGCAATTTCTGATGCCGGCTTGACCAAGCAAACGCTCTACGAAGCTGACAAGAAGGACTTCACGCGTCAGACGTTTGATCGTGCGATCGAATCCATGAACGCAGTGAACGATGAGATCGCTGAAATCATCCAGAACACATGGGGGCGGAATGGCAAGAAAGCCTAAACTTGGCCTGCCGCTGCAGACCCTTCGCAACGCTCCTGACGCTCTTGAAGGACGCCGACTGCGTGGCGGTGTATTTGAGATCGATCCGGCGCAGATTGTTACCGAAGGACGGTTGGATGACAGGCTTCAGATTGAAGTTGAGGGCCTGAAGAACTCTATCTCCAAGAACGGTCAGCGTGTGCCTGTCTTGGTCCGCCCACTGGAAGGCGATCGCTACAACCTGATCTATGGCCGCAGGCGCCTAGAAGCATGTCGCGAACTCGGTATCAAAGTTCGAGCCATCGTCACGGAAGTTGAGGGTGATCAAGCGCTTCGAGATCAGCTTCTCGAGAACCAAGAGCGTCGTGATCTGAGCTTTATTGAACGCGCGCTTGTTGCAACGGCGCTTCTGGACGGTGACCATTTGGAAGGGGCTGAGCGCACCAATCGAGGTGTCGCCGAAGTCCTTAACCTCCACGAAGCTGGGGTTTCACAACTCTTGAGTGTCGTTCGGACAGTCGGCGAGGAACTCATCCAGGCAATTGGTGCAGCTCCTGGGATTGGTCGCCCAAGATGGGAAGAACTCAAAAAGGCCTTGGGTGCCTACGACGGTGATCGAGACCAACTGCAAGCCGCAGCTCATACAGCTAAGTCCGAAAGTTCCGGCTCGGTCGATGAGGTTTCTGATCGTGCGTTTCTCGCAGTTCTGGAAGCTGCGAAGAGCGCGGAGAGGAAAGCAAGTCCGTCTCGCAAGGGCGCGCCTGCTTTGGCGATCCCCGGTGTCGGAGCTGCGACAGTCAGGACCGGTCGCCAAGGCAAGCAGCTAAAACTCGATCTGACTACGGATGAACCTGAATTTGTCAGCTGGTTGGAGGGCAATGCCTCAAAGCTGATTACCGAGCTTCATGAGCGCTGGAAGCGTTCAGAAGACTGAGGAAGAGCAACCAACAAGAAGGAGGCACGATACAGGCAAAAAAGAAAAAGGCCCCGAGAAGCTAGCTTCACGAGACCTTTGTAAGGTTTCGCACCGGGATCAGCCCGCTACAAAATCTCAGTTTTCGCACTTCTGAATGTAGCGTTCTGGCCCCTACCCCGCAAGCGCAAAGCGATTCGCGGGCCGCAGAAATTTTGCCTTCGTGAATGTTTTCATGGAGTACACACCGATTTCGCCGTTTATGCGGCCGATCTCGCACGCCCATCTGCGCGTGATCGAGCGCCCCGAGGCATCTGTTCCGGGCAGACCCGTCAACAAGTGGGAACTCCTGCGCGAGCTCTCCAAGGCGCAAGCGGCCTTTGGCGTGTCAGAACGTGATTTGACTGTTTTGCAGGGGCTCCTCAGCTTCTTTCCAGACGATGCACTTGGCGGGAACGCCGAGATGGTAGTCTTCCCCTCGAACAAGGCGATCTGTGAGCGCCTGAATGGTATGCCCTGCTCCACGATGCGTCGTCACCTCGCGCGTCTTGTCGATGCTGGTTTGCTCCAGCGGCGTGATAGCCCCAATGGAAAGCGCTACGTCCGCAAGCACGGCGAAGAGCGCGTCGCCTTTGGCTTCGATCTTTCCCCGCTCTACTGCCAGTCCGAGGAGATAGCACGGGCCGCAGAGGCCGTACGTGAGGCTGAGGAGCGCGTCAGGCGTCTGAGAGAGGTTGTAAGCCTCATGCGGCGTGATCTCGCGGCTCTCGCGGAGTTCGGAGGCGAGATGCAGCCAGGCCTCGGCATCTGGGACCAGCTTCGTGACAAGGCTATCCTCACAGCGCGCGCGCTTCGCCGCAAGCTTTCAATTGAGGACCTCGTGGCCTATCGAGCCGATCTTGAAGCTCTCCTCGACCAGGCACGCAACATCATTGATGGCTCTGAAACAGAAGGAATGAACACCAATGATGCCCGATCTGAGCGCCACCATCAGAGTTCAAATATAGAATCTATAGATCTTGAACCTGCTTTAGAAAAAAGCGGGGCGGCGGCCGGCGTGCCAGATGTGGACAGGGATGAGCCCGTGGCTGACGTCGATGAACAGGACACAAGACACCTGCCAAAGATCCCGCTGCACCTGGTGATCGCGGCATGTCCCTCGCTCAATACCTTCTACCAAGGCGAAATCCGACATTGGCATCAGCTTTTTGACGCGGCATGCCATGTGCGGCCAGCTATGGGGATCAGTGCGTCTGCATGGGAAGAAGCTCAGCGGTTCATGGGTCCGGAGCAAGCGTCGATCGTCGTTGCTGCCATGCTGGAACGCTTTGAGGACATCAGATCGCCTGGTGGATACTTGCGAGCTCTAACTGCCAAAGCTGCGGCCGGTGAGTTTTCCTGTGGGCCGATGGTCATGGCATTGATTGGGCGACGATCTGCAGCTTAACAGCTGTTAAGGTTGAGAGACTGCGTACTGTTCCGCGACATCGGAACTGACGACTTAACAGCTGTTAAGGTCCTGTCTCGGGAGCGTCAGAATAAGAGAGGGAAAGGTTTGTTGGTTTGAGGGGTGACGGGAAGTGAGATCGGGAGAGTGGCTTCCGGCGCCCGTCGCGGAGAAGATCTGATGGCGAAATCTGCCCAGAAAGTCACCCTGTCCCCGTCCCGGGACATTCCCATCGACAAACTCATGCTGAGCCAGTCCAACGTCCGGCGCATCAAGGCCGGCATCTCCATCGAGGAACTGGCCGAAGACATCGCCCGCCGCGGGTTGCTGCAGAGCCTGAGCGTTCGACCCGTTCTGGCGGATGATGGTTCCGAGACCGGCAAGTTCGAAATCCCCGCTGGCGGTCGGCGCTTCCAGGCCCTGTCTCTCCTGGTGAAGCAGAAACGCTTGGCCAAGACCACGCCCATTCCCTGCATCGTGCGGGATGCCACTTCCGCGATCCTCGCCGAAGACGACTCGCTCGCTGAGAACATGCAGCGTGCAGCCCTGCACCCGCTCGACCAGTTCCGCGCCTTCGTTGCGCTTCGGGAGAAGGGCCAAGGCGATGAAGAGATAGCGGCCGCGTTCTTCGTCACGCCGCAGGTGGTCAAACAGCGCCTGAAACTCGCTGCCGTGGCCCCTGCCCTGCTCGAACTTTATGCCGAGGATGAAATGACGCTGGAGCAGCTGATGGCCTTCACCGTCAATCCGGATCACGAGCGTCAGATTCAGGTCTGGGAGGCGATCAAGTCGTCCTGGAACAAGGAGCCCTATCAGATCCGGCGCATGCTGACGGAAACCTCCGTGCGGGCCTCTGACCGGCGCGCCGTCTTTGTCGGCGTCGAGGCCTACGAGGCGGCGGGCGGCACCATGTTGCACGACCTCTTCCAGGGCGACGACGGCGGATGGCTGGAAGACCCTGCCCTGCTCGATCGCCTGGTCAGCGAGAAGCTTCAGGCTGAAGCCGAAGCCATCGCGACCGAAGGTTGGAAATGGATCGAGGTCTCGCTCGACCTGCCCTATGGCTACAGCCACGGCCTGCGACGGCTCAACGGTAATCCGGCGCCGATGTCGGATGACGAAGGCGCGGCCCATGCCAAGCTGCTCGCCGAATACCGGGCGTTCGAAGAGGAATACGAGGGCCAGGACGAATTCCCTGAAGAGACCGACGCCCGCCTTGGCGAACTCGAAGTCGCGATGGAGAAGCTCGAGACGCGGCCGCTGATCTTCGACGCGGAGGAGATCGCGCGGGCAGGGGCCTTTGTGACGCTTGATCGCTCTGGCGAGCTTTCCGTCTATCGGGGCTTTGTGCGGCCGGAGGATGAACCTCGGACAGAGGCCGACGTCCACAGCGGTGAACAGGCGGCAGACAGGCAGGGCGCTGAGCTTTCGGCGACGAGCAACGTGGATGGTATCGGCCATGGCACGGTGATCACCTCTGCTGGTCAAGCGCTCGGGGCGGGTCTGTCGGACGAAGAAGACGATGGTGCCTTGAAGCCCTTGCCCGAGCGGCTGGTCATGGAACTGACGGCGTACCGCACCTTGGCATTGCGGGAAGCTGTCGGGCGCTCACCTGACGTCGCGTTGACACTGCTGCTCCTGAAGCTCGTCAATGACACCTTCCGGACGTCCAGTTCGGCCGGCAGCTGCCTCGAGGCCTCGGTGCGTCACGTCTATATGTCGGCGCAGGCGAGCGATCTGAAGGACAGCGTGGTAGCCAAGCTGGTTGACGATCGTCATGCGGAGTGGGAGGCCGACCTGCCGCTCGGCGACGATGCCGCTCTCTGGGATTACCTGGCTTCCCTCGATCAAGGGAGCCGGCTTTCGCTGCTCGCGCATTGCCTCAGCTTCGGGATCAACGCGCTCCATGAGAAGGTGAACCCCTATGGTGCCGGTATCTCCGCCAGCGGCTTGACCAAGCGGATGACCCAGTCCGACTTGGTTGCACAGGCGGTCGAACTCGACATGGTCGAGGCGGGTTGGGAGCCGACGGCCGATACCTACCTGAACCGCGTGCCCAAGGCACGGATACTCGAGGCTGTGCGCGAGGCGAAAGGGGAAGGGACGGCGCAACTCCTCGATCACCTGAAGAAGGGCGAGATGGCGACCGAAGCCGAGCGTCTGCTGAAAGGCAGCGGCTGGTTGCCGGAGGTTCTTCGCCGTCACGATCTGGCAGCACTCGATGGCGCGGAAGGGCAGGGGGCGCCTGAGCTCGTTTCCGACGCTGAGCAGGCCGAAGATGTCGACCTTCCCGCCTTCCTCGCCGCTGACCTGCCGGGTGATGATGCGTCGATGATGGCTGCGGAGTGATCCGCGCCATCCGAGGGCGGGGAAACCCGCCCTCAATCACATAAAACCAAATAATATCAACATGATGAATGCAAAGTGACGCATTCAGGATGAGGAATCATGTCTGCAACCACTATTCTCGATGACGCGCCCCTGGGCGCGCTCATTCGCTACACCGACAACAGTCCGAAACCGCCTGCGCGGTTCACCAAGAAGCTCGCGGCCTGGGAGCGCTCGAACGGCGTCGGCCGTCTCGTCAAGAAGGAGCCGCCGCGACCCTATCCAACCTGGACGGCGCCGGCTTCGTTCACGCTGCACGAGGGGAACTTCTCCTCGGACGGGGTCATTCTCGTGACGATCATGCGGACCCATTCGGCAGATAGCGCCTTGACCTTCGAGGTCGCTGAGGAACCACAGCCTGGGCAGGTGCGTGTCCTGCTGGATTTCGGCGGTTGCACGGAGCTGCTCCACCTGGCCGAGTCTGTCACGGCTGCCGAACTCTGGATCGCCAGAGAAGGCTATCGCAACGCGCGGCTGGAGATCGTCGGCAGCGAGGACGGCGACAGGGCAGGGGACGCGGATTTTGCCGCCTGAGCCGATGTAGAACCCAAGGGGCCCGCCAGAGCGCGGGCCTCTCACCCATCACGATCCTGTCCTGCGAGATCGCGGGGCACCATAGGATCCATTCCAACACGGAATGACGTATTCCTTGAAAAGCCTGCCCGGGAGGCTGGCACCGATGGCATCAGCGGGACACCCGGCTCCAGTCAGCGGTCGCACAATCCCCCGCTCGCCATTCCCTTCCTTGCCCCGAATCCCGTCTTCGAGATCAACCCGCGAGGGGTCGGACTACGGGCGAGCCCGTGCCGCCGGGTGGATTCGGCCCCGTTTCACTTTTTCGGGCCGAACGCACCCGGTGATGTCAGGCAGTCTTCGGGCCTGCGAGGTCCTGTCGCGCGGGGGATGGTCCTCCGCCTCCAAGACAGGAGCCAAACAGATGTCCCGCAAAGATGCTCACGCCTTCGCCGCCTCTCTCGCCGCCACGCTCATGGTCTCGATCGTCGTCTTCCAGGCCGGTGATGGAACCTATGGCGCCGTCCCCGCTGATGAAATCGACGGAGACGAGGTCGTGATCGTCTCGGAATACGATCCCTTCGGGTGAGGCTTCGGCCTCACTTCCCGAGGGCACAGGTGTGCACTTGGGCCTAGTAATGTCCCCGTGACCGGGGATAGTCAGTCGGCTAACAATCGCTTCCGACAGTCTGCTTCTACCATGTTCGGGAAGCCTTTTCGTCGATCATCCCTATATGCTGGAAACAGCGGTCACCCCCATGGTGAGCGCTGGTTACATGACGTTCATCAGCGCGGGGTCCATTCCGAACAGGCTGCTGGCGCTGTGCGCTGCCTTTCCGAGCGTCACGCTGCATAGCACGGTAACCGACGCGCCAGGCCAGGCCCTGATGATCTTGATCCCAAGGCTGCATTTGACCCTTTGGGAACCAAAGTGGATGTCGCTGTCACTCGCTGTCGTCTATCGGCAACCTGAGCGATACTTGAAAACCTGTGGTCCGGCCCGGCCGCGGCGATTGAAGGACAAGGCGGCTGCTGATCCGCTCTGCGATTGCGGCGACGATGGCAAGACCCAGGCCGCTGCCGTCGGAGGTGGCAGAGGCCCGCTCGAAACGCGCTGTCAGCCGGTCGAGCGTTTCGCCTGGCACGACAGGGCCGTCATTTGCCACGGTGAACTGGCCAGATGCGGTCAGCGTGACGTCGACCGGGGTAGTCTGTCCCCCATGACGAAGAGCGTTTTCCACGAGGTTCCGGCACAGAATGGCGAAGGCGTCGGGATCAAGATCTGACATGACAGCCATGTCGGGAAGATTTAGCCTGATACGATCTGGCGTGCCCGTGCGGCCAATATCGTCCACCACAATTCTCGCAACGCCCCTCAGATCCGAGCTTTTGTCCATCCTCAATCGCCCGCCTTCTGCCCGCGCGAGTTGCATCATGCGTTCTGTGCGTCGCGTCAGCCTTTTCAGCGTCTCCTCGATGTCGGTCGCACGTTGTGCAGCCGCTCGGTCCTTGGTTTCTGACCTAAGCCTCTGCGCCTGCGCGATCGCTCCCGCGAGTGGTGTGCGTAGCTCGTGAGCGGCATTCGCAGCAAAGCTTCGCTCGGCCTCGAACGCTTCGCGCAATCTGGCCAGCAGGCTGTTCAGGGTGTCAGCCAGCGGGCCGATTTCAGTTGGAAGCCCCTCGTGAGGAACCTGCGAAAGGTCGCGAGCGCCACGTGCTTCCAGCCGCGCGCGGAACCGGCGCAGAGGATCAAGGCTGAAGCGAACTGCCAGGATGATCGCGATCAAGGCCACTGGAAGCACGATCAGCAAGGGCAGGCCGAGACCCATCTGGATTTCGCGAGCCACCGACATGCGGTGGGCCAGCGGCTCGGCCACTGTGATGCGGATCGTGTCCTGAAGCGCCGCGTCGCTGTAGAGACGGTGCGTCGCGGTCTGGCGAAACCCGGGCCCGTCATAGGAGGGGAACACGGTGGGGTCCGCCGCATGCGATTGCAACAGGACGCGGCCTTCGGCATCGCGCACGAGATAGGTGAAGAACTCGTCGTGCTCACGGATCGGGGCGAGCCGCTGGGTCACACCCTGATCTTCCCGCCCGACGATGTCGGTTGCTGCCAGCGGCAGGATCCGCTCCGCTGTCTCACGGAGCGCGCTGTCGAAGACCTCGTCCATTTCGGCCCGGACGATCACGGCCGTCACCGTCGCAGCCAGCAGCCACAGCACCGTCAGCACCAGCCCCACGGATAGGCCGAGCCGCGCCTGAAGGCTTGCGGGCCACCTCATGGCCTGCCCAGGCGGTAGCCCATGCCGCGCTCGGTTTCGATGATTGCGCTCCCCAGTTTCTTCCGCAGGCGGCTGACATGGACCTCGATGGTGTTGCTCTCGACCTCGGCGTCGAAGGCGTAGAGCTTCTCCTCCAACTGCGCCTTGGACAGGAGCTGCCCGGGGCGCGCGAGGAAGGCTTCGAAGAGCGCCCATTCCCGCGCCGTCAGCGGCACATGTCTGCCATCCCGATGGACGCTGCGCGCAGCAAGGTCGATGTCGAGCGGTCCGTGGGTCAGGATCGGGTTGGGGTTGCCGCTGTAGCGCCGCGCGACCGATCCGATCCGCGCCGACAGTTCCGACAGGTCGAAAGGCTTCACAAGGTAGTCGTCTGCGCCCGCGTTGAGGCCTTCGATGCGGTCCGACACTTGGTCGAGTGCGGTAAGAATGATGACCGGCGTCACGTCGCCCCGCGTGCGCAAAACCTTGAGGAACCTGATGCCACGCCCGTCCGGCAGCATCAGGTCGAGCAGGATTAAGTCGTAGGACGTAGCAGCCATGGCATCGCTTGCCGCATCCAACCGCGTAACCCAATCCACTGACTGGCCATCGGCTGCGATCTGGTCGCGCACGGCAGCGCCGAGGGTCGTGTCGTCTTCGATCAGCAATATGCGCATGGTCGTACCCGTTCTTGTCTGATGTCCCTGCATGATCCGTCTGGCTGACACGAAGCTGAAGCCTGTGGGTCGCGCCCGTTCAGGCTGTCGTCAGTTTCGCAGCGCATGAAGTGCATCAAGAGGCGAGCCACTAGGAGTGTGCCCCATGAAGAAGACATTGACAATTATCGGCTTTCTCGCGGTCTTCCCGGCCGGCGCGGCGCTGGCTGACGACGACTGCTTCGTTCCGATGGCTGATTGGCAGCCGCGCGACGCGGTTGCCCGTCTTGCCGAGGAAAATGGCTGGGCGGTGCGCCGCATCAAGATCGACGATGGCTGCTACGAAATTGACGGCCGGGATGCCCAAGGGCGTGCGATCGAGGTGACGGTCCACCCGGCGACGTTGGAAGTAATCGAGTTCGAGTTTGAGGACGACGATGATGATCGTCGCGACCGCGATCACGAGAGACGCGACGATGACTGATACGGCGCATCGTGATGGTAATGTCTCTGCGCCGGGCCTTCCCACACTCCCTCGGCTTTCCCTCAACTCTCCTCTGGCCCTGACGGGCCCGGTGCTGGTGGCGCTGCCATGCCTGCTGGCGGCTCTGTTCGGGATGAACACCTATGCGCCTTATGGTGCGGATGCAGCATTTGGTATTGCCGTCGGGGCCGCGGCAGTTGTCGCGATGGCACAGACCTTGATCCTCGCCGCACGGCCGCCACTGGTGGAACCATTGTTCGGCGGTCTCGATCGAATGTACCGGGTCCACAAATGGCTCGGCATTTCCGCGATGGTCCTGATGATACTGCACCAGCAGATAGAGCCGGATTTCGAGCGTTTGGTGCGTGAAACCTCCCTTGGGGACCTAGGTGAAGAGGCGGGCGAACTTGCCTTCAACGCACTTCTCGCCCTAGTCGCTGTCAGCTGGTTCCGGAGATTGCCCTTCATCGGGCTCGAGATTCCCTATCAGCTCTGGCGGTTCAGCCATCGTTTCATGGGAGCCCTTTTTGCAATCGTGGTGTTTCACCAGTTTTTTGTCGACATGCCTGCTGGGGTGGACCCGACATTCATGTTGGTGCTGAATGCTTTCGGAATCGCCGGAGTTGTCGCCTGGATCTTCACCGAGTTGCTCGCTCCGCATCTACGGCGTAGAGACTTCACTGTCAGCCAGATCAGCCAGACCGGTGACACGACCACCTTGATGCTCACTCCCAAAGGCCGTGCCATGCGGTGGCGGCCCGGGCAATTCGCTTTCGTTCGAGCGCCGGAAGCTGGACTGTCCGAGCCGCACCCTTTCACGATCGCCAGTGCCCCGCGCCCTGATGGCTCCCTGACGTTTTCCATCCGGGCTCTGGGTGGGTGGACACGGAGCCTTCCGGCGACGTTGCGGACCGGAACGCGCGTGCAGGTCGAAGGCCCCTATGGGCGGTTCGATTTTCGCAAGGGCGGTGCGCGCCAGATCTGGCTGGCCGGCGGTATAGGTATCACGCCGTTCCTCGCCTGGGCGGAAAGCCTGACGGAGGCGGAAAGGCGCGACATTCACCTCGTCCACTGTGTTCGAACGCAAGACGAGGCGATCGGGTTGGAGACGCTGCGCGCTGCGGCCGCCCGCAATCCGAGTTTCAGTTTCGAGGTGGTCGTCACGGCGCGCGATGGCAGGCTCACGGCCGAGCGCCTGATCGGCGCGGTCCCTTTCGCGATCCGGCAAGCCGATTTGTGGTTCTGCGGCCCAACCGGTCTGAAGGACGGGATTCTCAAGGGCTTGAAAGCACAAGGCCAAACGCCTCGCCGTGTCCGCTTCGAGCAGTTCGAATTCGCCTGAACGCGGGGCAGGGCGCATAGCCATGCCAGCCCTGTAGCCTGCGCTCGCATCTTTTTGGCCCCGCCATCATCGGCGGGGCCATTTTTTTCCTGACGGCAAGCTGAAGGAGGAATCGCTGGGGCGTCAGGAAGCCCTCAGGTCGACGCGCCAGATTTGTCTCATCAGACGAAAGGAGACCTTGCCATGAAAAAGACCCTGACCCTTCTCGCAGCGACAACGGCGCTGACCGCCGCCATCGGCGTTCCTGCCTGGAGCGCGATGCAGGCCCCGGCCGACAGCATGCTTCGGCCCGTGGCCGCGCTCTTTGACGACGCCTCACAAGACATGCCTCTCATTCTCGCAAGCGACGATGACGACCGCTGGCGGGACGGTTCGCGTCGCGGACACGACAATGACGATGATGATGATGACTGTGACGACGATGATGACGACGACGATTGTCGGGGCGGCGCCCGCAATCCCGCGCCCGCTGGAACGGTCGCTCCTCCTCAGAACGGCCTCTTCGGAAATGGCGCCCCTCCGCAGGTTCAGGTGAACTGAACAGCTCCGAAGCCCCTCTCCGAATAAGGATACATCCGATGAAATCGCTTCTCGCAACGCTCGCTCTCACCACCGCGCTAACGCTCCCCAGCCTCGCCATGGCGCGGCCGGTGACACTGACCGCAACGCTCAATAATTACGGCGGCGACGGCGCCTATCTTGCGCTCTACGTCACAGATACCTCTGGAGCCTATGTCGGCAGTCTCTGGATGGCTGGTGGCAAGTCCAAATACTACGAGCATCTGAGCGACTGGTACCGTGCCACGGGCGGCGATACTGCGCAGGTCAACGGCATTACCGGGGCCAGCGTCGGCGCGGGCCGCAGTCTTGAGATCACGCTTGATCTGGCTGATGCGCTGTTCGATGCGGGCTACACGCTCCACATCGACGCGGCCGTCGAGGACATGCGCGACAGTCCGAACGAGGTGGCGGTGCCGCTCACGACCGACGGCGCGGGCACGCCGGTGCGCGGGCGCCGGTACGTCGCCAGCTTCGCCTACGACATGTGAGGATCGGGGCCATGATCCGTGCACTCCATCGCTGGCCGGGTCTTCTGGCCCTCGCGCTCGTCACGATTCTCGCGCTGAGTGGCGCGGCACTGTCGGTCTTCCCTGCGGCCGAACGGCTTGCCGCCCTGCAGCCGGAGACCGGGCTCACGGTCGCCGCCCTCGCGGACCGCATTCGGGCGGTCCATCCGGGCGTGGAGCAGATCCGCCGGTCGCCCTCGGGCCGGATCACTGCCTACTGGTTCGATCAGGGCGCGCCGGGGGCCGCCGTGATCGACCCGGCGACGGGTGAGGGCGTGGCCTCGGCCGACCCGAACCAGGCCGAACGCTGGCTCACCAACCTGCACCGCTCGCTGTTCCTCGGGGACGGCGGCCGCATCGCCATGGCCGCAGGGGCGGCCGCGATGCTGATCCTCTCGCTCTCCGGCGCGGCGCTGGTCGCGCGGCGGGCGGGAGGCTGGCGACACTGGTTCGCGCGCTTGCGCGGACCGCTTGCCGGGCGGCTGCACGTCGAGATCGCCCGGATCGCCGTCGTCGGCTTCGTTCTGTCTTCCACGACCGCCCTCTGGATGACGGCGTCGACCTTCGATCTCCTGCCGGATGGCGGCGCCATCCCGGCCATGCCGACCGAGGTCAGTGGAGCGACGGGGTTTGCGCTGGACCGGATGGCCACGCTGCAGCAGACGCCCGTCGCCGAGTTGCGCGAACTGAGCTTTCCCTATCCCGGCGACGCTACGGACGTCTTCACGCTGAAGACCGACCGTGGGACCGGGTATCTCGATCAGGGCACCGGGGCGCTGCTGGCCTGGACTGACCTGACCGGGTGGGAACGCGTTTCGGAAACCATCTACATGCTGCACACCGGACAGGGCGCGGCGACGCTTGGCCTCGTTTTGGGCCTGATGGCGCTCGGCGTCCCGGCCATGGGCGTGACTGGCGTTGTCGTCTGGCTCGCGGGACGGAGGGGGCGGCCGCGCATCCGAGGCAATCAGCCCGCGGGACGTGCCGAGACGATCCTGCTCGTCGGCAGCGAGGGCGGCAGCACCTGGGGATTTGCGGCCACGCTCCACACCGCACTGACGCAAGCCGGGCAGAAGGTACACACAACACCGATGTCGGCCTTCGCGCCAGAACGCTACGCTATGGCCCAGCGGATCATCCTGCTCGCCGCAACCTATGGCGACGGCGCGGCGCCCGCCTCGGCGAAGGGCTTTCTCGACCGGCTGAACGCGTGCGACCGGGCGGCGGACATCCCTCTTGCGGTGCTCGGCTTCGGCGATAGAAGCTTTCCGGCCTATTGCGCCTACGCGGAGTCCGTCGCAACTGCGGCAGAGGCGAAGGGCTGGCCCGAACTGCTGGCTTTCGACACAATCGACCGCCAGTCGCCGCAGGATTTCGCCCGCTGGGGCCGCGCACTGGGCGACGCTCTCAGGGTCGACCTCGAGCTGTCGCACCAGCCCGTCTTGCCG
Source organism: Rhodobacteraceae bacterium UBA6796 (assembly GCA_002452815.1). GTDB lineage: Bacteria > Pseudomonadota > Alphaproteobacteria > Rhodobacterales > Rhodobacteraceae > Rhodobacter. The sequence goes on from DKFM01000012.1 coordinate 68,459, forward strand.
AAAACTGAAACGTTGACCCTCGTCTCGCGCCGCGACTACGGCGCCGAGGTGCAGGCCCCGACCGCGATCCTCCGCTTCGCGCTTCCGCGCGTCACGCTCTGGCAGCGGCTGGTCGGGGCGGGCTTCGCGCGGTTCGAGGCCGGTGACCTGATCGGCGTCCTGCCGGAAGGAAGCGCCGTCCCGCGGCTCTATTCGCTCGCCTCCGCGCGCTGCGACGGCTTCATCGAGATCGTCGTGAAAAAGCACCCCGGCGGTCTCTGCTCGGGTCAGCTCACGGCCCTGGAGCCGGGCGATACGGTCACCGCCTTCCTCCGCCGCAACCCTGGCTTCCGTCCGGGGCCGAGCCGGGCACCGCTGATCCTGATCGGCGCGGGGACCGGCATCGGGCCGCTCGCGGGTTTTGTGCGCGGCAACACGCGCCGCAGGCCCATCCACCTCTTCTTCGGGATGCGGCATCCCAAAAGCGATTTCTTCTACGGCGAGGAACTGCCCGCCTGGCAGGATGAGGAACGCCTGGTGCGTCTGGTCATGGCGGTCTCGCGGGTGGAGCATCCGCACTACGTGCAGGACGCGTTGCGGGACGACGCGGCCCAGGTCACCAGACTGATCCGTGACGGGGCGCGCGTGATGGTCTGCGGCGGTCGTGAAATGGCGGCGGGCGTGGCCGATACGCTGGCCGAGATCCTCGCGCCGGCCGGGCTCACGCCGGCAGTCCTGAAGGCGGAGGGGCGGTATGTCGAAGATGTCTACTGAGCTGGTGAAGGTCGCGCTGAACGGACCGACCATGGGCACACGCTGGTCCACGCTGTTCTTCGCGGAACCGGACTTCGACCCGGCCACGGTCCGCGTGGCGCTTCAGGCGGCTGTCGATGAGGTGGACGCACAGATGTCCACCTGGAAACCCGATAGCCACCTGATGCGGCTCAATGCGGCGCCGGTCGGCGAATGGATCGCTGTTCCCGCGCGATTGCGCGAGGTGATACGCCTCGGCCTGGAGATCGGGCGCGCCTCCGGCGGGGCCTTCGATATCGGCATGGGCGACGCGGTTAAAGCTTGGGGCTTCGGGCCAGGAGACGTCACGCCGGATGGCATCCGCGCAGCGATGAAAAACCCTCGTTGCCCGGCGCATGAAGTCCTGGAGTTCGACGGCGACCACGTTCGCAAGACCGCGCCCGTCGCGCTCGACCTCAACGGTATCGCCAAGGGTTATGGCGTCGACCGCCTGGCCGAGACCCTGCGCGATCATGGGATTTCCGCCGGACTCATAGGGATTGACGGCGAGATGCGGGCGATGGGTGTGCGGCCAGACGGCGAGGCCTGGACCATCGCGGTCGAGGCGCCGGACTCCGAGCGCCGAAGGCCGCATTCAATCCTCGCGCTGCAGGACGCGGCCGTCGCGACCTCGGGCGACTACCGCCACTGGGTCGAGGTGCAGGGTCGCCGTCTCTCGCACACAATGGATCCGAGACGCGGCGCGCCGCTGATCGCGTCGCCTGCCTCCGTCACCGTCGTTGCCCGCAGCTGTGCCGAGGCCGATGCCTGGGCAACGGTGCTTATGGTGCTCGGTCTCGACAAAGGAGCGAAACTCGCAAGAAAACAAGGGCTTGACGCCCTGTTCCTCCTGCGCGATGATGCAGGGAGCGCGAGGGGCGTAGGAGTCGGACGACTTTTTTCCGAAGAGCCAGCGGCGATGACCCCAGCAGAGGGGAGATAAGCCGAATGGACCAGACCCGCACCGATCGCTTCAAGACCGCAATTCTGCTTCTGGCCGTGATTGGTCTGATCGCGGGTCTTGCATTCTATTTCGCTGGCAGGCGCGACATCGCGAACATCGTCTGGTTCGCCGGGGTTGTTCCAGCCCTTGCCGCGCTCACAGTCGAGATCCTGCGCAGCATTGGACGCGGCGAGGTGGGCCTCGATATCGTCGCAGCGCTGTCGATGACTGCCGCGCTCGTCTTCGGTGAGACTCTCGCCGCGGCGGTCGTCGCGGTGATGTATTCCGGTGGCACCTTCCTCGAAAGCTTCGCAGAAGGCCGCGCCCGGCACGAGATGCACGACCTGTTGTCCCGAGTTCCGCGGACAGCGACACGGCATCGCAATGGCGGCCTCGAAGATATACCGCTTGAGGAAATCGCTCCCGGCGATCGGCTGCTGATCCGTCAGGGCGACGTGGTGCCGGTGGACGGCACGGTGGCCTCTGACGCGGCCTTTGTCGATACTTCGGCGCTGACCGGCGAGTCGCTACCGGTGCGGCTTGCACGCGGGGCCGAGGCCATGAGCGGCTCTACCAATGCAGGCGAGGCTTTCGACGTCACGGCGACCCGCGAGGCCAAGGACAGCACCTATGCCGGAATCGTCAGACTGGTCGAGGAGGCGCAGGCGTCCAAGGCACCGATGTCACGGCTGGCCGACCGATGGTCTCTGGGATTCCTGGCCGTCACCGTGACCATAGCCTTCGCTGCCTGGTGGTTCACCGGCGACCCCATCCGGGCCGTCGCCGTTCTGGTCGTGGCGACGCCCTGTCCGCTGATCCTCGCCGTTCCTGTGGCGCTGGTCGCGGGCCTGTCGCGAGCCGCGCATTTCGGCGTGCTGATCAAGGGCGCGGGGCCACTCGAAACGATGGCGCGGATCCGCACGCTCATCCTCGACAAAACCGGAACGCTGACGGATGGCCGCCCGAAGATCGTGTCGATAAATAGTGCGGATGGCATGGACGAGGACGACATCCTGCTCTTTGCGGCATCCCTCGATCAGGCCTCCAAGCACCCAGTGGCACAGGCCGTCGTCGCCGCCGCGAAGGAGCGGGGCTTCTCTCTACCCGTTCCGTCAGACGTGGCGGAGATTCCGGGCGAAGGCGTCGTCGGCTATGTCGAAGGCCGGAAGATCATCGTCGGCGGGGATGCCTTCGTCGCATCCCGCGTCGGACGGCGGCCCGGCGATCATTCCGCCATCGCCGCTGGTTCGGTCCTCGTTGCTGTCGCGGTCGACGGGCACATGGTAGGGCATCTCGTCATGTCCGATCCCCTGCGCGACGGCGCGGGCCAGATGCTGGACGGGCTGCGGCGCGAGGGGATCGCGCGTATCCTGCTCGCGACCGGAGACCGCGCTGACGTGGCCGAGCGTGTCACCGAAGGGCTTGGGCTCGACGGTCTGCGGGCCGGGCTGACACCGGACCAGAAAGTGTTGCTCGTTCTCACCGAGCGCAAGAACGGCCCGGTGATGATGGTGGGCGACGGGGTCAACGACGCGCCCGCGCTCGCAGCGGCAGACGTGGGCGTCGCCATGGGCGCACGGGGCGCGGCGGCCTCGGCGGAGGCGGCGGATGTCGTGCTGCTTGTCGACCGTATCGACCGCCTCGGGCCAGGGATCGAGATCGCGCGCGGCGCGCGCCGCATCGCTGTCGAAAGCGTTGTCGCCGGGATCGGCCTTTCGGTCATGGGCATGATCGCGGCGGCTTTCGGCTATCTCACTCCGGTGCAGGGGGCGCTCCTGCAGGAGGTCATCGACGTTGCAGTGATCCTGAACGCCCTCCGCGCGCTGCGCATCGCGCCCCATGAACCCACTATTCCGAAACCAAAGGCTGTCTCCTCCGGGCAGGATGACATCGCGCAAGGAGCCACGCCATGAGCCGCCTCTCGCATTCCGAAATCCACATGGTGCATCGCATCGGCTGGCTGCGGGCCGCCGTTCTCGGCGCGAACGACGGGCTGGTGTCGACGGCAAGCCTCGTGGTCGGCGTCGCCGCAGCAGGATCGGGAAAGCCGGAGGTCCTTATAGCGGGGCTGGCTGGCCTCGTGGCCGGCGCGATGTCCATGGCGGCAGGCGAGTACGTCTCAGTCAGTTCTCAGACTGACGCGGAAAACGCTGACCTTGCGCGCGAGACCCGCGAACTGGCGGAAACACCCGAGGCCGAACTCGAAGAACTTACCCAAATCTATGTCGAGCGAGGGCTGGACCGAGACCTTGCCGAAAAGGTGGCCGTGCAACTGACCGAACGTGACGCGCTCGGATCGCATGCCCGCGACGAGCTTGGCATCTCCGAGACCGTGACAGCCCGCCCGATCCAGGCCGCCTTGGTGTCGGCGCTGACCTTCGCCGTGGGTGCGGTGCTGCCCTTGATCGTCGCACTGGTCGTCCCGGATGCACGGATCGTTTTCTTGGTCGCCGTGTCGACGATCCTCGGCCTCGCGGTTCTTGGTGGATTAGGCGCTTCTGCTGGCGGTGCTGGTGTTATTCGAGGTGCTGCAAGGGTCACGCTCTGGGGTGCACTCGCCATGGCGGCGACCGCTGGAGTCGGTGCGCTGTTCGGGGTCGCCGTAGGCTAGGGAGTAGCCGAGGTCTCGGGCGGAAGCTTCCACGTTGGCGCGGGCTTCCACCTTGTGCCGATCTTCGAATGTGGCAATCGCTTTGGCGACGTCATTCTGCATTTTCTTCAGCTCGCTGAGCGACAGTACGTCGAGATCGAAAGCAGCCGTTGGTGCGGTCCGTGTCCTGAATATTCCGGTATCGATAGCCCGTCGCGGCAAGGCCCTGCATTCCGCAGCACGGAAGGGCAGGGGGGCGAGAGCCGGTGATAGCCACTTGGGCCGCTAGCGGCGTGCTGGGCTTGGGGTAAAGCAGTCCCGATGGGCAAGGGGACATGGTCTGGCATGGGCTCCCCGTATCTCTCTGTCTCCTGGGCCATCCCTTCGACTGACAATCCCCTAATCCCGTTCGATCTCCTGCGCGCAACCCCGCGTCAGTCCGGGCCGTGTTGGCTGCCTTTGGCGTCCTGCCCGCTCCACCCCGGTCCTCTGGGGGTGTCCGGTGTCCATGCTGTCCACCGTGCACGCGTCACCCGACGGGCTTTTTCAGGGTCTTGTCGAAGGGACGGTCCCGAAGACAGGAAAAACAGGAGCTTATCATGCAGAACATCGTCATCCTCGCCGGCAACATCGGTCAGACCCCCGAAGTCCGCACCACCCAGAGCGGCACCAAGATCACCAACTTCAGCCTCGCCACCTCGCGTCCCCGCCTCTCGGAAGGCCGTGTGATGCGCGACGAAAACGGCTACCGGGTCATGGACACCGAATGGCACCGCATCACCTGCTTCAACGGACTCGGCAAGACGGTCGCCGAGCATTGCGAAAAGGGCATGAAGGTCCTCGTCCACGGCCGCATTCACTACACCAAGTGGATCGACAGCATGGGGAACGACCGCTACGGCTGCGAGATCATCGCCGAGAAGGTCGACTTCCTGAGCCGTCCGAAGTCGGCCGAGAACGAAAACCCCGAGTTGGTCGACCGCGACGACGAGATCCCGTTCTGAAAGGAACGGGGTCTCCCCCTCGGGCCCGGCGGGGAAAGCCGCCGGGTCTGTTAAACTTCAGTCTTGCGTCTTCATCGCCGCCAGCTTCTTGTCGATCCTACCGATGTGGTGGTCCCAGTCATCTGCCCAGCCCTCGGCTTTCGCTTGCTCGCAGAGCGCCCTCGCCAAGGTCCAGTTGCCGCGCTTCTCTTCGATGATGCGAAGCTGCCGGTAGCCCGCGTGGGCAGGGATGAAGCCCCAGTTCTTGTCCTCGCGGAAGAACCGGGCGACATTAGCCCCGAGGCCGATCTGGCGCTCGAAACTCTTCACTGCTTCGTCCAAGGCGAATGGATCGTGATCGCGCCACCGGTAATAGAACCCACCCCTGACCGCAAAGTAGAAGTGCAGGTCAAGAACCGGGACGTTCTCGTTCACCAGCGTGTCCGCCCGATCTAGCAGCTTGTACCCCAGATGGCGCAGGTGCTCCTTCTTCAGGTATTCAGCCAGTGCGCCGAGGCTGTTCGGATTGGTCGACCGCGCAAGGCTTTCCGCCGTGCCTCCGCCGAGTGGCGCGAAGACCCCTTCTATGGTCGCGTGTTCCTCCGGCGTGAACGTGTCCGTCCACCAGTCACCGGTCGGTTGCGATTCGGCCTTTCGACGGAAAAATGGCAGCATCCTGTATCCCTTTCCCGCCACCGTGGGTAGCATCGCACTATGCAAATACCTGACGACATCACACCCATCCTGCGCGAGATCGACCAGTCGCTCAAGGAAAAGGCAATACCGCCGCACTCACGCCCCATAATGGCGGTGCTCGAGTTCGGAAATAGGTTCCGCATCAGTCTTCCGATTGCGAAGCTCCCGCCCGGTGCACCGGCAGAACTGGTCGCGACCAGCGTATACACCGACCGCATTCACCGCTGGTACGAAGAGGTCTATGGCGACCTGATCAAGACCGATTTCTCTGAGAAGGCCAAGGTCGCGGTCCTCGCGGATGGGGACATCTGGGAGATGCGGATTCCACTGATCTACGGGACAGTGGTCATCGAGGCCAAACGCGATCTGCCCAGCGACACATGGAACAGAGTCGGGACACAGGTTCTCAACGTCAACGCATGCGTCTCGCTGACGGGCATCACCGAGGCCCGCCTGAAGCACTTTTCCGACGACGACCTGAACGAGGTCTACGGGCTGTTCGTGGTCGGGCTAGATGTTCGTGATGCTTTCAAGCGGTTCCGCAAGTCCGACCCGATGTTCGCCGCCGCCGAACAGGATTGGTTCGCAGCAGTCGCGCATATGACCAACCAATCCCCGAACTGGGGGCAGGCCCGGTGGTCCTCGCTACAGATGACCGAGAAGTTCATGAAGGGCTTGATTGCCATCATCGGGGATTACGAGGTTCCATGGGGGCACAAGCTGAAAGAGCCGCATGACGTCCTTGCCAAATCAATCCGAGGCCTCGACCTTCGCCACCTAATTGCAGACATCCAGTGTGACGCTTCGGTTCGGTACAACGACCCGAAGATGCCTTCCACACGCCAGCAGGCCTACGCTGCCCACAAGGCCAGCCTGCTCGTCGTGCGGGTCTTGGGCGACGTCCAGTACAGCCAAAACCGATGACTACCCGCAAGCCTCGCACACTGCCGCTTTGCTCTAATTCGCCATTGTGAACCCAAGAGTGAGAGGAGTGCCGGTTTCCCGGTGACGGGTTGAGGGTTGGGAGAGTGGCTCCCGGCGCCTGTCACGGGAGATAGCCGATGGGCGTTGTAGAAGTTCTGGATCCGGTACAGCCGACGCGGGCTGGTGGCTGGAAAGTGGATGTGAGCCGAGGTGAGCGGAACGGGCGGGTGTCGTCCGAATGGTTCAACCGGCCCGATGACGAGCGGTATCTGTCGCTCGATGATCTATGGGCCTCGGTGAAGGGTCGCTCCGAGCGCAGCCGCAGCCGCGTGGTGCAAACAGCGGATATCCGCGTCGAGGCCGCGCGCGACAACCCCGAGCGGTTGCACCTGATGCTGCCGAAAGCCGAGGCGCCTGTCGGGCCCACGCATTGGGCGTTCGGCCAGCTTGCCAGCATCGTCGGCGCCCCGGCCTCCTATCTGCGGCAATTGCCAGCGCCGCTGGCGGGGATCAATCTGCAATATGGTCTGACCAACCACCGTGCCGAGCAGTTGAAGACTTTCGAGACGGAAGACGGCCGCACGGAACTGCGCGCCGTGACCGGCCCCGACTATGGCCGTATCCACGATTTCGAGCTGGTTGAAGCGGTTCAGCGCATCGCGGGCAATGGCACCGGCGACACGCGCTGGAAGGTGCCGGGCGTGCTGGATTGGTCGACCGGGGTCTATAACCCCGATGTCGAGATCAGCCGCGACACGACCACGCTCTATGCCTCGGACCGCGATGTCTTCCTGTTTCTTGTCGATGATCGCAACCCGATCGAGGCGGGCAAGCTTCCGGACGGCTCTCCCGACCTCTACTTCCGGGGCTTTTACTGCTGGAATTCGGAGGTGGGCGCCAAGACCCTCGGCATGGCGAGCTTCTATCTGCGGGCGGTGTGCCAGAACCGCAACCTCTGGGGCGTCGAGGATTTCCAGGAGATCAAGATCCGTCACTCGAAATACGCCGCCTCGCGCTTTGCACATGAGGCGGCGCCCGCGTTGACGCGCTTCGCCAATTCCTCGCCCCAGGGGTTCGTGAACGGCATCAAAGCGGCGCGGCAGCAGATCGTGGCGCGCAGCGACGAAGATCGTGCGGATTTCCTGCGCAAGCGCGGTTTCTCGAAGGCCGAATCCGGCAAGATCATCGAGAAGGTGCTGATGGAGGAAGGCCGCCCGCCCGAGAGCATCTTCGATTTTGTGCAGGGCATCACGCGGCTTGCGCGCGACAAGACCCAGCAGGATGCCCGCCTTGATATGGAAGGGCGCGCCAAGAAGCTTCTCGACCGCGTTGGTTGAGGTGGCGACCGGAGGCGATATCGCCTCCGGTCTCGTCCCTGTTTCATCGATCTGCTACCGTGCCCGACATGTTTAGGTATTGGAAGTACGCGCATGGAAGAAATCGATTGGTCAGATCGTGCATTTTATGATGACGGCGAATGGGTTACCTGGTCGGAAATCGACGAGCAGCTTCGCTACAAGGAGTGGGGCGCTAAATACCCGAACGCGATCCGGTCTATGATCCCATATTTTGAGGATCTCCTGTCCCTCGCGGAAAGCTATCACCTCGAGACCGGCCTCCACCTCTCTGTCTACGGCGATATCGGTGAGCTGTTCGGTGCTATCACGTACGGTATCAAGCTGAACAAGACCTATGCCCAGGGTGCTGACGGAAGACTTGGCAATGATCATGTCGAGGTCAAAACCATTACGCCATTCAAGACAAAGGATGTGGTTGTGGTCGATACCAATGGGCATTTCAACAAGCTCTTGGTTGTAAAGATCAACGAGGATTTTCAGGTCTCGGGTCGGATGATCGACCGAAAAGATCTCCCAAAGCGCGAAGGGCGCTACTTGCGGGTTCGATGGAGCGATTTACCAACGCCGAAATGATCGACCCGTTCAGCGACAGAGAGTCCGAGGGGGGTGGTTTGGTCTTTGACGGTTTGAAGCGGGGAGAGAGGCTCTCCGCACCGTCGGAGATATGCCCATGTTCGACCTTCCTCTCCAAACTCAGCCGGAAACACAGAAGACAGGTTTGCCGTCGAGCTTTCTGACCGTTCTTGCAGATCAAGACTTGCCGTTTGCACTCACGACGGCTTGCCACGCGTCGGCGGCTCTAATGTCCGGGCAGGCGCACCCCAAGGTACCGGAGCGGTTTGCCACGCTGGCCGAAGCCATGCAGGGGGCAATCGATCATGCCGAAAATGTCACCCCTGAAGACGCGCCGCGCATCCTGGCGATCCTCGATCGAGAGGGCCGCCTCGTCCTGGCCGGGGCTGTCCATGGTGGCGGGGTTGCATGGTGCCACCCGGTCTCGGATGCCGCCGAAGCCCGCGCCGTCGTGTCCGAGGCCAGCCAGGCCCGCGCGCAGGCCATGAGGGTGGCCGAGTGGCATGAACATGGCCTCGCGCGACGGCTGCGGCATCACGCCGACCTTCTCGATGCCCGTCTTGTCGATCCGCTCTGGCGTGTCTTCGCGTCTCGCGCCCTGCAGATCGCGGCGTGACGCCCGAGAGTCAGAGAAGGGCAGGGGAGGATGTGAGCCTGCGAGGACGAGAGAGAGCCTCGGGGTTCAGATCCCTTTCCTCATTCCGGAGTTTCCAATGTCCAAGATCGAACCCACCCTGGCCGCGCCGATGGCGCCGTCCAGGATTGATTTCGCCGCCGTGCTGGCTCGGCAGTCCGAGCGTGAAGCGCGGATCGCAGCTTTGCGTCCGGCCAACAAGGAGCGCCTCTTCGATGGCCTGACTGCCGCGGGCATCACCCATGTGACCGTGAGCTTTGACGGCTATGGCGATAGCGGCCAGGTTGAAAGCATCGAAGCCTACGCTGGCGACGCCGAAGTCACTTTCTCCAAGACCCAGATCGCCTATGCCGCATTGACCTGGGACGACCCGGAGGTCGAGATGCGGGCGCTTTCGCTCGAAGATGTCGTGGAGCAACTGGCGTACGACTTGCTGTCTGACACCCACGGCGGTTGGGAAAACAACGACGGGGCCTACGGTGAGTTCTGCTTCGACGCGAGCGCTCGCTCCATCCACCTCGAGTTCAACGAGCGCTTCACCTCGTCCGAACTCTATACCCACGATTTCTGAGGGGGCGGCGATGGCACATCCGTATCACCACGCCCTGTCCTCGGTGAAGAAATGGGGCGGCTCGGTCGACGACTTCATGGCGGTGCATGCCTGGTTCGACCAGAGCAAGGAGATCACGGCCGACTTCCGGCATCGGGCGCTGCGCCACCATGCCTTATCCTGACTCTATGGAAGCGTCT
>DKFM01000014.1 GCA_002452815.1 Rhodobacteraceae bacterium UBA6796
GTCGTCTCGAAAATCATCGAGTGATCGGCGTCAGGCGGGCCTTTCGGGGCCCGTCGGACCACAAGTGCTGTGAAATTGAATGGTGCGCCGAAAGGCGCGCCATTTGCTCTTGACAGACTCAGGGCCAGCCCGTAGGGAGCCCCCCTGATCTCCAAGAGATTACGGTTCGATGCAGGCGTCGCATGCGGCGGTGTCTGCCTCTCAACCTGGAAGCCCTGCGATAAGGGAATACCATGTCTGGTCAAAATATTCGCATCCGGCTCAAGGCGTTCGATTACCGCGTGCTGGACGCCAGCACCCAGGAAATCGTCAACACCGCCAAGCGTACCGGTGCTCAGGTTCGCGGCCCGATTCCGCTGCCGAACAAAATCGAGAAATTCACGGTTCTCCGTGGTCCGCACATCGACAAGAAGTCGCGCGACCAGTGGGAGATCCGCACGCACAAGCGTCTTCTCGACATCGTCGATCCGACCCCGCAGACCGTGGACGCGCTGATGAAGCTCGACCTCGCCGCTGGCGTTGACGTCGAAATCAAAGTCTGAGGAGGGGCATGATGCGTTCTGGTGTTATCGCCAAGAAGCTGGGCATGACCCGGCTGTTCCTCGAAGACGGCAAACAAGTTCCGGTTACCGTTCTTCAGCTCGACAACCTGCAAGTGGTCGCGCAGCGCACCGCCGAAAAAGACGGCTACACCGCCGTTCAGCTCGGCGCGGGCACTGCCAAGGCCAAGCGCACCACCGCTGCCATGCGTGGTCACTTCGCGAAAGCGAACGTGGCACCCAAGCGCAAGGTCGCGGAGTTCCGCGTGTCGCCCGAAAACCTGATCGAAGTCGGCGCCGAGATCTCGGCCGAGCACTACAATGCCGGTCAGTTCGTGGACGTTGCCGGTACCTCGATCGGTAAAGGCTTTGCCGGTGCGATGAAGCGTCACAACTTCGGTGGTCTGCGCGCTTCGCACGGTGTGTCGATCTCGCACCGTTCGCACGGTTCGACCGGTCAGTGTCAGGACCCGGGCAAGGTGTTCAAGGGCAAGAAAATGGCTGGCCATCTGGGTGCTGTGCGTGTGACCACGCAAAACATCCAAGTGGTGAAGACCGATGCCGACCGTGGTCTGATCATGGTCAAGGGTTCGGTTCCGGGCGCCAAAGGCGGCTGGGTCACGATCAAGGACGCGGTCAAGAAACCGCTGCCCGCCGACGTGCCGATGCCTGCCGCTCTGAAATCGGCGGCGGCTGCCGCTGCTCCGGCCGAAGAAGTTTCGGTCGAAGGGGGTGAAGCATGAAACTCGATGTGATCAAGCTCGACGCCGGCAAGGCCGGTTCGATCGATCTGGCCGATGACATCTTCGGTCTGGAGCCCCGCGCGGACATCCTGCACCGTGTGGTGCGCTGGCAGCGTGCGAAAGCACAGGCCGGCACCCACTCGACGCTGGGCAAGTCGGAAGTCAGCTACTCGACCAAGAAGATCTATCGCCAGAAGGGCACCGGTGGCGCACGTCACGGTTCCAAGAAGGCCCCGATCTTCCGTCACGGTGGCGTTTACAAAGGCCCGACCCCGCGGTCGCACGCCCATGACCTGCCCAAGAAGTTCCGGGCTCTGGGTCTGAAGCATGCGCTGTCGTCGAAAGCCGCGACCGGCAACCTCGTGGTGCTGGAAGCTGCCGAAATGACCGAAGCCAAAACCGCAATCCTCGCCAAAGCGGCGAAGGAGCTGGGGTGGAAGCGCGTTCTGATCATCGACGGCGCCGACGTGAACGAGAACTTCGCCCGCGCCGCGCGCAACATCGAAGGTATCGATGTTCTGCCGACGATGGGTGCCAACGTGTATGACATCCTAAAGCGTGACACCCTGGTGATCACGAAGGCGGGTGTCGAAGCTCTGGAGGCTCGTCTGAAATGAGCGCGAAAGCTGAACACTACGACGTGATCGTCAAGCCGATCATCACCGAGAAAGCCACGATGGCGTCCGAAAACGGCGCGGTGGTGTTCCAGGTGGCGAACACCGCGACCAAGCCGCTGATCAAGGAAGCGGTCGAGGCGCTGTTCGGCGTGAAGGTCAAGGCGGTGAACACCGTCGTGACCAAGGGCAAGACCAAACGCTTCCGTGGCCGCCCCGGCGTGCGCTCGGACGTGAAGAAAGCCTATGTCACGCTGGAAGACGGAATGACTATCGACGTCTCCACCGGCCTCTGATAGAAGCCGCTACAAATCTCGCGGGCCCGAGTCTTCGGGCCCGTTGAGCTTTATCTTTTCAGGCAACTGAAACGTGAGCGGGGAGCTACGGCGCCCCATACGAAACGGACCTTTGGTCCAAAGCAACGGAAGACAGAGAGCATGGCACTCAAGTCGTATAAACCGACGACGCCGGGCCAGCGTGGGCTGGTTCTGATCGACCGTTCGGAGCTTTGGAAAGGCCGCCCCGTCAAAGCCCTCACTGAGGGTCTGACCAAGACGGGTGGCCGGAACAATACCGGGCGCGTCACGATGTGGCACAAGGGCGGCGGCGCGAAGCGTCTGTACCGCATTGTCGATTTCAAACGCCGCAAGTTCGATGTGGCCGCGACGGTCGAGCGGATCGAATACGATCCCAACCGCACCGCCTTCATCGCGCTGATCAAATACGAAGATGGCGAGCTGGCCTATATCCTGGCCCCGCAGCGTCTGGCGATTGGTGACAAGGTCATCGCTTCGGCGAAAGCCGACATCAAGCCGGGCAACGCGATGCCGTTCTCGGGCATGCCGATCGGTACGATCGTGCACAACGTCGAGCTGAAGCCGGGCAAGGGCGGTCAGCTGGCACGCGCCGCGGGCACCTACGCCCAGTTCGTCGGCCGTGACGGTGGCTATGCGCAGATCCGTCTGTCCTCGGGCGAGCTGCGTCTGGTGCGTCAGGAATGCATGGCGACCATCGGTGCCGTGTCGAACGCCGACCACTCGAACCAGAACCTGGGTAAAGCCGGTCGTAAACGTCACATGGGCGTGCGCCCGACCGTTCGCGGTGTTGCGATGAACCCGATCGACCACCCGCATGGTGGTGGTGAAGGCCGGACCTCGGGTGGTCGTCACCCGGTTACCCCGTGGGGTAAAGGGACCAAGGGCAACAAGACCCGCTCGAACAAGAAGACGGACAAGTACATTCTCCGTTCGCGCAACGCTAAGAAGGGTCGTTAAGACATGGCACGTTCTGTTTGGAAAGGCCCGTTCGTTGACGCCTATCTGCTGAAGAAAGCGGAAAAAGCGCGCGCGTCGGGCAAAGGCGAAGTGATCAAGATCTGGTCGCGTCGTTCCACCATCCTGCCGCAATTCGTGGGCCTCACCTTCGGGGTCTACAACGGTCAGAAACACATCCCGGTGAGTGTTACCGAAGAGATGATCGGTCAGAAGTTCGGTGAATATTCGCCGACCCGGACCTATTACGGTCACGCCGCCGACAAGAAAGCCAAGAGGAAGTAATCGCCATGGGTAAGGAACAGAATCCGCGCCGCGTGGCGGATAACGAAGCGATGGCCAAGACCAAAATGCTTCGTACCTCGCCGCAGAAACTCAATCTCGTTGCCGCGATGATCCGTGGCAAGAAGGTCGACAAGGCTCTGGCCGATCTGACCTTCTCGAAAAAGCGGATCGCTGACGACGTGAAGAAGTGCCTGCAGTCGGCGATCGCCAACGCTGAAAACAACCACGGCCTGGATGTCGACGCGCTTGTCGTCGCCGAAGCCTGGGTTGGCAAAAACCTCGTCATGAAACGCGGTCGTCCGCGCGCTCGTGGCCGGTTCGGCAAGATCATGAAGCCGTTTTCGGAAATCACCATCAAGGTGCGTCAAGTCGAGGAGCGTGCGTAATGGGACAGAAGGTTAACCCCATTGGGATGCGTCTCCAGGTCAACCGCACCTGGGACAGCCGCTGGTATGCCGACAGCAAAGACTACGGCAACCTGCTGCTCGAAGACCTGAAAATGCGCGATTTCATCCACACCGAAGCCAAGCAGGCTGGTGTGTCGCGCGTGATCATCGAGCGTCCGCACAAGAAGTGCCGCGTGACTATTCACGCTGCGCGTCCGGGTGTGATCATCGGCAAAAAAGGCGCCGATATCGAAACCCTGCGCAAGAAACTGGCGAACTTCACCGATTCGGAACTGCACCTCAACATCGTTGAAGTGCGCAAGCCCGAGCTGGACGCGCAACTGGTGGCCGAGTCGATCTGCCAGCAGCTGGAGCGTCGTGTGTCGTTCCGCCGTGCGATGAAACGCGCCGTGCAGAACGCGATGCGCATGGGCGCCCTGGGCATCCGTGTGAACGTCGCAGGCCGTCTGGGCGGTGCCGAGATCGCGCGGACCGAATGGTACCGTGAAGGTCGCGTGCCGCTGCACACCCTGCGTGCCGACATCGACTATGCGACGGACGAAGCGTCGACCCCCTACGGGATCATCGGCGTGAAAGTCTGGATCTTCAAAGGCGAGATCATGGAACATGATCCGCAAGCGCGCGACCGCAAGGCCGCCGAGGCCCAAGAAGGCCCGGCCCCGCGTGGCCCGCGCCGTGACGCCCGCTGAGGAGTGTGAACAATGCTGCAACCGAAACGGACTAAGTTCCGCAAGCTGCACAAAGGCCGGATTCACGGCGAAGCCAAAGGCGGCTTCAACCTGAACTTCGGGTCTTTTGCCCTCAAAGCCACCGAGCCGGAGCGCGTCACCGCGCGGCAGATCGAAGCGGCCCGCCGCGCGATCACCCGCCACATGAAGCGTCAAGGCCGCGTCTGGATCCGTGTGTTCCCGGATACCCCGGTGACCTCGAAGCCGACCGAAGTGCGGATGGGTAAAGGTAAAGGCTCCGTCGACTTCTGGGCGGCCAAGGTGAAACCTGGCCGAATCATGTTCGAGATCGACGGTGTCTCGGAAGTGATCGCCCGCGAAGCCCTGCGTCTGGGCGCCAACAAACTGCCGGTGATGACCCGGATCGTTGCGCGCGAAGACTGGTAAGCGACCGAAAAGATCTTCAGGCCCCCGAATCCGCTTCGGGGGTCTGTTTTTTTGAAGGCTGGCATTGCCAGCCCCGGGGTGCGGTGTTATACGCGCGCATCCTGAAATACGGACAGACATAACCCATCAGAGACAGGGTTACCCCAGTGGGGCCCTCTGATGCCAAGAAAGGACCTGGGATGAACGCCCAAGAACTCAAGGCGAAGACGCCTGACCAGCTGCGCGATGAGCTGGTCGCTCTGAAGAAGGAAGCCTTCAATCTGCGCTTCCAGCAGGCCACCGGTCAGCTCGAGAACACCGCCCGCATGCGTGCCGTCCGTCGTGACGTTGCCCGTGTGAAGACGGTCCTGAACCAAAAAGCCGCTGAAGCTGCGAACTGAGGAGTTTCCCAGATGCCCAAACGTATCCTGCAAGGCACCGTGACTTCGGACAAGAACGATCAGACGATCACCGTTCTGGTCGAGCGCCGTTTCAAGCACCCGCTACTGCACAAGACCGTTCGTAAGTCCAAGAAATACCGGGCTCACGACGCCAACAACCAATTCAAGACCGGTGACATTGTTCGCATCGAAGAATGCGCACCGATTTCGAAGACGAAACGCTGGACGGTTGTTCTCGAGGCCTGAGGCCCCGGGATCAGTCACCAGTTTGTCGAAACCCTGGGGCCCCAATGAACTTGGACGTCCCCAAAGGTCGGGAGAAACCAAATGATCCAGATGCAGACCAATCTGGATGTTGCTGACAACAGCGGCGCTCGCCGTGTTCAGTGCATCAAGGTTCTGGGTGGTTCGCACCGTCGCTATGCGTCGGTGGGCGACATCATTGTCGTTTCCGTTAAGGAAGCCATCCCGCGCGGTCGCGTGAAGAAAGGTGACGTCCGCAAGGCCGTCGTCGTGCGCACCGCCAAAGAAGTTCGTCGTGAAGATGGCACCGCCATTCGCTTCGACCGCAACGCCGCCGTCATCCTGAACAACCAGGGCGAACCGGTCGGCACCCGTATCTTCGGGCCGGTCGTGCGCGAGCTGCGTGCGAAAAACTTCATGAAGATCATCTCGCTTGCTCCGGAGGTGCTGTGATGGCTGCCAAGCTCCGCAAAGGCGACAAGGTCGTCGTGCTCGCCGGTAAGGACAAGGGCAAACAGGGTGAAATCACCGCTGTCATGCCCAAGGACAACAAGGCGATCGTGGAAGGCGTGAACACCGCCATCCGTCACACCCGTCAGTCCCAGACCAGCCAGGGCGGCCGGATCGCGAAAGCGATGCCGATCGACCTGTCGAACCTGGCGCTGCTGGACGCCAATGGCAAAGCCACCCGCGTCGGCTTCCGCATGGAAGACGACAAGAAGGTGCGTTTCGCCAAGACCACCGGGGAGGCGATCTGATGCTCGACCAAGCCACCTACACCCCGCGCCTGAAAGCGCTCTACACGTCGTCGATCAAGGCCGCTCTGAAAGAAGAGTTCGGCTACAAGAACGACATGCAGATCCCGCGTCTGGACAAGATCGTCCTGAACATGGGCGTCGGCGAAGCCGTGAAAGACACCAAGAAGGTCAAGCAGGCCGCCGAAGAGCTGTCGCTCATCGCTGGTCAGAAGGCTGTCATCACCCACGCGAAAAAGTCGATCGCCGGCTTCCGCGTTCGTGAAGAGATGCCGCTCGGCTGCAAGGTCACCCTGCGTGGCGACCGCATGTACGAGTTCCTGGACCGTCTGATCAACATCGCGCTGCCCCGCGTCCGCGACTTCCGCGGCGTGAAAGGCACCTCGTTCGATGGCCGTGGCAACTATGCGATGGGCTTGAAAGAGCAAATCGTGTTCCCGGAAATTGACTTCGACAAAGTCGACGAAGTTCTGGGCATGGACATCATCATCTGCACCACCGCGACCAAAGACGCGGAAGCGAAGGCGCTGTTGAAGCAATTCAACATGCCCTTCAACAGCTGATCGCGGGGAGAGAGACCACATGGCTAAGAAATCCATGATTGAACGCGAAGTGAAGCGCGCGAAACTGGTGAAGAAATACGCCGGTAAACGCGCCTCGCTGAAGGCGATCATCGAAGACCAGAACCTGCCGATGGAAGATCGCTTCAAAGCGACCCTGAAACTGGCAGAGCTTCCCCGCAACTCGTCGGCCGTCCGTCTGCACAACCGTTGCCAGCTGACCGGCCGTCCCCATGCTTACTATCGTAAGCTCAAACTCTCGCGGATCATGCTGCGCGACCTGGCCTCCTTCGGTCAGATCCCCGGCATGGTGAAGTCGAGCTGGTAAGGAGAATCGGGAAATGTCGATGAACGATCCTCTCGGCGATATGCTGACCCGCATCCGCAACGCGCAACTGCGCGGCAAGTCCACTGTCAAGACGCCGGCGTCGAAGCTGCGCGCCTGGGTTCTGGATGTGCTGACCGCGGAAGGCTACATTCGCGGTTATGAAGCCACGACCGGTGCCGATGGCCACCCGGAACTGGAAATCAGCCTGAAGTATTTCGAGGGCACCCCGGTGATCCGCGAACTCAAGCGCGTTTCGACTCCCGGTCGCCGCGTTTACGCTTCGGTGAAAGACATCCCGGTGGTCCGTCAGGGCCTGGGCGTGTCGATCGTCTCCACGCCGAAAGGCGTCATGTCGGACGCGGCTGCGCGCACTGCCAATGTTGGCGGTGAAGTGCTCTGCACCGTGTTCTAAGGAGGGCTCCATGTCTCGTATTGGTAAAAAACCGGTCGAGCTTCCCAGCGGCGTTTCGGCGCAGCTGTCGGGCCAGACCATCGAAGTGAAGGGGCCGAAAGGCACCCGTAGCTTCACCGCCACCGACGATGTGACCATCACGCTGGATGGTCAGACCGTCGCCGTGACGCCGCGCGGCACCTCGAAGCGGGCTCGTCAGCAGTGGGGTATGACCCGCTCGATGATCGAGAACCTGGCGACGGGCGTGACCACCGGCTTCAAGAAAGAGCTTGAAATTCAAGGTGTGGGTTACCGCGCCGCGATGCAGGGCAACGTTCTGAAGCTGTCGCTCGGCTACTCGCACGAAGTGAACTTCGAAGTTCCGGCCGGGGTCACCGTGACCTCGCCGAAACAAACCGAAATCGTTGTGGAAGGCATCGACCAGCAGCTCGTTGGTCAGGTCGCCGCGAACATCCGCGAATGGCGTCAGCCCGAGCCCTACAAAGGCAAAGGCATCCGCTACAAGGGTGAGTTCGTGTTCCGCAAGGAAGGCAAGAAGAAGTAAGGGGCTGAGAGATGGCGAACAACAAAAGAGAGCTGTTCCTCAAGCGCCGCCTGCGCGTGCGGAACAAACTGCGGGCCATGGCCAACGGGCGTGCGCGTCTGTCGGTGCACCGTTCGTCGAAGAACATCAGCGTTCAGCTGATCGACGACGTCAAAGGTGTGACCCTGGCGGCCGCGTCGACCCTCGAGAAAGATCTCGGCGTGGTTGGCAAGAACAACGTCGAAGCGGCGGCGAAAGTCGGCGCGGCGATTGCAGAACGTGCGAAAAAAGCTGGCGTTGAAGAATGCTACTTCGATCGCGGCGGCTTCCTGTTCCACGGCAAGATCAAGGCTTTGGCCGATGCTGCCCGTGAAGGTGGCCTGAAGTTCTAAGCACAGGCGGGGGACGTTCGCGTCCCCCCGATGATCCGGGGGCGGTCTTTGGGCCGCCCACCAGGATTGGATGTTATCGGCGTGATACCACGCCATCACGAAAAGGAATGCCTCATGGCAGAACGTGAGAACCGCCGGGATCGCCGCGAAAGCCGCGAAGAGACCCCGGAATTCGCAGATCGCCTGGTTGCGATCAACCGTGTGTCGAAAACCGTGAAGGGTGGTAAGCGCTTCGGTTTCGCGGCCCTCGTCGTCGTCGGTGACCAGCGCGGTCGCGTCGGCTTCGGCAAAGGCAAGGCGAAAGAAGTGCCGGAAGCGATCCGCAAGGCGACCGAACAGGCGAAACGCTCGCTGATCCGCGTTGCCCTGAAAGATGCGCGCACGCTGCACCACGACATGGAAGGCCGTCACGGCGCTGGCAAGGTGGTGATGCGGACGGCTCCGGCCGGTACCGGGATCATCGCCGGTGGTCCGATGCGCGCCGTGTTCGAGATGCTGGGCGTGCAGGACGTTGTTGCGAAGTCGCTGGGCTCGCAGAACCCCTACAACATGATCCGCGCCACCATCGACGGCCTCAAGAAAGAAGCCTCGCCCCGTTCGGTCGCGCAGCGTCGCGGCAAGAAAGTGGCGGACATTCTGGCGAAACCCGAAGCCGAAGCTTCGGTCGAAGCCTGAGGAGTTTGAACCATGGCTACCATCGTTGTGAAACAGATCGCTTCGGCCGCGCGCCGTCCGGCGATTCAGGCTGCGACCCTGAAAGGTCTGGGTCTGGGCAAGATCAACCGCACCCGTGAGCTTGAGGATACCCCCTCGGTGCGCGGCATGGTCAACAAGATCCCGCATCTTGTGACCATCGTGGAAGAAAAAGCCTGAGCCTGACGGCCCGGGACAGTATCGAAACGCCCCGCCAGACGGCGGGGCGTTTTGCTTTGCGTGATATTCACTTGTGACGCGGCGCGATCTGGCGTCACGTTGCGCCAGACAAGCCAAGGAGAATCGGCATGGATCTGAACGAGCAGAAAGCGGAAACCGAACAGGTCTTCCGCGAGATTTCGCAGATGGAGACCCTGCCGGAAGCGGCCTGCATCAACTTCCAGTTCGTCGCCGAAGCGGGCGAGGCCGATTGGGACGGCTTCACCGAAGCGGCGGAGGCCCAGGGCTACACGGTGGAATGGTATGATGCGGACGACGAGGATGAAGCCTGCGTCGAGATCACCACGGCGATGGGCCCGCTGTCGCTTGAGGTGCTGTGGGGGCATGAAGAAAAACTGACGTTGCTGGGCGCGGTCTATGGGTTCGCGGCCGATGGCTGGGGCTTCTTCACCGAGTAAGCTGTTGCTTTCGGGGGCCGGGGGTTCTATACGCCCCCGGTGGGCTCTTCGGGGCCCCAGAATCAATGCCGCAAGGCGCAAACCAAGAAATGCCGTGTTTGTCCCATCCGTCGCTGGCGGGACAGTTCCGGCCTAGGAGATAGCGACATGAAACTTCATGAATTGGCCGATAACGCCGGTGCCGCCCGTAAGAAAAAACGCGTTGCGCGTGGTCCGGGTTCGGGCAAAGGCAAGACCGCTGGCCGTGGTATCAAAGGTCAGAAATCGCGTTCGGGCGTGGCGCTGAACGGCTACGAAGGCGGCCAGATGCCGCTCTATCGGCGTCTGCCGAAGCGTGGCTTCAACAAGCCCAACCAGAAATCCTTCGCGGTTATCAACCTGGGCCTGATCGAGAAATTCATCGCTGAAGGCAAGCTGGACGGCAAAGCCGAGATCACCGAAGACGCGCTGGTCGCTTCGGGTCTGGTCCGCCGCAAGCTGGACGGTATCCGCGTTCTGGCCAAAGGCGAAATCAAAACCAAGGTCGCGCTGAACGTGACCGGCGCTTCGAAAGCGGCCATCGAGGCCGTCGAGAAAGCCGGCGGCACGCTGACCGTGGTGGCTGCTGCCGCTGAATAAGCGGTTGTGGGCGGGCCTCTGCCCGCTTACATAGGCAACAGTTTTCCAGGCGCCGCCGACCGGGGAACGGTCCGGCGGCGCTTTCATGAAAGAGACGGGCATATGGCATCTGCTGCAGAGCAAATGGCGGCGAACCTGAGCTGGGACGCCCTGGGCAAAGCCACCGAGCTGCGCCAACGCATCTTCTTTACGATCGGTCTGCTGATCATCTACCGGCTGGGCACCTATATCCCGGTGCCCGGGATCGACGCGGTGGCGCTGCGGGAATTCATGGACAGCGCGGCTTCGGGGATCGGCGGCATGCTGTCGATGTTCACCGGCGGCGCGCTTGGTCGCATGGGGATCTTCGCGCTTGGCATCATGCCCTATATCTCGGCCTCGATCATCGTGCAGCTGCTGACCGCCATGGTCCCGGCGCTGGAGCAGATGAAGAAAGAGGGCGAGCAGGGCCGCAAGAAGATCAACCAGATCACCCGCTATGCGACCGTGGGTCTGGCGACCTTCCAGGCCTATGGTCTGGCCGTTTCGCTGCAATCGGGCGATCTGGCGCATGATCCGGGGCTGTTCTTCATTGCCTCGGTCGTCATCACGCTGGTCGGCGGCACGATGTTCCTGATGTGGCTGGGCGAACAGATCACCGCACGCGGCATCGGCAACGGCGTCTCGCTGATCATCTTCGTCGGTATCGTCGCCAACATCCCGGCCGCGCTGGCGCAGTTCTTCGCGCAGGGCCGTTCGGGCGCCGTCTCGACGCCGGTCATCCTGGGCGTGATGGTGATGGTGGTCGCGGTCATTGCCTTCGTGGTGTTCATGGAGCGCGCGCTGCGCAAGATCCATATCCAATACCCCCGCCGTCAGGTGGGCATGAAAATCTATGACGGCGGCTCGTCGCATCTGCCGATCAAGGTGAACCCGGCTGGCGTGATCCCGGCGATCTTCGCCTCGTCGCTGCTGCTGCTGCCGACCACGATCGCCACCTTCTCGGGCTCGCAAACCGGCCCGGTGATGTCGACGATCCTGGCCTATTTCGGCCCCGGCCAGCCGCTGTATCTGGCGTTCTTCACGGCAATGATCGTGTTCTTCGCCTATTTCTACACCGCCAACGTCGCGTTCAAATCCGACGAAGTGGCCGACAACCTGAAGAACCAGGGCGGCTTCATTCCGGGTATCCGTCCCGGCAAGAAGACCGAGGACTATCTGGATTACGTCGTGGCACGCGTTCTGGTGATCGGTTCGGCCTATCTGGCCGCGGTCTGCCTGCTGCCCGAGATCCTGCGCTCGCAACTGTCGATCCCGTTCTATTTCGGCGGCACCTCGGTGCTGATCGTGGTGTCGGTCACGATGGATACGATCAACCAGATCCAGTCGCATCTGCTGGCGCACCAGTATGAAGGGCTGATCGAGAAATCGCAGCTGCGCGGCAAGAAGAAGTCGGGTGCCCGCAAGGCTCCGGCACGTCGCTAAACGGGAGGATACCGATGACGAACATCATTCTTCTGGGGCCGCCGGGGGCCGGCAAGGGCACGCAGGCCCGCAAGCTGGTGGAAGAGCGCGGCATGGTGCAGCTGTCCACCGGGGACATGCTGCGCGAGGCCAAGACCTCGGGCACCGAGATGGGCAAGCGCGTGGCCGAGGTGATGGACCGCGGCCAGCTGGTCACCGACGAAATCGTCATCGGTCTGATCGAGGAAAAGCTGAAAACCGCGGGCGGCAACGGCTTCATCTTCGACGGCTTCCCGCGCACGCTGCCGCAGGCGGATGCCCTGGGCAAGCTGCTGGCGAAGATCGGTTCGAAACTGGATGCCGTGATCGAAATGCGGGTGGATGACGAGGCGCTGGTGCGCCGGATCACCGGCCGCTTCACCTGCGGCAATTGCGGCGAAGTCTATCATGACGAAACCAAGCCGACCAAGGTTCCGGGCACCTGCGATGTCTGCGGCAGCCACGACCTGAAGCGTCGTGCCGATGACAACGAAGACAGCCTGAAAACCCGGCTGATGGAATACTACAAGAAAACCTCTCCGCTGATCGGTTATTACTATGCGACGGGCGACCTGTTCACTGTCGACGGTCTGGCCGAAATCGACGATGTGGCGCGGCAGATGAGCGCCATTCTCGACCAGCAAGGCTGATTGCAATGTTCGGGGTCGTGCGGCGGGACAGATTTCTGCGCCGCATGGTCGCGAAAGTGGCAAGTGACACATTGGACCCGACCGACTGGCAAGCAATTGCCATCGGCGGGGCCGACGCCCGACCCGTTCTCTACATTCCGATTCCCAAGGCGGCCAATACCTCGATCCGCACCGCGCTGAAGCCCTGCTTCGGCCTGGCAGGCGAGGTGATCGCGAATGTTCATCAAGACAGCCGGATCGACAAGCGCAGCCTGCGTGCGGGGCTGGCGGCGGCGCCGGCCGATGCCATGGTCTTCACTGTGGTGCGCCATCCGGCATTGCGGATCCGCTCGACCTTCCGCAACAAGCTTGGCTGGCGTGATGCCTCCCGTCCGCTGGGGATCAAGCGCCGCTTCGGCCATGCGGCGAACCTCGGGATTCCGCGTGGGGCAAGTTTCGAGGAATTCCTGAGCATTCTGGCGCAAACCCCGGAATGGGCGCTGGATTATCATTTCAAGCCGCAGGCCGCGCTGCTGCGCCATGCGCTGGCCGATCCGCGGCTGGAACTGTTCCGCTTCGAGACGATCAATGCCGACTGGCCGGGGATTGCCGCGCGCATCGCCGCACGGGTGCCGGTCGCCCCGGATGGGACACTTGAGTATCTGAACGCCACCGGCCGCGCCGCGCCGGTGTTCTCGGCTGCGGAACGGCGCCTGATCGAGCTGATCTACTGCGCCGATTTCGAGACATTCGGCTACAGCTGGGATGATCTGGGCGCGGGCGTCTGAGCGAAACTTTGCCGCGTTCAACATCTCTTGACCGGGTGGGTCTTTTCCTCTAGATGATGCCGTCTCTTGCACGAATCTGCCTTTTCATCGGGGCTGCTCGTGTCGGAACTCATCGGGTCCGAAACGATCGTTTCGGGCCTTGTGTTGTGAAAAAAGGTTCTGGAGTTACGGAGCCGCAACAATAAGGATACACGCTTTGGCACGTATTGCTGGCGTCAACATTCCGACCGGGAAACGCGTCCCGATCGCACTGACCTACATCACCGGTATCGGCCCCCATATCGCGGAACTGATCTGCGAAGCCGTGGGCATCGACCGCACCCGTCGCGTCAACGAACTGTCGGACGCCGAAGTCCTCGCCATCCGCGAGCACATCGACGCCAACTACACCGTGGAAGGCGATCTGCGTCGTGAGACCCAGATGAACATCAAGCGTCTGATGGACCTCGGTTGCTACCGTGGCCTGCGTCACCGCCGCAACCTGCCGGTTCGCGGTCAGCGTACGCACACCAACGCTCGTACCCGCAAGGGCCCCGCAAAAGCCATCGCCGGCAAGAAGAAGTAAGGGGAGCGTTGAAACATGGCACGTGATAAAACCCGCGTTAAGCGCAAGGAACGCAAAAACATCGCCGCTGGCGTTGTGCATGTGAACTCCTCGTTCAACAACACCAAGATCCTGATCTCGGACGTGCAGGGGAACGCCATTTCGTGGTCGTCCTCGGGCACCATGGGCTTCAAGGGCTCGCGTAAATCGACCCCCTATGCCGCACAGATGGCCGCTGAAGACGCAGCCAAAAAGGCACAGGAACACGGCCTGAAAACCGTCGACGTCGAAGTGCAGGGCCCGGGCTCGGGTCGTGAGTCGGCGCTGCGTGCGCTGGCTGCTGCCGGTCTGAACATCACGTCGATTCGCGACGTGACCCCGATCGCACACAACGGCTGCCGCCCCCCGAAGCGTCGCCGCGTCTGATCTCGGACTTACCGATCGGGCCGTGCGGGAATTCCCCGCGCGGCCCGGTCGCTTTCGTTTATACCCTCGGGCGTCCCCGGCTTACGGACATGGGTTTGGGACAAGTATGGAGGCAGAACGCATGATCCACAAGAATTGGGCCGAGCTGATCAAACCGACTCAGCTTGAAGTCAAGCCGGGCAACGATCCGCAACGTCAGGCAACCGTGATCGCCGAACCGCTGGAGCGCGGCTTTGGTCTGACGCTGGGCAACGCGCTGCGCCGCGTGCTGATGAGCTCGCTGCAAGGCGCCGCCATCACCTCGGTGCAGATCGACAACGTGCTGCACGAGTTCTCGAGCGTGGCCGGTGTGCGTGAAGACGTCACCGACATCATCCTGAACCTCAAGGGCGTGTCGCTGAAGATGGACGTCGAAGGGCCGAAGCGCCTGTCGATCTCGGCCAAAGGGCCGGGCGTCGTGACCGCTGGCGACATCTCGGAATCGGCTGGTATCGAGGTCTTGAACAAGGATCACGTCGTTTGCCACCTGGACGACGGCGCCGACCTGTTCATGGAGCTGACCGTGAACACCGGCAAAGGCTATGTCGCGGCCGACAAGAACCGTCCCGAAGATGCGCCGATCGGTCTGATCCCGATTGATGCGATCTATTCGCCGGTCAAGAAAGTCGCCTACGAAGTGCAGCCGACCCGCGAAGGTCAGGTGCTGGACTACGACAAGCTGACGATGAAAATCGAAACCGACGGTTCGCTGACCCCGGAAGATGCCGTGGCCTATGCCGCGCGCATCCTGCAGGACCAGCTGTCGATCTTCGTGAACTTCGACGAACCGGAATCGGCCAACAAGCAAGACGCGGACGACGGGCTGGAATTCAACCCGCTGCTGCTGAAGAAAGTGGACGAGCTGGAACTGTCGGTGCGTTCGGCCAACTGCCTGAAGAACGACAACATCGTCTATATCGGCGATCTGATCCAGAAAACCGAAGCCGAGATGCTGCGCACCCCGAACTTCGGTCGCAAGTCGCTGAACGAGATCAAGGAAGTGCTCTCGGGCATGGGCCTGCACCTTGGCATGGAAGTCGAGGATTGGCCGCCGGAGAACATCGAAGATCTGGCCAAGCGCTTCGAAGACCAGTTCTGATTGACAGATTTGGGGGGCGTGGGTTAAACGCCCCCCGACAATGCCGGGAATACCCGGGAAGTGAAGGGGAGAGAACGCTCCGGTGGAGCGTTATCGACCTGAACGGGCATGGTGCCCCAACGACGCTTCGTCCAACGCAGACGGGGCAACACAAAGTAAAACGCGACTAGTAGGAGACTATCATGCGTCACGCTCGCGGTTACCGCCGTCTGAACCGTACCCACGAACACCGCAAAGCGCTGTTCTCGAACATGTGCGGCTCGCTCATCGAGCATGAGCAAATCAAAACCACGCTGCCGAAAGCCAAGGAACTGCGTCCGATCATCGAAAAAATGATCACGCTGGCGAAACGCGGCGACCTGCACGCCCGCCGTCAGGCTGCGGCGATGCTGAAGCAAGACAAAGACGTGGCCAAGCTGTTCGAAGTGCTGGGCCCGCGCTACAAAGAGCGTGCCGGTGGTTACACCCGCGTTCTGAAAGCCGGCTTCCGCTACGGCGACATGGCGCCGATGGCGATCATCGAATTCGTGGATCGTGACGTGGCTGCCAAAGGCGCCGCCGACAAGGCCCGCGTCGAGGCCGAGGAAGCCGCCGAGGATTGATCCCGGAAGGCATTGAATTAGAAAAATCCCGCCCTTGTGGCGGGATTTTTTTTATTGCCTGTTTAGGGGGCGGAGCGGTCTTTCCAGGGGTGCCGATTTGGCGGTTCTGGCGGGGCAGGGGGCGTAAGCTCGCGCTACACCGTGCCTGCCATTTTCCACTTCTGGATGCGCGCCGAACGCTGGGCTGCTGTGCTGTTGCACATAAAAATAATCCCCTGAAACCATGCGGATAAGGGGCGGAAGGCCGGGTAGCTATGTAAAAGCTTCGCTGGCGATCATAGATATTGCGAAACACCACACGGAAAGCCTCGACATATACAGTTTAAAGTTGACGCCTTTCCATACAACTTGTCTAAAAAGATATGTCAATAAATCGCACGACCATGGAAATTCTGGACGAACTGACGGAGCTTTCGCCACTCGGATTCACCGTGGGGTTGCATATACGCTTTGCTACGCCGCTGCTGTATCACAGCACGTTTCCACCAGCCTGGGTGCGCCACTACAATGATAACAGCTATTATCTGCGCGATCCGCTGGTGTTTTGGGGGATTGGCACGACAGGCGTGACTCGCTGGAGCGAGATCGGCCTGCCAGATCCTTTCGATGTCATCAAGCAAGCCGCACAATTCGGGATGAAATACGGGGCTTCTGCGTCCTGTGGCCCGATTTCGTCGCGCTCGATTGTCGGGATCGGTCGAGGGGATCGCGAGTTCACCAATGAGGAGTTGGTGAAGCTGGAGGAGATCGCTTTGCGTCTGCACGAGGAGAATACACCTCCGACAGAGCTGACGCAGGCTCAGATCGAAGCACTACAATGCATTTCGAATGGGGATCGCCACACTGCTGCCGCAGCCAAACTGGGGATTTCGGAGAGTGCGCTGAAGGCTCGTTTGAAGTCAGCGCGCATCCGACTTGAGGCCCGCACCACCTCTGAGGCGGTGCGCAAAGCACGAGAATACAGATTGCTCTGAGCTCTGTGGCGCTTCCCGAAAGGTTTCAACCCAGAAGGAGGCACTACTATGGAAGCCACTACTCTCTCTTACACCAATCTGCACAACCACGGGGAGCTGTTCGCAAATTTCTTTCGTGCAAGGCACGAAACCTTCATCAGCCGCAAGCGGTGGGATCTGCCGCAGGTCGATGGGATGGAATTCGACCAGTACGACACGGCGGCAAGCCGCTGGGTCGCGGTGCATGATCGCGGCCAGATTCTGGCGGGTGTGCGGCTGATCCCGACCACCCATCAGGTCGGGATCTACAGCTACATGATCCGCGATGCTCAACGCGGGCTGCTGCCGTCGATCCCCTCGCATCTGCTGTATGAAGAAGCGCCGATTGCCAGCCATATCTGGGAATGCTCGCGCATCTTCGTGTCCGAGCATGTGCCCGCCCAACAGCGCATGTCGGTTCATTCCCAGCTGATCCGTGAAATGGTCGTCTCGGCGCGCCATTTGGGGGCGTCGAAAGTCCTGGGCCTGATTCCCGCGGTGGCGGTGCGGGGCGGGCGGCGCGTCGGCCTTGAATGCGTGCCGACGGGTCCGGTTCTGGACATCGACGGCGCTCATGTCTGTGTGGAAATCAGCCTCGCAACGAAGCTGCATTAACGTTGATCGCGTTAATGAAACGATAAGGTTAATGGCGTAGGCTGGCTACTCAGATCCCTTATTTTCTACCCTTGCCCCTGCCTTTGGCAGGGGCTTCTCTTTGGGGGCTTTTGTTGGCCGGGGCGCGGCGTTACTGATGGTCCATGCCAGATCTGTTCGACTCCCCCTCGGCGCCAGAGGCCACACCGGCCCACCGCCCGCTTGCGGACCGCCTGCGCCCGCAGCACCTTTCCGAGGTGATCGGACAGGAACATGTGCTTGGCCCCGAGGGGCCGCTGGGGGCAATGCTGGCGGCGGGTTCGCTCAGCTCGCTCATCCTCTGGGGTCCGCCCGGCGTCGGCAAGACCACGATCGCCCGGCTGCTGGCATCGGAAACCGACCGCGCCTTTGTGCCGATCTCGGCGATCTTCACGGGCGTGCCGGAACTGCGCAAGGTGTTCGAAGCCGCCAAGCTGCGCTTTGCCCAAGGCCGCGGCACGCTGCTGTTCGTCGACGAAATCCACCGTTTCAACAAGGCGCAACAGGACAGCTTCCTGCCCTATATGGAGGACGGCACGATCTTGCTGGTCGGCGCCACCACCGAAAACCCGAGTTTCGAGCTGAACGCCGCCGTGCTGAGCCGCGCGCAGGTGATCGTGCTGGAACGGCTGAGCCTGGCCGATCTGGAACGGCTGGCGCAGCGGGCCGAACAGGTGCTGGGCCGGGCGCTGCCGCTGAAAGCCCCCGCCCGCGAGGCGCTGCTGGAGATGGCCGATGGCGACGGGCGCGCGGCGCTGAACCTGATCGAGCAGGTGATGGCCTGGAAGCTGCAGGCTCCGCTGGATACGCAGGCGCTGTCGACCCGGCTGATGCGGCGCGCGGCGAAATACGACAAGTCGGGGGATGAGCATTACAACCTGATTTCGGCGCTGCATAAATCGGTGCGCGGATCGGACCCGGACGCGGCGCTTTACTGGTTTTCGCGGATGCTGGAGGGGGGCGAGGACCCGCGCTATCTGGCGCGGCGTTTCGTGCGCATGGCGGTGGAAGACATCGGTCTGGCCGATCCGCAGGCGCAGACGCATGCGCTGCACGCCTGGGAGGTCTATGAACGTCTGGGCAGCCCCGAGGGCGAGTTGGCGCTGGCGCAGACCGTGATCTACCTGGCGCTCGCGCCGAAATCGAATGCGGGCTACATGGCCTACAAGATGGCGCGCGCCGAGGCGCGGCGCTCGGGCTCGGAGCCGCCGCCCAAGCATATTCTGAACGCGCCGACCAAACTGATGGAAAAGCAGGGTTATGGCGCGGGCTATGCCTATGACCATGATGCCGAAGACGGGTTCTCGGGGCAGAACTATTTCCCCGAAACGATGAAGCGCCCGGTGCTGTACAGCCCGGTCGAGCGCGGCTTCGAGCGCGAGCTGAAGAAGCGCGTCGAGTGGTTCGCAAAGCTGCGCGAGAAGCGCAACGGTTGACATTTCACGCCCGTCCGGCAAGGAAGGCCGCATGATCCAGACCCTTCTGACCGTCGCCCTTGGGGGCGCCCTGGGTGCCTCCGGGCGCTATCTTGTGAACGTCGGCCTGCCGCGGCTGCTCGGGCACGGGTTTCCCTATGCCACGATGTTCGTGAATGTCGTCGGCAGCTTCGCGATGGGGGTGATCGTGGTCGTTCTGGCGCAGAAATCGGGCACCCGCTTCGCACCGTTTCTGATGACCGGGGTTCTGGGCGGCTTCACCACCTTTTCTGCCTTCTCGCTGGATGCTGCCAAACTCTACGAGGCGGGCCAGCTGGCCACCGCCGCGGGCTATGTGATCGGCTCGGTCGTGCTGGCGCTGGCGGCGCTGTTTGCGGGAATGGCCTTTGCACGCGGGTTTTTCGCATGAGCAGTGTTCAGATCGTCAAAGTCACCGAGGCTGAGGGCGAACAGCGCCTTGACCGCTGGCTGAAAAAGAAATTCCCGCAGGTGACGCAGGGCGCGGTCGAAAAGATGTGCCGCACCGGGCAGCTGCGCGTCGATGGCGGCCGGGTCAAGGCCAATACCCGCGTGGCACCGGGGCAAGAGGTGCGCATCCCGCCGCTGCCTGCGCCCGAAACCGCCCCCAACCGCAGCGCCGAGCGGCGCGAGCGCACGACGATCTCGCCCGCCGATGAAAAGATGATCCAGGCCTGCGTGCTGTGGAAGGACGAACATATCATCGCGCTGAACAAGCCTCCGGGGCTGCCCAGCCAGGGCGGCTCGGGGCAGGGGGATCGGCATGTCGATGGTCTGCTGGATGCGCTGAAATTCGGCTACAAGGATCGGCCGAAGATGGTGCATCGGCTCGACAAGGACACCTCGGGCGTGCTGCTGCTGGCGCGCACCGACCGGATCGCGCGCGCCCTGTCCGAGGCGTTCCGGCTGAAGACCACGCGCAAGATCTATTGGGCCGTGGTCGCGGGCGTGCCGACGCCGAAGATGGGCACGGTGCGCTTTGGCCTGATGAAGGCGCCGGGCCATGGCCGCGGCGGCGAGGGCGAAAAGATGATCTGCATTCATCCCGCCAAGCTGGGCGACCACCCCGAGGCGAAGCGCGCCACCACCGATTATGCGGTGCTGGATGCCTTGGGGTCGCGGGCGGCCTGGGTTGCGCTGGTGCCGATCACCGGGCGCACGCATCAGCTGCGCGCGCATATGGCCGAACTGGGCCACCCGATCGTGGGCGACGGCAAATATGGCGGCAGTGGCCAGGAAAATCTGGGCGATGGCTGGGGGGCGCAGCTGGGCGGCGACATCAGCCGCAAGCTGCACCTGCATGCCCGCACGATCAGCTTCGATCATCCGATCACCAAGAAACGCATCACCATCACCGCGCCCCTGCCCGACCACATGGCGCGGACCTGGAAAACGCTGGGATGGGAGCCCAATGACGTGCCCGCCGATCCGTTCGAGGACGAGGCATGAAGCTGATCGTCTTTGATGTCGACGGCACGATTTCGGACAGCCAGGCGCATATCCTGCACGCGATGTCGCTGGGGTTCGAGGCGGTCGGGGCCGATATGCCCGGGCGCGAAGCGGTACTGTCCATCGTCGGCCTGTCGCTGCCCGAGGCGGTGGCGCGGCTGGCCCCGGATCTGGACGCGACCACGCAGGCCGCCATCGTCGCCGCCTACAAGGACAGCTACATGAACAGCCGTGCGGCCAGCCCGGCGCCGCTTTACCCGGGCGCCGGTGATCTGCTGCACCGTCTGGCAGGGCGCGAGGATTGCCTTCTGGGCGTGGCCACCGGCAAATCGCGGCGCGGCCTGAATGCGCTGCTGGCGCATCACGGGCTGGAGGGGATTTTCAGCACCCGCCAGGTCGCCGATAACCACCCGTCGAAACCGCATCCGGCGATGCTGTTCGAAGCGCTGGCCGAAACCGGGATCGCGGCGCGCGATGCGGTGATGATCGGCGATACCAGCTATGACATCGACATGGCGCGCGCGGCGGGGATGCCCTCGATCGGCGTCAGTTGGGGCTATCATCCGGTGGCGGATTTGCGGACCTCGGGCGCGGGACGGATCGTGACCGATTTCACCGCGCTGGAGGCGGCACTGGCGGAGTTTCTGGGAGAAGGCGCATGAGCAACTGGGTGGCGAAACGGTTCTGGAAAGCGGCAACGGTGACCGAGGCCGAAGGCGGCTTTGGCGTTGCGCTGGACGGCCGGGCGGTGAAAACCCCGGCCAAGGCGCCGCTGATCGTGCCCTCGCGCGCGCTGGCCGAGGCGATTGCCGCCGAATGGGATGCCCAGGTCGAAAAGATTGATCCGGGCAGCATGCCGGTGACGCGCGGTGCCAATGCGGCGATCGACAAGGTGCGCACGCAGCATGCAGAGGTGGCCGCGCTGATCGCCGAATATGGCGGTACCGATCTGCTGTGCTACCGCGCCGAGGCGCCCGAGGCGCTGATCGCGCGGCAGGCGGCAGCCTGGGACCCGCTGCTTGACTGGGCCGAGACGGTGCTGGGCGCGCGGTTGACGGTCACGCAGGGCGTGGTTCCCGTGGCGCAGCCCGCGGCAGCGCAGGCCGCGCTGTCGGCGCGGGTTGCGGCGCTGGATGCGTTCGAGCTGGCCGCGCTGCACGATCTGGTGGGCATCACGGGCTCGCTGGTGCTGGGGCTGGCGGTGGCTTTGGGGCGGCTGGATGCTGCGACGGCCTGGGATCTGGCACGGATTGACGAGGCCTGGCAGATCGAACACTGGGGCGCCGATGACGAAGCCGAAGCACAGGCCGCGCTCAAACGCGAGGCGCTGCTGGCGGCTGAACGATTCTGGGCGCTGCATCACAGCTGAGGGGCGATCTTCGCAACCTGCCCGATTTTGGTCAATTCGCGGGCATTTGCCTGCTGTGTAGGCAGGGGTTCCCGCGTAATGAAACAAGTGGCCTTGACCTTCTTTGATCAATTGGCCCAAACTCCGGGCACTAGGGGATAAACCTCATAGACGTTCCAGGCCCGCAAAGGGCGCAGAACCGTCCCATGACAGGACGGCAACTCAGGAAGAGGTAAATATGAAAAAATCCGTATTTCTCGGCACGCTCGCGGTCGCCGGCCTTTCGGCAGGGATCGCTGCGGCGAGCACGCTTGACGAGGTCAAGGCGCGCGGCGAGCTGAACTGCGGCGTGAACACCGGCCTTGTGGGCTTTGCCGCCCCCGATGCCAACGGGAACTGGTCGGGCTTCGACGTGGCGATCTGCAAGGCCGTCGCCGCCGCCGTGCTGGGCGACGCCTCGAAAGTCAAATATGTGCCGACCACCGGTCAGACCCGCTTCACCGCGCTGGCTTCGGGCGAAATCGACATGCTGTCGCGCAACTCGACCTGGACCTTCTCGCGCGATACCGACCTGAAGCTCGATTTCGTCGGCGTGAACTACTACGACGGTCAGGGCTTCATGGTCCGCAAGGATCTGGGCGTGACCTCGGCCAAGGAACTGGACGGCGCTTCGGTCTGTATCCAGACCGGCACCACCACCGAACTGAACCTGGCGGACTTCTTCAAAGCCAACAACATGAGCTACCAGCCGATCACCATCGACAGCAACGCCGAGGGTGAGCAGCAGTATCTGGCGGGTGCCTGCGACGCCTATACCACCGACGCGTCGGGTCTGGCCGCAACCCGTGCCGCTTTCGCGGACCCGGAAAACCACATCATCCTTCCCGAGATCATCTCGAAAGAGCCGCTCGGGCCGGCCGTGCGTCATGGCGACAACCAGTGGGGCGATATCGTCCGCTGGACGCTGAACGCGCTGATCGCTGCCGAAGAATACGGCGTGACCTCGGCCAATGTGGATGAGCTGGCCAAAGGCACCGAGAACCCGGAAATCAACCGCCTGCTGGGCGTTGAAGGGGATCTGGGCGCAATGACCGGCCTGGACAAGGACTGGGCGCTGCGCGCGATCAAAGCTGGCGGCAACTACGGCGAAATCTTCGCCGCGACCATCGGCGAATCGACCCCGATCGGTCTGGCCCGCGGCCTGAACGCGCAATGGACGCAGGGCGGCCTGCTCTACACGCCGCCGTTCCGCTAATCTGATATCGGTAGGGGCGTCCCGGGAAACCGGGGCGCCCCGCCACATTCGAAGAAATGACCTGCACGCGGGGCCGCAGTCGCGAGATCCCAACACATGGGCAAAAGCCCGGACGCGTGACAGGAACAGGGGAAGCAACAATGACTAGCGCATCGGATGCGCCGGAACCCGGGTTCCGGCTCAGTCAGCTCATTTACGATACGCGTTACCGGTCGCTGACGATTCAGGTCGTCACCTTCATTCTGGTAATGGCAGGGGTGGCATGGCTGATCGACAACACGGTCCAGAACCTCAATCAGCTCGGCAAGGACTTCAACTTCAGTTTCCTGACCAACCGGGCGGGCTATGACATTGGTCAGCAGCTGATTCCCTATACCAATGACAACACGCACGCGCGGGCAATGCTGGTGGGCTTGCTCAACACGTTGTGGGTGTCGGTGCTGGGCTGTGCGACAGCAACGGTGATCGGCGTGGTCGTCGGCGTGCTGCGGTTGTCCAACAACTGGCTCGTGAGCCGTCTGATGACGGTCTATGTCGAGACCTTCCGCAACATTCCGGTGTTGCTGTGGATTCTGGTGTCGCTGGCGCTGCTGACAGAGCTGACGCCGGCGCCGAACGCGTACAAGATCAATCCCGCAACCGGCGAGGCGGCGGCCAGCATGTGGCTGTTCGATTCGATCGCCCCGACCAACCGTTATACTGCGGTGCCGTCGATCGAGTTCACCCACGGGCTGGGTGCGATCGACACGCCTTTCGCGCCGATTTCGCTGAACTTCCTGCTGATCGCGGCGGTTCTGATCGGGTCGGTCTGGCTCAACCGGCGTGTGCGGCACCATGCGCATCAGGTGCAGGACGCAACTGGCGTGCGGCCCACAACCTGGTGGAAGAGCCTGCTGATCCTGGTGGGGCCGGTGGTCGTCGTGGCACTGGCGCTGGGGTTCCGCCTGAACGAACCCGAACTGAAGGGCTTCAACTTCGTGGGCGGCCTGAATGTGTCGAACGCCTTCGTGGCGCTGTGGCTGGGGCTGTCGATCTACACCGGCGCCTTCATCGCCGAGATCGTGCGCGCGGGGATTCTGGCCGTGTCCAAGGGGCAGACCGAGGCCGCCTTCGCACTGGGCCTGCGCCCGAACCGCACGATGAGCCTGGTGATCCTGCCGCAGGCGCTGCGGGTGATCGTGCCGCCGCTGATTTCGCAATTCCTCAACCTGACCAAGAACTCGTCGCTGGCCATCGCGGTGGGCTACATGGATCTGCGCGGAACGCTGGGGGGGATCACGCTCAACCAGACCGGGCGCGAACTTGAGGCGATCTTGCTGATGATGCTGATTTACCTGCTGATTTCGCTGACGATTTCCGGGTTGATGAATATCTACAACAACACCGTCAAGCTGAAGGAGCGCTGAGATGAGCGATACACACGCCCAATCGACCGCCTTCGTCCGCGAGACGATGCTGCCCGCAAAACCGGCCCCCGTCACCCAGACCGGGGCGGTGCGCTGGCTGCGCGAAAACCTGTTCTCGGGGCCGGTCAACACGGCCCTGACCCTGATCGGCCTGTTCTTCGTCTATACGCTGGTGACGCATTTCTACCCGTGGTTCCGCCACTCGGTGTGGAATGCCAATTCGATGGCCGAATGCCGCGCGGCGATCACGGCCAGCTTCGGCGACGGCGCGACCGGCGCCTGCTGGGCAATGATCCGCGAGCGTTGGCACCAGTTCATCTTCGGCTTCTACCCGCCGGAACTGTATTGGCGCCCGATTGCCGTCTTCGTGCTGCTGTTCGTGGCGCTGGCGCCGGTGCTGTTCACCCATCTGCCGCGCATTCTGCTGTGCTTTTCGGTGGTCTATCCGCTGGTCGCGATCTGGCTGCTTTGGGGCGGTTCGATCTGGCCGGTGACGATGGTCGCCGTGGGCTTCGTGCTGGGCTGGCTGATGCTGCGTCTGCTGTCCGGGGTCGGTTCGATCCTGGCGATCGTCGCGGCGGTTGTGGTGCCGGTGCTGTTCTGGGTCTTTGCCGTCGGGCCGCTTGACGATGCACTGACCTCGGTTCTGCCGCTGGCAATCGAACCCGTCGCCTCGGACCGTTTCGGTGGCTTCCTGCTGGCGATCACCATTGGTGTGGGCGGCATCGTGATGTCGCTGCCGCTGGGGGTCATTCTGGCGCTGGGGCGGCAGTCGAACATGTTCCTGATCAAGACCTTCTCGGTGATCTTCATCGAGTTCATCCGGGGCGTGCCGCTGATCACCCTGCTGTTCGTCGCCAGCTTGCTGCTGAACTACTTCCTGCCGCCGGGGACGAACTTCGACATCATCCTGCGGGTGATGATTCTGGTGACCCTGTTCGCCGCGGCCTATATCGCCGAGGTGATCCGGGGCGGCCTGGCCGCCCTGCCGCGCGGGCAATACGAGGCCGCCGATGCACTGGGGCTGGATTACTGGAAGGCGCAGCGGCTGATCATTCTGCCGCAGGCGCTGAAAATCTCGATCCCGGGGATCGTGTCGACCTTCATCGGCATGTTCAAGGACACGACGCTGGTCACCTTCGTGGGGCTGTTCGATCCGCTCAAGGGCATCCCGGACTTCATCCGCGCCGACTTCAACTGGAAAGGGATCTACTGGGAACCCTTCATCTTCGTCGGCACCATCTTCTTCATCCTCAACTTCAGCATGTCGCGTTACTCGATGTATCTTGAGCGCAAGCTGAAGCGTGACCACCGTTAAGGAGCAGCCCATGACGGAGCCGCATTTCGAGCGTGATATCGACCGCAGCCACATGCAGGTGTCGGACGAAATCGCCATTCAGATCAACAAGATGAACAAATGGTATGGGCAGTTTCATGTTCTGCGGGACATCGACCTGACCGTGAACCGCGGCGAGCGGATCGTGATTGCCGGACCCTCGGGTTCGGGCAAGTCGACGCTGATCCGCTGCATCAACCGGCTGGAGGAACACCAGTCCGGGCAGATCATCGTCGATGGCACCGAACTGACCTCGGACCTCAAGAACATCGACAAGGTGCGGTCCGAAGTCGGGATGGTGTTCCAGCACTTCAACCTGTTCCCGCATCTGACGATCCTGGAAAACTGCACGCTGGCCCCGATCTGGGTGCGCAAGGTGCCGAAGAAAGAGGCCGAGGAAACGGCGATGCATTTCCTCGAAAAGGTCAAGATCCCGGAACAGGCGCATAAATACCCCGGCATGTTGTCGGGCGGTCAGCAGCAGCGTGTGGCGATCGCGCGCTCGCTGTGCATGAAGCCGCGGATCATGCTGTTCGACGAGCCGACCTCGGCGCTGGACCCCGAGATGATCAAGGAGGTTCTGGACACGATGATCGAGCTGGCCGAAGAGGGCATGACCATGCTGTGCGTGACGCATGAGATGGGCTTTGCGCAGGCCGTGGCGAACCGCGTTATCTTCATGGACCAGGGCCAGATCGTCGAGCAGAACAACCCGCACGACTTCTTCCACAACCCGCAATCGGATCGCACCAAGCTGTTCCTGAGCCAGATTCTGGGACACTGAGCGGGGATGATCGTGCCGGGGGCTCTGCCCCCGGACCCCCGGAGTATTTTCGTCAAGAAGAAGGGGCTGCGGTGACGCGGCCCCTTTTGTTTACTTGCCGCGGTTCGAGGGGGTGAAGAAATCCAGCACCGATCCGGTGCCCGGTTGCAGATCGGCCCAGCTGGCGATCTGGAAATCCACGATCAGCGTGGCGCAGGTCGGGTATTTGCGGAAATCCGGGTCGTAGATCGGACGTGCGGGCAGCGAAGCGGCGAATTCCGCGATGCCGGGATTGTGGCCGATCATCATCACCGTTGCCTGGGTGGCAGTTTTCAGCGCCGCCAGCATCGCGGCCGGGTCGGCATGATACAGGTCGTCGCGGTAATGCACATCGGGCCGCGTCTCGATCACGGCGCTGGCGACCTGATCCCAGGTTTCGCGGGTGCGCAGCGCGGTGGAACACAGCACCTCTTCCGGTTCCAGCCCGCGCGAGGCCAGGAAATCCCCCAGTTCCCGGGCCGCGACCCGGCCGCGCGCATTCAGCGGGCGGGCATGATCGGACATCAGCGGGTCGTCCCAGCTTGATTTCGCATGGCGCGTCAGGATCAGGCGGTGGTGTCCGGGGGGTGTCATCGGTGGAAATGCCTCATGTGCCAAGCGGATTGTTGAGGCAGCCTGCCATAGGATTGTGCAATCGGGCAAGCGCGTCGGGCAAGGCAGCCGGAAGAAAGACAATTTTCCCCATCCGGGGTGTTCAGGAAGGCGTGGCAGGCGGGCACGTCATAGCCCGCGGGCGACAGGGCGCCAACCGGACAGGCGGTGGCGCAGGGCGCCGTGCAATCGTTACAGGGCCGCGGTGCGGGGGAGGGCAGGTCAAGATGCCCGGGCAGGGCAATCGCGCCCCGCAGGCTCGCCCAGAGCCCCATGCGCGCATGCACCATCAAGGGCAGCGGCGAGTGCCAGGCCTGACCCGAGCGCAACGCCCAGTCGAAGAATGGCAGGAAGGGCGGGCCCTGAAACGGAAACAGCGCCCGCCCGCCATGGGCCGTGGCCAGCGCGCCGATCACCCGCGCCGACCAGCGATCCAGCGGATCGGGCGTGCCATCGGCGAATTCGGGGCTGGCGGTGACATGAGCCCAGAAACCGGGCTCGTCGGGGCCGAGCAGCAGCAGCGTCTCGTCCCCGTCATGCAAAGCGCCCGCGATGAACAGGCGCTCTGCGCTCAGATCGGCGGCAAGGCTCACCGCCGGCGCGGTTTGACCCGCGGGATGGTCGAACGGATCATCGAGCCCGCGCCGTGTTCGGTGAACAGCTCCAGCAGGCAGGCATTCGGAACCCGCCCATCCAGAATGACCACCGCGCGCACGCCTTCCTTGACCGCCTGCAGCGCGGTTTCGGTTTTCGGGATCATGCCGCCGCCGATGGTGCCATCCTCGATCATGGCGCGCACTTCGTCGGGGGTCATTTCGGTGATGACATCGCCGGCCTTGTTCTTGACGCCCGCGACATCGGTCAGCAGCAGCAGGCGGTCGGCCTGCAGCGCCCCGGCAATCGCGCCTGCGGCGGTATCGCCGTTGACGTTGAAGGTTTCATTATCCGCCACGCCGGTGGCGACCGGGGCCACGACCGGGATGATGCCCGCGTTATACAGATCGCGGATCACCTGCACGTTCATCTCGACCGGCTTGCCCACGAAGCCCAGCTCCGGGTCGTCGGCCTCGCAGACCATCAGGTCGTCGTCCTTGCCGGAAATGCCCACGGCACGCCCGCCCTGATCGTTGATCGCCTGCACGATGCGCTTGTTCACCAGCCCCGACAGGATCATTTCCACGACCTCGACCGTGGCCTTGTCGGTCACGCGCTTGCCGCGCACCCATTGGCTTTCGATACCCAGCTTGGCCAGCATGTCGTTGATCATCGGGCCACCGCCATGCACTACGACCGGGTTCATCCCGACCTGACGCATCAGCACGATGTCACGGGCGAATTCGGCCATCGCCTCGTCATCGCCCATCGCATTGCCGCCGAATTTCACGACGACGACGGCGCCGGTGTAGCGTTGCAAATAGGGAAGGGCCTCGGACAGCGTCCGGGCAGTGGCGATCCAGTCTCGGTCCATCGTCTGCTTTCTCATGTCATGTCCCCGGGAAAAGCGAGCCCCAGTGTTACGGCGAATTGCTGCATCTGCCAAGGGCCGAGGCCCCGTTGCCTTCGCCGCGAAAGGCGCTAGGGTCTTGCAGATGCAGAAAGCGAGGGCGGGATGAGCGAGCGCAAGGTGATGCTGTTGACGGGGGCGAGCCGCGGGATCGGGCACGCCACGGTGAAACGATTCGCGCGCGAAGGCTGGCGTATCATCACCTGTTCGCGCCAACCCTTCCCCGAGCAATGCCCCTGGGGCGGCGGGCGCGAAGATCATATCCAGATCGACCTGGGCGATCCCGGCAAGACGATCGAGGCGATCGCGGAAATCCGCGGCCGGCTGGACGGAAAGTTGCATGCGCTGGTCAACAATGCCGGGATTTCGCCCAAGGGCCCGGGGGGCAGCCGCCTCAATACGCTCGACACCGATCTGCGCACCTGGGGGCAGGTGTTTCACGTCAATTTCTTTGCCTCGATCGTGCTGGCGCGCGGCTTGAAGGACGAGCTGTCGGCGGCGCAGGGATCGGTGGTGAATGTCACCTCGATCGCGGGGTCGCGGGTTCATCCGTTTGCCGGTGCCGCCTATGCCACCTCGAAAGCCGCGCTGAAGGCGCTGACGCGTGAAATGGCGCATGATTTCGGGCCGCTGGGGGTGCGCGTGAATGCGATTGCGCCGGGCGAGATCGAAACCTCGATCCTTAGCCCCGGCACCGAAAAGATCGTCGAGGGCCTGCCGTTGCGCCGCCTTGGTCAGCCGCGCGAAGTGGCCGATGTGATCTGGTTCCTGTGCACCGACGCGTCCAGCTATGTCACCGGCACCGAGATCGAGGTGAACGGCGGGCAGCACGTCTGAGCGCGCCGCAGGCCCTCATTCCAGGGTGGCGATGATCGCGCGCAGGGTTTCGATACCCTCGCCCTTTTCCGAAGAGGTCACGACGATCTCGGGGTAGGCGGCGGGGTGCTTGCCGAGCGCGCCCTTGACCTGTTCGATGACCTTTTCGCGGTCGGTCTTGTTGATCTTGTCGACCTTGGTCAGCACGACCTGAAAGGTTACGGCCGAACGATCCAGCAAGGTCAGGATCTCGTCATCGACGGCCTTGATGCCGTGGCGCGCGTCGATCAGCACGAAGGCGCGGCGCAATGTGGCGCGCCCCGACAGGTAGGATTTCA
Organism: Rhodobacteraceae bacterium UBA6796; assembly: GCA_002452815.1. GTDB lineage: Bacteria > Pseudomonadota > Alphaproteobacteria > Rhodobacterales > Rhodobacteraceae > Rhodobacter. Next base: position 30,071 of record DKFM01000014.1, read on the forward strand.
GCAGCGCGTGCCATTTCTTGACCACCGCCACCGGCGCCTCGGCATAGCCATAGCCGGGCAGGTCGACCAGATAGGGCCCGCCTTCGGTGGTGAAGAAGTTGATCTCTTGCGTGCGGCCCGGGGTGTTCGAGGCACGCGCCAGGTTCTTGCGGTTGGTCAGCGCGTTGATCAGACTGGATTTGCCCACGTTGGACCGGCCCGCGAAGCAGACTTCCAGCCGGTCGTCGGGCGGCAGGCCCGCCATCGCGACCACGCCTTTCAAAAACTCGACGGGGGCTGCGAACAGCAGACGGCCCTTTTCGCGCGCTGCGTCTTCGGGGGCCGGGGCGAGGGTGAATTGCATCTGCATCACAAGATCTCCACGCGGTCGCCGGAGGCGATGTCGCCCCCTGTCAGGACCGTGGCGTAAACGCCGAATTGAGTATTGCCCCAAAGGGATTCGAGCAGCCGGAGCGTCTCGACATCCTCGGTGCCGGTTTCGGGGTTGGCACAGGTCGCGCGGCACCGCGTGATCGGCATCGCGATTTCCAGCTCGGCCGTGCCGATGCGCAGCCGCCGCCCGATCAGATCGCGCTCGGCGGCCGGTTCCCAGCCCTCGACCCACAGGTTGCCGCGGAACCGATGCGGCGACAGCGGCTGCCCCGCTGCCTCGGACAGCATCGCCAGCGAACTGAGCGAAAGGATCGAGATATAGGGCTCGGGCATGTCGGTCAGGGCGATGTCCGCGACCCGTTCGACCGCGCGCGGGGCGGGGCGATTGTCGGGCCAGAGCGGACGCAGCCATTCGATCAGCTTGGCCTGGTCGGCCGGGCTGTCCGGGTCCAGACGCAGGTGCCACAGCTCGGGGTGGGTCAGTTCGATCGTGCCGTCGTCCATCGCGCGGGCGGCCACGGCCATCAGCCCGGGTGCAGCGACCCCGCGCACGAAATTGCGCTTCGGTGCCCAATGCCCAAGCGGCCCCTCGAAGCCCGCGGCTTCGTGCGACACGGCCCAGGTCCGGTCAAAAGGCAGCACGCGCCCCTTGGACAGGGACGCGTGGTGCAGGGTCTCGTAACCGATCGACTTGATCGGATGGCGGACGATATGGGCCAGCCGTGCCGTCATTTCTTCGGCGCGTCGGCCTGCGGCTTCTTCTTGAAACTGGACCGGATATTCTCGAACAGTTCCGGCCGTTTGCCGTGCATCGACATGATCGTGTACTGCTGGATGAAGGTGATCGTGTTGTTCGCGATCCAGTAGAGCACGAGGCCCGAGGCGAAGCTGCCCAGCATGAACATGAACACCCAGGGCATCCAGGCAAAGATCATCGCCTGGCTGGGATCGGTCGGTGCCGGGTTCAGCTTTTGCTGGAACCACATCGAGATGCCCAGCAGGATCGGCAGCACGCCCAGGCTGAACATGAACAGCATCGAACCGGGTTCCGGCGTGGCATAGGGCAGCAGGCCGAACAGGTTCAGGATCGAGGACGGATCGGGCGCCGAAAGGTCCTTGATCCAGCCGATCCAGGGCGCGTGATACAGTTCGATCGTGACGTAGATCACCTTGTAGAGCGAGAAGAAGATCGGGATCTGCAGCAGCACCGGCAGGCAGCCGGCGGCCGGGTTCACCTTGTTCTTCTTGTACAACTCCATCATGCCTTGCTGGACCTTCATGCGGTCGTCGCCGGCAGCCTCTTTCAGCTTTTCCATCTCGGGCTGCAATTCCTTCATCTTCGCCATCGAGATGTAGGATTTGCGCGCCAGCGGGAAGACCAGCAGCTTGATGATGATGGTCAGGCCGATGATCGCCCAGCCCATGTTGCCGATGAAGCCGTGCAGCCAGTGCAGCAGGCGGAACATCGGTTTGGTCAGGAAGTAGAACCAGCCCCAGTCGATCGAATCGACGAAGCCCGCGATGCCGACATCGTTCTGGTAATGCTGGATCGCTTCCCATTCCTTGGCGCCGGCAAACAGGCGCGTGGCGCTGCTGGCGCTGGCGCCGGGGGCGACTTCGATCACCGGCTGGCGGGTTTCGGTCTGATACAGATCCAGCGCTTCGGAATATTTGACGACCGACGTGAACGCCCCCGAGATCGGCGCGAGCGTGGTCATCCAGTATTTGTCGGTAAACCCGGTCCAGCCGCTTTCGGACGCCGCAAGAACCTTGGCCTGGCCTTCGCCCTCGACGGGGTCAAGCTTGGTGATATCCTTGTATTTGATCTCTTCGAGCTTGCCGTCGGTCATCCGCACGGCGCCTTCATGCAGCACATAGACCCGCTTGCTTTCGGGAATCGAATGGCGGGCGATGATGCCATAAGGCGCCAGACGCACCGTGGCGCCGGTGTTGTTCTCGACGCTTTGGGTGACGGTGAACAGGTAGTCGTCGTCCAGCGCAATTTCGCGGTGGAACACAAGGCCCGCGCCGTTGTCCCAGCTCAGCGTGACCGGGGTGGCGGGGGTCAGCTTGGCTCCGGCGGGGGCGGTCCAGACGGTTTTCGGCCCGGGAACCAGCGCCGGGTCGAGCCCGCCGGCAGGGGCCCAGCCGTAGACCGCATAATAGGGCGTTGCATTCAGATCGGTGCCGCCGACCGGGGCCAGAAGCCGCACAAGCGGCGAGTCCGCGTCGAGCGTTTCCTTGTAGTTCTTCAGCGACAGGTCGTCGATCCGGCCACCCAGCAGCGACAGCGAGCCGGTCAGTGCCGGGTTGTCGATTTCAATGCGCGGGGTCGCGGCCAGTTCGGCCTGGGCTGTGGCTTCTGCTGTCAACGCAGCGCCGGCGACGGCGTTGGGCGTCACGGCGGGGGCCACCGGGGTGGCCACTTCCGTGCTCACCGGCGTGCTGTCTGCGGGCAGGGGCTGTTCGGGCGGGAACAGATAGGTCCAGCCGATCAGCACCAGCGCGGAAAGTGCCGTTGCAATGATAAGGTTCTTGTTCTGATTATCCATGGGAACGCAGTCCACCAGCCTGTCCGAGGGTTGGGGGAGGTTCAACAGAAGGGGGGGCGAAACGTCAAGCGGTTTTCCTGAAAACCCCCGGATCGGCCCCGGAATAGCGCAGTTGGCCCGCCTTTTGGCTTGCGCTGGCGGGGTGGGCAGAGACAGGCGCCTGAGAAAGCGCGATCTGTGTTTTACATTTGCGCGCGTCCGACTCCTGCTGTCTTGCGCGGTGACGTCCCGGGGCGCAACGCGCGGAGGCGGGGCTTCGGGCCTTGGGGCCTTTGGTCAGATCCGCGCGCCCTTACTCGCCGCGTTTGTGGCCGATCTGAGGGGTCGCCTCGAGCTTTGCGCGATGCCGGAGCGCCCAGTCGTGGACTTCCTCCAGCGGCATCGGGGTCGCAATCGCCTTGCCCTGAACGTGATTGCAGCCCAGTTGCGACAGCATCGCATGCTCGCCCAGCGTGCTGACCCCTTCGGCCAGGGTTTCAAGGCCCAGACCTTCGGCCATCGAGATGATCGCGGCCATCAGCCGCTGCTGTTCGGGGTCGCAATCGACCCGCGCTACGAACGTGCGGTGTATGCGCAGCCGTTGGGCGGCGGAACGACGAATCGAACTGACCGAGGTCGGCCCGAGGCCAAAGCCCGCCAGTTCGATCCGGCATCCCATCTCGGCACAGGTCATCAGGTTGTGGGCGATCACCTCTTCGTCGATCTGTGCCATCACGTTTTGCGGCAGCACCAGCCGGATGCGCCCCGGCGTGATTTCGAACCTGTCAAACTCCCAGCGTAGCCGGTCGGCCATTTTCGGATTGGCCATCAGATCGGCGGAGACGGGCAGGGAAACGGGGCCGAGCTCGAGACCCGTCCGATCCCAGTCGCGCAGGGCATGAAAGCTTTGAAACAGTATCACTTCGGCCAGTCGCGCGCGCAGCCGTTCCGAATCGATGGCAGGCAGGATGTCGTCCTCAAGCAGGACGCCGCGCTGAGGGTGTAGCCAGCGCGGCACGGCCTGCATCCCCGAGACGGCGCCTGTGTCGGTGCTCAGTTGCGGCTGGAAGAAGGCGACGATATCGCCATTTTCCAGCGCCCCGGCGATTTCGGACGACAGCACCGTGCGGGCCTGTGCGGTTTTCTGCACTTCGGGCGAAAAGGCGCGAATGCCGCTCGGCCCGTTGCGCCGGGCCGCATCCGCAGCGGTTTCGGCGGCCTCCAGCATCGCGGCGCCGGTCTGGTCCGGCGTGCGGCTCATCATGCAGAAGCCGATGTGGCAACTGACGGCAAGCGTCCGGGCGGCGACCGATAGCGGCGCCTCGACCGCCGCTTGCAGCCGCACGGACAGCTGGATCATACTTTCCAGATCGGCGCGCGGCGTGGGTTTGAGCAGGATCGCCAGCCGGGCCCCCTCGAGGCGCGCGATCTGGTCGCTGTCGCGCAGCGCGCCGCGCAGCCGTTCCACCGTGCGTTGAAGCACATGGTCGAATTCATGATGACTCAGCTGCCGGACCAGAACTTGCGGGTCGTCGAATCCCAACACCAGGCAGGTGGTCGCGCGCGAACTGTTAGCGGCCTCTTGCACCAGCGCATCCATGATCGTGACTGCCTCTGCCCGCAGCGGCAGCGCGGTCAGCCCGTCATGCGCATGGTCCGGGGCCCCGCTTGTGGGCTGTGGCAGCGGCCGCGTGACCCAGGCCACGCCGAGCGCGGTTGCAGACACCAGCAGCAGGGCCTCTGTGCCGAACCAAAGCCCGGCCAGTGCGATCGCGGGAATGAAGGTCGCCAGTTCCCAGCGCAGCAGGATTGGCGCTGCCCTGCCCACGATTTTCGGCCCCCCGATTTTTGCCATATCCAGACCTCAGCCCCCGCTTTCGGGGCCACGCCCCATAGTCCGGGACACCCTAGGCCGGTTTGGTCAGCGATCGGTTAATTCGGGTCGCGCAAATTCGGGATGTTTTGGTTCAAATCCGTCTCATCCTGCGGCATCGCGCGCATCAGCCCCGCGAAGTCGAAAATCCCGGGGTCGCACAGATGCGAGGGGCGCACGTTCATCAGCGCGCGGAACATCACCTGGCGGCGCCCGGGCGCGCGCGCCTCCCAGCCATCGAGGATCTGCTTGACCTGCTGTCGCTGCAGCCCGTCCTGACTGCCGCACAGATCGCAGGGAATGATCGGGTAGTTCATGCCGCGGGCGAATTTCTCGCAATCGGCCTCGGACACGAAAGACAGCGGGCGATAGACGAACAGATCGCCCTCTTCGTTCAGCAGCTTGGGTGGCATCGTCGCCAGCCGGCCGCCGTGGAAGAGGTTCATGAAGAAGGTTTCAAGAATGTCGTCGCGGTGATGGCCCAGCACCACGGCGGAGCACCCCTCTTCGCGGGCGATCCGATACAGGTTGCCCCGGCGCAGGCGCGAGCACAGGCTGCAATAGGTGCGGCCCTGCGGGATCTTGTCCATCACCACCGAATAGGTGTCCTGATATTCGATCCGGTGCGGGACGCCCATTTTTTCCAGAAACTCGGGCAGGACAGTCGCCGGAAATCCGGGCTGGCCCTGATCGAGGTTACACGCCAGCAGATCGACCGGCAGCAGCCCGCGCCATTTCAATTCGTGCAGGACCGCCAGCAGGGTGTAGCTGTCCTTGCCGCCCGAGAGGCACACCAGCCAGCGCGCGCCACGTTCGATCATGCCATATTTTTCAATGGCCTCGCGGGTTTCGCGCACGATGCGCTTGCGCAATTTCTTGAATTCGGTGCTGCCGGGGGCGCCGGCGAACAGCGGGTGGATCGGGGCGTCTTCGTCGTCAAGCATGGTCGTGATCCTTGCAGCGCCGGGCGTCGAATTCGGGGTCGGCACCGGGCACGGGGTCATAGCCGTGACCGCCCAGAGGATGACAGCTGAGCACCCGTTTCGCCGCCAGCCAGCCGCCCTTGATCGCACCGTGCCGTTCCAGCGCCTCCAGCGCATAGGCCGAGCAGGTCGGCTGATACCGGCAGCCATGGCCGACCCAGGGGCTCAGCAGCAGCCGATAGGCGCGCACGGGCAGGGCAAGAACACGGGCGAGCGGGGTCATTTGCCTCTCCGGCGGCCCTTGGGGGGCTCGCCCGCAGGGCGCGGTTTTTGCGGGCGGTCGGAATGAACCTCGGCCAAGGCGCGCCGCAGATCGGCCTGCAGGGCCTGAAAGTCGCGGGTGGCGGTAGCTTCGGGCCGTCCGACCAGAACGTAATCCCAGCCCGGGCGCCCCAAAGCGGGCAGCACCAGCCGCGCGATTTCCCGCAGGCGCCGCTTGGCGCGGTTGCGCGCCACGGCATTCCCGAGCTTTTTCGAGCAGGTAAACCCCACGCGGATCAGACCGGGGGGCACGGCTTCGTCATCACGCCGTGCGCGGCCCTGTAACAAAAAACCCGGCGCGCCCTGACGGCGGGCCGAGGCGGCGCGCAGGAAATCCGCGCGTTTGCGCAGCACTTCGATGCGGGGTGGCAAGGTGTCCGCAAGACAAACGGAAACCGCCGGGGCGCTTCCCGCGCTCCGACCCTCTGGGCCAGTCACGGGAGCCTCCGGCGGTGTCATGCCTTGCGGGCCGTTCAAGCCTTAGGCCGAAAGGGACTTGCGGCCCTTGGCGCGGCGGGCGTTCAGCACGCGACGGCCGCCTTTGGTGGCCATGCGGGCGCGGAAGCCGTGACGGCGGGCACGAACGAGGTTCGACGGCTGGAAAGTGCGTTTCATCGCGGTTACTCCGGGTTCTGTCTACGGTAGGGCAACGTGAAACCTGCCGGATTCGGCTGCCGCTCATATTCGAAGCCCGGTCTTTAGGGGCAGTCGGGCCACAAGTCAATTGATCTCGGGCGTTTTTTCGCGTCCCTCTCGCCCCCGGCGACGGAACACGCCCGTTCACGCGATTGATACAACAGGTGGCGGGGTTTCGCCAAGCGCAAGGCACGCCTATTTAATGCGGGAAGCATTTGGTATTTCATTGGAAATGCCGATGGTAACGGTGATGGCGGGCAACACGCCGCGATGTGACGGAGAAATGGCGATCAACACGCTCTCGGGGCGATTTCTGATTCTGACGACGCTGTTCGTCGTGCTGGCAGAGGTGCTGATCCTTTTGCCGGGTTTGGCCAATTTCCGTGAAGATTACCTGCTGACGCGTCTGGAACGGGCCCAGATCGCCTCGTTGGCGCTGCTGACCACCGACCAGATGATCGAACCCGAGCTGGAGCAGGAACTGCTTGCCAATGCGGGGGTCTTCAACGTCGTTCTGCGCCGCGATGCGGTGCGCCAGCTGGTGCTGTCGTCGCCGATTCCGCAGCAGGTCGCAGCCAGCTACGACCTGCGGGAAACACCAGAGTGGCAATTGGTGCGCGATGCGCTGGCGTTGCTGGTCGATGCCGAAAATCATGTGATCCGGGTGATTGGCGATCCGGTGCAGAAGGGCGGTCTGGTGATCGAGGTCACCATGGAAACCGGGCCGATGCGCGTGGCGATGATGGAATATGGCGTGCGGCTGCTGGCGCTGTCGGCGGCCGTGTCGGTGGTGACGGCGCTGTTGCTGTTTGCGCTGGTGCGGCGCCTGATGGTCGTGCCGATCAAGCGCGTCGTCGCGCATATGGCCGCCTATGCCGAGGCGCCCGAGGATGGCCGCCGGATCATTGCCCCGACCGCGCGCGTGGCCGAACTGCGTGTGGCCGAAGAGGCGCTGGCCTCGATGCAGCGGCAACTGACCGCCGCGTTGAAGCAGAAGGAACGTCTGGCGCAGCTGGGGCAGGCGGTGGCCAAAATCAGCCACGATCTGCGCAACATCCTGACCACGGCGCAGCTGTTCGCCGACCGGATGGAGGATTCGCAGGACCCGGCCGTGCAGCGCGCCGCGCCCAAGCTGATGAATTCGATCGGCCGGGCGGTCAACCTGTGCGAAACGACGCTGACCTTCGGGCGCGCCGAAGAACCCCCGCCCACGCTGTCGCGGTTCATGCTGGCGGGGCTGGTGTCCGAGGTCGTCGAGGGCGAACAGCCCCCCGCCGATGCCGCCCAGATCGACTTCGTGATCGACGTGGCGCCGAATCTGGCGATCCGGGCGGACCGCGAACAGCTGTATCGTGTGCTCTCCAACCTGGTGCGCAACGCGCGTCAGGCGATCGAGACCACCGGCATTCCCGGCACCATCGAGATTGGCGCCGGCGAAGAGCCCGAGGGCTGGTGGATTCGGGTGCAGGATACCGGCCCGGGCCTGCCGCCCCGCGCGCGCGAACATCTGTTCCAGCCATTCTCGGGCGGTGTGAAGAAGGGCGGCACCGGGCTTGGGCTTGCGATTTCGGCCGAACTGGTGCGCGGTCATGGCGGGCGGCTGGATCTGGTGCGCACCGATGAAACCGGCACCGAATTCAAGCTGCACCTGCCTCAGGAACTGGCCCTGGACCCGGTCGCAGATTGAGCGACGGAAAGTTCGCGCTGCCGCGTGTCAGCAGTGTGAGCCGCGGCGATAGCGGCAGAAGTTCAGGAGAGAATCATGTCTTTGCGTGCATGGGCCACCCCGTTGGTGATCGGCTCGTTTCTGGTGATGGCGGTGACCGGGGTGTTGATGTTCTTTCACCTCGAGATCGGGCTGATGAAAACGGTCCATGAATGGGCGGGGCTGGCGATGGTTGCGGGCGGGGTGGCGCATGTTGTGCTTAACTGGCGTGCCTTTACGCTGTATTTCAAGCGGCCGGTGGCCAGCACCATCATGGCGTTGGGCGCCATCGTCCTTGGCCTGTCGGCGGTGCTGTCGGGCGGTGAAGGCGGTGGCAATCCGATGGTCGCCGTGATGGGCGGGCTGGGGCAAAGCCGGATCGAGCAATTGGCCGTGCTGCGCGGCGAAGACTCGCAGGCGCTGAGCGCCCGTCTGCAACAGATGGGCTACACCGATGCGGCGCCGGATCAGACCGTGGCGGCCCTGTCGGGCGGCGACCGCGGGGCGCAGGGCGCTATCCTTTCCGCGATCTTCGCGCAGCAATAAGTCCGCAACAGGTTACGGGGCGCGAAAATGCGCCCCGTGCATTTTTCTGTCATTTAGCCCTTGCAAACCCCCGGCGCGGTCGCTAAATCCGCCCTCACAGTGGACCCGTAGCTCAGCTGGATAGAGCATCAGACTACGAATCTGAGGGTCGGGCGTTCGAATCGCTCCGGGTCCGCCATTTCTCCATCTCTTCGCGAATGGCTAAGCGCTACGCCGAATTTGTTGGCGAATTCATGGGCTTGCCCTCGTCGGCCGGACATTGCCCCGACACGGGTTTCTGCGACTGCAGCCTGCTTTCACCAACTCGTCGCATGACCGTCACAAAACCGTAGTGCGGGCTTGGCACAGAGCGCTCAGGCAACAGCGAGGAGCCCGCCATGCCCGACCGCAGCCATCGCTCGGCGCAACCGCGTCCCGGACCCCGCCGACATCTGCGCAGCCTGTTCGTGTCAGACCTGCATCTTGGCGCGAGGGGCAGCAAGGCCGGGGCCTTCCTGACATTCCTGCAAGGCGTCGAGGCCGATGCGATCTTTCTGGTCGGCGACATCCTCGACATCTGGCACTGCGGCAAGGTGCATTGGAGCGAAACTCACGATGCAATCCTGCAAGAACTGCGCGACCGGCAGGCGGCAGGCACCCGGGTCGTCTATCTGCCGGGGAATCACGATGTGGCCCTGAAAGCGCAATATGGCAGCGATTTCGACGGGTTCGAACTGTGCGAAAGCCTGACGCATGAGGCCGCCGATGGCACCCGCTATCTGGTGCTGCATGGCGATCAATGCGACGCGCGGATCTTTCGCTGGCATCTGATGACGCGGATCGGCAGCCGTGTCGATGGCTGGCTGCGCGCCCTGGACGCCTGGTTGCGCCGACAGCTGAACTCGACCGCCGAGCGCGGGGTGATCGAACTGGCACTCTCGGGGGTGAATTCGCTGATGCTCGCCGGGAACAGGTTCGAGGAACGTCTGGCTGAGATGGCGCGCGCGGGGGGCCATGACGGCGTGATCTGCGGACATTTTCACAAGGCCGCGCTGCATCTGCGCGACGGCATCACCTATGCCAATTGCGGTGACTGGATCGACAGTCTGACCGCGCTGGCCGAAACGGCCGACGGTGCATTGCAACTGATGCAATGGGATGGGCTGGCATATGCCGCACCGCAGGATGCGGCGCAGGCGATCGGAGTTTCGTCATGACTGCAGTTCTGATGGGGGTGCTGGCGCTGGTGGTGCTGGGCACGCTGGCTTTGCATCTGGGATCGGCCGCGCTGACCGCGTGGCGCTATCTGCGGCCCGCGCCGCCCACCGGGGGCTATCCGGGGCGGCCTTTCGTCAGCCTGGTCCGCCCGGTCTGCGGGCTTGACCGCTACGATGCCGAGACGCTGGAAAGCAGCTTTGCGCTGGATTACCCGGAGTACGAAATCCTGTTTTGTGCGGCGCGCGAAAGCGACCCTGCCGTGGCCCTGGTGCGCGACCTGATTGCCCGCCACCCCGAGGCCCGGGCACAGTTGCTGATCGGGGAAGAGCGCATCAGTTCCAACCCCAAGCTCAACAATCTGGCCAAGGGCTGGGCCGCGGCGCGGGCCGACTGGATCGTGCTGGCCGATTCGAACCTGCTACTGCCAGCGGATTACCTGGATCAGCTGTTTGCCGTCTGGCGCCCCGACACCGGGTTGGTCACCAGCCCCCCTGCCGGGATCCGGGGGCAGGGGCTGTGGGGGGCGGTGGAATGCGCCTTCCTGAACAGTTTTCAGGCGCGCTGGCAACTGGCGGCCGATCAGGTCGGGCTTGGGTTTGCACAGGGCAAGACGCTGATGTGGCCGCGTGACGTGCTTGATCGTGCCGGGGGGCTGGCGGCCCTTGGTCACGACCTGGCCGAAGATGTGGCCTCGACCAAGGTGGTGCGCGCGCAGGGGCTGCGGGTGCGTCTGGCGCGCCGGGCCTTCGCGCAGCCGATCGGGCCGCGCCGTCTGGCTGATGTCTGGGGCCGGCAGCTGCGTTGGGCGCGGGTGCGGCGGGATGGCTTCGTGGGGCTGTTTGTGCTGGAGATCCTGCTCGGGCCGGTGCCGCCGGTTCTGGCCATGCTGGCGCTAGGCTGGGGGGCCTGGGTGCCGCCACTGCTGATGCTGTGGTATGGTGCGGAAATCGCGCTGGCCCGGCTGGCGGGGTGGCCGTGCGGGCCGCGTGACTGCGCTGCGATGGTGCTGCGCGATCTGGCGCTGCCGGTGCTGTGGCTGGCCACCTGGGCGCGGCGTGGCTTCGACTGGCGCGGCACCGCGATGCTGCCCGTCGCCGAGGCGGAGGCTGCGCATCCCCTGCGCCCGGGCACTTCTGTGGGGGCGGCCGAATGACGATGCCGGGCGAGATGCGCGCGGATCTGCCCCGCCGTGTCAGTTGCGTGATTCCGGCTTACAACGAGGCGCCGCGGATTGCGCGGGTGCTGGCGGCGGTGCTGGGACATCCGCTGGTGGATGAGGTGATCGTCGTCGATGACGGCTCGCACGATGGCACTGCCGAGGTGGTGGCGGGTATCGGTGGCGCGCGGCTGATCCGTCTGACGCAGAATGGCGGCAAGACCGCCGCCGTGGCCGAGGGCGTGGCGGCGGCCCGCCACGATCTGGTGATGCTGCTCGACAGTGACCTTCTGGGCCTGGATGCGCATCATCTGAGCGCGCTGATCGCGCCGGTTCTGGAGGGCGCGGCGGATGTCTCGATCAGCCTGCGCCGCAATGCCCCGTTGCCGTGGCGGCTGATCGGGCTGGACTATATTTCGGGCGAAAGGGTGCTGTCGCGTCAGCATCTGGGGGACTTGGCCGCGTTGCGCAACCTGCCCCGCTTCGGGCTGGAAGTGCATATGAACCGGTTCTGGATCGCCCGGCGTCTGCGTGTCGCCGTGGTGTGCTGGCCCGAGGTCGAAAGCCCGTTCAAGTCGGCCAAGCATGGTGCCTGGCAGGGGCTTTGGGCGGATCTGCGCATGCTGCGCGACATGTTTCGTACCGTGCCCCTGCATCGGGCGACCGCACAGATCTGGGCGCTGCGCCGCCAGCGGGTCAAACCTGTGCCGGAGCTTCGGGACGGACGGAAAATTCCCACGCAAACCGTGCCGGGCGCGGTGAAGTAGCGGCGCCTGTCCCCGCAGCTGCAATCCGCCCCGGCCAGCAAGTGTTGCGGCGGGCACCCCGTCCGGCAGGCCTGGCCGACAATGAAAAACCCGCGCCCGGAAACCGGACGCGGGTGCTCACTGAAAGGCCGGGCGCTCAGGCCTTGGGGCTGGCCTCCAGCGCATCTTCGAAGGTGCGCAGACCGGTGCGCGGGGCCTGCACCAGCACGGCCATGTTGCCGGGCTTATGCTCGTTGCGCAGCATCTTGGTGTGTGCTTTCGGAATTTCCGCCCAGGGGAAGACTTCCGACATGCAGGGGTCGATGCGACGCTCGATCATCAGCTTGTTGGCGGCCGAGGCTTGCTTGAGGTGCGCGAAGTGCGAACCTTGCAGACGCTTCTGGTGCATCCACATGTAGCGCACGTCGAAGGTGCAGTTGAAGCCCGAGGTGCCGGCGCAGATCACGACCATGCCGCCCTTCTTCACCACCAGCGAGCTGACCGGGAAGGTCGCTTCGCCCGGGTGTTCGAAGACCATGTCGACGTTCACGCCCTTGCCGGTGATGTCCCAGATCGCCTTGCCGAACTTGCGCGCCTCTTTCAGCCAGGTGTTGTACTCTTCCGAGTTCACCTTGGGCAGCTGCCCCCAGCACTTGAAGTCCTTGCGGTTGATCACGCCCTTGGCGCCGAGGCTCATCACGAATTCGCGCTTGTCCTCGTCCGAGATCACGCCGATGGCATTCGCGCCGGCCGCGTTGATCAGCTGGATCGCGAAGGAGCCGAGGCCGCCCGAAGCGCCCCAGACCAGCACGTTCTGGCCGGGTTTGAGGTCATGCGGCTCGTGGCCGAACAGCATCCGGTAGGCGGTCGCCAGCGTCAGCGTGTAGCAGGCGGCCTCTTCCCAGGTCAGGTGCTTGGGACGCGGCATCAGCTGCTGGGCCTGCACGCGCGTGAATTGCGAGAACGAGCCGTCGTTGGTCTCGTAGCCCCAGATCCGCTGGCTGGGCGAGAACATCGGGTCGCCGCCGTTGCATTCCTCGTCGTCGCCGTCGTCCTGGTTGCAGTGGATCACCACCTCGTCGCCCACTTTCCAGCGGGTGACCTTGTCGCCGACTTTCCAGACGATGCCCGAGGCATCCGAACCGGCGATGTGATAGGGCTGCTTGTGGCCGTCGAAGGGCGAGATCGGCACGCCCAGACCGGCCCAGATGCCGTTGTAGTTCACGCCGGCGGCCATCACGAGGACCAGCACTTCGTGGCTGTCGATTTCCCAGGTGGGCACCACCTCGACCTGGAAGGATTGCTCGGGCTCGCCATGACGTTCGCGGCGGATCGCCCACGCATACATGTTCTTCGGCACATAGCCCAAGGGCGGCATCTCGCCGATTTCATAGAGGTCTTTTTCCGGCGCTTCATAGGGCGCGATATTGGTGTTCACGTCGAGGGCCATGAGCATCTCCTGTTAGCGTCGCCGCGCCGCAGAATCGGGCGAGGATCGGAAACCGAGATACTTCCGCCTGCGCAACAATGCAATGCCTGACGTTACGATTTTGTAATTTTCTGTCTCGTTCGATTTTGGGCTGTGCTAGCTCTACCCTGTATTTGCTTGGAAAGCTGCAGCGTGGCAAAATGCGGCGCCCGTGCCGCAGCGCGGCGAATTGACAGGGACATATTCTTTCGCATATCAGGGCGTAACCCGCAATTTTGTTGCGGAATTAGATTCGACCGGGACCGGAGGCCAGCATGACCGAGATGACCAAACCCGCCAAGGACAAGCCGTGGCTGTTTCGCACCTATGCGGGCCATTCGACCGCCGAAAAGTCGAATGAACTCTATCGCACGAACCTGTCCAAGGGGCAGACCGGCCTGTCGGTGGCCTTCGATCTGCCGACCCAGACCGGCTATGACAGCGATCATGTCCTGTCGCGCGGCGAGGTCGGCAAGGTCGGCGTGCCGGTCTGCCATCTGGGCGACATGCGCGCGCTGTTCGATCAGATTCCGCTGGAACAGATGAACACCTCGATGACAATCAACGCGACCGCGCCCTGGCTGCTGTCGCTCTATATCGCCGTGGCCGAGGAGCAGGGCGCCGATGTCTCGAAACTGCAGGGCACGGTGCAGAACGATCTGGTGAAGGAATATCTGTCGCGCGGCACCTATATCTGCCCGCCGAAGCCCAGCCTGGCGATGATCACCGATGTCGCCGCCTATACCGCGCAACATCTGCCGAAATGGAACCCGATGAACGTGTGTTCCTACCACCTGCAGGAAGCGGGCGCCACGCCCGAGCAGGAGCTGGCCTTCGCGCTGGCCACCGGCATAGCGGTGCTGGATGATCTGAAAAACAAGGTCCCGGCCGCGGGCTTCCCGGCGATGGTGGGACGGATTTCCTTCTTCGTGAACGCAGGCATCCGTTTCGTCACCGAAATGTGCAAGATGCGCGCCTTCACCGAGCTGTGGGACGAGATCTGCCGCGAACGTTACGGCATCGAGGAAGAGAAATACCGCCGCTTCCGCTATGGCGTGCAGGTCAACAGCCTGGGCCTGACCGAACAGCAGCCTGAAAACAACGTCTACCGCATCCTGATCGAGATGCTGGCCGTGACCCTGTCGAAAAACGCCCGTGCCCGCGCGGTGCAGCTGCCCGCCTGGAACGAGGCGCTCGGCCTGCCGCGTCCCTGGGATCAGCAGTGGTCGCTGCGTATGCAGCAGATCATGGCCTATGAAACCGACCTGCTGGAATATGCCGACCTGTTCGACGGCAACCCCGCCGTGACCGCCAAGGTCGAGGAACTGAAAGCTGGCGCGCGCGCCGAGCTGGAAACCCTCGATGCGATGGGGGGCGCGATTGCCGCAATCGACTACATGAAAGGCCGTCTGGTCGAAAGCAACGCCGAGCGGATCAACCGCATCGAAGCCAACGAAACCATCGTCGTGGGCGTGAACCGCTGGCAGCAGGGCGAGCCCAGCCCGCTGACCGCAGGCGATGGCGGCATCATGGTCGTCGATCCGGGCGTCGAGGCCGATCAGGTCGCGCGGCTGCAGGCCTGGCGCGGCGCGCGCGATGCGGCGGCCGTTGCTGCAGCGCTCGATCAGCTGAAGTCCGATGCGAAAGCGGGCAAGAACATCATGCCCGCCTCGATCGCCGCCGCGAAGGCCGGGGTCACCACCGGCGAATGGGCCGGCGTGATGCGGGCCGTGCATGGCGAATACCGCGGTCCGACCGGCGTGTCGCGCAGCCCCTCGAACAAGACCGAAGGTCTGGACGACATCCGCGCGGCCGTCGATGCGGTCAGCACGCAGCTGGGCCGCCGCCTGAAATTCCTGGTCGGCAAGCCGGGCCTTGACGGCCATTCGAACGGCGCGGAACAAATCGCCTTCCGCGCCCGCGATTGCGGCATGGACATCACCTATGACGGCATCCGCCTGACGCCCGAACAGATCGTCGCCAAGGCGATCGAGGACGAGGCGCATGTGGTGGGCCTGTCGATCCTGTCGGGCAGCCACATTCCGCTGATCGAAGAGCTGATGGAGCGGATGCGCGCCGCAGGGCTCGATCATGTGCCGGTCGTCGTGGGCGGCATCATCCCCGACGAGGACGCGGTGAAACTGCGTGGGTTCGGCGTGGCGCGGGTTTACACGCCCAAGGATTTCGAACTCAACCGGATCATGATGGATATCGTGGCGCTCGCCACCCCGGCCTCGGCGGCGGCCTGATCTCGGCGCTGGGGGTTTTGCACCCCCAGACCCCCGCAGGATATTTTCACCAGAAAGAAGCCGGGCGAGCTGTTTTCTTTCTGGCGAAAATATCCCCGCCGGAGGCATCCGCCCTCGCCGATTTCGCGCCTTTCGGTGGGCGCGCGCGCCCTGTAAGGTCGCGGCCATGAACAGCCCTGCGATTACCTTTTCCGAAGATCAGGCCGAGGCCTGGGATGCCGTGGCCTCTGCGCTGGAGGCGGCGGGCATCGATATTGTCGAAGGCAGCCTGTCGCCCGATGGCGGCGGCAATCGCGTGCTGTCGGTGATCGGCAAGGCCGGGTCGGGCAAGACGATGCTGCTGGCCGCGCTTTACAAGGCGCTGGAGGACGCCGGGGTCGAGCTGGTTTCGGGCGATTTCGAAGGCAAGCGGCGCCGCGACCGGCGCACGCTGGCGATTCTGGCCCCCACCAACAAGGCGGCCTCGGTGCTGCGGGGGCGTGGGGTTCCGGCAACGACGATCCACCGCATTCTTTACACCCCGGTCTATGACCCGGAATACGAGCGGATCGCCGAATGGCTGGCCGGGCAGGGCGAGCGCCCCAAGGTCGATATGCTGGGCATCAACGGGCTGACCGAAGAAGCGCTGGACCGTGCCAAGGCGTTTTACGACCAGTATAAATCCATCCCCGCGGCTTTGGCCTCGGCGGGGCTGCGCGGATCGGATTTCATCAATGGCTGGAAGCGGCGCGAAGACCCGCTCGACATCGGATTCGTCGACGAGGCCTCGATGCTGGATGAACGCCAGTTCGACGACCTGCGCGAGATTTTCCCGACGCTGGTGCTGTTTGGCGACCCCGCGCAGCTGGCGCCGGTAAACCAGTCCGGGCAGATGTGTTTCGAGCGTCTGCCGGATTCGCAAAAACATGTTCTGCATCGCATTCACCGCCAGACGCAGGACAACCCGATCCTGGATCTGGCGCATGCGCTGGCCGATGAGAGCCTGAGTTTCGAAGGCTTCGAGCGGATGATCGAGAAAGCCGCAGCGAACGACCCGCGCGTCGTTTGGGCGGAACGGGTAGAAAGCGATCTGATGGCGCGCAGCCCGGTGCTGGTCTGGCGCAATGCGACGCGGATTCGTCTGATCACCGCGTTCCGGGCGGCGCATTCGGCGCCCGCCGACATGTTGCTGCCGGGAGAGCCGCTGATCTGCGACGGGATCGAATTGCCACTGAAACACCGCAAGAAGCGGATTGATCTGGAGGCACGCGGCCTGATCAAGGGCGCGCAGGTGATCTATCTGGGGCCCGGCAAGAAGCCCGGGTTTTCGCGTCTGCATGTGATCGGCGCCGAAGATCCGCGGCTGTCGGCGGCGTCGATCGTCAAGATCGAACTGCCCGACGAGGAAGAGCCCTTCATCCCCTTCGCCGCGCGGATGGGGGCGACCTTCCTGCATGGCGCGGCGGTGACGATCCACAAGGCACAGGGCAGCCAGTGGCCCGATGTGCAGGTCTTCGCGCCCGACATTTACGCCGCCGCCCGCGCCGGGCGGATGGAGGCGGGGATTCCGCTGTGGAAACGGCTGGCCTATGTGGCGATCACCCGGGCGGAACACCGGCTGCTGTGGGTGACGCGGGCGCGGCTGGCGCGGCCTTCGGCGCCGCTGTCGATCGACGATCTGCCCACGGGGGCGGTCGCGCTGAAACTGGAACGCGAGGAAGACGGCTGAGGAGACAGGACATGCCGGTGATGGTGGTGACGGGGGCAAGCGCGGGCATTGGCCGCGCGGTGGCCGAGGCGGCGCTGGCGGCGGGCTGGCAGGTGGCGTGTCTGGCACGGCGCGCGGCACCGCTGGCCGAGGTCGCGGCGCGGGGCGACGGATTGGCGCTGGCCTGCGATGTCGCGGATCGTGCCGCGGTCGAGGCGGCTTTCGCGCAGACGGTGGCGCGGTTCGGCCGGATCGACGTGCTGTTCAACAATGCGGGCGTGTTTCCGCAGGGCGCGCTGATCGACGAGATGGACCCCGACGACTGGACCCTGACACGGGCGGTCAATCTGGATGGCATGGTCTGGTGCGCGCGTGCAGCCTTTGCGCAGATGCGCGCGCAGGCGCCGCAAGGCGGGCGGATCATCAACAACGGCTCGATCGCGGGGCAGGTGCCGCGGCCGCGGTCGCTGGCCTATACCGTGACCAAGCATGCGATCAACGGGCTGACCAAGCAGCTGGCGCTGGACGGGCGCGATTTCGGCATCGCCTGCGGGCAGATCGACGTGGGCAATGCGCGCACCGATCTGGCGGCGCGGATGGAGGCGGGCGTGCTGCAGGCCGATGGCAGCATCCGCCCGGAACCGATGATGGAGGTGGGCGATGTGGCGGCGGCGGTGCTGCATATGGCCAGCCTGCCGCCGGGTGCCAATGTGCTGAACATGACGGTGATGGCGACCGCGATGCCCTTCGTCGGCCGTGGTTAGGTGCGGATCAGTCGGAACACCGCCGCCGCCGCCCAGCCCGCAAACACCGCCAGTGCCAGCGACAGCGCGCCGTAGATCGCGGCGTGATCGCGCGAGAGGGTATAAAGCCACCGCTCCAGCCCGACTTTGCGCACATAGATCGCGGTGCGGTATTGGTCGACCAGTTGGCCATCGCGCAACAGGAAGATGCGCGTCTTGTAATCGCCCTCGATCAGATTGGCCGGCAGGGTGAAATCGGCGCGGAACAGGGTATTTTCCAGAATCGTGACCGCTGCCTCATCCAGATGATACAGCCCCTCTTCCTGTCGAATGCGCAGCAGGGCCTCGGTGAAGGGGCGCGCATCGGCAACCTCGATCGGCCCGGCGAAGGACCGCATCGCCAGCGGGATCGAGATGCGCTGGCTGACATCGACATTGGGGTCGAGGATCTCGGCCAGCGGGGCGCTGCTGGCAACCGCATAATAGCTGGGGGCTGCGGCCACACCCACGGAATCGGTGTTCACCCAGATCCCCATCTGGCGCGATTTGCGGCGGATGGTGACCGATCCCGGCGGGCCCTCCAGCGTCACGATGATGCCCATGCGATCGCTGGCGGGCTCTGGCTCGAAGCGTTTGATCGCGCCGTAGATCAGGATTTCGGAGCCGTTGAACGACGCCGTGATGCCGATATTGTCGTGGCTGAGACCTGCGACCACCTCTTCTGCGCGGGCGGGCAGGGCAAGCGCCAGAAGTATGATCAGCGCGCGGATCATTTGAACGCCCCGGGAAACAGCGAGAACAGCTCGGACGGGCGCAGCAGCAGGTCGAGCCCGAGCTTGCCCGCGACCAGGATCACCAGCAGTGCAAGCAGGATGCGCAGTTGTTCGGCCTTCAGCCGCGCGCCAAGCCGCGAGCCGATCTGCGCGCCGATCACCCCGCCGACGATCAGCAGCAGCGCCAGCATCACATCGACCGACTGGTTGGTGATCGCATGCATCATCGTGGTGAAGGCCGACACGAACAGGATCTGGAACAGCGAGGTGCCGATCACGACCTTGGTCGGCATCCCCAGCAGATAGATCATTGCGGGCACCATGATGAAGCCGCCGCCGACGCCCATGATTGCGGCCAGAACCCCAACCACGATCCCCACCAGCATCGGCGGGATCACCGAGATATACAGCCCCGAGGCGCGGAACTTGACCTTCAGGGGCAGCTTGTGGACCCACAGGTGTTGATGCCGTTTGGCGCGCTTTCCGCCGCGTTTTTCCCGCCGCATCGCGCGCAGCGATTCCTGCAACATCAGCAGGCCGATCGAGCCGAGGAAGACAACATAGGCCAGTTGCACCGCAAGGTCGATCTGGCCCAGCCGGGTCAGCAGGTTGAACACCCAGATCCCCATGCCCGAGCCGATCAGGCCGCCGATCAGCAGCACCACGCCCATCGGCACATCCACCGCCTTGCGCTTGAACTGTGCCAGCACGCCCGACACCGACGACGCCACGACCTGATTGGCGCCGGTGGCCACGGCCACGGTGGGCGGAATGCCGATGAAGAACAGCAGGGGCGTGATCAGAAAGCCGCCGCCTACCCCGAACAGGCCCGACAACAGCCCGACCAGCGTTCCGAGGCCCAGAAGCAGGGCGGCACTGACGGAGACCTCAGCGATAGGGAGGTAGATCTGCATGGGCAGCCCGGTTGGTGTTTGAGGGTCAGTCTTGCCTGCCTTGGGCACGGTGTCAAACCCCGGTTTCCGTCAAGGAAAGCGCGGTGTTAAAGGTTGCGCAAATATCGTCGCAAAACCCGTTCCAGCTTGGCCGCGCCCACCGGGGCCATCGCTTTTGTATGCTCGTGGCTGATGTTTTCGGCAGACAGGCCCGCGCCCATGTTGGTGACGACCGACACGGCCGCGACCCGCAGGCCCAGGAACCGCGCCAGGATCACCTCGGGCACGGTCGACATGCCCACCGCATCGGCCCCCAGAACACGCGCCGCCCGAATCTCGGCCGGTGTTTCAAAGGACGGCCCCGAGAACCAGCAATACACGCCTTCGGGCAGGGCCACGCCCTCGGCGGCGGCGGCGGCGGCAAGGCCTGCGCGCATTTCGGGGTCATGCGCCTCGGTCATCGGCACGAAACGCGCGTCCGACGGCTCTCCGATCAGGGGGTTGGTGCCGGCGAATGCGATGTGGTCGCTCAGCACCATCAGATCGCCCGGCCCGATGTCAGGGCGCAGGCTGCCCGCCGCATTGGTCAGCAGCAACTGCGTGCAGCCCAGATCGCGCAGGATCTCCAGCGGCAGGCGCATTTCGGCGGGGTTGCCGTGTTCGTAGTAATGCGCCCGGCCGCCGAACACCGCGACGCGCACGCCCTCCAGATCGCCGATCACCAGTTTCGGGTTGTGCCCCGACACGCCCGCCTGCGGAAACCCCGGCAGGTAGCTGTAGGGGATCGCCACGCCCTGCACCTCTTCGGCCAGATGGCCCAGACCCGAGCCCAGGATCAGCCCCAGTTGCGGGGCCGCATCGCCCGCGCGGGCGCGGATCAGCGCGGCGAGTTCAGCGCTCTTTGACATAGGGTTGGCCTCCGGCACGGGGGGGGATGGCGCGCCCGACGAAGCCCGCCAGCACGATCACGGTCAGAATATAGGGCAGGGCGTCCAGCGCGGGCACCGGGATCGCCATGCCGAAGGTGCCCTCGATCACGTCGGGGCGCAGCGCCAGCGCCTGAAAGAAGCCAAACAGCAGCGTCGCCATCAGCGCATACCACGGCCGCCATTTCGCAAAGATCAGCGCGGCCAGCGCGATATAGCCGCGCCCGGCGGTCATTTCCTTGCCAAAGCCCGCCTGCAGCCCGGTGGCCATATAGGCACCCGCCATGCCGCACAGGATGCCGGTGATCATCACCGCCGTATAGCGCAGCCGGATCACCGACACGCCCGCGGTATCGACCGATTCCGGGTTCTCGCCCACCGCCCGCAGCCGCAGCCCGAAGCGCGTGCGATAGAGCGCCCACCACGTCAGCGGCACCGCGACGAAGGCGGCATAGACCAGGAACGAATGCCCCGAGATCACCTCGGCATAGAACGGCCCGATCAGCGGCACCTCGCGCAGCGTGTCGACAAAGGGCAGGGTGACCGGGTTGAACCGCGCGTCGCCGGTCAGCGGCGGCGTGCGGCCGCCCTGATGGAACAGCGATTGCGCGACCAGAACCGTCGCCCCCGAGGCCACGAAATTCAGCGCGACGCCCGAGATCAGTTGATTGCCGCGGAAGGTGATCGAGGCGAGCCCGTGAACGATCGAAAACAGCACAGAGCCGCCGATCCCCGCCAGCAGCCCGATCCAGACACTGCCGCTGAGCGCCGCAACCGCGCCCGACGCCATCCCCGCCATCAGCATCTTGCCTTCCAGCCCGATGTCGAAAATGCCCGAGCGTTCCGAAAACAGCCCCGCCAGACAGGCCAGCAGCAGCGGCGTCGCAAAGCGCACGGTGGTGTCGAGGATCTGCAGAAGCGTTGCGTAATCCATCACAGGGCCTCCTTCGTGCGGGGCCGGAAGAAGACGCCCAGCATCATCCGCACCATCGTGTCCAGCGCGCCGGTGAACAGGATCACCAGACCCTGCAACAGCAGCCGCAGCTCGATCGGGATCGAGGTCATCAGCCCCATTTCGGCCCCGCCCTGATAGAGGAAGCCGAACAGCAGCGCCGCCAGAAACACCCCGATCGGATGGTTGCGCCCCATCAGCGCCACCGCGATGCCGATGAAGCCCGCGCCCTCGGCCGAGTTCTGCACCAGGCGGTGCGCCTCTCCCATCACGTTGTTAATCGCCATCATCCCGGCCAGCCCGCCCGAGATCAGCATCGAGACCATCACCACCTTGAAAGGCGAGATCCCGGCATAGACCGCGGCGCTTTCCGATTTGCCGAAGGCCCGGATTTCATAGCCAAGCCGGGTGCGCCACAGCAGCAGCCACACGCCCCAGCAGGCCGCCAGCGCGACGAAGAAGCTGACATTCGCGGGCACGCGTTTGGAAAAGATCAGGCTCAGCCCCGGGATTTCTCCGAAATTCGGCAGTTCCGCCCCGGTGGGGAAACGTGCGGTGGCCGGGTCCATCTGACCCGCCGGGCGCAGCACCTCGACCAGCAGATAAACGATCAGCGCGGCCGCGATGTAGTTGAACATGATCGTGGTGATGACGATGTGGCTGCCGCGTTTGGCCGCCAGATAGGCCGGGATCGCGGCCCAGGCGGCACCGAAGGCCGCCGCGCCCACCGTCGCCGCCGCCAGCGCCAGCGTCCAGTGCGGCCAGGGCAGCGCCAGACAGACCAGTGCCACGCCAAGACCGCCGATCTGCGCCTGTCCTTCGCCGCCGATGTTGAATTGCCCGGCGTGGTAGGCGACCGTCACCGCCAGCCCGGTAAAGATGAAAGAGGTCGTGTAGAACAGCGTATAGGCGATGCCGCTGGCCGACCCGAAGGCGCCATCCACCATCACCGTCACGGCCTCGATCGGGTCATTGCCGATCGCCAGAATCACGATCGCCGAAATGATCGCCGCCAACAGCAGCGAAATCAGCGGCACCAGCACCACATCGGCCCAGGTCGGGAGCTTTTCCATCAGGCGGCCTCTCCTTTGCCGGCATCGGTCACGCCCGCCATCAGCAGACCCAGCTCGCGTTCGTTGGTGTCGGCGGGCAGACGCTCGCCCATGATGCGGCCGTCGAACATCACCGCGATCCGGTCGGACAGCGACAGGATTTCATCCAGTTCGACCGAGACCAGCAGCACCGCCTTGCCCGCATCGCGCAACTCGACGATGCGCTTGTGGATGAATTCGATCGCGCCGATGTCGACGCCGCGCGTGGGTTGGCCCACCAGCAGCAGGTCGGGGTTGCGCTCGATCTCGCGGGCCAGCACGATTTTCTGCTGGTTCCCGCCCGAAAACGATTTCGCGGGCAGCGACGGGATCGGCGGGCGCACGTCGAAGCGCTCCATCGCGCCTTCGGTCTTTTCAACGATGCCCGCGTTATCCATCACCACCGCGTTCTTCTGATATTCCGGCGCGTGGTGATAGCCAAAGATCATGTTTTCCCAGGCGGCGAAATCCATGATCAGGCCCAGATGCTGCCGGTCTTCGGGCACATGCGCGATCCCGCGCGCGCGCCGCGACTGGCCGTTGGAATGCTTGCCGGTCAGGTCGATTTCCTGGCCGTTGATGCGCACCGTGCCGGTGCCTTTCTGAATTCCGCCCAGAACGCCCAGCAATTCGGACTGGCCGTTGCCCGCGACCCCGGCGATGCCCAGAATCTCGCCCGCGCGGACCTGCAGGCTGATGCCCTTGATCCGTTCGACCTTGTCTTCGTCGACCACATGCAGATCGGCGATTTCCAGCACCGTGGCGCCCGGATTGGCGGGGCCCTTGGGCACATGCAGCAGCACCTTGCGCCCGACCATCATCTCGGCCAGCTCTTCGGGGCTGGTGGTGTCGGTCTTCACGGTCGCGGTCATCTCGCCGCGGCGCATCACCGATACGGTATCGGTGATTTCCATGATCTCGCGCAGCTTGTGGGTGATCAGGATGATGGTTTTGCCCTGCGCACGCAGGTTGTCCAGAATGCGGAACAGGTGGTCCGCTTCGGCCGGGGTCAGAACGCCGGTGGGTTCATCCAGAATCAGGATGTCGGCCTGACGATACAGCGCCTTGAGGATTTCGACGCGCTGCTGGTGGCCCACCGAAAGTTCCTCGACCACGGCGTCGGGGTCCACGTCCAGCTCGTATTCCTCGGCCAGATGCTGCAGCGTCTTGCGCGCCTTGGAAAGGGACGGACGCAACAGCGCGCCATCCTCGGCGCCCAGGATGATGTTTTCCAGAACCGTGAAGTTCTGTACCAGCTTGAAATGCTGAAACACCATGCCGATACCGGCGCGGATCGCGGCCTGACTGTCGGGGATCTGGGTCGGGCGGCCGTGGATGATGATTTCACCCGCATCGGCCTTGTAGAACCCGTAAAGGATCGACATCAGCGTGGATTTGCCCGCGCCGTTTTCGCCGATGATCCCGTGGATCGTCCCCGGCATCACCCGGATCGAAATGTCCTTGTTGGCCTGAACCGGCCCGAAGGCTTTCGAGATGCCGCGCAGCTCGATCGCCGGAGCGAGGGCGGCAGTGTCCTGCCGCGCCTCCGTGGTCTGTGCGCCCGTCATTATTCGACCGGGCAGGTATTGTCCGACATGTAGTCATGCACGGTGATCTCGCCCGCGATGATCTTGGCGGCGGCGGCATCCACCGTCGCCTTCATCTCGTCGGTGATCAGCGCGGCGTTGTCGTCATCCAGCGCATAGCCCACGCCCTCGGCCTTGAGGTCCATCACATGGATACCGGTTTCCAGCGTGTCGCCCGCCTTGAAGGCCTCGTAAACCGCGTTGTCCACGCGCTTGAGCATCGAGGTCAGAACCTTGCCGGGGTGCAGATAGTTCTGGTTGCTGTCCACGCCGATCGACAGGATGCCTTCATCCGCGGCGGTTTGCAGAACGCCGATGCCGGTGCCGCCCGCGGCGGCATAGATCACGTCTGCGCCCTGGCTGATCTGCGCCTTGGTCAGTTCGCTGCCCTTGACCGGGTCGTTCCAGGCGCTCGGCGTGGTGCCGGTCATGTTCTGGATCACCTTGGCGTCGGGGTTGACCGCCTTCACGCCCTGCACATAGCCACAGGCGAATTTGCGGATCAGCGGAATGTCCATGCCGCCGATGAAGCCGACCGTGCCGGTCTTCGAGGCCTGCGCAGCCATCATGCCGACGAGGAACGAGCCCTGCTCTTCGGTGAAGACGACCGAGCGGACGTTGGGCTGATCGACGACCATGTCGATGATCGCGAATTTGGTATCCGGGTAGTCGGGGGCCACGGTGTTCAGAACATCGCCGAAGGCAAAGCCGGTCATCACGATCGGGTTGGCACCCGACTCGGCCAGACGGCGCAGGGCCTGCTCGCGCTGGGCTTCGGACTGCATCTCCAGTTCTTTGTAGCTGCCGCCGGTCTCATCAACCCACTTCTTCGCGCCGGTATAGGCCGCCTCGTTGAAGGATTTGTCGAATTTGCCGCCAAGGTCGTAAATCAGTGCCGGATCGGCGAAGGCCGCGCCGGTGAAAAGCGCCAGCGTGGCGGCCGCGCCGAGAAACTGTTTCATAAGGGTCATTGGTCACTCCCGGTCATTGTTTGCTCATTCCTTGCGGAACGCTGTTGGCAGGCTGATGGGCCCGCGGACCACAGGGATTAGGGCCGGGATTGCCGGGGGGGTCAAGCGTGATTTTGCGCGCGCGGGGCGGTGCTTGGCGGCTTTTTGAGCGCTCGGTCAAACTTCGGCGGGCCGCAGCGGCAGGGTCAGCACCAGCGCGTCGACGCGCGCGCCCTCGGGCGTGTGGTAATAGCCGCGCCTGCGCCCCGATTCCCGCCAGCCCGCCGCTGCGTAAAGCGCGCGCGCAGCGGTATGGTCCTCGGCCACTTCCAGAAAGGCGCTTTCGCCGCCGCGCTCTTGGGCGGTGGCGGCGAATTGCGCCAGAAGCGCGCGGCCGGTGCCCTGACGGCGGGCCTCGGGCGCGGTGCAGATGGTCAGCAGCTCTGCCTCACCGGCGATCACCCGTCCCAGAACGAAGCCCTGAGAATCGCCTTGCAGGAAACAGAGGGGCGAGGTCAGGAATTCGGCGAATTCCGCCGCCGACCAAGGGCGGGGGGTGGTGAAACAGCGCTTGTGCAGGGCGGCAAGGGCCTCGGGGCTCATCGCGTCAATCCAGAATGACCGGCGGCGGGTCAGAGGGCGGCGCCGCATCGGCCGAGCGCAGGTAAAGCGGGGCAGGGCGCGGCTGCGGCGTATCGGCGCGCGCCGCGGCGAGCCGGGCGATCGCCGTGGCCAGATCGGCGGGCGCGATCCCTTCGCGCAGGAGAATATCGCGTTGCGCGGCCTCGGTATCGGCCTGCGCGCGCGGCATCATCTGCGGGGCGTCCGCGCCGGTCGCAGTGAAGTCCTGCACATAAACCTCGTCGCGCCGGGCGTCGATCTGGGCGCGCAGCGGGCGCGGCTGACCTGCGGCAAGCGCGTCGAGCGTACTGACCCCCACCGCCGGAATCCCCAGTGCCAGCGCCAGCCCGCGCGCGGCCGAGACCGAAATCCGCACGCCGGTAAAGTTGCCCGGTCCGATGCCGACGCCGATCACCGCCAGATCGCGCCAGCCGATGCCCGCGCGTGCCAGCATCTCGTCCAGCAAGGGCATCAGCCGTTCGGCCTGGCCTTTCGGCATGTCTTCGGCGCGGGCCTCGATCAGGCGTTCACCATGCAACAAAGCGGCCGCGCAATGCGCGGCCGATGTGTCGAAGCCCAGGGTCCAGCGCTCAGCTTGCAACGGGGCGCACCTCGGTCACCTCGGGAATGTAGTGACGCAGCAGGTTTTCGATGCCCATCTTCAGCGTCAGGGTCGAGCTGGGGCAGCCGGCGCAGGCGCCCTGCATGTGCAGGTAAACCACGCCACGTTCGAACCCGTGGAAGGTGATGTCGCCGCCGTCCTGCGCCACCGCCGGGCGCACCCGGGTATCCAGCAATTCCTTGATCTGCGCCACGATCGCGCCATCTTCGCCGGAATGTTCGGCATGCCCGCCGGTCGCGGGGCCTTCGCCTTCCATCACCGGGGCGCCGGACTGGAAATGCTCCATGATGGCCCCCAGGATCGCCGGTTTGGCGTGTTCCCAGGCAGTCGCGGCATCTTTTGTCACAGTCACGAAATCCGAGCCGAAAAACACGCCGGTCACGCCCGCAACGGCAAAGATCCGTTGCGCAAGCGGCGATTTCGCGGCCGCCTCGGCACTTTGGAAATCGGCGGTGCCGACCTCAAGCACGGTCTGGCCGGGCAGGAATTTCAGCGTGGCGGGGTTCGGGGTGGTCTCGGTCTGGATGAACATCGGCGCCTCCTTGGCTTGGGGCACATATGCGGCGCCCGAGCGAATTAATCAAGTATTGCGGCCCGATCGCCCTGCGGGCAAATCGGCGCAGGCGGTCAGGTGATCGCCTCCAGCCGCTCTTTCGACATGTCGCCGGGCACCACGGTCAGCGGGATCGGCAGGTTGCCCGAGTTGCGGCTCATCTGCGTGACCAGCGGGCCGGGCCCGGCCTTGTCGGTGCCCGCGCCCAGAACCAGCACGCCGATCTGCGGGTCTTGCCGGATCACGTCCAGGATCTCGGTCACCGGCTCGCCCTCGCGGATGATGAGTTCGGGGTCGACGCCCTGCCGGTCGCGCATCCATTTCGCGAACACTTCGAAATGCGCCTCGATCCGCTCGCGCGCTTCTTCGCGCATGATCTCGGCCACGCCGATCCAGTGCTGGTATTCCTCGGGCGGGATGATCGACAGGATCGCCACGCCCGCGCGGGTATGATTGGCCCGCATCGCGGCATAGCGCATCGCGTTCAGGCATTCGCGCGTATCGTCAAGCACCACCAGAAACTTGCGCATGGGATCTCCTTTGATCTGCGCCGATCATTGCGCCGGGCCAGGCGTTTGGCAACCGTGATGCGTTACAGCGGGCAGCTGGCCGCCCAGTCCCAATACATCTCGCGGATGCGTTTGGTGACGGGGCCGTGGTCATAGCGCACCTCGTCGAAGGCCACGACCGGGGTGACCTTGGCGAAGTTGCCCGACAGGAATACCTCGTCCGCCGCGCGGAAATCATCGAGCGTGAGGACGCATTCGCGCACCTCCATGCCATTGTCGCGCAGGTTCTTGATGTGGCGCGCGCGGGTCAGGCCGGACAGGAAGGTGCCGTTGGCGATGGGTGTCATCACCACGCCGTCGCGGACCATGAACACGTTGGCCGTGGCCGATTCCGCGACATTGCCCATCGCATCCTGCACCAGCGCATTGCCAAAGCCCTTGCGCTTGGCCTCGACCAGCATCCGCGCGTTGTTCGGATACAGGCAGCCGGCCTTGGCGTTGCAGACGTTGTCGGCCAGAACCGGGCGGCGGAAGCTGGTGGTGGTGATCGTCGTGGTGGCCTCGGCGGGCGGCATCGGCACCTCTTCGAGGCAAAGCGCAAAGCCGGTCACGCCTTCCAGCGGCGCGATGCCCAGTTCCGAGCCGTGGATCGCCCAATACATCGGCCGCACATAAACGGCCGCGTCGCGGGGATAGAGGCGCAGGCCTTCGCGCGCGATCTCGACCATCTGGGCGGGGTCGATCGTGGGGGTGATCATCAGCGCCTCGGCCGAGCGGTTGGTGCGCGCGCAATGGGCGTCCAGATCGGGGATCAGCCCGTCGAACATCCGCGCCCCGTCAAAGACCGAACTGCCCTGCCAGATGCCGTGATCGGCGGCGCGCATCACCGGGATGTCGCCTTCGTGCCAGCTGCCTTCGAACCAGGTGCGGATATTTTTCCCAAATGACATAGCGTGTCTCCTTTGGCGCGCACTCTAAGCACCCGGGCGCGGCAAGGTCCAGATCTGGCTTGTATCGGTGTCAAAGTGCGGCGCGCCAGACGCTGGGCGTCACCCCGCGATGGGCCCGGAATGTGCGGGTCAGGTGGCTGTGATGGGCAAATCCGCAGGCGGCGGCGACCTCGGCCAGCGGCGTGCCGTCTGCGATCAGCGCCTCGGCCCGGGCGATCCGTCGCGTCTCGACATAGCGCTGCGGGCTCAGGCCAAGCGTGGCGGTGAACATGCGTTGAAAATGGAATTCGGACAGCCCGGCCTGCGTGGCCAGATCGGCCAGCGGCAGGGCGCTGTCCAGAGTGTCCTCGATAAAGGCGCAGATCCGGCGCCGCACCGCCGGGGCCAGACCGCCGCGCAGCGGTTCGGCGCGCAGGTTTCCCAGCCCGGGTGCGGTCAGCAGATGGTGCATCAGATCCAAGAGGGCGGCGCGGGCGGCCAAGGGGCGCGCCTGCACCGCGGCAAGGGCGCGCAGATGCGTGGCAAGGCCCGGCGCGGTGGCGAAGGTCAGTTCCGGCAGGTCGATCCGGGCGGGCGCATGCCCGAGCGTTTCGGCCGCGAAGTGGCGCAATTGCGCGTCGGGCAAATACAGATGCAGGAAGCGGAAGGCGCCGCCGATCTCCCAGTCGGACTGCGCGCCTTGCGGCATGATGCAGACCGCCCCGGGCGCCCCGGTGATCCGCCCCCGGTCCAGCCTGCGGCATTCCTGCCCGTTCTCCAGATAGAGGCTGAGCACATGCATCCGGGTGTTTTCATAGCGCACCCGGTCGCGTGCGTTCGACCAGACCGCCAATGCAGCCCCCGCGCCCAGATCGCGCGCGGCTTCCAGCCGTGCGTTCGAGCGGCTGAGGCTTTCGAAAACGGTTGCGGTCGCGGCCATGAGTGCCCCTTTCCCGGCCCGTTCTAGCAGCGGCGGCGTCGCGCCGGAACGGGGCCTGAAGCGACGCGTGAAAATAGCCGCAAGATCGTGCAAGCGCACCACCGCAGGCCATGGCATAGCCGCGTCAAAGGAGCCTGCCATGACCCTGATGCTGTTTGTCGCTACCGTGCTGATCTGGGGGACCACCTGGATCGCGATTTCGTTTCAGCTGGGTCCGGTGCCGGTGCTGGCATCGGTCTTCTACCGCTTTGCGCTGGCGGCGGTGCTGATGCTGCCCGCGCTCGCGCTGACGGGGCGGCTGACGGCGGTGCCCTGGCGGCAGCACCGGTTCATCGTGCTGCAGGGGATCTGCCTGTTCTCGCTGAATTTCATCTGTTTTTACAATGCCACGCGGTTCATTCCCTCGGGCCTGGTCTCGGTGATCTTCTCGCTCGCCACGATCTATAATGCGGTAAATGCGCGGCTGATCTTTGGCGATACGATCCGTCCGCGCGCGTTGCTGGCCACGGGCCTTGGTGCGGCGGGGCTGGGTCTTTTGTTCGCGCCCGACCTGATCGGCCATCAGGTGAATGGCGACACGCTGCGCGGGATGGGGCTGGCGGCGCTTGGCACCTTGTTCTTCAGTCTGGGCAACATGGCGTCGCGGCGCAATTCGGCGGCGGGGATTCCGCCGCTGACCGCGAATGCCTGGGGCATGGGCTATGGCGCGCTGATCCTGCTGGCAATCGTGCTGGCAACGGGCACGCCGCTGCCACCGCCGCCCGACCTGCGCTATTGGGGGGCGCTGGCCTATCTGTCGGTCTTCGGCTCGATCGTGGGCTTCACCACCTATCTGATGCTGGTGGCCCGCATCGGCACCGGGCGCGCGGCCTATGCGACGGTGATGTTCCCGGTGATCGCCCTGATCGCGTCGAGCCTGTATGAGGGCTTCGTGTGGACACCGCTGGCGTTGGCGGGGTTGGGGCTGACGCTTGCCGGCAATGCGGTCATGTTCGCGCCAGCCCGGAAACGGCGCCTCAGTCCTGGGGCGCCTCTGCCAGCAGGGCGTGCAAATCCAGATGGGCGTTGACCATCTTCAGGTTGCCCTCGGCGTCGCGCGGCCAGTCCTCGAGCGCGCGGTCACGATAGAGTTCGACCCCGTTGCCGTCCGGGTCGCGCAGATAGATCGCCTCTGACACACCATGATCGGCGGCACCTTCCAGCGGCACACCCGCCGCCACGATCCGGCGCAGCGCATCGGCCAGCTGGGCGCGGTCGGGATACAGGAACGCGGTGTGATAAAGCCCGGTCGTGCCCGGTGCAGGCGGCTTGCCGCCCTTGCTCTCCCAGGTGTTCAGCCCGATGTGATGATGATAGCCGCCAGCGCCCAGAAACGCCGCTTGGGTGCCGAACCGCTGTTGCAGTTCAAAGCCCAGAACGCCGGAGTAAAAGGCGATGGCGCGCTCCAGATCGGCAACTTTCAGGTGGACGTGGCCGATGCGGGCCTGCGGATGGATGGGGTTGGTCATTGGGGTCTCCTGCCGATATACGGGTGTTGAGGCGAAGATAGGCGCAGGGCTGGGTGTGCGCCATTCGAGAAAATCGCTCAGAATTTGTGTAAATTTGCACATTTATTCCCGCCCCGGTTGTGCGTGCGCGTTAAGGGTTCGGTAGACAGGTTTCCTTAGTCCTGTTGGCATGATGAAACCCGCACGCCAGATCCAGCCCTCGTTCGCCCGCAGTGTCGCGCTTGCGCCGCCGTTTCCCGGGCACTTTGTCCAAGGTCGCCCCTTCGCGGCACGCCGCCCTGCCGGAACGCGGCAGATCGGGCTGTCGAAACGGTTGTTCGACGTTGTGCTGGCGCTTCTGCTGCTGCCGCTTCTGGCGCCGGTGATGCTTGTCGTCGTGGTGGTGCTTGCGGTGGCGCAGGGCCGCCCGTTCTTTCATGTGTCCGAACGCATGAAATCCCCGACCGAGGGGTTCGCGCTGTGGAAATTCCGCACCATGACGGTGGATGTGGCCGATGGCGGCATCTCTGGCGGGCACAAGGCGGCGCGCATCACGCCGATCGGGCGGATCTTGCGCAAGACGCGGGCGGACGAGTTGCCGCAACTTTGGAACATTCTGAAGGGCGATATGAGCTTCGTGGGCCCGCGCCCGCCGCTGCGCGCGTATGTGGAGCGGTTTCCGGGGATCTATGGACAGGTGCTGAAATCGCGTCCCGGTGTGACCGGGCTGGCCTCGCTCCACTATCACCGCCATGAAGAGCGGTTGTTGGCGCGCTGCACCACGCCCGAGGAAAGCGACGGGGTCTATGTCCGCTCGTGCATGCCCATGAAGGCCCGACTCGATCTGATCTATCAGGACCACGCCTCGCTCGGTTTCGATATTCTGCTGCTGCTGCGCACGATCCGGCGTGTCCTGAGCTGATGGCCAGGGAAAAATCCGCTGCGTGGCCTTGGCCGTTAAACGATGGGCAAGCTTTCTGCGATCTAGTGCAACGCGGGGGAAGGTTTCGAGAGTCGGCATGATAAAGGCATTTTTCTCTCTGACGCGCCCGCAGAAAGCCCGGATATTGCTGCTTGTCGACGCAGCGCTGGTTCCGTTGGCCTTCGGTGCGGCGCTGGCCCTGCAGGATGCCGGTGAACGGGCGTTTCTTTCCGACCTGCACGCGCATCTGGCCCTGGTGGTACTCCTGATGCTGGCCGCAGTTCTGTTCGGCAAGCACCTCGGCCTGTGCCGGGTGCGGCTCAAGGATTATCACGGCGATGTCTTGGTGCAGACCGCGGCGGTTGCGGCATTGCTCGGGGCGCTCTCGGGGCTGTTGGCACGGCTGACGGGCTCCGATCTGCCGGTGAGCTTTCATATCGTCTTTGCGCTGAGCTATGTCGTTCTTCATTTCCTGTCGCGACATCTGCTGTTTCGCCTCGTGACCGAAATCTATCGCCGCTCTCCTGCCGTAACGCGTATCGCGATTTACGGCGCGGGGCGCACGGGCATGGCGCTGGCCGCCGAGTTGCACAAACGCCCCGACGTCATCACCTATGCGTTTCTGGACGATAATGCGGCGCTGGACGGGATGACGGTGAACGGTGTGCCCGTGCATTCCGGGGCGCGCGCGGCGAAGGTGGTCGAGCGGTTCAAGATCAATCGCGTGATCCTTGCGATGCCCTCCGTTTCCGCCGACAAGCAGAGCTTTCTGCGCAAGCGCCTTGAAACGATGGGGGTCGAGGTGCAGACGCTGCCCTCCTTCGCGCAACTTCATGGCGGTGACGCCTTGCTGAACCGCTTGATGCCCGCCACGCCCACCGCCCTGCTGGCGCGCGACCCGCTGGATGCGGCTTTGGGCGGCGATGGCGGGGCCTATCGTGGCGCCAATGTGATGATTACCGGGGCCGGCGGCTCGATCGGGCTGGAACTGTGCCGCCAGATGATCGCCTGTCGCCCCGCCAGGCTGGTGCTGTTCGAACTCTCCGAACTCGCGCTCTACAATGCCGAGGCCGAGATGCGGAGTCTGGCCGAGGCAACCGGGGTCGAGGTGGTGCCCGTGCTCGGCTCGGTCTGTGACGGCACGCTGGTTGCGCAGGTGCTGGCGCGGCACGATATCGGGGTCGTGCTGCATGCCGCCGCCTATAAACATGTGCCCCTGGTCGAACAGAATCTGCGCGCGGGGCTTGCCAACAATGCGTTGGGCACGGCTGTTCTGGCGCGGGCCGCGCTGGAGGCTGGGGTTGCGCGCTTCGTGCTGGTCTCTTCGGACAAGGCGGTGCGGCCGGGCAATCTTATGGGGGCCTCGAAACGGATGGCGGAACTGATCGTGCAGGATCTGGCCACTCGCGCGACACAGACCATCTTTTCGGCCGTCCGATTTGGCAACGTGCTGGGCTCGTCCGGGTCGGTGATCCCGCTGTTTCAGGAACAGATCGCCCGGGGCGGGCCGGTAACGCTGACCGACGACCGGGTGACGCGCTATTTCATGACCATTCAGGAAGCGTCACGGCTGGTCCTGCTGGCGGGGTCTTTCGCCGAAGGCGGCGAGGTCTTCGTGCTCGACATGGGCCAGCCGGTGCGCGTCGGCGATCTGGCGCGGCGAATGATCGTTGCGGCGGGCTACTCGGTGCGTGATGCAGGCAATCCCGCGGGCGATATCGAGATCGTCGTGACCGGCCTGCGCCCGGGCGAGAAACTGCATGAGGAACTGATGATGCGCCGGGGGGCGCAGATTACGGCCCACCCCAAAATCATCCGGGTGCGCGAAGACCACCTGTCCGAGATTGAAATGGCGGCAATCTTGCGGGATCTGCGTACCGCGGTCGACGGGGGGCATGAGGCCGATATGCTCGAGGTGGTGGTCCGGGCGGTTCGGGAATATGCGCCGCAAAACCTGCCCGACGCAGCGTTGCAGGTGCAGATCGCCCGGGCGGGCAGGCGGGCGATCCATGCGGCAGAACAGTCTGCGCCAGGCGCACGCCCGGATCACGCCCCGAACGGGTCGTCCGGATACCCGACGCCGCACAGATACAGGCCCTGCGGCGGGCAAACCGGCCCGCAGGCCGCACGATCCCGGGCTTCCAGCGCCGCCTTCACATCTGCCGGGGCCCAGGCGCCCGCGCCCACCCGTTCCAGCGTGCCGACGATTGATCGCACCTGATTGTGCAGGAAGCTGCGGGCGCGCAGGTGAAAGCGGAATTCCCGCCCATGCGGGAGGGCGACTTCCTCGATGCGGATCTCGTCCAAAGTCTTCACCGGGCTGGCGGACTGACACATGGTCGAGCGAAACGTTGTGAAATCGTGATGCCCGACCAGATGCGCGGCGCCCGCCCGCATCGCCTCGGCGTCCAGCGGGTGCAGGACCTGCCATACCAGCCCGCGTTCGTGGGTCACCGGTGCCCGGCGCTGGATCAGCCGGAACAGATAGCGCCGCTCCTGCGCTGAAAACCGGGCGTGGAAATCATCGGACACAGGCGCGCAGGCGACAATCGCGACCGGGTCGGGCTTCAGATGCCAGTTGAGCGCTTCTGACAGGCGGAACGGGTCCCAAGACTTGGTAAGATCCGCATGCGCCACTTGCGCCGTGGCATGAACGCCCGCATCGGTACGCCCGGCGGCCGCGATCGTATGCGGCCCGGGTTCCAGCTTCGACAGGGCCGCCTCGATCGCCCCTTGCACAGAGGGCTGGCCGGACTGGCGCTGCCAGCCCGCAAACGGCGCCCCGTGATATTCGATTTTGAAGGCAAATCTCGGCATTCTTTGGCCTTAGCTTGCCCGCCCCCGCCTGACAATCCCCCGCTGTCTGATACCCGCTGTCCGCGCGCCCGCCCGATCGCCGCCTTTCCCCCTAACAAATCGCGCCGCGTCCGCCTATCTATGAGCCAAAGCAAGGAAAGGCGCCGGATTTGGGCATTTCTGACTTCGCCGATAGTCTGGCCCGCAGGGTCGAGGGGGTGGGCGCTTCGGTTTCCGAGGCGCTGTTCGAGCCGGTCATCCGGCTTGGCGTCACCGGGCTGTCGCGCGCGGGCAAGACCGTTTTCATCACCTCGCTGGTGGCCAATCTTCTGGACCGCGGGCGCATGCCCGCACTGAGCGGCGCTGCGCAGATCCGGGCGGCATTCCTGCAGCCGCAGCCCGACGATACCGTGCCGCGCTTCGATTACGAATCCCATCTTGCCGCGCTGACCGGCTCCGCGCCGCACTGGCCCGAGGGCACGCGCGCGATTTCCGAATTGCGGTTGTCGTTCCGGGTCGCGCCGTCGGGGTTTCTGGGCGGGGTGCGCGGGCTGCGCACGGTGCATCTGGATATCGTCGATTACCCGGGCGAATGGCTGCTCGATCTCGGGTTGATGGACAAGACCTTTGCGCAATGGTCCGAAGGCGCGCTGTCACGGCTGGCGTCGCGCCCGCGGGGCGACGACTATCTTGCGCGGCTGGCCGCGGCGGATCTGGGCGCCCCGTTCGGCGAGCCTGCGGCGAAAGCCCTGGCCGAGCCTTTCACCGCCCATCTGCAGGCGGCGCGGGAAGCCGGATTTTCCGACTGCTCGCCCGGTCGCTTCCTGTTGCCCGGCGAAATGGCGGGTTCGCCGGTGCTGACCTTCGCGCCGATCCCGCCGGGCGACTATCCGCGCGGCAGTCTGGGCCGCGAGATGGAGCGCCGCTTTGACGCTTATAAACGCGAGGTCGTGCGCCCGTTCTTCCGCGATCATTTCGCGCGGATCGACCGGCAGGTGGTGCTGGTCGATGTGTTGGGCGCGATCCATGCAGGCCCCGCCGCGCTGGAGGATCTGCGTCAGTCGATGGCGGGAATTCTGGCGGCGTTCCGGCCGGGCACGGCGGGGTTTCTGGCCGGGCTGCTGGGCGCACGCCGGGTCGAGAAGATCCTGTTCGCCGCGACCAAGGCCGACCATCTGCACCATTCGCAACATGCCCGCCTGACCGCCATCACCGAGGCGCTGCTGCGCGAAGCGCGCGACCGCGCGGATTTCGCCGGAGCCAAGACGCAGGCGATGGCGATCGCCGCGCTGCGTGCCACGACCGAAGAAACGCTGACCCATGACGGACGCGACTTGCCGGCGGTGCGCGGCCGGTTGCTGGACGGGCGGAATGCGGCGCTTTATCCGGGCGAATTGCCCGCCGATCCGGCGCAATTGCTGGCGCCCGCACGCGGCGGCGCGCAGCACTGGCTGGACGAGGATTATGCGATCATGGGCTTCGCACCCGCCGCGGTGCAGTTGCGCCCGGGCGATGGGCCGCCGCATATCCGGCTGGACCGGGCGGCCGAATTCCTGATCGGGGACAAGTTATGACCAATAAACCCGTGCTGATCGAACTGAGCGAAACCCCGGCCTCGCCCGCCGATGCGCCGCCTGTGCAGGACTTGTCCGATCCGGTATCCGACCGCCCCGAGGGGCGGGCGATGCAGATCGCGGCGCGGCTGGCGGCACGGCCTGCGTCACGTCTTGCGCGGTTCTTCTGGCAGGCGACGGTGGCGCTGCTGGGGTTCGTGATCTCGGTCGCGGCCTGGCGGTTTGTCGAGAACCTGTTTGCGGCGAACCCGGTGCTGGGCTGGGTCGGGGCCGGCCTTCTGGCCGTGTTCGTGTTTGCGGCGGCGTTGATGGGGCTGCGCGAACTGGCGGCCTTCGCGCGGTTGCGCCGTCTTGACCGGGTGCATCGCGAAGTTACAGCGGCCGCGCAGGCCGACGATCTGGCCCAGGCGCGCAAGGTCGTGACCCATGTCTCCGGCCTGTATGCCGCGCGTCCCGAGATGGACTGGTCCCGCGCGCGGCTGGCCGAGCGTGCGCCCGAACAGCTTGATACCACCACCTTGCTCAACCTGGCCGAGACCGAGCTGATGGCGCCGCTCGACGCGGCCGCCCGGCTGGAAATCGAGGCCGCGGCGCGCACCGTGGCAACGGTCACCGCATTGGTGCCGCTGGCCCTGGCCGATGTTTTCACGGCGCTGACCGCCAATCTGCGGATGATCCGCCGCGTGGCCGAGATTTACGGGGGCCGCGCGGGCAGCTTGGGCAGTCTGCGTCTGGCGCGCACGGTGCTGACGCATCTGGTCGCCACCGGCGCGGTGGCGGTGGGCGACGATCTGATCGAAACCGTCACCGGCGGGCATCTGTTTTCGAAACTTTCACGCCGTTTCGGTGAGGGGGTGGTGAATGGGGCGCTGACGGCGCGCGTTGGCGTGGCCGCGATCGAGGTCTGCCGCCCGATGCCGTTCCGTGCGCTTCAGAAACCGCGTGTCACGAACCTGACGGGGCGTGCGCTGACCGGGTTGTTTGGCAAGGCCAAGGCATCGCAAAGCGACGACTGATCTTCTTCTTGGCCCAAATACTCATATCCTAGCGCAGGTTCGGCACCACGTTTGCGGGCCTGCCGATGTCCTCGACCCCTTGCCGCAGCCCCTGACCGATGCGATGGGCCAGCGCCGACCAGGCGGCGGCGGCCAGCGGATCGAGGCTTTGGCGCAGCGTCTCGTCAAACAGGCCCAGCCAGATCGGGAAATGCCCGGGCGCCACATCGCCCGCGCGGCGGTGCGCCATCATCGGGCTGCCGTCGAAGCCGGGCTGAAACAGGATCGCGCCTTTCCAGAACCGGGCGATTTTCGCCTCATGTTCGGGCCAGTCCGTGACATGGCCGGCAAAGATCGGGCCCAGCAGGTGATGCGCGCGCACCCGGGTGTAGAACCGCGCGACGACACGGTCGATCTCGGCCTCGGTGATCTCGAAACGGGGGGGCATCTGGGTCATGTTGGCTCCTTGTCGCGCTCAGATAGGCGCGGGGGGCGGGGGCAGCAAGCGGGCAGGGTGACGCGGGGTCTGAGGTCAGGCGTCGCCGAACAAATCGGTCTGCGGCGCGGCAGGCGGGCGGGGCGCCTCCAGCCCCAGATGGCGCCAGGCCCGCGCGCCCAGCATCCGCCCGCGCGGGGTGCGTTGCACCAGACCTTGCTGCAGCAGATAGGGTTCGATCACCTCTTCGATCGCATCGCGGCTTTCGGACAGCGCCGCGGACAGGGTTTCGACCCCTACCGGACCGCCGCCGTAATGTTCGGCCATCAGCATCATGTAGCGCCGGTCCGCGCCATCAAGGCCCAGATTGTCGACGCCCAGACGGGTCAGCGCCGTGTCGGCCAGCGCGCGCGTCAGCCGGCCGTCACCTTCGACCAGCGCAAAATCGACAACCCGGCGCAGCAGGCGGCCCGCGATCCGCGGCGTGCCGCGCGCCCGGCGGGCGATTTCCAGCGTCCCCTCGGGTTCTGACGGAATGCCCAGCATCCGCGCGCCGCGGGTGACGATAAGGTCAAGCTCGGCCTCGGTATAGAATTGCAGCCGGGTCGGGATGCCGAAGCGGTCGCGCAGCGGCGTGGTCAGCAGGCCCAGCCGGGTGGTGGCGCCCACGAGTGTGAAGGGCTGCAGCTCGATCCGCACGGTGCGCGCGGCGGGCCCCTCGCCGATCACGAGGTCCAGTTCGAAATCCTCCATCGCGGGATAGAGCACCTCTTCCACGGCGGGGTTCATGCGGTGGATCTCGTCGATGAACAGCACGTCGTTGCGTTCCAGATTGGTCAGGATCGCCGCCAGATCGCCCGCGCGCGCCAGCACCGGCCCCGAGGTCATCTTGAAATTCACGCCCAGCTCGCGCGCCATGATCTGCGCCAGCGTCGTCTTGCCCAGACCGGGCGGGCCGTGAAACAGCGTGTGATCCATCGCCTGACCGCGCATCTTGGCGCTTTCGATGAAGACGCGCAGATTGGCGCGGGCCTCGGCCTGTCCCACGAAATCGTCCAGCACCTGCGGACGCAGGGCGCGGTCGGTATCGTCGGGCTGGCGCTCTGGGCGCAGGGTGGGGTCGGGCTCGGTCATGGGTCAGTTTTGCGCCTTTGTGGGGGGCGAGGCAAGCGGGGGCCAGCCCCCGCACCCCCGGAGTATTTGTGCCAAGAAGAAGGGATCAGTCCTTTGGTGCCAGCAGGCGCAGGGCGGTGCGGATCAGTTTGGCGGTGTCGGTGGCCTCGGGGTGATCGGCGGCCTGTGCCACGGCGCTGGCGGCTTCGGAGGGGTTGTAGCCAAGATTGGTCAGCGCACTGAGCGCCTCGGCGGTGAAGTTGACCTTGGGCGTGGCGGCGGGGGCGGTGCGTGCGCGCGGTGTGCTGGCCGGTTCGATCACCGCATCCGAAGGCGTTGTGTCTACCGTGAAGCTGCCGCCCATGGCCATCACGCTGGGTGCCTTGTCCTTCAGTTCCATCACCACGCGCTGCGCCAGTTTCGGGCCGACGCCGGGCGCGGATTTGATCGCGGACCAGTCGCCAAGGGCGATGGCGCGACCGACCCCTTCGGCGCCCAGGGTGCCCAGGATCGCCAGTGCGGCCTTGGCGCCGATCCCCTGCACCGAGATCAGCAGCCGATGCCATTCCTTCTCGATCAGGGTGGGGAAGCCAAACAGTTGCAGCAGGTCTTCGCGGACCAGTAGTTCGGTATAAAGCGCGCAGGCCTCGCCCACCGGGGGCAGGTTTTGCGCGGTGCGCGAGGAGACATGGACGATATAGCCCACGCCGCGCACGTCGATCAGGACGTGATCCATGGCGCGATGCAGGATGGTGCCGGCAATCCGTCCGATCATGGCTGCGCCCTCCTGATCCGGGCCTGACCGCCGGTGATGTCGATCGGCGCGCGCGACAGGCTTCCGCCCATCCGGGCGCCGGTTTGCAGATGATGCGCGTGGCAGATCGCAATGGCCAGCGCGTCGGCGGCATCCGGCCCGTCGAAGGTGACGCCCGGCAGCTGATGGCGCACCATGTGCTGCACCTGCAGCTTGTCGGCGTGACCCACGCCCACGACGGCTTTCTTCACCGCATTGGGGGCATATTCGCCGATCGGCAGCCCGGCCTGCGCAGGCACCAGAAGCGCGATGCCACGCGCCTGTCCCAGTTTCAGCGTGGCAACGGCGTCCTTGTTGACGAAAGTCTGTTCGACGGCGGCAGTGTCGGGGGCGTGACGGGCGATCACCTCGGTCAGGGCGCTGTGCAGGGCCAGCAGGCGCAGGGCCAGATCTTCGCCCGCAGAGTGGATGATTCCATTGGCGACATGGCTCAGACGCGATCCCGCCATGTCGATCACCCCCCATCCGAGGTTGCGAAGCCCCGGGTCGATACCGATCACGCGCATGAATGCTGCCCTGCCTTGTTGCCTTTTTCTCACGATTAGCACGAAAAGTGAACATCGCAAAGTGGAAGCTGTGCCGGGTGGGGTGGTGAAAATGTCGATTGCACCGGGTGGAATGCCATGAAAGTGGCGGTGGAAACGGTTAAAACGACCGGTTTGGTGGGCGAATTGACCGATCCCCCGAAAACCCGGTTAAACAGTTAATTCGGCATGCAAAAAACGCATATCGGGGCTGTCCGGGCGGGAGTTGTTTTCACAAATGGCGCAATCTATGTGCGGGTCTCGAAGGGCTGAGCCCGCAAATTATGCAGTTTATGAAGGAATCGCGCAATGTCCGCCTATGACACCAACCGCGTTCTGGTCCGGAACGGTCGGGCCGGGGCAGTGACGAAACTGATCGAGACCGTGCTTGCCTGGAATGATGCGCGGGTGACCCGCAACGCGCTCGCCAAGCTGAGCGATCGTGAGCTGAACGACATCGGTCTGACCCGTTACGACATCGACCGCGTCACCCGCTGAGGGCTGATGTTCGTGAATGACAAAAGGCCGCGCATATCCTACGCGGCCTTTTGTATTGCGCATGGCGCGGGGCTTATCTGCCGATCAGGGGCTGGAACAGGCCCGAGATCAGATGGGTTGCAGGGTCCGGTTTCAACACCCAGCCCGCGACCTGTTCGATCAGGGAGCCGTTGGACAGTGCCTCCACCCGGGCGGTGTAGATCTGGACATCCAGCTGCGCCAGTAGAACGGCCTTGAACAGCAACATTGCCAGACAGACCAGCGCCAGACCGCGCCAAGGAAACGGGCGATGGCGCTTTTGACGGTTCGCATCGAAATAGCTGCGCCCCAGCGTCCCGGTCGCCTCGAATGCGCCGCCTGACGCATGGATTTTCTCAAGACGCGTTAAGCGCTCCTTGAATGAATTTCGGGTCGGTTCGCCCATTTCGGCACCCTGTCAACAAAACTCGTTACGCTGTGAGCTTTGTTAAGTATGCATCGAATTTATTAACGTTTCGAGTGCAGTATCGGCTGATTATCCGCGTTTCAGAACCAATGTGGTCCAGTCGCCGTATTCGTCGCGCGATTCAAGATTGAAACCCTGCGTCTGATAGGCGGCGATCACCTCGTCGGCCTGTTCATGCAGGATGCCCGACAGGATGACATGCCCCGATTCGGCGCAATAGCGGCCCATGTCGGGCGCCAGCGCGATCAGCGGTGCCTTCAGGATATTGGCAAAGATCAGGTCATAGGGCGCGGCGGCCTTCAGCTGCGGATGTTCGAACCCGGCGGCTTCAAGGCAGATCACGCGACCGTCCAGATCGTTGGCCACGACGTTGGCCGCCGCCGTTTCCACCGCGACCGGGTCGATGTCCGATGCCAGCACCGTTTCGGGCCACAGCTTCGCCGCGCCCATCGCCAGCACTGCTGTGCCGCAGCCGATGTCGGCCACCTTATGCGCCCGCAGGCCCGCGCGTTCCATCCGGTCCAGCGCGCTCAGGCAGCCCAGCGTGGTGCCGTGATGCCCGGTGCCAAAAGCCATCGCCGCCTCGATCAGCAGCGGAATGCCGTCGGCGGGCACCTTGTCGGCGTCATGCGCGCCGTAGACGAAGAACCGCCCCGCCACGACCGGCGCGAGTTCGCGGCGCACATGGGCAACCCAATCGGTTTCGGGCAGTTCCGACACGGCGAAGGGCGCGGCATCATGCGCGGCGGCCAGCAGATCCAGCACGACCTCGTTCGGCGCTTCCAGGAAATAGGCGCCGACCTCCCAGCGTTCGGAACCGTCCTCGATCTCGAACACGCCGGTGCCATAGGGCGCAGGCTCCAGATCTTCGATCAGTTCGGCCAGTTCCTCGGCGCGGTCGCGGTCGGCAAGCGTGGTGAAGGCGGTAAAGGTCGGCATGACGGCTCCTGATCTGGGTTCCCCCGCTTTCGCGCAACGGGGGGCGCGGGTCAAGCGCCGAGCCCGATGGGGCAGCTGACGCCGGTGCCGCCCAGCCCGCAATAGCCGCCCGGGTTCTTGGCCAGATATTGCTGGTGGTAATCCTCGGCATAATAGAATTCGGGCGCGGGCAGGATTTCGGTGGTGACCGCACCATAACCCGCCGCGGTCAGCCGGGCGGCATAGGTGGCGCGGCTGGCTGCGGCGGCTTCGGCCTGATCCAGCGAATAGGTGTAGATGCCCGACCGATATTGCGTGCCCTGATCGTTGCCCTGCCGCATGCCCTGCGTCGGGTCGTGATTTTCCCAGAACACCTGCAGCAATGCGACATAGCTGATCTGCGCAGGGTCGAAGATCAGCCGCACCACCTCGTTATGGCCGGTCTGCCCGGTGCAGACCTCGGCGTAGGTCGGGTTCGGGGTCAGCCCGCCTGAATAGCCGACCATCGTCAGCCATACGCCGGGCAGCGACCAGAACTTGCGCTCTACCCCCCAGAAACAGCCCATGCCGAACATCGCCTGCTCCATCCCCTGGGGCACGGGTGCGCGCAGGTCGCGCCCGGTCAGGAAATGCGGCGCGCTCAGCGGCATCGGGGTGGGGCGGCCGGGCAGGGCCTCGGCTTGGGTGGGCAGGCGGGTGGGACGCATGGGCGGTCTCCTTTCGCGGCAAGATAGGGGGTGCGGGCCGGATTTCCAGCCCGCATGCTCAGTGCCGCGGGCGCGCGAAGATGGTCTCATACCCCTTGTCGGGGTGGCGCGGGATCAGCAGCGACAGGCCGAGCGAGACCAGCGCCATCCCCGCCGCCAGCCCGAACACCGCCGCGGGCGAGACGAGCCACAGATAGCCCAGAACCGCAGGCAGGAAGACCGCGGCGATATGGTTGATGGTGAAGGCCACGGCGGCGGTGGGCGCAATGTCGCCCGGGTCCGCGATCTTCTGGAAATAGGTCTTTTGCGAGAAGGCCAGCGCAAAGAACAGATGGTCGATGACGTAAAGTGCGCCTGCGACGGTCGCGCTCCACCCGAACCAATAGACCCCGCCATAGGCCAGAAACACGAAGGTCAGCCCGATATATTCGGCG
Source organism: Rhodobacteraceae bacterium UBA6796 (assembly GCA_002452815.1). GTDB lineage: Bacteria > Pseudomonadota > Alphaproteobacteria > Rhodobacterales > Rhodobacteraceae > Rhodobacter. Next base: position 73,232 of record DKFM01000014.1, read on the forward strand.
ATCAGCGCGCGCCGTTCGCCCCAGCGACCGACCGCGCGGCCCATCCAGGGCGCGGCCAGCATGTTGGCGGCATAGTTGATCAAAAACAGCGCGGTGATTTCGTCGACCCGAAAGCCGAAGCGTTCGACCATCATGAAGGCGGCAAAGACGACAAAGATCTGCCGCCGCGCGCCCGCCATCATCTGCAGCGCGTAATAAAGCCAGTAGCGGCGGCGCAGCACGAAGGTTTTCAGCTGCGGCTCGGGCGCCTGAAACTGCGGGTACAGCAGCGCCGCGGCCAGGGCCATGACGATGGTCGCGCCGCCTGACACGCCATAGACGAAGCCATAGCTGAGGTTGAAGGTCTTCCAGGTCAGCACCAGCACCGCATAGGCCGCGAGCGAGGCGCCAGACCCGATCGCGACGATCCGCCCGATGGTCTGCGGTGCGTGCTTGCGGTCGATCCATTGCAGTTGCAGCGACTGGTTCACCGTTTCGAAATAGTGAAATCCGATCGACGACAGCAGCGTCACGAACAACATCCCGCCGAAATGCGGAAACATCGCCGTCACCGCCGTTGCCGCCCCCAAAAGCAGCAGCGCCAGTACCGCCAGCACCTGCTCGCGCAGCACCCACAAGAGCACGATCACCCCGATCGCCAGAAACCCCGGCACCTCGCGCACCGATTGCAGCCAGCCGATCTCGCGCCCGGTGAAGCCCGCCGTCTCGATGACGAAATTGTTCAGCAGCGCCGACCAGGTGGCAAAGGAAATCGGCATCGCCGCGGCCATCAGATACAGCAGCGCGTCGGGGCGGCGCCAGCGGGGCAGGGCATAGCCTTCGGCAAGGGTGATTTCGCGCATCTTGGAAGGGCCTTCGATTGGGAACACTCCCGCCTAGGCCGCGTGATGGGCCGGTGCAAGAGAGATGATTCAGATCAATGCGAAACTTCTGCTATGCTGGCATGGCGGCATTGCGCGCACAGGGAGGGTCGCCATGGACATCGTGGAAATCGTCGAACGCATTGGCGAGGGGCCGACGGCGGCGCTGTTCGGGGTGCTGACCGGGCTGGTATTCGGTGTGGCCGCGCAACGGTCGAATTTCTGTCTGCGCGCCGCAACCGTCGAATTCGCACGTGGCAAGATGGGGCAGAAGGTGGCGGTGTGGTTCCTGACCTTCTCGACCGCGCTGGTCTGGGTGCAGGGCGCGCAGTTGCTGGGCCTGTTCCGGGCGGGCGACAGCCGGATGATGTCGGTTCCGGGCAGCTGGTCGGGGGCGATGATCGGCGGGCTTTTGTTCGGCGCGGGCATGGTGATGGCGCGCGGCTGTTCGGGGCGCCTGCTGGTGCTGGCCTCCACGGGCAACCTGCGCTCTGTCGTGTCGGGGCTGATTTTCGCGGTGACCGCGCAGATGAGCCTGAAGGGCATTCTGGCGCCCTGGCGTGACAGGCTGGCCGCGTTGTGGGTGACGGGGTCGGAAAACGTGAACCTGATCAATGCGCTGCATCTGCCCGAATGGGCGGGGCTGGCGGTGGGGCTGGTGTTTGCGGTGCTGGGGCTGGTGCTGGCGCGGCGCAACCGGATCGGCGCCAAGACGCTGATCTTCGCCTCGGGCGTGGGTTTTGCGGTGGCGGTGGGCTGGGTGCTGACCTTCTCGCTCAGCCAGGTCGCGTTCGAGCCTGTTCCGGTGACCTCGGTCACCTTCTCGGGCCCCTCGGCCAATACGCTGATGTTCTTTCTGGATCGCAACGCAGTGCTGGAATTCGACGTGGGCCTGGTGCCCGGTGTGGTGATCGGAGCGTTCCTCAGCTCGCTTCTGGCCGGGCAATTCGCCTGGCAGGCCTTCGATTCCGTGCCGGTGATGCGCCGCTCGATGATCGGCGCGGTGCTGATGGGGTTTGGCGCGATGCTGGCGGGGGGCTGCGCCATCGGCAATGGCGTCACGGGCGGTTCGGTCTTTGCGGGCACCGCCTGGCTGGCGCTGTTTTGCATGTGGATCGGCGCGATGGCGACCGATTATCTGCTGGACCAGCGCGTCTTGCGGCCCCAAGCGGCCTGAGCCCCGGTCTTTCCACTTCTTTCTGGCGGAAATATCCCGGGGGTCTGGGGGCAGGGCCCCCAGCTTCGCCTTACAGGAAACCGCGCCTTACAGGAAACTTTGCGGGTCGATGTCGATGGCCAGCCGCACGTTCGGCGGCAGCTTGACCTGCCGCACCCAGACCGCCAGCGCCGCCTGCAGGGGCGCGGTCTTCTCGGCCTTGATCAGCATACGCACCCGATGCCGACCGCGCACCCGGGCAATCGGCGCGGGCGCGGGGCCGAAGATCTGTGCGCCGATCCGGTGCAGGGGCGCCGCGCGGCGCGCCAGTTCGGCGCCGATGTCGAACAGCGGCTGCAGATCGGGGCCCGACAGGATGATCCCCGCCATCCGTCCAAAGGGCGGCACGCCCTGCGCGCGGCGCTGCGCGGCCTCTTCGCGCCAGAAGGCCTCTTCCTCGCCGCTCAGGATGGCGCGGATCACGGGATGTTCGGGCTGATAGCTTTGCAGCAGCGCCAGCCCCGGCTTTTCCGCCCGCCCCGCGCGCCCCGCGACCTGCCGCATCAGTTGAAAGGTGCGTTCCGCCGCGCGCAGGTCCGACCCCTGCAACCCCAGATCGGCGTCGATCACGCCGACCAGCGTCAGCTTGGGGAAGTTGTGCCCCTTGGCCACGATCTGGGTGCCGATGATGATGTCGGCATCGCCTTGCGCAATGCTGCCGATCGCCTCTTTCAGCGCGCGGGCCGAGCCGAACAGATCCGACGACAGCACCGCCACCCGCGCATCGGGGAAGCGTTCGGTGACCTCTTCGGCCAGCCGCTCGACCCCCGGGCCCACCGGCGCCAGCCGCCCCTCGACGCCACAATTGGGGCAGACGGTCGGGATCGGTTTCGTCTCGCCGCATTGGTGACAGACCAGACGGTTCTGGAAACGGTGCTCGACCATGCGCGCATCGCAATGATCGCAGCCGATCTGATGCCCGCAGGCGCGGCAGATCGTGACGGGGGCATAGCCACGACGGTTTAGAAACAGCATCGCCTGTTCGCCGTTGCGGATGCGCGCCAGAACCTCGCCCACCAGCGTCGGTGAAATCCAGTGCTGCGGCTCGATCCGTTCATTGCGCATGTCGATCGCGCGCATCTCGGGCAGGTCCGAGGCGCCGAACCGCGCCGCCAGATCAATGCGCCGGTATTTGCCCGCCTCGGCATTGACCCAGCTTTCCAGACTGGGCGTGGCAGAGGCCAGCACAACCTGCGCCCCGGCGAAAGAGGCGCGCAGCACCGCCATGTCGCGGGCGTTGTAAAGCGCGCCTTCCTCTTGCTTGTAGGAGGTGTCGTGTTCCTCATCGACGACGATCAGCCCCAGATCGCGGAACGGCAGGAACAGCGCGGAACGCGCACCCACCACCAGCTGCACGCCGCCCTCGGCGGCCATCCGCCATAGGCGACGGCGTTCGGATTGCGTCACGCCCGAATGCCATTCGCCGGGCCGCGCGCCAAACCGCGCCTCGACCCGGGTCAGGAATTCCGAGGTCAGCGCAATCTCGGGCAGCAGCACCAGCGCCTGCCGCCCCTGCCGCAGACAATCTGCCACCGCCTCCAGATAGACCTCGGTCTTGCCCGAGCCGGTCACGCCCTTCAGCAGCGTCACGCCGAAATCGCGGTCGGGATCGCGCAGCGCGGCCACCGCGGCGGCCTGATCGGGGGACAGATCCTTGCCCGGCAAGGTGGGATCGAGCCGCGGAAAGGGTAGGTCGCGCGGCTGCTCGACCTCGTCGATCGCGCCCGATTTCGCCAGCCCCTTCACCACCTGCGGCGTGACGCCGGCAAGCTGTGCCAGTTCGGTCAGGTAAAACCCCGCCCCGCCGTGATCGCGCAGCACCTCCAGCACCTTCTCGCGCGCCTCGGTCATCCGCGCGGGGACGGCGGCGCCCAGCCGATAGATCCGGCGCGCGCCCGGCGGATCGAACAGCCCCGGCGTGCGCGTGGCCAGCCGCAACACCCCCGCGCGCGAGGTCATCGTGTACTCTGCCATCCGCAGCAGAAACAGCCGCAGCTCGTCGCGCATTGGCGGCACGTCCAGCACCCGCCCGACCGCGCGCAGCTTGGCGGCATCAAACCGCCCGTCGCCCGCCCCCCAGACAACGCCCATCACCTTGCGCGGGCCAAGCGGCACCTCGACGAAATCGCCCAAAGCGCACCCGCCTTCAGGGGCGCGGTAATCGAGCGGCCGCCCCACCGGTTCGGTCGTCAGAACCGAGACGCGCGCGCCTTCGGGGAAATGGTTTTGCTCAGACATGGCGCGCCCCGGAATTCTGAATGCTTCCGGCGGGAGTATTTTTTCCAAGAAGAAATGGGCTGTTCTTCTTGGTCCAAATACTCCGGGGGGCGGCGGCGCAGCCGACGGGGGGCAGCGCCCCCTTTCGCCGATTCCGCCCTAGGCAGCCGCGCGGGTTTGCGCTATCAGGCGCGCAACTGCTGCTGTGGAGAGCCCTTATGAAATTCTTCGTCGATACCGCCGATGTGGCCGCCATCAAGGAACTCAACGACCTTGGCATGGTGGACGGTGTGACCACCAACCCTTCGCTGATCCTGAAATCGGGCCGCGACATCATCGAAGTGACCAAGGAAATCTGCGACATGGTTTCGGGCCCGGTCTCGGCCGAGGTCGTGGCCACCGAGGCCAAGGACATGATCACCGAAGGTCTGAAACTGGCCAAGATCGCCTCCAACATCGCGATCAAGGTTCCGCTGACCTGGGATGGCCTGACCGCCTGCAAGGCTTTCGCATCCGAAGGCCATATGGTCAACGTCACGTTGTGCTTCTCGGCGGCGCAGGCGATCCTGGCGGCCAAGGCCGGGGCCACCTTCATCAGCCCGTTCATCGGCCGTCTGGACGACATCAACCTGGATGGCATGCAGCTGATCGAGGACATGCGCACGATCTATGACAACTACGATTTCAAGACGCAGATCCTTGCGGCCTCGATCCGTTCGGTCAATCACATCACCGATTGCGCGCGCATCGGCGCCGATGTGATCACCGCGCCGCCCGCCGTGATCAAGGCGATGGCGAACCATGCGCTGACCGACAAGGGGCTGGATCAGTTCCTGAAAGACTGGGCCAAGACCGGGCAGAAAATCGTCTGAGGCCGCGCCTCCGGCATGGATCGGCCCGCTACAGTGGCGGGCCGTTTTCATTCGGGGCACATTTTCTGCCTGATTTTCCGCGCGATTGGTGTAATCTGCTTCAAAATCAGCACCAAACGGGCACCGAAACAGGCATGAGCGACGCGGCATTCGCAGATCAACTGCGCGAAAAGATCATTTCCGACCCCGAAGTCATTCTGGAAGACCGCGACCTGATGCGCGCTCTGATCGCGGCCAACGAGGCGGCGATGGGGGCCAATATCGTCGATCTGCGCGGGGTTGCGATGGCACGGCTCGAGGCGCGGCTGGACCGTCTGGAAGACACGCACCGGTCGGTCATCGCGGCGGCCTACGAAAACCTTGCGGGCACCAATCAGGTGCATCGTGCGGTGCTCAAGCTGCTTGATCCGCTGGATTTCGAGTCCTTTCTGAAAGCGTTGCACACCGAGGTAGCCGAGATCCTGCGCGTCGATTGCGTGCGGCTGGTGCTGGAAAGCCTGCACAATGAAAACGACCCGGCGTTGCGGCGGCTGGGCGATGTGCTGTGCGTGGCCGAGCCGGGGTTCATTCAGGAATACATGCGCGCCGGGCGGCAGGCGCAGCCGCGCGCGGTGGTGTTGCGGCAGACCTCGCCGCATTCGGGCGCGATCTATGGCGAGGCGGCGGGCTGGATCCGGTCCGAGGCGCTGATGCGGTTGGATTTTGGGCCGGGCCGGTTGCCGGGGCTGCTGGTGATGGGCGCGGAAGATCCGCATCAGTTCAAACCCGCGCAGGGCACCGACCTGCTGGCGTTCTTTGCGGGCGTGTTCGAACGGGCGATGCGCCGCTGGCTGGGCTAATGGCGGGGATTTCGGCAGCTGCGGGCGATGCGCTGGCCGCCTGGCTTGACCATCTGCGGGCGCTGCAGGGCGCTTCGGCCCATACGATCAAAGCCTATCGCACGGATGTTGCGGGGTTTTTGGGGTTTTTGCATCAGCATCACGGCGGCGGACTGGGGCTGGCGCGGCTGGCGCAGATCGGCCAGTCCGACATGCGGGCCTGGATGGCGCATGAGCGCGGGCGCGGGGTGGCGTCGCGCTCGCTGGCGCGGGCGCTGTCGTCAGTCAAGAGTTTCATGCGCTGGCTGGCCGACCGCGAGGGGTTTGACCCGACCCATGTTCTGGCGGCCCGCGCGCCGAAATATCAACGCAAGCTGCCGCGCCCGCTGAGCGAAGATGCCGCGCGGGCGGTAATTGCGCAGGTCGATACACAGGCGATGGAGCCCTGGATTGCCGCGCGCGATGCCGCCGTGGTGACGCTTCTGTATGGCTGCGGGTTGCGGATTTCCGAGGCGTTGGGCCTGACCAGCGACCAGGTGCCGCTGCCGGATGTGCTGCGCATCCGGGGCAAGGGCGACAAGGAACGGCTGGTGCCGGTGCTGCCGGCAGCCCGCGATGCGGTGGCCGAGTATCTGCGCCTGTGCCCCTATCCGGCAGCGGCGGGACAACCGCTGTTTCGGGGCGCCCGCGGCGGGCCGTTGAACCCGCGGCTGATCGCCCGCGCGATGGAACAAGCGCGCATGGCGCTGGGTCTGCCCGCGACGGCCACGCCCCATGCCCTGCGTCACAGCTTTGCCACGCATCTGCTGGCGGCGGGCGGCGATCTGCGCGCGATCCAGGAATTGCTGGGCCATGCCAGCCTTGCCACCACGCAGGTTTATACCGCCGTGGACACCGCCCGCCTGATGCAGGTCTATCGCCAGGCACATCCCCGGGCCTGACCTGCGGCCCGTGTCTTGCCCTTGCGGGCGCGATGCGGCAAGAGGGGCCTATGGATCTTCGTGTCAAAGCCCTTTCCGTGCATCTGCTGACTGCCTCCGGGGCGGTCTTGTCGATGTTGGCCATGCTGGCCGCCGTCGAGGAAAAATGGAGCCTGATGTTCCTGTGGCTTGTGGTGGCACTGTTCGTCGATGGCATCGACGGCCCGCTGGCGCGGCGCTACGACGTCAAGCACAACTGGCCGACCTATGACGGCGTGTTGATGGATCTGATCGTCGATTACCTGACTTATGTCTTCATCCCGGCCTATGCGCTGTTCAAGTCCGGGCTGCTGCCGGGCTGGACGGGGTGGCTGGCGATCATCGCGATCACCTATGCAAGCGTCATCTATTTTGCCGACACGCGCATGAAAACGAAGGATAATTCCTTTTCCGGTTTCCCGGCGTGCTGGAACATGGTGGTGCTGGTTCTGTTCGCATTGGAACCCGGATACTGGGTGACGCTGGGTGTCGTGCTGGCGCTGTCGGTGGCGATGTTCTTCCCGCTGAAATTCATCCATCCGACCCGCACGCTGCGCTGGCGTGCGCTGTCGCTGCCGATGGCGCTGGCCTGGACGGTGTTTGCTGGCTGGGCGGCCTGGGTCGATTTCCACCCTGAAAGCTGGGCGCATTGGGGGCTGGTGGTGACGTCGGTCTATCTGCTGCTGGTGGGCATCGCCCAGCAAATCATCCCGCACAAACCCGCCGTCTGATCCCAAGGCGCAGGGAAGGGAAAGGGCGCCCGAAGGCGCCCTTTTGGTCAGTTCAACGCGTCATTGCAGCGTTTGCAGGTATGGGGATGCGCGTGGCTGCCGACATCGGGCAGGATTTTCCAGCAGCGCTCGCATTTCTCGCCCATCGCGGTTTCGAACACCACCGCCACGCCGGGCACTTCGGGCAGGCGGAAGGCTTCGTTCGGGGCCGGATCGCCGGTGACAGACAGGCCCGAGGTGATGCACAGATCGGCGAAATTCACCGATTTGAGCGCTGCGGCCAGGTTCGCATCCTCGACATGCACCACCGGCGCGGCCTCCAGGCTGGCGCCGATCACCTTGGCGGTGCGCTGCACCTCCAGTGCAGCGGTCACGGCGCGGCGGGCGCGGCGGATGCCGTCCCATTTCGCCGCCAGCGGTTCGTTGCGCCAGTCGGCAGGCGTATCCGCGAAGTCCAGCAGGTGGATCGAGCTGTCCTCGCCCGGGAAGCGCGACAGCCAGACATCTTCCATCGTGAAGGGCAGGATCGGCGCCAGCCAGCCGGTCAGACGATGGAACAGCAGGTCCAGCACCGTGCGCGCGGCCCGGCGCCGCGTGCTGTCCGGGGCGTCGCAATACAGCGCATCCTTGCGGATGTCGAAATAGAACGCCGACAGATCGACCGTGCAGAAGTTGAACAGTGCCTGGAAAACGCCCTGGAAGTCATAGGCCTTGTAACCCTTGCGCACGGTCTGATCCAGTTCGGCCAGACGGTGCAGCAGCCATTGCTCCAGCTCGGGCATCTCGGCGGGGGCGATGCGTTCGGCCTCGTCGAAGCCCGCCAGATTGCCCAGCATGAAACGCAGCGTGTTGCGCAGCCGACGATAGCTGTCAGCCACGCCTTTCAGGATTTCCTTCCCGATCCGCAGGTCGACCGTGTAATCCGACTGCGCCACCCACAGGCGCAGGATGTCGGCGCCGTAATCCTTGATCACATCGGCCGGCGCCACGGTATTGCCCAGCGATTTGGACATCTTCATGCCCTTTTCGTCGAGCGTGAAGCCGTGCGTCAGCACGCCACGGTAAGGCGCGCGGCCCTTGGTGGCGCAGGCCTGCAGCATCGAGGAATGGAACCAGCCGCGGTGCTGGTCGGTGCCTTCCAGATACAGATCGGCGATCCCGTCGGGCGTGCCATCGGGGCGGTCGCGCAGCACGAAGGCATGGGTCGAGCCGCTGTCGAACCACACGTCGAGCACGTCGAACACCTGATCGTAATCGTCGGGGTTGACCACGTTGCCCAGCATTTTCTGTTTGAAGCCGGGGGTATACCAGACATCGGCGCCCTCGGTCTCGAAGGCTTCCTTGATGCGGGCATTGACCTGCGGATCGCGCAGCAGGAAATCGGGGTCGGTCGGGCGCAGACCCTTCTTCACGAAGCAGGTCAGCGGCACGCCCCAGGCCCGCTGGCGCGACAGCACCCAGTCAGGCCGCGCCTCGATCATCGAATACAGGCGGTTGCGGCCGGTCTGCGGGGTCCATTGCACCAGCTGGTCGATGGAGGTCAGCGCGCGCTCGCGGATCGTGTCGCCATAGGTGCCCATGCCGTCGTCAAGCTTGTAGTCGATCGCGGCAAACCATTGCGGCGTGTTGCGATAGATCAGCGGCGCCTTGGAGCGCCACGAATGCGGATAGCTGTGCTTGACCTTGCCCTTGGCCAGCAGCGCGCCGGCATAGGCCAGTTGCTTGATGTTGCTGACGTTGGCGGGGCCTTCCTTGCCATCGGGCAGGATGATCGCCTGCCCGCCGAACAGCGGAAGATCGGCGCGATAGCTGCCGTCGGGTTCGACGTTATAGGTCATCGGCAGCCCGAACTTCAGACCCAGCTGATAGTCGTCATCGCCGTGGCTGGGCGCGGTATGGACAAAGCCCGTGCCCGCATCGTCGGTGACGTGATCGCCCGGCAGCATCGGCACGTCGTAATCCCATTCGCCATTGCCGCCGTCGACACCGGCATAGGGGTGGCGCAGGATCACGCCTTCGAACTCGCTCACGTTCACGTCGCGGATGCGGGTAAAGCCCGCGACCTTGGCCGCCGTCATCACCGATTGCGCCAGCGCATCGGCCAGCACCAGCGTTTCGCCCTCGGTCGCGGTGGATTTCTCTTCCAGCGTATCGACGCGGTAAAGGCCATAGGCGATGCCCGGCCCATAGGCCACCGCGCGGTTTTGCGGGATGGTCCAGGGTGTCGTCGTCCAGATGACGACCTGCGCGCCGTCCAGGCCGGAGACCGGCTTGAACCGCACCCAGATCGTGTGGCTGGTGTGATCGTGATATTCGACCTCGGCCTCGGCCAGCGCGGTCTTCTCGACCGGCGACCACATCACGGGTTTCGACCCCTGATAGAGCGTGCCGTTCATCAGCAGCTTCATGAACTCGTCCGCGATCACCGCCTCGGCGTGGTAATCCATCGTCAGATAAGGCTTGTCCCACTTGCCGGTGATGCCAAGGCGCTTGAACTCCTCGCGCTGGATGTCGATCCAGCCCTCGGCGAACTTGCGGCATTCCTGCCGGAAATCGACGACGTCGACCGCGTCCTTGTCCAGGCCCTTGGCGCGGTATTGTTCCTCGATCTTCCATTCGATCGGCAGGCCGTGGCAATCCCAGCCCGGCACATAGCGCGCGTCATGGCCCATCATCTGCTGGCTGCGGACGATGAAATCCTTAAGGATCTTGTTCAGCGCATGGCCGATGTGCAGGTGGCCGTTGGCATAGGGCGGGCCGTCATGCAGCACAAAGGACGGGCGGTCCTGTTTCTCGCGCAGGCGGTCATAGATGCCGATCCGTTCCCAGCGGGCAAGCCATTCGGGTTCGCGGGCGGGCAGGCCCGCGCGCATCGGAAAATCGGTTTCGGGCAGGAAGACGGTGTCGCGGTAATCGACGGAAGCTTCGGGCGTATCGGCGCACATTCGGGAAAATTCCTCAGAAGGGATGGGCGCGTCTGTTGCGCCCGTGACGGACTTACATATCCCGGCAACCCTGACGCGTCAGAGCGCCGGGCCGGTAATTCGCTGGATGTAAGCGTGCCGTGTCATGGCTGCCTTATAGGCGGGCGGGCGCGGCGCGGCAAGCGGGTTGGGGGCGCTGCCCCCGCGCGTTTGCGCGCTCCCCCGGGATATTTGCTCCAGAAAGAAAATCCTATCCTTCTTTCTGGCTTAAATATCCCGGGGGTGAGGGCCGCAAGGCCCGAGGGGGCGGCGCCCCCTGCGGCCGCGTCACGCAGCGCCGCCCCTTCAATCCGCCCGCGCAATGCCCTAGGGTGGGCGCGCAACAACCGGGGGTGGCCATGTCTGACGCAACCGAGGCGCCAAGCGCCGATGCAATCACCGCGATGTTCACGCGGGCCACGGGCGAGTATCTGTTCGCGCGCTGGGGGCGGCCGATCGTGCCGGTGGTGTTCGGCGTGGATGCGGCGACGTTGGCGACGGTCAAGGGCGCGGTCGAGGCGGTGGTGACGCTGGCGGGCCACAAGATGGCTGAAACCGACCCAGAACTGGGCGCCAATCTGATGATCTTCTTCTTCCGCGACTGGCAGGAGCTGCTCGAGGTGCCCAATCTCGACCAGATGATCGACGGGCTGGCCGATCTGGTCACGCGCCTCGACGATGCCGGGGCCAATCAGTACCGGGTGTTCCGCTTCGATGCCGAGGGCGCGATTCGGGCCTGTTTCAGCTTCGTGCGGATGGATGCGGCGCTGGACGAGGTGCCCGCCGACACGATCGCGCTGTCACAGGCGGTGCAGATGATCCTGCTGTGGTCCGACCGGGCCTTTGCCGAACGCTCGCCACTGGCGATGGCGCGCGGGGTGACGGTATTGCGCCCCGATGTGGCCGGCGTGATCCGCGCTGCCTATGATCCGGTAATGCCCGCCGTGGCGCATGATGCCAGCCATGCGTTGCGCCTGACCGCGCGGCTGGCGGCAGGAGGTGCAGCATGAGCCACGAATTTCCGATCCGCGTCTATTACGAGGATACCGACCTTGCGGGGATCGTCTATTACGCCAATTACCTGAAATTCATCGAGCGCGGCCGCAGCGAATGGATCCGCGAAGTGGGGGTCGATCAGGCCGCGCTGAAGCGCGATCATGGCGTGGTCTTTGCCGTGCGCCGGGTCGAGGCGGATTATCTGAAGCCCGCGAAATACGACGATGCGCTGGTTGTGCGCACCGATCTGGTGGCGGAAACCGGCGCGCGGATGGTGCTGGAGCAGGCCGTGCTGCGCGACTCGGAGGTGTTGTTCACCGCGACGGTCACGTTGGTGTGCCTGAACCCGAGCGGCGCGGCTCAGCGGCTTCCTGCCGATGTGCGGCGCAGGATCGCCCCGGCGGTGCATTGACCTTTCTGCATGGCGGTAATTGCTACAGCGCAATGACGCAGATGTTATGGCGTTCCCCCTGATCCTCGTATAGAATCGCTGCTAATCAGAGCCCGAAAACGTGGCCCCACCCCTGAGAGCAGTGACCGATGGACCAGCAGACCCTTGCGATGACGCAGGAGATGGATTTCTCCTTGCTGGCGCTTTTCTTGCGCGCATCCTTTACCGTGAAACTCGTGATGATGCTGTTGACGGTGGCCAGCTTCTGGTCGTGGTCGATCATCATTCGCAAGTTCATCACCTTCCGCGCCGCCCGCTCCGAGGCCGAGGGCTTTGACCGGGCCTTCTGGTCGGGCGAACCGCTGGATGAATTGTTCGACCAGATCGGCCCCGCGCCGGTGGGGGCCAGCCAACGGATCTTTGCCGCAGGCATGCTGGAATGGCGCCGCAGCCACCGCAGCGACGGCGAGCTGATCGCGGGCGCGCAGGCGCGCATCGACCGGTCTATGGACGTGGCGATCGCGAAGGAAACCGAACATCTGAATTCCGGCCTGCCGTTCCTGGCCACCGTCGGTTCGACCGCGCCCTTCGTCGGGCTGTTCGGTACCGTCTGGGGGATCAAGGTCGCCTTCGAGGAAATCGCGATTTCGCAGAACACCTCGCTGGCGGTCGTGGCGCCGGGGATCTCCGAGGCGCTGGTGGCCACCGCGCTTGGCCTGCTGGCCGCAATCCCGGCGGTGATCTTCTACAACAAGCTGTCGGCGGACAGTGACCGCATCGCCTCGGGCTACGAGGCGTTTGCCGACGAATTCGCCACCATCCTGTCGCGCCAGCTGGACGCCTGAGCGATGGGGGCGGGGGTCATGAAAAAGGGCGGGGGCGGCGGGCGCCGTCGCCGGGGCAGCCGGGGCAAGTCCCATGCGATGAGCGAGATCAACGTCACGCCGATGGTCGACGTGATGCTGGTGCTGCTGATCATCTTCATGGTGGCCGCGCCGATGATGACCGTGGGCGTGCCGCTGGAATTGCCGAAAACCGCCGCCAAGGCCGTGCCCACCGAACAGGAGGAGCCGCTGACGATTTCGCTGCAGCTCGACGGCACCGTGTCAATGATGAACACCCCCGTGCCTGAGGCCGAGCTGGTGGATCGTCTGCGTGCGGTGGCGCAGGAACGCGACAGCGACAAGGTGTTCCTGCGGGCCGATGGCGGCATCGAATATGCGCGTGTGGTGCAGGTGATGGGGGCGCTCAACGCCGGGGGGTTCGGCAATATCGTGCTGATTACCGATGTGGGCGGGCCGCAGCTGACCGGCGCGCCGGCCGGAAACTGAAACCGGAAAGTGGGCGCGAATGCGCGTAGACAGGGCAGATAAACTTGGCACGGCGATTTCGGCGGCGCTCCATCTGGGGGTGATCGCCTGGGTCGTGCTGGGCGGCGAGTGGTTCAAGCCCAAGCCGTCGGAGCCTGTCGTGATGTCCGAGGTTTCGGTGATGTCCGAGGCCGAGTTCCAGGCGATGATGGCGGCGGCGCCGAAGGCTGCCGAAACCCCCGTGACCGAGGCCCCGGCGCAGCCCGCCACCCCGACCGAGGCAACGCCCGCGCCCGAACCGGCCCCCGAGGCCGAGGTCGTGCCCGAGCCTGCGCCCGAGGCGCTGGCCGAACCTGCGCCCGCGCCCGAACCCGCCCCGGATCTGACCGATCTGGCGCCGCCGGAACCCGCGCAGGTCACCGAGGTGCCGCCGACGATGATGCCGCCGGTCGAGGTGCCGCAAGACACGCTTTCGCCCGATTTCTCGCCGCGCCCGCGCCCGAAACCCGCGCCGCGCGTCGCGCCCAAGGCCGCCGAGGCGCCCGCGCCGGATGCCAGGGTGTCGGACATGGCCGAGGCCGAGACGCGCCCCGAAGAGGCCGCGGAACCCGAAGAAGTGGTCGAACAGCCCAAGCAAGAGGCCGCGCCGCCCGAAGCCACGACCGAAATCGTGACCGAGGCCACCGAGACCGAAGAGGTCGCCAAGACCTCGGCGCCGTTGTCGACGCCGCGTCCGCGCACGAAACCGGCCAAGCCCGCGCCCGCGCCGACGGAAACAGCCGCAGCGGAAAAACCGGCGGCGGCCAAGACCCCCGCGAAACCGGCGGCGGCGAAACCTGCGGCGGATGCGGTGAACGACGCGCTGGCCGAGGCGCTGGCGGGCGAGACAGAGGGCACGGGCGGCACCGGGCGCGCGGCGTCTGGTCCGCCGGTCACCTCGGGCGAGAAAGAGGCGCTGATCGTCGATGTTAAGGCGTGCTGGAATGTCGGCGCGCTCAGCTCCGAAGCGCTGCGCACCAGCGTGACGGTGGCGGTCGACATGAAGCCCGACGGCAAGCCCGACATCACCTCGATCCGCATGGTCGGCTACGAGGGCGGCTCGGACGCGGCGGCGAAACAGGCCTACGAGGCCGGGCGCCGCGCGATCGTGCGCTGCGGCTCCGATGGCTTCCCGCTGCCGCCCGAGAAATACGACCACTGGCGCCAGATCGAAATCGTCTTCAACCCCGAAAAGATGCGGATGAAATGAGCGCGCACAGCACAGGTCGGCAGATTTTCGCGGGTCCTCCGGCGCTTGTGATGCGCCGCGATGCAGAAACGCGTTACAAGAACACAAAGCCCAGTCGAGGGAATTCAGGAATGTTGCGTATTGCACTGGCCGCATTGGCGGCATTGATGATCGGCCCCGGCGTGGCCCTGGCCCAGCAGGGGCCGCTGCGCATCGAAATCACCGATGGCGTGATCGAACCCTTGCCCTTCGCGCTGCCCGGTTTCGTGGCGGAAACCGGCGATGCCGGACAGATGGCCGCCGATATCACCCAGGTGATCGCCAGCGACCTGACCGGCACCGGCCTGTTCCGCGAAATCCCGCAATCGGCGCATATCCAGCGGTTCTCAGCCTTCGAAACGCCGGTCAGCTACCCGGACTGGCAGGCGATCAACGCGCAGGCGCTGATCGTCGGCGGCGTGTCGATGGCGGGCGGCAAGGTGGTGGTGAAATTCCGCCTGTTCGACGTCTATTCCGGTCAGCAACTGGGCGAAGGGCAGCAACTGGCCGCGTCCAGCGGTAGCTGGCGGCGCCTGGCGCACAAGGTGGCCGATGTGATCTATAGCCGGATCACCGGCGAAAGCGGCTATTTCGACAGCCGCGTGGTGTTCGTGTCGGAAACCGGGCCGAAGAACGCGCGGCTGAAGCGTCTGGCGGTGATGGATTACGACGGCGCGAATGTGCAATATCTGACCGACAGCAGCACGATCGTGTTGGCGCCGCGGTTCTCGCCCACGGGTGACCGGGTGCTTTACACCACGTTTGAAACCGGCTTCCCGCGGATCAAGATGCTCAACGTCGGCAATGTCAGCGCGCAGCTGCTGCCCGAAACCCCCGGCACGATGACCTTTGCGCCGCGCTTCTCGCCCGATGGCGGCAGCATCGTCTATTCGCTGGAACAGGGCGGCAACACCGACCTGTGGAAGATGGGCGTGAACGGCGGCGGAGCGACGCGGCTGACCAACAGCCCGGCGATCGAAACCGCGCCGAGCTATAGCCCGGACGGATCGCGCATCGTGTTCGAAAGCGACCGATCGGGCACGCAGCAGCTGTATATCATGCCGGCAGGCGGCGGCGAGCCGACCCGGATTTCCTTTGGCGAGGGCCGCTATGGCACGCCGGTCTGGTCGCCGCGCGGCGATCTGATCGCCTTCACCAAACAGCACGCCGGGCGCTTCCACATCGGCGTGATGCGCACCGACGGGTCCGAAGAGCGCCTGCTGACCGCGTCCTTCCTGGACGAAGGCCCGACCTGGTCGCCCAATGGCCGGGTGATCATGTTCACCCGCGAAAGCTCCGGTGCGGGCGGCAGTGCGCAATTGTATTCGGTCGATATTTCCGGGCGCAACCTGAAGGCGGTCACGACGGGGGGCGCGGCCTCCGATCCGGCCTGGTCGCCGCTTCTGCCCTGAGACGATTCACAAGCTCTAACGAAGCTGATAAACTGGGCCAAATGGCCAACAAAAGGCGGTAACACATGACTTTCGCACCCAAGGCAATGATCCTGCTGGCAGTTCTGGGCCTCGCGGCCTGTAACAACCCCGACAAATACGGCGCCGGTAGCGGCGTGGTGGACCCGGGCGGCGCCTATGGCGACGGCGGGATCTCGCAAGGCTCGATCAGCGACCCGAACTCGCCCGCGTATTTCTCGGCTACGGTCGGTGACAAGGTGCTGTTCGCGGTCGATCAATCGACGCTGAGCCCCGAAGCCCGCACCACCCTGTCGGGTCAGGCGCAGTGGCTGGCCAGCCATCCGCAATATTCGGCGATCGTCGAAGGCCACGCCGACGAACAGGGCACCCGTGAATACAACCTTGCCCTGGGCGCGCGTCGTGCCAATTCGGTGCAGGAATACCTGATCTCGCAAGGGGTTGCAGGCAACCGTCTGCGCACCGTGTCCTACGGCAAGGAACGCCCGCTGGCGGTCTGCTCGACCGAGGATTGCTATGCCCAGAACCGTCGCGCCGTGACGGTGATCTCGCTCGGCGCGGGTAGCTGAGCATGAAACGGGCGCTGGTGCTGAGCCTCGCGCTGGCCTTTGCCGCGCCTGCCTTCGGGCAGGACGCGCAGACGCTGGCCGATATCCGGGCCGAACTGGGCGATCTGAGCGCCCAGTTGCAAAGCCTGCGGCAAGAGCTGGTGGCCTCGGGTGCCAAGGGCATTCAGGCGGCAGGCGGGGCTTCGGCGCTGGAGCGGATGGACGCGATGGAGGCGGCGCTGAGCCAGCTGACCTCGCGCACCGAGGCATTGGAAAACCGCGTCAATCAGGTGGTGGCCGATGGCACCAACCGGGTGGGCGATCTGGAATTCCGGCTGTGCGAGGTGACGCCCGGCTGCGATATCTCGACGATCGGTCAGACCTCGCCTTTGGGCGGGGCGGCGGTCGCGGCCAATCCGGTCACGGCGCCTGCGCCCAACGCGACCCCCGCTCCTGCGGGGGCATCGCTTGCCATGAACGAGCAAAGCGATTTCGACCGGGCCAAGGAGGTGCTCGGTCAGGGTGACTTTCGCGGCGCCGCTGACCTCTTTGCGACCTTTGCCGAAACCTATCCGGGCGGTCCGCTGACCGGCGAGGCGATGTATCTGCGCGGCGAGGCGTTGCAAAGCGCGGGGGATGTGCCCGGTGCCGCGCGTGCCTGGCTGGCGGCGTTTTCGGCCGAACCCACTGGCGCGCGTGCCGCAGACAACCTGCTGGGGCTTGGCAAGTCGCTGGGCGCGCTTGGCCAGACGGTCGAGGCCTGCGCCACGCTGGCCGAGGTGCCCAACCGCTTCCCCGGTGCGCCTGCGGCGACACAGGCGCAAACCGCGATGCAGGGCCTGGGCTGCCAGTGACGCCTGCGCCGGAACACCTGGCCGAGACGGCTTTTGACCCCGATGCGCCCCGGCGTGTCGGGGTTGCCGTTTCGGGCGGGGGCGATTCCATGGCGCTGCTGACGGCGCTTGCCGCGCGCTACGATGTCGCGGCGGTGACGGTCGATCACGGCCTGCGCCCCGAGGCGGCCGCAGAGGCCGCGTTCGTCGCCGGGTATTGTGCCCGGATCGGAGTGCCGCACAGCACCCTGCGCTGGAAGCGGGCTGACACCGCCGGCAATCTGATGGATCAGGCGCGGCGCGCGCGCCTGCGACTGATCGGCGCATGGGCGCGGGGGCAGGGGCTGGCGCATGTCGCGCTGGGGCACACCTCCGACGATCAGGCCGAGACCTTCCTGATGCGTCTGGCGCGGGAAGCCGGGCTTGAAGGGTTGTCGGGGATGCGTGCCCGCTTCGAGGCCGAGGGGGTGACCTGGCATCGCCCGTTTCTGCGCACGTCCCGCGCCGCGTTGCGCGATTGGCTGACCGAGCGGAATGTGGCCTGGCTGGACGATCCGTCGAATGACAACGACCGCTTTGATCGTGTCAAGGCGCGCAAGGCCTTGGCGTTGCTGGCGCCGCTGGGGCTGAACGCGGCCACGATTGCCGCCACGGTGGGTCATCTGGCCGAGGCCGAGCGTGCCCTGCGTGCGGTTCTGGCGCAGTGGGCCCGGGTGCATGTGCAAACCCCTTTGGGCGATGTGGTGATTGATCCACTGGGGTTTGCGACGCTGGAGCCTGAATTGCAGCGGCGGCTGATGAATGCGGCGTTACTTTGGGTGTCGGGGGCCGACTATCCGCCGCGCGCGGCCAAGCTGGGGGCCTGGCTCGCGGCACCGCGTGCGGCCACCCTGCATGGCTGCAAGATCACCCTGCGCGATACCGAAATTCGCATTGCCCGCGAGGCCGGGGCCGTGGCCGGGCTGCGGGTCGCTGCGGATCAGGTGTGGGACCGCTGGCGGCTTGTTGGGCCTGCCATGCCGGATGTGCAAATCGCGGCGCTGGGGGCCGAGGGGCTGCGACAATGCCCGAACTGGCGCGAAACGGGCTTGCCGCGCGCCTCGCTGCTGGCCGCGCCGGCGGTCTGGCAGGGCGAAACGCTGATTGCGGCGCCTCTGGCGGGGCAAGAAAACGGCTGGAAAGCGCAGATTGCCTGCGGCAGTTTTCTTTCAATGCTATTCAGACGTTGAACCTGCCTCAGTAATCCCTATTTTCTCCTGCAAAGGTTTCGGGTCCGCCCGAGACCCGCATAATTTTGGAGGTCCCCCTTGGGCAATGCGCGCAATCTCGCCTTTTGGGCTGTGCTGTTCCTGCTGATCCTGGCTTTGTTCAACCTGTTTGGGGATGGGCAATCCGCGATGAGCTCGTCGCAGGTCGCCTATTCCGACTTCATGGCGCAGGTCGAGAAAGGCGATGTCAAAAGCGTGCAGCTGGATGGCGAAGACGTGCGCTATCAGATCGCTGACGGCTCGACCTTCGCCACGGTCAAACCCGCCTCTGACGAGATCGCCGAAAAGCTGATCGCCAAGGGCATCCAGGTCAAGGTGACCAAACAGGAACAGTCGGGCTTCATGTCGCTGTTGGGGGTGTGGCTGCCGTTCCTGGTGCTGATCGGCATCTGGGTGTTCTTCATGAACCGGATGCAGGGCGGCGGCAAAGGCGGGGCGATGGGCTTTGGCAAATCCAAGGCGAAGCTGCTGACCGAAAAGCATGGCCGCGTGACGTTTGATGATGTCGCGGGCATCGACGAGGCCAAGGAAGAGCTGGAAGAGATCGTCGAATTCCTGCGCAACCCGCAGAAGTTCAGCCGTCTGGGGGGCAAGATCCCGAAAGGCGCGCTGCTCGTGGGCCCGCCCGGCACGGGTAAGACCCTGCTGGCGCGTGCGATCGCGGGCGAGGCGGGCGTGCCCTTCTTCACCATTTCCGGTTCGGATTTCGTGGAAATGTTCGTGGGCGTCGGCGCCAGCCGCGTGCGCGACATGTTCGAACAGGCCAAGAAAAACGCGCCCTGCATCGTCTTCATCGACGAGATCGACGCGGTGGGCCGTGCCCGCGGTGTCGGCATCGGCGGCGGCAATGACGAACGCGAGCAGACGCTGAACCAGTTGCTGGTCGAGATGGACGGGTTCGAGGCGAACGAAGGTATCATCATCGTCGCCGCGACCAACCGCAAGGACGTGCTGGACCCCGCGCTGCTGCGCCCCGGTCGCTTCGACCGTCAGATCCATGTGCCGAACCCCGATATCAAGGGCCGCGAGAAAATCCTGACCGTGCATGCGCGCAAGGTGCCGACCGGGCCGGACGTGGACCTGCGGGTGATTGCCCGCGGCACGCCGGGCTTCTCGGGCGCCGATCTGGCCAACCTTGTGAACGAGGCCGCGCTGATGGCCGCGCGCGTCGGGCGCCGGTTCGTGACGATGGAAGATTTCGAACAGGCCAAGGATAAGGTGATGCTGGGGGTCGAGCGCCGTTCGATGGTGCTGACGCCCGAGCAGAAGGAAATGACCGCCTATCACGAAGCGGGTCACGCGCTCGTCGGGCTGAAGCTTCCGAAATGCGACCCGGTCTACAAGGCCACGATCATTCCGCGCGGCCAGGCGCTTGGGATGGTGGTCAGCCTGCCCGAAATGGACAAGCTGAACTACCACAAGGACGAGGCCAAGCAGAAGATCACCATGACCATGGCGGGCAAGGCGGCCGAGATCCTGAAATGGGGCGAAGAGCACGTCTCGAACGGGCCGGCGGGCGACATCATGCAGGCCAGTGCGATTGCGCGGGCGATGGTGATGCGCTGGGGCATGTCGGACAAGGTCGGCAATATCGACTATTCCGAGGCGCACGAGGGCTATCAGGGCAATACCGGCGGCTTCTCGGTCTCGACCAAGACCAAGGAACTGATCGAGGACGAGGTTCGCAACCTGATCGAGACCGGCTATCAGGAGGCACGTCGCATCCTGTCGGACCATCAGGACGAATGGGAACGTCTGGCGCAGGGCCTGCTGGAATACGAAACCCTGACCGGGGACGAGATCCGCAAGGTCATGGCGGGCGAGCCGCTGGGCGGCGATGATGCCGACGACACACCGTCGGGCAGCCTGCCGGCCGTGACCGCGATCCCCAAGACGAAACCGGCCAAAGGCGGCGATACCGCGCCCGAACCTTCGGCCTGAGCCATGGCGAAAACGGGGAACCCGGGCAAATCGGCCGATTGGAATCCGGCGGCTTATGCCCGGTTCCGCAGCCTCAGGCTGCGCCCGGCCCTGGATCTGCTTGCGCAGGTGGGCGATCTGCCCAAGGGGCAGATCATCGACCTGGGGTGTGGTAACGGTGCAGTCGGGCCTGCATTGTCGATGCGCTGGCCCGATCGCAAGTTGATCGGCGTCGATAACTCGCCCGCGATGTTGGCAGAGGCGGCGGCGACCGGGGCGTACCGGCGCTGCGATCTGGCTGATCTGACAGAATGGCAGCCGAAAAAGCCCCCGGCATTGATCTTTTCCAATGCTGTGCTGCATTGGGTGGGGGATCATGCCACGCTGTTGCCGCGCCTGGCGGGGTGGCTGGCGCCGGGGGGCACGCTGGCGGTGCAGATGCCCCGGCAATACGGGGCGCCGTCGCATCGCTTCCTGCGGGAGTTTGCGCAGGAAATGTTCCCTGACCGTTTCGATTTCGCCGGATGGGAGCCGCCCGTCGCCGGCGCGGCCGAGTATGCGCGGATGCTGGCGCCGCTTGGGCGGGTGAATGCCTGGTCCGCCGATTACATTCAGCGGCTGGACCCGGTGGACGGGGCGCACCCGGTGCGCCGCTTCACCGAATCCACGGCGCTGCGCCCCTTCGTCGAAAAGCTGAGCGCCGCGGAACAGGCAGCCTTCATCGCGCGCTACGAAATCGCGCTGGCCGCGGCCTATCCGCCCGAGGCTGACGGCTCTGTCCTGTTCCCCTTCCGTCGTGTCTTCTTCACTGTCACGGTGCCCTGATGCCCGCTCTGAAACCCACCGATTTTTACGGAGAAATCACCTTTCTGGGCGCGGTTGGCGCGGGGGCGGGGCTGGCCTCGCATGCCGTGGACAGCCTGCACTTGACCTTCGAAGGCCCGATGGGCGAGGTGCATGGCGGGTTGACGCGCGAAAGCTGCTCGCGGGTTCTGGCGCAGCACCCGCGCGGCACGGTGATCGCCAACACTAGGCAGTTGACCATCCTGTCCGAGGAAGAGCTGGCCAAAACCGCCGCGGCGATGGGTCTGCCCGCGCTTGATCCGCGCTGGGTCGGCGCCAGCGTGGTGCTGCGTGGCCTGCCGGATCTGACGCATCTGCCGCCATCCTCGCGGCTGCAGGGGCCCGATGGCGTGACACTGGTCATCGACATGGAAAACCGCGCCTGCGTTCTGCCCGGCAAGGTGATCGAGCATTTCCATCCCGGGCATGGGGCCGCCTACAAGCCTGCCGCACAGGGGCGGCGCGGTGTCGTCGCCTGGGTCGAACGTCCCGGCATGCTGTTGCCCGGGCAGCGGCTGCGGCTGCATGTGCCCGATCAACGCGGCTGGACGCATCTGGACGCGGCACGCGGCGCCTGATTTCGCGCCGATTTTATCCGGTTCTGCGTCGTTTCTGGGCTTTCGCCGGACGATGCGCACGCTAGGCTGCCTTCGACCGGAGGAGGAGCCGATGCAAACCGATATCGAGATCGCCCGTGCCGCGGCGAAGCGCCCGATGCCCGAAATCGGCGCGAAGCTGGGCATCCCCGAAGAGGCGCTGATCCCCTATGGCCGCGACAAGGCCAAGATCGACGCGGGCTTCATCGCCGGTCTGGCGGGGCGGCCCGAAGGCAAGCTGATCCTGGTCACCGCCATCAACCCCACGCCGGCGGGCGAAGGCAAGACCACCACGACCGTGGGGCTGGGCGATGCGCTGCAACGGCTGGGCGCACGCGCGGCGATCTGCATTCGCGAGGCGAGCCTTGGCCCGAATTTCGGCATGAAAGGCGGCGCGGCAGGTGGCGGTTTTGCGCAGGTGGTTCCGATGGAATCGATGAACCTGCATTTCACCGGCGATTTTCACGCGGTGACGGCGGCGCACAACCTGCTGGCCGCGATGATCGACAATCACATCTACTGGGGCAACAGCCTGGGGATAGACGAGCGGCGGATCACCTGGCGCCGGGTGATGGACATGAACGACCGGGCGCTGCGCGAAATGGTGGTGGGGCTGGGGGGCGTGGCCAACGGTTTTCCGCGGCAGACCGGCTTTGACATCACGGTGGCCTCCGAGGTGATGGCGATCCTGTGTCTGGCGCGCGATCTGGACGATCTGCAGGCGCGGTTGGGGCGGATCGTCGTGGCCTATACCCGCGAACGCACGCCGATCACCTGTGCCGATCTGGGCGCCGATGGGGCGATGGTCGTGCTGCTGCGCGAGGCGATGCAGCCCAATCTGGTGCAGACGCTGGAACATACGCCCGCTTTCGTGCATGGCGGCCCCTTTGCCAATATCGCGCATGGCTGCAACTCGGTGATCGCCACGCAGACCGCGCTGCGGCTGGCGGATTATGTGGTGACCGAGGCGGGCTTCGGCGCCGATCTGGGGGCCGAGAAGTTCTTTGACATCAAATGCCGCAAGGCCGGGCTGAAACCGGCGGCGGCGGTGATCGTGGCGACGGTGCGCGCGCTGAAGATGAACGGCGGCGTGGCCAAGGCGGATCTGGCGGCGGAAAACGTGGCTGCGGTGCATAAGGGCTGCGCCAATCTGGGCCGTCACATCGCCAATACCAAGGGCTTTGGCGTGCCGGTGGTGGTGGCGATCAACCGCTTCACCACCGATACTGACGCCGAGATCGCCGAGGTGCAGGCCTATGCCGCGGGGCAGGGCGCCGAGGCGATTACCTGCCGTCACTGGGCCGAAGGCGGCGCTGGCGCCGAGGATCTGGCGCACAAGGTGATGGCGATGACATCGGGGCCGAGTGCCTTTGCTCCGCTCTATCCCGACGAAATGAGCCTGTGGGACAAGATCGACACGATCGCGCGGCGGATCTATCACGCGGGCGAGGTGATCGCCGACAAATCCATCCGCGATCAGCTGCGGACATGGGAGGCGGCGGGCTATGGCGCGCTGCCGATCTGCATGGCCAAGACGCAATATTCGTTCTCGACCGATCCGCTGTTGCGCGGTGCCCCCAGCGGCCATGCGGTGCCGATCCGCGAGGTCCGGCTGAGCGCGGGGGCCGGGTTCATCGTGGTGATCTGCGGCGAAATCATGACGATGCCGGGCCTGCCCCGGGTGCCTGCGGCGCAAAGCATCGGGCTGAATGCTGCGGGCGAGGTTGCGGGGCTGTTCTGAGCGGCCCCGGGGTTGAGCCGGGGCATGGAAACTGCGATAGGATCGGAGCACCGAAACCTTTGGAGGCCGCTGGATGGAACCCGATCAGATTGGGTCGATGGCAGAGCTGCGGGTCGAGATCGACGCGCTCGATGGTCAGATCGTGGCGCTTCTGGCGCGGCGCACGCGGCTGGTGGATCGTGCGGCGCAGTTGAAGCCTGCTGAAAACCTGCCCGCGCGGATACCGGCGCGGGTCGAAGATGTGGTGGCCAAAGTGCGCACCAAGGCCAGCGATGCGGGGATGGACCCCGATCTGGCCGAACGGCTGTGGCGCGAGATGATCGAACATTTCATCGCGCAGGAAGAACGGATTTTGGGCAAAGGGGACCAGGCATGACAGCCACACGGATCGACGGGAAGGCGTTTGCGGCGGGGGTTCGGG